>CAXSDA010000030.1:36578-101850 GCA_964236515.1 uncultured Actinoplanes sp.
GTCAGCGTGCCCCGGCCGACCACTCGCCGGATCGGTGGCGAGCCGCCCGTCGATGCGGATCGGGTGGCGGGGCAGCGCGTTCCTGTCCTGGGCCGGGCTCCGCGGGGCGGTGCCGATCGTGCTGGCCACGATTCCGCTCTCGGCCGGCACGCCCGGCGCCACCGGGCTCTTCGACGCGGTGTTCGTACTGGTCATCATCTTCACGCTGGTGCAGGCGGGGACGCTCGCCCCGGCGGCCCGGGTGCTCGGGGTGACGGCTCCGGCCGAGGCGACGGAGATCCACGTGGAGACCGCGCCGCTGGAGAGGATGAACGCCGACCTGCTGGAGATCGACGTGGTGCCCGGGTCGCGGCTGGCCGGCGTACACATCGACGAATTGCGCCTGCCGATGGGCGCGGTGATCACGCTGATCGTCCGCGACGGCGCCGGCTTCGTCCCCGGCCCGGACACCCGGCTGCGGGTCGGCGACGAACTGCTGCTGGTGGCCACCGCGGAGGTCCGCGACGAGGCCGAGCGCCGGATGCGCGCGGTCAGCCGGCGCGGCCGGCTGGCCCGCTGGCACGGTGAGGACGGCCGCGAGGCGCCACCCCGGTGACCCCCGCCGGCCGGTCGGGAGCGCCGTGACGATCAACACCGTCAAGCCTGGAGCGGCGGCCGGACCCGCGGAAAACTGCGATCATCGGCGTTCGTCGGCAATCCGACCCGGCCGGCCGGGTGTTTCGTGCTGGTTGGCGAGCTTTGCTCCGGAGCGGATGTTGTCGCTGGTCTTCACGTTCCGTATCCTTGCGAGCCTCGGCTCTGCGCGGTGGCACGTTCACCGCGCTATTTGCGCACGTGGGGGCGATGCGCCGGCCGAGGCAGGGGGAAAGCGGCACAGCTGACGGCCCACGCGGCCGTGCCGGCCGGCGAGGGCGCCGGCATGAGACAGAGAACCGAGACAGGGGACGGGTGGGCCCGGCCGCAACCACGGCCGAACCGACTACGTTTCGCAGACCGCCGACCGCCGCGTACTCCGCGGCCGAGGGAGCGACGATGGCCAAGGCCACCGATACCAGGTCAGCCTCGACCGCCAAGGCCGCCGCGCAGCGGACCCGGACTGCGGCCGAGACGAAGAAGATCGCCGACGCTCTGCACGAGCGCCGGGACGAGCTGCAGACCGACTACGACCGGACGATCGCGGAGATCACCGAGCTGCAGCGCGGCCGGTTGACCGACTCGGCCGGCGACGACCAGGCGGACACCGGGACCAAGACCGGCGAGCACGATCAGGAGATCACCCTCGCGAACAGTCTGCTGGAGCGGATCACGCAGGTGGAACGCGCCATCGACCGGCTGGGCGAGGGCCACTACGGTTACTGCGAACGGTGCGGCAACGCCATCCCCGCCGAGCGGCTGGCGGCGTTCCCGTCCGCGACCCTGTGCGTGAGTTGTAAGCAGTTGGAGGAACGACGCTGAACGCCGACGAGGCCACGGGCGTCCCGGCCGCGGACGCCCGTTCCGGCGGTGCCCGTTCCGGCGGCGCCCGTTCCGGCTTCACCACCGCCGCGCTGGTGACCCTGGGCGTCACCGGCGTGCTCGCCGTGGCGCTGGACCAGTGGGTGAAGCACCTGTCCACCGCGCATCTGCACGAGGGACAGCCGGTCCGCATCCTGGGCGGGCTGATCTACCTGTCGCTGCTGCGCAACAGCGGGGCGGCGTTCAGTTTCGGCAGCGGGCACACCTGGGTGTTCCCGCTGATCACGGTGGTCGTCATCGGCTGGATCGTCTGGATGGCCCGGAAGGTGCGCTCGGTGCCGTGGGGGATCGCGCTCGGCCTGGTGCTGGGCGGGGCGCTGGGCAACCTGGCCGACCGGCTGTTCCGCGCGCCGGGGCCGTTCCGCGGGCACGTGGTCGACATGATCAGCGTGTTCGCGCCGTACGGGGAACGGTTCGCGGTGTTCAACATCGCCGACAGCTGCCTGACCGTGGGCGTGGCCCTGGCCGTACTGCTGGAACTGATCGGTCTGCAGCGCGACGGCACCCGGGCCCGGCGTGAGGCGGCGAAGAAGACCGAGACCGCGTCGTGAGCGCGCAGCGTTCGCTGCCGGTGCCCGACGGCCTGGACGGGATGCGCCTGGACCAGGCCGTCTCGCGGTTGTTCGGGCTGTCCCGGACGGCCGCGGCGACGCTCGTCGAGGACGGGTACGCCCTGGTCGACGGCTTCCCCCGGCCCAAGTCGGACAAGGTTTCGGCCGGCGCCTGGCTCGAGGTCACGCTGCCCGCCCCGGCGACCGCCCCGGCGGCGCCGGCCGAGCCCGTGGCGGGCCTCACCATCATCTACGAGGACGACGACATCGTCGTGGTCGACAAACCGGTCGGGGTGGCCGCGCATCCGAGCCCGGGCTGGACCGGCCCGACTGTGATCGGCGGCCTGGCCGCGATGGGTCAGCACATCGCCACCTCCGGCGCGCCGGAGCGGCAGGGTGTGGTGCACCGGCTGGACGTGGGCACCACCGGGGTGATGGTGGTGGCCAAGAGCGAGATGGCGTACAGCGTCCTCAAGCGGGCGTTCAAGGAGCGCGAGGTCGAGAAGCGGTACCACGCCGTGGTCCAGGGCCACCTCGATCCGCTGCGCGGGACCATCGACGCGCCGATCGACCGGCACCCGACCGCCGACTACCGGTTCGCGGTGATGTCCTCGGGGAAGCCCAGCGTCACCCACTACGACACCCTCGAGGCGTTCCGGTCCGCGAGCCTGGTCGACGTGCGGCTGGAGACCGGGCGAACCCACCAGATCCGGGTGCACTTCTCCGCCCTCCGGCACCCGTGCGTGGGGGATCTCACCTACGGCGCCGACCCCACCCTGGCTGCCCGCCTGGACCTGCACCGGCAGTGGCTGCACGCCCACGAGCTGGCCTTCCTGCACCCGCGGACGCAGGACGAGGTGCGGTTCGTCAGCGACTACCCTGAAGACTTGGAGCGCGCGCTGGATGCGCTCCGCGAAACCGGCTGACAGGGAGTTCTCCCACATGGCGGCGGGGACGCGGATCTTGACCGGTCTCGCGATCGCGTCGGCCGCGGCGCTGGTGGTGGCCGTGATCTGGCTGTCCGAACCGGACCCGCCGACTGCCGGCGGTCCGCCCGCCGTGGTCCGGATCGGCCTGCTCCCGGGCCAGTCGGTGCTCGGCTACCTCGACGCATCGCACGACGAACTGGCCGCGCTGGACGGGTCCGGGCGGGTGGCCGACACGTGGGCGCTGGTCACCCTGGGCGCCTACGTCCCGCCGGAGAGGCTGGCGCCGGCGCTGGCCGGGGTCGCGGTGGCCCAGGTGTACGCGCGGGCACCGCTGCCGGGCGCGCCGACCCCGGTCGTACGGATCCCGGCGTACCGCATTCCGCAGGACGTAGTAGCCGGGATGAGCGCCACGGCCGCGCTGCGCAACCAGGAGAGTGCCGACTACCGGCAGCTGATGCGGCGGGTCCGCGGCGACACGCCCAGCGATGCGCGGCTGCGCCAGGCGTACGCGACCGCGGCTCAGGTGGCGGCGTCCGAAGCCGGCGCGTACCGGTCCGGCTGTGCCTGCGTGTTCGCGGCCGTGGTCCGGGCCTCGCCGGCCGCGCTGACCTCGGTGGCGGACCGGGACGGCGTGCGCGCGGTCGATCCCGCGCCGGAGCTGACCTCGCCGGACGGCGTCGAGTTCGACCCGCCGCTGCCGGAGCAGCCGGCCGTCCCCGGGCCTTCCGAATCCCCGCCGGCGCCGGTTGCCCCGGCCACGGCCACGCCAGTACCCTCGTCGCTCGGGGCTCGCGACGGCCCGCCCGGTGCGGGATCGGGCCCGTACGTCCCGGCATCGGAGGAACGCGCGGGCGGACCGCGTCCCTCGAAGCCGGTCGCGGCGACCGGCGCATCCGGGGGCTGATCCACCCGCCGATTTTCCCGGGTGAATCGAGTACTTCGGGACTATCCGGCCCGCGGAGTGGCCCGACCGGGCTTTTGCTCCGTAGCCTGGGGCAGGCAGGACCATGACCGCCGGATCTCCAAGGATCGGCGGCGGGACGTAGAGCAGGGCAGGAGGACGAGCCGTGGATGGGACCGAGACCGGATGGGGCCGGCCTACGGAACCTGCCCCGCGATGGCGGGCGCTGCTCGACCGTGCCCGCCACGGGTCCCGGACGACCGACGAGGCCCGCGAGCCGGAGGAGGAGAGCACTCCGCCCGCGGCGCCGATCCGGCAGGCCCCGGCCTCGGCCGCCCAGCCGTTGCCCAGCCGCCGCCCGCTCGACGCGCGCCCGGCGGCCGAGATGTTCCCGCCCGGTGGCGGCCTGTCCGAACTGCCGCAGCGCCGGTCGAACGGCGCCCCCGAGTTCCCGCAGCGCCCGCCCGGTACCGACTTTCCGCAGCGCCTGGGTGGTGCCGACTTCCCGCAGCGCCTGGGCGGTGGGGCGTTTCCCCAGCGGCTCGGCAACGGCGCCACCGAGCCGCTCTCGCGCCCGGCGAGCGAGCCGGGCCCCCGGCCGGCCGGCGAGTTCCCCCCGCGGCCGGTGAATCCGCTGACCGAGCTGCCCGCGCGGCCGTCGAATCCGCTGGCCGAGCTGCGCGCGGCCGGCGAGCCCGGACCGGTCGCTGATCCCCGGTCGGTCGCTGATCCCCGGTCGGTTGCTGATCCCCGGTCGGCGGGCGACTTCCGGCCGGCCGCTGAGCCGCCGCGCCCGCTGGACCGGCGCGCGCTCAACCCGCTGGACCGCCGTCCCCGCCAGCCCGCCGCGCTGCCCCCGGCGCTGCCTTCCGCGCCGTCGCCCGACGGCCGCCCGGTGAACCCGCGGGAACCGCGGCGCCCGAGCCGGCTGGCCGACGGCCTGCACAGCCGTGGCGGCGGCGATGTCGAAGCTCCGCACAGCTTCTTCAACCCGGCCACCCGGGCCGCGCCCACCACCGCCCCGCCGCCCGCCGTTTACCCGCCGGCCCGGGCCGCCGCTTCGGTGGGCTCGGCCGCTGTCCTCCCCGCGCCGCCGGCGCCGACCTCGCCCGCGCCGGCCCGCATCGAGTGGCGCCAGGCCGAGCCCGATCAGGACACCGACCGGGCGGTGGCGCTGATGCGCCGCAAGCTCGGCTCGCCCCGGGTGCTGGCCTTCGCCAACCCCAAGGGCGGCGTGCACAAGACCACCGCCACCGTGCTGGCCGCGGCCAGCATCGGCAGCGTCCGCGGCCGGGGCGTGCTCGCCTGGGACGACAACGAGCTGCGGGGCACCCTCGGGCTGCGGGCCGGCAGCGCCCGGCACGCGCGGACCATCCGGCACCTGGTCGGCGACCTGATGCAGATCGAGAACATGCACGCCGACGAGCTGATCCGGGAACTCGACGACTACCTGCGGCACGCCTCCGACGGGTCGTACGACGTCCTGGCCGGCGAGGAGAACCCGCGGTTCGCGCAGCGGCTGGACCAGAGCACGGTCCGCCGGGTGATGGACCTCCTGCGCCGTACGCACGACGTGATCTGTGTCGACACCGGCAACAACGTGGAAAGCGTGAACTGGCAGACCGTGATGAAGGCGGCCGACCAGCTGGTGGTCACCACCGTGCCCCGGGAGGACGCGGCGTTCACCGCCGACTGGATGCTCGATCTGCTCGACGAGACCGGCATGGACGACCTGGTCAAGAACGCTGTGACGTTGATCTCCTGCCCGTCGCCGGGTCCGCTGCCGATCCTCGAGGACCTGAAGAAGCATTTCGCCACTCGGACCCGGGCCGTGGTCGTGGTGCCGTACGACCCGGCCCTCGAGGTCGGGTCGTCCATCGAGTACGCCGACCTGTTGCCCGAGACCCGTGTCGCGTGGCTCCGAGCGGCGTCGACGATGATCGAACCGTTCGTCGAGTAAGCCGGGTGTCGCCGCCGTTTCTTGTCGGGGGGCCGGACTAGAGTCGCCTCGTCGGTCGCGGACCAGAGATAGGGGGCCCCGGGGTGTCTGACTCGTTCGTGCATCTCCACGTGCACACCGAGTACTCGATGCTCGACGGGGCGGCGCGGATCAAGGACGTCCTCTCCGAGGCTTCCCGGCTGGGCATGCCCGGAGTGGCCATCACCGACCACGGCAACATGCACGGGGCGTACGACTTCTACAAGCAGGCGACCGCGGCCGGCATCACCCCGGTGATCGGCGTCGAGGCGTACGTGGCGCCCGAGTCCCGGCTCACCAAGTCCCGGATCAAGTGGGGCCGGCCGGAGCAGAAGAGCGACGACATCTCCGGCAACGGCGCGATCACCCACATGACCATGTGGGCGCGCAACGCCACCGGGCTGAAGAACCTTTTCCGGCTCAACTCGCGGGCCTCGATGGAGGGTCAGCTCGGCAAGTGGCCGCGGATGGACCTGGACCTCATCGCCGAGCACGCCGAGGGCATCATGGGCACCACCGGCTGCCCGTCCGGCGCGGTGCAGACCCGGCTGCGGCTGGGCCAGTTCGACGAGGCGATCAAGGCCGCGGCGGCCTATCAGGACGCGCTGGGCAAGGACAACTACTTCCTCGAGATCATGGACCACGGTCTGTCCATCGAGAAGCGGGTCCGCGACGGCCTGATCGAGGTCGGCAAGAAGCTCGGCATCCCGCCGCTGGTCACCAACGACTCGCACTACACCTTCGAGTCGCAGGCCGAGGCGCACGAGATCCTGCTGTGCGTGCAGACCGCCAGCAACATCGCCGACCCCAACCGGTTCCGGCTGGAGGGCGGCGGTTACTACATCAAATCGGCCGACCAGATCCGCTCGGTCGACTCGTCCGAGACGTGGCTGGAGGGCTGCCGCAACACTCTGCTGGTGGCCGAGCGGGTGGACACCGAGGGGATGTTCACCTTCAAGAACCTGATGCCCCGCTTCCCGGTGCCGGACGGTCACACCGAGGAGTCGTGGTTCCGGCACGAGGCGTTCGAGGGGCTGAACCGGCGCTTCCCCGGCGGCATCCCGGACACACACCTCAAGCAGGCGGAGTACGAGCTCGGGATCATCATCCAGATGGGCTTCCCGTCCTACTTCCTCGTGGTCGCCGACTTCATCCAGTGGTCCAAGCGCAGCGGCATCGCGGTCGGCCCGGGCCGGGGCTCAGCCGCCGGCTCCCTGGTCGCGTACGCAATGGGCATCACCGACCTCGACCCGTTGCTGCACGGCCTGATCTTCGAACGGTTCCTCAACCCCGAGCGCGTGTCCATGCCCGACGTCGACATCGACTTCGACGAGCGCCGCCGCGGCGAGGTCATCCGGTACGTGACCGAGCGTTGGGGTGAGGACAAGGTCGCGCAGATCGCCACGTTCGGCACGATCAAGGCCAAGGCTGCGATCAAGGACTCGGCCCGGGTGCTGGGCTACCCGTACGCGGTGGGCGACCGCATCACCAAGGCCATGCCGCCGGCCGTGATGGGCAAGGACATCCCGCTGGCCGGCATCTTCGACAAGGACCACAAGCGGTACGGCGAGGCCGGCGAGCTCCGCACCCTCTACGAGACCGACCCGGACGTCAAGAAGGTGATCGACACCGCGCGCGGCATCGAGGGCCTGATCCGGCAGACCGGTGTGCACGCTGCCGGGGTCATCATGTCGGCCGAGCCGATCATCGAGCACATCCCGCTGACCCGCCGCGACGCCGACGGCGCGATCATCACGCAGTTCGACTACCCCACCTGCGAGACGCTGGGCCTGCTCAAGATGGACTTCCTGGGCCTGCGCAACCTGACGATCATCGACGACGCGGTCAAGAACATCGAGCTCAACCACCACCGGAAACTCGACCTGCTGGGGTTGCCGCTGGACGACGCGCCGACCTACGAGCTGCTCGCCCGGGGTGACACCCTGGGCGTGTTCCAGCTCGACGGCGGCCCGATGCGCTCGCTGCTGCGGCTGATGAAACCGGACAACTTCGAGGACATCTCCGCCGTGCTGGCCCTTTACCGGCCCGGCCCGATGGGCGCCAACTCGCACACCAACTACGCGCTTCGCAAGAACAAGTTGCAGGAGATCACCGGCATCCACCCCGAGCTGGAGAAGCCGCTCGAGGAGATCCTCGGGCCGACCTACGGCCTGATCGTCTACCAGGAACAGGTGCAGCGCGCCGCGCAGATCCTCGCCGGGTACTCGCTGGGCAAGGCCGACCTGCTGCGCCGGGCCATGGGCAAGAAGAAGAAAGAGGTCCTGGACAAGGAGTACATCCCGTTCCGGGACGGCATGGTCGCCAACGGCTACAGCGACGGTGCGGTCAAGGCGATCTGGGACGTGTTGGTGCCGTTCGCCGACTACGCCTTCAACAAGGCCCACACCGCCGGGTACGGCCTGGTCTCGTACTGGACCGGCTACCTCAAGGCGAACTATCCAGCCGAGTACATGGCCGGCCTGCTGACCAGCGTCGGCGACGACAAGGACAAGATGGCGATGTACCTGGCCGAGTGCCGGCGCATGGGCATCCAGGTCCTGCCGCCCGACGTCAACGAGTCGTCCGGCCCGTTCACCCCGATCGGCAGGAACATCCGGTTCGGCCTGGCCGCGGTCCGCAACGTCGGGCACAACGTGGTCGACGCGATCGCCCGCTGCCGCGAGGCCAAGGGCAACTATGCGGACTTCTACGACTTCCTGTCCAAGGTGGACGCCGTCGCCTGCAACAAGAAGACGGTGGAATCACTGATCAAGGCGGGCGCGTTCGACTCGATGGGCCACGCCCGCAAGGCCCTGCTGGCGGTCCACGCCGAGGCCATCGACGCGTACGCCGACGTCAAGCGCAACGAGGCGGCCGGGCAGTTCGACCTGTTCGGGGCGTTCGGCGACGACTCCGGGGCCGGCGGCGCCCAGGTGGCCATGCCGCCGATCGGCGACGGCGAGTGGGACAAGCGCGACAAGCTCGCCTTCGAGCGGGAGATGCTCGGCCTGTACGTGTCCGACCACCCGCTGGCCGGCCTCGAGCAGATCCTGCAGAACGCGGCCGACACCACCATCGCCTCGCTGAACGAGGAGGGTTCGGTGCCGGACGGCCAGATCGTCACGCTGGCCGGCATCCTCACCGGCGTGCAGCGGCGGATCACCAAGCAGGGCCGGGCCTGGGCCTCGGCCACGCTCGAGGACCTGGCCGGCGGCGTCGAGACGCTGTTCTTCCCCAACACGTACGAGGTGATCGGGCAGTACATCGCCGAGGACGCCATCGTCGTGGTCAAGGGCCGGGTCGACCGGCGGGACGACACCCCGCGGATCATGGCGATGGACATGTCGATGCCGGACGTGTCGTCGGCCGGCACAACCAAGCCGATCACGCTGACTCTGCCGATCACCCGGTGCACGCCGCCGATGGTCGACCAGCTCAAGGAGATCCTGGTCAGCCACCCCGGCGACGCCGAGGTGCACGTCCACCTGCAGAACGGCAGCCGGACGACGGTGATGCGGCTGGGCGGGGTGCGGGTGTCGCCGACCACCGCGCTGCGCGCCGACCTGAAGACCATCTTCGGGCCGTCGGCCGTGGCCTGAGCGTGCCTGTGAGCATCCGGCGACGGCTTTCAGCTGTACCTGGCAGGATCGTGGAGTGAGCACCAGCCAGGACCAGACGCCGCCGGCCGATCCGGGTGCGGACTCCTACCCGTACGGGCCGTGGGAACCGGAACCGCCGTCGCGCCGCTCGTGGAAGCAGATGCTCCGCAACGCCGTGCTCACCGCCCTGATCGTGGCCGTGACCGGCGTGGTCCTGGGCGTGCTCTGGCACTTCGTCGCGCCGAGGGTGCCGGTGCTGGACGCCGGGCAGGGCGGCATCGTGGTCAACGACCCGTCGCCGGAGGAGTACGTCGCCGCCGACGGCTGGTTCACGCTGCTCGGGTTCGCGTTCGGCGTGGTCGCCGCCGTGGTCGCGTGGATGGTCCGGCGCCGCGACCGCGGGCCGGCCCTGCTGCTGGCCGTAACCGCCGGCGCGTACGGGGCGGCCCTCGTCGCCTGGCAGGCGGGCCAGTGGATCGGGCGCAGCGCGTACGAGAGCTGGCGCGACTCGGCCACCACCGGCGGCACCTTCCACGCGCCGCCGGAACTGCACACCCACGGCGTCCTGCTGGTCCCGGCCTTCGCCGCGGCGATCGTGATGACCCTGCTGGCCGGCTGGTCGAACGACCCCGACCTGGACCAGCCCGGTGCCCGCCCCGGCTACGGCCACGACCTCCAGCACCCGGATCTCCAGCATCCCGAGCCCCAGAATCCCGAGTCCCTGAATCCCGAGTCCCAGCCCCCCGGCCGGCCGGTGCCGCCTTCTCCGTCGGACGACCTGCCGTCGAGCTGGGCGCGCCCCGACAACGCCTGAACCCCTGGCTGGCCGGCCTACTCGGATCGGGCGTACAGGGCCGCGACGAATGCACCCCTCTCGGTGGCGAAGTACGCGGCCTCGCGGCGGGTCCAGTCCAAGATCTCGGCAGCGTATTGGCCGCTGGACGTCGACATCCGGGCGCCGTCGCGCACCTCCTGCCAGATCTGCTCATTGCGGGTGAAGCGGGATTCGATCGCGGGGGGCAGGCCGGCCCGGTCGGCAGCCGTCAGGCCGTAGGCGTCGGCGAGCACGCGGACCTGGCCGGCCTGGCCGGTCGGCGGGGCGCGGTCGGGGCGGGACGAGATGCACCAGGACCAGGCCAGGTAGGCCACATCGTCGAGGGCCGGTCCGGCGGCGGCGAAGTCGAAGTCGATCAGCGCGACAGGACGGCCGTCCCGGAACACCGTGTTGTTCGGGCCGGGGTCGTGGTGGCAGATCACCTCGCCGCCGAGTGTTGCCGCCAAATCGCGGCCGGCGTCGTGGAAACGGCGGAGGAGGACGGCGGCCGCGGCGACCTGGTCGTCGGTGAACCGCTGCCATCTCGGTGGCACGTCGCCGGGGAGGTACGACAGGATCTGCCGGCCGCGGTCGTCCCAGCCGAGGTGGCGCGGGCCGCCGTCGAAGCCGTTCGCCGCGAGGTGGGTCAGCAGGGCGGCGGTGAACCCGGTACCGGGACGGCGGACGGTGTCGCCGACCCGGACGACGCCGGCGGTCCAGCGCCCGCCGCTGAGGGGTGACTCGTCATCGGTCATGAGCGTGGGTCCGGCTCGAGCCCGGAACGGGCGCAACGGCCTTGACCACTGACCACGCCGCGGGCGGGCTCGGTTCTCGGCGGCGGCCCGTACCTGATGATGTTTCTAGTTCGGGCTGGCGGGCCGGGCCAGGTCGCTCAGGGGGACCGGTACGGCGCGGACCCGGGCCAGCAGGCCGGCCTCGCGGTTGAGGAGCTTGAGCTCGGCGCGCAGGCGGGCCACCGTGTCGGGCGCGGCCAGCAGGGACTGGCGCTCGTCCAGCGTCAGCTGGGCGGTGGCCGCGACCAGGTGGGACAGCACCGTCGGGTCGTCGGGGACCTGTTCCAGGGCTTCGGAGTCGGGGCGCAGAAGATCGAGGTACGTCCGGAATGCGGCCAGGACGCGCGGGGCCAGCCGGTCGGCGAGCTCGCCGGGTTCCTCGTCGTCGGGAAGCCAGTCGACCTCGGCCGTCAGGTAGGGCAGCGGGCCGGCCTGGAGGCTGAGCACCTTGAAGCGGCGGCGGCCGACGGTGACGATGTCGAAGCGGCCGTCCGGCAGCTCGGTGACCTGGCGCAGCTCGGCCGTGCAGCCGACGTCGAACACCTGGGACGCCGTCACCGGGGCCTCGGTCGCCGGCGGTTCCGGCTCGCCCTCGACCACCGCCTGGACCTGGACCTCGAGGGCGCGGCGCATGGTGACCACGCCGAACTCCTGCGGGCCGTCGTCGGTCGACGCGACCAGGTCGCGGACCAGCGCGCGGTACCGCTCCTCGAAGATGTGCAGGGGCAGCACCAGGCCCGGGAACAGCACGGTGCTCAGGGGGAAGACCGGGAGTATCGCGCCCACACAGCTACCGTATCGGCATGGTCGCTGTCCGCGCGCGGCCGGGTAGCTGCACATCGGCAACAAACCGCGCCGAGCACCGATCCCGATGGCTGGGCGGTGCCGGAAATCATGTCGGTCCCCCCGCCTAGACTTGTCCCCGTGCTGAATCGGATCGACCTGCGCGGCTCCTCCCGGGACCCGCGCGGCCTGCTGCCCCGTGCCCAACTCGACGTCTCCGTCGCGGTCGAGAAGATCCGCCCGGTCGTCGAGGCGGTGCACGAGCATGGGTTCAGCGCTCTGAAAGCGGCCACGGAGAAATTCGACGGCATCACGATCGAGCGGCTGCGGGTGCCGGCCGAGGCCATCGCCGCGGCGGAGGCGACGCTGGATCCCGACGTCCGGGCGGCTCTGCTCGAGGTCATCGCCCGTGCCCGCAAGGTGCACGCCGACCAGCAGCGGGCCGATGTGACGACGCAGGTGGTGCCGGGCGGCAGCGTGACCGAGCGCTGGGTGCCGGTGTCCCGGGTGGGGCTGTACGTGCCCGGTGGCCTGGCCATGTACCCGTCGACCGTGGTCATGAACGTGGTGCCGGCCCAGGTCGCCGGCGTCGGCGCGCTCGCCGTGGCGTCGCCGCCGCAGGCCGAGAACAACGGGCTGCCCGACGCCCGGGTGCTGGCCGCCTGCGCGCTGCTCGGGGTGGACGAGGTGTACGGCGTGGGCGGCGCCCAGGCGATCGCGATGCTCGGCTACGGCTCGGACGGCGCCGACCCCTCCGACCGGTGCGAGCCCGTGGACGTGATCACCGGGCCCGGCAACATCTGGGTGACCGCGGCCAAGCGCCTGCTGCGCGGCACGGTCGGCATCGACGCCGAGGCCGGGCCGACCGAGATCGCGGTGCTGGCCGACGGTACGGCCGACCCGGTGCACGTGGCGGCCGACCTGATCAGCCAGGCCGAGCACGACCCGCTGGCCGCGTCGGTGCTGGTCACGCCGTCGCTCCAACTGGTCGGCGCGGTCGAGGCGGAACTGGCCCGGCGGGTGCCGGCGACCAAGCACGAGTCCCGGGTCCGCGAGGCGCTGACCGGGCCGCAGTCCGGGGTGGTGCTGGTCGACGACCTGGCGCAAGGGCTCCGGGTGGTGGACGCCTATGCCGCCGAGCACCTCGAGATCCAGACAGCGGACGCCCGCGAGCTGGCGATGCGGGTGCGCAACGCCGGCGCCGTCTTCGTCGGCGCCTGGTCGCCGGTGTCGCTGGGCGACTACGCCGCCGGGTCCAACCACGTGCTGCCCACCGGTGGCTGCGCGCGGCACTCGTCGGGACTGTCGGTGCAGTCGTTCCTGCGCGGCATCCACGTCATCGAGTACGACGAGGCCGCGCTGCGCGACGTCGCCCACCACGTGGTCACCATGGCCAACGTGGAGGACCTGCCGGCCCACGGCGAAGCGGTGACGGCGAGGTTCCGCCGTGACTGAGCTGCGCGATCTTCCGCTCCGGGACGACCTGCGCGGGCAGACGCCGTACGGCGCGCCGCAGCTCGACGTGGCCGTGCGGCTGAACACCAACGAGAACTCCTATCCGGTGCCGGAACCGGTGGTCGAGGCCATCGGCAAGGCGCTGCAGGCCGAGCTGCGCGACCTCAACCGCTACCCGGACCGGGAAGCCGTCGCGCTGCGGGCCGACCTGGCCGACTACCTGGGGTACGGGCTGACCGGCGACCAGGTGTGGGCGGCCAACGGATCGAACGAGGTGCAGCAGCAGTTGCTCCAGGCGTTCGGCGGCCCGGGGCGGTCGGCACTCGGATTCGGGCCCTCCTACTCGATGCACCCGCTGCTGGCGGCCGGTACCGGCACGCGGTGGATCGGGGCTCTGCGGGACCCGGATTTCGGGTTGTCGCCGGCCGCGGCCCGCGATCGCGTCGCGTCGGAAGAGCCGGACATCGTGCTGCTGTGCTCACCGAACAACCCGACCGGGACCGCCCTCGACCCGGCGGTGATCGACGCGGTGCTGTCGGTGGCGCCGGGCATGGTGATCGTCGACGAGGCGTACGCGGAGTTCCGCCGGCCGGGCACCCCGAGCGCGCTCGAGCTGCTGCCCGGCCACCCGCGCCTGGTCGTCACCCGGACCATGAGCAAGGCGTTCGGGTTCGCCGGGGGACGGCTGGGCTATCTCGCCGCCGACCCGGCGGTGGTGGACGCGGTGCGGCTCGTCCGGCTGCCGTATCACCTGTCGGCCCTGACCCAGGCGGCCGCCCGGGCGGCGGTCGCGCACCGGGAGGCGCTGCTGCGGACCGTGGACGCCATCAAGGAGCAGCGCGACCGGATCGTGTCCGAGCTGCGCGGCCGCGGATTCGCCACCGCCGACTCCGACGCCAACTTCGTCCTGTTCGAGGTCGGCGGCGACCAGCGCGCCGCCTGGCAGCGGCTGCTCGATCACGGTGTGCTGGTCCGCGACGTCGGGCTGCCCGGCTGGCTGCGGGTGACGGCGGGCACCCCCGAGGAAACCACCGCATTTCTGGAGGCGTTGTGACAAGGGCCGCGCGCGTCGAGCGCGTCACCAACGAGACCAAGGTGCTGGTCGAGATCGACCTCGACGGCACCGGCCAGGCCCAGCTGTCCACCGGGGTCGGCTTCTACGACCACATGCTCAACCAGCTGGCCCGGCACGGCGGCTTCGACCTGACCGTGCGCACCGAGGGCGACCTGGAGATCGACGCCCACCACACGATGGAGGACACGGCCATCGCGCTCGGCGACGCGTTCGCCCGGGCGCTGGGCGACAAGGCCGGTATCCGGCGGTACGGGTCGGCGACGATCCCGATGGACGAGGTGCTGTGCCGGGCCGCAGTCGACCTGTCCGGCCGGCCGTACGTGGTGCACGACGAGCCGGAACTGGCGCCGTACATCGGGCCGGTCTACCCGACCAGCATGACCCGGCACATCTTCGAGTCGTTCGGGTTCGCCGCCCGGCTGACCCTGCACGTCAGCGTGCTCCGGGCAGCCCGCGACGGCGGCCGGCCGGACGCCCACCACGTGGTCGAGGCCCAGTTCAAGGCGTTCTCCCGGGCGCTGCGGGAAGCGGTCGAGATCGACCCGCGCAACGCCGGCGCGCTGCCGTCGACCAAGGGTGTCCTGTAATGGCCATCGTCCTGTTCGTCATCGCCGGCATCCTCGTCGGCGGTGTCGTGTCGCTCGTCCAGCAGGGCGCGACCAAGTTCAGCGTCGGCGTCGTCGCGGTGCTCGCGGCGCTGGCCACGGCCGGCGGAATCGCGTGGCTGGTGTGACCGGCGTGGTCGTCCTCGACTACGGGTCGGGGAATCTGCGGTCGGCCGAGCGCGCGGTGGCCCGCACCGGGGTGGACGTTCGCGTGACCGATGATCTCGACGCCGCGCTGAACGCCGACGGGCTGGTCGTGCCGGGCGTCGGGGCGTACGCGGCCTGCATGGCCGGGATCGAGCAGCTCGGCGCCGGCCCGGTGATCGCCGAGCGGGTCGCCGCCGGCCGCCCGGTGCTGGGCATCTGCGTCGGCATGCAGATCCTGTTCGACTCCGGCGTCGAGCACGGCGTGGAGACCAAGGGGCTGGGCCTGCTGCCGGGCGCGGTCACCCGGCTGGACGCCGCCCGGGTGCCGCACATGGGGTGGAACACGGTCGCCGCGCCGGACTCCTCGGTGCTGCTGCGCGGGCTGCCGGCGGACGCGCGGTTCTACTTCGTCCACTCGTACGGCGCCTCCGACCTGGACGCGCTCGCCGTCGCCGGAGCGCGCGTGATCACGACGGCGCACGACCGGCCGTTCGCAGCCGCGGTCGAGCTGGGCTCATTGTCGGCCGCCCAGTTCCACCCGGAGAAGTCCGGTGACACCGGGTTCGCGCTGCTGCGGAACTGGGTCGCCGGGTTGTGAGCAAGGAACGGGCTCGCCGCCGGGCCGAACGCATCGCGGTGCTGGAGAAGGAGAAGGCGGCCCGGGCCCGCACGGTCGCCCGCCGGCAGCGCCGCCGCGCGTTCGTCAAGTCCGTCACCCCGCAACGCCGCGGGACCGGGCGGCTGTACCGGCGCAGCCGCGCCCAGCGCGCCGGCATCGTCGTCGTCCCGGTGCTGGCCGCGGCGCTGGTCTGGCTGTTCGTGCCCGACCTGTCGCTGCGCATCGTGCTGACCGCCGTGATCGTTCTGGTGCTGCCGGCCCTGGTGGTCGCGCTGCTCGGCCGCCGTGCGTGATTCGTGAGGAGAGATCAGTGACACTTGCCCTGCTGCCCGCCGTCGACGTCGCCGACGGCCAGGCCGTACGCCTGGTCCAGGGTGCGGCCGGCTCCGAGACCGGCTACGGCGACCCACTCGACGCCGCCCTGGCCTGGCAGAACGACGGCGCCGAGTGGGTGCACCTGGTCGACCTGGACGCCGCGTTCGGCCGCGGCTCCAACGCCGCTCTGCTGGCCGGGGTGGTCGAGCGGCTGGACGTGAAGGTGGAACTGTCCGGCGGCATCCGGGACGACGAGTCGCTGACGGCGGCGCTGGGCACCGGGGCTGCCCGGGTCAACATCGGCACCGCCGCCCTGGAGGACCCGGAGTGGTGCGACCGGGTCTGCGGCGAGTACGGCGACCGGGTGGCCATCGGACTCGACGTGCGCGGCCGCACCTTGTCGGCCCGGGGCTGGACCCGGGACGGCGGCGACCTGTTCGAGGTGCTGGCCCGGCTGGACAAGGCGGGCGCGGCCCGGTACGTGGTCACCGACATCACCAAGGACGGCACGATGCGCGGGCCGAACCTGGACCTGCTCCGCGAGGTGTGCGGGCGGACCGACCGCCCGGTCATCGCCAGCGGCGGCGTGTCCACCCTGGACGACCTGCGGGCGCTGGCCACCCTCGAACACCTCGGGGTGGAGGGCGTGATCGCGGGCAAGGCGCTCTACGCCGGGGCGTTCACCGTGCGGGAAGCGCTGGAGGCGCTGCGATGATCAGCCGGTTCGGTTCGGGCGGGCCGTGGGAGGAGACGTACGGCTACTCGCGCGCGGTGAAGGCCGGCGACCGCGTGGTCACCGCCGGGTGCACGGCCACCGTGGACGGCACGGTCGTGCACGCCGGGGACGCGTACGCGCAGACCCTGACCGCCTTCCGGATCGCTCTGGACGGCCTGGCCGGGGCCGGCGCGAAGCCGGAGGAGGTGATCCGCACCCGGATGTACGTCGTCGGGGCGGAGCACGCCGACGCCGCCGGGCGGGCGCACGGCGAGATCTTCCGCGATGTCCGCCCGGCGGCCACGCTGGTGATCGTGGCCGGCCTGCTCCACCCGGACATGCTGGTCGAGGTGGAGGTCGAGACATGAGTGTCGCCGTACGGGTCATCCCCTGCCTGGACGTGGACGCCGGACGGGTCGTCAAGGGCGTCAACTTCGTCGGGCTGCGCGACGCCGGCGACCCGGTCGAGCTGGCCGCCGCGTACGACGCGGCCGGCGCCGACGAGCTGACCTTCCTCGACGTCACCGCGTCCTCGGACGACCGCGGCACCATGCTCGACGTGGTCCGCCGGACCGCCGAGTCGGTGTTCATCCCGCTGACCGTCGGCGGCGGCGTCCGCAGCGTGGCGAACGTGGACGTGCTGCTCCGGGCGGGAGCGGACAAGGTCGGCGTGAACACCGCCGCCATCGCCCGGCCGGAGTTGATCCGGGAGATCGCCGAGCGGTTCGGCAACCAGGTGCTGGTGCTGTCGCTGGACGTGCGGCGCGCGGCCGATCAGCCCAGCGGCTGGGAGGTCACCACCCACGGCGGCCGGCGCAGCGCCGGGCTCGACGCGGTCGCCTGGGCGGCGGAGACCGCCGAACTGGGCGCCGGCGAGATCCTGCTCAACTCGATGGACGCGGACGGCACCAAGGCCGGATTCGACCTGGAGCTGATCGCGGCCGTCCGGGCCGTGGTGGACATCCCGGTGATCGCCAGCGGGGGAGCGGGCCGGGTCGGGCACTTCCCCCCGGCGGTCGCGGCGGGGGCCGACGCGGTGCTCGCGGCCAGCGTCTTCCACTTCGGAGAGCTGACCATCGGCGAGGTCAAGACGACTCTGAGGGACGCCGGCTGCGAGATCCGTTAACGCCCGTCGGCCAGCCGCAGGCTGTACTCGCGGACGGCCGTGTTGTACGTCGCCTCCGGCAGGTCCCAGTCCGACTCACCCGGCGTGCTGGCTCGATTCAGCTGGGTCTGCAGAGTCACCACGGCGGACGACAGTCCACTGAACGGGCGGGTCCGCCACATCTGCTCGCCCGCCGGGGCGATCTCGACCAGATCGTCGTCGACCACCAGCAGTCCGGCGCCGGCGAGGCGGCGCATGGAGTCCTGCAGTTCGTCCCGGCTGGGCACGCTGTGGTGCAGGAAGTCGGCCGCGGCGAGCACGTCGGCCAGGCTCGCACCGGTCACCGGCAGCGCCGCGTGCAGCGCGCGGTCGCGTTCGAGGCGCTCGGCGATGACCGCGGACACGAAGATCCACGCGTCATTCCAGTGCCAGCCGCCGACCCCCATGCGGCAATGATGCCGTGCGGCCGCCATGGCCGGAAGCGGTTGCGCCGTGATGATCACCAAGCCGTGTCCATGGCGACCACGGCGGGCGCCGGCCGGCGGACCGTGAACATCGGGATGAACACTTGGGACAACGGCCCGATGGCCAGCGCGTACGCCAAGGTCCCGATGCCGACCGTGCCGCCCAGGAAGAAGCCGGCCACCAGCACGATCAGCTCGATCCCGGTCCGGATCAGTCGCAGGGACACCCGCGGATACCGGGCGTGGACCCCGGTCATCAGGCCATCGCGCGGGCCGGCCCCGAAGTCGCTGCCGATGTACAGCCCGGTGGCCACCCCGTTGAGCACGATGCCACCGATCAGGTAGAGGATCCGGCCGGGGAGCCAGTGCACCGGCGACAGCAGGGCCAGTCCCCAGTCCACGGCCAGGCCGACCACCACGAGATTGGCCAGCGTGCCGAAGCCCGGCTTCAGGCGCAGTGGGATCCACAGCAGCAGCACCGGGATGCCGACCAGGATCACGATCCAGCCCAGGCTGAGCCCGGTGACCCGGGAAAGCCCCTGGTGGAAGACGTCCCACGAGGTCAGCCCGAGCCCGGAGTCGACCATCATGGCCATGCTCAGCCCGTACAGGACCAGACCGAGGAACAGCTGAGGCACGCGTCGCACCAGATTGCCGCCGAATCTCATATCTGCCACTCTGAAGGCCAATTGCCCGTGATCAAAGGGCCAATTTGCGGGAGGTGGCCATGACCACCACGGTTCGCGGAGGCCAATTGGCCCGACTGCTGGGCCGGTGGCACGCATTGCCGGGCCGCCACCGCAGTCCCGACTACGCGGCGCTGGCCGGTGCGGTCCGCGGGTTGCTGTCCGACGGGCGGCTGCCGCTGGGCGTCCGGCTGCCGGCCGAACGGGAACTGGCCGAGGCGCTGGGCGTCAGCCGGACCACGGTGTCCGCCGCGTACCGCCATCTCCGCGAGACCAGCCACCTGACCAGCCGGCGCGGCGCCGGCAGCTGGACCACGCTGCCCAACGGACACCGGGTGGCCACCTCCGGCCTCTGGACCCCCGACGACGACCTCGACATGATCGACCTGGGCGTGGCCGCGTCGGCGGCGCCGGCCGAGCTGGTCGGGGCGGCCCGCGAGGCGGCCGACGACCTGCCGCGGTTCTTGGGCAGCGCCGGCTACCACCCGACCGGGCTGATCGAGCTGCGCGACACCGTCGCCGCCGGGTACACCGCCCGCGGCGTGCCGACCAGCGCCGAGCAGATCATCATCACCAGCGGCACCCAGCAGGCCCTCGACCTGGTGCTGCGGCTGAGTGTGCCGGCCGGCGCGCCGGTGCTGGTGGAGTCGCCGACCTACCCCAACGCGCTGGCCGCACTGTCCGCCCGCCGGGCCCGGATCAGCACCCACGGGCTGGACGCCGGCACCGGCTGGGACGGCGAGATGCTCCTCGGGGCGCTGCGCCAGACCCGGCCGCGGCTGACGTATGTGATTCCCGAGTTTCAGAACCCGACCGGGCACCTGATGAGCGACGACCTGCGCGAACGGCTGGTCGCCACCGCCCACGCCACCGGCACCGAACTGGTCGCCGACGAGTCCTTCGTGGACCTGCCGCTGGACGGCACGCCGATGCCGCCGCCGATGGCCGTGCACGACCGGCACAGCCGGGTGGTGACGATCGGCGGAATGAGCAAGGCCTACTGGGGTGGCCTGCGGATCGGCTGGGTCCGGGCGTCGGCGCCCCTGGTGCAGCGGCTGGCCGCGCTCCGGGTCGGCGTGGACATGTCCAGTCCGGTGCTGGAGCAGCTGGTCGCGGTGCGGCTGCTGCGGGTGTCGGCCCAGATCGTGGCCGCCCGGCGGCTCGAGCTCCTCGAGCGGCGGGACGCGCTGGTCGTGGCGCTGCAGGAGCACCTGCCGGAGTGGCGGTTCCGGGTGCCGGGCGGCGGCGTGATGCTGTGGGCGGAGCTCGACGGGCCGATCTCCAGCGCGCTCGCCCGCGCCGCCGAGGACGTCGGGGTACGGCTGGCGCCGGGGCCGCGGTTCGGGCTGGACGGCACGCTGGAGCGGTTCCTCCGGCTGCCGTTCGCGCTGCCGGCGGACGAGCTCACCGAGGCCGTGAAGCGGATCGCCTCGGTTCGCCACGACCTGGACCACCGCAGCCGCCCGTCCTGGCGTACCCCGGCCGTCATCGCCTAGAACGGACGTGACCCGGCAACTGATGCTGTTCGAGTACCTGAACCCAGCCGACTACGTTCTCGCCTCGTCCACCCACCTCTGTCCGGGATTCCGCCACAGGCCGGCGGGTTCGCGACCGTCGCGGCGGAACGCCGGATGACATACACCGGGTAAATGCCGGTCGCGGTGGCGGTGAAGGGAAGCGTTCGCGCCGAGTTCCGAGCTTGTGCGGCCACGTTCATCGACGCCGTCCAGCTCGATCGGTCGTCCACGGTCAGGACTCCGGAGACCTGCCGGCTCGGATCTGCGAATCCCCGGCCGGGGATCGTGCCCGGTACCGCGACGACGACGGTGGCGTTCGTATCGAGGTACGGACGATCAGTGTCCACCCGCACGTGAAGACTCTGATGCCACGGACCGCCCGAGTGGACCTTCCGACCGGCGATCTTCGTGACGGCGGCCGTCATCGCCTGACCGGCAGCCGCTCGAACGCCATCGCGTCCAGCGTCTCCCGGTCGGCCAGCAGGTCGATCTCCTTGATCAGCCCGTCCCCGCCGACCGCGATGGCGAAGACTACCTGCGGCTCGCCCCGCAGCGACCACACCGCGGCCGGCAGCCCGTCGACCAGCATGAGCCGCGCCGCCCGGGCCTTGCCGGAGAACATCGTGGCCACCACGTCGGAGCCGCGCAGCATCGCCGCGACGCCCATCGAGGCGCCGGCCGCGTCGGCCCGCAGTTCCACCTCGGGGTCGAGCAGGGCCAGCAGCGCGCCGAAGTCGCCACTCTTGGAGGCGGCCAGGAACGCCGACACCACCTCGCGCCGCCGGTTCTGGTCGGCGTCGCGGGCGGCCGGTGACCCCTGGACCCGGCGCCGGCCGCGGCTGGCCAGTTGCCGGGCGGCGGCGGGCGTACACCCGACGACGTCGGCGATCTGCGGGAACGGCACGGCGAACATGTCGTGCAGCACGAACGCCAGCCGCTCGCCCGGGTTCAGCGTGTCCAGCACGAGCAGCAGGGCCGGCCCGATGGCGTCGGCCATCACCGCCTCGTGCTCGGGGTCGGCGGGGTCCGTGATCGCGGGAAGGTCGCCCGGATCCTCCCGCCGGGCCGACCGGGATCGCAGCATGTCCAGGCACACCCGCGACACCACGGTGGTGAGCCAGCCGGTCAGGTTGCCCACGTCCGAGGTGTCGGTCCGGCTCAGCCGCACCCACGCCTCCTGCACCGCGTCCTCGGCCTCGTGGCTCGAGCCGAGGATCCGCCCGGCCACCGCGGTCAGGTGGGGCCGGTCGTCCTCGAACCGCCGGGCCAGCAGATCCAGGTCAGTCATCGTCACACTCCCGCGCCGGTGTCCGTCATAGCCTTTGACGGACCGCAGCGGCCCGTTGTGACGAACAGGAGAATGCCATGGCATCCGGAATCCGCACCATCACCGTCCCGGTCAAGGACCTGGCCGCGGCGACCGCCCTCTACACCGCCCTGCTCGGGGTCAAGCCGTACGTCGACCAGCCGTACTACGTCGGCTTCAAGCCTGAGGGCGCGCCCGAAGTGGGCCTGGACCCGCAGGGGCACGCGTCCGGCAGCACCGGGCCGATCACCTACTGGGACGTCGACGACATCGCCGCCGCCGTGGCCGAGCTGGTGGCGGCCGGGGCGACGGAGAAGCAGCCGGTCCGCGAGGTCGGCGGCGGCGCCTCGACCGCGACCGTGGTGGACGCCGACGGCAACGTCGTCGGGCTGTACCACCAGGCATGAGCACACCGGACGGCCCCGCAGACTCTGCGGGGCCCCGCCCGCGCGCCGTGCGCCGTGCGGACACCCAGGCCTGGCTCGCCGCACCCGCCGCCGACGCCTGGGTGGCCACGGCCGGCGCGGACGGCGGTCCGTACATGGTGCCGTTGTCGGTCGTCTGGACCGGCGACCGGCTCGTCCTGGCGATTGCCACGACATCGCGGACGTTCCGGAATATCGCCGGGAACGGAAAGGCCCGGCTGGGGATGGGTCTCACGCGCGATGTCGTGATGATCGACTCCGAGCTGGACCACAGCGTCCCGGTCGCCGACGCGCCCGCAGCGACCGGCGACGCCTACGCCGCCCAGTCCGACTGGGATCCGCGCGACGACCCCGCCGGATACTGCTACCTCGTCCTGCGCCCGACCCGGATCCAGGCGTGGCGCGAGTCGGACGAGATCCCGGGCCGCCTGCTGATGCGCGACGGGGAGTGGCTCTAGATCTTCTCCAGCGTCCCCTCGTACATGGCGTCGATCTCCTTGGCGAAGTTCTGCTCCACGCTGCGCCGCTTGATCTTCATCGACGGGGTCACCTCGCCGGCCTCGATGCTCAGGTCGCGCGGCAGGATGGCGAACTTCTTGACCGTCTCCCAGCGGTTGAGCTTGCCGTTCAGCTCCTCCACGTACCCGGCGACGAGCTTCTCGGTCTCCGGAGCGACGCAGAGGTCCTCGTAGCTCTTCCCGGCCAGCGGGCCACCCTTGGCCCAGGCCGCGACCGAGTCCTCGTCCAGCGAGATCAGCATCGTGACGTAGTTGCGGGCCTGGCCGATCACCACCGCCTGGGACGTGTACGGGCACACCGCCTTGAACATGCCCTCGATGTGCGACGGCGCGATGTATTTGCCGCCGGACGTCTTGACCAGGTCCTTCTTGCGGTCGGTGATCTTCAGGTACTGGTCCGCGTCGAGCTCGCCGATGTCCCCGGTCCGGAAGAAGCCGTCCTCGGTGAACGCCTCCTCGGTCTCCTTCGGCAGGTTGTGGTAGCCGCGCATCACCGGTGCGCCGCGCAGCAGGATCTCCCCGTCGGTGTCGATCCTGCACTCGAGGTCCCCCAGCGGCTGCCCGACCGTGCCGATCTTCAGCTTGCCCATCCGGTTGACGAAGTTGGCCGCGCTCGACTCGGTCAGCCCGTACCCCTCCATGATCGGCAGCCCGGCGGCGGCGAAGAACTCGGCGATGTCCCGGCTCAGCGGGGCCGAGCCGCTGACCAGCACCCGCAGCCGGCCACCGAGCCGGGCCTGCAGCTTGCTGAAGACGAGGCGTTCGGCCACCGCGTACTGCGCCTTCAGCGCCGCCGGCACGCTCGACCCGGCCTGCTCCAGCGCGACCTTCTTCTTGCCCACGGCGACCGACCAGCTGAAGATCTTCGCCTTCAGCCCGCCACCGGAAAGTCCGCTGGTGACCGCCCGGTTGTAGACCTTCTCGAAGATCCGCGGCGCCGCGCACATCAGCGTCGGCTGGACCACGGACAGCATGTCGACCAGCTTGTCGACCCGGCCGTCGACGTAGGTGGGCACACCGACGTGGATGATGCCGCAGAGCAGCGACTTGCCGAACGAGTGCGACATCGGCAGCCACAGGTAGTGCAGGTCGGTCGGCTCGAACAGCCCCAGGTCCTGCTGGGCGACACCCTCCCAGGTCCAGCCGCCGTGCAGCAGCTCGACGCCCTTCGGCCGCCCGGTGGTCCCCGAGGTGTAGATCAGCGTGGCCACGTTGTCCGGCCCCACGGTCTCGGCGATGTCCTCGACCAGGCGCGGGTTCTCCGCCAGGGCGGCCCGGCCACGCTCCTCGAGCTCGGCCAGCGTCATCTGCGGCGGCGTCGCCCCGGCGTCGGCCAGCCCGTCGATCACCACCACCTGGGTCACCGAGGTCTCGACGCCGGACAGCTTCATCGCCTGCCGGGGGTTCTCCGCGATCAGCACCTTCGACCCCGAGTCGGCCACGATGTAACAGGCGTCCTCCGGCTCGGTGGTCGGATAGACGGTGGTGGTCGCAGCGCCGGCGCAGTTGATCCCGAGGTCGGCCAGCACCCACTCCAGGCGGGTGCCGGAGAGGATCGACACCCGATCCTCCAGCCCCACCCCGAGCGTCACCAGCCCCGCCGCGATGGTCTTGGCCCGCTCGCCCACCTCGCGCCACGACATCCAGGTCATGCCGGTGTCGTCCGCGGTCGGCACGGCGAACGCACGCCCGTCGGGCGTCTTGGCCACCCGCTTGAGGATCATGTCGGGAATCGACCGGTACGGAACCTCAAGAGCCATCAGCCGCCGCCTTCGGAGGAGAATTCACGTTTCGGTGTTGCCGGGCAGTATCGCGGGCCCGCGCCCGGAGATCCAGGGCACCCTCTTCCGAAT
This sequence comes from uncultured Actinoplanes sp., assembly GCA_964236515.1. Taxonomy (GTDB): domain Bacteria; phylum Actinomycetota; class Actinomycetes; order Mycobacteriales; family Micromonosporaceae; genus Actinoplanes. The sequence continues at coordinate 61,248 of CAXSDA010000030.1, forward strand.
TCTACAAGTCACCGACCGGGGTGGAGGTCGCCCGTTTCGCCCAGTCTTTCTGCGCTTTTTCAGGTACGGACGGGAAGAAGTCCACCATCGGCCACCGGATCTGGCTGCCCACTCCAGGCCGTCCCCGCCCGCCGGGCTGAAGCGGCTGGGCGCGGTCCGGGCCGCCGGGCGGAAGCGGCTGGGCGCGGTCCGGGCCGCCGGGCTGAGGCAGGCGGCGCGGGTCAGCCGCTGCCGACAGCTTGCCCCCGCTGATCAACCCGGAAATACAACCCGCATCTCGGCCCTGGGCGCCGCCTTTCGGGCCCGTCGTCCGGGGCGGATTGCGGCGATCGCGATGGCGGCTGATGTTCCCTCGCGCGGCATCCCTTCCCGCCGACCGGTTTTCGTTGGCTCCGATGGGACGTGATCTCCAGCCAGAATCCAAGCAGGTGTGCATCGATCGGAGCGACTCGCCCAGGAATCCTGGAGCGAAGGACAGTCGCGCTTCTTCCCCAACAATTCGCGCGATGAAATTGCCGAGTCTTGCGACGCCGACAGTTGTGCACGATCGCTTCTTCCATACCCGCGGCTCTTTCCCGGCAGATTCTGGTCGGCATTCCTGTCGGGTTCGAAGCAGCCAATCCACCGCGGAGCCGGTGCGACCGTTGGACAAGGCGGTACCCCGGCCGGCAGTAAGCGCGACCCCGTCCGGGCGGTCGCTGGATGCCACCCTGCGAAATGTCACCCTGCGATGGTCGTCACCGATGCTCGGCCGGGCCGGCTCGGGGGGATGCCGGATGGTCGGCCTGAGTTGATGCAACTGTGGCGGCTCGGGTCGGTGCCGAGTGGTCGACTCGGATCGGTGCTGGGCGGCCGGTTCCGGTCGATGCTGAGTGGCGGGCTTAACTCTGTGCTCGCCGGTGAGCCTGGGCCGAAGCCGTCCGGCTGGTTGGATGGGCCGCTTTGGCTGGTCGGACCCCGGTGCGGATCGCGATTGTCCTCGTTCGGCCGGGACTTCGGCCAGGACGCCCGTTGGCTTCGACGCACACGGCGGCGGCGCGGAGTGTGGGGTCGGAGAGGGATCTGAGGTCGGCGTCGGAGAGCCGTTCGCAATGCGCAGGCGACTCAACTTCCGGGCGTGGCGCTGGGCCAATCCCCACTCGCGGTGGCGTTCGTGCTCGCGGCGGAATTCGTCACGCGACGGCGAATAATTGCGGGCCTTGCTCCGATCGCGCATGCTCGCTAATTGCACCCGGCTGAACAACTGAAGCTGACTCATGCGTCAATTGTCTCGCCTACATCAAGCCTCATGTCAGTAGTTGATCATGCTTATTTTCGACTACTTTTGTATCCTCATTTCGGGTCGTGCTCCAGCACAAGTCGATTCTCAGAAGGATGTGGCCGCTTGAATTCACGTACGACAACTACGGCCGTTCTCCAGTCCATCACGCCCGCACGATGCCGCTGGGATCCGCGCCCTGGCCGGGCGGGGATTCGCTCCTGGGCTGGGCGGAGATCCCCCACTTCGGCTAGGCGGGGATCCGATCCGGGGCTGGGGTGGGATCCGCGCCTTGACTGGCTGAATGCCGTCTTGGCTGCCTGGATCCGCCGTCTTGGCTGCCTGGATCGCCGTCTTGGCTGCCTGGATCGCCGCCTTCGCTGCCTGGATTCCCACCTTGGCTGGGACTGGGATCCCCGCCTTGGCTCGGCCGAGGCGAGAACCGGCCTTCGCCTGGGTGAGGCGGACCTCCGTCTTCGGCCGCCTCCGCCTGGTCAGGCACCGATGCCCTGTTCGGCAGCGACCACAGGTGGGCCGCCGGCCGGGCTGGAAGGCCGGGCGGCCTTCTTAACCGGGGCTTAGCCATCGCACAGCGCCGCCATAGGGAGCTTTCGGCGAATCTGGTCTCCGTCAGCACGACAACGACCACGGAGGTTCCGATGCTCAAGATTCGCCGCGCCGCTGCTGTCGCCGCCGGGGCCGTCGCCGCCCTCGCCATCGGGGGCACCGCCGCCCTGGCCGCCGGCGCCGACGACCCGACGCCGAGCCCGTCCGTCACCGACGACCGGGGTGGCGCCGTTCAACTGCTGCCGGACGGCGACCCGGTGCCGACCGCGTCGTCCGACGACCCGGCCACGCCCAGCCCGTCGGCCTCGACGCCGACCGCGCCGCCGGCTGCGGTGCCGCCGGCGACCTCCGCCCTGTCGATCAGCGTGGTCCGGGCGAAGGCGATCGCGCTGCGGGCCGCCGGGGGCGGGTACGTCGCCAAGGCCGAAAGCGAGACCGAGCACGGCCGGCCGATCTGGAAGATCCGGGTGATCGCCGGCGGTGTGCAGCACGACGTCTACGTCGACAAGGCCAGCGGCGCGGTGGTCCGCGACCGCACCCGGAGCGCATCGACCACCAGCACCAGCGCCAGCAGTAACAGCATGCGCGACGCCGGCGACGACAAGGGCGGCCTGCGGTTCGGGGGCAGCGACGACTCGGCATCCCACGACAAGAACGACGACAAGGGCGGCAGCCGGGGCGGCAGCGGTGGTCACGGCGGCGACGACCGCGGCGGCGACGGCCACGGTTCGGACGACTGACAGGCGGCAGCCGCCCGACCGGCGGCAGCCGCCCGACCGGCGGCAGCCGCCCGACCGGCGGCAGCCGCCCGACCGGCGGCAGCCGCGCAATTGGCGGAAACCGCCCGATTGGCGAAGCGGAGTGAAGAGTGAGACAGAGCGAGACCCCCACGGCAAAGGCCGCGGGGGTCTCGTCGTGTGCAGCGGCGACTACTGCACGAGCAAAGGGCGGCTACAGCAGCGACACACCGCTGCCGGAATGCATGTCGATGACGTGGTTGCCGCGGACTGCGGTTCCGGTCGGCCGCGCCCGGCCGGTGGCCGTGGCGGGGACCTCGGTCGCGGCCGTCAGGGCGGCCACGACGAGCAGACTGACGGCCAGGACCGGGCCGCCGCTTCGGGGGCGTCGAATCGCCATGCGCTTTCCTTCTCTCGCCGGAAGACCAAAGAGCCGGGGGACCAAAGAGCCGGGGGACCAAAGAGCCGGGGGACCAAAGAGCCGGAGGACCAAAGAGCCGGAGGACCAAGAAGCCGGAGGACCAAGAAGCCCGAGACCAAGAAGCTGAAGGACCGAGGTGCCGAACTGAAACGCCGAACCTCGGGTGCCGGACTCAGATGTCCGTATGCGCATGACATTAAGTGAGAAGCGGCCGCCCCCGGCTATACCGAAATAGCTATACCGCCGGCAGGTGCAGCGTGACCCGGGCCCCGCCGCCCGGTGCGGAGTCGACCTCCATGCGGCCACCGGCGCTCTCCGCGGTCTGCCGCACGATGTCCAGGCCGAGCCCGGTCGACCCGCCACCGGACGCGCCCCGGCTCAGCCGCGAGGAAGGGAACCCGGGGCCTTCGTCGGACACCGTCAAGGTGGCGTCGGCGGTCAGGGTCACGGACAGGCCGGTGCCGTCGGGGGTGTGGGCGAACACGTTGCCCAGCAACGCGTCCAGCGCGGCGGCGAGGTCGTCGGCGTGGACGGCGACCGGCACCGGACCGGGTGGGAGGGAGCGCTGCATGACCCGGTCGGTGTCCTCGGCCAGGACCGCCCAGAACGCCACCCGGTCGGCCACCACGGCGGTCGCGTCGCAGCCGGCCGGCCGGTCCGCGCTCTTGCGGCGGGCCTGCTCGATGACCGCGGTCACGGCCCGTTCCAGATGGTCGGCGGCGGCGGCGATGCGGTCGGCGTCGTCCGGGTCGCGCAGCGCCTCGGCCTCCAGCCGCAGCGCGGTCAGCGGCGTACGCAAGCGGTGTGACAGGTCGGCGACCTGCTCGCGTTCCTGGTGCAGCAGGTCCTGGATCCGGCCGGCCAGGTGGTTCAGCGCGAGCGCCACCTCCCGCAGCTCGGGCGGCCCGGCCGGGACGGCCCGGGCGGTGAGTTCGGCCCGCGCGAGGCGGTGCGAGACCGCGGACAGGTTCAGGATCGGGGTGACCAGCGTGCGGGCGAGCCGGTCGGCGACGAACAGTCCGAGAAGGACGAGCGCGAGCCCGAGAAGCGCCAGCACCAGCCAGGCCGTGGTCACGCCGCGGTGCAGATCGGCGGCCGGGACCACGGTCCGGACCACGGCCGTGCCGCCGGAGGAGAGCAGCACCGGCGCGACGATCTCCCGTCCGGACGAAAGGTCGACGCTGAACGCCACGTTCTGGGCGGTGGCCAGGCGCACCGCGTCGGTCGCCGGGACCTGGGCGCCGATCACCGGCTGCCCGGGCTGGTAGACGCTGACCAGCGGGGACAGACCTTCCACGGCCAGTGCCAGGTCGGCCGGGCCGGCCGTGCCGACCAGTGACACCACCGCCCGTACCTGCTCGTTCGCCCCGGAGACGGCCCGGTCCTCGGCCACCTGCCGGACCAGCAGGGCCAGCGGCACCAGGAACGCGATCAGCACCAGCACCGTGGTCGCCCCGACCAGCAGGGTGAGCCGGCGCCTCATGCCGGCTCGCTCAGCCGGATCCCCACCCCGCGGACGGTGTGCAGATAGCGCGGCTCCTGCGCGGTTTCGCCGAGCTTGCGCCGCAGCCAGGACAGGTGCACGTCGACGGTCTTGTCGGCGCCGCCGTACGGCACCTGCCACACCTCGGCCAGTAGTTCCCGCTTGGTGACCACCTGCCCGGGTCGGCCGGCGAGGAAGAACAGCAGGTCGAACTCGCGCGGGGTCAGGTCCAGGTTGCGGCCGTCGAGCGCGGCCGTCCGGGCGCCGGCGTCGATGCGCAACCCGCCGACGGTCAGCGCCACCGGTTCCGACTTCCCGCCGCCGCGGCGCAGGACCGCCCGTACGCGCGCATCCAGCTGGGCCGCGGTGAACGGCTTGACCAGGTAGTCGTCGGCGCCCGCGTCCAGCACCCGGACGATCTCGGCCTCGTCGTCGCGGGCGGTGGCCACGATCACCGGGACCTTGCTGACCGCGCGCAGCATCCGCAGCAGCTCGCGGCCGTCGAGGTCGGGCAGGCCGAGGTCGAGCACCACCAGGTCGGGTCGCTCGGCCAGCGCCGTCTGCAGCCCGTCCATGGCGTTGTGCGAGGCCAGGACGGCGTGCCCGCGTTCCCGCATCGACCGCAGCAGGTTGGTCCGGATCGCCGAGTCGTCCTCGATCAGCAGGAGGTGGGCCACGTCTGCAAGGTATCCGAACCGAGGGCTCCGGCCGGGTTCCTTAACCGTCTCTTATCGTGCCGCCGGGCCCGTCTTAGCGTACGGCCGGGCATAGTCGAGCCTGTGGGACGCAGATCGGTACTGGTGGCCGCCGGATGGCTGGGAGCGGTGGTGCTCGCCGTGCTGGCCGGACTGGGCGCGATCAACGTGATCGGGGCGGGGCTGACGTCGAGCGGCAACCAGCCGCGGACGGCGGCCGAGGTCCGGCGCGAGCTGGCCAACCTGCCGGCAACGGAACCGGCAACGGAACCGGCAACGGAACCGGCAACAGAACCGGCAACGGCGGCACCGAGCACCGCGCCGACCACGCCGCCGACGACACAGGCACCACCGAAGTCCTTCGGCACGCGCGGCGGCACCGTGGTCGCCAGTTGCGACGCCGGCACCGCGACCATCCGCAGCATGTCGCCGGCGTCCGGGTTCGCGGTGCACGACCGGAACGGCGCCGAGGGCGAGTTCCGCAGCACCCGCGACAACCACGACCGCGTCCGCTTCACGATCACCTGCGACGGCTCCACCCCGGTGCTGGCCGACCGGGGTGGCGGCAGCGACGATTGAGCCATGGACCTGGTGCTCGACGACGGTGACGGCGACCGGACCGTCCAGGTGTACCGGTCGCTGCGCGCGGCCATCGTGGACGGCCGCCTGCCCGCCGGCCACCGGCTGCCCGCGACCCGGGTGCTGGCCGCCGATCTGCGGGTGGGCCGCAACAGCGTCTCCGGCGCGTACGAACGCCTGGTCGCCGAGGGTTATCTGGCGGCGAAGGTCGGGTCGGGCACGTTCGTCGCCCGGACCAGCGCGCCGGCGCGGCCGCGGAACGCCACCGCCGACCCGTTGCGTCCCCGCGCCGCCTGGACGTACCGGCCGCTCCCGGTCAGTGCCGAGCAGACCCCGCCGCCGTACGACTTCCGCACCGGGATACCGGACGCCGGCCTGTTCCCGTTCGACACGTGGCGGCGGCTGGTCGCGGCCGAGGTCCGGCTGCGGGCCAACTGCCCGGGCACGTACGCCGAACCCGACGGCCACCCCGCCCTGCGCGCCGCGATCGCCCGTTACCTCGGGGTGTCCCGGACGATCCGGGCGACCGCCGCGGAGCCGGTCGTCACCAACGGCACCCAGCACGCGCTCGACCTGATCGGCCGGGTGCTGCTGACGCCGGGCGACGTGGTGGCGGTGGAGGAACCGGGCTACCCGCCGGCGCGGCGGCTGTTCGAGTCGCTCGGCGCCCGCGTGGTCGGCGTGCCGGTGGACGCCGGCGGGCTGGTGGTGGACGCGTTGCCGGCCGGCGCCCGGCTGGTCTACACGACGCCGTCGCACCAGTTCCCACTCGGCCGGCCGATGACCCTGGCCCGCCGCAACGCGCTGCTGGACTGGGCCCGGAGCCGCCCGGTGGCGGTGGTCGAGGACGACTACGACAGCGAGTTCCGGTTCTCCCAGCGGCCGCTGGAGCCGCTCTACAGCCTCGACTCCGGCGGCCGGGTGCTTTACGCCGGCACGTTCTCCAAGATCATGCTGCCGACCGTACGAACCGGATTCCTGCTCGCCCCGGCGGGTCTGCGGCCGGCGCTGGTGGCGGCCCGGCAGATCGGCGACGGGTACGGGCAGGTCGCGATGCAGGCGGCGCTGGCCCGGTTCATCGACGAGGGCCGGCTGGCCCGGCACGTCCGCGCGGCCGGTCAGGTGTACGCGGACCGGCACGCCCGGATCGTCGAGCGGCTGGCCGAGGTGGACGACCTCGACGTCGTCCCGTCCGCGGCCGGCCTGCACGTGACGGCGCTGCTGCGCGACGGCGACGCCGGGCGGGCCGCGCGGGTGGTCACCGCGGCCGCCCGGCGGGGCGTCGTGCTGGACGATCTGCGGATGTACGCCTACGACTCGGCCACGCAGGCGGCCGGGTTCGTTTTCGGGTTCGGCGCCGCCGTCTCGACGGAGATCGGCGCCGGGCTGGACATCTTCCTCGAGGAGTTCCGGACCAGCTGATAGACGATCGCGCCGGCGGCGATCACGAGGCTGAGCAGGGCCGGAGCGCCGTTGAGCCAGAGCAGCCCGAGCACCGCCACGAACGCCACCGCCGCGCCCCGCCGGGACCAGCCGGCCGGCAGCAGCCGCAGGGCGGCCGCGGTGCCCAGCACGTACACCAGCGTGAAGCAGCCGGTGACCAGCAGCAGCGACGTGTGCAGGTCGATCGGCAGCGCCGCCGACGCCAGACCGCCCAGGGTGACCACGGCCAGGGACTTCCGCGGCGTGCCGGAGAGCCGGGCGGGCAGTGCGCCGTCGCGGGCCAGCGCCGCGCCGAGCTGCGACGCGCCGGCCAGGTAGGCGTTGACCGCACCCACGGTGAGCAGCACGGCGACGATCGCGGTGACGATCCGCACCGGGCCGCCGACCCCCGCGGCGAGCAGGTCGGCCAGCGGCGCGCGGCTGCCGGCCAGCGCCGGGCCGAGCACCAGCACGCTGGTCGCGGCGACGGCGAAGTAGAGCACCCCGACCACGACGACCGCGACCGCGGCGGCCCGCGGCACGTCCCGGCGCGGGTTGCGGTACTCGGCCGACAGCGACGACACCGCCTCCCAGCCGGCGAAGCCCCAGACCAGAACGGCCGCCGCCGGCCCGACCGCGGACCAGCCGTGCGGCGCCACCGGCGTCAGGTTGGCCAGCCGGGCGTGCGGCAGCGCAGCGACCACGGTCACCACCAGCAGCGTGGCCAGCACGCCGGTGAGCACCAGCTGGACCCGGCCGGAGATCCGCAGCCCGAACCAGTTCATGGTGAACACGAGTGCCATGACCAGGACGAACGTGGCCAGCTCGGTGGCCCGGCCGCCGCCCAGCACGTCGGCCACGTAGCCGCCGGCGAACGCCACCGCGGCCGGCGCGCCCAGCGGCACCGCGAAGAAGAAGCACCAGCCGACCGCGGCCGCCGCCTTCGGCCCGAACGCCAGCCGGACGTAGGTGGAGACGCCGCCGCCGTCCGGATGCCGCGCCCCGAGCGCCGCGAAGGTCCAGGCCAGCGGGGCCGACAGCACGATCAGGGCGAGCCAAGCGACCAGCGACGCCGGCCCGGCCACCGACGCCGCCAGCGCCGGCATGGAGATCACGCCGGTGCCGAGGACGGCACCGATGGAGAGGGCGGTTCCCTGGGACACGGTCATCGTTCGCATGATTCGAATCTAGGGTCGGATTGGCTCTACCTCGGGGCCAATATCGACCCGTCTGTCGGAGCCAATCTCACATGCCGATGCGGGCCGTACGCAGCCGTTCCGCGGTGTCGGCGGTGCCCTCGATGTCGACCCGGGCGGCGCGTTGCCGGCCGGACACGAACATCGCCAGCTCGCCCGGCGCGCCGACGATCACGGTCGGCGCCGAGTCACCGCCGACGGTGACCTCGCCGTGCCCGGGGGCCCGTACGGTCACCGGGATGTGCAGTTTCCGCAGGCCGAGCCGGGCGGTGAACTTGACCGTGCTCCAGATCGACTTCTCGTGGTCCGGGCTCAGGTCCCGCGGCGCCCAGCCCTCGCCGCCCCGGCGGACGTCCTCGTGGTGGATGAAGAACTCCAACCCGTTGAACATCTCGTCGGTGAGCGGGTTGGCCACCGGGCTCCACCACGGCGGCGTGCGCAGGTCGCGGATGATCTCCTCGTACGGCCGGGCCGCCATCTGCCGGCGGACGTGCTCGCCGTGCCCGGCCAGCGGCGGGATCATCTGCCCGGCGCTCGCGTCCGGCCGGCGTTCCCGCACCACCAGGTGGGCGGCCAGATCGCGTGTGGTCCAGCCGGCGCACAAGGTGGGCACGTCCGGCCCGGAGGCGAGGAGGAGATAGGCGAGTTCGCGGCGTTCCTGACGTGCGTAACGGGTCACCGGTCGATCTTAGGCCGCGCTGTGGCCCTGGACACATTGTCACAAGTGTCAACGACGGCCGGTATTCGGCAGGATGGTAAGGCCAACCATGCCCGGCCCGACCTTACGAACGGGGTGCTCGGAACGTGACCACGAAGGCCAGCCGGGACGTGCTGGGCCGCGGCCTGCGCGTGCTCGGCTCGGCGATCAGAACCGAACCGCGTCTGTTCACCATCGGCTCGATCGGCAGCTCGCTGTTCGGCGTCCTCGCCATCGCCAACTCGTACCTGGTCGGCGCCGTGATCGGGCACGTGGTGGTGCCGGCGTTCGCCCGGCACCGGACCCACGCGGGCGAGCTGGGGCTGATCGCGGCCGCGTTCCTCGGCATCAGCGTGCTGCGGATCGCCAGCATCTTCGGCCGTCGACTCGGCGCGGGCTACATGCAGTTCCGGCTGCAGGCCCGCTACCGCCGCGCGGTCACCCGCCGGTACCTGGCCCTGCCGCCGGCGTGGCACCAGCGGCACGCCACCGGCACGCTGCTGTCCAACGCCAACTCCGACGTCGAGGCGGCGTTCGTGCCGATCGCGCCGTTCCCGTTCGCGGTCGGCACCATCTTCATGATCGTCGCCGCGGTGGTGTCACTGTTCTTCACCGACTGGGTGCTGGCCCTGGTCGGGATCACCCTGTTCCCCACGTTGTTCGCCATCAACGTGCTGTACTCGCGGCGCATGTCACCCCGGCAGATCCGCGCCCAGGCGCTGCGGGCCAAGGTCAGCGCGGTCGCCCACGAGAGCTTCGACGGCGCGCTGGTGGTCAAGACGATGGGCCGGGAGGCCGACGAGTCGCGCCGGTTCCAGGTGTTCGTGAACGAGCTGCGGGACGCGCTGATCTCGGTCGGCCGGCTGCGCGGCCTGTTCGACCCGGTGATGGACTCGCTGCCCAGCGCGGGCACGCTGGCCGTCCTGCTGCTCGGCGCGTGGCGGCTGCAGACCGGCGCGATCAGCGTGACCGAGCTGGTCAGCGTGGCGTTCCTGTTCACCGTGCTGGCTTTCCCGGTACGCGCGATCGGCTGGGTGGTCGCCGAACTGCCGCGCAGCGTGGCCGGATGGGAACGGGTCCAGGCGGTGCTCGGGGCCACCGGCGATCTCGCCTACGGGCCGGGTTCGCTGCCCGGGACCGGGCCGGCCGAGCTCCGGTTCTCCGGCGTCACCTTCGCCTACGCGAACGGGCCGGACGTGCTGCACGACGTCGCCTTCACTGTGCCCGCGGGGAAGACGGTGGCGCTGGTCGGCCCGACCGGATCGGGCAAGTCGACGATCGCCTCCCTGGCCGTACGGCTGGTGGATCCGGCCTCGGGGGAGGTGCGGGTGGACGGCGTGGCCCTGCCCGAGCTGTCCGAGGCGGCCCTGGCGGCCACGTCGGCGGTGGTGCCGCAGGTGCCGTTCGTCTTCGACGACACCGTCCGCGGCAACGTCACGCTCGACCGCGACGGGCTGGGCGACGAGGCGGCGTGGTCGGCGTTGCGGCTGGCCGAGGCCGACCGGTTCGTCGAGCACCTGCCGGACAAGCTCGAGACCGCGGTCGGGGAGCGTGGCACGTCGCTGTCCGGCGGCCAGCGGCAGCGGCTGACGCTGGCCCGGGCGCTGGCCGGGCGGCCCCGGCTCCTGGTGCTGGACGACGCCACCAGCGCCGTCGACCCCCGGGTGGAGGCGGCCATCCTGGCCTCGCTGCGCGGTGCTGTGCGGCCACCGGCGCCTGGTCCTTCGGACGGCGCGGAGAACCCGGGAACCCCAACGGCGTCGATCCTGGTCGTCGCGTACCGCCGGGCCACCATCGCCCTGGCCGACCAGGTCGTCTACCTCGACCACGGCCGGGTGATCGCGACCGGGACCCACGCCGAGCTGATGCAGACCCAGCCGGGCTACCTCGCGCTGGTCACCGCCTACGAAAGCGTGTCCGCATGACGACCGCCGTACTGACCCGGGACGAGGGGACCCTGGCCACCGTCCGGCGGGCCCTCGCGCTGTCGCCGGAGTTGCGGCCCGGCCTGGCCGGCACGATCGCGCTCGCTCTGGTCCAGATGAGCGGCCGGGTGGCCGTGCCGATCGCCGTGCAGCAGGGCCTCGACCACGGCGTCCGCGCCCCGGGCGGCCCGAACCTGCACGTGGTCGCGGTGGTCGTGGCGCTCACGCTGGTCGCCCTGGCCGTGTCCACGCTGTGCGGTTACCTGATGACCCGCCGCCTGTTCACGGTCAGCGAGACCGCGCTCGGCGCCCTGCGCTCGCGGACGTTCCGGCACATCCACGACCTGTCGATGCTGCACCAGCAGTCCGAACGCCGCGGGACGATGGTGTCCCGGGTGACCAGCGACATCGACCAGATCTCCCAGTTCCTGCAGTTCGGCGGCGTGCTGCTGATCCTGTCGTCGGGTCAGCTGGTCGTGTCCACGGTGGTCATGTTCGTCTACTCGTGGCCGCTGGCCTGCGTGGTGCTGCTGGCCTTCGGGCCCGCGGTGCTGGTCATCCGGCTGTTCCAGCATCGGCTGGCCCAGGTCTACCGGGCGGTCCGGGAGCGGACCGGCGTGATGCTCGGTGCGGTCGCCGAGAGTGTGGTCGGGGCCGTCGTGATCCGGGCGTACGGCGTGGGCGGCCGTACGGAGAAACGCCTGGACACGGCCATCGACGACCTTCGTGACGCCCAGCAGCGGGCTCTGCGCACCAGCGTGACCAGTTTCTCCAGTGGGGAACTGGGCGCCGGTCTGGCCCTGGCCGCGGTGGTCGTGGTCGGCGTGCTGCTGGGGGTGGGCGGCGGGCTGAGCGTGGGCACGCTGACCGCGTTCCTGTTCCTGGTGACGCTGTTCATCCAGCCCGTGCAGATCGCCACCGACGTGCTCAACGACGCGCAGAACGCGGTGGCCGGCTGGCGGCGGGTGCTCGACGTGCTCGACCTCGAACCCGACGTCGCCGACCCCGACACCGAGGGCGAGGTGCTGCCGCCGGGCCCGCTGTCGGTGGAGTTCGACGACGTGTCGTTCCGCTACCCCGGTGGCCCGATCGTGCTGGACGACGTGACGCTGACGATCGCCCCGCGGACCAAGGTGGCGGTGGTGGGCGAGACCGGCAGCGGCAAGACCACGTTCGCCAAGCTGCTGACCCGCCTGATGGACCCGTCCACCGGGGTGGTCCGGTTGTCCGGGGTGCCGCTGCCGTCGGTGCGGTTCTCGTCGCTGCGGTCGCGGGTGGTGATGGTGCCGCAGGACGGGTTCCTGTTCGACGCCACCGTGGCCGAGAACGTGCGCTTCGCCCGGCCCGAACTCACCGACGGCGACCTGGAGCTGGCGTTCACCGAACTCGGGCTGGCCGACTGGGCGTCCGGACTGCCGGCCGGGCTGGCCACCCCGGTGGGCGAGCGTGGGGAGGCCCTCAGTGTGGGGGAGCGGCAGCTGGTGGCGCTGGTCCGGGCGTACGTCGCGGACCCCGATCTGCTGGTTCTGGACGAGGCGACCAGCGCGGTCGACCCGGCGACCGAGGTGCGGCTGCAGCGCGCGCTGGACGCCGTCACCCGCGGGCGGACGACGGTCGCGATCGCACACCGGCTGTCCACGGCCGAGGCCGCGGACGAGGTGATCGTGGTCGATGCCGGCCGGGTCGTGCAGCGTGGCGCGCACGCCGCACTGGTGGCCGACACTGACTCGATCTACGCCCAGCTGTACGCGTCCTGGCTCGAACAGACGCGTTAGTGCTGCTCTATCGCGCGTAGAACTCCACGACCAGCTGCTCGTCGCACAGCACCGGGATCTCGGAACGCACCGGCTCGCGGATGACGATGGTGCGCAGGTCCTCGAGCATGGTCGACAGGTACGGCGCGGCCGGTCCGTCGACGTGTGCGCCGGCCGCGGCGATCTGGAACGGCTCCTTGACCCGGCTGGACTCGCGCACCTCGACCACCTGGCCCGGCTTCAGCCGGTACGACGGCCGGTCGACCTTCTTGCCGTCCACGGTGAAGTGACCGTGGGCGACGAGCTGGCGCGCCTGGTAGATGGTGCGGGCCATGCCGGCCCGGAACACGGTGGCGTCCAGCCGCCGCTCGAGCAGCACGACCATGGTCTCGCCGGTCTTGCCGCTGCCGCGGTGGGCGTCGTCGTACGCCCGGCGCATCTGGGCCTCGCTGATGTTGTATTGGTGCCGCAGTCGCTGCTTCTCGAGCAGCCGTACCTGGTAGTCCGAGGCCTTCCGCCGGCCGCGGCCGTGCACGCCGGGCGGGAACGGGCGCCGCTCGAAGTACTTGACGCATTTGCGGGTCAACGGGATGCCAAGCGCCCGCGAGAGCTTGGCCTTGGGACGGGAGTTGTTCACGGAGTCTCCGGATGCATTAGGGTTGCCTTACTAAGGTAAGCCTAACCGGTGGAGGTTCCGCCCATGCAACCCACCCACGCCGAGGTCGCGCGCACCCTCGCGGCCGGGCAACTGCCGGCCAGTGCCCACATCGCGTGCCGTCCCGGCCCGTTCCCGGTCCGGCACGTGTCCGACGCCCAGGGCCGCCTGCTGCTGCTGTCGCCCCACGACGGCGTCCTGGCGGCGGCGCTGCGCCCGGCCGCCGACGGCGCCGACGACACCGCGGTGGTCCTCGACATCAGCGACGTGCCGCCGATCTTCGGGGCGCCGTCCCTGGGCCGGGTCTGGATCTCCGGCTGGGCCCAGCGCCTGGACGGGGCCTCGGCCCGCGCGGCGGCCCTCGACTACGCCGAGACCGACGCGTCCGGCGACCTCCTCGACATCGGCGCGGGCCAGGTGCTGCACCGGGTCGACGTGGCCGAGATCCGTCACGAACGCAACCACAAGCTGATCGACGTCGACCCCGACGAGTACGCCGCGGCGTCCCCCGACCCGCTCCGGACGATCGAGTTCGACCTGCTCACCGACCTCGCCGACCACCACGTCGAGGAGATCACGGCGTACGTCCGGCGCCGCCTGGGCAAGGTTGCCCGCGCGAGCGACGACCCCCGGGTGGTCCGGCTCGACCGCTACGGCTTCCTGGTCCGCCTGGGCGACCGGCTGGCCCGCCTGCCCTTCTCCCGCCCGGTCCGCGACCGCCACGACCTGGCCCACCTTCTGCACCCGGTCCTCTGCCACCGCTGCGGCGTCGCCTCACAGGACGCCGGGTAGCGGTTCGGTGAGGAAGCGCTGGATGTTCGGGGCCAGGGCCTGGACCAGCTGCTCGGCCGGCATCGTCGCGACCGGGTCGACCTTGAGGATGTAGCGGATGGTCACCAGACCGGCGATCTGCGTGGCCACCAGCGATGAGCGGATCGGGGCCTCGGCCGGGTCCAGGGCGAGCTCGGCCACGGCCTTGCGCAGGATCTGGGTGATGATGAACTCGCGTAGCAGGCGGGCCGTCCACTCGTTGCTCAGCGCCGAGCGGAACATTCCGATCGCGGCCGAGCCCGCGGGGGAGTCCCAGACGCTCAGAACCAGGCGGATCAGGCGTTCGCCGGCCTCCTCGCGGGGACCGTCGAGGGCCTCCGGGATCAGCTCGCCCGGGTTGATCGGGGCGTCCATCGACGCCAGGAACAGCTTCTCCTTGGTACCGAAGTAGTGGTGCACCAGCGCCGGGTCGACCTCGGCGGCGGACGCGATCGCGCGGATCGAGGACTGGTCGTAGCCCTTCTCGGCGAAGACCCGGCGGGCGGCGTCCAGAATGGACGCGCGCGTGTCCTGGTTGCCCGGACGCCGGCCGCTGCGCCTCGCCACATCCATCTCCTAGGGGAGTACGCGGGCGTCACGCTCTCGCCGCCTGCCGGTGCCGGCGGACCAGCACCGGTAGGAACTGTACGGGCTGGTAGCCGGTGCGGGCGAAGACACCGCGGAACGGCCCGACGGCCGGTCGGGCCGCTCCGGCGGTTCGTCAGAGGGCGAGGATACTCCGGCGGTTCGTCAGAGGGCGAGGATGCGGTCCAGGAACTCGCGGTAGCCGCGCATGGCCATCCGCATGCTCTCGGTGTCCGGGGTGGACGTGTCCTGCAACGGGTCGAGTTGGTCGCGCTCGGCCAGCAGGGACTCGGTGAGCTCGTTGACCGCGTCCGTGAGCAGGTCGTGGGCGCGGGTCAGGGCGGTCACCGGATCGTCCACGAAGTCGGCCTTGACCTCGTGCCACTGGCTGCGGAAGTGGGTCACCGCATCCGGGTCCCAGAAGGCGATCGCGGTCTCGTCGACGTCGCCGGGGCGCTTCGGGGCGGCCGGCCGGGTCTCGGCGGCCGCCAGCGTGTCCGGGCGGCCGGCCTCCGGACGTGCAGTCTCCGGGCGCGCAGCCTCCGGACGTAAAGCCTCCGGGGGTGCGGCCTCGGGGCGTGCGGTTTCCGGGCGTGCGGTTTCCGGGCGCGCGGCCGTTTCGCCGGTGTGGTCGGCGGTGGGCCGCCGGTCGGCCTCGAGGCCGGCCGCCGTTTGCGGCCGGTTCGCGAGCGCGCCGGTGGTCCCGGTGGCCGGGGACGACGCGCCCGCCCGCGCCGCGAGCGCCCCGGCCTGCTCGGCGATCGCCGCGGCCCGGTCGGCGAGCGTTCCGCCGCCATCCCGCTCGGAGCCGCCGCCATCCCGCTCGGAGCCGCCGCCGTTTCGCTCGGAGCCGCCGCCGTTTCGGTCGGAGCCCGCGCCGAGCCCGTTGCGGTCGGAGCCCACGCCGACGCCGGCCCGGCCGGTGGTCGTGGCCGCCCCGGCGGACCAGGGGCTGGTCCGGACAGGGCCGGAGCCGTTCTGCGCCGGGATGGGACCGACGTCGTTGCGGGTGGCGGGGCTGCTGTCGTCCGGGGCGGTGGCCGCCTCCGGCGCGCCGGAGGCGGGGCCGGTCTCGTCCGGCTGCCGGTCGGTGTCCGCCTCCGGACGACCGTCGAGGCCGGCCTTCGCGGTCGCGGCGTCGTCGGTGTCCGGCTCATCCAGTTCGTCCGGCTCGCCGGCGTCGGCCTCATCCGGATCGGGGGCGGCCCGGCGGCCGCGCAGGCGCGGCTCGTCCGCGTCGCCCAGGGTGGTCGAGCGGTGCAGCGAGGAGCGGGGCTCCTCCTCCTCACGGCGGATGCGCCGTCCGCCGGTGGTCTCGCCGATGATCGGGGAGCCGGTCACCGGGGTGATCGTGCCGACGTTGGCCACCGGCGCCGACCCGGACGCCGGGGAGTGCGTGACCGTCGGGACACCCGAGGTGGGCACCGAGGCCCAACCGGCCGCCGGCCGGGGAAGGGGCACCTCGGCCCGGCCGTTCGCCGTGGCCGGCTCGCCGTCGGCCCGCGGCCCGGCCGGCTCGTGGCGACCGCCCAGCGGCAGGGCCCCGGATCCGCCGGTGTCCTCGTTCCCACCGGGTCCCGCCGGACTTCCGCCCGACACGGGCGACGCCGGCAGCGGCACGAGCGCACCGGTCCGCGGGCCGGACGGCCCACCGGACGCGGACGGCCCACCGGACGCAGACGAAACACCAGATGCGGACGGCCCACCGGACGCGGACGGCACAGCGGACCGGCCGCCCACTACGGTGCCGAACACGCCTGAAACCCCAGGACCGTCCGGAACGTCGGAGGCGGGCGCTCCCGAGGCCGGCGTAGTGCCGTTGCCCCGGGAGGCCAGGCGGGGCGCAAAAGGCGAAGCCGGCGCGAACGGCGACGCGGGTACGAACGGCGACACCGGTTCGAAAGGCGACGGCGCCGGCGACGGCCCGGCCGCGAAGGCCGGCGGAAGAGGCTCGGCCGCACCGGGAACGGCGGCGGAACCGGTCGCCCCGGACAACGACGGCGCGAACGGCGACCGGGACGCCGGCTGCCCGTTCGGCACCGGGCCCGCGCCGTGCCGGATCGAGCCGTCCGGGTTGCGGAATCCGCGCTCGCCGTCGGCCGGCGGGAAGCCGCCCTGGTTGCTCCACGGACGGCCCCCGTTGATCACCTCAGGCATCCGCCGGGACCCCAGCGCGACCATCTGCGTGTCACTCGTCAGAGCATCCGGCCCGTCACCCGTCCGGGTTTCGCCCGACGACGGGTCCGGCGGCGAGAACGACGGGTCGACCTGCCGGATCGACGGGTCGACCTGCCGGAACGACGGGTCGACCGGCCGGAACGACGGGTCGTCCGACGGGAACGGCGGGTCGGGCGGCGAGAACGACGGGTCCGGCGACGGGAACGACGAGGAGGCGGAGGCGTCGTCCGGGGCCGTGTCGTCCGCCCGGTCCTCGTCGGACTGCCGCTGGCCCGGTGCGGGCACGCCGTGCACCGGCCAGAACCGGGCCAGGCCTCGCGACGCTCGGCCGCTGTCGGAACTGGACGTCGACTCCATGGATCAAGACTCCCGTCGCCTGATGGCGCGACCTGCGGGGCCGGGGCACGACCGGGCGGTACGCGAGCGGGCACCCTCGGGCAGGTGCGGCGCTCGGACGACCGTACCGTCTGGGGCCGCCAGGCACACCCCCGTGACCGGATGGAGGGTGTGCGGGAGAATGTGATCGTGCCTGACGAACAGACCGGTGACCTCGACCCGGCGATCGCCGCCCGTCTCAAGCGCAACCCCGACGGCCTGGTGGCCGCCGTGGTGCAGGAGGCCGGCAGCGGCGACGTGCTGATGATGGCCTGGATGGACGACGAGGCGCTGCACCGCACGCTGTCCACCGGCCGGGCCACGTACTGGTCGCGGAGCCGGTCGGAGTACTGGGTCAAGGGCGCCACCTCCGGACACACCCAGCGCGTACGGTCGGTGGCGCTGGACTGCGACGGGGACGCCGTCCTGCTCACCGTGGAGCAGGTCGGACCGGCCTGCCACACCGGCACGCACAGCTGTTTCACCGATGAGCTGAAGGTCGAGGAGGGCCAGTGACCAGCGGTGCCGTGCAACCCGACGAGGAGGCTTTCGTCCGGCTGGACCGGCGGGTGGTGCCGGTGGTCCGGCGGCTGCTGGCCGACGGCGAGACCCCGGTGGGCGTCTACCGCAAGCTGGCCGGCGGTCCCGGCACGTTCCTGCTCGAATCGGCCGACCAGGGGGTGGCCTGGTCGCGGTACTCGTTCGTGGGCGTCCGCAGCGCCGCCACCCTGATCGAGCGGGACGGCCAGGCGGCGTGGCTGGGCGAGCCCCCGGCGGGTGTGCCGGTGGACGGCGACCCGGTGACGGCGTTGCGCGAGACGGTGGCCGCGCTGGCCGCGACCGGCGACCGGCCGGACGCCGACCTGCCGCCGTTGACCGGCGGGATGGTCGGATACCTCGCGTACGACCTGGTCCGGCGATTCGAGAAGCTGCCGTCGACCGCCGTGGACGACCTTCCGCTGCCCGAGCTCGGCATGATGCTGGCCACCGACCTGGTCGTGCTCGACCACCACGACGGCACGGCGTTCCTGGTGGCCAACGCGATCCTGCCGGAGGGCGCGTCGGAGGCGGCGAAACGGGCCGCCTATCACCACGCGGTGGGCCGGCTGGACGCGATGACCACGGCGCTGTCCCGGCCCACCCCGCCGCTGATCTCCACCGTCGAGAAGGTGCCGCCGGGTGAGGTGCTGAGCCGGACGCCGGCCGGGGAGTACCCGAAGGCGGTGGAGTTGGCCAAGGAGGCGATCCGGGCCGGCGAGTGCTTCCAGATCGTGGTCGGGCAGCGGTTCGAGCGGGCCACCGACGCCGATCCGCTGGACGTCTACCGGGTGCTGCGGGCGACCAATCCCAGCCCGTACATGTATCTGCTGCGATTCGACGACTTCGACATCGTCGGCTCGTCGCCGGAGGCGCACCTCAAGGTCGGCGCGGCCGAACAGGGCGTACGCCGGGCGATCCTGCACCCGATCGCCGGCACCCGCTGGCGGGGCGCCACCCCGGAACTGGACAACGCCCTGGCGGCCGAGCTGCTGGCCGACCCGAAGGAACGGGCCGAGCACGTGATGCTGGTCGACCTGGGCCGCAACGACCTGGGCCGGGTGTGCGCGGCGGGCACGGTCGAGGTGCCGGACTTCGCCCGGGTCGAGCGGTACAGCCATGTCATGCACATCGTGTCCACGGTGGTCGGCGAACTGCGGCCGGACCGCTCGGCATTCGACGCGCTGGCCGCGACGTTCCCGGCGGGCACCCTGTCGGGCGCGCCCAAGGTGCGGGCGATGGAGATCATCGACGAGCTGGAGCCGACCCGGCGCGGCCTCTACGGGGGCACGGTCGGGTACTTCGGGTTCGCCGGGGACATGGACATGGCGATCGCGATCCGGACGGCGCTGATCCGCGACGGCGTCGCCTACGTGGGCGCGGGTGCCGGGATCGTGGCCGACTCCGATCCGGCGTCGGAGGAGCAGGAGACCCGGAACAAGGCGGCGGCGGTGCTGGCCGCGATCGCGTCGGCCGAGACGCTCCGCGCCGCCCGATGACCTCCGGGCGGCAGCTGGGCACCTCGGTGCTGGCCTGCCTGGCCGGCGCCGGTCTGGCCCTCTACGCCGTCACCCGGGTGTGGTCGGTGACGGTCACCGAGCGGCCCGGGCTGTCGCCGCTGCGCGACACCACCACCGGCACGGCGACCGAGCCCTGGGTGGCCGGCCTGGCGGTGGTGGCGCTGGCCGGGGCGGGGGCGCTGCTGGCGACCCGCGGCGTGGTCCGGCGCGTGCTGGGTGTCCTGCTGGTGGTGACCGGGCTGGCCGTGGCCGCCGGCGCGATCGCCGGGCGGGCGGGCCTGGCCGGCGGCTCGATCGCCTGGCCGGTGGCCGCAGCGCTGGGCGGCGCGGTCATCGCAGGCGGCGGGCTGGTCGCGGCGCGGTCCGGCCATCGCTGGCCGGTGATGAGCGCGCGGTACGACCGGACCCCGGCCACGACCGCACCGAACCTCCCCGACACGCGCGCTACCTGGGACGCGCTCGACCACGGGGTGGACCCGACGGACCGCTGAGACGCTAGCGGCGGCCGGTCAGCGCCGACACCATCTGGTCCGTGTCGTGGCGGGCCTGGTTGCGGGCGCGGTCGGCCTCGGTGGCGGCCCAGGCGTTGCCCTGGGCGGTGACGATGTGGCCGTCCCCGAGGATGGTGCGCTCGACCCCGGCCACGAAATCGGCCGCGGCGGCGACGACGGCCCGGGAGACGCCGGCGAAGCCGGCGGGTGCGGTGGTCGTGACAATGGCCATCTCAAACTCCCCGGGATTCTTCGGCTGGACGTTCCGGGAATCAGTGTGCCCAAGTCGGATGGTGCCGGAGTCGTATTTCGGCGACGTCACACCGCCATCACAACGACACTGGATCAGCCGATCATCCGAGGTGCCCCAGCGTGCCCCCGGTATGTGCCCTGGGCTGCTGTGACGGAAGTGGCCGGGGCGCATTATGCCGGATCCCACCTGACCGCTGCCTGCGCACCCCGGAGGGCCGGCGATGTCCACCGGCAACTAACCTCGGGCGGAAGACACCCGGAGAGGGGAGTCATTACGTGACATCGGATCAGGCGGACGCGGGCACGGGCGGCCCCGCGGAGCGTGGTACGGCGCCGGCGAACGTTCTCGAGGAGATCCTGGCCGGGGTCCGCGAGGACGTGGCGACGCGACAGGAACAGGTCCCGCTGGCACAGGTCAAGGAGCTGGCGGCCGCGGCGCCACCGGCCATCGACGCGTACGCGGCCCTGCGCAAGCCCGGCGTGGCGGTGATCGCGGAGGTCAAGCGGTCGTCGCCGTCGCGCGGGGCGCTGGCCGACATCCCCGACCCGGCGGAGCTGGCCGGCGAGTACGCGGCCGGCGGGGCGCGGTGCATCAGCGTCCTCACCGAGGGTCGCTGGTTCGGCGGCTCCCTCGCGGATCTGGTGGCGGTGCGGGCGGCGGTGAACGTGCCGGTTCTGCGCAAGGACTTCGTCGTCTCCAGTTATCAGGTGCACGAGGCCCGCGCCCACGGCGCCGACCTGGTGCTGCTCATCGTGGCCGCGCTCGAGCAGAACGTGCTGATGGGCCTGCTCGAGCGGATCGAGTCGCTCGGCATGACCGCGCTCGTCGAGGTGCACAACGAGGACGAGGCCGACCGGGCACTGGCCGCGGGCGCACAGGTCATCGGGGTGAACGCCCGCGACCTGAAGACGCTCGAGGTGGACCGGGCGGTGTTCGAGCGGATCGCCCCCGGTCTACCCGGCAACGTGGTCAAGATCGCCGAGTCGGGCGTACGCGGGCCGCACGACCTGATCCGGTACGCGTCCGCGGGCGCCGACGCGGTGCTGGTGGGCGAGGGCCTGGTCACCCAGAAGAGTCCCCGGGACGCGGTGGCCGAACTGGTCAACGCCGGTAATCACCCGGCGACCCCGAGGCCCGTGCGATGAGCGCAGCGGTGAGGCTACGACCCGGACCCGTGACTGGAATGATCGCCGATCCGCGGAGCGGAGGTAAGCGATGAGCGCGCCGTCGCTGCCCGATCTGTCCGGGCACTTCGGCCGGTACGGCGGCCGGTTCGTTCCCGAGGCCCTGGTCCGGGCGCTGGACGAGCTCGAGGCGGCGTACCGGTCGGCCAGGAACGACCCGGAGTTCAACGCCCGGTTCGAAGGCCTGCTCACCGACTACGCCGGCGTCCCGTCGCTGCTGTACCGGGCCGAGCGGCTGTCCGAGCGGCTGGGCGCGGAGATCCTGCTCAAGCGGGAGGACCTGAACCACACCGGCGCGCACAAGGTCCGCAACGTGCTCGGGCAGGCCCTGCTGGCCAAGCGGATGGGTAAGCCCCGGGTGATCGCCGAGACCGGCGCCGGCCAGCACGGCGTGGCCAGCGCGACCGCGGCCGCGCTGCTGGACCTCGAGTGCATGGTCTACATGGGCGAGATGGACACCGAGCGGCAGGCGCTGAACGTCGCCCGGATGCGGATGCTGGGCGCCACCGTCGTGCCGGTCACCACCGGATCACGCACGCTCAAGGACGCCCTCAACGAGGCGCTGCGCGACTGGGTGGCCAGCGTCGACACCACGCACTACCTTCTGGGCACGGCGGCCGGTCCGCACCCGTTCCCGGAGATCGTGCGCGACTTCGTCGGCGGCATCGGCACCGAGGCCCGAGCGCAGTGCCTGGACCAGCTCGGCCGGTTGCCGGACGCGGTGGCCGCGTGCGTCGGCGGCGGCTCCAACGCGATCGGCATCTTCCACGCCTTCGTACCCGACCCGGACGTACGGCTGTACGGCTTCGAGGCCGGCGGCGACGGGGTGGAGACCGGGCGGCACGCGGCGTCGATCACCGGCGGTACGGCCGGGGTGCTGCACGGCGCCCGGACGTACGTGCTGCAGGATGAGGACGGGCAGACAGTCGAGTCGCACTCGATCTCGGCCGGGCTGGACTACCCGGGCGTCGGACCCGAGCACGCCTGGCTGCACGACACCGGGCGGGCGATCTACGAGCCGGTCACCGACGCCGAGGCGATGGCCGCGTTCCAGCTGCTGTGCCGGACGGAAGGGATCATCCCGGCCATCGAGAGCGCGCACGCGCTGGCCGGGGCGGCCCGGATCGTGCCGCGGCTGACGGCCGAACTGGGCCGCACCCCGACCATCGTGGTGAACCTGTCCGGTCGCGGCGACAAGGACGTGCACACCGCCGGCGCGTACTTCGGGATCCTCGACGAGACCGAGACGCTCGTACCGGGAGAAGAAGAGTAGATGACCATCGCGGACGTCTTCGCCAAGGCCCGGGCCGAGAACCGGTCGGTCCTGATCGGCTGCATGCCGGCCGGGTTCCCGACGGTCGGGCACAGCATCACGTCGATGAAGGCGATGGCCGACGCCGGCTGCGACGTCATCGAGGTCGAGATGCCGTACTCGGATCCGGTGATGGACGGTCCGGTGATCCAGAAGGCCAGTGACA
This sequence comes from uncultured Actinoplanes sp., assembly GCA_964236515.1. Lineage (GTDB taxonomy): Bacteria > Actinomycetota > Actinomycetes > Mycobacteriales > Micromonosporaceae > Actinoplanes. Next base: position 84,048 of record CAXSDA010000030.1, read on the forward strand.
TCGCGCTGGCCGGCGGGGTGCGCACCCGCGACACGCTGAAGATCATCGAGGCGGTCGCGTCGGCCGGCGTCCCGGTCGTACTGATGACGTACTGGAACCCGGTCGAGAAGTACGGTGTGGACGCGTTCGCCCGCGACCTGGCCGCGGCCGGCGCCACCGGCATGATCACCCCGGACCTGATCCCGGACGAGGGCGGCGAGTGGATCGCCGCGTCCGACCGGCACCAGGTGGACCGGACGTTCCTGGTCTCCCCGTCGTCCACCGACGACCGGCTGGCGATGACCGTGGCCCAGTGCCGCGGCTTCGTCTACGCGACCGCGCTGATGGGTGTCACCGGCGCCCGGACCAGCGTCTCCTCGGCGGCCCCGGAACTGGTGGCCCGGATCCGCGCGGCCGCTCCCGACCTCCCGGTCGGGGTCGGGCTGGGGGTCGGCAACGGCGCCCAGGCGGCCGAGGTGGCGGCGTTCGCGGACGGCGTCATCGTCGGCAGCGCACTCGTCCGGACCGTCCTCGACGCGCCGGACGCGGCCACCGGCGAGCGGAACCTCCGCGCGTTGTGTGCCGATCTGGCCGCCGGGGTACGCGCACCTACGCCCCTTTGATTGCATCCGCAGCCGTCGGCGGTAATGTGCGGCCCGTGACCCTCGCCGCAATCCCCAGCCCCTCGACGTCGGTCTGGCATGTGCTGGGACTGCCCATCCGCGCGTACGCGCTGTGCATCGTCCTCGGCATCATCGCCGCCGTCCTGATCATGGAATACCGCATGCGCCGCCGCGGCGTCGCGCCGTGGGCGTCGCTCGACGTCGCGGTGTGGGCGGTCCCGTTCGGCATCCTCGGCGCCCGTATCTACCACGTGCTCACCTCGTGGCAGGACTACTTCGGCTCCGGCGGCGACCCCGGGCGCATCTTCCTGATCTGGGAGGGCGGGCTCGGCATCTGGGGCGCGGTCGCCGGTGGGGCGGTCGGCGCCTGGATCGCCTGCCGCCAGCTCGGCCTGCCGCTGGCCCTGGTGGCCGACGCGCTCGCCCCCGGTCTCCCGGTGGCCCAGGCGATCGGCCGGTTCGGCAACTGGTTCAACAACGAGCTGTACGGCAGTGTCACCTCCCTGCCGTGGGGCCTGCGGGTGCACGAGATGGACCAGGCCAACCCGGGCCACGCGCTGATGATCGACGGCAAGGCGGTCACCCTGGCCCAGTTGCACCACCCGACGTTCCTGTACGAGGCGATCTGGGACGTCGGCGTGGCCGCGCTGGTGGTGTGGCTGGACCGGAGGTACAAGTTCGGCCGGGGACGGGCGTTCGCGCTGTACGTGATGGCGTACACGGCCGGCCGGGCCTGGATCGAGATGCTGCGCATCGACGACGCCAACCACATCCTCGGCATCCGGCTCAACGTGTTCACCTCGGTGATCGTGTTCATCGGCGCGCTGCTCTACTTCGTCGCGGTCCGCGGCCCGCGGGAGTACGTGGTGCCGGCCGACGCCCCGCCCGCCCCGCCCGAGCCGTCCGCCGACCCCAGCGACGTCTCGCAGGTGGACGTGTCCGCCACCGCCACCCCCGGCGCCGACGAGCGGCCGAAGGTGCCGAAGTCGTACCAGGTGGTCGGCGAGGAACGCTTCCGCGAGTACGAACGCACGGGCGTCCTGGAACCGGCGGGTTCCGTGCCGCCCGAGGACGAACCCGAGGACGCCGAGAAGGCCGGGTCGTCGGCCCGGTCCACCGACGAGCACTGACCCGCGGACACCGGCGCGGAGGGCGGGCGGCGTGCGTACGGCCGTGGTGGTGGGCGCGGGGATGGCCGGACTGGCCACCGCCGGCGCTCTGTCGCGGGCCGGCTGGCAGGTGATGCTGCTGGAACGCGGCGAACGGGTGGCCGCCCCGCCGACCGCGCTGGTGCTGTGGGGCAACGGCCGCAAGGCCCTGGAGTCGCTGCACCCGGACGGTGGCTGGCACGCCATCGCGTCGCCGCTGCCGGACGGCGGGGTCCGCCGGCCGGACGGGCAGTGGCTGGTGCCGCCGCGCGCCCGGCAGAACGGCGCCGCCACGGCTGCCGGTCCGGCCCCGGCCGTGGTGCACCTCGAGGACCTGTACGACGCGCTGGTCGCGGGCCTGGGCGACACCGAGATCCGGACCGGCACCGAGGTGTCGAAGGTCCGCGTCGGACACGGCCGGCGCCCGGCCGCCGGGGACGGGCGGAACTGGTTCGAGGCCGACCTGCTCGTCGCCGCGGACGGCATCGACAGCCCGATCCGGCGCGCGCTGGCCCCCGAGTCGGTGGCGATCGGTTCCGGTTTCGCCGCCTGGCAGGCCGTGATCCCGGCGTTCCGGGCGCCGGAACTCGAGGCCGGCGGTGAGACCCTCGGGGCCGGGTACCGGTTCGTGTCCGTGCCGCTGGGCCGCCGCGGCGTCTACTGGGTGGCGACCGCGGCCGGGGCGTCCCGCCCGGAACCGGCGGCCACCCAGCTGGGGTTGCTGCGGCGCTGGTTCGCAACCTGGCACGCGCCGATCGGTGACCTGCTGGCCGCGACCCGGCCCGAGGACCTGGTGCCGCAGGAGGTGCGGGAGCTGCGGCCGCTGCCTCGGGCGTACGGCTTCCCGTCCGGCCCGGGCGGCGTGGTGCTGCTCGGCGACGCCGCCCACGCCATGCCGCACCACCTGGGACAGGGCGCCTGCCTGGCATTCGAGGACGCGGCGACGTTGCGGTCGCTGGTGGCGGCGGTGTCGCCCGGGGAGGAACTGGTCGAGGCGATCGACACGTACAGCCGGGCCCGGCGGCCGCGGACGACCAGCGTGGTCCGGCAGACCCGGCGGATGTCGGCGGTGGTCCAGGCCCGCGGCCGGCTGGCCCTGCGCGCCCGCGACGCCGCACTCAACCAGCTGCGCCCGCGCCTGCTCGGCACGACTCCGGGCGGCACCACCGACTGGACCGCCCCCGACTGACGGGCCGCGACCACGTCGCCGGCCCGCTACAGTCACCGGCCATGACGACGGAGTCCTTCGTGTCCTCGGGCCCGCTGCAGCTGTGGGCCGAGCGTTCCGGCGACCCGGCCGACCCGGCCGTGCTGCTGATCGCGGGCGCGGCGGCCCAGGGCATCACCTGGCCGGACCGGCTGGTCGATGAACTCGTCGGCCGCGGACGGCAGGTCATCCGCTTCGACCACCGCGACACCGGCCGGTCGGGCACCGTCGACTTCGACCGGCACCCGTACGCGACCGGGGACATGGCCGCCGACTGCCTGGCCGTCCTCGACGCGTACGACCTGGACACCGCACCTGGCCGGGGCCTCGATGGGCGGGGTGATCGCCCAGTGGCTGGGCGTCCACGCGCCGGACCGCGTCCGCTCGCTGACCCTGATCGGAACCACGCCGATGGGCCACCACCCCGGCCTGCCGCCCCCCACACCGGAATTTCAGGAGTACACGGCCGCGCAGCGGGGCCGGACACCGGGCCCGGACGCCGACGTGGACCTGTTCCGGGTGATGAACGGCGGCGTGCTGGAGTTCGACGAGCCGGCCGCCCGGACCATGCTCGAACTCGCCTGGGCCCGCGCCACCGACCCGGCCGCCGCCGCCCACCACCACCGGGCCGCCCGGGTGATCGGCCCCGACTGCCTGGTTCCGTTGTCGGCCGTCACCGCGCCCACCGCCGTCGTGCACGGCGACCGGGATCCGATCTTCCCCGTCGCGCACGGCCGGGCCTTGGCCGCGGCCGTCCCCGGCGCGAGCCTCGAGGTCGTCCCGGGGATGGGCCACGTCTTCTTCGCCCCGGAACTCGCGGAGCGCCTGGCCGGCCTGATCGCCGGCGACGACTGATCAAGTACCGATGGCGTCCAGTTCGGCCACCGCGTCGGCGGGCAGGGACAGCCCGGCGCCGGCGACGTTGTCGCGCAGGTGGGCCACCGACGACGTGCCCGGGATGAGCAGCATGTTCGGCGAGCGCTGCAGCAGCCACGCCAGCGCCACCGCCAGCGGCGTCGCGTCGAGCCGCTCGGCCACCTTGTCGAGCTCGTCCGACTGCAGGTCGGAGAATCCGCCGAGCGGGAAGTAGGGCACGTATGCGATGCCCTGCGCGGCGGTCGAGTCGATCAGGGCGTCGTCACGCCGGTTGGCGATGTTGTAGAAGTTCTGGACGCACACCACCGGCGCGATCGCCTGCGCCTCGGCCAGCTGCTCGGCGTCGACCGTGCTCAGCCCCAGATTCCGGATCAGCCCCTCGTCGCGTAGCGCGGCCAGCGCCCCGAACTGCTCCGCGATCGAGCCCGGCACGGGGGCGTCGAAGCCGCCGACGCGCAGGTTGACCACGTCCAGCGCCTCCAGACCGAGACGCTCGAGGTTCTCGTGGACCTGCAGCCGCAGGTCGTCCGGCGTGCGATGCGGCACCCAGTTGCCCTCGGCGTCGCGCCGGGAGCCGACCTTGGTCACGATGTGCAGGTCGTCCGGGTACGGCGACAGGGCCTCGCGGATGATCTCGTTGGTCACGAACGGGCCGTAGAAGTCGGCCGTGTCGATGTGGTTGACGCCCAGCTCGACGGCGGTCCGCAGCACGGCGACGGCGGCGTCGCGGTCTCGCGGCGGCCCGAACACGTGCGGCCCGGCCAGCTGCATGGCGCCGTATCCGACGCGGGTGAGCGTGAACCCGCCGACCGGGTAGCGGCCGCCGGGCAGAGTCGAATCAGTCATGAGATCAAGCTTGCCCCGGTACGCCGGAATCAGTCAGGTCTCCGCTGATCCTGGGAGCCCGGGGACCAGGATGCGCCCCGTACGGTGGTGGGGTGAACGCCCTGGGCGAGTACCTGCGGGCCCGCCGCGAGCTGGTCGACCCGGCCGCGGCCGGCATCCGGGTGACCGGGGTGCGCCGGACGCCGGGGCTGCGCCGCGAGGAGGTGGCCACCCTGGCCGGGGTCAGCGCCGACTACTACCTGCGGCTGGAGCAGGGCCGTGACCGCAACCCGTCCTCGGCGGTACTGCAGGCGCTGGCCCGGGTGCTCGGGCTGGACGCGGCGGCCACCGAGTACCTGCGGAGCCTGTCCGCGGACCGGTCGGCGGCCCCGCGCCGGCCGCGCCGGGAGGTCGTCCCGGCGGGCGTCCGGCAGCTGCTCGACGTGGTCGGGCTGCCCGCGTTCGTGGAGAACCGGCGGTTCGACGTGCTGGCCGCGAACCGGCCGGCCACGGCGCTGTCGCCGAACATCCGGCCGGGGGAGAACCGGATCCGCTCGGCCTTCCTGGATCGGGCCGAGCAGGATCTGCACGCCGACTGGGCGCAGGCGGCCGGCGGTATGGTGGCGTCGTTCCGGGCATCGATCGCCGTCGACGACGACCCGGAGACGGCCCGGCTGGTCGGCGAGCTGTCACTGGCGAGTGAGCCGTTCCGGCAGCTGTGGGCGCGGCACGACGTGAAGACCCCGCAGGGCGCGCCCGTACGGATGCGGCATCCCGAGGTCGGCGATCTGGAGTTGCGGCGGGAGAAGCTGACCATCGGCGAGGCCGCCGGTCAGCTGCTGGTGATTTATCACGCCGAGCCCGGGTCGGAGAGCGCGCAGGCCCTGGCGTTGTTGGGTTCACTCGCCGCGACCGCCTACAGCGCCGAGGGTGACGGCTCGCCGATGCAGGCGGTGCCGATCCGGCGGAAGCCGATCCGCGAGTAGAGCCGGGCCACGTCGTCGTCGAAGGCGGACAGGAAGACCAGGTGCACGCCGTGCTGCAGCGCGTGCCGGGCCAGCGTCGCGGTCAACTGGGACGCGTACCCCCGGCGCCGGGCCGACGGCAGGGTGGCCACCCCGGTGACCTCGGCCACGTCACCCGCCCGCTGGTACGACCCGCTGGCCACGACCCCGTCCGCGGCGGTGTCGACCAGGGCCGTGAACGAGTGGCCGGCGATCGTGCGGGTCCGGGCGTTCTCCACCGATTCGGGGGCCGGCGGCGGCACCAGGTCGCGTTCCCGCGCCCCGGCCGGGGTGATCGACAGCCCACCGGCGGCGACCGTGGCCGGGTCGGCGGAGGCGGGCGCGCCGAACCCGAGGTGCGCCACGGCGCCGGCCGCGGCCAGGTCCGCGCCGTATCCCGGGGACGCTGGGTCGAGGAGCCGGATGACGCCGCCGGCGACCGGCAGGTCGGGCACGAGCGCGGCCTGTTCCAGCACCATCAGCGGGGCCATCAGCACGTCCAGGCCGGCCGACCGGGCAACTTCCAGCATCTCGGGGTTGTTCTCGTGCACCCACTCGAACGCCTCGGGCATGCCGAGTTCTCGTTGCCGGGCCCGGGCGGCGGTAACATCGGCGGCAGACGAAGCACCCGCCCCGGGTCGCGGGCGGGCGTAGTACGGAAAGCCGGATCCGTTGCGGACGAACAGGACCAACTCCCCGATATCCTCCGCACGAGCGTCGGGCCGGGGTACAGCGTCGTAGAACTGTTCCAGCCGGACGAAGACGTCGGTATCCTGTTGCGCCACCGCGCGAGACTATCCAATCCGCTCAGAAGAAGTGTGATCCAACCGCACCTGGCGGAGATCGGTGGCTCTTAACGTAGTATCGAGAGACTTTTGCAGGGCCGACGTCGTCCCGATCCTTGAATGAAATGAGTGACGATCGGAGGCCCGGTGGCTTTTCCGCACCCCCAGGGGCTGTACGACCCGGCGCAGGAGAAGGACGCGTGCGGTGTGGCCTTCGTGGCCGACCTGCACGGACGCCGCTCCCATGAGGTGGTCGCCAAGGGCTTGTCCGCGCTGATCCGGCTCGACCATCGGGGCGCCCGCGGCGCCGAGTACAACACCGGTGACGGCGCCGGGATCATGCTGCAGATCCCGGACGAGTTCTACCGCGCCGAGCTCGACGTCGACCTGCCCCCGGCCGGTTCCTACGCCACCGGCCTGTGTTTCGTGCCCAACGACGAGCGCGCGGCCGGCCGGGCGATCAAGATCTTCGAGAAGTACGCCCTGGTCGAGGGCGCCGAGGTGCTGGCTTGGCGGGACGTCCCGGTCCACCCCGACGGGCTCGGCGAGACGGCCGAGGCGGTCCGCCCGAAGATCAAGCAGGTGTTCCTGGCCGCCCACCGGCTGACCGACTCGGCCGCCGGTCGCTCGGGCGACCAGCTGAGCGGGCTCGAACTGGACCGGATCGCGTTCATCATCCGCAAGCAGGCCGAGCGGGAGACGTCACAGCGCGGCATCGCCATCTACTTCCCGACGCTGTCGGCGCGGACCATCACCTACAAGGGGATGCTGACCCCGGACCAGCTGCCCGCGTTCTTCCCGGACCTGACCGACGACCGGGTGAAGAGCGCGATCGCGCTGGTGCACTCGCGGTTCTCGACGAACACGTTCCCGTCCTGGCCGCTGGCCCACCCGTACCGCTACATCGCGCACAACGGCGAGATCAACACGATCCGCGGCAACAAGAACTGGATGCAGGCGCGCGAAGCGCTGCTGCAGTCGACGGTGCTGCCGGGCAACATCAAGCGGCTGTTCCCGATCGTCACGCCCGAGGCGTCCGACTCGGCAGGCTTCGACGAGGTGCTGGAGTTGCTGCACCTGAGCGGCCGCAGCCTTCCGCACGCCGTGCTGATGATGATCCCGGAGGCGTGGGAGAACGACCCCGGCATGGACCCGGCCCGGCGGGCGTTCTACCGCTTCCACGCCAGCCTGATGGAACCGTGGGACGGGCCGGCCGCGGTCGCGTTCACCGACGGCACCCGGATCGGCGCCGTGCTCGACCGCAACGGCCTGCGCCCCGGCCGCTGGTGGCACACCAGCGACGGCCTGGTGGTGCTGGGCAGCGAAGCCGGCGTGCTCGACCTCGACCCGGCCACCGTGGTGGCCAAGGGCCGGCTGCAGCCGGGACGGATGTTCCTGGTGGACACCGAGGCCGGGCGGATCCGGCACGACGACGAGATCAAGGCCGAGCTGGCCGCGGACCGGCCGTACGACGACTGGCTGCACGCCGGGCTGATCGCGCTGGGCGACCTGCCGGCGCGCGAGCACGTCATCTACACGCACGACTCGGTGACCCGGCGCCAGCAGGTGTTCGGCTACACCGAGGAGGAGCTGAAGATCCTGGTCACGCCGATGGCCCGGACCGGTGCCGAGCCGCTCGGGTCGATGGGCACGGACACCCCGATCTCGCCGCTGTCGCAGCGGCCGCGCCTGCTGTTCGACTATTTCCACCAGATGTTCGCCCAGGTCACCAACCCGCCGCTGGACGCGATCCGGGAAGAGCTGGTGACCAGCCTGTCGATGACCATCGGCCCGGAAGGCAACCTGCTCGAGCCGGGCCCGGCCAGCTGCCGGCAGATCCAGCTGCCCTTCCCCATCCTGGACAACGACGAGCTGGCCAAGCTGCTGTCCATCGACGAGGACGGCGACATGCACGGCTTCAAGGCCGTCCGCGTGTCCGGCCTCTACCCGTTGCGGGACGGCGCGGCCGGCATCAAGGCCCGGCTCACCCAGATCTGCCGGCACGTATCGGAGGCGATCGAGGACGGCGTACGGATCCTCGTGCTCTCCGACCGGGACGCCAACGCCGACCTCGCGCCCATCCCGTCGCTGCTGCTCACCGCGGCCGTGCACCAGCACCTGGTCCGCGAGCAGACTCGCACCCAGGTGGCGCTGGTGGTGGAGTCCGGCGACTGCCGCGAGGTGCACCACGCGGCCACCCTGCTCGGGTTCGGGGCGGCCGCGGTCAACCCGTACCTGGCCTTCGAGACCGTCGAGGACCTGATCGCCACCGGCCCACTGGCTGGCATGGAGTCCTCGGTGGCGATCCGCAACTACGTCAAGGCGCTCGGCAAGGGCGTCCTGAAGATCATGTCCAAGATGGGCATCTCGACCGTCTCGTCGTACTGCGGCGCCCAGGTCTTCGAGGCCGTGGGCCTGGACAACCGGCTGCTGCAGCGGTACTTCGCCGGCACCTCCGGCCGGATCGGCGGCTCCGGCCTGACCCAGATCCATGCCGAGGTCAAGGCGCGGCACGAGAAGGCCTACCCGGACAACGCGGCCGAGCGCACCCACCGCCGGCTCGAGGTCGGCGGCGAGTACCAGTGGCGTCGCGAGGGCGAGACCCACCTGTTCAACCCGGAGACGGTCTTCCTGCTGCAGCACGCCACCCGTAGCAAACAGTACGACGTGTTCCGCCAGTACACGTCCAAGGTGGACAGCCTGGCCCACGAGACCGGGTCGCTGCGCGGCCTGTTCCGGTTCGCCCCCGGCCGTACGCCCGTGCCCCTGGACGAGGTCGAGTCGGTCGAGTCGATCGTCACGCGGTTCGCCACCGGCGCGATGAGCTACGGCTCGATCTCGGCCGAGTCGCACGAGACGCTGGCCATCGCGATGAACCGCCTCGGCGGCAAGTCCAACACCGGCGAGGGCGGCGAGGACGTCGAGCGGCTGTACGACCCGGAACGCCGCTCGGCGGTCAAGCAGATCGCGTCCGGCCGGTTCGGCGTCACCACCGAGTACCTGGTGAACGCGGACGACCTGCAGATCAAGATGGCGCAGGGCGCGAAGCCGGGCGAGGGCGGGCAGCTGCCCGGCAACAAGGTGTGGCCGTGGATCGCCAAGACCCGGCACGCCACCCCCGGCGTCGGCCTGATCTCCCCGCCGCCGCACCACGACATCTACTCCATCGAGGACCTGGCCCAGCTCGTGCACGACCTGAAGATGGTCAACCCGGCGTCCCGGGTGCACGTGAAGCTGGTCAGCGAGATCGGCGTCGGCACGGTCGCGGCCGGCGTGGCCAAGCTCAAGGCCGACGTCATCCTGATCTCCGGCCACGACGGCGGCACCGGCGCGTCCCCGCTGAACTCGCTCAAGCACGCCGGCTCGCCGTGGGAGATGGGCCTGGCCGAGGCGCAGCAGACGCTGCTGCTGAACAAGCTCCGGGACCGGGTCACCGTGCAGGTCGACGGCCAGCTCAAGACCGGTCGCGACGTGATCGTGGCGGCGCTGCTGGGCGCCGAGGAGTTCGGCTTCGCCACCGCACCGCTGATCGTCTCCGGCTGCATCATGATGCGGGTCTGCCACCTGGACACCTGCCCGGTCGGCATCGCCACGCAGAATCCGGTGCTGCGCGAGCGGTTCACCGGCAAGCCCGAGTTCGTGGAGAACTTCTTCCGGTTCATCGCCGAGGAGGTCCGCGAGTACCTGGCCGAGCTCGGCTTCCGGACCATCGCCGAGGCCGTCGGCCACGCCGAGGCGCTGGACGTGCTGCCCGCCCTGGAGCACTGGAAGGCCCGCGGCCTCGACCTGTCGACGATCCTGTTCGTGCCCGAACTGCCCGCCGGTGCGTCCCGCCGCAAGGCTCAGGACCAGGACCACGGCCTGGCCAAGGCGCTCGACAACGAGCTGATCCGGCTGGCCGCACCCGCGCTGGAGAACGGCGAACGCGTCCAGGCGAGCCTGGACGTGCGCAACAACCAGCGCAGCGTCGGCGCGATGCTGGGCGGCGAGGTGGCCCGGCGGTACGGCGGCGCCGGTCTCCCCGAGGACACCGTCGCCTTCACCCTGCGCGGTACCGCCGGCCAGTCGTTCGGCGCGTTCCTGCCCCGGGGCGTCACGCTGCGGCTGTTCGGCGACGCCAACGACTATGTCGGCAAGGGACTGTCCGGCGGCCGGGTGGTGATCCGCCCGGACGAGGACGCCCTGTTCGTGGCCGAGGAGAACATCATCGCCGGCAACACCATCCTGTACGGCGCCACCGAGGGCGAGCTGTACCTGCGCGGCCGGGCCGGCGAACGGTTCGCGGTCCGCAACTCCGGCGCCCAGGCGGTCGTCGAGGGCGTCGGTGACCACGGCTGCGAGTACATGACCGGCGGCACCGTGGTCGTGCTCGGGCCGACCGGGCGCAACTTCGCCGCCGGCATGAGCGGCGGCACCGCGTTCGTCCTGCGGCTCGACCCGAACCGGGTCAACCCGGAACTGGTCGACCTCACCCCACTCACCGGGGCCGAGCAGGAGACCGTGCACGAGCTCGTGCTCAAGCACGCCAAGGAGACCGACTCGGCGGTGGCCGACCGGCTGCTCGAGGACTGGCCGGCCGCGGTACGCGAGTTCACCGCGGTGGTGCCGCGCGACTACAAGCGCGTGATGGAACTGATCAGGACCGCCGAAGCCGCCGGTCGGAACATCGACGAGGCGGTCATGGGGGTCCAGCGTGCCTGATCCGATGGGGTTCCTGCGGTACGAGCGGCAGCTGCCCAAGCGGCGCCCGGTGCCGGTCCGGATCGCCGACTGGCGGGAGGTGTACCCGCCGGCCGGCGAGGAGCTGATCCGCGACCAGGCCACCCGGTGCATGGACTGCGGCATCCCGTTCTGCCACGAGGGCTGCCCGCTCGGCAACCGCATCCCGGACTGGAACGACCTGATCCGTACGGGCGCCTGGGCCGCGGCGGCGGAGAGCCTGCACGCCACCAACAACTTTCCCGAGTTCACCGGCCGGCTCTGCCCGGCGCCGTGCGAGGCCGCCTGCGTGCTCGGCATCGCCGACGACCCGGTGACCATCAAGCAGGTCGAGGTGGAGATCGCCAACCACGCCTTCGACCTCGGGTACGTCCGGCCGCAGCCGGCGCCGTCACGCAGCGGCAAGTCGGTGGCCGTGATCGGCTCCGGACCGGCCGGTCTGGCCGCGGCCCAGCAACTGGCCCGGGCCGGGCACGACGTCACCGTGTACGAGCGTGACGACCGGATCGGCGGCCTGCTGCGCTACGGCATCCCCGACTTCAAGATCGAGAAGGTCCACGTCGACCGGCGGCTGGAGCAGATGGCGGCCGAGGGTGTCGAGTTCCAGACCGGCGTCGAGGCCGGCGTCGACGTCACCGCCGACGACCTGCGCGACCGGTTCGACGCGGTGCTGCTGGCCTGCGGCGCGCTGGCCGGGCGGGACGTCGGGGACACTCCCGGCCGTACGCTCGGCGGGGTCCACCTGGCCATGGACCACCTCGTCCCGGCGAACCGGGTCGTCGCCGGCCTGCAGGACACCACCCCCATCGACGCCCACGGCAAGCACGTGATCATCATCGGTGGCGGCGATACCGGCGCCGACTGCCTGGGCGTCGCCCACCGCCAGGGCGCCGCCTCGATCGTCCAGCTCGACCAGTACCCGCTGCCGCCCGAGGCCCGCGCGGCCGAACTGCACCCGTGGCCCACCTGGCCCGTCATCCTCCGCAACTACCCGGCCCACGAGGAGGGCGGCGAACGCGTGTTCGGCGTGGCCGTGCAGAAGTTCGTCGACGACGGCCACGGCAACGTCGCCGCCATCCGCGTCGCCGACGTGGTCGTCGAGCGGATCGACGGCAAGCGCACGGTCAGCATCCGGCCCGGCTCCGAACGCGACCTGCCGGCCGATCTGGTACTGCTGGCCATCGGCTTCGACGGCACCGAACCCCAGCCGCTGCTGGACCAGCTGGGCGTGGACCGCAACCGCCGCGGCGCCGTCGACGCCGGTGACGACTGGCAGGCCGGGCCGGGCGTCTTCGTGGCCGGCGACATGCACCGCGGCGCCTCGCTCGTCGTCTGGGCGATCGCCGAGGGCCGCGCCGCCGCGGCCGCCATCCACCGCTATCTGGGCGCTGCGGGCGACCTCCCGGCCCCGGTGGAACCGTCCGCGCAGCCGCTCGCGGCCACCCGCTGACATCGAGAACGGGCCGGGTTCTCCGGGCCTTCCGTAGGCCCGGGTACCGGCAGAAGCACGGTCGTTAGGCTGTGCCCCGCAGTTAATCCCCAGGACGGGGGTCGGCCCTCAGACCGACCCGGAAGAGAGACTAGCCTCATGGCTGTGACACGTCGCGTAAAGATCGTCTGCACCATGGGCCCCGCCACCGCCTCCCCCGAGCGCATGCTCGGTCTGGTCGAGGCCGGCATGGACGTGGCCCGCATGAACTTCAGCCACGGCAGCCATGAGGACCACCAGAGCATCTACCAGCTGGTCCGGGCCGCCGCGAGCGAAGCCGGCCGGCCCGTCGCCGTCCTCGCCGACCTGCAGGGTCCCAAGATCCGCCTCGGCCGGTTCGCCAACGGCCCGCACATCTGGGCCACCGGTGACTCGGTCACCATCACCAGCGACGACATCCTGGGCACCCCGGACCGCGTCTCCTGCACGTACAAGAAGCTCCCGGAGGAGGTGAAGGTCGGCGACCGGCTCCTGATCGACGACGGCCGGGTCGCGGTCGAGGTCTCCGAGGTCGCCGGCAACGACATCCACTGCCTGGTCGTCGAGGGTGGCCCGGTCTCCAACAACAAGGGCGTCTCGCTGCCCAACGTGGCCGTCAGCGTCCCCGCGATGAGCGACAAGGACGAAGCCGACCTGCGCTTCGCCCTCGGCCTCGGCGTCGACCTAATCGCGCTGTCGTTCGTCCGCTCGCCCGACGACATCAAGCTCGTCCAGCAGATCATGGCCGAGGAGAACCGCACCGTCCCGGTCATCGCCAAGGTGGAGAAGCCCGAGGCCGTCGACCACCTGGAAGCCATCGTGCTCGCCTTCGACGGCGTCATGGTGGCCCGCGGCGACCTCGGCGTCGAACTGCCGCTCGACCAGGTGCCGCTGGTGCAGAAACGCGCCGTCCAGCTGTGCCGGGAGAACGCCAAGCCGGTCATCGTCGCCACCCAGATGCTCGACTCGATGATCGAGAATTCGCGCCCGACCCGCGCCGAGGCGTCCGACGTCGCCAACGCCGTCCTCGACGGCGCCGACGCGGTCATGCTGTCCGGCGAGACCAGCGTCGGCAAGTACCCGGTCCTGACCGTCAGCACCATGGCCAAGATCGTCTCCACCACCGAGGCCGGCCCGTTCGGCGTCCCGCGGCTGCAGCACGACCCGCGCACCCACGGCGGCGCCCTCACCGTCGCCGCGTCGCAGATCGCCCGCAACATCGGGGCCAAGGCTCTGGTCGCCTTCTCCCAGACCGGCGACACCGTGCGGCGCCTCTCCCGGCTGCACTGCGAACTGCCGCTGTACGCGTTCACCCCGGTCGACGCGGTCCGCGACCAGCTCGCCCTGTCCTGGGGCGTGGAAACGTTCCTGACCGACTTCGTGCAGCACACCGACGACATGTTCCGGCAGGTCGACGCGAAGATGCTCGGCCTCGGCCTGGCCAAGCCGGGGGAGTACGTCGTGGTCGTGGCCGGCAGCCCGCCGAACGCGCCCGGCTCCACCAACACCCTGCGCGTGCACCAGCTCGGCTCGCTGGCCGACCCGAGCGGTCTGTGAATCAACCGCTCACCGGACAGGCCGCGGTCGATCAGCTTCTGGAACTCCTGGACCTGAAGCAGATCGACCCGGCCACGTTCGTGGGGGAGAGCCCGCAGACCGGCGCCCAGCGCGTTTTCGGCGGCCAGGTCGCCGGGCAGGCGCTGGTCGCCGCGGGCCGGACCGTCGACCCCAGCCGGAGCGTGCACTCCCTGCACGGCTACTTCGTACGGCCCGGTGACCCGACCGTGCCGATCGAGTTCTCCGTCGAGTCCATCCGCGACGGCCGTTCCTTCTCCGTCCGCCGGTCCACCGCCCAGCAGAACGGCCGGACCATCTTCTTCATGTCCGCGTCGTTCCAGATCGCCGAGGAAGGGCTCGACCACCACACGCCGGCGCCGACCGGCTTGCCCGGACCGGACGAGGTCCGCACCATGGCCGACTGGGTCGAGCAGTATCCGCAGCGCCGGGCCGCCTTCGCCGCCGCCCCGCAGGCCATCGACGTCCGCTACCTCGGCGTCCCCGGCTGGGTCCCGCCCGGCGACCGCGCCGCCGCCGACGAGCAACGCGTCTGGATGCGCATCAACGGCACCCTGCCCGACGACCCGCTGATCCACGCCTGCGCGCTCACCTACGCCAGCGACCTGGCCCTGCTCGACACGGTGCTGTCGGTGCACGGCGAGGTATGGGGGCCGGGCGGTGTCATCGGCGCCAGCCTCGACCACGCCCTCTGGTTCCACCGGCCGTTCCGCGCCGACGAGTGGTTCCTCTACGACTGCACCAGCCCGTCCGCCAGCGGCGCCCGCGGCCTGGCCAGCGGCCGGATGTTCACCCGCGACGGCCGGCACATCGCCAGCGCCGTCCAGGAAGGCCTGCTCCGCCGGGTCGGCTCGCGCTGACCCCTGCGGTCTGATTTTCAGTCCGTGCCGCGGGTCGCGCCGATCGACGATTCCTCGTCCGCGGTGATCTCCTCGTCCGCCGGCGGCATCGCGCCCTCCGGAGTGTCCGGGACCTCGGGCAGGTCGTCGTCGAAGTGCGGCAGCCCCGCCATCACCCCGGCGCCGGTCATCCCGGCCAGGGCCAGCATCGCGTCCAGGTCGGCGGTGGTCCGCAGCACCTCGTCGTGGAACGTGTCCGGGTGCCCGCCAGCCGCCGCGAGCTCCGCGGGATCGCCGATGCCGCCCGGCATCCCGCCGCCGTGGCCCACCGGCTCGGCCCCGCTACCGACCGGCCCGGCCTCGTCGCCCACCGGCCCGGCCTTGTCGCCCACCGGCCCGGCCTTGTCGCCCACCGGCCCGGCCGCGCTGCTCATGGCGCCCGCCGGCCCGCTCAGCGTCCTGGTTCCCGGCGTCTCGTCCCCGCGCGTCCCACCGTCAGCCGGCATGGACAAATCGGCCGACGACCCGCGCGCGCCGCGGTTCGACGATGCCCGGTGCCGAGGCCCGGGTTTCGCCGGCGCCGCCTCGTAGTCGGACAGCCCCGCCGAGTACCCGGCCACCCCGGCCACCCGCTCCGGCGACAGATCGAGAACGTCCGTTCGCGGCCCCGCCGCCTCCCGCAACCGCAGCGACGCCACCAGATCCGACACCCCCCGGGCCAGCGCCAGCCCACCCAGCACGGTCACCACCAGATCCGCCGACCGGGACAACGGGCTCGCCGCGAAGAACCCCAGCGCCGTCTCCAGCACACCCACCACCATCAGCAGGCCCCAGATACGGTCCGACTCCCGGGTCATCATCGCCACCCCGATGTCGGCCGCGCCCCGCACCATCAGGTACCAGCCCAGCAACGCCGCCGGGGTGGTGTACGACGACGAGTCCGCCGACGCCCACAGAACCACGCCGGTGGCCGTGAACAGCACCGCCATTCCGGCGTTGAGCCACCACGTGCGCGTCTGCGACAACGCCCGTACGGCCTCGGTCAACGCCCCGAACAGCACCATCGGGCCGGCCACCGCCGTGATGTCCGACGGCCCCAGCCGCATGACGCACCACGAGATCGCCAACCACGCCACTCCGGCGAACATGAGGAAACCCCACATGTTCTCCCGAACCACCGTGAGGGGCTTCGATCCGGACCACAGCATGAGGCCTCCCGAGATGCTCTCCGGAGACCATGACAACATTCGCCGAACCGGCGAAACGGTGCTTTCGCCGAAAAACCGCGGGCTTCCCGTACGTACGGCCACCCCGTGTAACCTGCACCGCTGACCCACCACGCGCCCGCAGCCCCGACGGGAGCACCGACATCAGCGCCGCCGACGACCCCCTCGCCGCCGCTCTGGCCGCCGCCACCCTCGGCGACCAGGATGGATTCGCCACGCTGTGGCGCGCCCACCAGCCCGCCCTCCTGCGCTATCTGCGCGTCGTCGCCGGTGACCACGCCGACGACGTCGCGTCCGAGACCTGGCTCCAGGCCGCCCGCGACCTGCACCGCTTCGCCGGCGAGCCGGACGCCTTCCGCGCCTGGCTCTACCGCATCGGCCGCAACCGGGCCATCGACCACGGCCGCCGGCTCGGCCGCCGCCCCGAACACCCCACACCCGAACCGGGCGACCACCTCCCCGCCGCCCCCGACGCCGCCGGGCAGGCCATCGAACACACCCGCACCGACTGGGCCATCCGGCTCATCGCCGCCCTGCCACCCGACCAGGCCGAAGCCGTCATGCTCCGCGTCGTCGCCGGCCTCGACGTCGCCACCACCGCCCGCATCCTCGGCAAACGAGCCGGCGCGGTCCGGGTGGCCACCCTTCGTGGTCTGCGCAAACTCGCCGACCACCCGGACGTACGGGCCCTCGACGACACCGCCGGCTGGCTGCCCGGCACTCCACACGCGGAAGGGGTGTAACACAATGGACCTCCGCGACGCTCTACAGGACGCGATGCGTACGTGGCGAACCCGGCGGATCAGCCGGAATTCCGCCTCCCGGCTGATCACCGGTGGCTCTACCGGACCCCATGAGTACCGGGGTCTACGCACCCTGCTGGACGCCGCCAAGGCCTCACCTGCCCCCGGGGAGCTGGCTGGCGAGCAGGACGCCGTAGCCGGGTTCGTCACGGCGCATCGCGCTCCCAGCTCCCCACCGGCGCGCCCCGACCACCCGCACGTCCGGGGCACGGTCCGCGCCCTCGGTGTCAAGATCGCGGCCGTGGCCGGTGCGCTCGCGGTCAGCGGCACCGCCCTCGCCGCCACCACCGGCCACCTCCCCGACGGAGCCCAGCGCCGCGCGCACGACCTCCTCGGCGCCCCCGCCCCCCAGCACCCGGCCGGCGCCGCCACCTCCGCACCCACCCCGTCCGGCCTCCGCCCGGCGTCTGCGTCGCCGGCGACCCGGCCGCCCGCCCCGGCCGGTTCGAGCGTCGCGCCCCCGGCCACCGCCCGGGCCACGGCGATCCCGGCGCTGACCGACCTGTGCCGCCAGTGGCTGACCCCACCCGGCGGCCCCCGAGCCGTCACCGTCGCCGGCCACCGCGCCCTCCGCGCCGCCGCCGGCAGCGAGAAGAACATCGGTTCCTACTGCGCCGACCTGCTCACCCCGCCCACCACCGAGGCCCCGACCCCACCCCCGCCGTCCCCGGTCGCCCCCGAGCCACCCGCCGCCGACAGCGGCCACGCCGACAACGGCGCCCCCGC
>CAXSDA010000031.1:0-95443 GCA_964236515.1 uncultured Actinoplanes sp.
GCATCACCTTGCCAAGGTGAGGGTCGCGGGTTCGAATCCCGTCGTCCGCTCGGAGTGGCCGCCACAGGTTATCGTGCGGGGCCTGGCTCGGTGGAGTGGCCGAGAGGCGAGGCAACGGCCTGCAAAGCCGTGTACACGGGTTCAAATCCCGTCTCCACCTCGGCATCTGTTGTACCGAGGGCGATTGGCGCAGCGGGAGCGCGCTTCCCTGACACGGAAGAGGTCACTGGTTCGATCCCAGTATCGCCCACCAGCGTTTGTGCAGCTCAACGGCTCGTTACCAAATCATCGGTAACGAGCCGCCCGCATTCAACTCCTTACAGTGGGAGCAAAATAGGAGCACATGATCAACTCATAAGATCATGGCCATCTCCTGCACCCCACCGGTTCGGCTACAACCCCGTCCCCCTCAAGGCGTTAAGGCGTCGCCCACCTCGGGCCGCGGGGCCTTCAGCTTGAGATACCGGAATAGCTGGCAGATCACCGGATCTCGCTAACCGAATCCGATCACGAGGCTCCTCGGCGCTCGGACACGTTCGAGCCACCGGCAGAGCCCTTCCGGGACGGGCGGAGCCCAGCGCGGAGTGGTCTCGCGCAGCTCGGCACACCGCGGGGTGCAACTCGGAAGGGCGTCGCTCACCAAGCGTCCGCGAATGGCCACCTTCAGCGTAAACGCTCCACCCCGCCTGCTGAGCGCAGCAGTGCAGCAACCACTGACTTCCCCGACGCGAGGGACAGGCCACGCTTGAGCGATGAAGCGTGCACCGTTGTCTCGGGTCTAGTCACCTTCTGGCCATCGTTAAAGATGCCGCCCGCCCCGCGGGGCGGCGCTGCCGTCAACGCTGGTTTCCGGGCGCCCGTCGCTGGCTGAGCGCGGCCACCGCGGCGTTGGCGTGCCTCAACAGGGAGCCCGGGCCGACGCCGGAACATGCCCGTTCGGTGGTGTCCGGGCGAGAGCTGAGCGCTCACGTCGAGACGACAGCCGGACCGGTGGCCTGACGGTATCCTCGGTCCAATTAGGAATGATCGCAGGACCGGCACGGCCGTCGTCATCGGGGCGAGCATGGCGGGGCTCGGCGCGGCCCGGGTCCTGAGCGAACGGTTCGGATTGGTGACGGTTCTGGATCGCGACACGCTGCCGGATGACAACACGCCACGAGACGGCGTCCCGCAGGGCAGCCACGGTCACATCCTGCTTGTCTCCGGCCTACGCGAGTCCGCCACACTCTTCGACGGGCTAGAGGACGAACTCCTCACGGCCGGCGGCACCCGGTTCGACCCTGGGCTCGGCCTACGCGTGTACCAGTACGGCCGGCGCTCACCGGCCTCGCCCACCGGACTCGAAATGATCGCGATGAGCCGCCACTGCTCGAGGCAGTGATCCGCAACCGCGTAGCCAAACTGGCCGGCGTCACCATTCGTGATCAGGTCGCGGTCACCGGGCTAGCGAGCGCCGACGGCCGGGTCACCGGCGTCGTGCTCGACAGCGGCGAGACGCTCACCGCCGACCTGACCGTGGACTGCTCGGGCCGGGGCAGCCGCTCGGACCGCTGGCTGGCCGACCTGGGCCTGCCCGCGCCCGAGCGGGTGGAGGTCAAGGCCGGGGTCTCGTACTCCACCCGGACGTACCGGCGGCGGCCCGGTGACCTGCTCGAAGGCGTGGCGTTCATCGTGCTGCCGACACCGCCCGGGCAAACGAGGATCGGTCTGGTGATGCCGATCGAGGATGACCGTTGGCTGATCGGGCTCGGTGGCTGGCACCTCGACAATCCACCTACTGATCCGGAGTCGTTCGAGGCGCTTTCGCGCGCTGCCGGACCCGGCGATAGCTGAGGTGATGGACCGGGCCGAGCCGCTGACCGATCCGGTGATATTCCGCTATCCGTCCAGCCGGCGCCGGATGTTTGAGCGGCTGGCGGTTCATCCGGCCGGATATCTGGCGCTCGGCGACGCGATATGCAGCTTCAACCCGATCTACGGGCAGGGCATGACCTGCGCGGCGACGGAGGCGGTCGCGCTCGGCGCCACGCTTGACAAGCATGGGGACGCGACCGCCGAAATGGCCCACGACTACTACCGGGCGGCGTCCAAGGTCCTCGCGACGCCGTGGCAGTTCGCAGTGGGCGGCGACTTCGTCTATCCGGAGACCACCGGACCCCGGCCGCGTGGGATCAAACTGAGTAACTGGTACGCCCGCCAGATCGGCCTCGCATCCCAGATCGCGCCTGACATCGGCGCCACCTTCCAGAGCGTCCAGCAGCTCATCACCCCACCCGGGGTGCTGGTGCGACCGGCCATGATCCTGCGGGTACTGCGGCTGGCCGGGCGCCGCCTCCGCGAAGAAACTTCATCGCGACCTTGACGCTCGCGGAACGCCTCTCAGCGGTGGCTGACCGCTTCCTCGTCTCCCCGCGATAGCTCGGCGTTCGGTGTTCGCGAACGGAGGCTAGCGACGCAGCACGCGTCGCTGAGGATCAGGACGAGAAGACGACGCCGGCCGGAAACTCCCCGCTGTCCTGCCATGATCGTCGGACTTTGGACGCGATCGTGCCGGCCGCGGAGTCGAAACGCCCGTCCTCCGGCGTCACTTCTCCCGTGCGCTTGTCGATCGTCAACACTCGGTCGAACCGGCGATCGAGGCCGAACTCGTAGCGGACCTCGTCCGGTGTCTCCTCGGCTTTTCGCGCGGCCACCATCATGCCCACTGCCGCCTCCACGCCTTGGCATAGTCTTCGCCGGTCGGTCCAGGAATGTCATTCTGCCAGTCGGAGACCTCGTTAGCCGCGTGGTGCGCCTCTTCGTAGGTCGCGCCGGGGTGCTCGGCATAAAAGCGCGCCTCGGCGTACTCGTGCTCCAGCAAGGTCAGATCCTCCGGCCTCCACCGACCGGCACGGAGCCGCAACCAGGCTTCGGCCATGTCGGCGCTGGCATCGTAGCGCCGGTAAACGATGCCGTCCCACCCGTCGCTAAGCGGATGATCTTCGAAGAAGACATGATCACGGATGCATTGAATCGTGACAACGCCGAATCCTCTTGATCCGTCGAGGCGGCACACGGCGCGGAGACGATCGGCAATCACCTCGGCATCCGGATGCGCCCGTATGTCGTCGTAGGCGGCGTCAGCCCAGCTTTGCTCGCGTTCCCACTGAGCCGGGCTGCTCGGCCGGGCCGTACGGGAAATGGCACGCTGTTCGGACACGAGAAACACCCCAAGATCGTGGATCACCGACTTCCCTGATGAGCCCAGGTGACCAGCGGAAACGCCATTCGGGCGAGGCAATCGAACGAGTCCGTACGATCCCGGACGAGTCGTTCGGATGACCATGTCGCCAACTGCCGGTATGGCTTTCCGGCGGGGCGATTCGTAAGCTGTGCCCGAACGTTCGGCGGCGCCTGCCGAACGGTGCCGGTACGTTCGCAAGGGGGGTTGAGCGACCTGGCAATCGTCAGTGCTTCCGATCTTGCGGCGACCCGGGACTGGGCGGATTTCGGCCGACTTCTCAACAATCTGCGGACAGCCCAAGATCTGTCCTTCACTGACATCGAGGTGCAGGCGAAACGGCTCAAGCTGCCACGGGACCTGCCGCGGTCGACAGTCAACCCCGCTATCAACGGCAAGGTGCGTCCGTCCAGGGACGTCCTGTTGTGCCTACTCAAGGTGTTCGGCGTGGACCCGGGCGACCAGGGAGTCTGGCTGGAAGCCTGGCAGCGCATTGCTGCGACGCCATCAGCCGGGCCGTCACCACGCTTCGACGAGGTCTCGCCCCGTCAGCTCGGCATTCATGCGGCAATCACGCTTCCCGGCAGCGCTGGGGAATTGCCCGAATATGTGGAACGCGACTTCGACGACGACCTGCGGGAACTCATTTCGGCCGGCACTGATCAGGGTTGTTTTGTGCTCCTGGTGGGCCGCTCGTCGACGGGGAAAACAAGATCACTGTATGAGGCAGTCCGTGCCGTCGCGCCTAATTGGCCGATTGTTCAGCCGGCCGGCACCGACGAGATCATCGAATTGCTGGACGGCACGCGCCGCAGGATCATCGTGTGGCTCGATGAGATGGAACGATTCTTCGATGCCCAGCCACAGTTGACCAAAGAACACGTGGCCAGGCTTTTTAGGTTTCCAGCGTTGGTGGTCGCGACGCTGTGGCCCGACGACTACCTCAAGCGGAAGTCGAGACTCGGGCGTCCGGCCGAACTCGAGTTCGATCGCCGCCTGCTGGACCTCGCCAAGGTCATACCCGTCTCGGACGAGATCTCCCGGCAGGAACATGAGAGAGCTCATCTCGCCGCGGAGCGGGACCGTCGGATCCGGCTTGCCTTGAACGTCACGGACGCGGGGCTTACCCAGGCGCTGGCAGCCGGCCCCGAACTGCTCCACCGATGGGAGCTCGCGCCTGATCCCTACGCTAAGGCCGTCATGAGCTTTGCTGCTGACGCCCGGCGGCTCGGCGTCCTCTCACCGCTGCCGGAGGAAGCTCTCGAGGCCGCGATCGGCGGTTACCTGACGCCGGCGCAGCGGGTCAATCGTCCGCGGCACTGGTTGCCAGCCGCCTTGGCGTTCTGCCTGGATGAGGTACACGGCGCGGTCTCAGCCCTGGCGCCGGCCGACGACGAGGAGGCGGGCACGTTGGCCGGCTACGTCGTCGCCGACTATGTAGCCCAGCACGTGCGGCAGACCCAGTGCCCGCCGCGGAGCGCCTGGGAGACGCTGATCGCCACGGCCGTCGACGTCGATGACCTCCGTCGCCTGATTTCCGCGGCGAACGCACGTATGCGGTACGGCCATGAGGAACAGGCCTTGCGCCGCCTCCTCGAGCTGCACGGCGAGGGGGCCGCGGACCTCGCCGGGGTCCTCTTCCGGGCCGGGCGTGATCAGGAAGCTGCCAACCTGCTGAACCGGCGCCTGGCGCTGGTTCCGGGTGACCTATCCGCGCAGAACAGGCTCCGTGCATTCACCGCGCTCGCCCCGCGGATCTCCGATCTGCGCGCAGAAAAGGACCCTCGCGCCGAGCACCGTCTCGCCGAGTTGTTCGCGGACGGCGGAGTGGTGGACGACCTGAGGGCCAAAGCCGACGGCGGGAGCCTCCTGTTCGAGGAGGACCTCGCGGTCCTGCTGGCCGAACGCGGTTCGGTCGACGAGCTGGTTGAGCGGGCCGACCAGGGCAAGCAGCCCGCCGCGAACGCCCTGGCCGAGATGCTGGCGACCCACGGCCGGACGGAGAGGCTGGAACAACGAGCCGCCGCCGGCGATCAGATAGCGGCACGTCAGCTGGACAAGCTGCTGGCCGCCGGGCCGGCTGCCGACGGGATTGCCGTCCGGACCCAGCTTGCGCACCTCCGCCGCCGGATCAGCACCGGCGACGAGGCCGCCGCTCGGGAGCTGACCGCGCTGCTCTTCGACCTCCGAAGCGAAGTGGAGCTCAGGCGCGAAGTCGACGCGGGCACCGTCAGCGCGGCCGATCGGCTCGTGGCGCTGCTCAACGCCGACGAAGCCGTGGACCGCTCGGAGATCGACAGCCTCCGGGCCAACGGTATGAACGCGGACGGCACCACGTTCAAGCCGGAGGTGGTGTGATGGCGACCGTCACCACCCTGCTGCGCGATCTGCCGCTCGACCGCGTCGTCCGACTCTCGGGAGTATCGGCCGAGGATGTCGCCGCAGAGCTCGGCCGATCCGCCGACCTGCCGGCGTGCGTCCTGGTAGAACCACGTGTGTCCGAGTCGGTGGCAGCCTTCGTGGGTGAAGTGCTCGACACTCTGGACGCGATCGCGCGCCAGCTTCTCCCCGGCTGGCTACCCGAGGCGGACGGACTCGATGGACCTCAAGGTGCCTCGATCGCGGCGATCCGAGCCGTGGCTATCGAGCGTGCGCGCGCTGCGGGCCACTCCAGCGCGTTCCTGGCCGACCTGGCGGAGCGCGCGCTGACCGGCCGACCCGCGCGAACCCGGTCGCGGCCCGAGGCCCGGACGGCCGGACTCACTCGCATCGTCTCAGTGGCATTTCACCGCGCCCGGCTGGTGCTGATCGTCCCCGTTCCCGCTGGGGCGCCGGCCCAGTCTGTCGTGGTGAGCGCGGCCGAGTGGCTCGCCGATCGCGGCGGCGTCGGCGTCTGGCTCACCGGCACCGGATCAGCCGGAGCAGAGCGAATGACTACCGTCCAGGCCGGGCTGACACCCTCACCCGGGCTCACGGCCGGTATCGGTAAGCCGCATTCGCGAAGCAGCATCGAGGCGACGCTCGAGACTGTCCTGAAACGACAGCCGTGGGCGTACGGGCGAATTTGGAACGGTACCTACCAACCGGCGTTGCTCCACAGTCCGATCCGGCCTGATCTGTGGTGGCCGGCCGAACGCGTCGTGGTGGAACTCGACGGACCGGAGCACTGCCGGCCGGACCAGTACGACGCGGACCGGGTCCGCGACGTGCGGTTGCAACTGGATGGCTACGCCGTCCTCCGGTTCACCAACGCGCGCGTGCGACACGACGTGCAAGCGGTGGTCGCGCACATTGAACAACTCATTCGAAATCGCAGGCATGACATGGTTAAGGAGCATCAGGGTGGCTGACAACCTCACCCCGTCGGAGAGCGCAATGCTCATCATTCTGATGGTAGAAGCCGGGCCGATCTCCAACCCCCAGCTCAAGAGTCGCAGCAACGTCTCCTTGGACGGCGCGAGCCGGCGGAAACTCAACGACCTCGGGTACGTCAAGAGCAAAAAGGTCGGCCGGGGCTTCGTCCACGAGCTGGACGACAAAGGGTGGGATCGTGTCCATCAAGAACTGAACTTCGACGGTCCAAGTGGACGGACTCTCAATGTTGCCCTGGGTGCTCTGCACAAGAGTCTGCTTGAGCAGGTGCTGACCAAGGACGCCTATCAGAGGTTCGGAGAGATGTTCACCGGGGCGGCCGTGGCGAGGACGGCCGACCAAGATCTCACAACGCGAATCCGTCAGCTTTACGAGTCGCTGGCGTCCGAGCCCGGTGCCTGGATCAAACACACCGCGGTTCGCTTGAAACTCAGCGACGTCCCCGACGCCGACCTGGACGCGGCCTTCCTGGCGCTGAGCGAGGCGGATGACGTCGACATGATGCCCGAGTCCAACCAGAAGACGCTGACCGACGAGGACCGCCGAAGCGCGGTGCGCGTTGGCGGCCAGGACACTCATCTACTGGCTATCGGCCCGCGATGAAGGAAGACGAACGCAACGCACTGGCCGCGCTCCGGTTCGACTGGGCGCCTGTACCCGACGACATCTGGCGTCCTTCGCCGTTCCACGTCGACGGCTTGCATCCAGGGGTGGTCAGCGACGTCGTCGCCGGCATGGCCGACGCGGGAGCCAGCACCGATGCCAGCCCGCTCGGCTTGGTCCTGCGAGGCCGGCGAGGATCGGGCAAGACGCATCTGCTCGGCTGGGTGCGCCAGCAGGTTCAGGAGCAGGGGGGCTATTTCTTCCTGGTGAGCTTGCTGGATGCCAAGGGCTTCTGGGACAGCGTCCTGGCCTCGATGATGGAGGGTCTGTTCCGGTCCGTGCCGGGAAGTGACACCCAGTTGCGGCTGTTCCTGCGACGACTTTCAGCGGTAGTCGGCGCTCCACGGGCAGCGCGGCGCGCCGTCATGGGCGAGATCGACCTGGCCCCGGCCGCCCTGGACGCGTTCGTGCGCGGTCTGGGCGATCACGACCGCATGGTCGCCCGCGAATGTGACGACACGCTTCGCGCCCTGGCCCTGTACGCGTCGGCGGACGTGGTTCATCGCGATCTGGCCGAGAACTACTTCAGTTCGGAGCCCGAAGCCGTCCCGGGCGAGCGAGCCGAGTGGCGAATGCGCCGCAGGGCGCGCTCCGCCCAGGAAATCGTGCGCGAACTGTCCAGGCTCCTCGCCGTGACCGGCCCTACCGTGATCGCCGTCGACCAGATCGACACGCTGATCTCGCAGTCGTCGGTGGCATCGCACGACGGCCAGCACATTGATCCGGCGGATACCGACGACTGGGCCCAGATGCTCGTCCTCGAGCAGATCGCGCACGGGTTGATGGCCCTCCGCGAGAACACGCGCCGGACCCTGACCATCGTCGCCTGCATTCCGCCGTCCTGGATGCTCATCAAGAACAAGGCGACCGACACCGTCCGGGACCGCTTCCGCGAACCCCAGGAGATGCTGACCATCCGGGATCCCGCCTTGGCCCGCAGCATCGTCGAGAAGCGATTCGCGCACCGTTTCGGCCAGATCCAATTCGCGCCGCGGTACCCGTCATGGCCGGTCCGCCCCGAGGCATTCGATACCGCCGCCAAATTCACGCCCCGGCAGCTCCTCATCGAGATCGACGCGCACGTACGGAATTGCCTGCTGGAGAATGAAGTTCGCGAGCTCAGCCGGCTCGGGGAGCCACCGAGCAGCGAACCCAGCGCGGCACCGTTGGTTCCCACCGACATCTCGGATGACGTGACCAAGCAGTTCGATACGCGATTCGGCGAGCTGATGGACGAAGCCGACGTGGCGACGCCACTCGACCGGGACCAGGAGGACGCCGTCGTCCCGAGCCTGCTGGCGGCGGGACTTCAGGCATGGATCATCGAGCGAGGCGTGGCCGATGAAACTTTCGGTCAGGACGGTCCTCCGAGCGCCAAACCCGCGCTCCACGCCCGGCTGCGCCGTACGCTCGACGAGGGCACGGAGGACCAGGCGCATTGGTCCTTCCGGGCGATCAGCACCAAGCATCACGGTGTAGCCGCGCTGAACCGCGTTAAGCGGGCGGTCACGGCGGCCGGCGTCGATTACCAGGTCCCCAAGCGCAGACTCTTCTTTTTGCGCAACGGCGCGTGGTCCGGCCCCAAGACGTTGAACACGATCGACGAACTCAAGTCCAAAAACACTGTCACGCTGAAATTCGGCGAGTCCGACCTGCGGGCCTTGTCCGCGCTGAAGGTCCTGCTCGACGAGGGGCACGTCGACCTGCCGGCCTGGTTGATGCTCCGGCGGCCGGCGAGCGGCATAGAGATCTTCCGGCAGGCCATGGCCGAGGAGGCGGAATCTCCGAGGCCACCGGCGGCGGCTCCAACGATCGATGCAACGCCGGAAGATCCGAGGGCCGAGGCCGTCGTCCCGGTGCCGGCCGTGGAAGAGGAATCTGCGACGGTCCCGACACTGACGTTGGGCCACGACTACGTCACCGGTGAACCTGTCCGCCTGGCACTCGAATCGCTGCGTAAGCACGTGGCGATCTTCGCCGGCTCGGGCTCGGGCAAAACCGTTCTGATCCGGCGTCTGGTGGAGGAGTGCGCTCTCCAGGGGGTCTCCGCGATCGTGCTGGATCCGAACAACGACCTGGCTCGGCTCGGAGATCCTTGGCCTGCACCGCCGGAAGCGTGGGGGCCCGGGGACGCCGCGATGGCCGCTGCCTACGTCGCCGGCACGGAGGTTGTGATCTGGACGCCGAGGCGCGAAACGGGGCGCCCGCTGAGCTTTCAGCCCCTGCCCGACTTCACGAGTGTGCTCGACGAACCGGACGAGTTCAACGAGGCGGTCGACTCGGCAGTGGCCGCGTTGACTCCGCGGGCACGTCTGGACAGCCGCGCGGCCAAGGCACACCTCGGTCTGGCCGTTCTCCGCCGTGCGCTCGACTACTACGGCCGTCGCGGCGGGAGCAGTCTCCGCGGCCTGATCGAGACGCTGGCCGACCTACCGGACGGGGTCAGCGAGCTCGATGGCGCAGACAAGATCGCCAGCGGTCTCGCCCAGACGCTCACCGCGTCGATCGATAATGACCCGATGTTCGGTGGCGACAGCACCCCGTTGGACCCGGCCGTCCTGCTGACTCCGTCCCCGGGAAAGCGAGCCCGCGTCTCCGTGATCAGCCTGGTCGGCCTGCCATCCGACGACATGCGCCAGAGCTTCGTCAATCAACTGGAGATGGCCCTCTTCGCATACATCAAGAAACATCCGGCCGGCGACCGGCCGCTCCTTGGGCTGCTCATCATGGACGAAGCACAGACGCTGGCGCCGTCGGGAGCCATGACCGCATGTACGCAGAGCACGCTCGCTCTGGCTTCGCAGGCCCGGAAGTACGGCCTCGGGCTGGTGTTCGCCACCCAGGCGCCGAAAGGGCTGCACAACCGGATTCCGGGCAACGCGGCGACCCAGTTCTACGGACTTTTGAACAGTCCCATCCAGATCGAAGCTGCGCGTGACATGGCCAAGGCGAAGGGCGGCGACGTCCCCGATGTGTCCCGGTTGCGCTCCGGTGAGTTCTACCTCGCCGCCGAAGGCGAGGCTCCCGAGAAGGTACGGACGCCGCTGTGCCTCAGCTACCACCCCAAGAGTCCGCTGACCACGGAAGAGGTGCTCGAGCGAGCCCGTTCCCTCTCTTGAGGATCGTCACGAATTCGGTAACTGCTCCGCACCTGTGCCGATGGAACCAGCAGGACCGAGCAGATGGGAGTCTCAAGCCGGCTGCTTCCAGGGATATCGGGCCTGTACCGCTCGGAAATGCGGTCCGGGCTACGCTGCCTGCGAGTACTCGCTTATCAGTCCGTTCAGGATCTTCCTGCGACGGACCCGCGCCGAGGCCAGGCCCACGAGGACGGGTGGCTCGGTGTCCGCGGCGTTTGGCGGGCGTTGGTGACGGCTCTGGTGAGGCCGATGCTCGTTGTAATGCGTGACGAACTCGCCCAGGACGGCCAGCAGGTGCCGCAGGTTGTAGATCAGCAGCCGGTCCAGGCACTCCCGCCGCACGGTGCGCACCCAGCGTTCCGCGTACGCGTTTGCCCGCGGCACTCGCGGTGGGCTGCGCAATATCTCGATGCCTTCGCTAGTGAACACCTCGTCGAACATCGCGGTTTACTTGGCGTCCCGGTCGCGGATCAGGAACCGGAACTGCCCGGCCCGCTCCCCCAGGTCCATCATCAGGTTGCGGGTCTGCTGCGCCACCCACGCCCCGCTCGGATGGGTGGTCACGCCGGGGATGTGCACCCCGCGGGTGCTATCTCCATCAGGAACAACAGGTATACCCGGGTCAGCCCGATCGTGTCGACGTGCAGAAAATCGCAGGCCAGGATCCCCTTGGCCTGCGATCGCAGGAACTGCGTCCACGTCGGCCCGGAACGCCGCGGCGCCGGATCCACCCCGGCGGAGGTCAGGATGGTCCACACGGTGCTGGCCGCCACCCGGTAACCCAAGCCGACCAGTTCGCCCTGGATCCGGCGATGGCCCCAGCCCGGGTTCTCCTTGGCCAACCGCAGCACCAGGTCTCGGATTGCTGCCCGCACCGGCGGGCGGCCGGGCCGGCGCCGGGGATAGGTCCATTTCCGCGCGATCAGGGTGCGGTGCCAGTGCAGCAGGGTGGCCGGTGTGACGAGGAAGGTGGCCCAACGCGGTCGGGGCAGCAGCCGGGCCAGAGCCGAAAGCACCGCTCGGTCGGAGGTTCTAGATCCAGACGTTTGACTTGTCGGCGCAGCACCGCGACCTGGTGGCGAAGGACCAGGATCGATCTCCTTCGCCCGATCGCCCCTCAGGCTCACCACGGTCAACTGCAGCACCTGACGCAGGATCAGGTATCCGAACGACACGACCATGCCGGACAGCCTGCCTCCTCAGCAAACACCGGCAACGCACAGAACCGCAGGATCAACCCCGAAACCCTGTTTCGAGCGGTACAGGGTCTGAACGCATTCGAAATCCGTGTCGCCGCCGAAGCGCCCTCCGCAACTTCAGGAGAGTCATTCACGTTACATAACCGCAGGTCAGACGCGATGATCCAATGTGGCGCCTTCGAATCGAAGGCGAGCAGAGATCAACAAGCGGTCTGCTCCCAATCTGCTCCCACCAGTAACGACTCACAAGTCGCTCGCACCTTGCACTGGCGTGCGCGCCGAGTCTCTGACCTGCGCCGATACAAGACTGTTCAGCGCCGTTCAGCGCCGTTCAGCGCCGTTGACGCCTCTTGTGTGAGCCGACGGACCACAAGCCCCTGACCTGCGACTCTGCAAACGACCTGCAGGAACGTAATTCCGTTTACCGCAGGTCAGAGCCGTTGGGGGCCGTTCAGCGCAGTTGGGAGCGACGCTCTGCTCCCATTTGATCCCACCCGAAGCCCTCGATAACCATGCCGTTCGAGGGGTTGTGATGAAAAGACGCCCAAATTGCACAGATGAGGGATGGCCGGCAACCGGTCGCATCCCGCAGATTCTCCGTATGCGATCGAACGGGGCGCGCTCGTGTCTCGGCCGGATACTTCCCGTGGCACTCGCGGTGCTGTTCATCCTGGCCGGCTGCGGCCTTTTCCACCACGACCGCACGATCGGCAAGGGCGGCGGCACAGCCACCACCAGCGACAAAGCCCTGTCAGTCACCTTCGCATCCGGTCAACTAGCCGCCGACACGCACGTCGCCCTATCCCGCGATGTTGACGATGCCCCGCCACCGGTCGACGGGTTCGCGCCGCTCGACCAGCCGTTCGACATCCATCTCGACAAGACAGCGACCGGCGGCACAGTAACCGCGCACTACGACCTGCCCGCCGGCATAGCGGTCGACACATCCAAGATCGTGATGTTCATCGAGGACAGCGGTCAGTGGCGAATCGTTCCCGCGACCGTCGACCCGACAAAGCGAACGGTGACCGGCAGCTGGCCGCACTTCTCCAAAGGCCACACGGCCTGGTACGACCCGGCGTTCAAAGTCGGCGACGCGGCGTCATGGTCGTGGAAGAAGGTCAAGTCAGGGGCGAACTGGGTCGGCGACCGCACGGCCGACGCAGCAAAGGCGGTGGTCGCCGGCGCGGTCGGACTGACCGGCGGAACGACCGACACCGCCAGGTGCTCCACCGACAGCAAATACTGGCAGATCACCAACAGCGCAGGCATGACCGGCTGCGTCGAGGCCCGCGACGACCAGCAGCGGTGGCCCGCACGGGTCAACGACCGGTACCCATATCCGCTGAAGGTGAAGCTGCCCGCCGGCACCACCGCGCCCGGCTGGACGGATCTGCTGGACACGCACGACCCGATCGACCTGGTCATCGCAATGATCGCGTCCCGCGGGGATCAGCGGATCGTGCCGGCGGGGAAGACCGTTCCGCTTCACCTGACCGGCGACGCCCCGGCCGAGGTGAGGCTGACCGCGACGATCGACCCGTACACCGTCTCTGCACGCGCGGTGGAGTTGATCGTTGCCGCAGTCACTGCCGGGATCACGGCTGAATCGCTGGCCGCGGCCCGGACCACGATCGCCACGCTGGAGAGCGAGCTCGAAACCGAATTTCTCACCGCCCGTAAGGCCGGGCACACCCACTACACCCTCGCCGAGTACATCAACGACACGCAAAGCCAGAACAGCCTCGTTCAAATGCGTAAACGGGCTCTCCGGAACGCGACCGCAGCCTACGCGATCAGTCAGTTCTTCGACCTTCTCGATCTTGGCGAGTGCCTCGCTGCGCAAGTCAAGACTGCCGCGGCCTCCACGGGGTCATTCGCCAAACAGGTGTCTACCGGCATCAACCTAATGATCAACACTTGTTTCCACGACTATGCCGAGAAAGCGATCCGGACGACTTACAGGACCACCGTCGCTCTGCTCGACCCAGCCACCCAAGCCGCGCAGCTCGAAGACCCGGTCAAGGGCATGCTGTCGCAAGTCAAGACCATCGCCCCGGTCGTCGGCACCGGAATCAGTGAGGGCCTGAAGACGATCACCCTGGGCGGCGTGGATCTCACTCACGCCCAGGTGGTGCTTTCCCGCCCCGGAAACAGGCTTACCAATGTCGACTGGGTTCAACTTGCCGGACCACAGCTCAACTGCGGAAGCCTCGATCCCGAACTGCGCAAAGCCCAGCAGTACGACATCACGGGCGACGGCATCCCGGACTCCTTCGTCACCCTGGACTGCTACACCGGTACCGACCGTTACCCGTCCACGCTATTGGTGTACGACGGCACATCCAGCCCGCAGCAGCCTCAACTGCTCGGCGCTCCACTAACGTCCAACGATGACTTCTACCTCTTCGGCAAACCCTGCCTGAAGTTCTCCGGCCGCAACGTCACCGTCAGAGGCAGCCGTTACCGGGCGGCCGACCCCCCACCCGCTCCAACTCTGCGAGTTACACAAACCATCACCTGGACTGGAACCGCATTCACTCGCGGCCATACGGGAGTCACCGATGCACCGCCCGGCCAGCTCGCCTTTGTCGACTGCAGCTGACCATCCAGTGCACATAACCCTTGCCGGTTCCCGCACCGTCGCCGAAAGCACGGTGTGCTGGCGGGCATGAGCGCCTGTACGGCCAAGCTCTGTGGGCAGAGCACCGACGACGTTTAGCTGTCGAGTCAACCTCGATAGGTTCTGTGCGTATCCATCTTGCATGTCGCTCGTTTATACGCCTGCACTGTAGCTGCGAGCGGCTCTGTTGCATTGAGCCCTCCCCAAGATTCCCGACCGCAAAGCTTCCTGCAAGGCTCGCTCACGCCCGCCTTGTAATCGTCCGAAGATTTGCGGCATCCGATCTTGACAATGGCTCAATGCAACAGAGCCCTCGCGACCACTCGGGCCTGAACTTCGCCGGCGTCAACTTCGTGCCGCAACCGGATTCGCAGCCGGGATTCGAGCAGGTTCCGAAGTACGGATTCCTTCGTGGATGAAGTATGTACGGGCCTCGACCGGTTCAACTACCGCACCGAGGTGTTCAGCAACACCGTCCTGTTCGAGCTCATCGCCGGGCTCGCGGCCCGGGTGGACGCCTGCTGCGCCGAGGTGATGGCACCGGTGGTCTGAATCCTGGACGGCGACGGACAGTCCGGGCCGGCCGGCGAGGCCCTGTCGGCGCCGATCCGAGTCCGGGTGGCGGACTTTCGCGGCAAGAGCATGCCCGGTCAGCAGGTGACGTTTAGCATCGCCGGCGGGGGCGGGTCGCTGATCAATGATCAGGGCGCGGAGATGGCCCAGGTCGCCGTGACGTCCGGCGCTGACGGATCGGCCGCGGCCTGGTGGATGCTCCGCCCCGACCACCAGCAGTCGGTGACGGCCGCGCTGGCGAGCGGCGACTCGGTCGTCTTCCAGGCGTCCGTAGTTACGGGCGTGGCGGTGGTGATCAAGGGGCTTACACCGGAGAACGGCTCCGAGATCGACGCGGAGTGGAAGAAGACTCCGCAACTCGTGATCGAGTTCAGCGAGCCGATCGACCCGGCCGCGCTCGCCGACCCCGACCGCTGGCTGCGGGTCTGGGACCTGATCGATCCGAACGGCGATCCAGGCGCGATGGTAAGTTTGTGGAGGCGGCTGGCGACCCTCCGCCTTGGGACGAACCTTCTTGGTCGTGAGGGTCAACCGGTGGCCTGGGGTGAAGCGACATTGACGTGGGTGCTCCGCAGCATGGCCACGCCGGTCACTACCCAGCAGACGCCCCATACCGCTATGGCCAGGAAGTGCGGTAGATCGCCCAGCGCGGCTCCGGCTGGGATCGTGGCGATGGGCCAGATGCCTGTGACGAGTAGTGCGGTGCGCTGCGTCGGGGTGCCGGCGCGAGCTTTCAATGCGGCAGCGCCAGCCACGATGAGGCAGACCGCGGAGAAGATCATGAAGGCGCTGAACAGCACGACACCGCGGTCCTCGTCGGCGATCGCGTAGAAGTGGGCCAGGCCGAACAGCGTCAGCGCGGCGGCGCCGACGCCCAGCGCGGTCCGGCCGACGCGTGACCGGTCCACGGCCCGGCGTGCGTCGAAGACGCCGACAGCGAGGAGGAGCGCGGCGACACCTGCGGTCGCGAACCAGGCGCGCCCGACAATGTCGGGTGAGATGGCGGCGGCGGCACCGATGACCGTGATGATCAGACCGCCGGCAGCGGCGGTGGCGGTGAGCGGACGGGTGGGTGTGTCGTTCATCGGGCTGGCTCCGTTCTAGAGGTGGTTGTTTGCTGGGTGCTGATCGTGCGGCCGTGCGGCTCCCGCCGCCCAGGGTGGTGCTGCCCGGTTGGCTCAGTTCGCGCCCGCCGAGACGGGTAAAAGGTCCCGGGTGGGTGGGGAGGCTTTGCCGCAGACAAGCGCAGACGGCCGGCGGATGATGGGCGCATGTCCGAAACCGTCCGCAATTCGAGCCGACGCTGGGTGATCGCAGTGGCCGGGCTGGCCGCGGCTGAGGTCCTGGCCACGATCGTGGCTGTGCTGGCGACGGGCGTGCCCTTTGCCCTTGCTCGAGACAGCTTCCTGATCAGTAACGGGGTGATCGGCGCGGCCAGCGCGACCAGTGGCGCCCTGATCGCCTGGCACCGGCCTCGCAACGCGGTCGGCTGGCTCTTGCTCGGGTCGGCGGTCGCGCAGACCGCGACTGCGGCGGTCACGCCGTGGCTGGCCCGCGCGCTGACAGACGGCGCGGGGAACCGCGACGCTCTGGCCACTGTCTACAGTGGTTTCTGGCCGTGGTCGGTGGCCTTGTTCCTGCCGCTTACCCTGTGGTTTTTTCCGGATGGTCGATTGCTCAGTCGGCGGTGGCGTTACGGCATCGCGGTGATCGTGGCCAACGCGGTGGCGCAGGTTCTGCTCTTCAGTGCCGACGGATACCCTTTGGCCACGGTCACCGGGTTCGGGCCGGGCACGGTCCCGCCGGTGGCGTCCTGGCTCGCCCTGCCCAGCCGTGCAGTCTCACCTCTGTGGGAGGTATCCGATCTGGTGTTGGCCGGGACCTTCTTCGTTGGCGCGGTGAGTCTGATCGTCCGGTACCGGCAGGGCGACGAACGGACGCGGCTGCAGTTGTTGTGGCCGCTGCTCGCGACCGTGCTCGCGGGTATCGTCATCGCCGGGACACGCCTGGCCGGATCGTTCGAAGACACCGGTGTGCCCGTCCTGTCCACGGTGCTCGTGGCTGGATTCCCGGCCGCGGTGGCCGTGGCCGTGCTGCGACACCGGTTGCTTGACGTCAGACTGGTGTGGTCGCGCACATTGACCTATCTGCTGCTGACCGCCTGCGCCGTGGGGATTTATGTCGCGGTCGTCGAGTTGGGTGCCCGGATCCTGCGCGTCAGCGGACTGGGACCCTCGGTCGTGGCAACCCTGTCGGTGGCGATCGTTTTCGACCCGGTCCGCGTCCGGCTGCGGCGAGCCGTCGACCGACTTATCTATGGCGAGCGTCGGGATCCGGTACGCGCCGCGGCATCGGTCGCCCGCACCCTGGCTGTCGAGGCCGAGCGACCGCAGGACGTCCTGCCCGCCCTGTGCGCCGCGCTGCGGTTGCCGTGGGCCGCGCTCATGGTGGACGGCGAGGTGGTCGGCGAGCACGGGCGCAGGCCCGACCGCATCGAGCACATTCCGCTGCGACACGCCGGTGAGACGGTCGGTGATCTCCAGATCGGTGTGCGGGCCGGCCAGCGACAGCTCGACCCGCTGGACAGCGCGGTGCTGGAGTTGATGGCTGTGCCGATCGGCGTAGCCGTGCGCGCCGAAGCACTGTCCGCAGCCATGCGCAGGTCCCGGCAGGACATTGTCGCCGCCCGGCAGGAGGAACGCCGCCGGATCCGGCGTGACCTGCACGACGGGCTGGCGTCGGTACTCACCGGCATCGCCTTCCAGGCAGACACCGTCGTCGCGCTCGAGGGCCGCAACCCGGTGCGGGCAACGGCCTTGGCTGAGGAGATCCGCGCCGGGGTCACCGTCGCGATCAGCGACGTCCGGCGGTTGATCAACGAGTTGCACCCGGCCGTCCTGGTCGACCACGGACTGGTCGAGGCGGTCTGCCGGCACGCCCGGCGGCTGGCTGGGCCGGACCTAGCGATCACCGTGACCGGCGACGTGGTCGACGCTGTGCCCGCCGCAGTCGAGGTCGCCGCATACCGCATCCTCGTCGAGGCGCTGACCAACGTCGCCCGACACTCCGGCGCGACGACGGCCGAGGTAGTCATCATCCTCAGCGGCGGCGACCTGGTGCTGGAAGTACGTGACAATGGACGCCGGGCCACAGCGTGGACTCCTGGCGTCGGGTTGCGGTCCATGCAAGAACGCGCCGAGGAACTCAGCGGCAGAATCCGCACGACACCGTCGCCCGCCGGCGGCCACGTCGAGGCGCGCCTCCCACTCACCGCGGCGGCGGCACGGTGACGCCGGACGGTATCGTGCGGGTCGTCCTCGCCGACGATCACCCGATCATCCGAGACGGGCTGAGCGCCCTGCTGACCGTCGTCGACGGGATCGAGGTGGTGGGAGCCGTACCCGACGGGGCGGCGGCCGTGCGAGCGGCCGTCACACACAATCCCGATGTTCTGGTCATGGATCTGCACATGCCTGGCGAGCTCAACGGAGTCGAAGCGACGGCACAGGTCCGCCGAGCCGCCCCCGACGTCGGCGTGCTCGTCCTGACCATGGTCAACGACGACGAGACGGTGCAGGACGCCCTGCGCGCCGGAGCCGCCGGCTACGTACTCAAGGGGGCATCCCGGCAACAGATCGTGCACGCCATCCACGCCGTTGCCGCCGGGGCTACGATCCTCGGCGCAGGACTTAGCCGACACGCCGTCACGGCTGAGCCGGCATCGCCCCCGTTCGCCCAGCTGACCACCCGCGAGCGGCAGGTCCTGGACCTGCTGGCGGCCGGGATGTCAACAACCGCAATCGCCCTCCGCCTCGGCGTTGCAACGAAAACCGTTACGAACAACCTCTCGACGATCTTCGCGAAGCTAGGCGTCGCTAGCCGAACAGAGGCCGCTCTGCTGGCCCGCGACCATGGATTTGGCCGCCCAGGATGACGTACAAGGATCCACACCGTGTGGAGTGGGAGCCAAATGGGGAGCACATGATCAACTCATAAGATCATGGCCATCTCCTACACCTCACCGGTCGGCTACAACCCCGTCCCCCTCAACGCGTCAAGGCGTCGCCCACTCGGGCCGCGGGGCCTTCTGCTTGAGATGCCGAAATAGCTGGCAGATCACCGGATCTCGCTAACCGAATCCGATCACGAGGCTCCTCGGCGCTCGGCCGGCGCACGGACACGTAGGCACCGGCAGAGCCCGTCCGGGACGGGCGGAGCCCAGCGCGGAGTGATCTCGCGCAGCTCGGCATATCGTGGGGTGCAACTCGGAAGGGAGACACGCACCATTCCCCCACACTTCCCGCTAGCGACGGCGATTGTCCTGACCTGAACCGTCCCGCACAATGTAGAGCCTGAGCTAAGGGTCAGTCGGCCGGGACCACCCGCCGCAGCGCCAGCAGGGCCAGCGGCACGGCGATAAAGCCCAGCATCGCGAAGAAGTGCGACGCCACCCACGCGTCCAAGCTCATCGACGCCTGGGTGCCCGCCGGTGTCGTCTCGTCGTGCCACGGGCGGCACCAGCCCATACCGGCCGGGATTCGCCACCACGTACGCCCGGACGGCTCGCATCAGCACGGCGACCGCATCGTCGCGGTTGCGGCCCATCACCTCCGCCGGGCTCAGCGCGTGGAGCTCGTCGATCACCCGCTCCGCCATCCGCTCGCGCAGTTCCGCCAGGCTGCCGACGGGCTTGTACAACGACGGCGCGGCCGCGCCGGCCCGGTCGGCGACCACCGCGAGGCTCAGCGCCTCGGCGCCCTTCTCGTCCACCAGCGCCGGCGCCACGTCGACGACCGCGGCGCGCGTCAATCCAGCCCTAGGCAGGCTGTACGCGAGCAACAAGGGGGGCGTCAGGCCCTGGCCGGCGACAAGACCCTGGATTCGTACGGCACCGCGGTGCCCGCCGACGTCCGGATCTTTGACAGATTTGGCGGGCAGGTCGGGCTGGTCACCGACGAGGGACAGGAGGCTGGCCGAGAACAGGTGCCGGTATGCGCGCACTCCGCGTTTTCAGCCCGTTGCGAACCCATTCAGCTAAGCGCGACCAGCGGCTGGTGTCGGCTGATCTCTGCCGCGGACATTGGATGGCCGAAGTGGTATCCCTGGGCAAGGCGATAGCCCAGGCGACGCAGCTCCGTCGCTTGTTCGGCTGTTTCCACCCCTTCGGCGACGGCTCGTAGGTGCAGGCCGTCAGCGATCTGGATCAGCGCGCCGGCGACGACTGCGTGTTCGCCGCCTTCGGTGATCGTGTCGACGAAAGACTTGTCAACCTTGAGGACGTCGACCGGGCAGGTCCGTAGCAGGCCGAGGGACGAGTGCCCGGTGCCGAAGTCGTCCAGCGCAATGGCGACCCCGAGCGCTTTGATCGCGTGTAACTCGTCCAGGGCGACACCGCCGTCGAAGACTGCAGTCTCGGTGACCTCAATGGTGAGCCGCGCCGCCGCCAGCCCGGTCCGGCGTAGGACTGCCGCAACCTGGGCGGCAAACCCGGTTTCACGCAACTGGCGGGCGGAGACATTGACGCTGACCGTCCGTGGCGCGTCCTCGCTCAGCTCCGCCTGCCAGCGCACCGCTTGCTCGCAGGCCTCGGTGAGGATCCACAAGCCCAGCGGCACAATCAAGCCGGTGCGCTCGGCCGGCGGGATGAACGAGACCGGGCTGATCGGGCCGCGCTCCGGGTGCTGCCAGCGGACCAGCGCCTCCACCCCGTACAAGGACCCGTCGTGCAGCGACACGATCGGCTGGTACAGCAGGTGCAACTGGTTGTTGTCGAAAGCGGCCCGTAGGTCCGCGGCGATCCTGGCCTGCTCCGCGCTGCGCTGGTCCATCTCCGAGACATAGGCCAGGTGGCGGCCCTTGCCCTGGGATTTCGCCTCGTACATTGCTACGTCGGCGCGGCGTAGCAACTCGTCGAAGGTGTCCCCGGCTCGGGCCAGTGCCAGGCCGATGCTGGCTTCGACCACCATGGCGTGCCCGTCCGCGTGCACCGGGCGGCGCAACTCAGCCACCACGCGCGCCAGAGTCGCATCGTGGTCGGCAGGAGAGCCGCGCAGCAGCATGGCGTATTCGTCCCCGCCGAGCCGCGCCACCGTACTGCCGACCGGGACGGTGTCGCGGAGCCGGACTGCGACCTCGATCAGGAGGGCGTCACCGACGGCGTGCCCGAGGTCGTCGTTGATCGCCTTGAAGTCGTCCAGGTCGATCAGGGCCACGCTGACCAGCGCCGAGTCCAGTGCGAGAGCCGCGTGGGCGTCGCGGCTGAGCACTGTACGGTTGACCAGCCCAGTGAGTGCGTCATGGCCAGCCTGGTGATCGAGGTGCTCGAGCAGCACGGAGTTGTCGCGCAGCGCGAGTAGCTGCCGCACCGCGACGACGACGGTGACGGTGACGGTGGCGACCGAGACCACCACGATGTCGGCGGTGTGCCCGACCGCGCTGACAATCAGCAGCGCGCCGGTAGAAAGGACGGCGGCGTACGGCATCACGCTCAGCTGGCGACGGCGTACCCGAGGGAAGACCACCTTCGCGCGGGTGGCCCGCTCTTGCCGATCCGCAGCGACACACAACAGGAAACAGGCCACCGGCAAGATGGCCTGGGCGGTGTTGAGCCAGGGCCGGTTGGCCAGCAGTGGTGCGAGCGAGCCGACGCCGGCTCCGGCCGCGCCGATCATCGCGAGCAAGTGCAACGAGCGGCGGTCGATCGGGCCGGTGCCAGTGAAGGCTACTTTGACGAACGCGAAGACGCAGATGAAGCCGCCCCCGACAACGGTGAGGGCCGCCGACATATCCACGGCACTGTCGCCGACCCAGTGTTCCCAATTCGGATACAGCAAATGCCCGGCGAACGCCAGCACGGTGACGATCACCGTGGTGATGTCCAGCCCGAACCGGGTCCAGTCGTGCCGTGAGCGGCGCGCGCTGGGGATCCGTAAAAGGCCGATCAGCATGGCCAGCAACCCGCTGAGGTAGACGGCGGAGGTGAAGCCACTAATGTGCTGGCCACCCCGATTACCGCTGAGGTTGTCGTGCGCGTTGAAGCCGCCCGCCAATCCGATCAGTATCATTCCGGCGCTGACGTATCGCCAGAAGGTCCGGCCGTGCGCGCCGGCTCGCCACGAAGCAGTTGCGGCGACCGGTACCGCGACCAGCAGCGGCAGCCACCCGACGATTCCGGGGATCTCCCGGACAAGCCCCAGCGAGAAAAAGATGGCCTCGATCACCGCGACGAGCAGAGCTACGCCCATGATGCGGGTAAACCGCCAAGACACGACACGGCCGTCTTGATGGGCACGAGGCAGGCTCACAGCAGATCTATCGGCCACCGCCACCACTCCTTGAGCGAGACACGGTGGCGAGAAGTCAGGTTCAGCGATGGAGCGAGTAGGAATGCCGGAACATGTTAGTCATACGGCCCGGATCAGCGCCCGGCTGACAACTCTCCCCCGCCGAGTTTGCTTCCGTCCCAGTGAGTGGGTGCGTTGGCAGGTCGACTATCGGTTTGCGAGTCGCGTGGGGCGACTGGAGCTTGACAGGACAATCCTCAACCTGAGTTCTCCCCGCTTTCATGGAGCTTCTTGATCATGGTCTGATGGTCATGGGGAGGAAGTATCTGTGGCACCACCGAAGAAGTACCCCGACGAGCTACGAGCGCGTGCGGTGCGGTTGTATCGCGAGTCGGACCCTAAGCCGTGTCGCGGTGAGGTTATGAGAAATGTTTGTGCGAGCATCGGGGCGCGGCCGCCGCTGAAAACTTTCAATGTCCGAACTCGCCTGCGCAGATGTCCGGGCTCCTTCGCACGGCCTTTAGGCGCGTGGGAGGGGGGCTTTATCCCCGTGCCCGTTACGGCGGTGGTGATCTGGTCCGAGGCCTCGTCCCGGTGCTGATCTGGCGCAGGATGATCAGGTTACCGCCCGGCAGCGCTGGCCAGTTCGGCACCGACCTGCTCACATGGCAAACATTTCCCATCGCGGCCCCAGTCTGGCGAGCCGTGTTTGCAATCCGCGCTCACATGTGTCCGAGCGACTCGAACGACAGCCTGTGGTGTGCGGACTCCCAGTCCTGCGTCGACGGTTCACCCCGCGCCGGGGCTCCTCTCGTCGAGGTAGACCACCAGCGTCTGCTCCGGGTGGTCCGCCACGGCGAAGGTGGCGTAGGCCAGGTCGAGCACACCCCGCTGCGGGTGGCGCACCCGCTTGCTGCCGACGGTGCTGGCGCGCACGTCGTACCGCGACCACCACGACCGTGCGTGCGGGCTCGCCGCCCGCAGCTCCTGCACCAGTGCGGCGTACCGGGAGTCGTCCGGGTGGCGACCTGCTGCGGCCCGCAGACGGGCGAGGACGTCCTGGGCGACAGACTCCCACTCCGGGAAGACCGTCCGGGCCTCAGGATCGCAGAATAGCCACCTCGCCACGTTGAGCCGTGCACCCTCACCTCCGAAGATGAAGCCCGGGAACAACCGTACGGCGGCGTCGTTCCAGGCCAGCACCTCAAAGTCGCCGGCCGTCACGTAGGCGGGGTGGGGGTCGAGGGCCTTCGTGACGGAGTGGACTGTCGGGGCCACGACGGTGACCTCAGGAGCCGGCGGCGCCTGCAAGGCCAGGTGGAAGACGTGAGTGCGTTCGGCGACGCTGAGCTGCAGGGTCGTGGCAAGTGCATCTAGCACCTGACGTGAGGCCTGCACGTGACGACCCTGTTCCAGGTACGTGAGCCAGGTGGTGCTGATGCCGGTGATCATCGCCACCTCCTCGCGCCGCAGTCCGGGCGTACGCCGCCGCCCCGTCGCGGGAATGCCCACGTCAGCGCAGGTCAGTCGCTCACGGCGGTTGCGTAGGAACGCGCCGAGTTCGTAACGGCGCTGCGACGCGCTGCCGCGGGTGGGCAGATCGGTGGGCACAGTGTCGCTCCCGGTACCAGGATGAGGCGATTCTGGATACCAGGCTAGCTCGGGCCGACAGTTGCAGCATGCATGCATGGGAACTCGACGAGACAGATGCCGACCTCCGATTGGTGGAGGTCCCCGATCCCCAGTTGCGCGCCGGTGCCGTGCTGTTGGACGTGCTGGCCGTGCACCTTCCGGCCTACACGTCTGTGCTGACCACCGGTCTACGCGGCAGTGTGCCGACACCGCTGGTGCTCGGGACTGGCGGTGTGGGCCGGGTGACTTCGGTGGCCGAGGATGTCTTCGGCCTTCGAGCGGGTGACGTGGTCGTGAATGCCGGATTGCTCCGCTCCAGTGACATCAGCGATCGCGAGGAGTTCATCCTCTCCTGGACCGGCATCGGCGGCCGAGGCGAACGCACTCCCGACATCGCCAGGATGCAGGCGCTGTGGCGCGACGGCACCTTCGCCGAACGCGCCGTCCTGCCTGTGGGGGTCCTGGTCCGGCTGCCCGGTGCGCAGGACCACCCACGGCCGGAACTGCTGAGCGTCCTGCCGTGGTTCTGCCTCGCCGCCGAGGGGCTCCTGCGCGGGGAGCAGCAACCCGGCGACGTCGTCGCCGTGCTCGGCGCCACCGGGCAGTTGGGCGGATCGGCGGTCCTGGTCGCCCTCGCTCGGGGCGCCTCGCGGGTGGTGGCGGTGGGACGCAACCGCCTCGCGCTGGAACGGCTCGCTGCCCTGGACGACCGGGTGGTGACCGTCGCCCTCAGAGGGGACCGGACCCACGACGCGGCGGCTATCCGGGAGGCGGGCGAACCTGACCTCGTCCTCGATACATTCGGGGCAACGTCCGACGCCGAGCCGACCTTGACCGGTTTCGACAGTCTGCGCCCCGGCGGGACGCTCGTGCTTCTTGGCGGGGTCCGCCACGACCTGCCCCTGCCGTACGGACACCTCATGCGGCGGCGCCAGACCGTCCGCGGGTCGTGGATGGCCCGTCCCGAGACGGCGTTGGCCGTGTGGCGCCAAGTCCAGGCTGGGATCCTCGACCTGGACCGAGTCACCGTCCGGACCGTCGGTCTCGACGACCCCGCAGCGGCCTTGGCATTGGCGGCGGACTCGAGCGGACTCGACTTCGTCGCACTCGTCCCGCGACCGCTCGCCTGAGGGCACGGTGAGGGCTGCCGGTGCTGTCCCAGTTCCTTGGAAGCGGAACGGGTGCAAATTTCTGGAGTAGCAGCAGACTGGCCGACGACCCAACGATGATCGAGCGGATGAGCGACGATATCGAAGTTGAGATCAGAGCATTTGGTGGCCCCGTGACG
Organism: uncultured Actinoplanes sp.; assembly: GCA_964236515.1. Lineage (GTDB taxonomy): Bacteria > Actinomycetota > Actinomycetes > Mycobacteriales > Micromonosporaceae > Actinoplanes. Next base: position 24,994 of record CAXSDA010000031.1, read on the forward strand.
GCGAACTGATTCGGGTCATGTTGACAGACGGCGAGCCGCCTCAAACGCTGGCCAACGCCTTCACAAAGCCTCAAGATCGGCCAGACTCTGGCGCATGGTCAGTATGAACCGCCCCGGGTCTGGTAGCGGCTGAACGGGTTGGGTCGTGGCCTCGGAGAGGCCAGGTTCGGCGGGATGATGCAGGGTCTCGAAGACGGCCGGTGGTAGATCGGATGCGCCGCTGTGCAGCCGGCGGTGGTTGAACCGGTCGACGTACTCCAGCGTCGCGATCTCGACCTGATCGCAGGACCGCCACGGCCCGCCCAGCTTGATCAGCTCGGTCTTGAACAAGCCGATCGTCGACTCGGCCAGAGCGTTATCGTAGGCATCCGCGACCGAGCCGACCGACGCGTCGACACCGGCGGTGGCCAAGCGTTCGGTGAAGGCAATCGACGTATATTGACTGACCGCGTCGTGGTGATGGATCAGCCCAGTCAGGTCAGTGGCGCCCTGCCGGCCTCGGGACCAGATCGCCATCTCCAACGCGTCCAGCACGAGGCTGGTCTTCATGCTGGACGCGGCCCGCCAGCCCAAGATCCGCCGGGAGTACACGTCCATGACGACCGCGACGTGGACCAGGTCGGCACGTAGGTGAAATCGGCGACCCACAACCGATTCGGCCGATCAGCATGGAACCGGCGCTGCACCAGATCCGCCGGCCGGGCGGCGTCCTGGTCAGCGATCGTGGTGCGGCGGGTCTTGCCGCGCACGACGCCGCGTAGGCCCAGCTCACGCATGATCCGTTCGACCCTGCAGCGGGCCACGGCGATGCCCTCACGATTCACGGCCAGCCACACTTTCCGGGCGCCGTAGACGCTGCAGTTGGCCGTATGGACCCGGCGGATCTGGTCGCTGAGCCAGGCATCCCGGCGGGCCCGGGCCGACGGCAGCCGCCGGCGGGCGGCGCGGTAGGTGCTGGACGCGATCGGCCACCCCTGTGCGGTCAGAGTTTGGCAGATCGGCTCGACGCCGAACAGATCCTTATGCTCGTCGATGTAGGTCACGAGCGTGGCTGTGGCCGGTCGAGCTCGGCCGTGAAGAAAGCCGACGACTTCAAGATCTCGTTCGCCCGGCGCAGCTCGGCGTTCTCCGGCGTAGCCGTTTCACCTCGGCCGACTCGTCACTGCTCACGTCCGGGCGGTGGTCGGTGTCGACTTCGGCCTGGCGCACCCACGTGCGCCGCGTCTCGGTCGTGCCGATGCCGAGTTTCTGGGCGACCGCGGCGATCGCCGCCCACTCGGAATCGTAGTTGGGTCGCACCTCGGCGACCATCCGTACCGCGCGCTGACGTAACTCAGACGGGTACCGGGAAGGGCGTGACATGACTCGATCCTCCACAAGAGGTCGGGCCGGTACCAAACCCGGGGCGGTTCAATCCACGGCTTGACAAGTCATAGGGGCATCAGCGCCGCCCCGCCTTTTGCCGCAATTTTCGACGACGGCCCACATCTGGCGGCTTGTTCGGCATCCTGGATCAGCAGGCAAAATCTTGGAGGGAAGACGTGCGATCGTTGAAAGAGTATAGGTATCCCTTGTAGCCGTCAGGGATAGAGAGACTGTCCAGGCGATATCCATAGCCATCCATAAAGCAGGCACCTCCGCCCGTTCGATTCCAAACATCGGTAATTTTATTGTCAAAAACAAATCCCGAGATAGGGTTCCGTAAATCGGAAGAACCGCGCCCGATTGCGAAGTAGGCAAAGTGACCACCGAAGGGGGAGTTTTCCCACACGCAGAGTTTGTGGTCTGGGCATTGGTTAGCATTTGCGGAAGCAGGCCCTTGGCTAACGACCTGCGCGCCTGCGATAAGGATCGCTGTTGATGCGCAGGCCAAAGCCGCCTGGCGGAGTTTATGAAGCTTCATCACACACCTCAAGACCTAGAATTTGGTAAGTCTGCCCTTTATGGCAGTTTTTGGCCGCCGCGTCAAGCACAGTTCCAATGTGTACGTCACGTGACGGTGATGGGAAGTTGCTGTTTGAACGTGCGCTCAGATCTAGCCGACTCTGATTGATGAGATTGAGTTATTCATGCCGGTAGTTGATTCAATGAGAAGATTTTGTCGATAACCGCCCGGCAGATCGCAGATGTTGTTTCCGTGAAATTTCACATCTCGGTAGTAGCAGACGACAACGTTGGTGTTGTTATAGACCGATGTGATGCTGTCGCCAAGAGCGTGGCCATTGTCGTATTGGAACGAGTGGATGTTATCGTGGGTAAGAGCAAGTTGCGCGAACCCGCCGGTAAAGTCTTTGTTTTCGTAGAGGCAAACATGCTGGGCAAGGCAATTTCTCGGAGCTGCCTGCGCCGGTTGTTGAACAACAGTGATGAGGGCCGTGACTGTGAGGGCAGCAATCCCGCCACGCAGCACCACCTTGTTTGACTTCCGCATGTCGACTCCTCATAACGTTGCTAACAGGGACTACCTCACTGGGCGAACGCTAGGACCGTCGGGCGCCAACATGGAAGTAGCAGCACCAAAATTGCCTGAAAATTGCCGGTACTAGACCCGGCCGCTAGGTGCACCTCTGGCTCGGCCCGAACCGGCACCTGCCAGTCATGTTGCCGGTGGATTGCCGGTCGAGTTGCCTTGACCTGCCTCGGACTGGCCGTTAACTTGATTTCTAAACAGATTACATTGAAATTGGTTAATGGAGTAGATAGCTGGCCGGCATTGTGTCAGTCATGCCTTGTTCGCTCTGTCAATAATCACCACGAATTATGTCGCCTCGCTGGGGCCTCGTGGTGGCCTTGTAGCTCTCGGCCAGGAGCCGAGAGACAGGAGAGGTGGGCGGTGACGCGAGGTAATCAAAGGTGGGTCGGCCAGCGAATAGTCGCGATTAGGCGTCGCGTTCCTCCCGCCGTGTATGTGGTTGTGTTCGCGATCCTCGCGGCCATGATGGCGGGTTACTCCATGACCAGGCAGGGTCCGACGAAATCGTCCGGATCGACGGCACAAACAGCTCTGCCGAGACCATTGACCACCACCGAGCTCGCCCTTTTGCAGAGGGCGGGAGATATTCTCATCCGCGAATGTATGGCACGGCACGGCTTTCGCATGCCGGTGCAGTCGGGTGAGTCACTGCCTGAGATACCGCAGTTCCCCATTGTCGTCGACGACGTGCGGTGGGCCCGCAGCCACGGATACGGCTCGGACATTTTACAGCAGGTCGATAAAGCTAGGTCCGAAGACCCCGATGCGCGCTATTTCGCGAGCCTGCCGGCCGACCGCCGGGCTGCCGCTCTTGTGGCATTGAACGGTGCGCGGCCCGAAGGGCTGGAGGCCAGTCTGCCGGATGGCAGCATCGCCCGCCGAAGCGACCGGAGCTGTGACAGCCAAGCCATGCGGAAACTGTATTCCGATCTCCCCGGCTGGTTCCGGGCCAGCAGGACCATGAATGTCTTTCCGTCGATCGCCTACGAGCGGATGGACCAGGACCCGCTGCTCAAGCGTGACCTGAGCCAGTGGGCGCGGTGCATGCAAGACATGGGGTTGGCCTACCCGAGCCCGGCAGCCCTGCGTGTCGCGCTGGGCCCACAAGCGCCCCGCGCCCGGGAGATCCAGTTCGCCGTCGCGGAGGCGACGTGCGCCAACCGCACCCCATTGGCCCGCACTGCCAGGCAACTCAACCAGCGGTACATGCAACAGCTGGAGGCCGAGTACCGGTCGGAGGTGGCCACGCTGCGCCGCCTGCAGCTTGTCGCGCTGCCGCGCGCACGCGCCGTCGTCGAAGGCGACCAGCCATAACCTCCGACCCCCGGGTGGGGCGGGCGTCTCGACAATCCGCCGGGGCAGCCACGACACCGCGAGAAGCTAAAGGAGAACGCACAATGCAAAAACTCAGAATGATGGTGGTCTTTGCGGCTATCATGGCCACCCTCACCGTTGGTGTGCCGGCCGCCGCCGCCAAACCAACCCCCTCGGCGCCGGCAGGAGACGTCTCGATCCAGGCGGCGAACGGGTACTTCTACATCTGGAACGGCACCTACAGGACCGGCGCGCGCTGCGCTTGGCTGGGCAACGACTCCTGGTACGGAGATACTGTACAGAACGGGGTCAACTGCAACGACATGGCAACGTCGACGTTGAACAACGGTTTCGCTGAGAAATACGAAAACGTGGTCCTGTACAAAGACGTCAATTACCACGGCGGCCTCATAGTCTTGTGCCGGGGTGATTACCTCCAAGACATGAGCCTGGACCATTGGTCCGGCGGGACGAACGCCAACAATTCGGCCAGCTCCCATGACTGGGTCGCTGACGGGTTGGAGAGCGGGTTCCAGTGCTGATGATGCGACAGATCGGGTTGCGGACCGTAGCGGGGTGCAGCCGGCCCCTGTGCCTTTACTGCTGAAGCGGGCGGCGCAGCCTTGAGGTCAGCGGGCTGTCTCGGCAATCCGCCGAGACAGCCACGACCCGGTTCGGCAAGTACCGGCCCCGGACCGGTGAGGTGTTGTTCGACAAGACCTGACACCCTCTTTGTCATCCATGAAGGAGTGGGCCGGTCGAGTCGCTGGTTGAGTCGTTTGCCGGTGGTCTGGCTCGGCCGTGGGCGCCGAGGAGTACCGCGGCGTAGCCGGGTTTTGGGCGTTCAGCGGCCAGGTGCGTGCGTGCCGTGGCCAGGTACCAGGAGTCAGCAGTCGCTCGTACGGCCATTGCCAGCGACCGGTGGGCCGCGGCCAGGGCGGTGTCGGCGATCGTATGAGGCCATATTCGCCCGCGCGATGACCAGGCCTATGTCGTCGCGAGGACCACGGTTCGATTGCCGGGTTGGGCAAGGTCGTCATCGGCTTCACCTCCGCGTGCAACTGCCGCAATAGTGGTGCTGACCAAGTTCCCAGGGAGCTTTGCAGTGAGGTAGTCCAGCCACTTCGGGTAAGTATTGTGCTTCGAGACGGCAGTTCCGCTGGTCACCGAACAACTGTGCACGCGTCGGCACCATCTTCACCGCCAACGCGGCGGATGGCGAGTACTGTCCCGGCGAACGGCCACCGTGGGTCCAGCACGTCGGCGACGGCCTCGATGCTGAGCAACGGTTGCAGTGTTGTCAATCGATCTCCGAGGCTGGGCCGGTCAGGCAGTCGCGGACATCGTCGGCTTCAGGGATTCCGAGCCTTTCCATGATGGCCAGTGAGCGGGTCCAGTATTGGCGGGCCTCGGCTCGGTGACCGGCGACGGCCTCGGCGGCGCCGAGGTCTCTGAGGGTCTCGGCTTCACCGTGGGGATCGCCGAGTTCTTCGTGTATGGCCAGGCTCCGATACAGAACGTCCAGGGCCATCTGCTGGCGACCGAGCCTCCGGTAGACCACGCCCAGCTGGCGCAGCGCCTCCGCTTCGCCGAGCCGGTCGTCCAGGGAACGATACGCGTCAAGGCTGCTCATGCCGTACTCGAGGGCCTCGTGAAAGCGGCCCAGTCGCTCGTAAGCGTCGGCGAGGTTGACCAGTAACTCGCCTTCGCCGTGGTGATAGTTGAGCTTTCGAAGTAGGGCCAGACTCTCGTTGTAGGAGATGAGGGCATCCTCGTGGCGGCCCAGCCGTTGCTGAACCATTCCCAGGTTGCTCAAGGCGCTGGCCTGATTGACCAATCCTCCGGCGCGGCGGGCGGCCTCGAGGTGTGCCCGCTGGTATTCGAGAGCTTCTTCGTAGCGGCCGACCCGCTGGTACACGATGCCGAGTCCGTTCAGGCTGGCTGCCTCCGGCTGGACGGCGTTCGTCTCGCGGGCCAATGTCAGAGCCTCCTGCAGGCAGACGACCGCCTGCTGGAAGTCGGCTTGGCGGATGAAGGCGCTCCCGAGGTCAGCCAATGCGGCGGCCTGGACGGTCCGATTGGCGTTTCGGCGTGCGGCCGCTAGAACTGTCTGGTTGGCCGAGGTCCAATCGTCCCAGTAGCCGCGCAGGTCGAAGAAGGTGAACAGTGCCGAGGCGAGCTGGCCGGCCAGCGGCACCTGACCGGCCGGGCCGGCGGCCTGAGCAATGGCGGCGGCCAGGTTGGCTCGCTCAGATTCCAGCCAGGCGAGTGCGCCGGCCCGGTCTCCGAAGGGAGGAATACCGGGAGTGATCTGCTTGCGCAGCTCGGCCAGCCGCCAACTGTCCGGGTGTAGTAGCGCGCAGGCGTCGCAGGCGGTGGTCAGGTACGTGCGCAAAGCCCTGGTGATGGCGACGGTCCGCTCGGCCGGGGGGTCGGTGGCCGCGTGCCCGCGAGCGACGAGCCGCAGCAGATCGTGGAACCCGTAGTGGCCTGGACGAGGTTCAGTCAGCAGACTTCCATCGACCAGGCGCTCCAGGGAGGCTTCGGCGTCCACGACCGTGCAGTCCAGCAAGGCCGCCGCGACAGGCAGAGCGACGTCCGGCCCGTCCAGCAGCGCCAGCAGGCGAAACGCCCGGGCCGCCACGGGTTGCTCGGCAAGAAGCGCGTTGTAGGACACGTCAAGGGTGGCGCGGACTCCCCGAGTGCCGAAGCGGAGCCGGTCAAGGCGGTCGTTGGCGTCCTCCAGCTGGCCGGCCAGCGCGGCGATCATCCAGCTTCGGCGGCTGGCCAGTCGCCGCCCAGCGATCTGAACTGCCAGCGGCAATCGCTCGCAGGCTCGCACCAGGCGACGGGCAGCCTGCTGCTCCTCCTGCACCCGGTCGGCGCCGATGAGCCGGGCGAGCAGCAGAAGCGCTTCGGGCTCTTCCAGCACATCCAACGGCAGGCGGCTGACGCCGTCCAGGAAAGCGAGCGTGTCGCGGCTCGTGATCAGCACCGTGCATGTGCCGCTGCCGGGCAGCAACGGCTGGACCTGGGCGGCGTCATAGGCGTTGTCGAGCAGCAGTAGCAAGCGACGACCAGCGGTCAGGCTGCGCAACAGGGCCGAGCCCTCCGGAAGATCGTCGGGCAGTTCGAAAGGTTCGACACCTAGGCTGCGGAGGATACGCCCAAGCGCGTGACGAGGGGTGAGCGGCGCCAGGCCGGGGGTGCTGCCCTGCAGATCGACGTAGATCTGGCCATCGACGAAGATTTCCACAAGCGACCAAGCTGCCTCCACCGCCAAGGCTGACTTGCCGACACCGCCCCAGCCGTCGATGGCACTGATGACCACCGCCCGGGCGTCCATTGAGTGCTCGTACGCCAGCGCGGTCAGTTGGGCGAGCTCCTGCCGGCGGCCGGTGAACTCGGGTAGCCGTGGCGGCAGCTCGCGCGGGACTGGGCGTCCGGCCGACTCGGCCGACGGCTGTCCGCGGGCGGCGCGGTACAAGGCGGTCAACTGGCCACCGGGCGTGGCACCGCCGGCACCAGCCACCAGGGACTCAATGGCCATGACCACGGCCTCGTCGCGCGGCAAGGCCCGGCCGTGGCACCACTCCGATACCCGCGGCTCGCCTACACGTTCGAAGCCGGTCGCCCGTAATTTGCGCGCCAGCGCCGCCTGGGAAAGCCCAGTCCGGTCAAGAACCGCTCGGAGGTGATCACCGAACAGTTCTCTGGAAGATCGGGTCACGGCATCGACTTCCGTTGTCCTTCCGACTTCCGCGAAGTCTTCCAGCTCGTCGCCGACTCCAGCAACCTGCTGACTGAAGACAACCCATCATGACCGACGCTGGCTACGTCCGGATGGGGCCCGAACCAAGCGCCGGTCAGCACGGCACATGGTGCAACGTTTCTGGCGATCTTTGATGGACACCCGGGGGGACGAGCATGGGCGGAGTGCACAACTCTGGTCGTGGAAAACTGGCACGACTGCTCTGCTACCACCGCCGAGCAGCGCAGCTGACTCAGGAAGAACTTGCTGCTCGGGCAGGCTTGAGCACTCGGATGATCCGTTACCTTGAGAGTGGCCGAACCCGCTGCCCACGCCGGGAGTCGCTCCGGCTGCTGGCCCAAGCCCTGAACCTTGATGATGCCGACCACGAAGAGCTGCTGTCGACGGCTTGGAAGGAGCGCGACACTGCTCGAATCGATGTATTGCCGCCGGACGCCGTCGCGGCGGTTTCTCGGGGACGTCTCGTCGGTCGGGACAAGATCCTCGATGCGATCGTCGCCACCACGCGCTCGACACCGTGCACCATCTCCCTCATAGGCCCGCCCGGCGACGGTAAGACGTGCGTTGCCGTCGCGGCTGGTCCAGCCTTGAACGAGCGAGCGAACTTCAGCGTCCTGTGGGTGTCCTGTCCAGCAACCATCCGGCACGGCAGACGAGACGGCGCCTTCCACGTGCCAGAACATCTCATCGACCGCTTCGCTCACGAACCCTGGATTGTCGTACTTGACGCGGCCGAACACTGGGATACCGTCGTCGAGCATCTGACGGCGTTGGGTTCGGCCGAACACTGGTGCGCATCCTGGTGACCGGCGTGCGGCCCGCTCTGTCGACCGCGAACTCCAATAGACAGTGGATCCGCACGGCGTGCCGCCGCACATCCGGCAACAGCCTGATGATCTGACTCAGGTACCGGCCGTGGAGGTCTTCATCGCCCGATTACGGCCCCTACACAATCCTCGCACCGCCCGACACCGGCGAGCGCGCCTGTGGATAACTCCGTTCGGCTTTCTGAGGGCCTGAGACCGCAAGTGTGGCTGCAGTGGCTCTGTTGCATTGCCCGATCGGAAGACCAAGGCACGCTTGAGCAGTGAAGCGTGCAGCGCCGTCCCGGATCTGGTCACCTCCGCGGTCGGCGTTCGCCGGCTTCCGGTTCCCAGCCGACGTCATCGTGGTCGCAATCCGCCGGTACCTGCGCTACGGCCTCTCCTACCGCGACGTCGAAGAACTGCTCCTCGAACGTGGGGTCGAGGTCGACCACGTCACCGTCTACCGGTGGGTCCAACGCTTCACGCCGCTGCTGGCCGACGCCCGGTTCGCCCGCCGACAACCGGGCGACCGCTGGTTCGTTGATGAGACCTATGTCAGAGTCAACGGCCTCTGGCGGTACGTCTACCGCGCGATCGATCAGCACGGCCAGGTTATCGACGTGCTGCTCACCGCCCCATCGGGACGCCACGGCGGCCCGCCGATCCTTCACCCCGGCACTGCGCACGCTCAAGCTGACGCCGACCGAGGTGGTCACCGACCGTGCACCGGTCTACCCGGCCGTGCTCGACGACCTGCTGCCAGGGGAGTGGCATCACGTCGAGCAGTACGCCAACAACCCGATCGAGGCCGATCACGGACAACTCAAACGGCGACTCAGACCGACGCGCGGACTCCAGAATGATCGGACCGCTCAAGTCGGGATCGCCGGGCACGCCTTCATCCAGAATCTGCGCCGCGGCCACTACGAACTCGCCGTCGACATACTCCCGGTGCTGCGGATCGCCGCGGCGTTCACCGAACTCACCCAAGCGATCTGACCGGGTCGCAGCCGTCGGGCTCAGCGCGTCCGCTCATCGCGCAACGCAACAGCGCCAGGACGCGCAATGGCTTGAAGAACCCGACCGGCTGAGGCGCAACATCGAGGACACCCGCGCGTCGCTGACCCGAGATGTCGACCTCCTGGCCGAGAAGGCCAGCCCGGCCAAGGTCGCCAAGTGGCGGTGGACCGCAGTGAAGGAGAAGGTCATGGGCACCACCGACCACGCCCGGCACGCCGCCGCCGACTCGACCTTGTCGACGCTGAACACAGTGCAGACAAGGCCTCCCGAGTCAGCGACGTGGCGAGCGACAAGGCACACGACGTCGCCGACGCCGTACGCAGCGCACCGCAGGCCGTCGCCGAGCAAACCAGGGCAACCCGCTGGCCGCCGGGATCATCGCGTTCGGCGTCGTCATTCTCGCCGCCACGCTGATCCCCGTCACGGACGTCGAACCCGCGCCGGTCAGCACCTCAAGGACAACAGCGGCGAGCTGACCGACAGGGTCAGGGACATCGCCGCCGACATCAAGGACGACCTGTCCGAGCCGGTGCAGCAAGCGGTCGGCCAAGTCAAGGACACCGCCCAGGACGCTGCGCAGACCACCAAGGATCAGGCGGAGGCCTCAGCCGTGGACGTCAAGGAGCAGACCCGGCAGGCCGCCCAGAAGGCGTTCTGACAGCCGACACGACGCGTGCCGGCCGCCGAAACCGTGCGGCCCGCACGCGTCGTGTTCCGACGAGCCGTGGAAGTCGGATGAAGCCGGCCAGCCTCATTCGCGGTACAAATCGACCAGGGCTTGGTCGAAGAGAAGCATCCCGCAGGGGCCGGGCGCCCCCGATCAGATCAGAGACGTCCAGGAACAGTATGGGAGGCTGGCGTCCGACGCGGCTTGACACACCCATGATCTGGTCCACATCGGATCTCGCTGGATGTTCGTTCTTCCAATCGGTGGCGTTTCGTCAGGTTCTGTGGATCGTCCGGCGTGGCGTTGATCGTGCCCGCCGTTGGCCTCGCGATCCGGGCGGCGGCGCGGGCGTCTACTCGCGAGGGTATCCCTGACCGCGGTCGTCGCGGTCAGGGATACCGCGGATCATGGGCGGAGGCGGCTCGCCCGGTCCAGCGTGGTCGCCGGTTCCTCGCCCGAGGTGAGGTCGAGGTCATCGACGAGACGGCCGTCGGCCAGGCGAAGAAGGCGGTCGCAGCGGGCGGCCGCGGAGCGTTCGTGGGTGGCCAGCAGGACGGTCAGCGGCCGCTCGTCGCGCAGGCGCAACAGCAGGTCGAGAATCTGGGCGCCGTTGGCGCTGTCCAGGTTGCCGGTGGGCTCGTCGGCCAGCAGGAGCCGCGGATCGCCCATGAGCGCGCGAGCGATCGCCACCCGTTGCTGCTGACCGCCGGACAGTTGGCTGGGTAGCGCCTTCTCCCGTTCGCTGAGGCCGACCGCGTCCAGTAGCTCCCGGGCGCGCGCGGTCCGGTCGTACGGCACGCGGAACGGCAGAACCGGCGCGATGACGTTGTCCAGCGCGGTCAGCGCGGGAAGCAGGTGGTACCGCTGGAAGACGAACCCCACTCGGCGACGGTAGTCCGCGAGGCGGCCCCTTTGCAGCGCGGTGACCTCGAGGTCGTCGACGCGGACCACTCCGTGGTCGGCGGAATCGACGGCTCCGATGAGGTGCAGGAGCGTCGACTTGCCCGAGCCGCTCAATCCGGTCAGCGCCGTGACGCTGCCGGATCCGATGTGGACGGTGACATCGTCGACCGCGATGAGTCTGGCCTTTCCGCTCGGGAAGGTCTTGACGAGATGGTCGATGTGGATGGTGGCGCCGCCGGTCATCGCTACTCCTCGGCCAGTACCTGGGCAACGGGCGTACGGTCCAGAATCATGGCGGGGACCAGGGCGGCGACGGTGGCGGCGATCGTGCCGGTGGCGGTGGCCAGCCCGGCGGCGAGGAGGAGCTCCGGCGGTAGGGTGCCGGTCAGCGCGGCCGCTGCGCCAAGACCAGCGGCGCCGCCGGTGAGCGCGCCGATCAGGCCGATGCCGAAGCCCTCGGTGGCGACGAGACGCGTCAGAGCGGACGGCGGCCAGCCCATCACTCGCAACGCGGCGAGTTCGGCGGCACGCTCGCGGACGTTGATGTACAGCGTGTCGGCCACGGCCAGCGTGCCGAGGAGGACGGTGGTCGTCACTGCGATGGCGTCCACATCCCTAACGCTGAGCGAGACCGCGTCGCCGAGAAGCGTTCCCACGATCACTCCGCGGAAGGCGAGGTTGACGGCGACCAGAACGGTCATGGCTGCGATACCGATGGCGAGGGCTCCCGCCCCGAGTGCTGTCCGCCCGGGCGTACGGACCACGTTCGTCAATCCCATCGCCGTCACCGAACCGGCCGGTCGAGGTCGCCGTGGCGGGGCCACGGCTGGGCGCAGGATGTCAGCCGGGTGTGACCGGGCGGCCCGGGCCGCGGGGACGACGCCGGCGACCACCGCCAGCACGACGGCTACCGGCACGGCGAGCAGCGCCTGGGCCCGGCCGATGTCGACGTGCAGGGCCGCATGGAGGGGCCAGGTCAAGGCCAGCGACAGCAGACCCGCGACGATCCCGAGCAGGACGATCTCGCCGAGGACCGCGGCGGCGATGCGGCGACCCGGCCAGCCCAGTGCGACCAGAACGCCCAGTTCGGCACGCCGGTCGCGGATTCCGGCGGTGACCGCGTTGACCAGGAACAGCGCGCAGACCACCAGGACGAGAATGAACAGGATGGCGCTCTTGCGGTCGACGGCGCTGACGATGGCGGTGGCCACGCCCTCCTTTGACCAGCCCTCGGTGATCAGCAGCGCCGGTCGGCCGTACCGGCCCGCAGCCATCTCGACCTGCTGCGGCGTCGGCGACGAGCCGTAGGTGATGTCCACGTCGAGCCCGGTCCGGGTGGCGATCTCCTGGGCGACCACCCGGACCCGCTCCCGAGAGGTGGCGGAGTAGCCGCCGGCGTCCGCGACGCGGACGCGGACGGCGCTGATCGGGGCGTTCGCATTGCGCGCATCGGTGCCTTTCAGCATGTCGGTGAGCGCGTCCACGGTGGTCAGTAAGAGAGGTGGCGAGGCGAGATATCCGCCCGGGTTGCCATCGGGGAGAAGGGCCTGGCCGGCGAGCAGATTCCGGCTGCGCTGGTCGCCTCCGATCGGGCCGGTCGTATCGTACGTCTCCAGCGGCACACTCGACAGCGCGCTGAAGCCGGTGACCCGCTCCGGGTCGAAGGTGCCGACCAGGCGCAACACCTCGGTGTCGCCGCCGTCGGCGCGCCGGATCGGGGCGAGCGTACGGAACGAGGTGTCGTCGATCTGCCACGGGACGGTCAGCCCGGAGATCGAGGCGGATTGGTAGGCCTGCGGGTCGGGCGGCACGGTCCGGGCGGTCAGCACTCCTCCGGGACCCCGGTCGTAGCCGGTGGGGCCGGTCTGCACGAGGTGTTCCAGTTCCAGGCCGCCCGGGCTGTCGAGCAACCTCGAGAGCGTGTTCCGATAGCTTTGCGCGGCGTCGCTGCGGATCCGGCCGGTCGGCGTCGCGGGTAAGGCGTCGAGCCGGGCGGCCAGCCGGTCCGGGTTGTCGCCGGATGGCGCGGCGTTCAGCCGCGCACGAGACAGCGACGTGTCGACGGCGTCATCGGTGTACGCGCGGCCGGCCGCCAGCACCGGCAACGCGCCGGCCGCGGCGGGCTCGCCCGGCCGGAGGAAACGCCCGCCGTTCATGGCGGCTCGCAGGCCGACCAGCTTGTCCTCGGCTGCGGGGTCGACGGCGGCGAGCAGCATCGGCACGTGGGTCGCGATGGTGAGGACGAGACGGTCACTGGTCGATGTCCGGGTGCCAGGACCGTCCCCAGTCTGGAAGCGGTGGTCCGGGAGCAACCGGGCCACCACCATGTCGGACCGGTTGCGGTCGGTGCTCAAGGCCGAGCGCAGTGCCGGGTCGAGGACCGGGCAGATCGGCCGGCCCTCCTCCAGAACGGCGAGCTGTCCTCCGCAGAGGTCCCGCCCACGACGCACCTCACCCCCGGTGAACTGCGCCTTGTCGTCGCTGTACCCGTCGGCGATCGGCCAGGAGACGGGGTGTTTGGTGAGGTAGACGTACAGCGGGAGGCCGGTGGTGCGGCTCAGGCCCCGATCGGCCAGAAACGTCCGGTCGATGCGGACGACCTGCCGGTCGGCGTCCGGGTCGACAACACCGGTCAGATCGAGATCCGAGTAAATCAGTACGTTGGTATACCCGGCCATGGCGATCGGCGCCGCCACCTCGACTCCGGGCACACCGCTGATCTGGGTGGACTGCGCCGCCGTGATGCCGCCGAAGATGCCGGAGAGATAGTTCGGGCGGACCAGGGCGGCCGCATCCTCCAGCGGCGTCCGGGTGCCAAGCGGACGCACGAGGATGTCGTACGCCGCCCGGGTGCTGGACTGCACCGTGCCGGTCACCTGCAACCGAGCTGCCTGGGTGGTTCCGGTGAGCACGGTGAAGCCGGTGGCCGCGAACAGAATGCCGAGGAGCAGCGTCGCGGCGCGGGCCGGCCGCCGGCGCACATGGGCCCAGATGAAGCGGAGCACGCTCACACCCTGCCGCATACATTGTGACAATGCAATGAGTACGCTCGGGCCATGCCGATCCAGCACGCCGTGCTTTCCCTGCTCGCCGAGGGGCCGAGCTACGGCTATGAGTTGAAGGGCGCCTTCGAGACGGCCGTCGGGCCACAGTGGGGGACGCTCAACATCGGCCACCTGTACCAGATCCTCGAACGGCTGCTCCGCGACGGCCTGGTCAGCGCCGAACGCCATACTCAGCAGGTCAAACCCGATCGGGTGGTCTACTCGATCACCGGCGCCGGACGAAGTGAGCTGGCGCAGTGGCTGACCGCGCCCAGCCCTCGCAGCGGGGGTTTCCGCGACGACTTCTTCCTCAAGGTCACGGCCGCCGCACGGTCGGGTGAGGCCGATACCGTTCGGCGCGCGCTGAGCGCGCAGCGCGCGTATCTGCTACGTGAGCTGCGCAACCTGACCGAGCTGCGCCGGCAGAACGCCGACCAGGTCGTCGCCTTGTTGCTCACCGCCGCCACCCGGCACGTGGAGGCCGACCTGACATTCGTCGACGACGCCGAGGCGACGCTACTGACCGGCGGTGGAGCGGCATTGTTGCGGCCGCCCCGGCCGGTCGAGACGCCGGTCGAGACGCCGGTCGAGACGAGTGCGGCCAGTTGACCGTCGAGCGCCGGGCGTCGGCGAGGGGGCATCGACGGTGATGAGCAATCCGGATGGGGACTTTTCGTAGTGGCTCCGGCGGCGGCGCCAGGCCCTGCTGATCACCCAGGGAGTCCTGGCCGACAGCGCCCAATTGTCCGCACGGGCGATCCGGTACCTGGAATGCGGCCGGACCCGACCACGCCGGCACACCAGGAACGCCATCTCCGTGGCGCTGGACCGACTGGCCGGGCAAGCGGGCAACGTGTTCCCCGCGCGACATGCCGCCACCGGCGCAGCTGCCGCTCGACAAGGCCGCCTTCGTCTGCCGCACGGCCGTCCTTTCTCTTCTGGACAAGATCGCCGCAGAAACGCAGGACGCCGGCCGGATGCCCGTCAGCCGGCCGACCGGGTCGGCCTCTACCGGACCATCCTCGCCAGCCGCCGGGTACTGGTGTTGCTCGACAACGCCGCCGACTCCGCTCAGATCCGGCCGCTGATCCCGGTCTCGGCCGGATCGATGATCGTGGTGACCAGCCGCAATCAGCTCGCCGATCTGGTCACCGTCGACAGCGCCTACCCGGTCCCGATCGGTCCGTGCACCCCCGCCGAAGGACGCGAGCTGTTGGCCGCCCAACTGGGTGCCGCCCAACTGGGTGCCGCCCAACTGGGTGCCGCCCGACTGGGTGCCGCCCGACTGGGTGCCGCCTGGCTCGAGCGGGAGATCGAGCCGGCCGAGGAGATCGTCGAGATCTGCGCCGGGATGCCGCTGGCCTTGAGCGTGGTGGCCGCGCATCCCGGGTTCACCCTCGCCGCCCTCGTCGCCGATCTGCAGAACGCCGGCGGGGCGGCCCTCACCGCCGACGTACGCCCGACCATGACCTGGTCGTACGCCGCTTTGAGCGACCCGGCGGCTCAGGCGTTCCGGATCCTGGGGTTGCACCCGCACGCCGAGGTCACCGCGGACCTGGTCGCCGCGGTCGACGGCCTGGGCCCGGACGAGGCGCGGGCCCGCCACCGGAGATCCGGGACGCCCGGCACGCTGTCACCGTTCTGAACGCCGAGCACACCGTGCTGTACGACGTCGTCCGCGACGCCGCCCGAGCGGACGAGCCCGACACGCTGGTAACGAGAAGCCGAAGACTCCTCAAGGTGAGCATCATGACCGCCCCGTACACCTTCGACGTCTACTCGACGATCGACGGCTACTCCGCCGCCACCGGCGACTGGTCCGGCTACTGGGGCAAGCAAGGCCCCGAGCTGCTCGGGCATCGGCTCGCCCAGTACGACGCCGGTCCGCGCATGGTCTTCGGCGCCACCACCTTCCGGGAGTTCGTAGAGATGCTCGCCGGGAGCACCGAGGACTCCGACGTCCGCGACCCGTGGGTCACCAGGATGGTGAACCAACCGGCCACGGTGGTATCGAGCACACTGGACGGACCTCTGGACTGGCCGGACGCGACCATCGCCAAGGGCGACGCCGCCGACATCGTCGCCGGACTGAAGAAGGAGTCCGACGTGCCGTTGCGCTCACCCGGCAGCCTTTCGCTGAAACGCGCGTTGATGGCCACCGGCTTGGTCGACTTCGTCACGGTGACATTCTTTCCGGTGATCACCGGCCGGAGCGGGCTGAACCCGGTCTTCCAGAACGCGGCCGACTTCGACGTGGACCGGGTGGGCACCCGGACGCTGGACGGCCGCACCCTGGAGCTCACCTACCAGCCCACCCTTCACTGAGCCG
Organism: uncultured Actinoplanes sp.; assembly: GCA_964236515.1. Classification (GTDB taxonomy): domain Bacteria; phylum Actinomycetota; class Actinomycetes; order Mycobacteriales; family Micromonosporaceae; genus Actinoplanes. The sequence goes on from CAXSDA010000031.1 coordinate 41,322, forward strand.
TCTCGCCGCCAGCCAGGCTGACCGCAGACCGGAAGGAACCTCATGACCGCCGTCTACACCTGGGACGTCTTCTCCACCCTCGACGCCTACGGCTCCTATTCCGAGAACGGCGACTGGGGCGGCTACTGGAGCAAACAAGGCCCCGAACTGCTCGCCCACCGGGCCACCCAGTTCGACCCCGAACCCCGGATGATCTTCGGGGCCACCACCTTCCGCGAAACCACCGCGATCATGACCCCCGGCGTCGACCCCCTCGTCCTGGACGAGTGGAACGTCCGGACCCTGCACGCGCCGGCCACCGTGATCTCCTCCACCCTGACCGGCACCCTCGGCTGGTCCGACGCCACCATCGAAAGCGGCGACGCCGCCGAGATCGTCGCCCGGCTCAAGCAGGAATCGGACCAGCCGCTGCGCTCGCAGGCCAGCCTGTCGCTGAACTGGTCCCTGATGGCCGCCGGCCTGATCGACCGCATCCAGGTGACGGTCTTCCCCGTCATCTCCGGCCGGACCGGCACCAGCTGAAAGCGGCGGCGACATCGGCTGGAAGCCGCCGCTGTAGGAGCAGGTATTCCTCAGCCCGGTTGCTGCGCGGAATTCCGATGCCGTGTCAGCGAGTGATCCACGTCCGGGCGACGGCTGCCGGGACGGGACGGAAAGTCCCTCGTGAGCACTGCACGTGCGCTCTCCGATGTGGTCACACGCCACGTACGGGTCCGAGCAACACGCGCCCGGTAGACCTGGATGTAGCCCGAGCCGGCCGACGCACGGGCGCACGAAGATGTGACGCGGGTGGCGGTGACGTAGTAGCTGAGGTGCCAGATCCCGAACGTGACCACTTGCTCGTACGGCTCATTGGGAATGTTGACGGTAGTCGTCTGTGATCTGACATCAGTCTGGTCAGATGTCCTGAGCCCGCGGCCTCCATCTCGTGCCGCGCCGCCCCGGCCTCACAGCAGATCGGACGGTGTCCAGGGGCGGCCCAGCACGTGCCGGCCGCAGAATCCGAGGACGGTGTTGTACCAGATCTCGGAGTCGGCCGGCGAAGTGACGATGTGGTTCTGCCCGACGAAGTTGAGGAACCGGTGCGGCAGCTCGGCCGGGTCACCGTGCCACCGGCGGACCAGGTCGAACCACAGCCGGACCGCCTCGCTGATCGGCACCCGGTAGTCCCGGTTGCCGTGGATGACCAGCATCGGGGTGCGGATCCGATCGGCGAAGACGTGCGGCGACTCCGCGAACCATTCCGGGTGCTCGGCCGGGCGGCCGACCCATCGGTCCCACTCCGCGGCCACGTCGGTGGTGTCGTTCTTCTGGTCCAGCGCCCAGGTGCCGGCGTGGGTGACGATGGCGCCGAATCGCTCGGTGTGCCCGGCCACCCAGTTGGTCAGATAGCCGCCGAAGGACGCGCCCAGACAGGCGGTCCGGCCGCCGTCGATGTCCGGGCGGGCGACCACGGCGTCCAGCAGGCCCTCGACGTCCGCCCAGACCGCGGCGGCCCGGTTCGGCCAGGCCCGGTCGATCCAGTCCGAGCCGTAACCGGAGGACAGCGCCGGGTCCGGCAGCAACACGGCCCAGCCGTGGGCCACCATTACCCACGGGTTCCAGCTCCAGCTCCAGGAGTTGTGCGACGCGAACGGGCCGCCGTTGATCCATTGCATCAGCGGGAACGGGCCGTCGCCGTCCGGCCGGCACAGCCAGCCGCGCACGGTCGCCCCGGTCACCGCGGCGCTGACTTCCTCGAGCCGGCCCGGCAACGGTGGAACCGGCCCAGGCGTCGTCAGTGGTACGGGCCGCTGATCCCCGGCCGCCGGGTCCAGCCGCACCGGGGTCGGTGGGCAGTCCACCGCCGAGCGCAGCGCATACAGCGCATCCGGGGCTGGGCAAAGGGTTGCGTACACGGCGTCGGCGGCCAACCGGCGGCCGATGCCGGTGGCCGGGTCGACGGCCAGCACCGCGCCCCGGCCGTGTAGGTCGCCCGCGACGTACAGGGTGGCCGAGTCGGGCGACCAGGCCCATTCGGTCGGGTGCACGTCACCCAGCGCCACATCCGTCGCCGGGCCGCCCCCGGTCGGGAGGATCCGGAGCACCCATCGCACCGGGACATCGTACGAGCCCTCGGTACTGGTCAGAACCGAGACCCGGGTGCCGTCCGGGGACACGCGCGGCCGGTGGTGCTCGACGCCGTCGGCGGCGGCCAGCACCCGGCGGCCGCCGCGGACGTCCAGGAGCACCACGGCGGCCGGGAAGGCCCCGCCGGTGCGGCACTCGCGCCAGGTGGTGGCGACGGTCGTTCCGTCGGCGCTGACCGAATAGCCGGCTTCGACCACTCCGAATCCGGCGTACGGGGTCAGGTCGCGGGGCTCGCCGTCGACGAGGACCAGACGGGGCGACTCGGCCCCCAATTCCTGGTCCCAGGAGCGAATCGGCAGGCCGGTGTGCAGGATCCCGGTCGCCTGGCGCGCCGACCTGACCCTGCGCCGGGTCGCGTCGTCACCGTCTTCGCCGGAGCCGACCAGCCGGCTACCGGCGGCCACCACCGCACCGGTCCCCCGGGCCACCACCGGCCCGGACAGGCCGCCCGGGTACCGGGCCAGCAGCCGCGGCTCGCCGGCCGGCGGCAGCACCCACAGCGCCGGCTCTTCCTGAGCCTCGCTACCCGGGTCCGACCGCGATGAGACGAAGACCAGCGATCCGTCCGGCCGGAAGGCGGGAGCCGATTCGCCCTGTTCGGACCAGGTGATCCGGACCGGCTCGCCGCCGGCCAGCGGAATGTCCCAGAGCGCGGAGACGTAGCGGGCCCCGGCCGGATCGGGCCGCTGCACGACGGCCACCACCCGGCCCCCGTCGACGCTCACCGCCAGCCCTGTCACCCGAGGCAGGGCCACGGACGCGGCCAGGTCGGCGAAGGCCGGTTCGGAGAGGTCGGTCACGGCGCCGACGTTACTGCTGAGATGTGACAGCCGACCGAGGGGGCCGGAGCGGACCTCGCCGGAAGTCTCACGGCAAGCGATCTTGCCGATGGCTCAATGCAACAGAGCCCTGCCACCCATCACCCGGTTGAACAACCTGGCTGGACATCACACCTAGCGGGTCAGAAGTACCGCTTCGAGGAATTCCTCCGGTTGCTCGACGTGACCGAAGTGCCCGCTGTCCGGCAAGACGGCCAAATGCGAGCCAGGGATGCCGGCTTGCAGCATCCCAGCCCAGGGCTGGCCGCCTATGAAGTCGTGTGCACCAGCGATCACCACGGTAGGTGCGGTGATCTCGGCCAGTCGGGGCCGCAGGTCGAACGGCGCCGGGTCCTCCGCACTAGCAGGCGCCAACCAGGCTTGCAGGCTATTCACAAACGGGGCGTATTCCACGCGTCGGCGCCAGTAGTCGGCGAAGTACAGCGGCATCACGGCTCGCAGCCCGGCGCTGACTTCCTCGTCGTTCGTGGCTGCCATCGACCGCTCAAACGCCGCCGGGATGGCGGCGGCCTCCGGCTCGTCCGGGTACTGGTCCGGATAGGCGGCCGCTCCGTCTTCCGCCGCGGCCCAGAAGTCGGGCCCGGTGACCGGCGACGTGTCGTACAGGATGAGGCCCGCGACCCGATCGGGGTGCTCGAGCGTATAGCGCAGAGCGACGAACCCGCCGTGCGAGTGTCCGAGGACATGCACCCGCGGCTCTGCGAGCCGGTCGACCAAGGCAGTGAAGAAGCGAACGTACGTGTCGAGCAGGTAATCGGCCGGGGCGGCAAGGCGGCCGGAGGTGCCCGTACCGATTGGCTCTGGGTACACCATGGTGAAATGCTGCTCGAGCTCGGCCGACCGGAGGTAGCCGAAGTCCAAACCGGGACCGCCGGCATGCGCGACGCACACCGGACCGTCGCCCGCCACGTAATAAACCTGCCGTACGCCGTCGACGGTAAACTCATGGCTGGAACTCAAGACGATCTCCGATCCAGGTTCCTGATGCGTGCCGGGCTGGACGCGCCCACCCTAGCGGAAGTTCGCTGCCCAGCCGCGGAAGATGAGACTGACCTCAACCGGCCCGGCGTACACGGGGCTTTAGTTGGTGTTTGAGAAGTTCTCATGTAGACGGTGTGGTGACGTCATCAACGCGGTCGGGCAGGGCAGGGTGGCCCGGTGTCAGAGCGCGACGCCCCTTTCGCGTATTCGCAACAAGGCCGAGGGTCATGTGGTCGGGTTCAGCAGTTGGTGAGCTGGCCGATCCGGTCGATCAAGCCGCCGGCGATCTGCGTCGGGCGTTGCTGTTCTCCCTGCTGCGAGCCCAGCGCGATGATCGCCAGGACCAGCACCGGGGTAGCCCACTGCAGGATCCGCTGCTGCTTCTGCACAGCTGCCACCTCATCCGGGGTGGTGCTGGCAGGCTCGGTCACCCCGTCACTGCTCACCGGTCCCGCTTTGGCGATCTTCGCCCCCAGCACACCGCTGTACGCGGTCGTGCCCAGTGCGGCCACGGTCAGCACCGACTTGGCCACCGTGTTCGCGGTCACCCCGGACTGGTTACGCACCCGGCCGCTGTTGGCCACCAGCAAACCGACCCCGCCGATCAAATGCGCACCGATCGCCGCCGACACCGGCGCCCACCGGGCCCAACCGATCGACGCGACTCGGGTCCGTTCGCTGCTGTCGTTGCCGTGGCTGCCGCACCGTTCAACCCGACCGCCCCCATCAGCGAACCGCCCGCCCAAACCGCGGCGCTGAGATCGTGCACAGTGCGAATGACGGTATGACGCTCAGACATAAGACCCCCTCATCGAGGGTCATGACAGCTATGCCTCAGCCGGCACCAGCGAAACTCGTGCCGAACCAGCAACCTTCGATCAACGAGGTCGATGCGACCGCCCCAGTGGTCGGTCCCCCCGCCGGGCGTGCCAGTACGGCCGGTGAACACCCGCGGATACACCAGCCCGGCCAGGACCGCCCCCAACAATGGAGCGGTCACGAACAGCCACAGCTGCGACATCGCCGGACCGCCGGCGAATAACGCCGGACCGATGGACCGCGCCGGGTTCACCGACGTGTTCGTCACCGGAATACTCAGCAGGTGGATGACGCTCAGGCACAATCCGATCGTCACCGGCGCGGTCGCCGTGTTCGCCTCAGGACCCGTCACCGCCAGGATCACCATCACGAACACGGCCGTCAGCAGCACCTCAGCGAACGCACACACCGTCAAGCTGTAACCGCCAGGCGACCGCGAGCCGTAGCCGTTGCTGGCAAACCCCGAACCCACCGCATCAAACCCAGGCCGCCCGGAGGCCACGGCCAGCAGCGTCGCCGCCGCCGCAACAGCGGCCACTACCTGCGTGGCCACGTAAGCAGGCACATCGCGCCACCCAAACCGGCCGGCCACCGCGACGCCAATGGTCACCGCAGGGTTGAAGTGGCCCCCGGACACCGCCCCGAACGCGTACGCCATCACCATCACGGTGAGCCCGAACGCCAACGCCACCCCAAGGAAACCCACACCCAGCCGAGCCTCATCGGGACCGGTAAACCCTGCTGAGATGACCGCCGACCCGCAGCCGAACAACACCAGCGCGAACGTTCCCACGAACTCGCCGGCGCACCGCCGCGCGATCTTGTACTGCATCCTGTTGGCACCCCATTCTGCCGCGACGCTCAACCAGACTCTGAAGAAGGTGGACCTACACGGTCGTCACCCCGACGGCCACGCGTCATTACAGCATCACAGTGCGTTATCCGAAGCTTGCGAAACACGCAAAGGTCGTGCGACCTGGATCCTTCACGGAGACCTGGGGACTGTGCCGTCTTCGGCTCGAACCGGCCTGATCACGTCCCGGTCAGCGCACAACCATCGGGAGCAACCGATGGCCGTATCCGTCAACCTCGACAAGATCCTCGACGAGGCGTACGAGTCCAGCTCGCTGGCCCAGCTAGTTGTAGTGCCCATGAGCGTTGTTGACGCGGCGTGGCGGCTTGAGAAATGAGAAGACCTCCGGCGAGGTGGGAGTTGCGACGCTCACCACCAACCGGAGATCCTCATGGTCCACCGTAATGCCCGACTGACCGTGCACGGCAGACGCCGTCGTCTCTGGCCAAGATCTGGAAAGGTTTTGGAGACGATCTTGACGGCTCCATCTCGCTTACTTCTCCATCCCCCTCAGCAACCGATCAAGCGCGGCGACCGGAGAACCGGGGTTCAACAGCCTCCGCTCGGCCAGGGCTCCATCCCGCTTCTGGGTCAGCCCGTCGAGCAGTTCGCGAATCATCCCCTCGGTGACGTGCGAGTACAGCGCCTGCACCGAGCCGTCCGCGTGGCCCATCTGAGCGTCCATCAGCCGGGCCGGGGTGTGCAGCTCGATCATCATGGTCGTGTAAGTGTGCCGTAGTCCGTGCGGTGTCAACCCCGGCGCGATCGGCACCCAGCACGCGTCCGCACGGGCTGCCGCGCCGCGCCCGCGCACCGGAAATCCCCGGCCATGGATGGGCGAGCACGGGCACCGGCTGAGGAGACCGAGGGGCCTTCTGCGGGTAACTACCCGTAACGGCCGGCTGGAATAACGAATTCTGCGTACCGCAGACTGAGTTCCCGGGGCTCCCAACCGAGCGAGAACCATGGTCCGGGACCGCTGCCGGGAACAGCTCGTCCTCGGTGCCGAGTCTCCTGACGTGCGTGGCAGTTCCGTCTCAGGACGTTGGTGACACGTCCGCCTCGAAGATTTCGTTCCAGTTCAGAAGTTGGGTAGAACTCAGGGCCTTTGCGGCTGCGCTGTCTTGAGCCGAGTGGTCGTGGTGTCTAATGTGGCCCATCTGCCTACCATGCAAAGGCCGGTTGGATTTTCACGATTTCTGCCATGTCAGTCAAGTCGAGGACGAGGCGGACAGGCGGTGCCGGATGGGAGACGGTAAGCCTGGACGAGGCAGGTAGCGCGCCGTAGAGCCGGGCCAGGAAGTTGGGCAACACGGAACCGGCGAACTCAACGGCGGCGACGTCAATGTCGACGGTCGCGGGGACGGCCTGGGCGAGCTGGTCGATAGCGTTGGCCAGCTGCCGCCGGGTGTCGATGTCGATGTTGCCGGCCAGGCAGACGGTGGCTCGACGCCGGTCGGCGGAGACGGCAACGCTGACGGTAAAGCCTGAACTGCCGCCGATGGGCATGGTCCGCCTCCGAAGGTGGAAACCGTCATGCCGAAGTCTGGGGCAGGGCGAAACTCGCCGTGGTTTCGACTATAAACGCCCGGGAACGACGTGCACGGTGCGGGTCGTCAACTTCTGGTTAACGCGGCCGGCGAGGGTTTTCTGCCAAACGCAGGGCGTAGGTTGGGCGTTGTCGCCGCCCTGGTCCCTGGTGGCACCTTACGGAAGGTGCAACCATGCGGATCGCTTACTGGCGTGCGCCCACCCCTGTCGCGGTTTACGATCTGCTGCGTGCGGCGGCCGGCCATGACTGAGTTGGAACGGCAGTACGCCCAGGTCAAAGCGTTCATCACCGACGGGCCGGATGCGGCAGGGATGAGCGCTACGGCCGGGTTGCTCCACCGGGTATGTCAGGTCGCGGTGCGGACTCTGTACGCCTCCGGGGCGGGGGCCAGCATGATGGCCCACAACAGCGTCCGCGGAATTTGCGCAGCGTCGGACCCGGATGCGGAACGCCTGGAGGAATTGCAGTTCACCTTGGGTGAAGGGCCCTGCATCGATGCTTTCGCGTCTCGGCGTCCGGTCCTGATCCCTGACCTGGCCGGCGGGGCGATGACCCGGTGGCCGGCCTACGCCCCGACCGTGCACGACCGCGGCGTTCAGGCCGTGTTCGCCTTCCCGCTGCAGGTCGGCGCGGCCCGGCTGGGCGTGCTGGACGTCTTCCGCGACCGCTCCGGGCCTCTGCACTCTCACGAGATCCAGCAGGCTGTGCTGATCGGTGAGGTCACCGTGGACGCCCTGCTGGACCAGCACGAGCAACACGGCCACCACCATGAATCCAGTGATCTTGACCAGGGTGTGGGCGGCCGCGCGGAGCTGTTCCAAGCCCAGGGGATGCTGATGGTGCAACTTGGGGTCAGCCTCGACGAAGCCATGGTCCGGATGCGGGCCTACGCTTACGCGGAGAACCGCCGTATCAGTGAGGTGGCCCGTGACGTCGTCGGCCGCCGGCTGCGGTTGGATGCAGACCGGTGACAGACGCACCTGACTTGTCCGGCGGGACGCTTAGGAGGTTGACATGACCACGGCTTCCCCGCAACGAATAGCACAGATCTTCGTCGAGGTGGCTGACACCCTGGTCGACGATTTCGACCTGACCGATTTCCTGCAGATGCTCACCGAACGGGCGGCCGCGGTGGTCGACGCCGCCGCGGTCGGCATCCTCCTGGCCGACCCGCAGGGCCGGCTGCAGTTCATGGCCGGGTCCGACGAGAACGTCGAGTTGCTCGAACTGTTCCAGCTGCAAAATCAGGAAGGCCCTTGCCTGGAGGCGTTCGACACCGCCCGGGCGGTCAGCGACGGGGACCTCGACGCTGCCGGTGACCGGTGGCCGCGATTCGCTCCGCGAGCCGTTACGGCCGGTTACCAATCGGTCCATGCGTTCCCGCTACGGCTGCGCCGGCAAGTCATCGGCGCGATGAACGTCTTCGGAGCGACCAAGGGCGGCGACTTCGAGGACACCGACATCCCCGTCATGCAAGCCCTGGCCGACCTCGCCTGCATCGCTCTGCTCCAAGAGCGGGTCATCCGCCACGGAGAAGTCCTCACCGAGCAACTCCAAGGCGCGTTGAACAGCCGGATCGTGATCGAACAGGCCAAAGGAGCCGTCGCCCAAGCTGTAGGCATCCGCGTCGACGACGCCTTCGCCCGCATCCGGAACTACGCCCGCGCCAACAACTTGAAACTCACCGAGGTCGCCCACGGCATCCTGACCGGATCCGTACCTTTCCAGCAGTTCTAAATCTCATCCCACGCCCGCGCAACCAGCCATCTCCGCGGACGTGGCTCTCGCCGTACCCGCCTTGCCGTCAGTACGACAAACGCCCTCAGGATTGAACAGCCGAGCTGTCTGGTCCCATCTGGTGCTTAAAGGGTGCGCCGGTCCGCGGCCCGGCGCACCGGCCAGCTCGAATCGACGACACACTGCGCCAGCTTCGATCGGCCGCGTTCGGTCAGCAGGGCAGTCTAGGATGAATGTGACGATGTCCAGGGTTACCGCGGTGTCACCATCACCGGCGGGACAATCCGCGGGTTCGACGCCGGCGTGGTTCCGGCCGACTCTTCCGGCAATCGCGTCACTAATCCGGACGCCAGCGACAACAACTCGTACGGCGTTGGCCTCTTCACCACATCCGCCAGCCGGGTCACCGGGGTCAGCACCCGCCGCAACAGTGAGTCAACGAAACTCCCGAACCGGTGTGGAGTATGGGCTGCGGCCTCACCCACCGGTTCGGGTCTGGCCGCCAGTCTCATGCTCAGCGACGGCGGGCATTGAGACGGCGATGACGCGCCAAAACGGGCTAATTTTACCCTAACGGGCAACGGTGTGTGAACGTGAGCTGTACGTGGGCGCAGCCTCCCACCCCTGGTCACACCGGAAATTTCACCGAGTTACGCCTCGGCGGCCGGCCGAGTCTGCAACGAGTCCAAAGACTCAGTCGCGATTGCCGCTCTTCTGATAGTGCAGGACCGGTAACTCATGATCTGGAAATTCAGCGGCAGACTTAAGTGACGTCATGACAACCAGCGAGCGCGCTTAACAGTCACGGAAATGATTTGACAGCGGAAGGCGAGACGGTATCACTCTTCACCTTTCACAACTGGCTACCGCTTCTCGGCCAATCACCTAATCGTGTCTGTGTGTTTCCCGAGCAAATTCTGTCCGGACCTTATAGTCAATCCCGTCAGCCAATGAACTGGATTGGAAGTGGATAGCAACATGAACAAGGCAACACGCGTGCTCGCCATGGCCGGAATGGCCGTGGCCGCCGGTGCGACGATCGGCACCGGCCCGGCGTTCGCGTCGACCTCGACCCCCAGCGTCCCGCACGCCAGTTCGGCGACGGCCTCGGCCGCCGACCGTGGGCGGACCATCGCCTACTTCCGTACTGCGAACGCCTGCTTCCGGGCGGCGAACATCAGCGAAGCGCGCAGCCGCTTCCTCGATTTCGAGTGCAGCCGGGTTCGCTTCGGCCCGCGCCGTGGATGGGTCGCGCTGACTGTCCAGCGTGACATCTGGCAGGGTGCCGGGTTCGACGGCTGGGGCCACCACGGCGGCTGGGGTGACCTGGGCAACTGGGGGCGTCCGGGTGACTGGGGCCGTGACAACGGCAACGGTGGCGACAGCTACAACGGCCGTGGCAACGACAACGGCCGGGGCAACGACAACGGCCGGGGCAACGACAATGACCGGGGGGGCGACAACAACAACTACCGCTCCAACTGAGTAGTGCTCTGCAGGTCCTGTCCTGACGGGACCACAGTGCGGTAGGGAAAAACGATTGAGGGGTCGCACCGTATCCGGGCGCGGCCCCTCAATCGTCTTCTTTCGTCCTCAACATCGGACTGGTATTTCAAGATATGAAAATATCCATGCCGAAACATCTTCGACGGCTTTGATTTCTCAACGTGCGCCGTTGCGTTGAGAGATCCGGTGACAATCTGAGCCCAAAATGCGCTGTTGTCCGATCGCTCGGGCGATTTCGGTAAACGCCACAGCGAGCCGCAGCACCGGGCACGCACCGACGGCGGCTCGGATCGGACCCGGCGCCGATCCTTCACGAAAGCGTGGCCGGCGATCACCACCTCGCGGCCCGATCACTCTGCCGTCCGCGCATCGGTCCGAGCCGGCGCTTGATCTGGCCGTGATCGGCTCGTTCGCGTTGCGCTCGACGTGTCCCACGCCTGCCGTACCAGTTGCTCGAGCATGGCCGGACAAATGCGGCAGCATCCGAAACCACCTCACCGGGATCACCCTGACCGTGCGCAACGCGCGGTTGAGGGCGGCGCCGGGCGGCGGCATCCCGTCGAGCAGTGAGCAGATGCTGGCCAATCGTCCGACAGACGTAGCCCCACGCCGCTGATCTCGAACCAGGCCTCGCCGACGAACCACCGAACGCCACAAGAACCGGCCAGCAGCAACGTGAGTCGCTGCAGCGCGACTACCAGCGCACCGCGACCGAGACCTAGGCCGGAGCCACAACTCAGCGGGCGCCGATTGAGGTGGCATTGCGGCGGGCTCGGCGTGCCGGCCGAGGCACCTCGTAGAAAGCCTGACGGCGAGCGATCTTGATGATGGCTCAACCCATGGCGCCGAGGCAACCAGCCGGCACCACACGCAGACCCGTGCCTGCACTGCTGCGTCGACAACCTGAATGGGCCGCACGGATCACCTGATCCGGCCCGGACCAGGAGGACGCTGAATGACGAACCTGCACACGGACGCGATCCCGACCAAGCCCGCCAGCCGCCGCCGCCAGTTGACCCGGGTGCTCGCCGTCGGAGCCCTTGCCGCCGGTGCAGCCGTCAGCTCGGCCGTTCCCGCCCAGGCCGCCGTCACCACCGCGTACCAGGTAACCGGCACGGCAGGCGCCGGCTCACGCGTCGTCAGCGACCCCGGCAACACCACCGCCTCGATCGCCACGTTGGCCGACGGCACCTCCGTGACCATCGGCTGCGGCATCCGGGGCCGTAGTGTCCACGGCAACAGCGTGTGGCACCACATCACCTCACCGGTCACCGGATACATCGCGGATTACTACACCAACACACCGGGCTACAACCGCCTCGTCCGCAGTGAGGCAACCTGCACTCCCGTAACCACACCCAGCGCCCCGGTCGTGGCACCGACCACGCCCGTGAGCACGCCGACACCCGTCACGGCTACCCCGTCCACGCCGGCCGCCGCCCGCGGTGCGACCATCACCTACAACGAAGGGATAAGCGGCTCCTGCGTCTACTACGTCATGGACCGCTTCCACCAGCTCACCGGCGTCTACCCGAAGGCCTTCGGCGACGCCAAGTACCTCGCCGGCAGCGCAGCCGCCAACGGCTGGACCGTCAGTTCCCTCCCCCGCGTCAACAGCCTCGCGGTCTTCCAGCCCGGACAGAACGGCGCGGCCGCACCGACCGGTCACGCCGCCTGGGTCGAGCAGGTATCCGGCGACCGCATCTATGTCGCCGAAATGAACGCCCCCTCCGCGTGGGTCATCACCTATCGCTGGCTCACTCCCGCTGCTGGAGTGGAGTACATCTACACCTCCTGATCGACCAGACGCCGGCTCGCGCACGACACAGGGGCATGCCGGACGGCGTTCATGTCCCGACCGACGGTGTGCGCGGACGTGGTCACGATGCCGCGATGGCGTACGACGCGGTAGATGCCGCACTCGACGGCATGACGCTGCCGGTAAGCCAGCGGGTCGGAGCCTGGCAGGCGGCTGCCGGCCGGTTCGACCTGAGGCACGCCGCCGGGTGACTGTTTCTGTCGATGCCCGGCATTGTGAGCGCCCGGCGGCGTGTCGACGAGCGCAGCTGGTCGTCGAGCCGATGCTGACGTCCAGTTGATACGGCCGGCGGTTGGCTCAGCCCGGCGGGTCAGGCCGAAGACACCGTTGAATCCACAGCCCCGTTTGGCTTCGCAATGATGGCTGGTCTTCCCTCGGTTCAGACGAGGTCGCGAGGATCGTCGGTGACGTCGGCAATGTGGACGTGGGTGTGGACGGCGCTGCTGTCGGGTGCCAGTTCGCCGAGTTCCGTGACCAGAGTGCGCGCGGCGACGTCGTGGAACTGCGTGGCGAGGGCGAGTAGAGGGGTGCCGTAGGCCGCGATGATTTGAATTGTGAGGTCGGTGAGGAGGTGTTCGTCGTCGGTGGCGCACGTGATGCGGGTGGTGGCACCCTGGGCGATGGTGTCGACGGCTTGCCGCAGCCGGGTGACCAAGACGTCGCTGGCGACGAAGAAGTCACCGTGCTGGTGGCGCCCTCGGACCGGTTCTGAGGGCCGGAAAGCGCGCATCGCGCGGTGCAGGATGTCACCGCTGATGGCGGTCCAGCCGGCGTCGGTGTGCTGGCGCAGGAGTTGGGTGGCTCGGCCGAGCAGGTCGTCGTTCGGGTTGATGGTCACCGCCACTCCTTCATCGTGATCGCCAGGGTGGTGCGGGCTCGTTCGAGTAGTCCGCGGGCCGCATCGGAGCTGATTGCCATCACCGTCGCGATGTCAGCGTAGGTGAAGTCCTCGATCTCACGCAGAATCCAGACGGATCGCTGCCGTGGGGGCAACATGCGCAGAGCGGCGTCGAGCGCGTCGAGCAGATCCAGGTGTTGGAACCGACCGGCGGGATCGGCGTTGCGAGCAGGGAGCCGGTCGGCGACCTCGTCCAACGGGACGTGGGGTCGGCTGCCGAAGGCGGGGAAGTGTTTGCGGTGGGTATGGGCGCGGCGGCGGGCGATGGTGAACAGCCAGGTCTGCAGGGAGGAGTCGCCGCGGAACCCGGCCAGTCCCTTCCACGCGTCGAGGAACGTTTCCTGCAGGGCGTCTTCGACGTCGGCGGGTTCGTCGAGCAGCCGGGATACGAACCGATGGAGAGCGGGGCCGTACCGGGTCACAATGATCGCGAAGGCGTCACGGTCGCCGAGCCGGGCTCGCCGGGTCAGCGCTTCGTCGCTGGGTTGGAGCACACCGGCCGAAGATGGCGGGTCAGCGTGCGTCGGCTTGTGCACCGTCAAGCCTCCCGTGTCGGCCTGCGCTGTCCGGAAAGCGTCGTGGGTGATCGTGCCCAGTTCCGTGGCTTGTCAGCGGTGATCGTAGGCGATGTGACCCGGATCACCGGCTTTGACCCACGAAGATTTTGTGGTTGTGAGCCTCTAACTCTGTGACACCGCGGTGAGCCGCCCGGTCGGCGAGCGCTGCCGCCCGGGTGCGCCTGGCTCCGGGTAGATCACACATGCGAGGAGAAATTCATGACTGACTCCATCACGACCACCTCTGCTCCGGCCAAGCCCGGCCTGCGCAGCGGCGGCATCGCCTCACGGGAGCAGCGGGAGCAGCAGGGGCTGCAGACCGCACAGGGTGCGACGACCATCGCGGACACGGTGGTGAGCAAGATCGCCGGCATCGCCGCGAAGGACGTCTCCGGCGTCTATGCCCTGGGTGGTAGCGCGTCGCGGGCGCTGGGTGCGGTCCGGGAGCGGATTCCGGGCGGCCGGGTCAACCACTCGCAGGGTGTGTCGGTCGAGGTCGGCGAGACCCAGGCGGCGGTGGACATCGACATGATCGCCGAGTACGGCGTGGCCATCGCCGATCTGGCCGCCGGCGTCCGCCGGAACGTGATCACCTCGATCGAGCGGATGACCGGGCTTGAGGTCACCGAGGTGAACATCTCGGTCGCCGACATCCACCTGCCCGAGGACGACGAGCAGGACGACGACGCCGACCGCACCCCGCGGGTGCAGTGAGCACGGCACCCGGCGACCTCCCACAGCCCGACGTCACCGGGTCCGGCTCGAGGCTGCCGACAGAAGGATCCGGCCGCCCGAATCCACTACGTGACGCTGAACCGGACGTTGTCGTCGTTCCCGTGCCGGTGCCGGTGCCGGTGGTGGCCGACCCGGTAGCCGCGCCGACACCATGGTCGGGGACGGTGATCGACCCGGTGCCGACGACAGCCGACAACATCGTCGCCCGGGTGCTGGCGGTGCCTGACGTGGCGCGAATGCACGCCGGCCGATTCGGGGAGGTTGCCACCTATCTTCCCGGCCGCCGGGTGACCGGCGTCAAACTCGGCGATGACCTGATCGAGGTGCATGTCGTGGTCGCCGGGCAGCAACCGGTCGGAGACACCGCCGAGTTGATCCATGCCGCGGTCGCTGCGCTGGTGGCGACACCGGTGCACGTCTACATCGAGGACGTCGCCGCCGCCTGACTCCTCCGCGGCTCTCGGCAGCTCCGTGGCGGTGGTGGCGGCGCTGTCGACGGCCGCGCCCCTCATTGCGTCCTTTCTGCTCTTGTCCGGAGTGCTCATGTCTTCGTCCACCACTGGCTTGTTCGCCGGGTTGTTGCTCGCTTTGATCGCCGCGCTCGCCGGGTTCGGGTGGTTCCTGCTCGCGATCCTGTTCGCCGCCGTCGGTTACCTCATCGGCGCGCACCTGGAGGGTCGTATCAACCTCGCCGGTCTGATCCCGGGACGCAGCCGTGGCTGACGCCCCCGCCCTGGACGTCGCCGAACCCGGCACCGAGTCGCAACGTGGTGGAGACACCGACCCGGGCGAGCGGGGCACCCTGGTCACTCAGGACCGTGCGGCGCAACGGATCGCTGAGGCCGCCACGCTGGGCGTACCTGGGGTGGCACCGGCCGAGCAATCCACCAACAAGCTGAACAACGCCCTCGGGCGCAGCTATCCGCGTGTCGACTGCGACGTCGCCGGCGGCCGGGTCCGCGCCGACGTCGAGGTCGTCGGCCGGTGGCCGGTGTCCGCGCCGCAGCTGGGGGCGCAGGTCCGCCAAGCGGTCACCGATCAGCTGCAGCGCCTGGCCGGGCTGCGCGTCGACGCGGTCGACGTGAGCATCGCCAACATCGTGCGTGTCACCGCACCTGCGCGCCGGAGAGTCCAATGACCCACCCCCCTTCTGTCAACGCGGCCACGACGGCTGACGCAGCTGGTACCGGCGGTCCGGTGATGAAAGGTGCCCGGCAGCAGACCGGCGCCGGGCGCATCGGACTGGTCGGGCCGGTCATGGCGATCATTGTGACCGGGATCGGTGTGGTCCTGCTGCACGACACCATCGCCCGTACCGACACCCGGCCAGGCCGGACCTGGACCGCCGCGATGGTCGACGGTCTGGACCGTGTTACCGCGGAGTGGTGGATGATCCCCGCCGGGGTCGGCATCGCTCTGGTCGGGGTATGGCTGATCATCACCGCACTGCGGCCCCGTTCTCGTAAGACGCTGGCGGTCACTTCACAGACCGGGGTGTTCCTGCACACCCGCGACATCGCCCGGCTGGCGTCGGCCGCCGCCGACGACGTCGACGGGGTGCTGGCCGCCAGCACGGTCGCCAGCCGCCGCAAGATCGCCGTCACCGTCGAGTCCGACCGCGACGGTGTCGCCGACGTGGTCCGAGACACCGTCAGGCAGCGGTTGTCCCACTGAGCAGCCTCCCGAAAATCACCGTCCGGGTCCGCCCGCACTGGCAGCGCCGGGAAGGAAACTGATGCGCCGCATCGTCCTGGGTCTCGACCGCCTCCTCACGATCCTGTTCGGCACCACCTTGTTCGTCACCGGGATCGGGGCTGCCGCCTGGTACAACGGCGGGCTACGCCGGCTCTGGCCACAGTTCCCGAAACAGGTCTCCACCCAGAAAACCTCCGACCTGCTCAACACCGGCTGGTGGCCCTGGGCCTCCGGCGCCGTCGGCGCCCTGCTCGTACTGCTCGGCCTGTGGTGGCTGATCGCCCACCTACCCCGCCGCGGAGTCAGCACCCTGGCACTGCCCGGTTCGAGTCGCGCCGGACGGTTACGGATCGACCCGTCCGGGCCGGCCACGACCGCCGCCGACGTACTCGCCGACGCCCCCGGAATCCGCACCGCGCATAGCAAAGTCCTGCGCGACCGCGGTGAACTCGTCGTCGCACTGACCGCCACGATCGACCCCCGCGCCGAGCTCAGCGACGTCATCACCGCCGCCGACACCATCGCCGCTGACCTGCGCACCGTCCTGGGCCGCGACGACGCCCACGCCCGTATCCGCCTGTCGGTCGCCCGCCGGGGACGCACCCAACCCCGCGTGCACTGACAACGCGCCGCACCACCTCGACCCGGGGGTGATTGCCGTGCCCGCCGGCGTGCGGTTCCTGGCGACCAGATCCGGCGGCGCTAGGAGCAAATGGGAGCAGCAATCCGCTGTCGACCATGCTGAACCGCCGGTAACGGCGCTGACCTGCACGGAGCTGCTCAGGTCCGCAGGAGCACCGTCACTGTCACGGCGATGAGCGCGTTGAGGGCCCACACGGCGGGTGCGGCCGCGGCGGCCTGACGGGTCTGGTCGAGGACCCGTTGCTGGACGGAGGTGGGCGCCGCGGCGGTGATCCACCACGGGTCGTGGCGGGCTTCCAGCACGTAGAACGTGGCACCCAGCGCGGCACCGAAGCCGAGGTGACCGATGAGGCTGGGGAAGGCGGCCGCGGCGTCGGCGGCAGTCCACTGCGGGTCTGCGCCCAGCCAGACGGGGAGCACGGTCAGCGCGCCGAGGATCCACCACAGGAACCCCCACGAGACCCCCCAGCCGATGCCCGACGCCAGGTCGTCGCTCTGCCGCCGGAAGAACAGGCCATAGGTCGAGCCCAGAATCACCGAGATGATGAGGTGTACGGCCAGTCCCACACCCGGTGACGTCGAGCCGACGAGTCGGGCCACCGTGCCGAGATAGCCGATCTGCACCATCACGACGGTGAAGATGAGGCCACCCGCAATACCCGCGACGCCACCTCGGGCCACGGCTTGCAGCGTACGGGCTCCGAGGCTTTCGTCGTCGGCGCGTTCGGCCGGCCCGGCGAACAGGAACCGGCCGGCCCCGGCCAGCCACGACGACACCGCACCGACCCCGGCGCCCAGCACCAGACAGGCGATGAGCTGCGGGAACAGGGGGCGTACCAAGCCGACGGACCACATCAGGCGACCGTCGCCGAGAAGGGGCACCGTGGTGAGGGGAACGAGGAGCCAGATCAGAAAACCCAGGCCAAGGCCACGCGCCGCGGCCGGGCCGGTCGCCGGCGTCGTCTGCGGATGGAGCACGGCGAAGCCGACCCCCGCGCCGGCTCCCACGAGCAGCAGC
The DNA here is from genome assembly GCA_964236515.1 of uncultured Actinoplanes sp. Lineage (GTDB taxonomy): Bacteria > Actinomycetota > Actinomycetes > Mycobacteriales > Micromonosporaceae > Actinoplanes. Next base: position 59,103 of record CAXSDA010000031.1, read on the forward strand.
CCGTTCCGGCCGCCGGCGATCACCGGAAGCGGGTCGACGGCTACGGACAGCGTCAACGCGGCGATCACGCCGGCCACGGCGCCCCGGACCAGTCGGCCGGCGATCGGCCCCGCCGCCCCCTGTCGAGTCCGGGAAGCCTGCAGGGCGATCAGGACCACCGCCGTGCAGGCGCCGTAGAGCAGATGACCGAGGAGGTACGGGAACTCCGCCTGGGCCGCGCCGATACTCCAGCCCAATGCGGTTCGTGACCACAACGGGAAGAGAGTCAGCAGGCCGACGAACCACCAGAACATGCCGTAGGCGAGTCCCCAGAACAGGTATTCGCCGGGCTCGCTCCGCCTGGCCCGCACCAGTGTTCCGAAACCCGCACCCAGGATCACCGCCACGGTGAGGTGGACGGCGTATCCCGCTGCCGTGGTGTGGGCGCCGACCATCCGGGCGAGCTGTGGAAAGAGTTGCGACTGGCCGGGTGAGGCGCCGTAGACGAAACCGCCGATCAGCCCGGCCACGGCGCCCTGGATCGCGGCGACGTGCGGCGGCACTGCCCCGGCCCGCTCACGGGGTAGGGGCGTTTCGACGTCGGGGGCGCTGTCGACGCTCACGAGGACCGCGCCGAGGGTTCGTACGGCCGGTCATCGCGGGCGGGCTCGGTGAGGACGGCGTCCCGGGGGAAGAACAGCTCGAGCGACCAGTCGAGGGCCACCTGAACCCGCCTTTCCAGGCTTGGAAGTTTGGCCAGATAGATCCCCCGCCACAGCGCCCAGGCCAGCCGGCCGGACAGCACGCGGCCGCCGATCTGCGCCGCACCGTCCTGATGGCCCAGCGTGACCAGCAGGGCGATCGTCCGGAATCGGAACGGCCGGGGCGGCCGGTCGTCGAGCACCGCGACGATGTTGTCGGCCACCGCCGCGCCTTCCCGGACGGCGTGCTGCGCGGTCGGCGGGTAAAACTGTTCCGGGCCGGCCGGGTTGGGAATCGCCGCGCAGTCGCCCAGCGCCCACACGTGTTCCTGCCCCCGGACACGCATCGTCGGCTCACAGGCGAGTCCCCCGTGTTCCAGGTCCAGGCCGAGCCGCCGGACGAGCGGGTTCGGTGCATTCCCGGCTGTCCACACCACCGTGGCCGCGTCGATGACGGTGTCGTCGTTGAGGATCACCCGGTCCTCGGCGACCTCGGCGACGCGGGCGGTCAGCCGGACCTCGATGCCCTTGTCCCGGAGCCGCCGCAGCGCCAGGGCGGCCAGCCGGGGTTGAAATTCGGGGAGGATCCGATCCTGCGCATGGACCAGAACGAAACGGAACTCGGCCGGATCGAGGCGGGGGCCGACCAGCTCCGCGACGGCCTCGAGAACACGGAGGTTGTGCAGGCCATGCGCCATGTCGCGGATCTCGCCGATCAGCTCCGCTCCGGCGAAACCACCACCGGCGACCACGACGGTCAGCCGACGACGGCGGTCGGCCGCGTCGCTGTCCACATCGGCCAGTTCCAAATGCCGGATGATGTGGGCGCGTAGCCGGACCGCGTCGGCCAACGTCTTGAGCGGCAGTGCATGCCGCCGCACACCGGGCAGGTCACGGAAATCCGGAACCGATCCGACGGCCAGAACCAGGTGGTCATAGGCGAGGGTGACGGACTCGGTCCCTTCCGGACGGATTTTGATCTGCCGTCGCCCTGCGTCCATCGACTCCAGTGCGGCGTGCCGGTAGATGGTTCGCGGAATCGTGGACCGTAAGGGCGCGCCGATATGCCGCTCCTGCAGGGTGCCCGCGGCCACCCCGGCAAGCATGGGTGTGAACAGCTGATAATTGCTGTCGCTGACCAGGACGACCTCGACGTCGTCGCGACGAGACAGCCGGCGCTCCAGCCGCTGGGCGACGCTCACGCCGGCAAAACCGCCGCCGACGATGACGACTCGCTTGCGTTCGACGCCGGCTGCCGGGGCACCGTCCGCCCGGCGTACGGCAGCTACTTTGGACGCCCGACTCAGAGAGACGAGATGTACCAGGACAGCCGTCGTCGCGCTCTGGATCATGCTCCCGATCAGGAAGCCGAACGCGGCCTGGGCGTCGGAGAGTGACCAGGTGACCCGGTGGCCGGCCAACACGGGCAGCACCGTCAGCCATTCGACCGCCCACCACAACAGACCGGCCAGCACCCCGGTAGTGATCAGCGCGGGCAAGCGGTGCGGCCGGTAACGCAGGAACGATCCGACGATGACGCTACCGAGGACGGTCACGGCGAAGGCGGAGCCAACTCCCGGCGACAGCCCGGTGGCGTCGATCGCCATCATTCCCTGCCGAGCCTGCAACGACCCGACGATCAGCCCGGTGACCAGTCCGGAAATGCTGCCTATCCACACCGGCGTGCCGTAGATGCGAGCCCGCCGATGCCCCAGGGACACGAGCCAGACCAGGGCGAGGATGCCGACCAGACCGGCTTCGTAGTTGCGGGGCAGCAGCGACGGGTTGTCGGCGGACCGGCCGAAGCCCAGGACCAGCGGCAGAGCGACCACGCAGACGGCGAGACTGAGGATGCCGGCCGTACGGACGGTTCCGCGCCACGGCCGCGGGATGAACCGGTTGACCAGCGCGCCGGCGCCGATCACCAGCGGGAGGAAGATCCCGTCGTGCAGGATAAGCACGGCGATCAGGAAGATCGGAACGCCGACGAGGTTGATGTCGGTGTCGAGGACCGCGCCGATGACGCCGTACCCCATGAACAGCACGCCACCGATGATGAGTGCCCGCCTCATGCGGCCTCCGACGCCTCGGTCGCGGTGACCAGTGCCTGACAGGCCAGGACCAGCCCGAGATGACTGAACGCCTGGGGGTAGTTGCCGAGCAGTGTGCCGGCGGCGCCACCGACCTGTTCGGCCAGCAGTCCGAGGTCGTTGGCGTGCGACGCCGCCCGGCGCAGGACCTGCTCCGCCTCGGTCGTACGCCCGGTGGCGGCGAGCGCCTCGACCAGCCAGAACGTGCACAGCAGAAACGTGCCCTCGCCGGCCACCAGGCCGTCGTCGGCGCGGTAGCGGTACAGCAAGCCCTGCTCGTCGGACAGGCCGGCGATGATCGCGTCGATCGTCGAGTGCAGCCGTGCATCGTCGCTCGGCAGAATGCCGACCACCGCCGTCAGCAGGGAGCTGGCGTCCAGGTCCGCGCCGCCGAGAGTCTGGGCGAACGCGCCGATCTCGGCGTTCCATCCCTCGGCGAGGATCGCCGCGCGGATCTCGTCGCGGACCTCTGTCCACCGGCCGGCCCGATCGGTGGCTCCGATCACGTCGACCAGCCGGACGCCCCGGTCGAGGGCGACCCAGCAGAGCAGGGCGCTGTGCAGATATCGGCGGGCGGGGCCGCGGATTTCCCAGATGCCCTGATCCTCGAGCTGCCACCGCGCGGCGGCGGCTTCGACGGCGGCGATCAGGAACGTCCGGGTCGGGGCGTCCAACGGGTCGAGCCGATCGCGCAGGACGTACGCCGCGTCCAGCACGGCCCCGTACACGTCCTGCTGCTGCTGACGCCAGGCGCCGTTGCCGACTCGGACGGGGCCGCTGTGGTGCCACCCGGCCACGTGGTCCAATTCGCGCTCGGTCAGATCACGCTCGCCACCCAACCCGTACATGATCTGCAGGTGCAGGCCCCGCTCCAGCTGAGTGCCGGCCGCCCGAGCCAGGAAGGCGAAGAAACGCTGGGCCTCGTCCGGGCAGGCCGCCACCCAGAGGCCACGCATGGTCATGCTCGAATCCCGGACCCACGCGAACCGATAGTCCCAGGTGCGGCCGGTCCCGATGCCCTCCGGAAGGCTCGTCGTGGCCGCCGCCGCGATCGCGCCGCTGCGGGCGAACGTCAGCCCCTGCAACACGAGCCCGCTGGTGTTCACCAGATCCCGCAGCGGCCCTTCGTAGCGCTGATGCAGGTCCGACCAACTGCGCCAAGCCTGAAGCGTATCGGCGATCCGCCGACCGATCTGCTCACTCGACCACGGCTCCAGTGGTTCGGCCCACGCATCGGCGTGCTGCACGGCCAAGCTCACCACTTCGCCGGCGCGGAGCCGTACCAGGGCGCGGGCCGCCCCGGCGGAAATCGTCGGCGCAGCGTTCACCGACAACAGCGTGACGATCGACCCGCCGGCGCTGCGGACACCGCCGGCCACGCTGTCGAGCCGGGGATGGACAAGGCCGAACTCCGGCCGGGGCGCCCACTCGACACTCATCTCCACGTCACCCTCGACGCCGACCGCCTGGCGTAACAGCACTCCCGGCGAAGACAGCCCCAGATCGTGTCCCCGCTCGTCGCTGCCCAACGCCATCGCGTCGCGGACGACGACTCGCCCGGACGCGCAGGTCCAGATCGTCTCCAGAACCAGGCTGTGCGGGAGATAACGGCGTTGCGCCCGGGCACCGGGGTCAGCGGGTCGCAGCAGGAGGTGCCCGGCGCCGTCGTCCAGGAGGCGGGCGAGGATGGCCGGGCTGTCGAAGCGGGGCAGGCAGAGCCAGTCGACCGAGCCGTCCCGGGTGATCAGTGCCCCCGACGAGCAGTCGGACACGAAGGCGTGATCCTCGATGGGGACGGTGCTCACGATGATCGCCCAGCTTCCGGTACGCAGTGGCAGTGGCGCCGCTCCGAATTTCACCGTAGAGCCGTGCGGGTGCGGTGCCGGCCGATTCCGCCTTACCGCGTGCTTACGGCCCGGTAAGACCGCCGGTGCCCGCGTCACCAACGGACATGACGCTCCTGAAGCCCGGCGACGACTTCCCGGCCCTCGTTCTCACCACCGCGGACGGAACGGTCGCCGTGCCTCAGTTCTTCTCCGGCAGCTTCGGCGTCCTGTTGTTCAACCGCGGCGCCTGGTGCCCTTACTGCACCGCCCAGCTGAATTCCTTCCAGCGGGCACAGTCGAGGCTCCAGGACGCCGGCGCCCGGGTTGCTGCGCTCTGGGTCGACGACGAAGCCACCACCAAGGAGTTCAGCGCACGACACAACATCCAGTTTCCGATCGGACACGGAGCAGACGCGGCCGCTGTAGCCGCAGCGATCGGCGCCTTCATCAACCCGAGCCCTTTGTTCCTGCAGTCGACCGGCTTCGTGCTCGACCCCGGAGGCCGGGTTCTGGTCAGCGTGTACTCCAGCGGGGCGATCGGCCGGCTTGTGCCCGACGACGTGATCGGACTGATCCAGCACGTGCGGTCACGGCTATGACGAGGGGTTCGCCTACGCCGTCAGGCCGAGCTGTTGCAGCATGCCGAGTTGGTCGCTGCTGCCCCACCGTTCGATGAGCTTGCCGTCGCTGAACCGGCTGATCTGCATGCCCCGGATCTTGATCGACTTGCCCGTCGGCGCGTGGCCCATCAGTTGCCCTTCGTGGGTTCCGGTGACGGTGTAGGCGAACGCCACGTCGTCACCGGCGGCGGTGAGGTGTTCGACCTCGAGGTGCAGGTCGGGGAACGCCGTACGGAGTTCGATGAAGAAGTCCTGATAGCCGGCCGCGCCCCGAGCCTGGCCGGGCGCGGGATCATGGTCGACGCAGCGGGAGTCGACGAGCTCGGCGAACGTGCCGAAGGATCCACTGTTGACTGCGTCGCCGAACCGTTGCTGAGCCTCGATATTCGTCTTTTCTGTCATGATCACGACCTACTTCCTTTGAAGAATTGGCGAAACGATGCTCGCGGTCGCTGTGGGCGACCGCGAGCCGTCGGTCAGCGGGTCAGGAAGTCGGCCAGCGCAGTGTTGAACTGCTCGGCGTGGCTGACGTTGAATCCGTGCGGAGCGTCATCGACCAGGACCAGCTCGGACTGGCCGATCGCCGCGTGGGTGCGCTTGCCCGAGCCCTCGAAGGGCACCACCGCGTCCGCAGCGCCGTGGATGACCAGCGTCGGCACGGTAACCATCGGCAAGTCGTCGCGGAAGTCCGTGGTGCCGAAGGACTCCATGCTCGCGAGGGCGGCCTTCTGATCCGATTGCCTACACAACGCGATCGCCTCCTGCCGCTGCTCCTCGGTCACCTTGAGGACCCCGTCGGCGGAGAAGAACTGGGTGGTGAACTGGTCGAAGAAGCCGTCCCGGTCCTTTGTCAGGTTCTCGGTCATCTCGTCGGCCTGTTCCTTGCTCAGCGGGCCGTCCGGATTGTCGTCGCTCCGGGCCAGGTATGGCGGGACGGCTGCAGCGAACACCACACTGTGCAGCCGGTCCTGACCATGCCGGGCGACATACCGCGCCACCTCGCCGCCACCCATCGAAAAACCGACCAGCGACACGTCGCGCAGGTCGAGCTCGGTGAGGACACCGTTCAGATCGTCGGCCAGCGTGTCGTAGTCGTAGCCACGGTGCGGCTGGTCACTGCGCCCGAAACCGCGACGGTCGTACGTGACGACCCGCAGTCCGGCCGCGGACAACGCGGGCACCTGCAACTTCCACGACTCGCCGGAGAGCGGCCAGCCGTGGATCAGCACGACCGGCCGTCCGGCGCCGCCGGTGTCGTCGACGTGCACCTTGACCGTGGACAACAGACCCGAGTGTGCGGTCACTTCTGCCATGGTGAAGTTCTCCTGTCGTCGGTGGTGAAGCCGTGGCCGGGGTCCCAGCGCCTTGCCCGCCTGGGTTCGGCTATACAGCGCTCACGACTTACTCGTGCACGATGTAATAGCAGTTGCCCCGGCCTGCGACGGCTAAACCTCACGCCGCGCATCGGCGCTCTACCATTTGCTGATGGACCGGTTGCCTGACGACGACATCCTCGAGGACCGGCTGTGCCTGGCCCTGTATCGCGCGTCGCACGCCATGACCGCGGCGTATCGCGCGATCCTGGAACCGCTGGATCTGACCTACCCGCAATACACGGTCATGTCCGCACTGTGGCAATCCGACCCTCGCACGGTGAAAGACCTCAGCCAGGTGCTCGGATCCGACTACAACACCGTCTCCCCGCTCATCAAGCGCCTCGAACAACGCGACCTGCTCCGCCGCCGCCGCAGTGACGCGGACGAACGCGAAGTCCTGGTTCAGCTCACCGATAGGGGGCGCGCACTACAAGAAGGTGCGAGATCGGTACAACCCGACGTTCGCCGGGCTGTCGGCCTGAGCGAAACCAGGCACAACCGCCTGCTCGCCGACCTCCAGCAACTCACGCGCCAGCTGCACAACTTCACCCGCTGACGGCCGATTCGTCACAGCGGTAGCGTTTGCGCGGCTCAACGGCTCGCCACCGGATCACCGGTAGCGAGCCGTTCGCTTTTCTGAGGTCACATCGCTTACTGATCCGGGCGGTCAGCCGCGGTCGGTCACGATGGCGTCGACCGACGGCATCGAGCTCCAGTCCGACGAGGCGACGCTGGCGTGTTTGCTCGCGACCAGAGCCACCCGCGCCTGCGCCGCTGCGGTGTCACCGGCCGGGTCGACCGGCGAGATGTTCTGGACGTCGGTCATGACCAGCAGGTAGTGGCTGGTGTCGTACCAGGATGTGTCGATGCCGCCGGTGACGTAGGCGCTCGCGTCGCCGTCGAAGACCACGAACCAGGGCCGCAGGGTCTTGTCGCCGTACCGGGTCCGCGGGTCGCCGGACTGGGCATTGTGTACCGCCGGGAATATCTGTGCCTGGCTCAGCTTGCCGGCGGCGGCCAAGGCGTTGAGGTACTGGGCGTATTCGGTGTCGGTCCACAGCTTGTCGGTCGGGTTCCCCTCCTCGACCGTGCCGGGGATGACCTCGATGATCACCTTGCCGGCCAGTTCATCCCGGGTCGGCCAGGCGTCGGCCTGCGCCGCCGCGTCCAGGGTGTCGTAGTGGCCGAGCAGGTCGGCCGGCTTGAAGACGGCCGAGCCCAGGTGCGCCGCGATCGCCGCGTCGAGCTGAGCCGCGCCCTGCTTGGTGCGGCTGCTGAAGCCGGTCTTCATCTCCAGCTTGAGGATCAGCGGGCCGGCCGTGGAGTGCGCCCCGAGCCACACCCGGATGTCGTCCAGGCAGTACTCCAGATCCTTGTTCGCCCCGCCGGTGTAGAGCTGGGAGGCCGTGGTCGCGGCCACGCAGTTGTTCACATTGCCCAGCGGGCTGGAGTGGCTGACCTTCCACTCGCGAGTGATCGGGTCCGGCCACACGTCCAGCTCGATCAGGCCGGGATTCTGGTCGAGCGCCTGCGCCAGGTAGGGGAAGGTCGCCGGGTCGTAGGTGTTGTGGACGCCGACCGTCGTGGTCTGCGAGACCCGGCTGCCGGACCCGGCCGCCAGGGCCGCTCCGCTCCATCCGAACACGACGGTCAGCGCCACCAGCGCCGCCACCGGACCACGAGACAGGGATCTACGCACGAGGACCTCCCCGAGGGAGCCGGCGGCACGCCGACCGTTCGCCAGTGATCTAAAACGATGAAAGTCAACGTGTCCAGAGCGTAAAGTGAACGATCCTCGAATTTCCGATCGGCGCAGTGGCGGCCGGTAGCCGTCGGGCCGTCTACCGGACGGTCACCGGGACGGCCACCAGGGCGGTGCCCACCGTCTGCTCCCAGGCGCAGGTCGCGGCCGAACCCTCGCCGGGCGCGCGGACCCGCAGCGAGTAGGCGCCGGCCGCCGGAGGCGTCCACGTCAGAGTGTATCGGCCGTTGTTGCGCTGCCGGGCTACGGCCACCGTCTGCCAGTTACCGCCACCCAGGTCCTGCTGTAGCCACAACGTAGCGTCCGCCGAAGGGCTGAGCACGGCCGGAGCCGGCCAGACGTTGCCGGTGACCGTGAGCGGCTGGCCGGCGCCGAGCGTGGTAGCCGAGAAACTCTCCGACGCCTGCAACTTCAGGGTGAACTCCGGGCAGCCGTAACCCTGCTGGGTGTACCCCCGGGAACCGCGCTTGCCGTAGGCGTAGGTGCGGGCCTCGATGGACGATTCGTTCGCGACGGAGTACGCCCGGGATGACGTCCAGAGGCCGGTGCTGTCGGCGGCCGTACCCGGCGGCGTGGTGGGCCCGACGAACCCGACGGTGTCCGGCCGGCCGAAAATGCCGACGACGTCGACCCGGGCGCCCGGAACCGCCGCGCCGGTGGTGACATTGCGGATTCGCGCCTGCGGCCGCCATGTCTCCTTGCCGGTGACGACCTTGATCGGGGTACGAACGGTGTCGACCGACCACCGGTCGCCGCCGCTGACCGTGACGGTCGCGCCGTTCGTGACCGGGAAGTAAAACTCGCCGTTGACGTCGTCGTCGACCCGGACGTGATGGATCGTGTACGTCCCGGTCCACGCCGGGGCAATGGTGGTGTCGGCCTGCCAGACGCCGTCCTGCGGGGTGCCGCTGACCCGGTTCAGGTCGTACCAGCCGAGGCTCGCCATCACCGGATGCACGGCATCGGCCCGGTACGCGGCGACGACCGTGTAGTCGTCGCCCTCCGTAGCTCCAACCTGGAGCCGGTCCGGCAGTCCTTCGGCGTCGCGCAGATGCACCGCGACCGTGACCGTGGCCGTTCCGGTGGCGCCCACGTCGGCCTGCGACGGCAGCAGCTGCACGGACACCAGCTGCGGCGGGGTGTCGTCGGCGGCCAGCGCGGCCGCAGGCAGCGCGAACGACGCCCCCAGCGTCACGGCGGCGACGGCGCTCAGAACGGGCCAGCGATGCATCGATGCCTCCCATGTGCCGAATCGCCCTCAGGGTAGGCCCGCGGTCCGGTCCCGACAATGAGCTCTCGTTCTCCACATGAAGAAGCAGGCCGCGAGCGCGTCCTCGGATGCGCTCGCGGCCCCGCGATCACGGCAATTGCCGGGGCGTGATCCTGCGGACGGTCAGGGAAGCAGGCCCGGTGGCGACCGGCGGCGCCGTTGCGCCGGGGGCGGACAACCCGGCCCGGCCGGCCAGCGGGAGCGACAGCGAGCTGCCACGCAGATCCAGACGTACGGTCGCTCCGGTGCTCTGCGGCGTCGTGTAGTCCTCGTCGCTGAGCTGGAGCACCAGGCCGAGCACGTGCCCGGCCTGGACGATCTGGTCGGTCGCCTGCATCGGCACGGTGATCGAGTACCAGCGGCCCGGCCGCAACGGCGTGGTGAACCGCAGCGACACGTGGTGCGCGGCGTCCTGCCAGCCGCGGGTGAGGATGCCGAGATCGCTGGTCACCACGTCCTCGGCTGTGTCGTGGTAGCAGGCGTCGTCGGCCGTGGTCGACTCACCCCAGCACGACTGGGTGTCGAGCGTGGTGATGCCCTCGCCGGCACCGAGGTAGTCGACCCGGGCGGCGGTGCCGTAGTCGACCAGGCGGGCGGTCAACTCGGTGGTCGGCTTGTCGACCATCACCTTCAGCGTCGTCGTCGGGATGCCGGAGAGCCGGATGTCCGTGGCCAGCGGCGCCGACAGGAACGCCTGGCGACCGGCGACCGCGGTGTTCGGGTTGGCCACCGCCTGGTTCTCGGTGAGGGCGGGGTTGTCGGTCCAGGTCCGCGACCCGCTCGCCCTCGTACGGCCGAGGGTCCCGGTGGTGCCGTCGCCGTTGCCGAGCCCGACGGTCACGGCGTGCGCGCCGGCCGCCGGCCAGGTGTTCTGCTCGACCCAGGTGCCCGGTGCGGTCTCGATCCGGGCCTGCGGCTCCTTGTCGATCCCGTTGTGCAGGCCCTGCAGGTAGAAGTCGAACCACCGGTGCAGCGTGTCGACCCAGTTCGCCCGGTCCACATCGAACGGGTCGACGTGGCTCATCTGCGACAGCCAGATCTTCTTGGGTACGCGCAGCTTGTTCCACCAGAGCGCGAACTGGTCCGTCGTCACGTTGGTGTCGTTGATGCCGTGCGAGACGAACACACTCGCGTGCACCTTGCTCGCGTCGAACCGGAAGTCGCGCTCGGCCCAGTAGGCGTTGAAGTCCCCGGTTGCGTCGGCCTCACCGGCGCCGAGCTCGGCGAGCGTCTGTGCGCAAGCCGCGTCGGGCCGGCCGGTCACGAAGCTGTTCAGGAGCTCGGAGTACTGGGTGGTACGCAGCACGCCGTTGAAGCGCTCGTAGTCGTACCAGCTGGAGATCCCGGAGACCGGCACGATCGTCTCGAGGCCCCGGACGCCGGTCGCGGCCACGCCGTTCGCGACCGAGCCGTCCCAGCTCTTGCCGATCATGCCGACCTTGCCGTTCGTCCAGGTGGTCGCCACGGCCGGGGAGCCGTCCGCGAACGTGGCCTTCGCGCGACCGTTCAGCCAGTCGATGACGGCCTTCGCGCCCAGGATCTCCTCCCGGCCGCCGACGTCCTCACAACCGGTGGAGCGGTTGGTGCCGGGCAGGTCGGCGGCGACGAAGGCGTAACCGCGGGGCACGAAGTAGTTGTCGTAGTAGAGCGGTTCCTTGGTGATGGTGCCGCTCGAGTCGTACTCCTTGGTCTCGCTCTCGTTGCCGCGCCCGCAGCAGGTGTAGTACGGCGAGGCCTCCATGACGACCGGCACCTTCAGATGGGCGCTCGCGGCTTCCCGCGGTCGTACGAGGTCGACGGCCACCTTGTCGGGTACGCCGTCGTGGTCGTTGTCGAGCCTGGTCTGCACCCAGACGCTCTCGCGAACGGCATCGGCATAGGAGTAGACCGGGACGGTGCTGGTTCCGTGCACGTACGGCGGTGCCGGGGAATGAGCTTGCGCCGGGGCTGCGGCCGCGAGAGTGACGGCGATCGCTGCCGCCACGGCCAGGACGAGTTTCGGCGTGCGGGCCTTCGACATCGACACATCGTAAAAGATCGATGTGACCTACACACCCGCCGAACGGGCCTTCTACCATCAAGCCTCGTCCGGTACCCGCTCGATCGACCAGTTGGAGACGAGGTGGCGGATCCCGCCGGCCCTCGCCGTCCGGTTGCCGAGCAGCGCGGCGTCGAATCGGGAACCGCCCTTCCAGGCGCCGATCCGCGGCCGGTAACCGGCGATCGCCTCGATACGGGCGATCGGGCCGAGCACCTCCCGCTGCACGGTCAGCGGGGTGACTTCGGCGACCGTCGCGTGGCCCGCGGTGTGGAAGCCGATCTCGTGCGCGGCGGCGATCTGGCGCCACTCGTCGTCGGAGACGGTGGCCAGGTGGGGATCGTAGTGGTCGAACAGCGGGAAGAAGTACGCCCGCAGACCGAGGCCGGCGCACTCCTCGGCGCCGAAAAGGGCGGCGTCGCGCATCCCGTCGTAGAAGGCGACGAACACCCGTGGCCCGTCGGCCGGCGCGGGCTCGTCCGGGTCGAACCGCGGGCCGAGACCGGCGACGTGACGCAGGCTCCGGCGGACCGAGGCCCGGTGCTCGGCCGCGATCTCGTGGAAGTTGAGAGCCACGATCGGCGATCGGTTCAGCGCGGCGCTGTGCTCGTGCGTCCAGCGGGTCACGGGGCCAGTTCCTCGCCGAGGGCGGACTGCAACCGGTACGCGTCGTAGGAGAACAAGCTCAGCGACCCGAGGTCGACGCCCAGGTCGGCGGCGGCCCGGGCGACGACCTCCGGCTCGTCGGCCGCGCCGTCGCCGCCGGTCAGGGTGTCGCCGCCGGTCAGGGTGTCGTCGCTGAACAGCATCATCGGGATGGCCGTGCCCTCCACCGACTGCCCGAGGATCATGCGCCGGAGGGATGTGTTGCCCGTTTCCGGGTTGTGCTCGCTCGCCACCTCGTCGTACTCCTGCCTGGGTAGGGTGGTCCAGTGTCTCTCGCCGATGTGATCGATCACTACCGTACGGTGTTGTCGCGCTTCGGCCGGTTGGTCGACTTCGACATCTCCGACCTCGACCGCCTGGGCATCCCGGTGACGAGTTGTTCGCTTCTGGTCGACGGCCGGTTCCGGCACCACGGCAACGGGTACGGGGCGACGCCGGAGGCGGCGGAGGTGAGCGGCCTCGGCGAGCTGGCGGAGAACGTGGTGTCCGCGGCCGGCCTCGCCGAGCAGTACGCGGCGGCCCGGACCGGGTCGTACGCCGAACTGGTCGCCACCGTGGGCCGCGACCGGGTTGCCGATCCGCGCCGGCTCGGGCTGCCGGCCGGCTCCCCCTACGACGACGCGATGCCCCTGGTCTGGCTGCCGGTGACCCGCGTGTCCACCGGTGAACGGGTGTGGCTGCCGGAGGACTTCGTGGCCAGCGGGTCGGGCGAGGTGCGCGGCCGGAACCGGTTGATCACGCCCATCTCCAACGGCCGCGGCGCTGGGCTCGACGACGAGCGGGCGTTCAGTCACGGGATGCTCGAGCTGTTGCAGCGGCACACCAACGGGCTGCGCTTCCGGGCTCTGGACCGCCGGTCGCCGGTCGTCGACCCGGACACGCTGCCGGAATCGGTCCGGGCGCTGATGAGTCGGTTCGAGGCGCACGGGCTCCGGCCGGTGATCAAACACGCCGCCACGGCGTACGGCGTGACCTCTACGTACGTGACGGGCGTCGACCCCGTCCCGGGCGCCGGCGTCCGGGTGACGGCCGGCGGGGAGGCGGCCCACCCGTCGGCCGAGGTCAGCGTGACCAAGGCGCTGCTCGAATACGCCAACTCCCGTACCCGCAAGGCCTTCTTCTTCGGCGACCGGACCGCCACGCAGGCGGTCGCCCCGGCGGCGTACTGGGAGCACCTCGGCGAGGTCGGCCACGGCGAAGCTCGAGCGTACGAGGCCATGGTGGCCTGGACCCGGCTGCCGGAGGAGACGCTGCGAGCCCTCACCGCCCCGGTCGAGTCCCGCACCGTCGCGTACCCGGACGTGGCCGGTGCGCCGGTCGCGGAGGACCCGAAATCGGTGCAGGAGCACCTGATCGGGGCGTTGGCCGGGGCCGGGCTCGACCACGACGTGCTGGTGGCCCGGACGGAGGTCGACGGGGTGGTCGCGACCAAGGTGGTGGTGACCGGACTGGAGGTCGAGACCCTGTCGTACGGGCGGATCGGCGAGCTCGGCGTCCGGGACGCGCTGTCCGGCGGTCTGGACCTGGTCCGGGTACAGCCGCAGCCCTCGGGCACCCACACGGCCCGGGTGGTGCTCACGCCGGAGGCCGAGGAGCGGCTGGGCGGGCCCGCCTGGTTCTCCTACGCCATGGCCGACGACATCGTCGGCCCGTTGTACCCGCTCTACCGCGAACCGCCGCGCCACGCCGTGGAGTTTCCGGCGGCATAGTTCCGGCGGTGGTGTTCCCGGGCTGACCTCCTGGGGTTGCGTCGGTTCCTGCGTCGCTTCATGATGGCGTAGTCACGGCGATACGCCGAGTTCGGAAACCAGCGCGGAGGTGCGGCATGCCAGTGGTCGGACGGCGGACCCTGTTCAAGGCCGTAGGAGCGGCCGGTGCAGCCGGACTGCTCACCGCGTGCTCGTCCGGTGGCGGCAGCGGCGCCAAAAGCAAGGCCGCCACCAGCGGCCCGTTGACCGGCAGCGCCAAGTTCACCACCTGGGCGAGCGATCAGGAGGCGGTGGCGTTCAAGAAACTCGCCGCCGACTTCAAGGCCGCCCGAGGCGCCGAGATCAAGATCGAGATCCTGCCGTACGACCAGATCCGCACCGTCGTCGACCGGCAGTTGCAGGCGAACCAGGCGCCGGATCTGTTCCGCGTCTCGTACACCGACGTCGGCAGCTACGCCGAGAACGGGGTGCTCGCCGACCTCAGCGACTATCTCGACGACTCCTTCGGCGACGCGTTCCTGCCGGCTTTGTGGTCGGCCGTCCAGTCCGACGGCAAGCCCTTCGGCGTTCCGCACCACACCGACACCTCGGCGCTGGTCTACAACAAGGCGCACTTCACCAAGGCGGGGATCACGTCCGTGCCCACGTCGCTGGACCAGGCGTGGACCTGGGCGCAGTTCACCGATGTGCTGCGCAAGCTGAAGGCGGCCAACCCCGGGATCTCGCCGTTCGCCTTCAACTACCAGCTCTTCGGTGCGTACCGCTGGTTCAACACCCTCTACCAGGCCGGCGGAACCCTCCTTGACAACTCACTGAAGAAGCCGGCTCTCGACTCGCCACAGACACGGAAGGCGCTCGAGTTCACCCGCAGCCTGTACACCGAAGGCCTGCACGCGCCGAGCATCCTGGTCAAACGCCCGACCTATCCCGACGACATCTTCCCCACCCAGAAGATCTCGATGATCCAGGCCGGCGACTTCCTCATCCCGTCGATCGCCGCCGCCGTCAAGAACAAGTTCGAGTGGGGCGTCACCTACCTGATGCGGGACGCCGCCGCGGCCACCGACCTGGGTGGCAACGCCGTCGTGGTCACCGACCAGGCGAAGAATCCGGACGTGGCCGCCGCGTTCGCCCAGTTCCTGGTGACCAAGGAGAACATGCAGGCCTTCTGCGAGCAGACGACCGTGCTGCCCGTCCGCAAGGATCTGACCGACGCCAAACTGTCGTACGCGTCGCGGCCCGACCTCATGCCGGTCTTCCAGCAGCAGGCCACCACCATGCCGGCCGGCCTGGTCAAGGCGTCGACCTCACCTGCGTTCGCGGGCATCAACCAGACCCTGATCGACACCATGGACCAGTACCTGTCGAATCCCTCGGCCTCCACCGACGGCGTGGTGCAGCAGCTGACCGCGGGCGTACAGAAGGCTCTCACGGCCTGATGGCGGCGTCCCCGGCGCGAGCGGTAGGGCGCCGGGCGGAGGCCTGGGCCGGAATCGTGCTCACCAGCCCGGCGCTACTGGTGTTCACGGTCTTCATGTTCGTGCCGATCGCCCTCACGTTCTGGTACAGCCTGCACCGCTACAGCGGGTTCGGCCGGATGCGCTGGCTCGGGCTGGACAACTACCGTACGATCGCCGGCGATCCGACCTTCTGGACCGCGCTGCGCAACACCGTGGTGTTCACCGTGATCTCCGTACCGCTGAGCATCGCCCTGGGCCTGGGCGCGGCGCTTCTGCTCAACCGGTGGATGCCGGCGCGGGGCCTGTTCCGGGCGCTGTTCTACCTGCCCGTCGTCATCTCCGGGGTGGCGGCCGGCGTCATCTTCCTCCGGTTGTTCGACCCGGTGACCGGGATCATCAACCAGCTGCTGACGCAGGCCGGCCTGCCCGCGGTCAACTGGCAGGGCAACGGGGCGGCCGCCCTGCTGTCGGTGATCGCGGTGACCACGTGGCAGGGCATCGGCTTCGGCATGGTCGTCTACCTGGCCGGCCTGCAGGCCATTCCCGGCGACATCTACGAGGCCGCGGCCGTGGACGGGGCGGACGGCTGGCGTCGTTTCCGCCGCATCACCTGGCCGCTGCTGACGCCGACGACGTTCTTCCTCATCGTCTACTCGATCATCACCAGCTTCCAGGTGTTCGACGTGGTGTACGTCCTGACCCGCGGTGGTCCCGGCACGTCGACCACGTTCCTCGTCCAGTACGCGTACGACCAGGGATTCAACCAGCGCCGGCAGGGTTACGCCGCGGCCATCGGAGTCATCCTGTACGTCATCGTCCTGGCTCTCACCGTCGTCCAGTGGCGGCTGCAACGACGAAGGGACGAGGCATGACCACCGTCACCACTCCACCGGCCCGGATCGCCGAAGCGGAGACCGAGCCGCGTCTGCCGTCGCGCGGCCGCCGCTACCGGGTCGCCCTGGCCGTCGCGGGCGTCCTGATTTTGATGTTCCCGATCTACTGGATGCTACGGGTGTCGGTGGCCGGCACCGACGAGCTGAGCTCGCTGCCGGTGACGTTCTGGCCGCACAGCTGGCGCCTCGGCAACTACGTCGAGCCCTGGCATCAGTACCCGTTCCTGCGCTGGCTGGCGAACTCCGTCGTGATCGCCGTGGTGTCCGTCGCGGCGACCGTCGTCATCAACCTGTGCGCCGGGTACGCGTTCGCCAAGCTGCGCTTCCCCGGGCGGAATCTGCTGTTCCTGCTGATCATCAGCACGTTGATGGTCCCGATCCAGGTCATCATGGTGCCGCAGTTCCAGCTCGTCATCGACCTGAACCTGCTCAACAGGCTGGGCGGGGTGATCCTGCCGCGGTTGGCCGAGGCGTTCGGCCTCTTCATGGCGCGCCAGTTCTTCCTGTCCGTCCCGGACGAACTCCTCGAGGCGGCCCGCTGCGACGGCGCCGGACACCTGCGCAGTTTCCGGTCCGTCGTGCTGCCGCTGTCCGGGCCGCTGATCGCGGTGCTGGTCATCTTCACGTTCATGTGGCGGTGGAACGAATTCGTGTGGCCGCTGATCGTGTTGACCGACAGCAACTCGTACACCCTGCCCGTCGGGTTGCAGTTCCTGATCCAGCAGTTCAGCAACAACTTCGGACCCCTGCTGGCCATGTCGTTCCTGTCGATCCTGCCGATGCTGGCCGTGTTCGCGATATTCCAGCGCTACTTCGTGGAAGGCATCGCCCGCACCGGCATCCGCTGACACCGGGCATCGTCGCTCGGGAGCGTTTCCGCGCGCTCGATTCCCAAGGTTTTCCATCGAGCGGTATTGATTAGTTAAATTAACTGACATAAATTGGACGCTCATCCTCGGTGACGTGGCCGGCCTCTCCCCATGAGACCCGCATGTCCCCCCAATCTCGAGGAGCGTCATGTCCATCCCCCATTCCCGTTCCCCCCGGCGGCGACGACTCAGGCTCTTCGCCGCCCTGACGGCCGGTGTCGTGCTTCCCGCCACCGCCCTGGTCTACGGGCTGCTTCCGGCCAGCGCCGCAACGGCCGGCCCGATCACCGGCCTCGGCGGCAAATGCATCGACGTCACGGCCGCCGGCACGGCCAACGGCACCGCGGTCCAGCTCTACACGTGCAACGGAACCGGCGCCCAGCAGTGGAGTCTGTCGGGCGGCACCCTGGTCAACTCCGGATCGGGCCGGTGCCTGGACGTGGCGGCCGCGTCCACCGCCAACGGCGCCAAGGTTCAGATCTACGACTGCAACTCGACCTCCGCGCAGACCTGGTCGTACGCCAACGGTGAACTGGTCAACTCGGGCTCCGGCAAGTGCCTGGACGTGACCGGCAAGAGCTCGGCCGACGGCACGCGACTGCAGATCTGGTCGTGCGGCGGCACCAGTAACCAGCTCTGGAGCCTGGCCGGCAGCTCGCCGACGACCGCGCCGACGACCGCGCCGACCACTTCGGCACCGGGCTCGTACACGGCCGCCCAGGTCCTGGCCGGCATCCAGAAGAACAGCACGACCGCGAACAAGGTCAACTCCAAGCCCCACATCAACACCATGACGCGGGCCCAGAACGTCAACGTGTACCAGGTCGCGTCGGGCGTCTACGCCTACAGCTCCGGCATGGCCATCGACACGGACGGCAGCGATTCCGATCCCGACCCCGATCACCAGGGCGAGACGACCTGGCAGGACAGCAACGGCCAGTCCCTGGGCGCGCACCACGTGCCGTTCTACGTGCTGGGCGACGACTGCTGGGATCGTACGTCTCCGTGCCCGCACTTCTTCTTCAAGGAGCACAGCATCACGGGGCGGCAGTTCGCTCTGATGTTCTACAACGGCCAGTGCATCGGCTCGATCTTCGGCGACACGCAGACCGCGAACAACCAGACCACTTCGGACAACGACTCCCGCGAACTGGGCGAGGCGTCGGTGAAGGCGGCGCAGCTGCTCGGCATCCCCAGCAGCGGCACCAGCGGCGGCGTCGACAGCGGCGTCACCGTGGTCATCTTCTCGGGCTCGTCCTGGGTCGTGAACGGCACCAACACCAACCTGAACGCCAATGCCCAGGCCCTGGTCACCAAGGCCCTGAACAGCCTCGGCACGAGCATGGGTCTCTGATCCCCGCGACGTGTCCGTGCTGAACGCGATCACCACCATGCCGCCGACGGCGACCATCGTGGTGATCGCGTCCGGGTTCTCCCGGCCGGGGCCTCCTGACCGCGCCCGAAGCGGTATCGTCCCGGGCGGACCGCCCATGACATTTGTCCCGCCGCGCGCACGACGAACGGGCTGTTGAGGGCTGCGTTCCGGATGCGATCGTGAGAGGCGTGACTATGACGGCGGATGTCGTACGGCTGCGGCCCCCGATGCACCGGGTCTCTCCCCGTGCCCTGTGGTACTGGACGGCCAAGGCGGCGGTGCTGTGGATCGTGCTGCTCGTCCCCCAGGTGATCTGGTGGTTCGCGGACAGCCACGGCGGACGGCTCCCTCACCTCCTCGTCGGGCTGGCATGGGTGGTGCTGGCCGCCGTGCATCTGGCGGTGATGCCGCAGTGGCGCTACCGGGTGCACCGCTGGGAGGCCACCGACACCGCGGTCTACACGCAGACCGGTTGGATCAGCCAGGAACGCCGGATCGCACCGATCTCCCGGGTGCAGACCGTGGACACCGAACGCGGGCCCATCGAGCAACTGTTCAGGCTGGCCAACGTGACCGTGACGACCGCGTCGGCGGCCGGCCCGATCAAGATCCACGGCCTGGCCGCGAAGGACGCCGACCAACTCGTCGCCGACCTGACCGTCCGGGTCGGCCAGACCACCGGCGACGCGACATGACGACCGCGGTCGGGCCGGTCGAGGAGAAGGTCGTCGACGCCGGTGACGGCTGGCGCCGGCTGAGCCCGCGGATGCTGGCTGTACACCCGGTTCTGGAACTGCGACGGCTGATCTTTCCGCTGATCGCGGTGCTGATCGGGCTGCAGAGCGGCAACGGTGGCGACGGCGGCTGGTGGGCGATCGGCATCGGCGGCATCGGCATCGCGGTCGGTTTCCTGCGCTACTTCACCACGTCCTTCCGGATCACCCCGACCCAGGTGCAGGTACGCCGGGGGCTGGTCCGCCGCCGGACGCTGACCGTGCCGCGCGATCGGATCCGGACCGTGGACGTCACGTCGAACGTGCTGCACCGGGTCTTCGGCCTGGCCCGGGTCACCGTCGGCACCGGCCAGACCGACAAGAAGAACGACGGCGTGAAACTCGACGGGCTGAGCGCCGCCGAGGCCGAGAACCTGCACCGCGAGCTGCTGCACCGCCCGGTGGTCACGGCGGAGACCACGCCCGCGACGACCGACTCGCCGGAAACGGTGCTGGTGAAGCTGGATCCGGCGTGGGTCCGATACGGACCGTTCACGTTGTCCGGCCTGGTGGCGATCGGCGTGCTGTTCGGCCTTGGTTCCCGCCTGGTGAACGAGAGCCACGTCGACCCGACGAAGATCGGCGTCGTCCACCGGTCGATCGTCTTCCTGCAGGGCCGGCCGCTGCCGGTGGCCATTCTGCTGGTGGCCGCCGTGGTGGTCGTGTTCACCGTGATCGCGTCGACGATCGGGTACGTCCTGACGTTCTGGAACTTCCGGCTGAGCCGGCACGAGAGTGGCACACTGCACGTACGGCGCGGCCTGCTGACCACCCGCAGCACCACGCTCGAGGAGCGCCGGCTGCGCGGCGTCGAGCTGAGCGAACCGCTGCTGCTGCGCGCGGTCCGCGGCGCCCGGGTGCTGGCCATCGCCACCGGCCTGCGGGTCGGCCGGGGCGCCGACCGCGGCGGTTCGGTCCTCCTCCCGCCCGCGCCGCGAGCCGTCGCGGTGCAGGTCGCCGGCACGGTCATCGGCGACCCGGACCCGCTGACGGCGGCCCTGGTCCGGCACGGTTCCCGCGCCGGCGTGCGCCGGTTCACCCGAGCCGGCGGCGTCGCCACGATCCTGATCCTGGTCGTGCTGGCGTTCGTGCTGTTCGGCCGTACGCCGTGGTGGGCGTTCTGGACGGCGCTGGCGCTGCTGCCGATCGCCGCGCTGCTGGCCTGGGACCGCGCCACGAACCTGGGCCACGCCCTTACCGACGGCTGGCTGGTCAGCCGGCACGGCAGCCTGGTGCGACGCCGCCACGTCCTGCAGGCCGACGCGGTGATCGGCTGGAACTTCACCACCTCGCTGTTCCAGCGCCGGGTCGGCCTGACCACCCTGGTCGCGACCACGGCCGGCGGCCGGCAGGGCTACCCCGTCCCCGACGTCGGCGACACCGAGGCGCTCCGGGTGGCCCGCACCACCGTTCCCGGCCTGCTGGAACAGTTCCTCGAGAGGTCGACCGGCCCGAGCCCTCGGTCGACAGGTCGCAGCTCGGGCGGGTCTTGAGCCCGGAGCGGCGGACTCGGCGACATCCGGGCGGAGCTGTCGCTGTCCCGACATTACCTGTTCGGCCCCTTTGCCCGGTCAGCAGCGAGTATCAACAATGAGTGGTGGTCCACAACGGTCAGTTTCCGGAATCCGTGGCGGCAACGACGCTCGCGGACGGTGGCACCGACCGCGATGATCGGGCCCGGCCGGACGAGCCCGGTCACCCGCCGGCCCGGGGCCGCCGCCGGGCTCTGGAGGTCACCACCGCCTGGATTCTGCTGACCCTGGTGTGCGCCAGTGGCATGCTGGTGTACCGATATCAGGACCCGAGGCGGATCGAAGCGTCCGGCGACAGCTTCTGGTACATGCACCAGACGCTGATATTCACCGGGAAGAGCGAGCAGGAAGCGACCCGGATCTCGGCCGGCCTGTTCTGCGCCGACGTGAACCGCTCGGCCCGCGCTTTCCACCAGACCCCCGGCTGTTTCTCCTACGACGTGAGCTCGGTCCGATCCCGGTACGTCAGGATCTTCACCTCCCGGCCGGGCTACCCGTTGTTCGCGGTCCCGTTCGTCGCCACCCTCGGCGCGTGGACCGGGATGCTCACCGCGACCGTGGTGCTGTGCCTGATCGCGACCGTTCTGGCCTTCCTGGCGGTGTACCTGGCCACCGGCTACCGGCTGGCCGGATTCGTTGCCGCGCTGGCACTGATCGCACTGCCGAGCGGGTTCTAGATGACCCGGATGCTCACCGAGGGCAGCCTGATGGTCGGATACCTCGCGGTGATCATCGGCGCGCTGCTGACCTGGCGGGGACGCCACCGCCTCGGGCTGACCGTCATCACGCTGTCGCTGGTCTGGTTGTTCGCGGTGAAGTCGGCCGGCGGCCTGGTCGCGGCCGCGGTCGTGGCCGGCTCCAGCCTGATCGGGTTGATCGGAACCCGGGGCCGGCGGCGGGGCCCGCTGCTGGCCGGCGCCCTGAGCCTGGTCATGACGGTGCTGTGGACGGTCTTCTCCGGGCTCACCCACCAGCCCGGGCTCAACGCGACGATTCAGGACTACGCCGCGCACCACTTCTTGAAACCGGACATTCCCGACCCGTACGGCTGGCTGTATCGAATGAACCGGGCCTACTGGCCGGACCAGTGGCATGCGCTGCTGGCCGCACCGAAGCCGATGATCGAGTTCCTGGTCGCCTCGGCCCTGTTGATCGTCAAGCTGCGCCGCGAAGCAACCCTGTTCATCGTCATCGGCCTCATCGGGCTGGCCATGCAGGTAGCTCACCCCTACGCGTCCCAGTGGAACCGGATGAACTTCAGCCTATGGCTGACGGTCGCCGCCGCCGCGGGTCTCGTCGTCGGCTGGGCCGGCGATCGGGTGACAGAGCTCCTGCTCCGGCGCACCTCCGGAAGGCGCCCGGGCGGGGGTCGCGCTGATCGCTCGGCACGTCGAGGGTGGCGCATTCCGGCGTACCTCACCCGACCGGGCGCGGCCAGTTTCTCGAACGTCCGGCTTCAGCCGCCGTTGGCGGAGAAGTGCATGAAGTCCTTGAGGGAGTGGTAGTCGCCGCCCCACTTCCAGCCGATCGAAGCGAATGCTCGTACCACCGGCCCGTCCGGCCGGATCATGCCGGCCCGGACGTTGGTGCGCTGCAAGTAGGAGGTGGCCAGTTCGGGAAGCACGACCTCGCCCTTGTGGTACGGGTTCTGGAACGGGTCGACGTCCACCGCGAGCCCGTACGCGTGTTGCGACCACGCCTTCTCGCCCCGCACCGGCCGGCACGCGAACGCCTCGGTGGTATTGCCGTCCCCGGTCGGCGGCGCGTCGAGCCCGGCTGCGCTGGTCAACCGCATCCGCTCGATCGGGAACCCTTCGGTGAACAGGCTCCGGAACACCGAGACCAGCGCCCGGGCCGCCTCCGCGTTGACCAGTAGCTCCCCGGTCTGGGCCAGGCCGTCGAAGCCCCGGAAGCTGACCGTCACGTACCGCAGGTCGGTGGCTGCCACCGGGCAGCGGCTGGTCCAGCTCGATCGGGCGAGCACGTCGGCCGGCACGGTCTGGATCGTGGAGCGGAAGCGGCCGTCAGCCGGGGGTGGCAGGTCGTCCACGGTGATGATCGATCGGTGACGCAGCTCGGGTGGGGTGTCCTCGGCGGCGGCGAAGCCGTTCGACTCCACCAGCAGCACGCGCGTCCCCAGCCAGGCGGGTGCCGCAGTAGCGTCGCCGATACGGGTGACCGACGGACTCGGCGCGGGGAGGACGACCGGTGCGCTGGACACGATCGCCGCCTCGGTCGGCACTCGACCGCCGGAGGTCGCGGAGCAGGCTGCCAGAAGGCTGCCGCTCAGGAGAACGGCCAGCCACCGGACCGTCGACCAGCCGGCCGGGACACCACGGTGTGACCAGCACATTGCTGCCATGTCTACCGGCACGTCGCTGCAACCACCGGCATCGTCACTGAGGGCCTCTCCACCTTGCCAACCGGCCAGTCTGCCAGCCGCGCATCCGCGGCGCCCAGGTCAGCGCCCGAAAGCGAATCGACGGCGCTTCTTCTGCCGGCCGAATCGGCCCTGCAGCGTGTCCGCTCCTTGTCGCAACAGCCGGGTTCCTCGGCTGGGACCTCGGTGCTTCTCCAGCGCATCGCTGAGTTTGCGCGCTCCCGCGGCGGCCACGGGTATGGCGATCCGGACCAGGACGTACCGCCGGATGAAGGTGAAGAACATGTCGTGTCTACTTTCGGCTGTTCAACGGGTGGATTGTCCGGTGGCACGAGGCCCGGCCGCACCTGAGCGTGGGCTCAGCGGCGGCGGCCACTGATTCCAGCGACCAGGGCGACACCGACGGCAGCCAGGGCAACCTGCAGAATCAGTTCGATCCAGTCGATGCCTTTGGTGTCGGCGACGCCGATTGCGCTGGCGAGCAGCGTGCCCAGGAACGCCGCGATGACGCCGATGAGCAGGGTCAGCCAGATCGGGATGTTCTGCTTGCCGGGAACGACGAGTCGGCCCAGCGCGCCGATGATCAGGCCGATGATGATGGCGGTGATGATGCCGGAAACGTGCACGTGAACTCCCAGACGATGAATACAGACCCCGTAACCCCTCAGGTCGGTGTGAATACCCGGCCGTCCCGGTCACAAACGGATCCGTAGCTCAGCCGCGAAGCCCGACGACTCCATGCTGCGGACGACGGCACGGTCGGATCCCGGCCGGGCATGATGTCTGACGTGGACTGCGACCCGTCGCCGGGGCGGCCTCGTTCGACGAGCAGCCGCCGGCTGACCGGCAGAACCCGGTGTCCTGGGGCGCTTACCTGCTGGAGCCGGACTTCTGGAACCGGACGCGGCAGAACTGTCATTCCTCATCCCGTCCACAAACGTAATTCCCCACAAGCACTGTGCAATGTCGGTGTCCTGTTTATGTACTAAAGCCGAACGACGACCACGTCGGTGCGATCGATCGGGAATGCAAGCGGACGTACGGGTGCGGCATCCGTGGGAAGCTTGCGCAGTACGCAACGGCGCAGCGGCCCCGGAGGCAGCATGCAGGATCCCGAAACTCCAGACTCACGCGGCGCGACGGCCATCCCCGCATCCGGCCTCCCCGCTCCCGGGCGTGCCGGCCTGGACCAGCGGCGCATCCTGGACGCCGCGGTGCGGTTCATCGACGAGCACGGTCTGCGGATGCTGACCATGCAGCGCCTGGGCGGCTACCTCGGCGTCGAGGGGATGGCCCTGTACCGGTACGTACCCGGGCGAGAGGCCCTTCTGGACGGGGTCGTCGAGACCGTCGTCGACGAACTGTTCGGCGACCCCGAGGTGCATCTTCAGGCCCACGCCGGCTGGGTCGACTACCTGCAGCGTCTGGCCCATGGCCTACGTCGTATCGCCCTCGCGCACCCCGAGGTGTTTCCGCTGGTCGCGACCCGGCCGCCCGCGGCGCCCTGGGTCCGGCCGCCGCTACGCAGCCTGCGCTGGATCGAGTCCATGCTCGAGGTCATGACTCGAGCGGGGTTCTCCGACGAGAACGCGGCCGCTGTCTATCGGGCGTTCAGCAGCTTCCTTCTCGGGTACCTGCTGCTCGAGGTGTCCGCACACGGCGTCGAGACCGGCCCGGTCGAGGAACCGGACATGTCCCCGATCGAGGACCTGAGCCACTACCCGCTCCTGCAGCGCCTGGAGCCGCACCTGTCCGTCGACGTGGCCGCCCAGGACTTCGAGGAAGCGTTGGAAGCACTCCTCGACCGGGTGGCCCTGCTGCTGCCCCGGCGTCGCCGGCCACCCCGCCTGACCGAGGGGAAATGATCGGATCCGGTCGCCGGAAAGCTGTGCGGCCCACCTAGTTTATGACCTAAACGAGCGGGCAAGCCGTTGGTGTCAGGGACCGAACAGTCGCTTCGCCGCGCCAATCAGACGACGGCGCAGGTGGCGTTCGTACTCCCGGTCGCGGTCATCTAGATCGTGAGCCATTCCCCTCGAAAGGAACGCCATGGTTACGCAGAACGACATCGCCCGGCTCACCGGTGCCGACGTGTACGACACCGCCGGTGACAAGGTCGGCTCGGTCGGCCAGGTCTACCTGGACAACGAGAACGGCGACCCGGCATGGGTGACCGTCAAGACCGGCCTGTTCGGTACCAAGGAGACCTTCGTTCCGCTGCAGGGCGCGGGCGTCAGCGACGACCGGGTCACCGTCACCCACACGAAGCAGCAGATCAAGGACGCCCCGCAGGTCGACGCCGACGGCGCCCTGTCGCCTGCCGACGAGGACGAGCTCTACACCTACTACGGCCTGGGTAAGTCCGGCAGTCAGTACGACACCGGATACCAGGACACCGACGTCTCCGAGGGCCGGCACGTCGCGGACAGCAGTCACGACACCGGCATCGCCGGCGGCGAGGACGTGATGACCCGGTCGGAGGAACGCCTGGTCGCCGGTACTCGCACGGAGGAGGCCGGCAAGGCGCGCCTGCGCAAGTACGTGGTCACCGAGCAGCAGCAGGTGACGGTGCCGGTCTCGCACGAAGAAGTACGCCTGGAGCGCGAACCGATCACCGAGGCGAACCGCGGCGACGCCACCTCGGGCGCGGAGATCACCGAGGCCGAACACGAGGTCACGCTGACCGCCGAGCGGCCGGTCGTGGAGACCGAGACCGTACCGGTGGAGCGGGTCCGGCTCGGCAAGGAGACCGTCCGCGACGAGGAATCCGTCAGCGGCGAGGTTCGCAAGGAGCAGATCGAGTTCGACGGGCCCGAAAGCACGGACCGGCGCTGACCGACGCTACAGACCCGGCACCTCCGCTCGCTTGCGGCAGAGGTGCCGGGTCGTCCGTTTCGTACGTGGCGCAGTGACGTTCAGACGTGACAGATGCAGGCCCGTACTGCCCGGCCGGCCACCAGCCACTCTGGACTGACCAGACCGTCGCCTGGCTCATTTCTTCGGCTTTCAGGCTTCTTGGGCTCGGTACGGACGACGAGGTCGGCGGAACCGGCTGTTCGCCGGTCGCCGTGGCGGGCGGCGCGGACGACGGCGGGCAAGTTACCCCGGTGCCGCAGGGGTTGCGGGATGCGGCGGCCGACGACTGTCCGGACGAGCCGTCGTGGATCCACCACGTACCGGCGCCGGCCATCAGCACCGCGGCCGCGCCGGCGACGAGCAGCACCCGGCCCCGTGGCCAGGTGACCGTGGCCGGCGCGACGGTCGTCGACGTCACGGTGCTCCGCTGCAGCGTGGACGACGGCAACCCGGCGATCTCCCCCAGCAGGTCGGCGACCTCGATCGCCGAGGTAGGTACGGGCGGCTGGTCTGGCCGCTTGCGATAGCGATCGGCGGTGCCGCCGGCTTCTATGCCGCCGCGTGCGCGATCCGGCCCCCTCCCCACCGGGGTGCTCCCGACGCTGTGCCCTCGCCAGCACGCCGACCTGGTCGGACGCCGCCATCGTGCGGCAAACGTGACTGTTGTCAGCCATTGCCCTGACTCCACACACCGTCAGCCGATGACAGCGCTCACTGGGTTGAGCCTCCGACGGCAACGAGGCTTGTCGATGACAACGGAAGCCCGACGGATCGCTTATCAGCGGGAGAAACCATGACACACCGGCAACGGCTATTGATGATCGTCGCAACCCTGGTCGCAGCATTGGGCCTCAGCTTCGCGGGTGCGGGTGCGGCCAGTGCCGCCCCGAGCGCCCCGGCCGCCGCGCGGCCCGTGACCGCCCTGGCCACGCCGGTCACCGGCACGGCCGACAACGGCTCCTTCGCCGGTACCTTCACCCCGTCGAGGTTCTCGTCGAGGAACGGGAGCCTGCTGGCCACCGGCGTGCTGACCGGTACGGTCAGCGACTCGTCCGGTGCCGCCATCGGCACCGTCACCCGTACCGTCAGCGTGCCCGTGACCGTCGCCGCGGTGACGTGCCAGGTGCTGAACCTCGTACTCGGGCCCCTGCACCTCGACCTGCTCGGCCTGGTCATCGACCTGAACCAGGTGCACCTGGTGATCACCGCGGAGCAGGCGCCCGGCAACCTGCTCGGCAACTTGCTCTGCGCGATCACCCACCTGCTCGACGGCACCCCGACCGCGGGTGGACTGGCCGTGCTCCTCAACGCCATCCTGGCGCTGCTCGGCCTGCTCTGACCCGTTCAGCCCGGACCGGCGCCTCGACGCAGCCGCACCCCGCCAGGTGCGGCTGCGTCGCCGTCGCGGGTCATTGAAACCAGCCGGCGCCCTCGGCGAGGCGGATCGCCTCCAGCCGGTTGCGGGCGCCGGTCTTGCGCAGGATCGACGAGATGTAGTTACGCACGGTGCCGGCGCTCAGGTGCAGCTCGGCGGCGACCTCGGTGGACGGCACACCCGACGCGGCCACACTCAGGACGCTGAGCTCCCGCGCGGACAGTGGACTGCGCGGCGCGGCCACCATCGCAACGGCCAGGCTCGCGTCGATGACCCGCTCACCCCGCGCGACCCGGCGGATACCGCAGACCAGATCGTACGGGGTGGCCTGAGTGCCGATGACGCCGTCGATGCGCAGGCCGAGCGCCCGGTTCAGCAGGCCCGGCTCGTCCGGGCCGGCCACCGCGAGGGTGGCGCAGCCGGGCAGTTCCGCGGTGAGCCGGGCGATCGTGGCCAGGCCGTTGCCGGCCAGCAGCGCGATGTTGACCACGGCCACGTCCGGCGGCACCGCGCGGGCCATGTCCAGCGCCTGATCGAGGGCGCCGAGGTCCGCGACCACCTCGAGGTCGTCCTCCAGGGACAACGTCGCGGCCAAGGCGCCGCGGATCAGATTCAAGGGTTCGATGAGCAGAATGCGAATCATGATGGCCTCCCAGCCAGGGTCAAAGCTTCGGGGACGGCCGGACTGGTGCCGGCCGGTTTCCGGATCCCTGCGGGAGGTCGTTCAGCTGGGAGGACCCGCGTAGCGGGCAGTGCGTCCACGGGCGATGAGATCGGTGGCCCGGCGACAGCCGGGGGCCGTCACCTCGGGCCGCCACGAGGACGAGAAGGTGCCCTTCGCGGGCGCGGTGCCGCCACCGGAGTTGCGTGCCTGCCCGGTGAAGGTCGAGTGGTCGGCCGGCGGTCGCGGCGAAGCCGGAAGCGGCGGCGTCCGCGGTTGAGCCCGAGCGGCCGGCGGCGTGGTCACGCCGGGCAGCTCGGATGCCGGCGCGAGGGCCGGCAGTTGACAGGTCTGGGCGAACACCGGCGGCATGAGCGACTGGTGCGGCACCGGGGCGACGGCTGACGCCGCGGTCCGGGCCGGTGCCGGTGTCAGCCCGGGCAGCTGCGCCTGCGGCAGTCCGGGCAGCTGTAACCCGGGCAGCTGCAGTCCGCCGGGGAGTTCAGCCTGCGCCAGATCGGGCAGCCCGGCGAGCCTGGGCAGAGACGAGAGCGGGGCGATGATCGGCAACTCCGGCCGTACGACCGCCGCCCGGGCCGACGTCACCGTGGCTCGGGCAACGTCCCGGACGGCAACCAATGCGGGGTGAGGAATCGTCGAGGTCCGGACCTGCACCCGCCGGACCGTCTCGCCCGCCCGGGTGCTCGCCGCCCGGACCTTCGCCGGTACCTTGGTACGCGAGGCGACGACGACTTTCGCCGGGCGCAGCTCGGCCACCTTGATCACCGGCCGGACAATCTTCGGCGGCCGGGCCTTCGGAGCGGCCGGCGGTTGCGGAACGGCCGATTCGGCGCCGGCCACGACGGCATCGACCGGAACCGTCGCTGCGATGTGAGCGACCGACCGATCAACTGCTCCCGTGTCGGCATGCGCCGCGTGATCGAAGAAACTCAGCACGAAGAACGCCGCGACGACCACACCGAGCAGCACCAGAAGACGGACGACGCGCCGGGTCACCCCGGGCGTACCGACCTCTCTTTGCGCAGCTCCAATCGCCATTCAGACTTGCTTACCCATTCCGGGCAGGTTGACACTCATCGACCGCAGCCGGACACGCCAGACGCGTCGGTCGCCGACCTCCAAGCGTCAGCCGGCGCGGCGGTAGCGGATGTGGGTGGCCAGCGGTGAGTGAAGCACCTCGACCGGCTCGAAGCCAAAGGATTCGACCCCGTCGAACATGCGCTCGCCCGCACCGAGCAGGACCGGTGCGATGTCGAGGGTGAGCTCGTCGATCACCCCGGCGATCAGCGCCTGCCGGACGGTCGAGGCCCCACCGGCGATGTCCACGCCGTTGTCCCCGGCGGCCTCACCCGCGGCGGAGTAGGCCGCGTCGAAACCCTCGGTGACGAAGTAGAACGTCGTCCCGCCGTCCATCGGGATCGGGTCGTGCTTGTGATGGGTCAGCACGAACACCGGCGCGTGGTACGGCGGCTCGGCCCCCCACCACCCCGTCCACTCCCCATCCCAGTCCCCGCGGATCGGGCCGTACATGTTCCGGCCCATCACGTACGCGCCCCGCGGGCGCATCAGCCACTCGGCCGCGACCTTGTCGGCATCGTTGGCTCGCGGGTCGCCGATGTGCCAGGTGTGCAGTTCCTGCCCTCGCTTGCCCAAGCCGTTCTCGAGGCTCTGTTCCGGCCCGGCGACGAAGCCGTCCAGCGAGATCGACATGTGGCAGGTGGTGTCCGGCACCGCGAACCTCCCAAGTGATTGCGACTTGCAAGCGGTCGTACGGACGATATCAGGTCGCCCGCTGAGGACGACTCGCTATCCCGCCGAGGTTCCGCAGCCGCCGCAGTACACGGTCCCGGCCACCAGCTTGTAGCCGCACTGTGCGCAGAACCGCTGGGCCTCGTCCGAGGCAGCGAGCGGCGTGCCGCAGTGCCGGCAGTACTTGCCGCCGCCGCCGTCGTTGGCACACGACGGGCATCGCGCGGTGATCTCGTGCTCGTGCGCGACGCCCGCGGTCCAGTCGGTTGCGTTGATCTTGCCCCGCAACTGCTGGACCTGCGCCTCGGCCTGGAGCCCGGCGACCTCCTGGTCCAGTTTCGGCGCGCACGTCGCGCACATGCCACGCTCGCCGTTCCAGCAGATGTCCTGGCACACCCACTGACCGCATCGGTGGCACTGCCCGAACTCGGGGCGCATCTCCGCAACTGCCTCGGCGAGCGCCCGGTCCCGGGCGCCGTTGCGGACGCCGTCGCGCATCCACCGCGAGTCCCAGCCCAGCTGCGACGCACGGTTGCCCCATTCGCCGCCGACCAGGTCCCCGCCGAACCGCAGGAGCTTGCCGCCCATGCTGGTCACCGAATGCTTGAACGCCGACTGGTGGCCGTTGCCGCACCGCTCGCAGAAGAACTCGAACTGATAGCCGTCGTGGTTCGAGCGGTCCTGATAGTTGTCCGTAAAGGCTTGCATGCGGATCCTTCAGTGATCGCGGGTGAGGGTCCAGCTGCCGTGCGCGGCACCGCCGGTGGGTGCGGTGCTCACCAGCGTGTCGCCGGTGCAGTGCCAGGTGCCCGAGGTGAGTTGCGGCGCGGAGGCCCCGGCCATGCTCTTGGCGAGGTCGCCGACGGCCAGACCCCGCATGCTCACCTTCGCGGGCGAGGTCACCGACACGTCGGCGGTGAGACCGCTGACGTCGCCGGCCCTCGTGGTGACCCACTTACCCTGGGTGACGCCGGCCGCCGGGAGCCGGATCGCCCCGCTGGTCGAGCCGTGGAAGGTGAGCGTGCCGGCGGCCTGCCCGGTGAAGCGCACCGGCTTCATGCCGTCGAACACCACCTTGCCCGCGCCGGTCGGGCCGATCGTCATCCGCACACCCGCACCGCCGGACTCGTGCAGTTTGCCGGCGGAGACGTCGAACCCAGTCGAGGTCCAGGCTCCGACCAGGCAGATTTCCGCACGCGCGGCGGCCGCGATCGTGGCCGCTGCCGTCGGCGCCGCGCCGGTGGCCTGGCTGACCGTGGAGACCGGCGCGGCCGACTGGGCCGGCGCGGCCGGCGTCGCACATCCGGCCAGCGGAATCACCGGCGTCAGTAGAACCGCGAGCAGGGGCGTGCGTTTCACCGGAACCTCGTCTCTTCCGCCGGTCGCCGGCGATCCGAGGCCAGACGGTACGGCGGACCGCTTCGCGCGGGCCAGGCGGAACCGGCAGTAAAGCTGGCGGAAGTTGCACTCCCGCCATAACATCCGACCCCGTGGATCTCGCCGCCCGGCTCGTTGAACTCCGCGTCGCCCGCGGTCTGTCCCAGGAACAGCTCGCCGAGCGCAGCGCGGTCGGCGTCCGTACGATCGGCGACCTGGAACGCGGCACCACCCGCCGCCCGCAACGCGAGACGGCCCGGGCGCTGGCCGACGCGCTCGAACTGACCGGCGCGGCGCGGGCCGAGTTCGTCCGGCTGGCCCGCAGCTCGCCGCCCCCGGTGACCCGGCGCCCCGCCCGCCGCACCACCGCCGGGCTGCCGGCGCCGGTCAGTTCGCTGGTGGGCCGGGACGACGACCTGGCCGCCGTGACCAGGCTGGCCCGGGACCGCGGCGTCCGGCTGGTCACCGTCACCGGCCCCGGTGGCGTCGGGAAGAGCCGGCTCGCCCAAGAGGTCGCCTGGCGGACGGCCGGCGGCCTGGACGGGGTCGCCTCAGTCGACCTCAGCGCGTTGCGCGACGCCGACGACGTGCTGCCCGCGCTGGCCGCCGCACTCGGCTCGCGGACCATCGGGCCCGATCCGGCCGAAGCGGTCGCGGCCGTCATCTCCGAGGCCCGGTGGATGCTGGTCCTGGACAGTTTCGAGCACGTCGCCGGTGCGGCCGGAGACCTGGCCGGGCTGCTGGTGCGCTGCCCGCGGCTGACCGCGCTGGTGACCAGCCGTACCCCGCTGTCGCTGCGCGGCGAGCACCTCTGGCCACTCGCGCCGCTGGCCACCGGACCGGAACCCGAAACCAGCCCGGCCGTCCGGCTGCTGGTGGAGCGGGCGGCGGCGGTGCGGCCCGGCTTCTCGTTGACCGCCGGCAACGGCGCCGACCTGGTCGCGCTCTGCCGGCGGCTGGACGGACTGCCGCTGGCCATCGAGCTGGCCGCGGTTCAGTTGCGGACACAGGAACCGGCGTCGCTGCTGGACCGGCTGGATCTGGCCGGCCCGGTGGACCTGCCGGACCGGCAGCGCACCCTGCGCCGTACGGTCGAGTGGAGCACCGAACGGCTCGCCCCGACCGACCGGGCCCTGCTCGGAGTGCTGGCGGTGTTCGCCGGTGGCGCCACGCCGGCGGCGGTCCGTGCGGTGTCCGGCCGGTCCGATGTGGATGACGGGATCGCCCTACTCGCCGCGGGCAGCCTGATCGCGGTCGTCGACGCCGGGGACACCGCCCGGGTGACCATGCTGGACACGATCCGCGAGGTGGCGGCCGATCAGCTCACCGCGTCGGGCGCCGAGCCGGCCGTCCGGGACGCCCATGCCGACTACTTCCTGGGACTGCTGCCGGACGTGCCGGATCGGGACCACGGCAACCTGCGGGCGGCACTGGACTGGGTGGTCGACCAGCAGCCGGACGTCCTGACGGCGGGGCTGGCGCGCGGACTGACCGCGTACCACCTGGGGCGGGGGCGCTTCGCCGAGGCGTACCGGCTGCTCGGCGCGGTGGCCGCGGCGGCGTCGCGCGCCGATGCGCAGGCGTGGGCACTGCACGGCGCGGCGGTGGCCGCGAACGAATCCGGCGCTCCGCACGAGGCGCTGTCCGCCGCCGAGCGCTGCGCCGAACTGTTCGCCGAGTTGGGTGACCCGGGTGGGCAGGGCATCGCGCTCACCGTGCAGGGCAACGCCCAGAAGGCTCTGGGCCGGTACGCCGACGCCGAACGCAGCCACACCACGGGTCTCGCGCTCGCCCGTACCGCCGGTGACCGGCGCCGGGAGACGATCGCGCTGAACAACCTGGGCACCCTCGCGCACGACCGCGGCCGGTACGAGACCGCGCTTGGCCACTACGCCGCCAGCCTCACGATCAAGCGGGAGATCGGTGACGACCGCGGTATCGCGGTGACGCTGCTCAACACCGGCGGCGTCGAGAACGACCTCGGCCGGTACGCCGAGGCCATGGCCCACCTGAGCGCGGCGGCCACCTGGTTCCGGGACGCCGGCGAGACCGCCCCGGTCGCGTACGCCCAGGCCATGCTGGCCGAGGCGCTGCTCGGCCGCGGCGACGTGGACGCGGCCGAGGCAAGCGCCACCGAGGCCATGACATCAGCCCGTACGGTCGACCATCGCGCGGCCATCGGGCTCGCGACCGCGCGCCTGGGCGACGTGGCCCTGGCTCGCGGCGAACCGGACCGCGCCGCGGCGCTTCTGCTCAGAGCGCTGGACGACGCGATCGGGCTGCCCGAACAGGCCCGTACGCTCGATCGGCTGGCCCTGGCACTGTCCACGACGGATCCGGCGGGCGCCGCCCGGTTCGCCGAGCGGGCGCAGGCGCTGCGGCGCGACCACGACATCGCCGTGCCGCGCGTGACCCCCGCGGGTCAGCCGACTATCGCGGCTCGAACCACGGCGCCGCGGGACTCGGGCGTACGGGCCGCGAAGACGACGCCGTAGACGCCGTCCTCGGCCGCGGTGAACGTGACCGTGAACGTCTCGTCATCGGTTTCCGGCTTGGGCGACTCGGCGGTCAACTCGGCGGTGTCCGGGGTCTGCGACCAGAGGGCCGGGTCCGGGTCGTCGCCGAGCACCGACACGGTGCCGACGGCGCTGCCGACCTCCAGGCTCACCATGTCGCCGGCTCGCAGCGGAAGGTCCCGGACATCGGCCAACCAGGGCCGGTCCACGCTGCCGACCTCGGTGGCCCGGCCCGGCACCAGGGCCGTTCCGCCGGCCACGAGTTGCACGAGATGGGTGGTCGGCCGCCCGCTGTCGGTGTCCGCGGTGACATGGACGTCGAACCGCCCGGCCGGAAGGCGGCCCGCGTGGGTGTTCACCGCGACCCAGTCGAGGACGCCGAAACCGGCGGCCGAGCGGGCCAGCACTGGTCCGCCCGGCTGCCGGATGTCCACGTCGGACTGACCGCCGAGGAGACCCTGGGTGGCCGCGATCGACCACGCGGCCCGGTTGGCCGGCAGCCGGTACAGGGCGTCGACGGCCGACGAGGTGAACGCCTGGTTCGCGGGCATGACCGGCATCGCCGCGGCCGGGCCGGCACTCAGGGCGACAGCACTCGCGCCGGCGGCGACGGCTACGGACAGACGGCGGTACTCGAGCATGGTTCTCCAACCGGGATGGGCGCTGTGGGCGGCACGACGGTACCCGCCGCCCGCCAGCCGGGCCTCGCACCCCCGATGACTGACGAGCCGTTGAGCCGTCCCGGCCGGCACAAACGGGTGAGGTGTCCTTCGTCGAGCCCGCGATGATCTCCGTACGGACGGCGAGCTCTGACGCCCCGCTCAGCCGGTGACGGTGACCGTGATCGTCTGCCAGCCGGTGGCGCCGCTCGGGAACGGCGGCACGCGGATCGCGGGCTGGACGGCGCCGGTGCCGTCGGTCGCCCGCACGGCCAGGGAATGCAGTCCGGGCGTCGCGTTCCAGGTGTGACGCCACTGAACCCAGGTGTCGATGGACGGTACCGGCAACAGTTCCGCGACGGCCCATTCACCGTCGTCCACCCGGACCTCGACCTGCTTGATGCCGCGGTGCTGCGCCCAGGCGACGCCGGCGACGGTCACCTTGCCGGGCGCGAGCTGAGCCAGCGGCGCCGGTTTGTCGATCCGGGAGGCCGTCTTGACCGGGCCGCGGCGGGCCCAGCCACGCTTGACCCAGTAGGCGTCGAAGGCGGCGAACGTGGTCAGCTCGATCTCGGTGATCCATTTGCAGGCGCCCGCGTAGCCGAACAGTCCGGGCGTGAGCATGCGTACGGGGAAGCCGTGCTCGGTGGGCAGGGGTTCGCCGTTCATGCCGAGGCAGAGCATGGTGTCGCGGCCGTCGAGAACGGTCTGGATCGGAGTGCCGATGGTCATCCCCTCGGCCGAGCGGGCCACCATCTGGTCGGCACCGCTGCGGACGCCGAGGTCGCGCAGCAGGGGCGCGAGCGGCACGCCCAGCCACCGGGCCGTACCGATGTACGGGCCGCCGACCTCATTGGACACGCAGTTGAGCGTGATCGTCCGTTCGATCAGCGGGCGGTTCAGCAGATCCTCGAAGCTGAACGAGGCGGAACGGTCCACCATCCCGTGCACGCGCAGAGACCAGTCGGCCACGTCGATCGCGGGGACGGTCAACGCGGTGTCCACCCGGTAGAACGCCGAGTTCGGGGTGACGAAGCCGGGCGCGACCCCGGCCGGGATCGGGGCGGCCGGATCGGCCGGGACAGGCAGGCGGATCTGCGCGCGCGACCGGGCGGTCGCCCCGCCGCGGACCCGGCCCGCAACCGCGGCGCCCCCGCCGACGGCCACGGTGGCCGCGCCGGCCAGCAGCGCGGCGCGAAGGAAGCCGCGCCGGTCGAAGTCGGACGGGACGCCGGTGCCGGCCGGTTCTGGGCCGCCGCCGACCGGGACCAGCACCGGTGGGTGTTCCACGACGCGCGTACGGGCGTAGCTGGTCAACCACAGCAGCGTCACGGCCGCGATCACCGCGGCCAGCAGCGACGGTACGACGTCGGCCACCACCGAGGCGGGCCGGCTCAACGCCGCGGCCGCTCCGACGGCCCCGATGGCGGCCGCGCCGGCCAGGGCGAAGGTCCGGCTTCGCAACCCGAGCACTCCGACCACCGCCGCCACCGCCGCGACGACCACGGCCACCCCGGCCAACAGAAAGGGTTTGTCGTTGGTGCCGAGACGGCTGACGGCGAAGTCCTTGACCGGTGTGGGGGTGGCGTCGATGACCGCACTCCCGACGGCCACCAGCGGGCCGGCCGCCGGATGGGTCACCGCGGCCAGCAGCTGGCCGGCCGTCACCCCGGCGGCCGCCGCCAGCACGCCGCAGAGGGCCCCGATCGGCGTACGTCGCATGCCTGACGTCCTTCCTGGATCCCAGCCGGCGGTCGGGTCAGCTCTTGGGCATCAGGACGGAGTCGATGATGTACACCGTCGCGTTC
>CAXSDA010000032.1:0-94317 GCA_964236515.1 uncultured Actinoplanes sp.
CGACTCAACCGCGAGTATTCCCTGGCCAACTAGCAAATGGCGGCTGCCGTACTAGCTGGCCGGACGTCAGGTTCGCCTCGATTATGGCGGCATGAGCCCAATCGTCGCCTGAACAGCTGTACAAGCCGCGCTCTATGAGGTCGTTCAACGCGTCCACCCAGGTGAACGCCTCATCGTGTCGCCCGGTACGCGCGCAGACAAGGATGAGGCCGGCCGACGCGTCGTACTCGTCGGCTTCGCTGCCCACGGTCACCGCGGCCGCATAACCCTCCCGCAGGAGCGATTCGGCGGTCATCGGGTCATCGAGTGCCAGATACGTCATGCCCATGCTGGTTTTGGCCATCGCAGTCAGCTGGGTAGCACCGGTGCTCTCTGCAAGGGTAAGACAGTCAGAGTTGAGGCGTAGCGCTTCGCCGTGATTCCCGCGCAGCCGGTGGACGATCGCGACGTTGCAGATACGGTTGGGGTTAACTGCGGCAGCGCCGGTGTGTGTCTCCTCGAAGTGGCCCTCAGCACGAGCGATGTCGCCGAGGCGGATCCAGAGGTCGCCAAGGTTGTTTGAGGCTGCTTCGGCGCCGCGGTGATGGTGGATATGAGTGAATTGCTTCCGGGCTAACTCAAACTCTTCGGCCGCCGCGTGCAGGTCGTCCATCGTGACCGCGACCATAGCCAAGATCATGTGACACAGTGCCTGGCCGAGGACGTCCTGGGTAGTTTGGGCCGCGAGCAGCCCGGCCCGGGCGATCGCGAGCTTTTCGACGCCGGAGCTGCGCGTGTGTAAGAAGCCGCGCAGGCCATGGGCGAGATGCCACGCGAAGGGTGCGGGTCCGTGGTCCGCCGCGTATGTCACTGCTTTGATCAGGTTGGGAAGCTCGGCGGTTAGCCAGGCTCCTGCCTGCTCCGCGTCGGTGAACTCGTAGGCAGTGCCGGAAAGTGCCAGGTCGGCGCGGTCTTCGATCCAGAAGCTTGGCAGAATTGTTCGGGTCGCAGCGTCGGTGTTGAGCAGGTACCAGGACATGAGCCGGTGCAGGGCGTCTGGTTCGGCTGGGGCGCGTCGCCGGGCGTACAGGGCGAGAAGATCGTGGGTACCGTATCGGCCCGGGCTCGATTCGAAAAGTAGGTGGGCCGAGCGGAGCTTGTCCAGCTCGGGTACCGGATCCGTTGGCTCGCGGTTCAGGAGTACCGCGGCGGCGTCTCGAGTGACCTCTGGCCCGGGCACCAAACCGAGGAGGCCGAAAAGGCGCTGCCCTTCTGCTGGCAGCGTCCGATAGGACATGTCGAAGGCAGCGGCCATCGCGCTCTCCGGGTCGCCCTCGACGCGGAGGCTTTCGAGCAGGTCTGCGTTGCCGAGTTCCCGGACCGCTCCCGCGATGGTTTGGCCCGGCCGTCCGGCGAGGTTGGCGGCGGTAATGCGCAGGGCCAGCGGAAGGTGGGCGCAAAGGTCGGCAAGCTCTGCCGTGGCCTCCGGTTCGGTAGCCACACGGTCCGCCCCCAAGTGGGTGGCAAGCAACTCAGCCGAATAAGCAGCGGTAAGGGTGCCCAACGTGATGCGGGCGGCGCCTTCTCGGACCACCAGGCCGGTGAGCGCGTCCCTACTGGTGATCAAAGCGTGGGAGTCCGGGCCGCTCGGTAGCATCGGCCGCACGTGCGCGGCGTCCACAACATTATCGAGAACGATGAGGACCCGACGCCCGGCCAGCAACGACCGATAGAGGCCCATTTGCAGGTGTAGGTCAACAGGGACGCGCTCACCGGGGACGTCCAGCGACTGCAGCAGCAGCGACAACGCCTCGGATGACGTGATTGGCGGGTCGCCGGCATGCCCGCGCAGGTCAAGATATAACTGACCGTCGGGGTAGTAACCGGCGATCCGGTATGCCCAGCGTACCGCCAGCGCTGTCTTGCCGACGCCAGCCGTACCGGTGATCACCGTCGCGGAGGCACCACCACGCATGCTTTCAAGGGCGGTCAGCTCATCGGCTCGCCCCACGAATCCCCGCACGTCAGGCGGGAGTTGCCGGGGTAACCAATCCTTCGCAACCGCCATAGCGGGCGAGGCGGTATCGACCCGCTCACGCAGCTGACACCAGGCCTCTTCCCACCGTGCGGCCTGCGCCGGGTCCGCGCCACACGCGCGGACAATGGCCCTGACAAGTTCCCGTGAAGGCATCCGGCGCCGCTGCGGATTGAACGCGTCGGACAGGGTGCTTGTAGCCACCCCGGTGCGCCGGCGCAGCACCTCGAGGGAAGGGTCACCTGCCCACAACTTCACCCCGCGCAGGGCGCGGATGAAGGCGGCGATGTCCTGCGCATCGTCGGGAACCGGGAAGTCCCTCATGACGGCCGCGTTCATCCGGGGTTGTCCGGAGTCATCCGAGCGGCTGGCCGGCGGCGGGTCCAAAGTAGTGAGATTTCAACACTAGGCGAACAATCCACCACCCTGGAGGCCTCCTTGTGTAAACACACCTACTCGTCAGCGCCAAGACACAACGCGAGCTCTGTCAGCCGAGGACGTGTGTGGCCGCGCCAGACTCTCACGGCGCCCGCCGAGATCGCCATCTCTAGAAGCCTCGAATTGTCCACCCGCGTCGCGGGCCGGCCGAGCCACGATGCACGCGGTGATCACTTCGACGCACGGGTCAGGATCTACTCGCCTATCGTCAACTTCACGGTCCCCCTCGTACAGGTCAGCCATTCGGGTCCGCCGCTCGGGGATACGACGATCTGGATCGGCGCGGCGGTGCTTAGCGGAATGCTCGGCAACCTCGCTTACGACATCTTCAGAGGCGGCATGAGTCGCGTCATCGCCAAGCTGCAGCACCGCGGCAAGAAACGCTAGTGCCTGCCGTGACCAAGGACATACACGGTCAGGCACGCATCCCGCCTCCGGCCCTGTTCGTCGCCGCCAGGAGCTGTCATATGACAGGAGCAGCTTCCTCACCGGCTACGGGGAGGTTTGAACCCGCAGGCGGGAAACGATCCCACCGCTTAAGTAGCAGTCACTTCGACAGCCAGGAATTCAGGATCGCGAGCGGCGGTGCATCGTGGCAGTGTCGATTGCCCATGTCCGGCGGAGATCCACGGCATCTGCGTTGCTGACCTTCCCAGAGGATACGGGCCCCGACGACTTTTCACCCGGGCGTGAGCCACAGCCAATCCGGGTCGATAACGCCTCTTCTGTCAGCATTGCGCACCTAGCTGTTCTGTCCACGGACCAGACCCCATCAGTTCTTGGGCGGCCGTCGGTACCTCGTTATTGTCGTACCCCACACGTATCGTGGTCGGATGCGTACGAGCGTGCTCCTGGTGGACTTCGGCGTCGTGCTGGATCTGTCCCGTGAGGATCTTGGCGTCCCCGAACTGCCCGGGTTGTGGGAGCAACTGCACGGCAAGTGCAAGTCCGGCACCCTCCAGTGCATCGACCCGCAGCACCCGGCCGGCGCCCCGCCGTGGCTGTACCTGCGCCAAAACGAGGACGGTACGCGCGAGGCCCGGCACATCAGCGGCGCCGAGCACGCCACCACGGGCGAGAGCGACGAGCACAAGGCGCTCAAAGAGCGGATCGCCAAGGCCGCGGAGTCCGGCGGTTTCGAGGCCGTGATCGAGGACAGCCCGAAACACCGGCGCCGGCGCACCGACGTGCTGGTCCGCGGCGACGGCGCCCAGATCGGGTTCGAGCCGCAGCTCTCGCCTATCACCGCCGCGACCGTACGGCGCCGGTCGAAGCTGGCGACCGACGACGGGATCACCCCCGCGTGGATGACGAACAGCCGGACGTCGAAGGTAATCGACCAGGCGCCGTGGGCGCGGATCGACCGGAAGGTGTGGCACGAGTACCTGTCCGACACGGAGCTCCCGGTCCGCGGCGGTGTCCGCGGCTTGGCGATCGAGGAGTGCGCGCGGATGGGCACCGTGTGCCCGGACAAGAAGGCCGGCCGCCCGTGCTCGGGCTGGCACGCATCCTGGTCGGACGCGCGCGCTCTGGAACGCTTCGACGACCTGGTGATCAAGGCCGCGGCCCGCGAGCTGGTCCCGGTGAACGTGCAGCGGACGGCGACCCGGTCAGTGTGGTTCTGGGTGCCGGCGTCCGACCTGGAAAAGGTCGACTCGACCACTTCGGGCGCGGACGATGCCGCGCTCGGCGGGATCATCACCCGCGTCGACAGCCGCCCGCGGCTGCGGGACCAGTCGTGCCGGTACGGGCAGGAGACCGGCCACCGGCCACCGGCCTCGCCCGGCGCCGACCGCGAGCCGGTGGGAGTGACGCTGGCCGCGCCGCCGCCCCCGCCGACGATCGGCTTCCTGGACTGGACCGGTGCCGCGCACTGGGCCAAGCAGTCGTTGCCGTGCCGAATCTGCAAGAAGGCGACGCAGGTGCGGGACGACAGATGCGCCCGTGTCACAAGACGTGCGCGGAAGCCGAGCTGTGGCGCGGCTGAGTCAGAGAATTACTGACGCCCGGACCGGCCCGCCGCCTCGGGCCGGTCCGCCGCTCACATCCCGATGGCGTGGTTGAGCTGGTCGAGCCCGTGCTGGGCGAGCTCCCGCACCTCGTCCTTCGCCGCGGTGGCGATGACCGGGACGATCAGGCCGCGCAACCCCGCGACCGCCCGGCGGACCAGCCGCGGTTCCGGTTCCGGCTTGGTGATCTGGGCCAGCACCTCGCCGGTCGCGTCCTCGGCGTCCTGCTGGTATTCCGGGTCGAGCCCGTACGCGGGAAGCTGCTTGACGATTTCGGCGACCGCTTCGGCCAGCGCCTCGAACCCCGGCGCGACCTGGTCGCCAGCGTGGAGAGTCTGCGACACGTCGCGGTTGCCCCACGCGAACTGCTGGCCCTGCGCAGCGCCGTGGAACACCGGCCCGTGGTTGGTGATCTGCGACCCGTAGCCGCGGCGATCGCGGAGGAAGTCCGCCACGTTGCCCTCCCAATCGGTCGCGCAGTCGATGCCGTCGGTCGTGATCTCGGCCGAGACCGGGCCGTTGATCTCCTCGACCGTGACGCCCTCGATCAGCCCTTTGTCGGACAGGTACTCGGCCGCGTCCTGAATCTCCACGCCCGTGAACCGGACGCCTTCCCACAACGAGCCGTCGTCCTCGGCGAACTTCTCGGTGTACGGCATCCGCACCTGAGCGAGCCGCTGCCGGTAAAACCAGCGAAGCAGCTCGGTCCGGCACGCACGCGCCCGCAACGCCGGGTCTTCCCGCCGGTGGCGCCGCTCTCGGACGTCGGCAATGCCGTACGCGGTGAGCATCGCGCACGGGTGGCCCATCCCCGACGCCTTATCGTCTACTAGGCCCTCGGCCATGCAGTAGCGGTTCAGCGTGTACGCACCGTCAAGGTCCAAGCCGACCAGCTCGGCGAACTCGTTGACGGACACGTTCTCGGTGGACAAGCCACTGGCCTTCTCGTACAGCCAATCCATGAACTGATCGCGATATGCGACAGCGTCGGGCATAGTGAATCTTCCTTACGGTCGGTGACGGAACGCCCGACACGGTACTGCGGCCCCACCGACAGAAACCGCACACCGACACTCGAACGCGTTCTATCCGTTTTGGGCTTTTGCGCACGAGTCTGGCGAAGATGATCAACCACCCGCCGCACCCCTCAACCGGGCATTTGCCCCCGTCGATACTTCTCACGCTGAGCCAACAGAGCTACGTCGGACCGGCGGCTCAGCCACGCCTCGACTCGGTCCGTGGGATGCGGGTCACGCCTCTGCCGCACCGCACCACCGGCAGCCGGTGACGGCGTGCCACCAGTCAGCGTGCCCGATCGGCGGCATGACAGTGAACTGGATCTTGGATCTGGCGATGTCGCAGAAAGGAGCCATCGTCCCGTCTGCGTGCTTGCTGACGGGCCGGGAGTACGCACGACGATCATCTGTCAGCCTGATGAGACATTCATTCGATTGAGTGCAGTGTTGATCTTCGAATCGGTCGCATATCGGATTCTGCGAAGATCGTTCATCCTGGGCCGTCGTATGCTTAGCCACAAGCAAATCTCCGGAGTGCCTCATGGATGATATCGTTGGCCCGCCGTTGCTGCTGACCGACAACCCGGTCACCGGCCGGGGGGACGACCAATTCGGATTCAACGCGCACGGCCACATTCTCTGCGACGCGATTCAGGCAACCGTCCACCTGCCCCTGACCGTCGGTGTCTTCGGACCTTGGGGAACAGGCAAGTCCAGCTTCCTGAACATCTGCCGGGAGATGCTGGACGGGCGCGGCATTCCCACGATCGCCTTCAACCCGTGGAAGTACGACGACAAGGAAGCGATCTGGCACGCGCTGATCCAGACGATCCTCACGGAGATCGCCGGCGAGCCGGATGGGCGACGCCAAGATCTGGTGGCCAAGGCCCGGCGCCTGAGCAGCACCGCCACGTGGCTTCTCCTGCGCCACGCCGCCCGTCCGCTGACCGCGGGTTTCGTCGACGGCGACGACCTGACGGCGGCCCGGGACGCGTGGCAGACCAGAGGAGTCGAGAACTATCGGCATATCAACCACTTCGAGGCGGACTTCGCCGAGGTGGTGCAGACCTTTGTCGGCGACCGGGGACGCCTCGTGGTGTTCGTCGACGACCTGGACAGGTGTCACGGTGACACCGCCATCGCGGTGCTCGACGCCCTCAAGCTTTTTCTCGGCGAAGCCTCCTGCGTGTTCGTGCTGGCCATGGACTTCGATGTGATCTCGGCGGCGGCCGCGAAGCGCGTTGACGGCGATCATGCACGCGGGCGTCAATATCTCGAAAAGTTGATCCATTTCCCCTATCATCTGCCGGAAGTTCGGTTCGAGTCGGTATTCCGGCAGCTGCAGGATTCCGTGGTGGTGGAGCTCAGCGGGGATCCGGCGCTGTGGCAGCTCGCTGAGAACGCGTTCGGCGACAATCCGCGGCGGATACGCCGCTTCGTTTCGGCGCTCAACCTCACGGCCGCAACGCTCCGGTTGCACTCGCAACCGAGCAGGGACCGGCTGATGCAGGCGGCGATCCTGCTGGCGCTCCGGATACGCTTTCCCGATTTCTTCCGGCGCGTCCAAGTGAATCCGGCGGTATGGGAACGGCTGGACGAGGCCGCTCGTACTCAGAACAACTCCGGTCTACGCCAGGACGAAGTGGACTTGGCCACGGCCGAACCCGCGCTTTCGGACCTCCTGCTGACCATCACGCCAGGTGATCGCAGCGGGTGCTCGTTCCCACCGATCCCGACGAAGGCGCAGATCGAAGTTGTCACGCGGGTCCTGACGGTGACCGGCGGGCTAGGAGAAGGGTCATGACCCCCGAGGCTCGTTATGTGATCGGGCTGGACATCGGCGACGGCGAAAGCTGCCTCGGATGGGCCCCGCTCGACCGCTCAGAGCCGATGCAGATCTATGCGCGGCCGCGCTCCGGGGAACGCAGCATCGTGACGGCCATGGCGCAGTCGCCGTCGGGCGCGGAACGACGCCGGCTCATCGGCGACGAGTCCGTGACCAGCCGGGGAGCCACACACTTCAGCGTCAATTTCAAGGAAGCGCCGGACGCGCTCTCCCTCGAGACCCCGGATTCCGTCGTCTTCGCGCAGTCTCTGCTGACGGAGTTCCGGGAGCACCATCCGGAGGTATACCAGGACGCCATAGCGTTCGTCGGGCACCCGGCGGGATGGCCTCTCGAGGCGGTCGCTGCGTACGGCCGGCACCTCAGCCTGCTGGGCCTGCCCGTGCGACTGATGCCGGAGTCGCAGTCGGCCCTCCTGCACGTACGCGACCGGGGTCG
This sequence comes from uncultured Actinoplanes sp., assembly GCA_964236515.1. Classification (GTDB taxonomy): domain Bacteria; phylum Actinomycetota; class Actinomycetes; order Mycobacteriales; family Micromonosporaceae; genus Actinoplanes. Next base: position 7,760 of record CAXSDA010000032.1, read on the forward strand.
CGATGAAAAGCAACTCGAACGAGCCCTGGTCGTCGACATAGGCTCTTCCACGACGGACTTCACGATTGTCGAAGACCTCTCACCGAGGAACCTGCCGGTGGGCGCCACGCTCGGCTGCCGGCAGATCGACGAGCAGCTCGCCGGCTTGGTCACGGCCGCGCTGCATTACGAGGCGGCGCTGATGGAGGCGCTCACCGCCGATGGTGGCCCGGACTTCCTGCTCCTCGCCTGCCGCTGGGCCAAGGAGGCGCAGTTCTCTGGCGTGTCGCGACGGATCATGGACCTGCGCGAGTCGTGCGAGGAACGCTTCCGGCCGATCGTTGAGAAAGCATGGACATGGCTGCTGGCTCTCGAGATTCCGCAGGTGGTGGCAGCACCCGGCGGCTGGGGCGAAGACTTCCGTGTCGTGCTCACCGAGGTGGCGGACCTGCTAGGCGACCGGCGTCCGGACGTGGTGGTGCTCACCGGAGGGGGGTCGCGCATGCCCCTCGCCGGCCGGCTGTGCCGCGAGGTCTTTCCCACCTCCACAGTCGAGCAGGACGATGATCCCGCGTTCGCGGTCGCTCGCGGGCTGGTGAGCAACGGTCAGCATCGGGCCAACGTCGACCGCTTCCGGCGCGACATGACCCACTTGACACGGGCAGCAGAGACCGAAGAGAGGGTCCGGACGGAGGCGGTGCTGGCACTCGACAACATGAAGGACAAGGTCGCCGCCCAGATACGCGCTGCACGCGGCTCGGCCGCCAAACTGGCGAACCACATCAATTTCGGCGTGTTCGAGGCGAACCGAGCCCTGGAGGACTCCCTCGACTACTACCTGTCGATGCGGATAGAGAAGATCTGCAGGCGTTACGGTATTCCCGACTACCACAGGCCACTCGAGCTGACCCTGCCGGACCTGTTCAAGAAACAGCTAGACCGCATTCTCGAACGCGTCGGCAACGCCCAACGATTCACTGAACTCAGCATACCGGCGGAACTGGGTCAATTCGAACTCGGTCATCTCGGCGTTCCCCAGGACGCTGCTCGCCATCTTTTCAGCTCGGCTCTCGATCGGATCAGAGCGAAGTTCGCGCCGGCCGGGACCACGGAGATAGCCTCCGCGATCGGTGCCGTCGCCAGTAGCTCCGGCTTTGGTGCCGACCCTGTCGCGCGAGCATGGATCCAGCGCACGCTCCGCCTCGGCGAGTACTCGGCGGAACAGCTCGACCAGATCATCGCCGACGTGATGACAGCGATCACCGAGCAGACCGACGATCGTGCCCGCGAACTGGAGCGCTGGCTGGCCTGATCTATCGCCGTCGGAAAGGCAGCTCCCAGTATGTGGCTGCAGACCTCACGGCCACCGCGACGCCACACGGACCGGGCTCGGCCCACCTGCGTGATCAACCCGACGGCAACGCCGCGTGGCGCCAGTCAGCTGTTTCAACTGTTCCGCGGTGAACCTGCGCACCCTGCCCTTCGGCGGTCCAGACCCGCCGAGTCTCCTGCTGCACGCCGTCTCAGCTCGTGCTTCGGCTGGAGCATCACGGGAAATCCGCCGACCGGCATCCTGCAATGACCGCCCTGCACGGACTGTCCGGACTTACCGACCTCGGCGATAGGTGCGCCGTGCGTCTCGGGCAACCGCAGCCGCACGTCGACGGGCGTGACCCAGGGCCAGCGTTCCGCCTCCTCGGCGGTGCGACCATTTGCGATCAGAAAAGCAGGGTCGTTCCTCGTATCGCCCACAACGCTGACGACGGCGTAGCAACAATTCGTGCCGCCTACGTAGATCACAAGCAGGTCACCGCCGTTGAAGGAGGGTCTGCGCTTCCTGGCGCTGTTCACCCAGTTCTCGAATCGGTAGGCGTACATAGCCTTTATCCAGACCCTGCATCGCAGGCTTTCGTCGAGCAGGGCGTTGACCAGTTCGACGTCCGTACTCGACGCACCGGCAGCAATCATCGTGCGGGAGATCCGGACCGGGAGCCGTGCGGCGTCGGCCTCGCATGCGTCGATCATCGCGTCGGTCACCACCTCGGCCTCGTCGCGCCACTGCGCGAGCAGCGCCGACGCCTCTGCCAGCTGCGCCGCCGAGAGCACCGCGGTGAGCTCCAGATTCCGGCGCATGCCCATTCCGAGGCCGGGCGAGGTGAGATTCGCCGAACCGGCGAACCCGATCGCATCGTCGACGATGAACACCTTGGCATGCAGGCCGGGCAGGCTCCGGACCGTGATGCCCGCAGACATCATCACCCGCAACCCATTTAGCGAGAGGGCGCCACCCGCCGCCGCGACCGGATCGAGGACAGTCAGCAGTTCCCACGTCGCGGACCCCCGCTGCGCGATCGTCGAAATCTCATCTGCCGGTACGAAGCCGAGGTACGGACTGCACAAGGCAACGCGTCTCGTGGCCGACGCCAACCTCCGTATTAGCGGGTCGCCGAGCGAGCTGAGGATGCCTGGACCGCGGTTCTCCTGCTCCATACGCCAACGATCCGATCCTGGGCCTCAGTTAGGTTTGAGTCTCGTCAAATTGTCCGACGCCCGAACTCCAGGTCTAGGTAACGCGCGCTCATCGGCTACTTATTTAATTGATCTACGACCGCAGCCCGGCCAGGCTAATGGGTATCGAACCGGCCTGTTCTGGTAGAAGAGGTCGGGTCCGCACCGCCAGGGGCCGAGCACTCAGTCAGGCTGGCCTTTAAGGTCTTGACCAAGAGCGTGCCGCCTCTGGTCGGTGGGGAGGCGAAACGACTGGTGGGATGTCGTGCCGATCGAGCACTGATCCATTAGCGCGTGCGTAGCTCCTCCTCACGGTGTCGGAAGCTGACCAGGCTGGCAAAGCGAGGAGGAAGCGATCGGTGCTGTTCATCGGAAATGACTGGGCTGAGGCGCACCATGACGTCGAGGTACAGGACGAAGAGGGACGCAGGCTGATCCGTCGTCGGCTGCCTGAAGGTGTCGCCGGGATCGCCACCCTGCACGCGTTGATTGCTGACCACCTCGGCGACGGCGAGGCGGGCTCGGTGGTGGTCGGGATCGAGACCGACCGGGGCCCGTGGGTTCAGGCCCTGTTGGCAGCCGGCTACCAGGTGTTCGCGGTCAACCCGATGTCGGTGGCCCGCTATAGGGAGCGGCATGTCACCTCGGGCGCGAAGAGTGATGCCGCAGACGCGCATGTACTCGCTGAATTGGTGCGTACGGACCGTCGGCATCACCGGCCGATCGCCGGGGATAGCGACTTGGCCGAGGCGATCAAGGCCCTGACCCGCGCACATCAGAGCCTGATCTGGACCCGGCAGCGGCAAGCCGGTCAGCTGCGCTCGACGTTACGTGAGTTCTATCCCGGCGCCCTGCACGCGTTCGACGAGCTCACCAGTCGTGACGCCCTCGCGGTCCTGCAGATCGCCCCGACACCCACGAAGGGGCGGGCGCTGTCACAGTCAAAGATCGCATCCGCGTTGCGCCGAGCCGGCCGTCAACGCAACATCGACGCCAGCGCCGGGCGGATCCAGAGCGTGCTGCGCGAGCCGCAGCTGACCGCGGCGCCGGTGGTCGAAGTCGCGTTCGGGCACACCGTGACCGCGCTGGTCGCCGTCCTTATCCAGCTGAGCATCCAGATCGAGCAGTTGGAGCAGGAGCTGAACGCCCATTTTGAGCGGCACCCGGACGCGCAGATCCTGCTGTCTCAGCCCGGCTTGGGATCAGTGCTCGCCGCCCGAGTGCTCGCCGAGTTCGGCGACGACCCCAGCCGCTACGCCGACGTCAAAGCCCGCCGCAACTACGCCACTACCAGCCCGATCACCCGCGCTTCCGGCACCCGCCGAGTCGTGCTCGCCCGCATCGCCGGCAACAAACGCCTCCGCGATGCCCTTTACCTGCAAGCCTTCTCCGCGCTTCAGCGCTCGCCCGGCGCCCGCGCCTACTATGACGCCCACCGCGCTCGCGGCCACACCCACCACCAAGCCCTCCGCGCCCTCGCCAACCGGCTCGTCGGCGTCCTGCACGGCTGTCTACGCCACCAGATCCCCTACGACGAAGCCACAGCCTGGCCGGCGCAGCAATCACAGCTCGCCGCCGCTTGACTTCTTACACACGTGGGATGTCTTGGTCGAGGTGACCGGCGGGGTAGCTCTCTCATCGGCTGCCAGATCCGCGCACGTGATCAAGCGTTCAAATGACGGAGCGTGATCGTAACTGCCGGTGGGGCTCCTCGGCCTTCGACCAGTGCCGACGACAATGGCCAAAGAGTTTGGTCGTGCTAGGACCAGTCAGCCGGCTACCGACCGGGCCGGGGAACCAGCGGGCACAACCGCCCTGTCGATGATCAACTGCGTGATCCATGCGTGATCTACGGTCCTGGTACCGGTTGTCACGCGCCAGTATGAACTGGCATTCCGAAACGACGGGCCCTGTCAACGGCGGCCGAATCTGGGTTCTGGCCCACTTTTAGGGTTCTGGCCCACTTTTGGTGATGGCCCTGACGGTCGTGCCCAACGTCCACTGTGGTATCAGATGGCGTGATCGACGGTGTCATCAACGTGTTGTTCCCGCATCTGAACGACGTATCAGTGGAGCGGGTCGAATCGGTCGGACCCGGGGTGCGGATCTGGGCGCAGACAGCGGCGCCCGGTGCTCTGTGTCCGGGATGTGCGCAGCTCACGTCGCGGGTGCATTCCCGGTATCGGCGGACGCTGGAAGATGCCACCGTGGCCGGCCGCTCGGTGAGCTTGCGCCTGCTCGTGCGCCGGTTCCGCTGCCCGAGACCTGCCTGCGAGGTGTCGACGTTCGCGGAACAGGTACCGGGGTTGACCTGGAGGTATGCCCGTCGCAGCCCAGTTGCGAAGAAAGCGTTGGAGGCGATCGCGGTCGCGTTGGCCGGTCGGCCGGGTTCACGGCTGGCGGCCACTCTCGGCTTGTCGGCGAGCCGCAGTGTGCTCCTGCGATTGTTGCGGGCGTTACCGTTGCCCGGGCCTGAGCGGGTGCGTGTCCTGGGAGTCGACGACTTCGCGCTGCGCCGGGGTCATGTCTATGCCACCGTGCTGATCGACCTGGAGACCGGCCGGCCGATCGACGTGCTGCCCGACCGTGAGAGCGCCACCCTCGCCGCCTGGCTGCAAGCGCATCCCGAGATTGAGGTGATCTGCCGCGACCGAGCCGGCGCCTACGCCGAGGCCGCCACGGCCGCCGCACCGCAAGCGATCCAGGTCGCCGACCGATGGCACCTCTGGAACAACCTCGCCGGACACGTCGAGAAAACCGTCGCCCGACACCACCGATGCCTGACCGAAACTCGCAACCAGATGCTGCAACAACGCCAGCAACGGCTGGCCGATCTCGCCGTCGTCGCGGTCCCGGCGCCGGACCCCACACCGTCGCCCGGACAAACGGACAGGCCGCCATCGGCAGCTCAAGCCCGGCTACGGCACCGGCATCACACCATCCACCAGTTGGCCGGCGACGGCTGCGGAGCCAAGACGATCGCCCGTCAGCTGAACCTCGCCCGCGGCACCGTTCGCCGCTACCTCCGCGCCGCCACCGTCGACGACCTGCTCAACCGGCCCCGAGCCGGCCGACCCAGCAGGCTCGACCCATTCACCGCCTACCTGCACCGACGGCTGTCCCACGGCGAGACCAACGCCACCGAACTGTTCCGGGAGATCACCGCTCGCGGATACCACGGAACCGCCGCCTCAGTGCGCGCCTACCTCAAGCCGCTACGGAACCTGACAACGCTGAACACCGCCCTCGATCCGATCCCAGCACCGACGCCGAAACCCCGAAAGATCAGTGGCTGGATCCTGCGGCACCCCGACAACCTCACCGACACAGACCACGCCGGCCTCGCTGCTGCGCTCACGGCCTGCCCCCACCTGCACGTTCTAGCAGGCTACGTTCGGCAGTTCGCCAAGATCCTCACCCGCCGGCTTGGCCACGAGCTCCAGGACTGGCTCCACGACATCGACGCCCAGGCAGAGCAGCCCGACCTGGCCTCCTTCGCCGCCGGACTGCGTCGTGACCTCCCGGCGGTGATCAACGGCCTGACCCTCGCCCACAACTCCGGACCCGTCGAAGGCCACGTCAACAGAATCAAAATGCTGAAACGACAGATGTTCGGCCGCGCCAACCTCGACCTACTCCGCAGTCGGATCCTCCTACCGTGACAAGGACGGGCCGTCAACGCAGCACTAAAAGTGGGCCAGAACCAGTTTTCACCCGCCGCCGACAGGCCCGCAGGTAGACTGGCAGTTAGCCGCGTAAGGCAGCACAACGCGGTAGCGCCTGACAGGTCGAATCGCGGACTCTTAATCCGCTGGTCATGTCGGCCCGTGCCGCCAAAGACTTCGTAGTGTCGTCCGCTGCTAAGACTTACCGCAGCAACGGAGCACTTCGCGGGTTTGTTCAGGACGCATCGGTATCCATCGCGGCGACAGGCGACCGGTCCTCCTTTCCTCGTCAGAGCGTCGGCGAGGACTATGTCTCGCCCCGGGTTTGATGGAGACATCGAAACCTGGGAGAAGATTCAGCTATGCCGGCACCGAAGAAGTACCCCGATGAGCTGCGTGAGCGTGCGACCCGGTTGGCGGTCGAGGCCCGGCGGGACCCGGCGTCCGCGGTCGGTGCGATCCGGCGGATCGCCGATCAACTCGGGATTCACCCGGAAGCCTTGCGCGGCTGGGTGAAGAAAGCCGAGACCGATGCCGGCGACCGGCCGGGTATCACCAGTAGCGACGCGGAACGCCTGGCCGCTTTGGAGCGGGAGAATCGTGAGTTGCGGCGGGCGAATCAGATCCTGAAGTCCGCAGCGTCTTTCTTCGCGGCGGAGCTGGACCGTCCGTCGCGATGAAGGTCGCCTTCGTCGATTCCCAGAAGGCCGAACACGGTGTCCAGCCGGTCCTGCAGGCGCTCGAAAGCACGCCGGCGCAGATCGCACCGTCGACCTACTACGCCGCGAAAACCCGTCCCGCCTCGACCCGATCACGGCGCGACGAACAGCTAACGGCGACGATCGAACAGATCCACGAAGAGAACTACGGCGTTTACGGGGCCCGCAAGGTCTGGCACGAACTGCACCGCCAAGGCGTCGAGGCGGCCCGGTGCACCGTCGAGCGACTTATGCGTGATGCTGGGCTGCGCGGGCTGCTGCGCGACAAGTCGCCGCGCACGACTCGGCCCGCCCCGGAGACCGACCGGCCTCGTGACCTGGTCAAACGGGACTTCACCGCGGAACATCCGAATCAGTTGTGGGTCGCGGATCTGACCTACGTGCGCACGAGTGTCGGCTGGGTCTACGCCGCGTTCGTCCTCGACGTGTACTCCCGGCTGATCGTCGGCTGGCAGGTCGCAACGAGTCTCTACACCGATCTGGCGCTCGACGCGTTGAAGATGGCGATCTGGCGTCGTCAGAACCAGGGCGCTGACCTGCGCAAACTGGTCCACCACTCCGACCGGGGAGTCCAGTATCGAGCGATCCGCTACAGCCAGCGGCTCGCCGAGGCCGGCGCGGTCGCGTCGGTCGGTTCCAAGGGTGACTCCTACGACACTCAGTCCAGCATGGTGGTTGAGGAACGCCGACCTGGGAGCCTGACCCGTCATACGAGTGGCCCTGACTGGTTGCGGCATGATGATCGCCGGGCGTCGTCTCGGGGTCTGACTCGAGTTACGACAGGCCTTTCGGGTGCCGATGCGTTGATCTGTCGGCCCCGGGACGGCGTTCCTCACCGTGGTCGCGGCCACGCTCGTGTGACCCGATAGGGGCGTTGACCTGCACGGTGAGTGTCCTGTCCACGGCGTGCGCCGGCGACTACATGCCCGCCCGTCGCCTCTGGAAGGACCGCAGTGCCCGCCTCCACCGTTGTCACCCTCGGCGTTGACACTCACAAGGATCTGCACGTCGCGGTGGCTCTGGACCAGCTCGGCCGCCGCTTGGGCGTGACGAGCTTTCCTACCGACGATGCCCACCACCAGAGCTTGTGGGACTGGGCCGGCGGCTTCGGCACGCTCGAGCAGGCCGGGGTGGAAGGCACCGGCAGTTTCGGCTACCGCCTGGCTCAATACCTGACCGGCCATGGCGTCACCGTCTTCGAGGTCAACCGCCCGAACAGGACCGTCCGCCGCCGACGCGGCAAGTCCGACCCGGTGGATGCGGAGAACGCCGCCCGCGCCGTGCTGGCCGGCGATGCCACCGCCACCCCGAAAACCCGAACCGGCCCGGCCGGGCAACTCCGTGCCCTGCTGGTCGCCCGGCGCAGCGCCGTCAAGTCCCGCACGCAGGCCGAGCTGCAGCTGCAGCTGCGCAGCCTCATCCTCGAACTCAATGACGAAACCCGGGCCCGCATCGACCGCAAACGCATCGCAGACCTGACCACCGCGTGCGCCGCCCTCACCGGCACGGACGGCACCAGTCTGGCCTTGGCCGCGCTCGCGCGCCGCTGGCAGCACCTGCACGCCGAGGTCCGCGACAACGACACCCACGTCGAGAAACTCGTCCGGCAGACCGCACCCGGACTGCTGGCACGTCCCGGCATCGGACCCGTCTGCGCCGCTCAACTCCTCGCCACCGCCGGCGATAACCCCGACCGGCTCACCAGCGAAGCTGCCTTCGCCGCGCTCTGCGGCGTCAGCCCTGTCGAACACTCCAGCGGCAAATCCCAACGTCACCGTCTCAACCGTGGCGGCGACCGCGCCGCTAACAGCGCCCTGTGGACGATCGCGAACAACCGTCTGATTCACGACCCCCGCACCCGCGAGTACGGCGCCCGCCGCACCGCCGTCGGTTCCAGCCGCAAAGAGATCCTCCGGCTGCTCAAGCGCTACATCGTCCGTCAGATCTTCACCGAGATCCGCCGCGCTCTCACCGTTCCAGAATCTTCTCCGCAGAAAATCTTGACATAGGGGCATCAACGCGATGGCTGAGGCGTTCAACTCGCTCTACAAGGCCGAGCTCGTCCGCAATAAAGGCCCCTGGCGCGGCCTCGACGACCTGGAGATGGCCACCGTCGAGTACATCGACTGGTACAACAACCGGCGCCTGCACGGCGAGCTCGGACATGTCCCACCCGCCGAACACGAAGCCCTACACGCGATGACCCAACCGGTCACCGCGACCCTGGAAACCAGCTAACCAACTCTCCATCAAACCCGGGGCTTGACACTAATCCTCGCTATCCCTGACCAGGTCAACGAGACTTGATGCTCACACTGACGAGGCACAGTGCAACTGATGGCCGAGGCCACCGGCCAACAGACCTTTCGTGTGAAGTCGGTGGGACGCGTGTGGGTGGCCACGCTTCGAGATCATCGATCATCGCGAGTGGCAGATCAGGTAACGCCGGTTCGCCACTGACCGCGACGGTTACAAGGCCATGCTGGACCGGCCTTGGCGACCGCTGTCACCAGCGCCCTCGTGGGCATGGACGAGCCCAACCACTGGTAGGGAATGGCAGGAGGCTGAGCGAGCTATGTCGGCGGCAGTCCACTTACGGGACGGCTAAAGCCATTCGGGAGCAAATCCGGAGGCCACATCGCCCGACCCGCGGGCCACGAAGGTGATTGGAACAGTAATCTTGTACTCGTGGCTGTTGGTTAGTACACGCAGCTCAAGACATGCTTTACCGGGATCCGACTCGACCAGTGAAGAAAGGTCGACCGCCGGGACGCGGAGCGTAGAGCCAGCGTACAGCCAGGAATCGTCGACCCAGTCGAGCGCGGTGCCGCCGGTACCGTCGACCGCATCGATCACACGCCAGCCGTCGCGTCTACCGCTGAACCTTCGCTCGAACACCAGTCCACTGAACGTCACCAGCAACCTAAGCTGCCTGGCGTCGAATCTGCTTTCGTTGCGAAGCCGGATGTGCAGGGCGCCTTGTCCCTCGACCCCGATCGACCGGAACCGGCCGGTCGGACCGGAATCGGCGAGTACCACCAACTCATTGCGCCGGGATGACCCCAACCAAACTTGAGCACGCACCGACGTCGTCCCGGTCGCGGCGGCGTGGGCGTGCAGGGCGAGCGCGCCAGCGACGAGACCTAGAAGTACGGCTGCGCCGGCGAGGACATCGTTCAGTATGGCCAGGCGGATGTCCAAGTCCAGCCTGGCTCGGGCGGTGGCGATGCCGAGCACCACGACGACCGCGACAGCCAACAAAATCAACGTGGCGTAAATGGCTAGCTGGAGGCGCCTGCGTGTGCGGACGTCGAACCACTCACCTGACATTGGTGGCCGAGCTTTTTCCGTCGAACGGGATGATTTGGGTGAGCTCCAGCAACCGGGATCCCACCTGGCGGCGTTGCAAAGCGGCCCGGAGCAGATTCCGCAGCACCGTGCCGGACATCCAGTCCGAACTTGAGAGTGCGACCATGGCTTCGGCTAGGGTCTTAGCCAACGTGTAGTTATCGGCGCAGTAATCGAGGAGTTCGTCGGAGATTGGGGATGCAGCGTGTCCGCTCGTCCGCATCCGTGGCAGGCCGTCCGCGCTGACCTCGATGTCCCTCAGCCGATCGACGATCCTGATCATGAGTTCACGCTCTCCCGGCGTCAGCGTTTCCCAGGTGGGCATCGAGGAGATCAGCTCGTCGAGGGCAGGGCCGTTTCGTTGGGCACGAGCGTCCGCGGCACCGACGGTGAGTTGAAGTTGTCTCAGCTGGGGCCGGAACTCGAAGCCCAGAGCCGTCGCGGTGCGAGTCCAGGCCTCAAGGACGATCTCGGCCGCCTTTCGCTGGGATGATCCCGCATGTGATGCCGCATCGATCGCTTGGTTCAGCATGAACCTGATCTCCGTGTCGGGGATCGCCAGCCGGAGCAGGGTCGCCGCTCGCCTCCCAAGATCTTGGTCGGGTGGCAAGCGGAGCAGCTCTAAGGCGTGCCCGGCGAGCACTCGCTGAAGGTGGGGCATGGGGGCGGCGAGATCGTCCTCGAGTAGGTCGAGTGCGAGGTCTGCGCCTGGCATCACCACCATCCGGACCGAGTCCTGACTGTCGGCCACGTGAAGGAGGTTAAGCAAGTCGTCTTGCATGTAGTCGCGCTGAAGAAATACTTTTCCTGCGGCGAACAGCCAGGTGTTCCGCCAGTGCGCCGATTCCACAGCGGCGCCCAGGCGCATCGGGATCTCGGTGTCGCTGCCGGTGGCAAGCGCTCGGCCGGCGAAGAACTCCTGGATGCTCCGTACCTCGAAGCCGACCTTTTCATCCTCGCGCGAGACGATCAGAACAAGCCGGTCGGTGACTGCCTTGGAGATTTGTTCGGCAAGGTCGAGGGCCGTGTCGCGGTCGTGGCCCCGGGCGATGAGTAGAGCCAGAGCCGCGTTCTTCAAGTCGCTCTTGTTGAGAGAGGCATCGGAGTCACCGGCCAGTTCTAACTTCGCCTGAAGCAGGAGACCGAGCCAGTTGTGGAGGGCGTTGATGTCATTGCGATGGGCGCTGAGCAGGGCGTCGAGGGCCTGTGTCTTGCCCCTTTCCCTCTTATAGATCCTGTCGTAGAAGGTGTCATACAGCTCGAAGCGGCTCTGCGGCGCCCGCTCCTGTTCTTCTAGGAGCATTGACATGATCGTGACCTGGAGCGGGGACCGCATCAGATGAGCCGTCAGATCCACCCGCGATGCCTGTCTGATGCGCTCCTCGATGCGCTCCTTCATTTCCTCGTCGTCGGGGTAACGAGCCGCGGCAAGTTTGCTGCCGTACGCTGCGGCCTCCCGCTGCCCCAACGGTGCGAGGAGTGCTTTCTGGAAGGTGTCGGGCGAGAATGCGTTGTCGTACCCCTCGGGCCTTGTGGTGGCAACGATGACCACATCCGCTTCTGCAACATCCACCTCACCGCTGAACGCGGCTATCTGTTCCTGGAGGATGGCCCGATCGGTCCGGGAGGCGACCTCATCAAGGCCATCTAGGATGACCAGCCACGGCCACGCCCGCAGCCAGGCCCGCAGGCCGAATATATCCATGGCGCCGGGTGACCGCTTCTCCATCTGATCCACGACGTACTTAAGAATCGAGACCTGCTTTGGGCCGGCGGCCTCCGCGACATACTTGGCTAGCTCAATCCGGATCGGGTAGCGCGGATACCGTGGGAGGTAGATCCCGGCGGTCTGCAGCCCCTTTTCCAGCAGATCCATCAGGCCCGCCGACGTGCCCAGACCGGAGGAGCCTTTCAGCAGAGCGACCCGGTAGCACTGGGCAACCATCTGCGCGATGGTGCTCTTGCCGTGGCCAGGTCCGCCGAGCAGGAGGATGTTAGACCGGGCCGATTCGCGCCGAAGGGCGGGCGTCTCCGCGAAGGCGATGACGAACTGTGCGGCCTTCAGCTTCTTGTCGACGAGCGGCAGGTCGATACCGACGCTGTGCAGCGGTAGTCCTACCTGGAGCGGGTCGCCGGTCTGGGCCAGCTTGACGAGCTTTTCCGCCTGAAGTTCGCCGACGAGCAGCCGTTTAATTGCCGCTGCCGATTTCGGACCGATCCCAATATCGTAGTCGGCGATGCGGTCGACGACGGTTGTCCGCACCAGCAATGAGAGGTAGCGCAGCCGGGTACGCGGTGCCGAGTCGAGCATGTGCCCATAGTCGACTCCGTGCCAGAGCGCCCATCCGTCGAGTCCCAGGCGGTCTGCTGTTTCCACGATTCGGGTTCTGAGGGTAGCGAGCTCGTCCTGTGGCGCCTCTCGGAACGTCGAGTTGGTGGCGACAACGATGCGACGCAGCGGTGCCGCTCGTTGCAGCCCAGCTTGGGGTAGGTTGTCAAGCTCGCCGGCGCGGTTTTCATTGACGAGGCGCCCGAGCCTGGTCTCGACCGCGCGGGTCAGGCCTGCGGCCCGTCGTCCGGATGGGCCAGCGTTGTCGAACTCGGTAATGAACAGGGTCGGGCCTTCCCACAACTCCCCTCCCGAACCTGTCGGCCAAAGCAACCGGCCTTCTACTTCCCAGTCGGAAGACCTGCTGGTTGCGGCGGGCGGTGTCCTGGTTAGTTCACCGACCAAGTCCCTAGTTAGGGACTGGAAACCGACGGCGCCGAGGTGGTCGAAGTCGTATTCCATGGCACGAAACCTCCTTGCCGTCTTTAGGGGACCATCCGCCTGTGCGGGGCACCTGGCAGCTCCGCCAGCTCGTCGTCGGTCAGCTCGAAACGGACGGCGAGCTCGATGGGCGGCACGTTGTAGCAGAGACAGAGTGCTCTTCCGTCAGGAATCTGGCGTGCGGTCAAGTGAGTTACCTCTGCGTTGTCTGAGCCGAGAATCGCGTCGCCACGAGACACGCTCATCACGTAATCGAGCGTGACGGTGTCACGCGTGCCTGGCATGATGACGCAAACCGGATGGTTGTTAACCACCGCTCGGCTGGTGGTCTCGGTAAAGACGCTCTGCATTTCCGACAAGTCGGAGAAGACGCTTACGAGCTGAATTGCACCCTTCGCGGCCATGCCAGCGAAGGACTTCAAGTTCGCCACCGGGGCGGTCTCGGCCGCATCGTCCAGAATCAGCAACAGCGGCATGACACTAGCCGGCGAAGACTCCAGCGCCGCAATGATCCCTTCTCGACCGACGAGGTGACCGGCGAAGCCGCGATTGGCGATGGCCACCCGACTCATTAGGTCCTGGATCAGCGCTACGGTCAGCGAGGCTAGCTCCTTACCCGCCGTGCCCGAGACGCATACATAAAGAGTGTTCGGTCTGCCGTTGAGGAACTCGGACAACCTCAGCTTGTTGTCGATACGGGCCCACCGCTGAACTCGCTCGTCGGCCCAGGCATTCATTTGCACCTCGACCGTGGTGTAAATGCTGGATCGAGCACGATCCTCGCGGCTCCAACCAGCATCAGCCGCCGCCATGGCATTCTCATTGCCAGTGGCCGCCAGCAGCGCTCGGACTTCGTACTCCTCCTGGGTCAGGATCCAGCGCATCACGTCTGCCATGGTGTATCTGGCGGTCGCCGCGGCGAACAAGTGTGGCGCTAAGAGCCGGATCGCGGCCTGTTGCCAAAAGTCGCCGTCGTTCAGCCCGGACGTCTTCGCGCCGAGCAGGCGGATCGCCATCCGCTGGGCGTCCTCCCAGTCCCTTATCTCGTCGAGGGGGTTCCACCCGGTCTTGAAAGACCAGTCCGGCAGGAAATCGTGCGGATCGATCACGAAGACATCACCCAGCCGACGGCGGGTCTCGACCGTTCGTTCCACAGTCTCCCCGGTCACCGAGATGACGACGGCCGGCCCCGGCCACTCGAGGACCGCGGGCACAACCACACCACTCGTCTTTCCACTACCTGGCGGGCCAAGGACCAGGATCGGCGACAATGCCTTCGCAGCGATCAATTCGCCGTGCAGACGGCCGAGACCGACCCGGAACGCATCACCCGGTCGGCGGGTCAGCACCCGCCACAGCCCATCCGTATCGGCCTCTGGCATTCCTCGACCGCCCTCCGGGGAAGATTTGTGGTCATTTAGCATGACGCGGCGATCAGCGGCGGTCTGGCAGGCGCCGCCGCCACGTTCGTGTGAACCATGAGAAGGCAGGCTGAGAAGAGATCGGGCGGGCGCGACGCGAGGACCGGCACTGACGCCCGGAACAGGCGGCAGATATCAAACGGTGGGAACGGTCCTGCAGGAATGCCGTAACCAGTGGCAACTCGGGGACCAACTACGCTGGGGCGCGCAGCGCGAAGGAGCACATACCGAGTAACACCGAGCCAACAGCACGCACAGGCGCCACCCGGTCACCCCCGAGAATTCCTCGCATTCGTGTAGCTGCCCCCGCCCCTTGAGCTAGGCCCGAACTTCGTTCCGGTCCGACTCAACGCTGAGTGGCAGATGCGCACGCCTTCTTGAGGCCCAGTTCTCGACATGGGTCTCGTACGAACGCAGTGGTCGGCCGGATCTCTGTCCGCTTCGTCAGCCAATAGCGCAGCCAGCGCTGTATAACCTAGCCCTCGGCGGTGGCCGCCTCGTCGTTGCCGAGCAGCGCGTCTCGGCAGCGATCGCCTCCCGCCGGGTCGGGTAGCCGCCGCGCCGCAGCCGCTCGCGCCGTCCGGGCAGCACCTGGACCACACAATCGAACTACCCGCTCCCGTGCACCGCTCCACCAACTGCAGACAGACCGAGTTCAGCAGCCGGCCGGTCTGCGTCGATCAGCACCCGCACCGTTTGGGTGATTCCGAACATCGGCCTCCGACGCTGAAGGACCACGACGTGAGGTTCGATCAACCGAGAATCAGCCCGAGAGAAATCCCGGGCTATGGGGCGCGTTGTCGCGATGCCGATCGCCTATCCGGTGGCCAGGATTCGCACAACCGTCCAGCTCTTTGTCCACTGGTCATGTCATCGAGTGCCTAGCAGTGCCGATCCGTGTCAGATTGTCCGCACGTGGTGAGCTCAGTCGACCATCGCCTCGATGAGGAAGTCGAGCGCCTGATCCGTGGTCCACCATGCCGTCTCGTTCAACATGGCGTCCGCGTCACGTACTCACGATGCCACGTTGCCGGTCACTATCATCGGCGCGTCGGTGCCCTTCTCCTGGACCAGCTTGATCACGTCGAGCCCAGCGTAGCGGGCACGCATGATCATTCCGGTGTCGTACGACACGAGCGTGACCGGCTTGCCGGCCAGCGCCCGCACGTTCACGGCCCGGTCCACGATCTCGTCGTCTGTGTTCGGTAGGCGGATATGGTCCGGCGGGTCGAGCAACAGATCAACGGTGACCGGGCCACGCTCAAACGCCGGGCCGTCTCCCGTGGATCGGGTGGCCTCGCGCAGAACGTGGCCGTAGGGGGCGCCCGCCACGTTCTCCTGCTTGCTTCTGATGACGCGGTCGAGCACGGCGAGGCTGTACGCCGCGCGCCACTTCTTCGCGTCGTGGCCTCGGTTCTTCAGGTTGTCCAGCTCATCGATGACGGCGATCGGCACGACGAGGTGGATTCCGCGGTTGATCTCGCCTGTCAGCCCCCAGAAGTCCACCTCTTCGAGCTTCTGCGTGTGCTCCATGTAGACGACCGTGTCGAACACGAGCAGGCGCGCCGGTGTCGTCCAGCGCTCGAACTCCGCCTTCATATCCTCGTGGGCCGCCTTGAGGACCGCCGCCCGGTCGTCCAGCTCCTGCGTCATCAGAAGGCGAGCGATGTCGTGGTCGGTGCCCACCCCGAGCAGCAGTTCCCAACGGCGCGTCTGGAACATCGCCGACGCCTCGGCCGGCCGGACCCAAGCGCTCAGCGCTTGAACGCCGAATCTCGCCCATTCGAGGTACTGATAGAACGTCTGGAACGGCGGGAGCTGGTCGAGCCGGTTACGCAGGTTCCCGGCCTCGTTCGCGCGTTCTTGCAGCAGATTCAGAAGGGATTGCCGGTCAGCGCCTGGAAGTGGAGTCAGCAACACGGGCGGAGTATTACACCGGCGGCCGGTCGGCCCAACCGACTTCCGGGCCGGTGCGAACGTGGGGCGGGCTCGGCCGACAGCACTGAACCCGCCTCCGGGCGCGTTATCTTCAGTCCGTCCGCCATCCGGCCGGTGAACCCCCGCCGCGGGGCCGGCTACCCTCAGCGCAGCTTCATGATGCCGGCACGCGAAGGCCGGGAGTGCATTGCTGGGTGGCGCTCCCGGCCGGTCATAGCGTAGCCGCGCCGCAGCTCGGACCGGCTGCACCGAGTCGGCTCGAGCATGGGCTGGCGGCTGAGGCACGCTCGCCATCGGCAGCAGGGGACGCGGCCCGCGTCATCGCCGGCGCCGGCGCCAGCGGGCCTAACCCGCCGTGGGCGGATGCGTGATCCATGCGTGATCGACGGTCCCGGTACGGGTCGTCACCCGCCAGCACGACCCGGACTTCCGAAACGGCGAACCCGCACGTAGCCTGGCATCAGACCGCGTGGGCTAGCACCACGCGGTAGCGCCTGACAGGTCGATCTGCGGACTCTATGTCCGCTGGTTCTGTCAGCCCGTGCCACCAAAGTGCAGTCAATGCCGCTGAGTGCTGGACGGTCCACTCAACTTGGAGCACAGCGGGCCAGCTACCGAGTCTGCCTCCGACCCGCTGCCGCCTCCGATGGGCGCAACCAGCGAATTCGCGTGCGGACAGCTGCGATCGGGTCGTCACCCTCGGCGTCGCTGGCCCTGACGAATCACCGAGGATGCCTCGAGAAATGACCTGCCTCACGACATGATCCCGGACCTCGCTGTACGCCAACGTGGCGCAGCACAATGAACGTCTTGGTGCCGGTAACGACGCACAGCAACGCGACGACTCCGGCGACCACACTCACGATCATCCCGGACGCGGCCGGCGGCTTCGGCCGAGGGGCGGCGGAGGCAGTGGGGACGACGGCGGCGGCGCGGCGACGCCGGGCCGGGGAGAGCGGCCGGCGGCGGAAGGTACGGGTCGGCCGCTCCGCCCGCAGAATCGTGGAGTAGCGCGCCAGCGTGGTGACCGACTCCGAAGGCGATATTGGTATCGGTCAGCGGTTGCGCGCCAGCCATTGCCGCCGATGGACCTCCATGCGTTGGGCCGCCTCGGCTCGGCTCGCCTTCGACACCGGTTGGTCGCGCCACCGGCTGAGGCGCTCACTCATGATTGTCGCGAAGCGCCGGCCGATCGGCGCGAGCACGTCGGCCGCCAGCAGTTCGGTCGTGGCCTCGGTGGCCGCGCCGTGCCACTGTACGAATTCCACCTCGGCCTTGGTCCGCGCGGCGCCGTCCGGTTCGGCCCGCAGCTCGCGCCGCCAGAAGCCGGTGACGCCGAGGTGGGCGTACGCGCCGTGTAGGAGGGCACCGGCGGGCCTCGGGTCGGCGCGCCACGGAGCGTAGAACCGGCCGGTCGCGCCCGGCCGGATCAGCGGGAAGAGATCCATGACCGCGGAGAGTTTCGCGTGCTGTACCTCGTGGGCCAGTGTGGTGGCAGTGCTGCGTCCGTCCTCGGGCGGGGACATGACCAGGAGTCCGAAGCCGTGCCGCAGGGTGGCGCTGGAGTGGCCGGGTCCGGTGCGCGCCTCCGGCACCAGCACCGACATGGTCGCGGCCACCTCCTCGGCCACCTCGCCATGGTGCCGGACGAGGCGCTGCCAACCGGCGTCGAACTGCTCCCGCCAGTGACGGAGCCGTACCGGGTCGGCGATGAGGCCACGGTCGGTTCGGGTCACGGCCAGATAGCCAGCGTCGGCCGCGACGATGCGCAGTTCCAGGTGGTGCCCGTCGGCCTCGGCCCGGATCCGGGCCGCCGGGTCCCCCGAGTGGGTGAATTGTTCGATGAGGCCGGCCAGGCCGCCGGGGTGGACGCCCGGGTCTCCGTTGTCCAAGCCGACCACGGTGTGGAGTGCCCACAGGCCGGTGACCGGTGATTCAATCACGCGGCGGGCGGCGGCCGGTGCGCGTTCGGCCGTACGTCGTAGCAGGCGGTAGGCGCGTGTCGCATCAGCCGCTCCCGGGTGGCGCTGGCGTGACGCCGAGGTCACGGCCGCCCGGATGAGGAGAAGGTTCTTGCTGTACTGGGCCCGACGCAGGATCTCGATCGCCGACCGTCCACCACCGCCACGGGCCAGGGCTCGAAATGTGGACTCAGGCATCCGCAGGCGTCGGGGCGGGGCTGCCATATCGCTCACTCTTTGCAGTTCGCCGGGCCATTCAAGATCGTTAGAAGCAAAAGGGAAGAAAATCTCTTATTCTCGGTCTCGGGTGGACGCCGAGGACTTATCGATCGTGGGGGTTCAATGGATCATGAGAACGAACGTGGCCTCATCTCGGATCTTGCCGACCTGGACGGGGTCAGTCTGCGTCGGATTGACGACATGCTCCCATCCAGGCTGCTGGCCGGTCTGCAAAGTATACTTCAGGAAGCGGGAGACCTTACCGAGCAGTACACGGCATTCGACAATTTCGCGGATCCCCAGTGCGCCACGCATCCTCAGCAGGGCGATAGCCCTGTCCGGTAAGGTCGCACAAACCAGCGCGCGGTCGATCGCGGAGAAAACATGATCGTCAAGGACCCGCTTATTGTGAACCCGCTTCCTTCGCCTTTGACGGTCTCGTTCGTGGCCCCGTCGAGCAATATAGGGCGAACCACCGTCCTGTCCAATCTGGCCTGGCTCTTCGCCCGGCACGGGCGCGGTGTCCTAGTGCTGGATCTGAGCACCGTGGGCAACTCGGTACACGACTACCTGGGGCCGTTTCTGACCGAGGAGGTTCCGGCCGAGGATCTGCTGGGCGACCGCGCCACCGGTCTGCTCGGCGGCGGGGAGCTGACCGCTGGGCGTTACGCGGTGGGCCGAGGCCGGCTCGACGTAGTCCGGACGGACGGATTCGAAGTCGCGACCGCCGCCGATCTGCGGGACGCGCTGCGCGACACCCCCTACGCGTACGCCTTGATCGACGCACCCAGCGACGACTCGCCGGCGGCGATCGCAGCGATCACCGCCCTGTCCGACCGTGTGGCGGTGTGTCTGAGCCCGCACAGCAGTACCGTGCGGGACGCCGCCCGGCTCACCGGAATGGTCCTCGACCAGCGACCGGGTACGCTTCCGCTGGTGCTGATCGCCAGCCAGTTCGGTGGCGACCAGGACCAGATCGACCGCAGCCGCAGCGAGATCCACCGCGAGCTCCGCACGATCACCGGCGGCGTCCCGTTCCCGCTACGCACGCTACCCCTCCGCCCGTACTGGGACTATCTGGCGCTGCTCAAGGAGCCGCCGGGCTCGGAGTTGCGCGAGGCGTACGCCCGGCTGGCGTCGACCCTGGTTCCGGAGGCCCCGGTCACGCCGCTCGACGTACCGTCCAGCCTCGGCAACCGCTACATGACGTCGATGGATTTGAGGGCCGACTCCGGCCAGCTAGACCAGTCGGCCACCCGGATCCAGATGCTCTATCACCCCGCCGATCGGCTCCATATGGAGTGGCTGTCTCGGCAGCTGGAAGACAACGGCGTCGAGACCGAGCCTCACCTGGTGACGCCCGACGGACCGCAGCTCGTCGAGGGTCCGATCGTCGCGCTGGTCTCGCCGGAGTGCGATGCGGCCCGGCTCGGTCAGGCACTGGCCGATCGGCCGGTCGGCGCGGCCGAACCCGAGCTCGTCGTGGTGACGCTGCCCGGTGCCCTCCTGCCGGGCGGCCGTTTGCCCTACGCCATGGTCGACCTGACCCACGAGCCGGCCGAGGTGGTCGCGGCCGGGAGGCTGTTCGGCGCGCTCGGCATGACCGGCACGGCCCAGGTGGTGACCGACGCGAAGCGGCCGCTGCTCGCCGGGCCGGAGCACGTAAACCAGGTACCACCGCGGGATCTGCCGTTTCTCGGCCGCGACCACGAGATCAGCGCCCTGCGTGATCTGCTGACCCGGCCGGGTCAGCAGTCGATCGTGGTGCAGGCGGGCAGCGGCATGGGCAAGACGGCGCTCGTCCGGGAGTACTACGAGAGGTTCGGGGCCGGATACGACACAGTGTGGTGGATCCCGGCGCACGGCCCGCGGGCGATCCGGCGTTCGCTGGCGCAGCTCGGCGAGGACCTGGCGGTACGGCCGCGCGGCAATGTCGTCACCGCGACTTTGGACGTCCTGGCGCTGGACGGCCCACCCGTCGACGCCGCGGACCCAGGCCGCTGGCTGCTGATCTACGACGGCGTCCGCGACTTGGGCGACCTGGACGGACTGCTGCCGGCTGGCGGCCGCGGCAACGTGGTGATCACCACCGGCGACCTGGGCGACGTACCGGCGTCAACCGTCCTGCCGCTCGGCCCGCTGGAACACAAGGACGCAGTAGACGGGCTGATCACGTTGGTCGACCGGGCCACCGGCCGTCAGGCGACGCTGTCCGAGCAGGACGCGGCCGAGGTCGTGGACGCGGTCGAGGGGGTGCCGATCGGCGTCCGGCTGGCCTGTGTCTACCTGCTCCGGATGCTCAACGACCCCGGCCCTCGGATCGGATCGGCCGGCACCGTCATGGAGTACGACGAGACGTTGCGCGAGGCTTTGGCCACGATCCGGGACACGACAGCGTCGGCGGTCGGGCCCGGTGCTCTGCTCGATCTGAACCTGGAGCTGCTGGGGCGGGACCCGTACGGGCGGCGGACGCTGCGCCTCGCCGAGATGTGCGCGTTCCTGTCGCCGGCCGGGGTGGATCTGCGTCTGCTGCGCGCGCCGGCGATGCTGGCCCAGTTCTCGGACGCCGACGGCGAGTTCACCTCCGACGACATCGACCGGACGATGTGGGCCGGCATGACCGCCGGCCTGTTCTCGGTGCGGTGGGCGGACCATGAGCCGCTGCGTACGGTGCCCGCGCTGCAGCAGATGCTGCTCGACCGGATGACGTCGGAGGAACGCGCGGAGCGCTGTCAGCGGGTACGCCGCGGCCTGGCCGGGACGGCCAACGCGCTGCCGTGGGACGTCGAAGCCGGGATGCGCACGCCGGGAGCGCAGTGGGCCGCCGCCGTTTACACAGAGCTTCAGCGGCACATCGTCGCCTGCGGGGCGATGGAGGACGACGAGCGGGACACCCGGGAGTGGGTCGTCCGTCACTTCCACTATCTGATCCGGACCGCCGACCAAGCCAACCTGCGGTATGCCGAACCACTTATGAGCAGCCTTTTCAACCGCTGGCACCGAGCGCACCCGCAGGATCACCTCACACTGCGGCTCGCCAACGAGCTGACCAACGCGCTACGCGGGCTTGGCCGGTTCACTGATGCGCTGGAGCTGGACGAGCTCATACAGCGCGAGTTCGTCGGCCGCCTCGACCGCGACCACTTCCGCATGCTAGTGGTGCGTCGGGGCATCGCGGCCGACCACCGCGCGCTTGGCCGGTTCGCCCTCGCCCTCTCGCTGGACCAGTCGACCTGGCGGTTCTTCGCCGACACCCACGGGACGGACCACCCGCAGACGCTGACCGCCGGACACAATCTCGCCGTGTCGCAGTCGCTCGCAGGGCAGCTGTCGGTTGCGCTGGAGACCGAGCGGCTGGTGCTCCAGGGGCGGTGCCGGTTGCTCGGCGAGACCGCCTGGCAGACGCTGTGGTCCGAGGTGGAGATCGGTATCTACACCCGTGAGCTCGGCGACTTCGAGCGGGCGACGAGCCTGCTGTTCGTGTTGGACCGGCGCATGAACCAGGCCGAGCTGCCGCGGGAGCACCCGTTGCGGCTGCGCGCCCGGCGGCACTGGGCGATCGCTACCCGGCTCGCGGGTGACCCCTGGAAGTCTCGAGGCACCGTCGGGACGGTTCTCGAGGCATACGAGGACCTGTTCGGCCCTGACCACCCTCAGAGCTGGGCGACCCGGCTGAGTCTGGCCGCCGAGGAGCACGACGCGGGCGACGCCGCGCGGGCTGCGGAGTTGGCCGGTGCCGTGCTCGCGCACTACGAGACCAGCCTGGGCCAGCACCCGTTCACCGCCGGCGCGCGGGCCAACGTCGCCGTCTACCTGCTCGACGCCGGCTTGACGGCGGACGCGGCGGCCCAGGCCGAACGGGCGCACGAGGAACTGCTGCGGCTCCTCGGTGAGCCGCACCCGTGGACCATCGGTGCACTGCTCGGCCGAATCCTTGTCGAGGTCGCGCGGGACAACCTGCTGGTGGCCGCCGCGCTGGCCGACGAGGCGTACGGGCTGGCCCTCGAATACCTCCCGCATCAGGAGGGCCTACCGCGTCATCCGTGCGTGCTGATCGCCGAGGAGTGGCGGCGGCTGCTCGGCGAAGGCGAGGCGGTCGACTCGCTGTTCAGCCATCCACCCAGCCGCCGGCGGCACCTGGAGATCACGATTCCGGAAACCTGACCATGCGCCCGAGAGACATCGCCCGACATAGATGCGATTGTTGGCGTCCTTACCCCACTATGGAAAGCCGCGACGCCGGACTGAATCACAGCCACGGCTAGGAGGAACGGATGAGTGCCCACAAGGTGCAGGAACCGCCCGGATCACCACCCCTGGCATCCGACGACGACCGCACCGGCGAGCGGACCGCGGCTCATGTGCAAAGCGCCATGCGCAGTACGCGGGCGGCGTTCAGGCGATGTATGTCCGAGGTGTCGGAGCTGCGGCATCTCGCTCACTACACGCAATCCGACTGGGATTTCTCGGTCGGGCCGCCGTCCGATGTCGACTACGCGTTGGTCGGCTGCAACCTGGTTGCCGCGCTGAGCCGGGTGAACGAGCTACTGGCACCGGCCGGCACCGGGGCACTGATCCGGGCGGTGGCTCACGCAAACCGCGGCGCCGTCGTATGCAACACGATCATGCAGGGCGAGCGCGTCGTCGGCATCGCGGAGGACCCGGAGAGCCGGCACTCGCTGCGCGACGAGGTCACTCTCCGGGCGGACACGGCGGTCGCCAATCTGGCGACCGAATTGCGGGCCGGCTTCGGCCAGCAGTCTCAAAACCCGGGTAGCTACGGTTCGTCCACGCTCGATGACCTGCTGAGCTGGCGGCCACCGGCGACGTCCGGCGGTCTGCGGGCTCGCATCCAGGCCGCCCTCGACCCGGCCGACCTGCAATACGTTGCAGTGCTGCACAACGGCAGCGTTGAAGTGACCGAGGACGTGTTCGACGACGACGCGGCCGAGGTGTTTTTCCGCGCTGGCTACACCCCTGCGGTGCGCCGCGAGTTCTACGCGCGCTTTCTGCCTACCCTCGAACGGCACACTCAGGACATCGGCGTGATCGTGAACGCCGCGGTCGGGCGAGGCTTGCGGCGTCTCGTCCTCGACGTGCAGCGGGGCGCCATCGTCTCGCACCGCCTCGACCTGCGGACCTACCTGATCGGCATCACGCTCAATCAGGACCGGGTCGCGCTGGCCGATCTGAAGAGCGAGTGGCTCAGCCGCCCGGGGCCGGAGAACCCGTGAGGCGGCCGGCCGCGGTCACCGACTTCGGCCGCCTCGTCGCCTTCGTCGCGGTCGTGGCGGCAGGTGCGGGGATTACCGTCGGGCTGGGCGTCACCGGTCTGACCCGTTCCACCGTGTACGCCGTTGGCGCGGCAGTTCTCCTGGCCGTCGGTTTGTTCGCCAGCACGTCGGGGATCGATCTCGACGAGGCTCGCGGCGACCTTCGCATCGTGCTGCTTGCCGTCACGGTCGGCGTTCTCGTCAAGACCGCGATCATCGCGGCGATCATGTGGCTTGTCTTCCGGCGACCGGAGGTGACGCTCCTCGGCGTGGTGGTCGCGCAGATCGACCCGCTGTCGGTCGCCGCGATCCAAGAGCGGTCCGGGCTGTCGGCCCGGGCGCGGACGATCCTGGCCGCCTGGTCGTCGTTCGACGATCCGATCACTGCCCTACTGACGGTCTACCTGGCCGCCTGGCTCATCACCGGTCCGTCGTCCGGCCCACTCGGCCTGGCAGGCGGTACTGGCTCCGCGATCGTCCAGCTGGCGCTCAATCTCGGGCTCGCGCTCGCCGCGTACGGCCTCTGGCGAGCGACCGGGGGTGCCCAGCCGGTGGCGAGCCGCCGAAACTGGCGGCTGGGTGCACAGCGTATGCTGCTCGCCGGGATCGCGGCGACGGCGGTGAGCCGGCTACTGATGCTGGGACTCGCCCTGACCGGTCTCTTCTACCGGCCGAGGATCACGGGATTCCTGGAATGGGCCACACGGATCGCCTTCTGGCTCGCCGCGCTCGCCGTCGGCATCGGACTCACGCACGGCATCGGGCTGTGGGCTGGTTTCGTGCTTGGCACCGCCGCGTTCGGCTCTCAGTGCGTGGTCGGTTACGTCCTAGCCGCGCGGCTCCCCCGGGCCGACCGCATCGACCTGGCCCTCGGTCACCAGAACGGCATCACCGCAGTGATCCTGGCGCTGCTGCTAGAGCCGCGGGTGCCGGGCACCATCGCGGTGGTGGGCCCGGCGATCGTCGTGGTGAACCTGCTGCACGGGGTGACCAACGCGATCTGGGCGCGGCTACGGCAGCCGCATCCTGGGCCGGGGCGATCAGCCGATTCGGCGCTCGAACCGGCGGCCTAGCGCCACCCGTACGCGGTCGCCGAGCCCCTCCACGATCTCCGGAACCGTGCGCTGACGCCGGCCCCGACGCTCGGTCGCCACCGGTTCGGTGATAGCGTCCAGGTTGTCCACGCTCAGTCCCGGCAACGTCTCGGCGATGATGTCGAATCGCTGACAGGCGAGGGTGAGCCGCTCCCACAGCTGATCGTCGAGCTCACCACTGATTGCCTGCTCGTACCACGACGAGACCGCCCGGCGGAACGCTGCCAGCAGCCGATCGAGAAGGTGGCTCGTGCCGGCTGCAGCGAGCACGCGCTCTGAGTTGAGCCGGTCCACCCGCAACCGAGTCGCAGCGGGTGAACCGTCGGCCCGCATCGCCTCCTGGAACAGCGTGTCCACCTCGACCAGCCGGTACATCGCGGCATCCGCCTCGGCAAACATGGCGGCGATGTCGTCCGGCAGCGGTGCCCCGGGCGGCGTGGTGGCGGGTGCGGGGCTGCTCTGCAGTGCGCGCAGCAGCTCCAGGATGGCGGCGAACTGACGGTCCGAGTTGGCGCGGAAACCCTCCATGCGGGAGGAGGTCTGCCCCAGCAGTCGGTAGATGCTCGACTGCTGGCGGACGACCCGGTCCAGCTCGGCCGGCCAGGCGACGGAATCTGTCCCGGCCCGTCTCGGCGGAAGCAGACGGTCGACCGCCGTCTTAAACCGGGACGAGAACTCGTCGCCGAAATCGGAAAGCTCGACCCGCAGCGGGCGACTGCCGACCGCGCTCGTCAGGCTCTCGGCGAACTCGGCCGACAGCAGGCCGGTGACCACCAGGATGATCTGAACCTCGCCCGGTTCCCGGTGCAGGGTCTCGGCGCGCTCCCGGATCCGGGCGGCGTTCTCCTCGCTGAGCACGAAGTCAGTTATCAGTACGGCGCAGTGCGCGTCCTCGCGAACCTCTGTCCAGTAGTCGACCGATATGCCAGGCTGGCCGATGCGCTGGTCGATCAGATAGGGCCAGCCGGACGCGCTCAACACTGTCTCGATCTCGCGGCGTACAACCCCGGTGATGTTGACGTCGTACTCGCCCTTGACGGCCTCGCGGACCATCGCGGCATTGACCTCGATGCCCTGGGCGGTCGCGGTCTGAAAGAGCCGGTGACCCATCTTGACGACCGTCCGCGCGACCCCGCCAACCAGCGCCACGAGGTATTCGACGGTGGTGGGGGTGAACGGTGCGAGCGCGGCCGCACCCTCAAGACCCGAGCGGTTGCGGGCGATGATGGCGCCGGTGTCGGCGGCGGTGAACGGCCGCATCCGCACCGGTTCACCGATACGCTGCCGGACGCCACTCTCCAGCGACTCCACCGATTCCGGCAGACCTGCCAGGAGCAGGAATCCGCCGGCGCGTACGAAGATCTCGAGAAGCTGCTGGAACGAGCCGAGCACGTCGGCGCCGGGCCGGTCGGGCCGCAGCAGGATGTGCTCGATCTCGTCGATGACGAGCACGAAGGAGATACCGGCGTGCCCGTAGAGCAGTGTGAAGACGCCCATCGCTTGCAACGCCATCGGTTCGGTGTCGATGGTCTTTTCCACGCCGCGTTCCCGCAGCACCGGATCAGGCTCGTCACCGAGCAGCCATTCGCGTACCGACGCCTCGAACTCCGGCCGTAGTAACAGAGTGAGCGCGATGCTGAAGTCTGCCTGCGAGGTGACCTCGACCAGCTGGCGCTGCAACGACTGGAGGAACCCGCTCTGCGCGAGGCCGTAGCGCTCCACGACAGTGATCGGGTCGAGTTCGCCGCGGTCCAGCCCGGCGGCGAGCCGCTCGGTCACTTCCGAGTCGCGCAGGGAGTCCGCGACGATTCCCGCGTAGACCTTGCGGACGAGGCCCAGCACCTCGGAGGCGGACGGTTTGAGCAGCTGCGCCGCGAAATCTTCGTAGAGCTCGACAAACGTGCGGTTGCGCGCCAGAAGATACATCGTTCGGACCGGGCGATCCGAGGTCGCGGTCTGGTCCGCCTCGTTGAGGACGTGCCGGGCCAGGTAGGTCTTGCCCATGCCGTGCTCACCGGTCACCGCGAGGATGCGACCGGCCCGTGGGCCACGGGTGGCCAGATAGCCGGTGACAGATCGGGTGGCCGCTTCGACGGCCGGTGTGGGGATGGTGAACCCGGCCGGGTCGTACATTGATCCTAGGGCGACGGGCACAAACGGATTATCGCCCAAATCGGGTCCCCGTCCGGTCGACTCCGTCGCCCGACTGTCCTCGGTCACAGTTCGTCGCCCACCCGATAGTAGGCCTCCAGAGCGTACTCCCAGGTAATAACCGGCGGAGTTGCGTCGGGTGAGCGATATAGCATTTCATACATGAAGTACAGAAACCTCTGGAGTTCCCGAATGGATGGGCCACGCGAGGATATCAGCCTTTCCACGACTTCCGGTTGAAGCTCGGGGTTGACGTTGGCGTGGCGGTTGATCTCGAATCGTTTTTCGACGAACGCTTTCCCGTGGCCCGCCCCTAGGGCGCCAACCTGGAGAATGATGGCCCGGCTCTGACCGAGGTCCTCCACCTTGCGCCGCACTGCCTCCTCACCGTACGCACCGCCGAGCTCAGCGAAGAAAACCAACCGTGGATGGCTGAACTGGGCGTAATCGTCGATTTCCTCGATCAGTTCGGTACGGGGCAGCCGGACGAGAACAATGGCCTTGCCCGGGAGATAGTAGGCAAGGCGTGAATAAAGCTCGGACGGGTTCGGCGGCAGCTCGTCATCCTCGCTCACCAGTCCGGCTCTCGTGAGCACGAAGCTGACGAAATCGGCGACCTGGCCGATGCGCGTCTCCCGCGGGTCGGTCACTTTTGCCTGACCGCGGGCGTCGACCAGCGCGGCCTGGACGCCGGCGCGCTCGATCCGGTCCTTGGCTTCGAAGGCACACCGGTTGAGTACCGAGGACTTACCGCCGCCGTCGATCCCCATCGCCACGATCAACTGACCTCTCCTCGCCAACTCGTCCGAACCCGGGAAGGCGTCCGAGAATTGTGAAAAGGCTTCCTCAGTGTTGTCGACGGCGACGTACTGGTTCAAGACCTCGGACGAGTCGCCACTCAGTGGATCGAGCGGGTCCCAGGGGCGCTGCCGGCCCGGAAGCGAGAATGGGTTGACACTCATCTCAGGCGTCTCAACTCCTCGTGACGTGCGGATTCGAGGCGACTACGGTCGTTGTTGCAGGGTGGTTGCCGGCGCCGGCATACTCGTCGGTGACGGCTTCGGCCTCCGCAGTCAAGTTGTCGACAATGGCACGAATGCTGGCCGCCAGCCCATCGTCGATCTTGCCGATCCGGCCGACGAAATCGCCCTGCAGTTCCGCCTGGAGACGGGCGCGCAACTCCCGAGGCCGGTCCCAGCCCGGCGAGTCGGTAATCATCCTAGCGAGCCCGGCAGTCAGTTCCCGCTGGTGCTCCCGCATGGTCGCCAGCTGCTCGGCGCCGGACCCGGTGGAGCCGGTTCGCACGTTCAGATAGGCGTCGGCGGCCTGCCCGAAGCGCAACGCCGCCGCCCGGACCAGATCGATCCGGGACTGGCGGGCCGCGGCGGCGTCTTTACGGGCGGTTGTCAAGTAATTCAGCCATGTGGTCAACCCAACCGGAACCAGCGCCGTGACCAGCGCGAGCAGAAACGTGACCACAGTGCTGCCGCCGCCGGAGGGCGCCGCCGTGGCCGGTCCCTCGGTCGCCGCCGAGAATGCCGCGCAGGCCTCCCGGAAACGATTACCCAGTTTGCGGTCGACGCGCCAGTCGCGCAGCGCCATCTCTTTCTTGCCGACCAACACCCGGTCGGATTCGCCGGAGACCGGATCGCCAAGCCTTAAATTGCTCGCCGCCTGCAGAAAATCGGCCCGGTTCGCGGTTGAAAGGCAATAGGCGGCCTGGGCATTTTCCTGGCCTGCGGCACCGCCGTTGTCGCGCAGCAGCAGAACGGTGAGGAATGCAGCGGCGAACACGACCGCTGTGGCCACGACGATCCACACCCGGGGTCGCTGAATACTACCGATCACCCACACGGCCGGTACTCTAGCGACGTTTATTGATCAACGGTCACGCGGCGGGCGGCGGGAAGCAAAAAGTGACGGGGGGTGTTGCACCAGCCGCCCCGAACGGCCCATACGTTCCGGGTTCTCAGCGGTCAAGCTTGTGCGCCAGAGCGCAGCAGACGGCCATCTCGGCGGGATCGGCGCCGGGGACCGGGCGGGGTCGAGACCACGCCCCGGCGCGACCCGTTCCGGACCGTCGAAGAACCGAGTCCGGACGATCCGCGGGCCGGACTGATGTGCGGTCCTGCAGTGGTCGGCCGCAAACCGGCTCACCCGGCGGCTCGAGCTGCCCACCCTGTACTGTTCGAACCCAGCTGCGGGGTCTGACGTGCGGTTTTATCCCGGCGCCGTCGCCGGTAGTCGTGGTCAGGCTGAGATCATGATCCTGTCGTTCGCGTATCTGATCCTGCGCCAACTGCTGTACATGGTGGTCCTGGTGTTGCGCGGTGATCGCGCTAACGAGGTGGAAATCCTGGTGCTACGCCATCAGGTCGCCGTACTTCGCCGCCAAGTCCATCGGCCCGATCTGGAGCCTGCTGACCGGGCAGTGCTCTCCGCCTTGTCCCGGCTGCTGCGGCGGCCACGTTGGGCGGCGTTCTTCGTTACCCTAGTGCCCTGACCACGAACGTTTGAGGTGTTGGGGTCAGGCTGCCCGGGTGGCGGGTTGGCCCCAGCGTCGTTGTCGTTCGCTGCGGGATCTTGCGCGTTCGCGGCGTTGTGCGGCCAGCACGTCGGGGTGGCGGGCGTTGGCGTTGCGCCAGCGCAGGTATCGGTGCAGGTGGCGAGCCAAGGCGACGTGGTTCGGGTGGTTGGAGCCGGCGATTACGAAGGTGCGTAGCGGCCCGAACTGGGCTTCGATCGGGTTGGCCCAGGAGGCGTAGGTCGGGGTGAAGCACAACTCGACCTTGTTCCGGGCGGTCCACGCACGAATCTGCTTGCCTTTGTGCGCGGACAGGTTGTCGAGGATGACGTAGATCGGTGCCCCGTCCGGCCGTGCCCGGCGGATGGATTTGAGTGCTGCGAGGGTATTCGCGGCGCTCTTGCGGCGGTGCACCACGCCCCAGAGTTGGTCGTCACCGACCGAGTAGCAGCCGTGGAACTGCCGGACGCCGTGCAGCTTGTGATAGTTCGCGGGTAGCCGCCGAGGATGGCCCTGCGGTGCCCAGCCCGCGCCGGCCTGCGGACGGATCACGAGCGGGCCGAACTCGTCGAAGGCGAACACCCGCTGCGGGAAATGGCTGCTGACGTACTCGATCCGGGCAAGCTTGCCATCACGCTGCGGATCGTTGGATTCTTTCCAGGTCTTGGTCCGCTGAAAGGTGATCCGATGCTGCGCGAGGATCTGTCGTAATCGTTCCCGCCCGATCTCGATCGGGCGGGTGACCTGCGAGCACAAGTAGTCGGCGAGCTTACGGACGCTCCACCGGGTGAACGGGCGCCCCAGAGTTTCGGGGCGGGTGTTGGCCGTCTCGACGATGAACTGCTGATCGTCAGGACTGATCTGGCGGGGACGGCCACCCGCCCACCGAGGGTCCAGGCTGGCCAGCCCCATCTCGTTGAACCGGTGAATGACCTGCCGGATCGTGTCTTCGTCCGCCTGCACCAACCGCGCGATCGCCGGCACGGTATTGCCGCCGGCCGAGGCGAGCACGACCATCGCCCGCCGTAATCGGATCGGTGAACCGGTGCCTCTGCGCGTGATTCTCAGCAGCAGTTGACCTTCCTGGTCACTCAACCGCCGAACGCGTACGGGATCTGCCATCACCACAGCCTGAACGGCATCACGCCGCCCAGCTCTCAGGCCGGACGGCGTGTCACCTAACACCGCGAACGTTCGCGGTCAGGGCACTAGCCACCCTGTTGCGCTGGCACCGCCGCCTGATCACCCGCCAGTAGACCTACCCGAACTCGCCGGGCGGGCCAGCGTTACGGGCTGAGGTCCGTGCGCTGGTGCTGCGCTTGGCTGCGGAGAACCGACCTAGGGCTTCCGCCGGATCCAGGGTGAACTTAGCCGGGCTCGGATACCGGGTCGCGTCCAACACGGTGTGGGTGATCCTGACCGAAGCCGACGTCGATCCGGCACCGAGTAACAGGGGGCCAACCTCGACGCAGTTCCTGAGCACCTAGGCGAACGGGGTGCTGGTCTGCGACTTCCTGCACGTCGACACGATCGGCTTGACCCGCCTCTACGTGTAGTTCCTGATTTAGGTCGCCACCCGACGGGTGCACATCCTGGGCGTCACTACCAACCCGACCGCCGAGTGGGTGGCGCAGCAGGCCCGCAACCTGATGATGAACCTCGGGCACCGTGCTTCGGTGTTCTGTTTCCTGATCAGAGACCGCGACACCAAGTACATCGCCGCGTTCGACGAGGTGTTCGCTCGCGAGGGCATCGAGATCGTGAGGACGCCGCCGCGGGCTCCGCGCGCAAACGCCTTCGCCGAGCGGTGGGTGCGGGACAGTGCGCCGAGAATGCCTGGACCGGATCCTGATCTACTATGCTCGGCACCTGCCGGCCAACTCGACGAATATGTCCGGCATTACAAGCACAGGCCGCATCAAGGCCGTGAGCAACGCACGCCTGCCCTGGACGTGTCCCCCGAACCGGTCGCCGATCTGGCCGTTGGGCGGGTACGCCGTAGACGCGTCCTCGACGGGGTACCCAGATCCTGTCGGGGTAGGCGAGCAGGCCCAGACGCTGCGATCCTGCGATCGGTGCGTGATCCACGCGTGATCGACGGCCCCGGTACCGGTCATCACCCGCCAGCATTAGCCGACATCTTGGAATTGCGTACGCGCAGGTGAAGTGGCATAGTTTGACACGGACACGCAATTTTTAACATTGGCCGACATAATTAATAGCGGACTCTATGTCCGCTGGTCGTGTCAGACCGTGCCGCCGAGGATTTCCCCATGTCGTCTCCTGCCGAATTTGTCGCCGCAGCGGAGCACTTCGTGGGCCTGAGTCGCTGCGTACGGGTGCTCCATCGCAACGATTCGAGACCGGTCTTCGTCCCACCGGTGTCAGAGCGTCGGTGAGGACTAGTACCACAACTCCTCACTGGGCCGAACAAGACCTGCTGCTTGCACTGCCGGGGTGCGCCTCAACCGGCGGCGGAGGCCGACGAACCATCGTTCCAGGCGGCGGCGTCGTACTCGGTGTACGCCGCTATGAAGAACACCGACCCCATGCTTCCGAGAGGAAGCACACCGGAGATAACGAGATGCCAGACAGTGAGCAGTCGAAGGCACGCCGACGGGGCAGCCTCGGAGGGCGAGTGTTCGTCGCTTACGACATACGTCGTGACCCAGTCGACGTAAACCTCTTGGCGACGGCAATCGTGATGATCGCCGAGGACCTAGCCGCCGAGAACGAGCAGGAGCGAGCCGGTTCCGACACAGATGGAGAGCAGCCACACCAGACGCAGGGATAAGGCAGCTCAAGCTCTGCGTCTCCTCAGGTGAGTCCGGGCTCTGCCGCATAGCGTCCAGCACCTCGGCAGTCCTGCCGGGGTCGATAACGGCCCTTATGTCAACCTGGGTTGACAGCATAGCAACGGTCGAGTGTTACCGGCTCGTGGTCCGCCGCCGCCTTCGCGCAGTCAGCGGGGGCCGCGATTGCGCCGAGCCCGAAGGACGAACCTGGTCACGTCGGAGCAGATCACGGCGTTGGCGACAGCGACTACAGCGAACAGGCCGTAGTACAGCAATGCGCCGGAAGGGCCTAGTGGGTCGAAGACTGCTGCGGCGATCGAGGTTCCACCCAAAATTAGGACGAGGCCGGCGGGCAAGGTCACAAGCTCGGCGACACCCGGCAACCAGCTCGGTCCGGGCACTGCGGCCAACGCGACAACGACAACGACGTAGGCCGCTGCTCCGACATAAACCCACGCGATCGCAGGGCGACCGGGGGGCCTTGTCGGGGCGTGGGCGGTAGCGTCACACGATCAGTCGAGCACACGTGACCCCTAGCGCGACGCTGAATCCGTGACGATGCAGCCTCGAGTTACAGCCTCGACCTACCGGTGGCCGGCCGGGTCGTGGCATCAACGGCCAGCGGCCGCGGACCTCGATTCCAGGGATGGGCTGCCGCGGCCTACCGTTGTGGAATGTCGATCTCACGGAGGAAGTGACGGACCTGACGGCGGCTGGTTAGTTGCACCAGGGTCGGTCCGTGGGCGTGAGTGGTCCTCAGCATGTTGATCCGTGGCCCCATGACCCGGCGGTAGGTCACGACATAGCGGATGAACGACCAGGTGATGCGGTTATAGATGCCGCTGGGATGCTGGCCGGCCCCGTAACGCCAGCGACGGGCAAAGATTCCAGATAGGCACGTGATTGTCGGAAGATCGAGGAAAATCACTGTGTCTGCGCGTGCGAGGCGGATGGGGAGCGAGGATGCGTAGTTGCCGTCGATGATCCATTGGTCGCTACCAACGACTTCGTGTTGGGCAGCGGCGAACTGCTCGGGCGACGTGGGAGTCCAGTCTTCGTCGTAATATAGGGCGTCGAGGCTGATCATGGCTAAGCCCAGGCCGTCGGCGAGACGGCGCGCCAGAACAGTCTTGCCGGAGCCGCCACAGCCGATGATCGCGATCCGGTTCACGGTTGGTGACGCTACCGCGCGCGTGGGTGGCACCGGTCCGCGCGTACCTCGAGCAGCTGTACAGGCCCTCGCTCGAGTCGCCGCGGCGCGACCAGGTCGCCCTCGCCGCGAACGCGAGCCACCGATGACCGCCGGGCTGAACAGTTTGACGACTTCCCACAGCTGGACCACTCCCGGCAGCCGCGGACCGGGCCCCGCCTCGGCGAAACGGTCTGCACCGTCACCCACACCGCGCGCCGGCGCGATGCGCAGGTTCCGCGGCCTACGCGGCGACGGCTCGACGTTCGCCGCGCTCGGTGGCTCCGCTGCTGCTGGACTCCGGCAGATTCACCGAACTCAAGGAGTACAGCCGGTGGCGCCCTTAGCGCTGCGCAGTACGTGGCCGAGGTTCGCCGGCATTTGGCCGAGCCAAGATCAGCTGCAGCCCGGCCCGGCTGCCGCTGTGCGTGGGCAACGATGGAAGACGGTCAACTTGTAGGTGACCGTGCTTGACCACTCGGGTCACAATTCTCCGCAAGTAGCCGAGCGGCTGAGCTCGGCCGAGCCTGCCAATGAAGGTAGCGAAACGCGTCGGCCTACTCCGAAGCGCTCATCCGCCGGCGCCATCATTCCAAGATCAGGTCGCAGAAGATGCCGGACGCTAGTCCAATAGGACCGGCAGCGACCGTGGCGACCGGCACAACCTCAACCGCGACCCCTCCCACATCCTCGGCGCCCACCGCGCCCGCCGCGCCGCCCATCTCCCCGCGCTACGAGGACTTTCGTCGGTGCCTGGCTGACCGGGGCCGAGGACCAACTCTTGGACGCCCTTACGGAGGACTCCTGGACCGGCCGGTACGCCTGAGCCCCGACAGCCCCGCCGGATCGTCCATCAAGCGCTGCCATAGACCTCGGGTAAGACTCGGACTGGCCGGCTACGGCCTCTGGAACCACCGGCCGCCGAACCGTTCGCGTGTGGCTCCGGCATCCGAGGATCGGAGTCCCCCGGAAGAAGCCCCGGGGACAGGAGGCACGAGCAAACGCCATAATCCGCGCCCTAGCGCCAGTAGTCCGTTCAGAACGGCAGCGTTCACTAACCCACCCACCAGTGAGCATGCCGACGCGGACCACCAGCCGGCCCAACCGTCAGGCAACGACAGATCAAACATCAACGACACCGGAGCGGTCAGCAGTAGCGGCCTCATCTCGGCCATGTTGGCATCTGGCCAACCCCACGTCGCGACCGACAAAGGTGTTCCTACAGTCACCAAGATGACCAACGCCAGGTAGGCCCGCGACAGCCAGCTACCAACGAACCAACGAACTGCTCTCATTCGCTCATCATGGCTATTTCCGCAGTTCACCGGCTTGAGTATCACTACTCGGGTGCCCACCGCACCTCGCCATCAATGGGCCGATCCGCCCATGAATCAACACCACCGACATGCGGTATGTCGGGGTTGACCACGTTGGTAATGATCATCCTGCAGGCACAGGCTCACCGAGGCGGCTGAGCCGACCCCGCCCACCCGGGCCCGACAGCCGGGGTAGAGCTCAGCGCCGCAACCTTTCGGCCGAGTCGCGCCGGGGGCCGCCGTGAAGAACCTGATCACAGAACGGACAGCATCGCGGGCGTGGCCGGGAGCGGATCGGTCTGCGCGTCGGGCCCTTGCGGCAGTCTCCGGCTCCGGCACGTTCGGCACGCACCCGTCGGCCGGCAGTGAGCCTGGATCAGCACCAGGCTTGACCGTCGGAAGCAGCGGTGACGTCGAGGCCGTAGACGTCCTTCACCGCTGGGGAATCGGGGTCGGCGGAGTTGGTGAAGTCACCGGGAAACCACACGGCGAGGTGTGCCGTGGTACCCCCGATCTCTTTACGGAAGCATTGGGCAGCCCCCGAAATCACCAGCCCGGCCGACGGCACCGGGGTCGGATTTTCTCCGTCGGCGAGCCATCCGTCGGCGCCGGCCGCAGCACGATAGAACACCATGATCCCCTCGCGGCTCACCTTGGTGCGGTACTGCTGATCCGCGTAGGAGAACCCGTCGTCGGTGTCACAACCCGCCTGGTGCTGCGTCGCGACCGCTCCCTCGGGATGCTTTGTCAAGATCGCCAGATGCTCGAGGGTCGTCGCCAACTGCGGATCGAGGTCAGCGCAACCCGGCAATGTCGAAGACTGGCCGGTACAGCCACCCATCAAACCGGCCAGCAACACCCCGACGGCACCGGCGCTGACCGCCCGGCGAACAAACGCGTCGATCATCAACGGACCGTACGGCAACCCCAGCCCACAATGCACCCCACCAGTACGGCGTTGACCTGCGCAAACGGGTAGCCGGAGTCAGCCATCATGTCCCACACCGTCACTAGGACGGATGGTTGACCCGAAATGTTGAACGTCTCGCCGAGCCGACCGGTCGAGGACATGCGCCGACCTGATAGCTGTTCCTGCACGTCTCGCTGTTGCTCTACGTTCGACGGGTGAACAGGGGGCTCGTCATCGCCGCAGCTTCGACGGTTGCTTCCGCGGAGCTGGCGGTCAGCCTCTGGTATCCGGTACCGGTATACGTCGCCAGCGGCGGCGCCGCGATCGTCGCGTTGGTGGTCGGGTTGGTGGCGGCGTGGCGGCGTAACCGGCGTCCGCCGGCGGCGTTGCTGCTCGACGAGCGCGACCGCAGCTTCCGCACGCCGGTGTACGCCAGCGGCCTGCTGATGGGGCTGGCCGGTCTGCAGATCATGGTCTTCTTCCTTGCGGTGATCCGGGAGACGTGGGTCGGGCTTTTCGGCGCGGGGCTGTTCGCCATGCTGCTGGTCGGGCAGTGGCGGGCCCTGCGCTACGGCTACGGTTTGACGCTGCGTGCCGGCGGGATCGAGGCGGCCAAGTCAGCCGGCACCCTGCTCATCCCGTGGCAAGCGCTGGCCGCTCAGCCGCCGGACCGCGGCGACAACTGGTGGCAGATTAAACTCACCTATGCCCGGCCGGACCTTATCATCGCCACCGGGCGGGTCCATGAGCGTGCCGTAGTGGTGTTCGAGGGCGCCGACCCTGATTTTGTCGCCGCGGCGATCGCCACGTACGCCACTGAACCCGGCCGGCGGTACGCCATCGGCACGAAGACTGAACTCGAGCGTCTGCAAGCCGGCATGCCGGGGCCGCCGCACGGCATCAGGAAAATCGTCGAACCGGCCTCGACGCCTACCAGCGTGCGCCGGCTGGTGGTCGGCCTGGCGCTGCTCCTCGGCGCCAGCACCGTTGCCGGCGCTACGGACAGGTGGTGGGAGGTGCTGGCCATGCCGTTCGGGTGGGCCGGCGCGCACCAGATCTACCTCGCGGTCGCCGGGTGGCGGGCCGCCCGGCGAGCCCGTCGGCCACCGACGTCCGAGACGGCAATGACAGTCGGAAGCCGGTGACAGTGCCACACCGCGGCGATGTCTATCGAGGAGCTGTTGGTCGCCGCGTTGTCGGAGCTCGCGCACGACGGTGGTGAGCAGCCGCTGCCATACCTGCTGGCTCTGCACGAGCGTGGCTCACGGGAGGTCTCTGAGACCGCGGCGGCGCTGCTGGACAGTTCCGACGAGCTCCGGCGGCAACTAGGTGTTCGAGTGCTGCGACAACTGGCCCACCGCGGCCGCCGCGACCCGCAGATTCGCGGAGTGACGACGTTTCCTCAGCCGTTCACACAGGTGGACCGTACCTAGGCTACGAGTCGCGGTCCCGCCTCGTCTCGCGTCTTACGCGCAATTCTTGAACGATCAGCCGAACCCCCTGAATGATCAACGCGGTCGCGACGACGATCAGCAGTGACAGCCAGATCGATGAGACATGGGTAGAGATGGCTGACGAAAGGAGGATGAAGAAGACCAGCAGCCACTGCACCCATAACCGACGACTCTGCATCAGCGTTCCCGCTGCCGGTCGCGCCTTCGGCGGACGTACGCGATACCAGCCGTGACGTACGCGGCGGCGAAAAAGGCGAACCCGACGACGACCCAAACCCACGTCGGACCGGAATGGTTGATCACGCAATTAACGTAGCTGCACGCTTCTGACCTGCCCATACGCCGTTCAGTCGACGTCCGACCAACTCTCCCCCGTCAGCCCCTGCCAAGAGACGATCTCTCGTAAAGGGGGGCCGGGGCCGACCTCGGCGTTGTTGACGGTCTGCTCCCGCGGCTCCAGATCAGGTTGGTGTAGGCGCCGGAGACAATAGTAGCCACCGGCCAGGTGATGGCGCCGCCGGCGGCGGTGACGTTACCGGCCGGGGATGGTTACCCAGGTGTCGTTGTCGCCGCGCCGCCATCGGTAGGTCACCGACTCGCGGTCAGGCGCACGGCCAGCGCTCGCAGCTCGTCCGGGTACTTCTTTGGTGCTGCACTGAATCTTCCTCCATGGCCATCAGACCATGATCAAGAGGCTCCGTACAAGTAAGGGGAGCTCGGACCCTAGGTGTGATACCCCCGGTAAGACCCCCCGTGGCGGGCTGCCAGGGTGGTGAGTTCAGCCCGTCGGGCCTGAAAGTTCGGGTCAGGCGGCAGCTCGCTGAACGTGACACCCACGTCCCAGTTCTCCGGCGGATCGACCGGCCGCCGTCCGCCGGCCGGCTCTATCACCCAGCTGCTATGTCCCGGGCGTGCCCACACGTCTCGGCCACCCAGCGCGGTCACGTCCGCGGTGAACGCCTGGGCGGCTTCCTGCCCGGTGGGGAAGTTGAGGTCGTGGACCACTTCACGGGGCATCGGCTCGGGATAGGGATCGTCCGGCCACGGACTTCGAGCCCAGTGCAGCCTCTGCGCCAGGTCGGCCAGCAGGACGTTGACGTGGCCTCTGGAGGATCCGTACGGCAACAGACCGTTGTCGGTCAGCCGGTCGGCGAGGCGAGTGAAAGTACGTTCGGGAAGCTCCTCGAAAAGCAATTGCTCGGTCACTGTGCCGAGCACCGCGAACAGGACACTCAGGTCGGCGTCAGGCAGCGGCCGAGTCGGCTGGCTCATGCCCATCACGGTAGGCGGCCGACGAGGCCTCACCGATCACTTCGCGCGAGCTCCACCACGGAAGCGGAAAGAGCCGCCCTCTCACCTTCCTGAGCCCAGCACACCCCACGCCTTCTGACCCGACTCCGCTTCGTCGGCATCCCACCGGCGCTCCGACCGCCACGACCAACCGAACACCGTTATCGATGGCAGCTGGCTGATTCCGGCCCGGCCCGCCGGATGGTGGCCGCTGAGCATCGCGTGCGTGGCGGGGAGCGGATCGGCCTGCTCGTCGGGCCCTTGCGGCAGTCTTCGGCTGCGGCATAGTCGGCACGCACCCGTCGGCCGGCAGTGAGCCTGGATCAGCACGAGGCTTGACCCTCGGAAGCAGCGGTGACATCGAGGCCGTAGACGTCCTTCGCCGCAGGGGAAGCGGGGTCGGCGGAGTTGGGGTGCCGGTAAGAAACGTGTCACCAGCCGCAAACGAGAGGTGTCCGCTGGGCTGACGCTCGAACGGGTGATCGTGGGCAGCGCTGGCGGCTCCACAGCGCAATGATGTCCGGCTATGGCCCGAGCCCTGGATCTGGATGAGCTGGTCGAGCACTGGACGCTGCTGGACGACGAGCGAGAGCTGATCGCAGGCAAGCGTGGGCCGACGCGACTTGGCTTCGCGCTGCTGTTGAAGTTTTACACGCAGGCGGGGCGATTCCCAGGTGGCCGTGGGGAACTGCCGGACGAGGCGGTGGAGTTCGTGGCCCGGCAGGTCGGCGTGGAACCGGCGGGACTCGGGCTTACGAATGGTCGGGCCGCACGATCGAATATCACCGAGCGCAGGTCCGGGCACATCTGGGCTTCCACGAGTGCTCGGTGGCTGATGCGGAGCTGTTGACGCAGTGGCTGGCCGGCGAGGTGTGCGAGGTCGAGCGGCGCCCGGAACTGGTCCGCTACGAGTTGCTCGGGCGGTGCCGGGCCGAGCGGATCGAGCCGCCGGCGGCCGGGCGGATCGACCGGATCGTGCGCTCGGCGCTGCACCAGGCCGAGCAGGACTTGACCGCCCGGCTCGTGGCCCGACTGTCCGTCTGCGACCTCTACCTGACCTGCGCCAAGTTCGTCACCACCGCTGACTGCGCCCCCCGACTACGGGCCCGACGTGAGGTGGAGCAAACCCTGGCCCTCGACGCCGCCGACCGCGGCTGGGCACGGGAAGTCGAACGCCACCGCTGCACCGCGAACCGCATCGAGAGACTGCTCACCGATCTCGGCGAAACGCTCGACGAGCCGATCCTCGACACCTCGGCCGATGTCGACTGACCCTGCCTTAACTCTGACGGCACCCTGCATCGCAGCGGATCTCCCACTGCTTCACCAAGGGTCACTACCGCGAGTGCCTGCGGCGCCCAGCGCGGGTGGAGGCCCCACCGAGCGCGCTTTATCTGCGGCAAATCCGGATGCTCGGAGGTCGAGCGATGCTGGTCGACATTCCCGCGTCAGCTCATGGTAAGCGGGCTGCGCATGATCAGCGCCGCGAATGGCTTCACTGCACGGAACGCCATCCGGCCGCCCGGGCGACCCGTGGCCCGCACCCTCACCGTCGTGCTGCCGGTCGGTCATGACCGCTGCAGGCCGGCCACCGTGTTCAGCCGTGTTCCAAACTGGCGCGTAACACGGGATCTCGGCTGCCAATCCGCGTGAGTTCCGCCTGCGCCACGTCCGCGTCCATCTCCCTCAACGCGGCCACCACACGTCGATACAAAAGTTGTCTCATGGGATCGCTGCGCACCACCGTCAGCA
The DNA here is from genome assembly GCA_964236515.1 of uncultured Actinoplanes sp. GTDB lineage: Bacteria > Actinomycetota > Actinomycetes > Mycobacteriales > Micromonosporaceae > Actinoplanes. Next base: position 48,036 of record CAXSDA010000032.1, read on the forward strand.
TGTCGAGTGCCTCGCGGTAGGGAAGAATTCGCGTCACCTTGCTCGACCGCGACATCGCCGACACCAGCCGAACCCGGTCCTCGATGCTCGGCACGGCACGCAGGAATTCGAGGGCCTTGCCAACTGTCAGTTCGTCTAACAGCCGACCGCCCAGAGAGGAGAACCGCACCGCACCGACATGCCCGCACAAAGCGCGTGCGCCTACGCTGGGCTGGACGGCCTTGAGCCAGATGACACTCTCCGAGGTATAATTCTTGGCTATCAGTTCGGCAATGATTTTTGCCGCCGGGTCTGGCGGCAATTTATTGAGTAACGCTCCGGCCGAGCTCCTCTGCATCGACCGGATAATGCTGCATCCTCGTCCGAAGTCTATCCGCGCGAGCAGCAACGCTCCGGCCGAGGCTTCAGTGACATCCAGTAGGCGCGCCGCACGCTGGATCGACAGGCCCTCAAGAACTTGTGGCATGTACCGGAATCTTGCGAGATTCGCACACGCCAACCGCCAAACCGCTATCAAATCAGCTTCATAGTCCAATTTCAGGTAGAGGCTGATCAGTTCCGTGAACGTGTCCGCGCTGCCTCGCCCGAAGACTATCGCATTACGCAGGCTCGCCAGTTCCCGGACTCGGTCCACCTCTTCGCTCGGGGTCTGCTTGCGCAAGTCACGAGCGCCTGCGGAGCCCAACGAAGAACGCTCCAGCGCCTCGTCGAACTCCGGATCGTCTTGTGCGTCAGTCATGGCGTCCCCCACCTAGCCTCGCTTCGGCAGACTTTCGCCAACGATGGAGCAGTCCCTCGACGGCCCGGACCGATCCCGCGCCCAGCAGCTCCACCATCTCGCTCTGCGAATACCCGGCGAGGAAGAGCTTCAATGCGGCTCGAGTGCGTTCGTCAAGACTAGCGAACTCCGTTTCAACCCATATATTGCCGATCGCGATGGACTCCGGATCGAGTCCACTCCGGAGATCCGATATCACCTCGACGTCTTTGCGACTGTGCGCTCGCCACTCATTCTCATAACGTAGTTGCTTTCGGTATTCGTTGACAAAGACTCGGAGGCAGGCTCCGGTGAAATAGGTCGCCAGCGCCGCTCCGCCTTCCGCGCGCCAGCCGTTGTTCACCAGAGCCCGCTGGCGAAACTGGGGCAGAGTGAGGGCGACCGTCATGTTGGCAAGCTCGTTGCGAAGCCCGGCGTCTCGGGCCAGGTCCCGTAACTCCGAGTCCGAAGGGTTCAGAAAGTAGCCCAGCTTGTTCGTTAGCTGGAAGATGTATCCGCTGCGCATCCAGCCACGCAGAACGGCCAGGCCATAGGCTGCCAACTGCTCTTCAAAACGTCGATACGGGGGCCGCTGAAATCCTCGGTCGCCAACAGGTGCCGCAACCTCTGGTCGGCTTCTCGGCGTTCCCGGTACTCCTGCCGCTGGCCTTTTGTGTCACAGAGCCCGGGAACGGCGGCCCGCAGGATCTCGGGAATCGACTTAACTGGATGGATCGGTTCCGACGGCGATGCTCGGACGGGGAGGCCGACAGGACTCCCCTCGCACCGCTCCTCGTCGGACATCGTCTGAACTCCAACCCGGTTTATAGCCAGCCGCCTCAACCCAACACTGTCTGGTGGTACGTCGCCTGGTCATCCCCAACCCACGCAGCCAGACCAAGATCTTTGTGGAATCTTCCCGGCCCGGCCGGCGTGGGTTGTGGTGCCGGTCCCGACGTACGAACTCGTATGGTCACGACGGAAACGATCAATGAGCTCGCGGCCGCGCGGGTCCAGCCGCCCGGGTCGGTGCCGGCCGGCCTCAGCGGGTGAGTGGGATGCGCGAGACTGTTCCGGAGTGGCTGGAGCGCCAAGCCGACCGGACCCTCATCCGCCAGCGGTCGCAGGTCGACACCGCAAAACTCGTCGCGACGTTCGCCGCCGGGGTCGCCGCGACGCTCGTCGCCACGGCACTACAGGTGGGCAGTCCCTCCGCTTGGGACATCGCAGCAGTAAGCCTGCTGGGCGCGACCGTCGCCGCGACGGTGATCGTGATTTCGTTCGATCGTCTGACGGAGGCAAACCATCCCGCCATCCTGCAGCTCAAGCAGATCCACAACTGGTCGGAGGAGCGCCTTCTGGAAGAGCTGCAAGCATCGTTGATCGCTGCCGTCGACGCCAATGCCTGGGTACTCACCGCGGTCAAAATCGCGGCCACGGTCCAAGTAATGTTGCGATGCTCGCCGACGTTGCCTCGGTGATATCGCTGCTCACCTGAGCTATTCGACCGCGGTGGGGTGCGCGGTGGCCCACGCGCAACTGGAGTCTGCTCCCCGGGTGATCCTTCCCAAGCTCTTGACTTGTCCACATAAAGTCCGAGGTCGGCTTCGGCATAACCCGGCTGCTCGGCTTCGACCTCCTCCCGCGGATCAAGCGGATCAACAAGGTCCGGCTCTACCGGCCCGCCGCCGGCGAACCCGACACCTACCCGCGGCCCGCTCCGGCGCTGTCGCGGCCGATCCGGTGGGACATCATCGCCGAGCAGTACGACCAGATGATCAAGTACGCGACCGCGATCCGCTCCGGCACCGCCAGCACAGAGGCGATCCTGCGCCGGTTCACCCGGGCCAACGCGATCCACCCCACCTACCAGGCGATGATCGAGGTCGGCCGCGCTCAGCGGACCATCTTTGTCGCCCGTTACCTGCGCAACCGCGACCTGCAGCGCGAGGTCAACGAAGGCCTCAACGTCGTCGAGTCGTGGAACCGGGCCAACAGCGTGATCTTCTTCGGCAACGGCGGCGACATCGCCAGCAACCGCCGCGACAAGCAAGAGCTCTCCGTGCTCTGCCTACGCGTCCTGCAGGCCGCCCTGGTTTACGTCAACACCCTGATGGTCCAGGACATCCTCGCCGCCGACGACTGGGCAGCCCAGCTCACCGACGCCGACCAGCGCGGCCTCAGCCCGCTGTTCTGGACACACGTTGCCCCGTACGGCGAGGTCAAACTCGATATGGCCAGCCGGCTGACTCTGGCGACCGACCAGCACCAGTCGTAACCGGAAGAGGGCCCGCGTCGGCGATGCCGTCGCTGGCCACGGCAGTCCACGATGGTATGAACGACAGAAGGGCGAACAGATGCGCAAGTGGATGATGGCGATCGCTGGTGGGGTGTTAGTTGCCGGGCTGGGAGCGTTTCTGGCCATCCAGGGCCTGGATAAGGCGGACAAGTGGGCCAGCGTGCTGGGGCTGTTCGTCGGACTGGCGGGCCTGGGTCTTACGGTGGCCGGTACGGTCGGCGCCCGCCGGCACACCGGCGGGCAGTCGGTGAACGATTCGATGATCGGTGGCGGGGTAGCTCAGGTCCGCGGGGTACGCGGCAGTGTCAAGATCGGCTCAGACGCTTCACCAGCAGCGGCGCCCTCACCGGCCGCGTCGCCGGCGCCGCCATCAGCACCACCCCCGCATTCCGGCACTGACGGTAGTGACGGGCAGTCGGTGACGCGGACATCTACGGCGGGGCCAGTACGGCAGATCGACGACGTCGGCGACGACGTCGAGCTCGACCGGTGACCCGCTGGTGGGGACCACAGCCGGTCACAGGTCAGGCGGTGACCGGCAGTGTGGTCTTCGGCGACATCGTCCAGATCACCGGTGTCGGCGGGGACGTGACGATCAGCCTTGACCGGCCGCCGTATCAGGTCATACATGCCGATAACACGCCGATACCAGTGAGTGCGAAACGGGCGCGGGCACAGCCCAGCCGCCTCCTGCTGGCCCGGCACCAGATCGTGCCGTTCACCGGCCGTGAACGCACCCTCGACACCCTCGCGGCATGGGTCGGCGGGGACGAGCAAGTCGCGGGGCTACTTGTGCACGGGGCGGGCGGGCAGGGCAAAACCCGGCTCGCCGCCCAGGTCAGCGCTCAGTGCGCCGCCGCGGGATGGACGGTGTGGCAAGTGACCCACACCCCCACCCCGGTCGCCGGCACCGCCACGACGATGTCGCGGGTCGAGCTGCCTGGCGGCGCGGTCGTCGCGGTTGTGGACTACGCGGACAGGTGGCCGACCTCAGCGCTGCTTGCCCTGCTCACCCAACTGCGTGACCTGCACACCCGGGCAAGAACTCGAGTGCGGGTACTGATGCTGGCCCGCTCGGACGGCTACTGGTGGCCCGCACTGGCTGACCGGGCTGACAGCGACCTAGGCATTGAGGTTGACCAGTGGCCGTTGCCGCCGTTGGCCGCCGACAGCGACGACGACCGGCCGACCCTGTTCACCACCGCCGCGGCCCGGTTTGCGACCGCCCTTGACCTAGCGTCGACCGAGTGGCCGGTACCGAATTTGGCCGGATCTGGGTTCGGTCAGATCCTGGCTGTTCATATGGCCGCCCTGGCCACCGTGGACGCCACCCGACATGGCCAAGCCCCACCCACCCAGCCTGGCGCTGTGTCGGCCTACTTGCTGCGCCGGGAACAGGCGTACTGGCAACAGCTACACGCCCGCGCTGAGACGCCGATTCAGACCTCGCCGCAGATGATGCATCGGACTGTTATCGCCGCGACTCTGACCGGGAGCCAACCCCGGACCGTCGCCCGCCAAGCCCTTGCCAGTGCCGGGTTCGCCGATACCAGCACGGGCGCAGACCAGATCATCGATGACCACACCACCTGCTACCCGCCGGTGGACACCCGGACTGTATTCGAACCCTTGCACCCCGACCGGCTCGGCGAGGACCTCATCGCCATGTCCACCCCCGGCCAAGGCCGCCGCCCTGCGCGCCGAAGGCATCGACCCGTACGGCGGTGACACCGGCCGGAACAGTCCAGGTTTGGTCGGCTCCGGTGTAGCTGAAGGTCACCATCGAGGTGGCGGCGAACGCGCTTGGCAGTACCCAGGCGACCGCACCGACAGTGGTGACCGCGACGGCAGACGCCAATAGGATGCGGCGATTTTTCGACACGTTCGTCACGTATGTCTCCTTGTCCGGTGTCCAGTTGACAGTAAGGAGACGACGACGTATCCGATACGGATGCACGGTTGCCGCGGCTGACCGGTCGGGCGGCTACCGGACGAAAGGGCCGACCGTTACTCAATCCGAACGGCCAGCGCCACGCGCGACTTCGACGGAAGCGGTCGCCACGACGCCAGTTGTCGGAAACTGGCCGCCACCCGCAGCCGAGTCAGCCGTTAGCGTCATCCACGTCCTTCTCCGCAACGGAAAACGCGATGCGAAGCCGGCCGGACGCTACTGCGTCTGGGTCCTAGCCCATCCGCCGCAAGCAGGCCGGTCCCGCGTCCATCGAACCCAGGTGCCGTACGGCAGCTATACAACTCGCTGGGTTCGTCGCGAGGTCGATCGCCCGCTACCGGGTTCGACGTGCTGGGACCGACAACCTGTACTACACGAACTTTGCTCACCTTAGGGACTTGGCCCCGGAAACCACCGTCGGTGCGCACAACCGCTTCCTGAAGCCTCTCGCCAAGAACGATCCTTCGCGGCGGAATGCTTGATATGCACCTGTTGCAGTTGTCCGGCTGGCCGTCCGCCACGTGCACACACCTGGCAACCCGGTCCGCGGTGTCGGCCGTACCGCAGCCACCGCGCCACGGTCCACGTCCGGCCCGCGAACTGCTCTCGCGACTGCGCCACCAGCTCTGCCCTCGCCCGTACGGCGGCGGTCTGCGAGCTGAACCCGCCGCGCGTGACCTGGACGGGCTTGTCCCACAAGTCGCGCACGTAGCAGCGGAAGTACCACCTGCCGTGTACGCGCTCGGCCAGGCGTGAACACCTGCGGTAGAACCGCTTACCCTCCTGGTCGCGACAGCTGCACTGCTTGAAGACTCCGTCCACCACAACCACCCCTCATCGACCGCTCTGAACACCACGATCGACGCGACAGCCCGAGAACACTGCTACCCGAACGGGTGACACCGATTTGCAGGATGATCCACAGGGCTCCGGGCTGCCGTTCCAGCTCTGAGCATGAGCATGCACCGCCCCAGCTCGGCGCGGGACTCGCCTACCCTCCGGGCAGAGCCGGCAGGCGCAGGCAACCAACCAAGCCTCGTGGCGGTCAACGGCCAGCCCGGGGTCACCTTCACCCAACTTACAGCCCGGGGATTCGACACGTGCGGGCTGGGCAGCGACAACCAGGCCTACTGCTGGGGTGCCAACACCTACGGCGAGCTCGGCGATGGAGCCACCACGGACCGCTCGAGCCCAGTGGCGGTCAACGCCCCGGCCGGATGGCCTTCACCCAACACACATGGCGCGCGAACTGGGTTCTGGCACAGGAAGTGTGATTGATCTTCGCGGATGACTCGTCGGCCGTCGACGGAACCGATGGCGTTGGGTTGGAAACTGGCGTCGGCGACAGGCGTCCTGGCCGGAACTCCTGGCTCGGGTCAAACAGGCCATGCCGGACGTCGTGCCAGGCTCCATCCGGGAAGATCAGTAACCGTGTGATGACTGCTCAGGGCAAGGACTAGGGGACTCCTCGACGACATCACAGCCGACCACGGAGACAATGAAGGCCGGTATTTGCGGCTTGCTGGGCGTCAGCGCACGACCCGGCCCTCGGTCCGCCTTCCGTGTCAACCGGTACGGGCAGCCGATTGACGAACCTTCTGGATGGGATGACACTCGCGCCACGACCCCATGCATCCACCGGCAGATCCGGGGTCGTTCGGACTGGCCTGAAGGCACGCCATGGATCTTCATCCGGGACGTTTCGAACAACGTGGCCGCACCAACCGGTGGGCGACCACGCGTGGCCGCGCCGCCGGCGTGGTCGGCGCGACCGCCGCCACCATGCTGTTCTGCTTGGCGACGGGTCAGCAGCCCGCGCAGGCCGCGCCTGCGGACCCGTTCACCGGAGCAGCGCCGGCCTTCGAGGAGCCGCCGTCGGACACGGTGAACCTCAACGTCGGCGACTGGGGTGTCGCCGAGCAACGCGGCACCTCCACTTACACGATTACCGTACCGGTACCGCCCGGCCGTAACGCGATGGCTCCCGAACTGCGGCTGCGCTACACCTCCGACGCCGGCCTGCGCGGCGGGATCGCCGTCGGCTGGAGGCTCGACCTGCCGTCGATAACTCTAAGCCGCGCGACCGGCGTCGGCCCTACCGTCCAGTACCAGGCCGCGCTCGGCGGCCATTCTGGCACCCTGGTCCCGGTCCCGGACACCGCCGTAACCGATACCAACCGTACCGGCTGCAGACAGACGACGCCTTCATCCGCTTCACCCGGACCAGCCAGGTCGACGGGGTCAGCTGGAAAGCCCAGACCAGCGACGGCACCACCCTCCTGTTCGGCAACCTGCTAGCGGCTGGTGACCACCACACGCGTTGGCCGATCACCACCCAGACCGACGTTCACGGCAACACGATCCGCTACCTGTGGACGGCGCGCACCGCTGGCGACTACCGCGACTTTCTACTGACTCGCGTCGAATACAGTTCCAACGAGAATGCCGGCCTGCCCGCGCACGCCGCCGTCGACTTTGGCTACGACGCGGCCCAGACCTGCTCCGGGTCCACCGTGCCGATCGGCGCAGCCACGCTGCCCGCCGACCCGCACAGCATCGAAGGCTCCCAGCCCTTGACCTCGATCACCACCTCGGTGCGGGACCGGCCGGGAGCCGCATGGCGGCCCGCCCACCGGATTCAGCTGCAGTACGAACTACGCACCTCCGTGCTGCACTACCCGGTGCCGGCGCCCGATCCGGCGCTGGCCGGGCAGTACTGCACCCAGGCACCGCTGCGCTACCTGGCCAGCGTCCAGCACACCGCGTACGCCAGCGACGGGCACGCCACCCCCGCTCCGAAGATGACCTTCGGGTACAACCAGCGGCGCAACGCGGTCACCGTCCCGAGCCCGCAGCCGCCACCACCGGTCAGCGAGCCGGGCTTCGGGTACTACGGCACCGAATACGGCGCGGTCGGCCACCTGCTCGACCTCGACGCCGACGGCATCCGGGATCGGGTCGCGGTCCGCGAGAGTGACAGCCGGTGCGTGCTCATCTGGCAACGCGGCCGAGCCGGTGGGGGATTCGACGGCCTCCTGCAGAACTCGCCGTTGCCGACCACTGCCTGGCACCGGCCCCGGCATTACGGAGAAGGCTGCACCTTCAACGGCCAGGTCGCCTACCGCGATCAGTACGGTCACCTGCCGTCCACCCGCGGCATCGTCAGCTACCACTTCCTTGACTACACCGGCGACGGGCGGGTGGACCTGCTCACCAACGTGTGGGCTGAGGCCGACCATGAGACCTATCAGCCGGTCGACGACCCGACCCAGCACGGCCCCACGATCTCCCCGGCCGACGGTCAGATCCGCAGCGTCACCGCCGGCTACCACGGCGCCCGCGCCGGGATCTACACCCCAATCAAACTCGCCAACACCGGCGGCGGCACCCTCACCCTCACCCTCAACCAAAAGGCCTACAACCAACTTCAACGCGGACTCCGCGCCCCCGGCGAACGCGGCTTCGCCCTGCTCACCCGCCGCTGGACCGCCCTGAAACACATCACCATCAGCCCCAGCCGGATCACCACCCTGATCCGCGCCGCCCTCGCTCTAACCCACTACGAACACGGCTACACGCCACCACCGCCCTACTGAGATCAACTCAGTGGTCGTCTTTGCGCTGCCGTGAGTCGTAGCCCGGGCGACGTCGAGCCGATGACCGCCGCAGCGGCGAATAGCGCGACTACCGCGAAGGGATGGGCGACGAGCCCGTCGGTGACCTGGTTGAACGGATTGTTGGAAATCAGTGTGGTGCGTTCGGCGAGCCACGCTCCGGCGAGGACGATTCCGATTCCCGCCACCATGATCCGTACGCCGGGGTAGATCCTGGTCCGGCTGAGGATCATCAGCGACGGCATGATCAGCGCGACCACGATGAGCTGGGTGAGCTCGATCCCGAGGTTGAACCCGAGCAGGTCGGCGACCAGCGAGCCGCGCCTCAGCCCGAGGTCACCGAGCAGGGCCGCGAAGGCAAGGCCGTGCATGAGGCCGAACCCGGCCGCGATCCACGCTTCGCCACCGGGCACCAGTGGTTTGATCGCATGGATGCCGGAGACCAGAATGGACACTGCGATCAGGCTTTCGACGACGCGGGTGGGCACGCTGACGTAGCCGAGCGCGCCCAGTGCCAGCGTGATGGAGTGACCGATGGCGAACGCGGTCACCACGTGCACGACCCGCCGGCAGTTGCGACGCAGATTGTCCGATCGCACCCATCGCCGGTGACGGGCGATGAGGGGCGCGGGCAGCAACAGCATGATCAGGAACAGCAGGTGGTCCGCTCCCCCGGCGATGTGCCGGATTCCGAGCTGAACGGCGGCCACGAATCCATCCTGGGTGGCGGCGCCGGCCGCCGGGACAGCGATGGTGTGCTGCTGCCAGTCGAGGACGCCGACCGTGGTGTAGTCCTTCGTGCGGCCGGTTCGCAGCGACACGAAAACCTGATGGGACAACAGCCGGTGCAGAATCGCGTCGTACGTGAGCCGGAAGTCGCCCACCCGATGGTCCGGTGGCTGCAGGACGATGTCGAAAACCAGGTGCTCGACTCCGTCGATGGTTTCGATGCGGCCGTTCCCGGCCGTGACCGCCCACGCGCCCGCGTCGCCGGCCGCTGCGAGGTGCCCGAGGACGTATCGGCGTAGCTCCTCGATCTTGCCGGGTTGCTGGACGACGCCGGCGGTGAGGGGCTGATTCAGGGCGATCGCGAGCCGGTCGATCGGCAGCGCCATCGTGCCGGTGACACGGTCGACGTCAGCCGTGAGCGTGATGGCCGTGGTGCTCAACGGGTGAGCGCCGGCCGGCCGGGGCAACATCGCCACCACCGTGAGGCCGGCCGTCGTGAGACAGGCCAGGAGTACACCCGCGCGTACGGCCCATCTGGTGATCGTTTGCATCGGTCAGCTGGGCTTGCTGCTGCCGTAGTCGTTCGTCTTGTCCCGGTAGACCGAATGGAAATGGATGTTGGGGGTGCTCTGGCTGCGAGTGTTGATGAACTCGATCCACACGCTCGGGCCGTCGATCCGGATGTAGCTGTTCTCATCGGTCGGGCCGGTGTTGTTGGACCAGCCGATGCGGGTCTGCGCCAGCTCGGATTCGTACTTGGCCATCAGCTTCACCGCGGCCGCGTCGGCGAGATCGCCGGCGTACGCCTGGATGGCCGCCGTAACCAGCTTCTTCTGATCGGCGTTGAGCTGCGAGACCAGCAAACCCTCAGGAGCGGGGAAGACGCCGGTGTCCTTACCCGGCCCCATCAGGAGATCGTCGAACGTGCCGGAGGTGATCTTCGCGGCGGTCTTCCGCTGGGCGTCGAGCGCGGCGATGATGCCGAACATCGCGGTGGACTCGGCCTTCAGCGGTGCGACGGTCGTCCCGTTCTTCTGGAACGAGGTGGGTTCGGTGCCGACGAACTGCGGGGTCTGGCTGACCTTATCGCCGTTGTAGGTCAGGGCGCGGGCCAGGTGATGGCCGCCGAACTGGATCATGAACGGCTGCGTGGCCGACGGCGTGCCGTACACGGCGATGTAGTAGTCCTTGAGCGCACCGAAACCGCTGGAGCCCTGCTGGCTGATCCGGCTCAGCTCGTCGTCGGAGCTGCGGATGTTCACGTCCTGCTGGGCGCCGGCCGGGCTCAGCGCCACCGCCAGCAGCGCGTCGGCGGCCTTCTGCTGATCGGCGGTGAGGTCGGACATGACGATGCCCTCGCGTGCGACCGCCGTCGCGGGGAAGTTGGACCAGGTCTGGCGGGCCTTGTTCTCGGTGAACGCGTACTCGACCTTGTCGCGCTTCGTCGCATCCAGGGCGGCCAGGAATGCGTTGGCCGCCTGAACCACCGCGGCGGTGTTGGCACCGCCCGGGCTGACCCCGCTGGTGTTCAGGTTGACCGCGGTGATCTGCTGTCCCCCACCTCCGGGACCCCCGGGCCCGCCGGGCCCGCGCGCCGCCGAGGTGGAGGAACCCGATGACGGGGTCGAACTCGTGGATTCGTCGGAGCTGCATCCGGCGGTCAGGACCAGAGCCGTGGACAGCAGTGCACCGGAAGTGACTGCGAGGTATCTACGCATGGGATAGCAATGTCTCCTCTGGGCAAGATGAAGGACGGCCTCGTACCGATACAACTACCGGTTAAGCCTCAGGGAATTGCTCGAGATGTCTATGAAACAGATAAGAACGCCACTTACGGCGGGATACCTGTACCAGGAAGGCTTACTTCGGGTCTGACCGGTGCGCCGCAATGAACTCGGCGTCCACTTCGGAGCTGGTGGTGGCCCGGCGATGCAGGTGGGCACTTCCACGCCGATGGTCGGCGCGGGTGTAGTGATCCAGCAGAAGGTCGTGACCGAGGTCGTTGTCCAAGTCTCGCCAGACGGCGTGCATGTGCTGCCCGGCCGCCACGGCGTTGTCCGACTCCGCGAGCAGTCCCCGGGTGGAGACTCGGAAGTAGGACGGGATATTCGGCCGCATACCGCCGGCCCACGCGAACGTGAGTAGTTCGGACGGCTCCGACTCGACGACATTGCGGTACTGCGCGCCGAGTTCGTCCGGGCCCATCTCGACGAAGTGAAGAAGAATCTCGCGAGCGAGCGCGAGGCCGTCGGCACTCATCTCGGCGCCGTTGAGTCCGCTCGGTTTCGCGCGCTCGAAGCGGAGGGCCCAGCGGTCCTCGTCCTCGATCGAGTAAGTCTCGATCCCGAGGTCGACGTGATCGGGAAGTTCGATCTCGCCCACGTACGGGACCTGCCGGGTGGTGAAGTCGGCCGGCGCCACGGTATGGATGTGCGCCGCCGCCAGTTGGTCCGGATTCAGCCGGCCAAGCAGCTCGAACGCCATCCTCTGGCTCGCACCGAGCGGGTCCAGGACCCCGGCCGGGAACGGCTGCGCGCCCATCGCGAACGGCGTCACGGTGAGGTACTCCTGGCCGACGATCGTGTAGTTGAAACCGATGTGGTGGCCCATGATCCGCCAGCCCCACGTATCTTCGAACGCCGGCCGCCCGAACCAGCTGAAGGCGTACGCCTCTGGATCGCGGAAATCGGCGGCGTACACACCGAAGCCACGCCGCTGGACTTCGGTCTCGCGCAGGATGTTCTCGGTGGCCATGACGGCCAGCGCCTGGCTGTAGCCGCGGATGCTCAGCCCGGATTTGAGCAGCGTCTGCGCGAGTGCCTTCTGGTGTCGGTCGAGTTCGGACAGCGCAATTCCCGTGCGGTCGGGCTTCGGGATGAAGTCCCAGTCGATCCGGCGCGGGTCGTCGAACGGGAACAGTGCGCGGCTCCGCTGGTCGGCGGTGAAGCCGTTGATCAGCGACCAGGTGGTGAACAGCATGTCCCGGATGGCGGTCGGAGCCCGGTACGTCATACCCGGCCGGTCGGTGGCGCCCATCTCAGGCGATGAGTGCGTCGCGTGTCTGGTCCGCCGAGTGGCGGTTCACCGCTTCGAGAGTGTTGAGCTTGTGCTGCCGGGCCGCGGTCTCGATGGTGTCCGGGTCGGCGTGCGCTTCGATCAGGTCGAGCAGAGCGTCGTGTTCGGCGACGGACTTGACGGCGCGGCCGGGTGCGTGGGTGAACGCCGACCGGCGCATGAAGTCGAGCCGGGACCATTCGGTGTCCAGCAGCGTGATCAGATGCGGATCTCCCGCGCGGTAGAAGATCGCGGTGTGGAATTTCCGGTTGAGCTGGGAGAACCGCATGGGGTCGAAGTCGGCGAGAGCCTCGGCCATCTCACGATTGGTCTGGCGCGCGTCGGCCAGGTCCTCGGCGGTGAACTCCTCGGCCGCGAGTGCGGTGGCGAGCCCTTCCAGCCGGGCCAGCAGGCGCATGGTCCGCGCCCATTCGCCGGCATCGAAGGACGCGACCCGGGCCCCGACGTTCGGGATGATCTCGACCCACCCCTCGGCTTCGAGCCGACGCAGGGATTCGCGTAGAGGAATGGTACTGATCTTGGTTTCGCGACCGAGTTGATCGATCACAAGCCGGTGCCCAGGGCCGTAGGTGCCGTCGAGAATCCGGCCTTTGAGCAGGTCATAGCAGACGTCCGTCCTCGTCGCCACGTCCCACCGCCTTTTCATAGATTTGGTAACTTATCGTATGCGATCTCAGGGGCGCACGGACGTGGGCCCCCTCACACGGCTAGGGATTCTCGGCCTCGAAGCGGGCGAGCCAGGTCGCGTTCATCGGAAAAAGTCCCTCGACGGCCTCGCCCTCGGCGACCCGGGCCGCGATCCATGCGTCCTGGCGTTCCTGCCGCTCCGCGTCGGCCAGCACGTCCTCGGCGAGGGCGGCCGGGACGACGATCACCCCATCGCCGTCGCCCACGATGATGTCGCCGGGGACGACCGCGGCGCCGCCACAGGCCACCACGACGTCGGTTTCCCACGGTACGTGCCTGCGTCCGAGCACGGACGGATGCGCTCCCGCCGCGAACACCGGTAGCCCGATCGCCGATACCCCGTCCGCGTCGCGGACGGCGCCGTCGGTCACTACCCCGGCAGCACCGCGATGACGGGCACGCAGAGCGAGGATGTCGCCCAGAGTTCCCGCGTCGTCGTGTCCGCGCGCCTCGATGACCAGCACTTCTCCCGGCCGTACGCCGTCGAACGCCTGCTTCTGGGGATTGAATCCACCGCCGCGTTCGGCCAGCAGGTCCGGCCGGAACGGCACGAACCGGAGTGTCCGGGCTGGGCCGGCCAGCCGCATGCCTGGCGCCAGCGGCCGGACACCGTCGACGAATACGTCGTGGTATCCCTTTCGGCGGAGTGCGGTGGAAAGTGTGGCCGTGCCGGCCTGGGACAACCGCGCGGCGAGCGTCTCCGTCATGATGTCGTCCCTCCGTGGGAGATGAACCGGTTGGCCAGCGCCTCGGACGCTCGCGCCAGCATCGCGACATCCGCACCGACCAGGATGAAGGACGCACCGGCGGCCAGGTACCGATCGGCCGTCTCCGGGGCGAACGCGTTCACACCCACCGGGACCCCGAGCCGCCGTCCCACCTTGAGGCAGTGCTCGACGGCGGCCACCACGTCCGGGTGCTCCGGCCGGCCGAGCAGACCCATGGACGCGGCGAGATCGCTCGGGCCGACGAAGATGCCGTGCACACCGCTTGCAGCGATGGCGTCCACCTGCTCGACGGCTTCGGCCGACTCGATCTGGACGATGACCGAGACGGCTCGAGCAGCGTCGGCGAGGTATCCGTCGACCCGGTTCCACCGGGCCGCCCGCCCGAGCGCGCTGCCGACACCCCGCACCCCGTACGGCGGGTAACTCACCGCCCGTACGGCCGCGATCGCTTCGTCCTTTGAGGACACCATCGGTACGAGCACGTTCTGCGCGCCGAGGTCGAGGACCTGCTTCAGCACCACCGGATCATTCACCGGCACCCGGACCAGCGGCGTGACCGGGTACGCCGCGACCGCCTGCAGCTGCGCGACGACCGACTCGAGTCCGTTCGGCGCGTGCTCCATGTCGATCAGGAGCCAGTCCAGCCCGGCCCCGGCGCAGATCTCGGCCATCAGTGAGCTGCCGGAACAGACCCACATGCCGACCTGCGCCCGGCCGGCCTCGGCCAGCGTCGCGGCGAAGGACGGGGGCAAGGTCAGGCGAACCGGCACGACACCGCCCCCAGATTGCGGTAATCGCCGAGCACGATGTCGCCCCGGGAGATGCCGATCGGCCGGGTGAAGCTGCCCGCCAGCACGATCTCCCCTCGCTGCAGGACGTCTCCGTGGTGTGCCAGCTTGTTCGCGAGCCAGGCGACGCCCATGGCCGGGTGCCCGAGGACCGCGGCCGCGACCCCGGACTCCTCGATCGTCTCGTTGCGGTACAGCACGGCACTCACCCAGCGCAGGTCGATCGCGGCCGGCGCAACCGGCGAACCGCCGAGGACGACCCCGCCGAGTGCGGCGTTGTCGCTGATCGTGTCCACGATCGTCCGGCCCGCGAGTTCGATCCGCGACGACAGGATCTCCAGAGCCGGGACGACGTACTTCGTCGCGTCGAGCACGTCGAACATCGTCACACCGGGTCCCTTCAGATCGTCGCCGAGCACAAAGGCGAGCTCGACCTCGAGCCGGACGTTGGAGAACCGGTCGTATTCGATCGTCGACCCGGACTCGTAGATCTGATCGGCGAACACGACGCCGTAGTCGGGCTCGGTGATCCCGGTCGCCGTCTGCATCACCTTGGAGGTGAGACCGATCTTGCGACCGGCGTGCCGGCGGCCGGCCGCCAAGCCCTGCCGGTGCCAGATCCGCTGCACCTCGTAGGAGTCGTCGACGGTCATGTCCGCGTATCGGGCGGTCAGCAGCGGCAGGACACCGCGTTCGAGCTCCGCACGTGAGAGTTCGTCCGCGATCTGCCGGTGCACTGTCGGGTCGAGCACGGTACCCCCGTTCGGGAAGTCTCGGAATGGTCAGGCGACGGAGATCGGCAGGTTGAACATCCGGATGGCGTTCCCGGCCATGATGAGGTCGCGGTCTTCGGGGCTGATGTCGACGACGTTCTGCATGAAGTCAACGCCCTGGCTCATCCACCCGTAGAAGACCGGGAACGACGAGCCGAACAGGTAATGCTCGGCGCCGTTGACCTTGATCGCGCACTCGACCTGGTCCTTGCCCCACGAGTGCGGGTGGGTCAGGTCGAAGTAGATGTTGTTCTCGATGAAGCTTTTGATCTTCTCGCCGCCGCTCGGGTCGAGGCGGGTGATCGACTCCGACTTGTTCGACATGTGCGGGGTCAACAGCGCGGTGTTCGCGAACCAGTTGCCGCCCAGCATGGTGTGGATGAAGCGCAGGTTGGAGAACTTCTCGAACATGCCGCTGAACAGCTCGCGGCCGACGGCGGTGGCCTGGTCCACGATGCGACCGAACTCCCGGCGGAAGTTCGTGTAGTCGACGATCGACCGCCACTCGACCGGCAGCGGCGTGTGGTGCACGATCACCGGCACGTTGAGTTCGTTGAGCACCTTCAAGTACGGCTCGAACACCTCGTCGTCGAGGTAGAGCTGGCCGTAGTGGCAGGCGACCTGCACGCCGACGGCACCGAGCTCCTTCACACACCGCTCGAGTTCGTAGATGTTCTCCTTGCCACCCCACGGCGGGACACACGCGGTGGCGAAGAGCCGCCCGTTCGAGCGCTTGACGATGTCGAAGGCGTTGTCGTTGACGGCCTTGCAGGTCTCGAGATCGAGCCACTCCTGCCAGACGGGGACCCGCATGATGCCGTAGTCGACGCCGGCGTCGTCCATCGCGGCGAGTTTCGACTCGGCCGAGTAGTCACCCTCGACGTAGTTGAGGTTGGGGTAGCCCTTGGGCTTCTCCAGGATGAGCTGGCGCTTGCCGTTCTCCAGCGTGTCGACGCGGGCGATCTCGCCGAAGCCGCGCGGCGCCGAGTTCAGGAACCCGTTGAGAATCTTCGGGTTGGAGAACAGGTCTTCCGGCAGGTGGTGGATGTTGATGTCGACGACGGTCATGAGACGTGCCTTCCTTCTTCGGCGGTGCTTCGCAGGGGCCGGCGGTCGGTGGAGGAGAAGATCGCGGCGACGATGTCGTCCGGCCGCCGCGACCCGGTCAGCTCCTGCGCGACGCGGCCGTCGCGAAAGACCAGGATCCGGTCGCACAACATGGACAACTCGTTCTCGTCGCTGCTGGCCACGAGTACACCGCAGCCGGCCTGCGCCGCGTCCTTGACGGCGGTGACAATGATCTCGCGGGCACCGACGTCGACGGCCTGCGTCGGCTCGTGCAGAGCGAGCAGCTTCGGTGACCGCGAAAGCCATTTGGCCAGCACGACCTTTTGCTGATTGCCGCCGGACAGCCGGCCGACAACGGCACGCGGGTCACGCGGGCGCAGCTGCACCCGGTCGAGCCAGGGTTGCAGCTCGGCCAGCTCCGCTCGCCGCCGAATAGGTGCCAGCCGCGGGCCGCGGCCGCCCGTGCGCGGCAGCGCCGCGTTCTCGACGACGGTCTGATCCATGGCCAATCCGGCGCGTTCCCGGTCACCGGGCACGAGCGCGATACCCGCGTCCATGGCGGCCGCCGGGTCGAGCCGATCGAGATCGACCTCGGAGCCGGACACGGCCAGCCGGCCCGACCCGGCGCGTGCGACGCCGGCCAGGACGTACGGAACCTCTTCGTAGCCGGAGTCGGCGAGGCCGGTCAGTCCGACGATCTCGCCCGGGGCGACGCGTACGGTCGCTCCGTCGAGCCGGGAGGTGACCACGTCGGCGAGGTCGACCGCCGCCTCGTCACCGGGACGCGCATGACCGCCGCCGGAGTTGATCTCGGCCAGAGCCCGGCCGAGCATCAGCCTGGCCAGTTCACCCTCGCTGCGGCGGACCACCGGGCGGCCCGCCTCGACCAGTTCACCGTCCCGCAGCACGGTGACGCGGTCGGCAGCGTCGGCGACCTCCTCCAGCCGGTGCGAGATCAGCAGCGCCGACGTACCCGCGCGGACCACGCCGTCGAGCACCTCGTAGAAGTGCTCGAGCGAACGGCGCGACAGCGCTCGCGTGGACTCGTCGAAGATGATCAGCCCGCCACCTTCCGGGGCGTCCTGCAGCGCCCGGGCGATCGCGACCGTGGCCCGGTCCTCTTCGCTCAGCCGGTGGACGGACGCGGTGAGCGGGACGTGCCGGCCGAGCCGGTCGAACATTTGCGTCGCGGCCTCACGTTCCCGGGTCCACTGGATCCGGCGGGAGATGCGCCCGGCGCGCAGGCGTCCCACGCGCATGTTCTCCAGGA
Organism: uncultured Actinoplanes sp.; assembly: GCA_964236515.1. Classification (GTDB taxonomy): domain Bacteria; phylum Actinomycetota; class Actinomycetes; order Mycobacteriales; family Micromonosporaceae; genus Actinoplanes. The sequence goes on from CAXSDA010000032.1 coordinate 65,775, forward strand.
CGGTCATCTCCGGCACCAGGCCGAGGGACTGGTGGACGACCGCCACACCGGCGGCTCGTGCTTCGAGCGGCCGTACGGGCAGTCGAAGCGACACCCCGTCCACCTCGACCTGCGCGCCCGGTTCCGGCACGTACAGTCCGGTCAGCACCTTCACCAGCGTCGACTTGCCGGAGCCGTTCTGCCCGATGAGCGCGTGGATCTCACCGGGCGCGACCTCGAACCCCACGTCACGCAGGACCCGGTTGCGGCCGAAGGTGACGGACACCCCCGAGGTGCGCAGGCGCGGTGCCGGGCGGTCCTGACTCAACTGACGCCCCACAGCTTGAGGAACGACGTGGTGTAGTCGGCCGGACCGAACCACTCACCCGAGGCCTGAGCGTCCGTGGTGAGCGGGACATCGCTGATGTTGTCACGGGTGAACAGGCGGATCGGGATGGTGTACTCGGGCAGCTTGTCGCCGCTGGTCCCGGTCATCATGCGCAGCACCGCGTCGGCGTCGGCCCAGCCCTGGTACGCCGAAGCCTGGCCGACCGAGGCGTACAGGAAATTCTTCTTGTCCAGCATCTGCAGCCCCGACAACTGCGCCGCGCCGGACACACCCTTGATCGCGGTGATCTTGCCGGCCTGCTGCACGCCGCCGAGGGTCGGCTGGAGGTACTGGTCGAACTCGGACACCACGTACTTGGCGTTCGGATTCTTCAGGAGGGCGGAACTCGTCGAGGAGGGGATCAGCGCGAAGTTGGCCGAGGAGATCGGGTTGATCGTGACCGTGCAGCCGGGGCACTCCTTCGCGAACTCGGCCTTGGCCGCGGCCACGAAGGCGACAGGCGACGGGCCGTCCGTGCTCTGGTTGATGACGACGTTCGCCTTGCCGCCGGAGTCGTTGATGATCCAGTCGGCGACGGCGACCATCTGATCCTCACCCGGGGCGTAGATGTAACCGAGCTTGGCTGCCGCCGGGTGGGCGCTGTCCGCGATCTGGTTGGTGTTGAGTACCGGGATGCCGGCCTGAATCGCGGCCGCGAACGCGTTGGACGCCAGGACATAAGGGATCGCGTCGGTGATGATCGCGCCCGCCTTGGCCTGCGTCGCCTGACTCAGGCAGGCGGCGATGCCGGTCGGCGTCGCGTTCCCATTGCAGACCTGCAGCTCCACTCCCGCCTTGCCGAAGGCCGCCTCCAGAGCCGCCTGTGTCACCGCGAACTGCGGGGACTGCTGGGTGATGGGGACGTAGTAGACGGTCTTACCTTTGATGGCATCGAGCCCGGAGATCTGTCCGGTCGGCATCGGATACGTGGCGCTGGCCTTCTCCAGCTGGGCGACCTTGGTGGCGACCGCCGACGTGGCTGACGAACCGCCGGCCGATGTGGTGGAATCGCTGCCGCTGGTCCCGCTGGAACACGCGGCGAGAAGCAGTGCCGACACGGCGCTCGCGCCGGCGAGGGCGATCCGGTGCGCCCGGCGCATGGTGCTGATTCTGGACATGGGGCCCTTCCTGGCGTCGTCGAGAACGGAGGGTGGTGGAACGCGGAGGACTTCAGGCGACTCTGCGATGCAGAAGCGTGGAGATCGTCACGGCGATCACGAGGACACCGCCGTAGAACACGGACGAGACCCAACCGGCCGCGCCGAGAAGCTGGAGGCCGATGATCCCGGTCGCGAGCAGGTAGACGGCGAGCAGCGTGCCGAGCGGGTTGAACCGGCCGGGCTCGAGGATGGCCGTTCCCAGGAACGTGGCCGCGAAGATGGGCAGCAGGTACGACTGGGACACGGTCGCGTCGAATCCACCGGTCGCCGCGGCCGCGATCACGCCACCGATACCGGCGATCAGACCGGCGAACGTGAAGGCGCCGAGGCGTAGCCGGTTGACCCGAACTCCCGCGAGCCGGCTCACCTCGCGGTTGGCGCCGACGAACCGCATGTTCCGGCCCAGCGGCGTGAACCACATGACGTACGCGAACCCGAGCATCAGCACGAGTCCCTCGTAGAACCCGATCGGCAGGCCGCCGATGGTGAACAGCGCGATCTGGGCGAAGCCCGCCGGCAGGCCGGACACCGGCGTCAGGTTGGTCACCCACAAGGCGAGGCCGAGCAGGAAGGTGCCCATGCCGAGCGTGACGACAATGGTGTTCACGCCGAGCCGGACGGTCAGCAGACCGTTGACCACGCCCACGAGCGTCGACACCGTGACCGCGGCGAGCGCCGCGACCCAGACGTTCCAGTGCAGGTTGACGTTGAGGACGGCCACCAGCACGGCGGCAAAGCCGAAGTTGGACGCCACCGACATGTCGACGAACTCGCCGACGATGATCGTGCACAGCAGCGCCGCGGTGAGGAACACCAGTGCTTGCTGGGAGCCGAAGATCGTCTGGAAGGTGCCGGCCGTCATGAAGGTCTCGGGCTTCAGGACGGCATAGAGCACGGCCAGTACCAGCCAGAAGCCCAGCGCGGCGAAGCGCGAGCCGAGATGGCCGATCGACGGCCAGGAACGCCGCAGCGGGTCAGCGGCTGGGGTTTCGGCGATCACGGGCGTCTCGACGTCCTTCGTGATCGGGTGGAGTGCGTGGTTGCTGCGGCTGGTCATGGTGTCCCCTGGGGGTCTCAGCTGCTGTGGTGAAGCCGATCGTATACGACTTCGTGTGTAACACTCAACACCACGCCGCAACATTTCGTATATGAAAAGTGTGCCCAGACGTAACCTTCGAGTTGAAACCGTGCACGGGTTCATATACGATTTGGCCCCACGAAGGCCTGAAGTGCAAGAGCCGACCCTCGCCCACCGGCCCGTACGGCCCGTCGCCAAGGAGCACTCGATGCTCGATATCGCCATAATCGGAGCCGGCCCCGGTGGCCTCATGACCGCTCTGCGGCTCCATCAGCAAGGGCTGCACCCGCGCATCTACGAGGCCGTGGCCGACCTGCGACCGCTGGGCGTCGGCATCGACGTCAAGGTGTACGGCACCGAGGAACTCGACCAGCTCGGCCTGCTCGACGAATTCCGCCGCATCTCCGTCGACGCCCGCGAGTCACTGTTCTTCAACCGCTTCGGCCAGGAGATCTACGCCGAGCTCTGCGGCGTGCACATGGGTTATCTCTATGAGCAGCGGTTCGTCCACCGCGGCTACTTCCAGATGTTCCTGTACCAGAAGGTTCTCGAGCGGCTGGGCCCGGACGCGGTGGTCCTCGGCGCCCGGACGACGGCCTACACCCAGGACGACGACGGCGTGACGTTCGGCCTCGAGTACGCCGACGGCACGTCTGCCGACATCCGGACCGACGTCCTGATCGCCGCCGACGGGATCAACTCGGTGATCCGCCGGCAGATGCACCCGGCGAGCGCCGACCCGGAGTACTCCGGCCTCACCATGTGGCGCGGGACCACTCTGATGAAGCCGTTCAAGACCGGTGGCACCATCCTCCACATCGGAGATCCTCGAGTCTCCAGCATGATCGTCTACCCGATCGCGAACGACTTCGAGGGCACCGGGCTGACCCTGGTCAACTGGGTCGTCGAGGCGACCCGCGGGGAATCCGTCGAGGACTGGAACCAGCTCGGCACGGTCGACGAGATCCTGCCGTACTACGACGACTGCCAGATTCCGTTCCTGGACGTGCAGGAGATGCTGCGCACCGCCCGCGAAGTCTATCTGTTCCCCCTCATCCGTCACGAGCCGCTGGACTCGTGGTGCGACGGGCGGGTCACGCTGCTCGGGGACGCGGCCCACGCGATGTATCCGCGCGGCGGCAACGGTGCCTGCCAGGCTCTGGTCGACGGGCGGGTGATCGCGGAGAAGATCGCCACGGTCCCCGATCCGGCCGAGGCGCTGCAGGCCTATGAGGACGAGCGCCTCGTGGCCGTCAACCGGATCGTGATGGCGCACCGCGGTGAGGGCTACGAGGTGATCCGCCGGATCGTCGCCGAGCGGACGGACGGTGGGCGCTTCGACGACATCGAGGCCGTTCTCCCACTGGCCGAGGCCGACGAGATCTTCAGCAAGTATCACAAGCTGGTCGGCCAGGCCCGGCCCGGCTGGGAGGACGGCCAGGCGACGGGCTTCAGATCATGACCGGCGCGGACTATCGCGACTACCTGATCCCCGCGGACTCCCCGCGACTCACCGACTCCCGGGGGCTCGACCCCTGGACGTACGCCAAACCGATCGTCGCGACCGAGCGGGCCCAAGGGCTGATCGCGCTCTGGCAGGACCTGTACCGGCAACCGTTTCAGGGCGTCACCATTGACGGCACGGTGCTCGAAGGCCGGTACGCGATCGCCGACGAGGGCTTCGACGTCCGTACGGCCACCGCCGCCGCGACCGCCCTGCTCGACACGCTCACCGACGGCGAGCGGACGGCTGCGCGGTACCCGATCGGCGCGGACGAGTGGCGCGACTGGTACAACCCCGAGTGGCCGATGAACGCCCACGGCATCCGGCTCGACCAGGCCGACGAGCCGGTCCGGGACGCGGTCGCCACCCTCATGCGGGCCTGCTTGAGCGACGACGGTTACGTCAAGACCGGACAGGTCCGCTCGGCCAACCTGTTCCTCGGGGAGCTGTACGACCTGCGGAACATCATGAACGAGTGGAGCTACCACTTCCTGCTGTTCGGCGAGCCGAGTGAGACCGAGCCCTGGGGCTGGAACCTGTATGGGCACCACCTCGCGCTGAACTGCTTCATCCTCGGCTCGCAGATCGTCGTGTCCCCCACGTTCCTGGGCGCCGAACCGACCATCGTGGACCGGGACGACGGTGCGGCGTTCGAGCTGTTCCGACGGGAGGCACTCACCGGCGTCGACCTCATGCGGTCGCTGCCGATTCCATTGCAGGAGCAGGCGCAGACCTACCGCGAGATGCGGGACCCGTCGATGCCGACCGATCGGTGGCACTTCGCGGACGAACGCCAGCTCGGCGGCGCGTATCGCGACAACCGGACCATCCCGTACGAGGGGGTGAACGCCCGCTCGCTCAGCTCGCCACAGCGGGAGCAACTGCGCGACGTGGTGGCGAGCTTCCTGGATCTGTTGCCCCCGCGACCGTTCGAGGCACGGATGCGGCAGGTCGAAGCGTCGCTGGACGACACCTGGTTCAGCTGGATCGGCCCGGCCGACGGCGTCTCGCCGTTCTACTACCGCGTGCAGAGCCCGGTCATCCTGGTCGAATTCGACAACCACACCGGCGTATGGCTAACCAACACCGAGCCGGCCCGGTTCCATGTGCACACCATCGTCCGTACGCCCAACGGCAACGACTACGGCCGGGATCTGTTGCGCCAGCATTACGCCGCGAACCACCGGAGGCCGGCATGAGCAGCCCAGTTCAGTGGCCCGATGATCAGGTGACCGCGGAACTGTACGCAGTGGAGCGCCGTCGCCAGAAGGCGCTCATCGACGTCGACCTCGACACCCTCGACGAACTGTTCGACGACACGCTCGTACACATCCACGCACCCGGGCTGACCCACAACAAGGCCCAGGTACTGGAACACACCGCGACGCGCCGGGCGTACCTCGACATCACCCGCGGCGACCTGGTCATCCGGCTCGTCGGTGATGTCGCCGTCATCACCGGGCCGATCACCAATCGGCTGCGTACGGCCGACGGCGGTGAACGCACGCTCGCGGGCGTCGCCACGCAGGTCCTGCGCCGCGACCAGAGCGGCGGATGGCGGTTTCTCAGCTTCCAGATGACGCCGTACGGCGAACAGGCGTGGCCCGCTCTACCCTCGGAAGAAGGAGAGCGACCGTGAGACTGGCCCGATTCCGCCTCGGCGACGGTCCCGTCCGGCTGGGCCGGGTGGACGGCGACCACGTCGTCGAGCTGTCCGGCTTCGGCGACTCCCTCCGCGCCCTCCTTCCCCGGCTGGCCGAGCTGCAACCCGCGCTCCGAGAAGCCGGCGGACCGGGCCACGCGCTGGCCGACGTCGACCTCGAGCCCCCGGTCGACGATCCGCAGAAGTACCTGGCGATCGGGATGAACTACAAGGCCCACGCCGAGGAGGCACGGGCCGCCGGCATTCCGGTGCCGGTCAACCAACTCTGGTTCAACAAACAGGTGTCGTGCATCGCCGGCCCGTACGACGACATCGTCAAGCCCGTCGTCTCGGAGCAACTGGACTACGAGATCGAACTCGGAGTGGTCATCGGCACGCGCTGCCACCACGTCGCCGCCGCCGACGCCCGGTCGGTCGTGGCCGGCTATCTGGTGGCCGACGACGTGTCGGTCCGTGACTGGCTGATGTCCCGATCGCCCACGTTCACGCTCGGCAAATCGTTCGACACCCACGGGCCGATCGGCCCGTGGCTGACCACGGACGACGAGATCCCCGACCCGCACCACTTGCGCATGCGGCTGGAGGTCAACGGCGAGGTACGCCAGGACTGGAGCACCGGTGACATGATCCACGACATCTGGGCTCAGATCGCCGAGCTCACCACGGTGATGACCCTCATGCCGGGCGACATCATCGCGACCGGGACCCCGGCCGGCATCGGTGCTCCCACGGGCAATTGGCTCAAGCCGGGCGACGTCGTCCGGGCCGAGATCGAGGGACTCGGGGCGATCGAGAACCGGGTCGTGGCGGCCGATGACTGAGCGCCGCACCGGCATCCATGTCGGTGGATTCAGCCACGCCAACCCGGTTCCGGCGGCGTGCCGGATCGGGAATCTGGTCTTCTCCGGCGCGATCACCGGTCGTGACCCGTCGACCCGCGAGATGCCGCCTGATCTCAGCACCCAGTGCACGAACCTGTTCGGACACGTCCGGGAGGTCGTCGAGGCGGCCGGCGGCAGCACCGGCGACATCGCCAAGATCACCGTCTGGTTGCGCAGCTACCGCGATCGGGATGCCCTCAACCGCGAGTGGGAAGCCATGTTCCCCGACCCGGACGACCGGCCGGCCCGCCAGGTCCTGGCCGCCGAGTTCGACGGCGCAACGCTCGTCCAATGCGACTTCATCGCCGTCCTCGGTGACTCATGATCAGCGAAACGGAACTGCTCGGCCGAGTGCCCACCGGACTGTTGATCGGCGGCCGCTGGACCGGCAGCGCGACCGGCGCCACCTTCGCCGTGCAGGATCCCGCCACCGGCAGAGATCTGCTGCAGGTCGCCGACGCGACGGCCGAGGATGCCGTCCGCGGGCTCGACGCCGCCGTTGCCGCCCAGGAGACGTGGGCCGCACAACCGCCCCGCCGCCGCAGCGAGATACTGCACCGCGCCTGGGAACTCCTGATGGCGCGGGAAGACGAGTTCGCGCTCCTGATCACGCTCGAGATGGGCAAGCCGCTGGCCGAGTCCCGGGGCGAGGTCCGGTACGGCGGCGAGTTCCTCCGGTGGTTCGCCGAGGAGGCGCCCCGCATCGCCGGTCGCTACCAGCAGAACCCGGCCGGAACCGGGACGATCGTCGTGTCCCAGCGACCCGTCGGTCCTTGCTACTTCATCACCCCGTGGAACTTCCCGCTGGCAATGGCGACGCGCAAGATCGCGCCGGCGCTCGCCGCCGGATGCACGGTGGTGGTCAAGCCGGCTGAGCTCACCCCGCTCACCACACTCCTGTTCGCCGCGCTTCTCGACGAGGCCGGACTGCCGGACGGGGTCGTCAACGTGATTCCGACCTCGGCCCCCGCGGCGGTCAGCACGGCCATCATCGCTGACCCGCGGCTGCGAAAACTCTCCTTCACCGGGTCGACGCCGGTCGGCCGCCGGCTGCTGCGACAGGCCGCCGACACGGTTCTCAAGTGCTCGATGGAGCTCGGCGGAAACGCGCCCTTCATCGTGTTCGAGGACGCCGACCTCGACCTCGCGGTCGACGGGGCGCTGGCCGCGAAGTTCCGGAACTCGGGCGAGGCGTGCACCGCCGCGAACCGCTTCCTGGTCCACGAATCGGTGGCCGACGACTTCGCCGCCCGGCTGGCCGACCGCATCCAGGCGATGCGGGTCGGCCGCGGCACCGGCAAGGCCGTGCAGATCGGGCCGCTCATCAACCACCAGGCGGTGGAAAAGGTGACCGGGCTGGTCGCGGACGCGGTCGCACGCGGCGCGAAACGGATGTGCGGCGAGACACCGGCAGCCGGCGCCGGGACGTTCTATCCACCGACTGTGCTGACCGACGTGCCGGACGGCGCTGACCTTCTCACCGAGGAAATATTCGGCCCCGTCCTCGCCATCTCCACATTCGTCGACGAGGCGGACGCCGTCACCCGCGCGAATGCCACCGAGTACGGGCTCGCCGCCTACGTGTACACCAATGATCTAGCTCGTGGGCACCGGATGATCGAACGCATCGAGTCCGGCCTGATGGGGCTCAACGTCGGCGTGGTATCGGACGCGGCCGCCCCGTTCGGGGGCATCAAACAATCCGGCCTCGGTCGAGAGGGCGGAACCGAGGGAATCGGCGAATTTCTCGAGACCAAATACACACTCATGCCATCGGCAGCCAGACAGGAGTGACAGATGGACGACCTGCGTACGAGCGTCGCGACGGTCGCGACGGACCGGCCCGCCCGCTACGGCAAGCAGCTGGTCTCGCACATGTCGCGCCGCGGCCGCGGCGAGTGGGACGACAGCACCGGATCAGGCACGCTGGAACTCAGCGGCGGGAACCTCCGGTTGGAATCGACGGATGACGCTCTTATTCTGCACCTGGTCGTGCCGCAGACCGACGACATCGCCCGCCTCGAGGACGTGATCGGCCGGCACCTGGTCCGATTCGGGACACGGGACGAACTGGTCGTGGTGTGGCAGCGGCCGGACGGCTCAGCCGGAACGACGCAGCGCCTGGACTGACGCTATTTCTTAGCCCATTTTTGCCTGTCAATGAGCTGTGTATCATCCGCCATCCTTTCACTATGAGACAACAACCGTAATTGACACCTCCGTAATCACCTTGATATTTTCTTCCAGAACGAGAACCCGCATCCTGCGGGTCGGCAGGTAAATCTCGATTCAGACCACGGCGTGGTCCACCTGCATTCTGAGAGAGTCGGCAACCGCAACGGCATAAGGGCTGATATCCGCTGTACCCGGATGCCGGAACTGGTTCGATTCTTCGGTGATCGCGTAGTCGGGTGAGTGCTGTCCCCATATCAATGTGGAGGTCATTGTGAGCACCGAACAGCAATCGGCACGGATCAGCCGCCGAGCCCTCCTGGGTACCGCCGCGGCTGCAGGCGTGAGCGCGGCGGCCATCGCCGCGACCGCATCGCCGGCGCTGGCCAAGGCCTCGGGAAGTGGTGCCCTGAGAGTCGGCGCCGGCCGCGCGGCCATCGCCATACCCGCCTCACTCCTGCCTCTGGACAACTTCACCTCCGTCCACGACGACCTCTACGTCCGCGTGCTGCTCCTGCAGAACGGCGTCACCAAGGTCGCCCTGGTCATCCTCGACCTGACCTCGATCAGCGGCGAGGCGATCGCCGACATGCGGCAGGTCATCACCCAGGTCGCCGGAATACCCACTGGCAACATCATGGTGACGGTCACCCACACTTTCTCCGCGCCGCACGTCATGGACTCCAGCCAGTCCACTCAGGAGGCAACATGGGTTCAGAACATCGTCGCGGCATGCCGGGCCGCCGTCACCGCGGCCGCGGCCGCGGTGACGGCGGCCAAGGTCGGCTTTGGATACGGCACCTGCGACGTCAACGTCAACCGGAACGTCGAGACCGCAGACGGCTGGTGGCTCGGGACCGGTGAGTCCCTGCCGTCGGACAAGACCGTCGCCGTGGCCCGGTTCGACGACGCAACCGGCAAGCCCATCGCGGTTCTGGCGAACTACAACGTCCAGTCCTGCGTGATGATGGAGTCAGTGATGGCCAACGGCGACCTGCCGATCAGCGCCGACCTGGCCGGGGCCGCGGTGGCGCACGTGGAAGCCCAGTACGGCGGCGACACGGTCGGCTTCTTCCTGGTCGGCGCCTGCGGTGACCAGTTCCCCGCCTTCCGGGCCAAACGATACGTCATCGACAAGGACAAGAACTGGGCCGAAGTGGACGCCCACGACCCCGGATGGCTGCTGCTGACCGTCCAGGGTGAACGTCTCGGGACCGAGATCGTGCGCGTGGCTCAGACCATCCGAGCCACCGAAGGCGCCGGCACCGCTCTGACATACGTGCAGTCCGGAGCCACCGTCCAGACGATCGCCATGGTCCGCACCGAAGGCCCGGTGACCAGCTTCGACTTCACCCCCACGGGCACCGCCACGGCACCTCTATGGATCTTCCGGCTGGGCCGCGCCGTCTTCGTCGGCGCATCTCCGGAGTTGTCCACGGACACCGCCATGGACATCCGGGAGAACTCCGGCTTCAAGTACGCCTTCGTCGCCTCGATGTTCGAGGGCGGGGCGAAGAACATGGCCGACCGGTGGAACTACGCCCACATCACCTACGAGGCGGTCGACTCGAGCTATGCCCCGGGCTCCGCCGAGAAGCTGGCCAAGCAGGCCGAACGCGTCACCCGATCCCTCGCGTGAAGGAAGAACCCATGACTTTGAACAGACGATCGTTCCTCGCCGGTAGCGCCGGCGGCGTCCTGGCGACGCTCGGCTCCGCGGCCCTGCTCGAGGAACCAGCCGCGGCCGCGACCGCTGCCACGGCGAACACTGGACACGTCCGCAGCATCACCGCCATCACCCAGGTCTACGGCGCCGGCCAGAAGCTGAGCCACCTCGTCCTGCAGTACGACGCTGAACTGAACGGGCGGCGGCTGTCGACGTCGAGGTACCAGGTCGCCGACCGCACCGTCACCAACGTGTGGACGGCCGGCCGGGCCGACATCGACCGCGAGTACCGGGCCGAGAAGGGGCGGTACGTCATCCTCGAGTTGTCCCTTGACGACGACGCGGCGCTGCTGTGGGTGTCGTTGCCCAACGGTGGCGGCGGACCGGGCGGCGGAGGAACCGGGGGCGGACCGGGTGGCGGCGGACCGGGCGGACCCGGTGGCGGCGGTCCGGTTGTCGGCGACACCACTCCGGGGCACAAGGTTGTGCCCGCTTCGGCGAGCGTTGTGCAGGTCGGGTCCGTGTACACGACCCGAGGCGTTCAATACGCGCCGAGTACAACGGCGCTGACCAACACGGCCACCCGCAACATGATCGTCGATGACTTCGAGCAGTTCACCTACATCGACGCGGCAACCGGACTCACCATCCCGTACAACCTGTATCTGCCGAAGGGCTACGACCGGCATCGCTCGTACCCGCTGGTGCTCTTCATGCACGACGCCGGCGTGATCAACGCCGGGCCACTTGCACCTCTGGTGCAGGGCACCGGCGCCACGGTCTGGGCCAGCCCGGAAGACCAGGCTCGACATGAGTGCATTGTGCTGGCCCCGGCGTATCCGGCCATCGTCATCGACGACACCTACCAGCCCTCGACCTACTTCGACGCCACGGTCAATCTCGTCAAATGGGTAACCTCTCGATACCGCGTCGACCCGAACCGGTTGCACGCCACCGGTCAGTCGATGGGGGCGATGATGTCGCTCGGGATGAACATCCGGCACCCGGACCTGTTCGCCTCGTCGTACATCGTTGCCGGCCAATGGCCGGCCGATCAGGCCGACCCACTGGCCAAGAAGAAGCTGTGGGTGTGTGTCTCCCAAGGCGACACCAAGGCGTATCCGGGCATGACCGCCATCGTCGACGAGGTCAAGCCGTTGGGCGCCAAGGTCACCACGGCCACCTGGAGCGGCGCGGCGACCCGGGCGGAGTTCCGGGCCGACGTCCGGACGATGGAGGCTGCTCACGCCAACATCAACTTCGCATCGTTCACGCCGGGGACTCTTCCCGGAACCGCCGGGGGTGCCCCCGAGCACACCGCGACGTGGCAGGTCGCCTACAACATCCCGGGAGTTCGGGACTGGATCCTCAAACAAACGCGATAGCCGCCGACCGGGCACGGTCGCTCAGTCGGCCGTGCCCGACACAAGGCACTCAGTCTGCGAGGGCGACCGGGCCAGTTCGCGGAACCGCGCCCGACCGGGCGACGTATCCCCGCAAGGCGGAGAAGGACGCCGAGCCACGTTGCGCACTCTCAGTGAGTGTTTCTGAGGGGTGTCGGACGGCGTGTCCGCGGTGATCTCTCGTGCTGCGCGATGGTCGCGGGGTGGGTCGTCAATGCGTGTATCCGTCAGACCTGACTGACGAGCAGTGGGAGATCATCGAGCCGATGCTCCCGCTGATCAAGGAACCAGGGCGGATCCCGAAGCACCCGTTCCGCGACATCGTGGACGCGATCTTGTACCTCGACCGGTCTGGCTGTTCCTGGCGGCAACTACCGGTGGACTTCCCGCCCTGGCAAACCGTCTACGGCTGGTTCAAGCGATGGAAGCAACGCGGTGTCACCGAACGGATCCTCGACGAACTCCGCGAGCAGGTCCGCCTGGCCGAAGGCCGTAACGCTGAACCCTCAGCCGGGGTCATCGACTCGCAGTCGGTCAAGGCCGCCGACACTGTCAGCCGCGACACCCGCGGCTACGACGCGGGTAAGAAAGTCAACGGGCGTAAGCGGTTCATCATCACCGACACCCTCGGACTGCTGGTCTCGGTTACGGTCCTGGCAGCTTCGTGGCAGGACCGCGACGGCGCCAAAACGGCGCTGCTGAGCATCTACCTCTTCACGCCGATCCGATACGTGTTCGCCGACCAGGGCTTCGCCGGCCGGCTGCTCGACTGGGCCGCCCGAACCCTGAGCATGGTGATCGACATCGTGCGTAAGCCGCCCGAGCAGCGCGGGTTCGAGGTCCACCCGAAGCGCTGGGTAGTGGAACGGACGCTGGCCTGGCTGACCGCCCACCGCCGGCTGGCCCGCGACTACGAACGCGACCCCGAAGTCTCCGAGGAACTGATCCGCTGGGCCGCGATCAACCAGATGCTGCGCCGCATCGCCCGCGGCAAAGCCGCCGTACGACAGCAATGCCGCACCCTGCAACAAGCCCGAGTTACAGCCCTCTAAAACACCCACTTAGTTCACGGTGTGAGCACGCTCGTTCCGAGTCAGGCCGTCAAGTTCCGCGACGAGGCACTCCGTATTGCTGTCGCGGCAATTAGGTCTGCATTTACGGTTCCGGGCCTCCTATCGCTCCCCAGCTCAAAGGCTCGGATGCAGGCCATTCTTCTGCATCAACGGGGCCCGGCGCGTCTTGCAACTCCGGAGTCCAAAAACGAACGCATTTAGCCGTAATTTTGATAGACTCGATTAATCCGTAACCTTCTGATCGACAACACTGGCGAGCACGTTTCGTCGACAGAGGTTGGGTCGCTGGATAGCGTCTTGGTTTGCTCGGGGCAGCCGTCTGGTGGTTGCCCCGTGCTACGACCGAGGAACGCGAAGTGTCTGCTTTCGTGCACCGGCGCGCTCATCTGCCGCGATCTGCGCGCTTGACGACTGCGTTAAGTGATGCCGCGTCGAGCCTGCCAAATTCCACGTCAGAGTGACCCGCCGACCCGACGCGAGGCGATCGCTGCCCGCGACGTGCTGCTCGGCGACGGTGACACGGTCGTTGCGGAAGGCCGGACGATGCAGCGCTGGCTGCGCTGTTGGCTGATCACGCGGACGAGGATCCGGCCGACCACGCTGTGGTCCTACGAGACCATGTAGAGAACCATCTGATCCCGCAGCTGGGTCAGGTCCGGCTCAGTGAGCTGACCGGCCGGCACATCTCGGCCTGTTCGGCTGCGGTAACCCATGCAGTGAGCCGCTCGCCGTGCAGATGCTTGGGCAATTCGGCGAACGAGCGAATCAGGCCGGATGCGGCGTCCAGCTCGGGGCATCGTTGCAGGATTTCCCGCAGCTGCTCGGTGTCGCGATCGACGAGGGTTGTCCGGGTGCTAGCAGATCCATCCGGTCACCTGCCGTACCGACCGTGGACGGCGCACCATGGTCAGGTCGGGCTGTCCCCGACGGTCCGTGATGTACGGACAACGACGAACGTCGTGGGCTGTTCGGCCTCGATTGGGCGTGCGCGAACCAATGCTCGCCTGCGGTGACGAGGGCCCAGACGAATGTTGATGCCTCTTGGCGTTTCGGTACTTCACTCGTTCCCCGTAAAGGCTCCTAACACGATCTCTGTTCGGTCCAGTTGATCAGGCGGCGCCAGCAGATCAGGAGGCTGACGAGGCCGTCGTGGATGTCGAGGCGTCGTTCCCAGCGCACGGCGAGCCGGCCGAACTGGTGGAGCAGGGCGAAGGTCTGTTCGACGACGTAGCGCAGTTTCCCCAGACCTTTGATGCCGGTGGTCTTGGGCTTCGGGATGATCGGTTCGGTGCCGCGTTCCCGGCAGGCCTGACGGACGGCGGCGCTACTGTAGGCCTTATCAGCCAGCAGCGCGGCGAACCGGCGTCGAGGCCGGCCGGGGCGGCCGGCGATGGGTGGGTAGCCGTCGAGCAGGTCCAGGGCGCGGCTGATGTCGGGCACGTTCGCGCCGGAGGTGAGCACGTAGATTGGGGTGCCGTTGCCGTCGCAGATCTGTGAAGGTTCTTGTCAAGGCGTGGCTTGGATGATCCGCCAGATTTGGCGGGCTATGTAGCGTTTGATGTTGCGGGTGATCTCGGGTCGGGTGCGGCCTCGGTGGTGCGGCGGGTCATGTAGTCCTTGGTCGGCTGGTGGCATCGCTGGCGGGATTTGGCGATGGTATGGATGGCGGCGTTGAGGGTGCGGTCGCCGCCGCGGTTGAGGCGGTGGTGGCTGATTCGCCCGGAGCTGGCAGGGATGGGGCTGACGCCGGCGAGCGCGGCGAAAGCGGCTTCGCTGCGGACACGGCCGTGATGTGACCATGCGGTCAGCGCGATCGCCGCGGTGACGGGACCGATGCCGGGCTGCTCGAGCCGAGCCGGGCACATGGTTCGGATCAAAGGCGCGGATTCGGCGAGGTTGTCTTTCAGCATGCGGTCCAGGGCGTGGATCTGTTCGGCGAGGACACACAGCTGGCTTCGGCGTAGCCGCTCGAGGGTGCTGCCAGCGGTGTCGCCGACGAGGGTGGCAGTGTGCTGGAGCTGCCGGATGGTGCTGCGGCCCCGGAATTGCTCACGCAGGTCGTCGTCAGCGGTGAGAATCAAGGATTTGAACAGGTTGACGGTAGCGGTGCGAGTGTCACTGAGGTGATCTCAGTAAGGAATGGTGGGGGTGGTGACACGGGCGTATCAGGTGTTAACGGGCAGTGGTGGAAGACAGCGTGGGGTCCCCGGTAGGTAGTTCTCACCACAAGACACCACCCGTGAGGACCCCACGTGATCACCTATCCTGCCGTGCTCGACGTCCCCGCTCAACTCGTCGACCACCTTGCCGCCCTGCTGGCCGCGCACCGCCGCCAGGTCGGTACCCGCGCCCGGACCCGCGCCCTGACCTGCCACCGGCAGGCCCTGCTCGCCCTGGTCTGGATCCGCACCGGCGGCGACCTCGGCCTGATCGGCACAGGATTCGGCATCTCCCGCGCCACCGCCTACCGCTACCGCGACGAAGCCGTGACCGTGCTGGCCACCTCCGTCGACACCGACCTGCACCACGTCCTGACCCGCACCGCCGCCGACGGCTGGACCTTCGCGATCCTCGACGGGAAAGTGTTCAGGACCGACCGCTGCGCCGGTCTCGTGCTGTCCCGCAAAAAAGTGGGTGCACGCCTGGTACTCCGGGAAACACCGCTGCTTCGGCGGGAACATCCAAGCCGTCATGCGACCCGACGGCCTCCCGATCTGGACCTCGGCGGTCGCCCCCGGCCGGACCCACGACAACCCGATGGCCGCCGACCTGGGCATCCACGCCGCCCTCTACTGGGCCGCCGGGCACCTGAGCCTGCCCACCCTGGCCGACGCCGGCTACCACGGCACCGGCGCCGGGATCTACACCCCGATCAAACTCGCCAACACCGGCGGCGGCCGCCTCACCGTGAAACAACAAGTCCACAACCACATCCAGCGCAGCCTGCGCGCCCCCGGCGAACGCGGCTTCGCCCTACTGGTCGGCCGGTGGAAAGCGTTACGCCACACCACCATCAGCCCCAGCCGGCTCGGCACCCTCATCCACGCCGCCCTCGCCCTGACCCACTACGAACACCACTACCCCGCCAAACCTTGCTGAGATCACCTCACTGTAATGACGGCGGCAGACGTGCAGGATGCGCAGGACTTCCCGGTCGCCGTCGGCGCGGGGAACGGCGAGGTGGTCAGCGGCCAGCACTGCGCGGGCGGCGTGGATCGCGTCCAGGGCATCGGACTTGCCACCTCGCCGCCGTGACGCCGTCGCGGGTTTGGGCGCCTCCAGGATGTACTCCCGTGCAGCGTGGAGAACGCGCAGCAGCCCGACACCGTGTGAGCGGGCGCTGTCCAGAGCCCAAGCCCGTCGGCCTGATCCGCGTCCGCTGGTCTGCTGATCGGCCCACGCCAGCAAAGTGGCGGCGCCCTCCGCGGTGGCCGCCACGGTCAACTCGGCCACCACGGTCCCGACGGGTGTGAGCACCTCAGCGGTGTGAGTGTCGGTGTGGTTTCCACACCGATGACCGCGTCGACGCGGTCGGCCAGACGTTCTGCCAGGATGGATGGCACGGACTCTCCTCTGCACGGGCGACGTTCGGACGGCGTCGGCCCGGGAGACGATCACCCGGCGGCATATCTGTGATGAGTCACGTGGCGGGGCTGCAGACCCTTTCGCGGACAGGCTTCTGATCAAGCCAGCAAGGTGGGCCGGGCCGGCGCCGGTAACCCACGAGGACAAGTCAGGTGAACGGCACACCGTGGTGGCCAGATCTGCGATGAGTCACTCGTCGATCACCAGCGCCGGACCCTACCGATACCGATCTCTCCCGGAACCAGCGCACCTATAGAAGCGTCAGGTGATGCTTGCTGCCGGGCTTGCCGCGGTTGACCGGCGATGGGCCTGTGCTGGCACCTTTTTTCGCGTCGATGTGACTGCCGTCCATCGCCGCCCTCGTCCAGTCGATCCGGTTCGCCCTGTTCAGTTTCGCGAGCAGGAGTTGGTGGACCTGGTCGAAGACGCCGGCGTCGGTCCAGCGTTGCAGCCGTCGCCAGCAGGTCATGCCGGAGCCATACCCGAGTTCCTGGGGCAGGTCTTCCCAGCCGATCCCGGTGTGCAGCACGAACAAGATTCCTTGCAGGCACAGCCGGTCCGGGACCGGCCGCGGCCCGGGTGCCTTGTCGGGCCACGGTAGCAGCAACGGTTCGATCAGCTCCCACAGCCGGTCGTCGACGATCCACGCCTTACTCATGTAGAACCGAACGAGACTGATCTTCAACGCGTCGCGCTGATCAACATCGATTCAGCAGATCGTGTTAGGAGCCTTAATACTGCAACGGCACTTAGTTGATTGGGTAGCCGCGTCGGCGGTAATGGCTGAGGCGGGGGCTTGGTGTTGTCGTCTGCGGCGCCAGCGTGACCACCACCAGACGAGTTTGGGCTGGTGGGCGCGGACGGTGAGTGCGGCGAGCAGGCGTCGGATCTCGGGTACGGTGTAGCCGATCATCATGCCGCTACTGCAGCTGGTTCCCCTTTTGCGGTCAGGGTTTTGGCGACGACGAGCCAGGCGTGCGCGGCCATCGACAGGGTGATGTGGGCGTACCAGGCTCGCCAGTCCCGGACCTGGTATTCGTCCAGCCCGGCGGTGTTCTTGGCCTGTTGGAAGTATTCCTCGACGGCCCAGCGGGTCCCGGCGATCCGGGCCAGATCCAGCAGCCGGGTCTTCCTTGGTCCGTAGCAGACGTAGTAGGCTAGCTCACCGGTGCTCATGTTGCGGCGGGCGAGCAGCCAGTGGCCACGCCCGGGCCGCCAGAACACCCGAATGGGAACCCGCGCCCACCAGTACTCCCGCGGGCCGTGGGATCCCGGGCCGCAGGAGATCTGCGACCAGGCTCGGCCGGGCAGAGCGGCGATCAGCTTGTCGACGCGGGCGAAGCCCATGCTTGTGGTGACCACGTCATCGTTGCGGCGGGTCGCGACCACGTGCGGCTGGTCGTGGTCCTCCATCGACACCCGCAACGATTTCGACTGTCCGTAGGCTTCGTCCATCGTCACCCACCCGGCCGGCACCCCGGCGGTGAACGCCCGGCCCAGCATGGCCCGGGCCATCTCGACTTTGGTCGCGAACTGCACCTCGTCCGGGATCCCGGCCTGCCGGCAGCGTTCTCGATCCTCGGTCCACGCCGCCGGGAGATACAACTGCCGGTCGATCAGCGCGTGACCCTTGCTCGAGCGGTAGGCCATAAACACCCCGACCTGGCAGTTCTCGATCCGGCCCGCGGTTCCGGAGTACTGACGGGCCACCCCGGCGGACTTGACGCCCTTCTTCAGGAAGCCGGTGTCGTCAATGATCAGCACCCCCTGCGGATCACCAAGGTGCTCGATCACGTACTCCCGTAGGTCGTCGCGGACCGCGTCGACGTCCCAATCCGCCCACCGCAGCAACCGTTGCATCCCGTCCGGCGACACATCCCCGGCCTGCTCCGCCAACGACCAACCGTTCGTCCGGTCCAGACCAGCGACCAGCCCGGCCAGATACTGCCGGGCCCGCCGCCGCGGCTCCGACCGGGCGAACCGGCCCGCGATCCGCGCGTGCAATCGAGCCAACTCCGCCGACCACACACCAACATCGACCGCCGTCATGACCAGACCAACGACCCGATCATCGATTGGTCTCGCCTGCTTAGTGCCGTTGCAGTATTAAGCCGCGCGTCGCCTAACGGCCAGGCTATGCCGCCCACCCAACCGGGCCACGAGGGGCGAAGGTCAGTGAAGGCCGCCGAATCCGGCGGCCGGTTCTGATCGGTTGGCGTGCGGGTCGCCCGCCAGCGTTTGGTGTGCCACATTCAGGAGGATGAGCAACCTTGGGCGGGTGCGGCTGATTACTCCGGAGGAGTGGCACGTGGCGCGGTACGCCAGGCTCGCCGCACTCCGCGATTCCCCAGATGCTTTCCTCCCCGGACAACCGCCGGAACACCAGTGGGACGAGGACCACTGGCGTCGGTCCTGCCGGTCGGGGATCTGGGCCGTGGCGGAGGACGGCGCCGGCACCTTCGGCTTGGCTCGTCTGTCTTATATGGGCCCAGACGCGTACGTCGAGTCGGTCTGGACCCACCCGCTGCACCGCCGCAAGGGTGTGGCCTCCCGCCTCGTGCGCAGGCTCATCGCGGCCAAACGGCCGGGCGGTCACGGCGACATCTTCGTCTGGGTGATCCAGCCGAACGACCCGGCGTTCAACCTCTACAAGAAGCTGGGGTTCGAGGAGACCTCTGACGAGCAGCTCCTGCGGCCGATCAATCGCTACGAGCGGCGGATGCGGTTCGCCGGGTCCCGGCAATGACTTCACGGACCCACCGTGGCGAGGGCCGGCACGCGCGGAACGCCGCCGCGCGCTTCCTGCCAGTGCTTGACGCCCAGCAGGTCGAAGGCATCGTTGTAGTCGGCCACCCGCTCGTGGCTCGCTTGTTTACACAGGTCGGCGAACATGCGGCGGTCTTCCCGCCAGGCGTCGAGAAAGGCGATGCAGTCCTCCGCCTTGATTTTCCCCAGTTGCAGCCAGGCGGCCCTCAGCGAGCTCAGGGCCTGGACGTGCTCGTTCGTCTCTTCGTGCAGGACTCTCTCAATCTCCTTGATCAGCGCCCGGCGGACGCCGATGAACTGTTCCCAGTAGTTCGCCGTCGCGCGGTGCAGGCCCAGCCCGTCGTTGAACAGCGCGTAGAGGCCCTCCGCGATCAGGTCGCCAAACTCCTCGTGTGCCGCGCGCCGCGGGTCCTTGAACGGGTTGAACTCCTGCTGCCCCACGTTGCCGACGTACGCGACACCGTTTTCGTGCGCTTCGAACGCGAGCGCGAACCAGTCCTCGTTGTAGATGTCGGGGAAGACGTCGGCCTTCTCCGCGTCGTCGCATATGCGCACGCCGAGAGCGGCACCGCTGACGAAGATCCCCTGTGGCCGCCCGACCAAGCGTGCGCTGTGGCAGACGACCGAGTTGTCGGGAAAGGCGAGGGTCTTGAGCCCGGCGTAGCGGTTCGCGTCGAGGTGGTGGGCCACCCGGTTGAGCTGGTCAGTGGTGAGATCGGTCAGGTCGTCGTCGAGAAACATGATCTTCCGCCAGCCGAGCCGCCGGGCCAGCAGCAAGCCGAGGTTGCGTTTGAGGCTCAGATCGCTCAACCGGTGGGCGCTGAGCCGTTGAAACCGCTCGGCCGACGTGGCCTGGTTCCACAATCGCTGGTCGCTCGCGGCGGGGATCTCGGCGATCAGGGCGCGCCCTCCGACCTTGGCGACTAGCTCGGCGACCTCGGCCATGTCGCAGTCGTGCGACGCTAGAACAACCAGAGTCGTCCCATACCTAGCGGCCAGCTCGGCGATGCCGCGCAGATGGTGGGCGCGACGCGATGCGGGCACGACGACGGCGTCAAGCGGCTGCCCGGCCGGCAGCGCACTCGGCCGCCATTCGAGGCGGCGCAGCAGCTGACCGTGATCGGCGCGGTGGGCGGCACGTCGCACTACGTGGCGTATCGGCATCAGCGGTTCCGCCGCGGCTTCGACGGGGAGGGCTCCGGCCAGGCGTACAAGATGTTGTCCGGATGCTGCAGGTCGGGCGAGAGTGCCTGGCCACGCAGGACCGGCACCTTGATTAGTAGGCCGTACTCACCCTGGGGAAACCGTCGGGCGATGAACGCCTCGTTGGCATCGCGCACCAGCGCGTCCGTCAACGTCCGCACGGCGCCGAGTACGCCGCGGCTGTGGACGCCATTGCACAAGGTCAGCGACCGGCTGGAGTTGAACGGGTTGACCACCCGGGCCAGCAGGGCGACGTCCATCTCGAGTACGCGCGTGTCATCGCCGTCCTGTGTCGACCAGATCGGCGTGAACCGCCGTTCCTCCTTGCCGTGGCCCACGGCGAAGATCTCGCCGCTGTCCAGCTCGGGGATCTCGATCTGGCGCACCGGAAGGCGGTTCAACAGCTTGAGCAGGCGGGCGGTGATCGGGTTCCACCCCGTGCCGCCGAGCAGAACCAGGTGGCCCAAAAGGTCGTCGGACTTCACCTCGGAGGCCGGCTTGAAAAAGACCGGCAGAGCGGGATCATTCTCCGCCCGGATGTGGCCGTGCAGCTCTATCAGCGCGTCGAGGTCGGCAAGACGATGCAGGGTGGTGAAGTTCGGGTTGGTCGTCTCGACCAGCGGCCCGACCGCGCCCTTGCCCGCGTCGGGCACGACGATCACCACCGGGCCCTCAGTGAAGAACCAAGACCGATGGGACGCGGCGCGAGCCAGGTCCGCAGCCGCCGGTCCGCCACGTGCCTGCTCGATGAGCGATAGGAGCTCGTCGAGCGTCTCCAGGCGGATGTCCTGCTGTGCGTCGGAGAGCTCCTCGATCGGCGGTAGGCGGGTGGGCTTGCCCTGCAGGGCAGCCAGGCGGGCATACGGCTCCGCGCGATAGTCCGGCAGCGGGGACGGATCTCTGGATCGCTCCCACGACGAGACCGCGGCCCCAGTCGCGCTTCTTCCGTCGGTAGTAAACAGCTCAGCGAGCTCGGACTGTGTCAGCCGTGCCTTCTCACGCAGGCCCCGCAGGCGCTGAGCAAGTTGGATCGCGCCGGGTGTCGCCATCGCTGCGATCTCCGATGTCGGTCGTGTTACCTCTGAGTTCCGTAGTGCTTCCGTTACCCGAGGTGAGAGGAGTAGATTGGAGTTGGCTATACCTTATCAGAGTAAAGTCAACATGGATCAACTCTACTCAAGTTGAGCCACCCTCCACATGGAGCGTAGCGCGCCAGTACGCCGAGGTGACCGAAATATGGGCACGGACACGCGCGAAACCAAAAAGGGCCTCGTCCACCGAGGTCTTCATGCGATCTCCGCAAAGCACCACCGGCAACTCGCGTGCGATCTTCTCCTGCCCGGCTCGGCCCTGCCGTTCGGCTGGCTTTCCGCGGCCGAGATCGAGTTTCTCGTCCTACACCCAGACGCGGTTCTCCACGGCGACGCGCAGAAGGGCGGCGCCGAATTGCTGTGCCACCTCACCGAACTCTGCGGGCGGCTCGTTCCGGAGCTCGTCGACGCTCACGTCGTGCGCCATTCGCTCATCGCTGAGGAACGCCGCTGCTTGCATCGGAACGGGTCGGTTCTGGTGCGCGACGTTCTGCTGCGCCGCTGTTCCGCATGGCCCGGCGCCGACCTAGCGGCCCTGGATCCGGCCGTTTTCACCGCCGTTGACGTGGCCCTGGTCGGTGAGCGTTCACCGTTGCTGCAGACCGGCGCCGACCAGCGCCTCGTGGTCCGGAAGGACGGGCCGCCACTCGACGAACTGGACGCCGAGGAACGCAAGCACAAATGGGTCACCAGCAACGAGGACGTCCACCGACGAGACCTGGCGCAATCGCGGGAGCAGTCCCGGCGCGCCTGGTCCGACACGATGCGCGGACTCGTCAACAGCATGGGCGCCATGGTCAGGTTCGTGGCAGCGTTCCTGCTGGCATGCTGGTTCGCTCCGGGCCTGACCTTCCGTGAGGGCCTGATCGTGGCCGCTGCCGCGACCGGTGCCTCGCTCCTTGGATTGCTCAGTGCCTTCGTCCCCCGTGGCCGGCTTTTGACCGGGCGAGGCCCGCTCGCCGGTCGACGACGCGGCGAAGAGTAGGCGCGGCGAGACCTCCGCCGAGCAGGCCGGTGATAATCGTGGTGACGAGGGCGATCGTGAACGCGTTCGGACCGCCGGCGAACCGAGCGGCGGCGATGGCGACGACCATGGTCAACGGGGCGATCATCGTGAGGGCGGCAACCGTGCCGCCAGCCGCGATCTGCCAATATTGCCTGTCGGAGGTGCGCCTCGGAGGCTCCACATCAGGCAACCTACGCCGTGGCGCGCCGCCATAGAACGGCCGAATGTCCAGTCCTATGCCGAGGTTTATAGACACCACACACCTCGTGCCCGCCCAGGAGATCGCAGAGGCCGTCAAGAGCTGAGGCCCGCCAGGAGCCCGTTCCAACCAGAATTGCGATTCACCCTGGGCTTCGGCGAAACGGCCGCCGATGTAGACCGGCCATCGGCGGGATTTAGGCATGACTAATGTCGTGACTCAGACGAACCCAGCTCCGATGTGAAACGCCGGGACCTTGTTCGACTCCGTCGTGCCGCTGGTCGGACTGTTGTCCGAGGGGCCTCGCATATCACTGCCGGGGCAGGCGATCGAGCAGGCGATCGGCATGTTCGACATGTAGGGCACGAAGGTGTACTCCGGCGCGGGCCGGGTCCGCTCTGCCTTCACGGCACTGACGAGAGAGGACGTGCGGCGTTGGGGTACCCGATATCCGCGTTGGCCGCGGTTGGACTGACTCATCGCTTCTTCATCGCGACGAGCACCAAGATCGCAGCTATCACCAGGCCAGCGGTGATGACCGCGGGCCGGCGCCGAGCCCAGCTGATGGCCGCCTGACGTAAGA
Source organism: uncultured Actinoplanes sp. (assembly GCA_964236515.1). Lineage (GTDB taxonomy): Bacteria > Actinomycetota > Actinomycetes > Mycobacteriales > Micromonosporaceae > Actinoplanes. The sequence continues at coordinate 89,175 of CAXSDA010000032.1, forward strand.
ATCATTATCATTTCGATACCTGCGTACAGCCGGCGGCGAAAGCCGGTGGTCGCGGGGACTGAGGTCGTCGTCGATCAGGAAAATCTATGTGCTCAGACCAGATCTCTGAGCAGTTGATCTGGGTAGCTACGGTGCGTCGTCGAATAGAGCTCCAATTTCGGTAGCTGACGGTGCTGGGACAGGGAAGAGGCTCTGACCCATGCCGTTCAGAGCCTCTTCCGGCCGCATGGCGATGGCTCATGCGGCCGGGAATGCTTACGGGTTGCTGCGGGGTACCTCGCCACGCCAGACGCCGGTCTCGTAACCCCTCGCTCTCGATGAACTCCTTGAACCGCTTGAGGTCACCCTTGACCCGCCGGTCCAGCACACCGAGCTTGTCGCTGACGGTCTCCACGACACCCTCAGGGTCGAAGCCCATCTGCACGGTGACCCGGGTGAGCTTCTCGTCGAGGCGGTGGAAGGTGCCCACCCTGACTGACCCGGCCATCTAAATTTAGCACGGCGACACCCCCGCCACGCCGCAGAAGAGGCCCCAAGATCACCGATATTGGTCAAGGAAACCATTCGACACGGGCACCAAAGTTACACACATCTGGGCCCCGTTTACACGCAGCCAGAGGCGGGAGCGGGGCCCGCCGACACCGAATTCGACAAAGCCCTTACCGCCACGATCGGAGCCTCACCGCCGTTGTTCAAGTTGGGTGACAACTCGACGTACTAATCCACCTGATCGACGAAGACGAGTTCGCACCAACAACTGGTGGAGGTAGACGATGTTGTGGCGGATCAGGCCCTGGTTGAGGCTGTTACTGATCATCGTCTGCGCGGCGGTGTTGATGGTCGCAGTCGGCGTCGCTATCAACGAGGTTTACGACCATGACAACGGTGGAAGGGTGCGTGGGGGATGGCTGGCGGCCGCGTTGATCGCGGCGTGCCTGAGCGTGGGGGTCGGCGTCCTGCTCGCCCGGACCCCACCACGCGCGGCGTTGGCCGTCACGGACCGTCGCGGCCGGCCACCGATGATTGCGGCCGGCACCGCTGCGCAGTATGGGGTGCATCCCAGCCGTTTCGACGACCCCGGCGGCGTTGCCCCCTACCTCAACCGCGACACCGACGCTGAAATCAGGGCGGCGCTTCTCGGCCCGAAACCACTGATCATCGTGCAGGGACCTCGCCTGGCCGGAACAACGCGCAGCCTCGCCCACCACGTTCAGAAGGCCTACGCGAATCGCCGGATGCTGGTGTTTCGGTCCGATCCCACGATCACGGTGCGCGACATGCTCGAGGTGGCCGGTGTGTGGGCCCGCGGGGACAGGGCGGTGCTGTGGCTCGACGCGATCACCGCTGGGCACGTCGCGGAACTCGACGCCGCACTGCTGCGATCACTGCCCGCCGGGCTGCGGATCTGCGTCGCCGGCGAGACCGCGACTTTCACCGGGACCCACGTCCCCGCCCGGGTCACCGAAGCGCTCACCGAACACGCCACGACCGTCACCCTTGGGCCGTTGACCAACGACGAGCGCCAAACGGTGCACACCACCGACCACTACAGCGATCTCCGAGCAGCGCTCAAGGACCAAGACCCGCTCCTGCTGGGCCGGCTGCTGGTCTCCCTCGACCAGCTCGCCGCCGCCCTGAGCCGGCAGGACGAGGACTCTGTGCGGCGCACCGCCATCATGCGGGTCGTCACCGACTGGGCCCGCCTCGGCATACCCCGCCACCTCGACCGGAAGCTACTGCGCACCCTGTACGCGGACTACTGGCGGCAGATGACCGGCAGCACCTCCACCGCCGTGTCGAAGTCTGGCTTCCGAGAGGCGTTGGACTGGGCCACCTCATCAAACACCGACCGGCCACGCCTGGTCGACATTATCGACACCGGGCATCACCGGCCGCATCCCCTCCTCACCGTCCTGGCCGAGGAACCGCACACCGGCTGGTCGGCCGCCGACCCCCTGTGGACCTACGTCACCCAGACCCTGCCACCGCACGAGCGGATCCCACTGGCGTTGCGAACCTTCGACCGCGACGACTACACCCATACCCGACGCCTGCTCACCCACATCACCCTTCACGAGCTCAAACGCGAAGACCTCGACGCCCTGGTTCCCGTCCTGCTTGCCGTAGGCACATGGCTCCACGGCCTCGACGACCCCGCCGGTGCTCGCCGATGGTGGAAACGCATCATCGCCACCGACCATCCCGACGCCGCACCTAAAGCCATGGGCAGCCTCGGGGCGCTGGAACACGGGCAGGGGGAGGTGGTGCAGGCCCGCGACTGGTACACCCGGGCCATCGCTACCGACCATCCCGACGCCGCGCCGAAAGCCATGGGCAACCTCGGGGGGCTGGAATGCGGCCTAGGTGTACCGCTGGACGTGGTTCTCGGATCGCTGTTTACCCACAGCGGATCCGACGGGGATGCGCGCCACTGGTTCGCCCGAGCCGTCGTTACCGATCACCCCGACGCCGCACCCAGAGCCATGTTTGATTTCGGGACGCTGGAGCGGTCTTATCTGGACGTGGTGCAGGCCCGCCACTGGTACACCCGCGCCGCCGGCACCGACCATCCCGACGTGGCACCCAGAGCCATGTACAACCTCGGGGAGGTGGAGCGGGAGCGGGGAGATGTGGTGCAGGCCCGCCACTGGTACACCCGCGCCGCCGCCACTGACCATCCCGACGTGGCACCGCGAGCCATGTCCTTCCTCGGGGAGGTGGAGCGGGAGCGGGGAGATGTGGTGCAGGCCCGCCACTGGTACACCCGCGCCGCCAGCACCGACCATCCCGATGAGGCACCCACTGCCATGTTCAACCTGGGGTCGTTGGAGGAGGGGCAGGGTGATCTGGTGCAGGCCCGCCACTGGTACACCCGCGCCGCCGCCACCGACCATCCCGACGAGGCACCCAGAGCCATGTACAACCTCGGGGTGTTGGAGGAGGAGCAGGGAAACGTGGTGCAGGCCGGGGACTGGTACACCCGGGCCGCCGCCACCGACCACTCCGACGTGGCACCCAGAGCCATGTACAAACTCGGGGGGCTGGAACTCGGGCAGAATAACGTGGTGCAGGCCGGCGACTGGTACGCCCGGGCCGTTGCTACCGACGACTCCAACGCCGCACCCGTGGCTATGTGCAACCTCGGGGCGCTGGAAGACGGGCGGTGCAACGTGGTGCAGGCCCGCCACTGGTACACCCGGGCCGCTGCCACCGACCACCCCAACGCCGCACCCAGGGCTGCGGAGAACCTCGGCCGGCTGGAGATCCAGCAGGGTGATCTGGCGGAGGCACGCCGATGGCTGGCCCTGGCCGCCGGCACGACTCACGCGGTCGTGGCCGGGCGGTCAGCGTTAACGCTCGCCAACCTGGAGTTCACTGACCATCGGCACGAGCAAGCGCGGGTCTGGTTCGAACAGGCGACCACCTCCGAACTGCCCGGGCATCGCCCGCGAGGCAACCGAAGGACTCACCCGGTTCCGCCCCGCCTGCGGCGCTTAGCGCCGAATTCACCGCCGTTGGCCCTCAAAGACCACGCTCCTTTCCGCAGATACGGATGTCGCGCTGACGCGACGCTGCCCCTGGATACTCGCCGTTCGCCGGCGTTGGCGCTGCCGTTCATCCACGCCTCGACGTAGAAGCGGGTGGGCCACCACCCGCCCCGGTCGGTGATCGTGCGGACCGGCCGTCGTCTTTCAGGGTGCACAGCTGCAGGTCCTCTGCCGGGACGGTGTCGGGTCGCCTAACCACGCCGGCAACGGCGTGCGTCCGTCGAGCACGTCCATCTTGTGCCTGGTGTTCCACCAGCCGACCCAGGCCAGCAGCTCGTTGACGAACACCTCGAACCGCGCGGGCGCATCCGGGTTCGCGGGACGGCCGTTGGCCAGCCGCGGCGCTGCCGTGTATCGCGGGAGCCCGGCGAGGAACGTGCTCTTCACTGCGGCGTTGAGCGTCTCGACCGTGCCCTTCAGGTGCGGCGTGTACCGGGCAGGTCGACCACCCGCACGGCGAAGACCACGCACGCCGCGGCGACGGTCGTGGACAGGAAGTCCTTGTCGCGGTCGACGCGGACCAGTATCGACAAGCCGCAGGCCGGGCCGTACGGCTCGTCGACGGCGATCGCAGCGCGCAGCGCCGCCAGGACGCTCTCCCGGCTCGGCGCGCACGGTGTCACCGCCAGTCCGAGCACTACGTTCAACGCAAAGTCCACGAACCACGTCACCCATGGCTTGACGAGCCGGCCCTCGACGTCGACCTCGACCTCGACCGAAGCCTCCACATGATCGGCCTCCCACGCCGCGTTGTGATGCGTCGCCGGCTGCCGCAAGAAGACGTCGTGAGCCGCGCGGCCCGTTCACCCCGGCGGAGACCGGCCCGCTCACCCGGCGACAGCGCCTCGCGTGCTGCCCACCGCAGCGACGTCACGCCGGGCGCGGCGGACATCCCGCCGGCTACGGCGTCCGACCAACTCGCGGTGAACCGCGGCGACCTTGCGGCGCCAGAACCAACCGCTCCTGCAGCGCCGCATCAAGCGTCAACCGCGACCGAACGACCGCTTCGGCTCGGCCCGCCGCCAGTGCGGCTCACCGCCACACCGTCCGCTCCGACACCCAGCGCCCCCTCGGTCATCAGGGCCACCTGCTCTTGTGACAATGGCCCGGCTACCCCGAGCTCCGCTAGTGCCGTGACCACGAAGCCGCGGCCGCGTCCTGCTGACAATGACGCCGGTGTCCGGCGGCCCGTGGAAGCCGGCTGCCCCGACCGCCAGGGCTCTCTGCTCGTCCCAGACGATGCCAGTGACCCACGCCGCGCTGACCGGATCCTGATCGCATTGCTCACTGCGCATTTTTCACAGTCCCCGGCATTCTTCGCCCGCCAGGTAGGCCGAAAGCTGCACCGGGCTGACCGCTACCGCAGCGGCAAGGTCGCCGTCAGCCAGGGCATGAAACGCCGCGCCGTTCAAATGCACGATGAAACCGGGTAGCGCCGCCGAAGCCGGGCCGCCGGGGGATCGCAGGTTGCTCACACAGCCAAGCTTTCCGGATCGCCGTTACTCGATCAAAAATCCGATTCGCCACTGCCTCGGACGCCCGCCGGAGTCAGCTTCCTCGCCCCCTTGGCCGCAGCGAGGGTCCCGGCCGGTCTG
>CAXSDA010000033.1:0-12233 GCA_964236515.1 uncultured Actinoplanes sp.
GCCGCGCGGTGTTGCGAAGTCCGGCTGGCTGGCAAGGCGCTCGATTTGATAATCGAAAAAGTCTTTCGCACCCGCGATTCGTTCCACAAAGGCCGCCGCGCCCTGGCTGCGGAACGGCGACGTGCTGATCGTGACCAGCAAGATCGTGTCGAAGGCGGAGGGCCGGCTGGTCGACGTACCTGCCGACGGACCCGAGCGCGACGCCGCCCGGGCCGAGGTGCTCGCCGCCGAGACCGCGCGGGTGGTGGCCCGGCGCGGGCCGACCACGATCGTGCAGACGCACCACGGGTTCGTGATGGCGGCCGCCGGCATCGACGCGTCCAACGTCGACAAGACGCACCTCGTACTGCTGCCCGCCGACCCCGACGCGTCGGCCCGGGCCCTGCACGCGGCGCTGGCCGCGCGCGGCCTGAGCGTCGGCGTCATCGTGTCGGACACCATGGGCCGGGCCTGGCGCAACGGCCTGACGGATGTCGCGCTGGGCGTGGCCGGGATCGCGCCGCTGCGGGATCACCGGGGCGAGATCGACCCGTACGGCAACGAGCTGGAGCTCACCCAGATGGCGGTGGTCGACGAGCTGGCGGCGGCCGGTGATCTGGTCAAGGGCAAGCGGGACCAGGTGCCGGTGGCGGTGGTACGCGGCTATCCCGGTGCGGGCGCGGCGGTTCCCGACGGGGCGGCCGTCCTGCTGCGCGACGCCGCCAGCGACATGTTCAGCCTGGGTACGGCCGAGGCCCGGGCCGCCGGTCTCCGCGACGCCGCGACGCTGGACGACCCGCCCGCTTCTTTCTCGGGCCCGGCCGGTGGCCCGATCGACCGGCCGGCGGCCGTGGACCCGGGCGCCGTGGAGCGCGCGGTGGCGCTGGTCGCGTTCGCGCCGGGCACCGTCGTGACCCCGGTCGGCGGCTCGGCCCTGCGCCTGACTGCCCCGGCCGCGCCTTCGATGCCGGCCGCGTTGATGCGCCTGGGGGCGGACGCCCACCGCCTCCGTGCCGCTCTCGCCGCCGAGGGCATCGCGTCCGCGCTGATCTTTGAGGACGCCGGTCTCCTGCTCGCCTTGTCCCGCGCGTGACCGGCCCGGTCGGCGTCCTGTTCACGGACACGGTGACGACGTTGTCGGAGTGGACGGCCACCTCGGAAGACGCCGAGGTCGCGCGGAAGCGGACGCTGGAGCTGCTAGCCGACGGGCCGGTGGCGATGATGCGGGCGCATCGAGCGGGGCATCTCACCGCCAGCACGATGATCGTCGGCGCGGACGGCCGGCTGCTGCTTTGCCTGCACGGCCGGTTGAACATGTGGATGCAGGTCGGCGGCCACTGCGAGCCCGCCGACGTGTCGCTGGCGGCGGCGGCGCTGCGGGAGGCCACCGAGGAGTCCGGCCTGGACGGTCTGCTGCTCGACCCGGTACCGATCGATGTGGACATCCACCCGGTGAATTGCGCCCCGGGCGACGGATCCCCGGCCACGCCGTCGTTTCATTTCGACGTGCGCTTCGTGGCCTTCGCCCCGCGCGGCGCCGTCGAGCAGATCAGCGACGAGTCCGCGGCGCTGGCCTGGTTCGCGCCCCACGAGCTGCCGTCGCCGCTCGCTCCGGGCGTCCGCCAGCAGATCGCGCCCGCCCTCGCCCGCATGCGCTGACCACCCGCCGGCCGCACCCACTGACCGCCAAGCCGCGACACGCACTGACCGCCAAGCCGCCACACGCACTGACCGCCCACCAGCCGCCCCACCGACCGCCAAGCCGCGACACGCACTGACCGCCAAGCCGCCACACGCACTGACCGCCCACCAGCCGCCCCACCGACCGCTCACCGGACGCCCCCACTGACGGCCAAGCCGCGCTAGCCGCCAAGCCGCCGCGAGCACTGACCGCCGGCCCGCCGCACGCCCGGGCGGGCATGGGTTCGACCTCAGTGGTACACCACGGTGCCGGCCGCTCGCGTGGCGTACCACTGGCGCGCTCCAGTGGTACGGCAGCGTGGTTTCGCCCGGCGTGTCGGACCGCTGGCGTACCACTGGTACACCACGGAGCGGCCGGCCGGAATGCGGGAGGGCTGCGGAGGGCAGCTCAGCCCGGCGGCGAAGGGCGGGCGGGACCACGACGGGAGCTCATGACGCCGACACGGGACCCGAGTCGGCCGTACCGGATCAGATGTAGCCGAGGTCGCCCGATTCCTTGAGCGCGTCGACGAGGTGTTTGACCTCCTGGGCGCGGTCGCGGGGGCAGACCAGGACGGCGTCCGGGGTGTCGACGATGATCAGGTCGCGGACGCCCATGGCGGCGACCAGGCGGCCGGAGTTCGGCACGACGACCAGGTTCTCGGTTTCGCGCAGCAGGACGCCGGGCTTGGGCAGGGCGTCCTTGCCGACCACGACGTTGCCGTCGGCGTCCGCGGCCAGGATCTCGCCCAGCGTGTGGAAGTCGCCGACGTCGTTCCAGCCGAAGTCGCCGGGGACCGTACCGACGCGGCCGGCGGCGGCCGCGCCTTCCATCACCGCGTAGTCGACCGAGATGCGCGGCAGCGTCGGCCAGACCTCGCCGATCACCTCTTCGCGGGCGCCGGAGTCCCAGGCCTGGGCGATGCGGGAGACGCCCGCGGCCAGCTGGGGCTGCTGGCGGCCGAGTTCGGCCAGGAAGACGTCGACGCGCCAGACGAACATGCCGGCGTTCCACAGGTAGTTGCCCGACTTGACGTAGCTCTCGGCCACGTCATAGCTCGGCTTCTCCTTGAACTCCTCGACGGCGAGGACCGGGGTGTCGCCGACCACGCCGCCGCACTGCAGGTAGCCGTAGCCGGTCTCGGGGCGGGTGGGCGTGATCCCCAGCGTCATGAGCAGGCCCTGCTCGGCGCCGGAGACGGCGTGCCGCAGGACCTCGATGAAGCGGTCGCCGTCGGCGATCAGGTGGTCGGCGGCGAACGAGCCCATGATCGCGTCGGGTTCGCGGCGGCCGATGACCGCGGCGGCCAGCGCGATCGCCGCGCAGGAGTCCCGCGGCGACGGCTCGACCAGGATGTTCTCCTCCGGCAGGCCCTCCAGCTGACGGGCGACCACGGCCGCGTGGGCGACCCCGGTGACCACGTAGACCTGCTCCGGGGGCGCGAGCGGCGCGAGACGGCGCACGGTGGCCTGCAGCAGGGACGCCTCGGTGCCGGTCAGCAGGTGCAGAAACTTGGGGTGACCGGCGCGCGACAGCGGCCAGAGCCGGGTGCCACTACCTCCGGCGGGGATGACGGCATACATACGAACCGAGTGTAAGGAGTCCGGCGCGGGCTCAGGCCGTTGCCACGCGGTTCCACGTCGCGACGTGCACCTCGGCGCTCGACGCCCAGGTGAATTCCTTGGCCCGGTCGAATCCGGCTTTGGCCAGGGTCAGCCGGCGCGGTTCGTCGTGCAACAGGTCGGCCAGGTCCTCGGCGATGCGGTCCGGGTCCTCGGTCGTGTACGCGACCGCATCGCCGCCGACCTCGGGCAGCGACAGCCGCGGGGTGGTCAGCACCGGCGCCTGGCAGGCCATCGCCTCCAGGATGGGCAGGCCGAAACCCTCACCGAAGGACGGGTACGCGGCCAGCAAAGCACCGCCCAGGAAGCCCGGCAGGTCGGCGTACCGCAGGTAGCCCGGCCGGAGAAGCCGCAGGTGGGACGGCACCTCGGTGACCGCCCGGTCGATCTCGTCGTCGTGGCCGGAACCGCCCGCGATGACCAGCGCCGGCGGCCGCGGCCAGTCGGCGACCGCCCGGGCCCAGCCGCGGATCAGGTTGGGCACGTTCTTGCGCGGCTCCTTGGCGCCGAGGAACGCGACGTAGTCGGAGTCGCCGAGGCCGAGCCGGGCCCGGACGCGGGCCTTCTCCTCCTCGGTCGGCGCGTGGAACGCGGTCGGGTCGACGCCGTGGTAGGCCACGTCGATCCGGGTCGGGTCGGCGTCCAGCAGCCGGATCAGTTCGTCGCGGGTGGCCTTGCTGGGCACGATCACCCGGGCGGCGCGCCGCAGCGAGGTCTTGATCGCGCTGCGGAAGAAGGTGCGCCGGGTCTTGTCGTAGTGCTCCGGCTCGGTGAAGAACGTCGCGTCGTGCACCGTGACCGTCACCGGGCAGCCGGCCCGCAGCGGGCACGTGTAGAACGGCGAGTGCAGCACCTTCGCCCCGACCTGCTGGGCCAGCAGGGGTAGCCCGGTCTGCTCCCACGCCAGGCGGGCGGGCCGGTGCTGGACGGCGGCCGGACCGGCGATGACCTCGGCGTCGACGAGCATCCGGGAGTAACGCTCCGCATCCGTCCGCTGGGCCACCACGGCGAGATCGAGGCGGTCGGCGCCCAGCTGGCCGAGAGCGCCGAGCAGTCCGTCCACGTACCGGCCGACACCTCCCCGGTCGGCCGGGACGCTGGTGGCGTCGACGAGGACTCGTGGGGGGCGACCGGCGGTCACGAGGCAACTCCCAGGGGTTGTGGGTTTGACCATTCGCAAGCGTACGCCGCCGAGGCATCGGCGGCGTCACCGCGACACCGGGTCGAAGCGACCGGTTGCCGTATCCTTTTGCCCGATCCATTGCCGTTCACATGCGATAACGGAGAGTAATGACCACGATCCCGCAGACCTTCGCCGCCGCCGTCCGGCGAGACTCCGCGACGCCGATGTTGACCTGGTACGACGACCTTTCCGGGGACCGCACCGAGCTGTCCGGGGCGACGCTGGACAACTGGGTCGCCAAGACCGCGAACCTGCTCGTCGACGGGGCCGGGCTGGACGCCGGGGACACCGTCGCGGTGCTGCTGCCGCCGCATTGGCAGACGGCTGCGGTGCTGCTGGCGACGTGGTCGGCCGGGCTCGTCCGTGGGTCATCGAAATCCTCTGCCGGCGCGCTGTTCGCGACCGACAAGTCGGATCTGTCGGCGGGCGAGCGCTACCTGACCGGTCTGCTGCCGTTCGCGGCGCCGCTGCGCGAGGTGCCTGCCGGATATATCGACTATGTCGTCGAGGTTCGCAACTTCGGTGACTACTTCAACCCGGTCACGCCGGTCGGCGACGACGATCCGGCGACCGACGAGCTCAGCCACCTGGCGCTGCACCGGATCGCCACCCAGCGCGCGGCCGAACTCGGCGTGGTCGCCGGCGACCGGGTCCTGATCGACGCCGGCGCCTACCCCGACCCGATCGACTGGCTGCTCGCGCCCTTGGTGGCGGGCGCGTCGATCGTCCTCTGCGGCCACCTCGACCCGGCACGGGTCGAACAACGGGCCGCGACCGAGAAGGTCACCGTGACCGTTCTTTAGCCAGCTCCTCGAACGCGGCCAGGGACTCCGGGTTGGCCAGCGCACCCTTGGCCGCCGCCGACTCGACCGGCGTGCCGGTGAGGATCCGCTTGACCGGCACCTCGAGCTTCTTCCCGCTCAGGGTCCGCGGGACCGCCCGGACCAGGTAGATCTCGTCGGGTACGTGCCGGGGCGACAGCGACCCGCGTAACTGCCCCCGGATCTTCGCCCGCAGACCGTCGTCGAGCTCCACGCCGTCGGCCGGCACCACGAACAACAGCAGCTGGTCGCCGCCCTCGTCGAGGTGGACCACCACCGAGTCGGCCACCTCGTCCAGGGCCTCGACGACCGAGTAGAACTCGGACGTGCCCAGCCGGACGCCACCGCGGTTGAGGGTGGCGTCCGAGCGGCCGGTGATCACGCACGTGCCGTCCGCGCCGATGGTGATCCAGTCGCCGTGCCGCCACACCCCGGGGAAGACGTCGAAGTACGCCTCCTGGTACCGCTTGCCGTCCGGGTCGTTCCAGAACCCGACCGGCATCGACGGCATCGGCGCGGTGACGACCAGCTCGCCCAGCTCGCCGACGACCGGATGGCCGGCCGGGTCGTACGCCTCGACGCTGGCCCCGAGGCAGCGCCCGGAGATCCGGCCCTCGACCACCGGCAGCAGCGGCGCGCCCCCGACGAACCCGGTGCACACGTCGGTCCCGCCGGACAACGACTGCAGTTGCAGGTCTTCCCCGACCGCCTCGTAGATCCAGTCGAACCCCTCCGGCGGCAGCGGCGCGCCGGTGCTGCCCACGCCCCGGATCCGGTTGGCCGGCGGCCGCACCCCGGCCTTGCGGCAGGCCAGCACGAAGGGCGCCGACGTCCCGAAGTACGTGATCGGCACGTCCCCGGCCAGCTCCCACAGCGCGTCCAGCCCCGGATGGCCCGGGTTGCCGTCGAACAATACGATCGACGCGCCCACCGCCGGCCCGCTGGCCAGGAAGTTCCACATCATCCAGCCGGTGGTGGTGAACCAGAAGAAGTTGTCGGCCGGCCCGAGGTCGTGGTGCAGGGCCAACATCTTCAGGTGCTCGAGCAGGATGCCGCCGTGGCCGTGGATGATCGGCTTGGGCAGACCGGTCGTGCCGGAGCTGTAGAGCACGTAGAGCGGGTGCGCGAACTCGACCGGCGCGAACGCCATCGGTTCGTCGCGCTGGAAGCCGGCCCAGTCGTCCGTCGCCGGGTCGACGTAGCCGATCGTGATCAGATGCTCGACGCTGGGCAACGCCTCCTGGATCGCGGCGACCTCGTCGCGCCGGTCGACGACCTTGTCGCCGTAGCGGTAGCCGTCCACCGCGACCAGCACCTTGGGCTCGATCTGGGTCCAGCGGTCGATGACGCTGCGGCGGCCGAACTCGGGCGCGCAACTGGAGAACACCGCGCCGAGGGCGGCGGTGGCCAGCATCAGGACGTACGTCTCCGGGATGTTCGGGGCATAGGCCGCGACCCGGTCACCCGCGGCGACACCCAGGCTCCTCAGTCCGGCCCGTACGCGCCGGACCTGGTCGCGCAGTTGAGCGGCGGTGAGCGCGACCGGCTCCCGGGTCTGCGAGTACGCGCGGACCACCGGATCGTCGTCCGCCCGCCCCGGCATCCGCAGCACGTGCTCGGCGTAGTTCAGCGTGGCCCCCGGGAACCACCGGGCGCCGGGCATGTGGGCGTCGGCGAGCACCCCGGTCGGCGGGTCGTACGCGCGGATCTCGAAGTAGTCCCAGATCGACTGCCAGAAAGCCGGCAGGTCGGTCACCGACCACTCCCACAGCGCGGCATAATCCGCGAACTCCAAGCCCCGGGACTCGGTCAACCAGGCGAGGTAATGGCCCATCCGGGAGACTTCGCGGACGTTCGCCGGAGGGGTCCACAGCACTCTGCCGGTCATGGGTTCACCTTAACGGCCGGTCACCTGACGGATGGCCGTCGTTGACCTTCCGCCGGGTCGGCCGTAAACGGTAGGTTCGCGGCGTGCGTCATCTCAGGTCGACTCTGTATGCCCTGGTGCTGGCCCCGGCCGTGTGGATCCTGAGTGGCGTCGGGTTCACCCACGATCTGACCGGGCGGGCCCGGGATTCCGGAAGTGTGGAGACGGTCACCGGGCTGCTGCTCCTGCTGCTGGCCGGCGCCGCGTACGGCATCCTGCTGTTCGCGCCCATCTCGCCCGCCGGGCCGGTGCTGTTCGGCGTCGTCTATCTGGCCGTGGGCGCCTGGGCGCTGGCCGGGCCCGGATCCTACGCGGACCTGTGGCCGTCGTCGGTGGCGAAGCCGGGCTTCGACCTGAGTCTGCCCGGGTACGGGCTCGCGGTGCTGCTCGCGGTGCCGTTGATCGGTACGGCGTTGAGTGCGCGGCGGTGGGATCGGTACGAACCCCCGCAAATCCCGCTGATCGGCACGCTGGGACGTCCGAGGGGGGCGGCCTCCGTCGCCGGCGCGATGCACACCGAGATCCTGACGCCGTACGCCGCCCAGGAGGCCGACCCGACCCAGGTCATCAAGCTACCGGGCGTCGGGGTGACCACGGTGTTGCCGGAAACGGACGCCACCCAGATCGTCGACCTGTCGGCGCCGGACGCGACCCAGGTCGTCGGCACGGCCGGACCGGACGAGACACAGATCGTCGGCTTGGCGGTGCCGGACGAGACACAGATCGTCGGCTCGGCCGCCCCGGACGAGACGCAGATCGTCGAGCCGTCGCTGTTAGCTTCGACTTCGACTTCGACTTCGGATGAGCCGACCGAGGTGGCCGTCGGCGGCGACGACACCGAGACGGTTTCCAGGATTGAGGATGACGCCGAGCCGGTGACGGTGGCCGTGGTCGAGGTGACCGAGGTCGTGGTGGCGGAGGTCGTGGTGGCGGAGGTCGACGCCTTGGACGGCGACGAGCCCAAGACCGAGCTTGTCGTTCTGGCCGAGGGCGACAAGACCGAGTTGGTTCGGCTCGAGGATGCCAGCGATAAGACGGTCGCGGCCGGGGCGCCGGAGGCCGAGGGTTCGGACGCGACCGAACTGGTGACGGTCGAGGACGACGCAACGGTATTCGTCGCCCAACCGGCTACCGACGAGCCCGTGGCGGTCCCGGCGGACGACGTCACCGAGGCAACGACCGCGGTTTCGGCCGACGACGTCACCGCGGCGACCACCGCAGTGGCAGCCGACGACGTGAGTGCGGCAACGACCGCGGTTTCGGCTGACGACGTCACCGCGGCGACCACCGCAGTGGCAGCTGACGACGTGAGTGCGGCAACGACCGCGGTTTCGGCTGACGACGTTGCCGAAGCGACGACAGCGGTTTACGCGGACGACGTGACTGAGGCGACGACGGCGGTTTCGGCTGAGGACAGCGCTCCGGAGGAAGAGCCGACGGTGGCGGCGGAGCCGGCGGTGGGCGAGGCCGTTGACGAGCCGACCGTGGCGGTCACCGGGGAAGCTCCGGACGGCGAGCCGGTGGTCGCTCAAGCCGAGACGGAGGCCGAGGAGACAGCCGCGGCCGAGGAAGTAGCGGCCGAGGAAGTAGCGGCCGCCGAGCCGCCGGCGGAAGACCCGGCGGCTGAAGAGCCGGCCACTGAAGAAACGGCCACCGAAGAGCCGGTGGCCGAGGCGGCCAAGGACGACGAGGCTGCCGCAGAAGAAGAGGCTCTCGAAGAAGAGGCTCTCCAAGAAGAGGCTGCCCAAGAAGAGGCTGCCGCGGAGGAAGAGCCGGCACTGTTCGAGAGGGTCAGCCCGGGCGACGACCAAGAGCGGACGCAGGTCATCCGGCTGCCGGCCAGCGAGCTGATCACCCACGATCTGCGCGGCCGGATCACGCCGGCCATGCCGCCGCCGGACGACCGGCCGACCCGGGTGATCAACCGGGGGGTGCTCCGCGGATCGGATCCGGGCGAACGTACGCAGGTGATCCGGATGCCGCAGAGGAGCGACGCGGCGAAGCTCGAGCCGGCGAAGCCCGAGCCGGTCCGGACGAAGGCCACCGACGAGGGTGAACGCACCCAGGTGATCCGGCTCGGGGCGGGCACGGTCGACCCGCCGGACGAGCGTACGCAGGTCATCAAGCTGCCGCCGCGGACGGAAACCCGTCCGGAAACGCATCCGGAAACGCATCCGGAGTCTCGTACGGACGCGAGCACTGAGGAAGAGCCGGAGACGACGCCGAAGGGACCGTCGTCGGTGATGGGCGCGGAGCGGCCGAATTTCGCCGAGGACCCGACCACCCGGCTGATGGCCCCCAAGACCGACGACGAGGACACCGGGAACGGCAACTCCCGCACGATGACGGTCACCAACCTCGAGCGGCCCGCCGACGAGCTGGCCGACGACCTCACCCGTCCGCTGGTTCCCGGCCCGCGCAGTCCGGAGTCCGACCAGAGCTGACCGGGCGGCGCATCCGGATCTGCGGCGTGCGCCAGCGCGGGTCGGTCAGCGAGGCGCCGTCGGGGCGGAAGCCGGCCCGCTCGTACAGGGTCCGGGCGCGGTCGTTGGCCTCGAACACCCAGAGGACGACGTCGCGGCCGGGCATGGCGTCGAGCGCGTACGCGAGCAGCGCCCGTCCGACACCACGGCCGCCCGCGTCCGGAGCGACGTAGAGGGAAGCCAGGTAACCGGACTCGGGCTGGTACCGGACGAATCCGGCGACCTCACCGGTGTCGTCGAGGGCGACCACGTCGGTACCGCTCCCGCCGGCCAGTTCGGCTCGGACGTTCTCGGGCGTCCAGGCGTCGATCACGGCGTCCGGAAGCAGCCCACGGTAACCACCCCGCCAGGCGGCCCGGAACACCGCCGCGATCGCGCCGGTGTCGGCGGCGGTGGCCGGCCGGAGCGTCATCGCACGATCATCCGCCGCGGGATCACGGTGGCCGGTTCCGGCAGGCGCAGCGGGCCGCGGCCGGGCGTGAACGAGCCGAGGATCGACGCCTCCCGCGCGCCGGTGGCCGACGCGATCGTGCCCGGCAGTCCGTGCGCCGACAGGAATCCGAGCAACGCGAAGAGGAAACCCTCCTTGCCCTGGGCGGGCAGGCCGAAGTCGTCGATCGGGCGGATCACGGCCGGGGCGGACAGCGCGGCGACGCGGCCCATCAGAGCCGGATTGCGCACGCCGCCGCCGGCGACCACCAGCTCGGCCAGGCCGTATTCGCGGGCGGCGTCGGCGACCAGCCGGGCAGTCAGCTCGGTCAGCGTGGCCACCAGGTCGTCGGTGGTCAGGTCGAACCCCTTCACCGCGGTCCGCACGTAGTCGGCGTGGAACAGCTCCTTGCCCGTCGATTTCGGGGCGGGCAAACGGTAGTACGGCTCGGCCAGCAGCGCGTTGAGCAAGTCGGCGTGCACGGTGCCGCGGCTCGCGCGCACGCCGTCGGTGTCCATGCGTTCGGCCCCGGCGGTGGCGTCGGCGACCGCGCCGTCGATCAGCGCGCTGGCCGGCCCGAGGTCGTACGCGACGATCCGGCCGTCTCCCGTCCGTACGGTGATGTTCGCGATCCCGCCCAGGTTCAGCGATCCGCGCCGCACCTCGTCGCCGAGCACCAGCAGCGCGTCCAGTGTGGAGGCCAGCGGCGCGGCGTGCCCACCGCGGGTGATGTCCCGGGTCCGCAGGTCGGACACGGTGGCCACGCCGGTCGCCTCGGCCACCCAGGCGGCGCCGCCGAGTTGCAGCGTGCCGAGCGCGTGCGCGCCCTCGACCCAGTGGTAGACGGTCTGACCGTGCGCGACGACGAGGTCGGCCCGGCCGGCCGCGTACCGGGTGTTGGCCTCGGCCGCGACCGCGCCGAACAGCTGCCCGATCTCGGTGTCCAGCCGGCACACCTCTTCGAGCGTGGTGCGGTGCGGCGGCAGGGCGGCGGCGATCCGGGCCCGCAGACCGTCCGGGAGGTCGGTGCTGTGCAGGCCGAGCGGATGGCAGACGATCTCCTCGCCGGCCAGGTCGAGCTCGGCCACGGCGGCGTCGATGGCGTCGTACGACGTGCCGCTGATCATTCCGATGACCGTCATCCGCATGCTTGCGCCTCCTGAAGGACCGTGGCCCACATCTGTTCCGTCGCGGCCGGCGGCCCGTCCGCATGCAGCCGGTTGGTGATCATCACGACCGCGAGGTCCCGGTCTAGGTCGAAACCGACCGCGACGCCGGGGAAGCCGGTGTGCCCGGCGATGTTCCCCCACCGCCGGAAACCCAGTGCCTGCACCGGATCCGCGCCGGGCGTGACGAACCGCCGGGCGGTGGGCGCGCTCACCGGGCCGTCGCCGGCCAGGCTGCGCCGCATGCCCCGGGCGAAGCGGATCAGATCGGCGGCGGTGGTGAACAGCCCGGCGTGCCCGGCCGCGCCGCCGAAGGCGTGGAACGCGTTGCCGTCGTTGACCTCACCGACGAGTACGTGGGACCGCCATCGCGCAAAGCCGTCCGGGTCACCGGTGACCGGGTAGGGCACCCCGGTGGCGATCATCGTCCGCTCGATCCGGTCGCCGTCCGAGCTGGCGGCGACGGGAGCGCCGGGCCCGGGCGTACGGAACGAGGTCGCGGTCAAGCCGAAGGGCCGCAACGCCAGCGTGGCCACCGCGTCCTCGAGGGCTTGGCCGGTGACCCGTTCGACGAGGTCGCCGAGCAGGATCAGGCCGAGATCGGAGTAGTGCCGCGCCGCACCGGGCGGGTAGCGGAGCGGCAGGCGGCCGATCAGCTCGACGGCGTCCGGCCCGGTGGCGGTGAGGTAGAGCGGCCACCACTCCCACAGGCCGGCCCGGTGCTCGAGCAGGTCGGCCACGGTCGCCGGGTGGCCGCGCAGGACCGGCAGGTAGCGCGCGGCCGGGTCGTCGACGGTCAGTTCGCCGGCGTCGGCCAGCGCCATCAGGGCGGCCGTGGTCGCCAGGATCTTGGTGACCGAACCGGCGTCGGTGCGGACGTCGGCGGACATGGCGACGGTGTCGCGCTGGGCCTCGCCGGCCACGCCGTACTCGTCCCCGAT
>CAXSDA010000033.1:12243-28243 GCA_964236515.1 uncultured Actinoplanes sp.
GCGCGACGACGGCACCCGGCGGCCCGGCCGCGACGAGGCGGGCCGCCAGTTCGTCCAGAAGTGCGGGCACGGCGTCAGGTTAATAGCTGACCTCTTGTTTGTCATCCAGGTAAATGGTTACCCTGACCCGAACTGCCGGGGAGGTCGGGATGATGCACGAGCACGGACACCGGATCAGGACGGCGGCGACCGGAATCATGGCCGCCGCCCTCGCCACAGCGCTGGCGGCGTGCTCGCCGGCCGGATCGGGCTCGTCGGGCTCCTCCGGAGGGAAGGCGTCCGGGGGCGGCACGTTCGTGGTCGCGCGTACGGGCGACGTCGACAAGCTCGACCCGCAGCTGGCCACCGCCTTCCAGACCATCGAGACGCTCGGCCTGGTCTACTCGACGCTGGTGACGACCGACAACAGCGGCAAGATCGTCGCCGGACTGGCCTCGAAGTGGACGACCTCGGCCGACGGCCGGACGGTGACGTTCACCCTCCGCACCGGCGTCAAGTTCCAGGACGGCACCCCGTTCAGCTCGGCCGACGTGAAGGCGTCACTGGCCCGGATCCTCAAGCAGTCGACCGGCGCCGTCGCCCGGTCCAACCTGCTGGCCATCCGGACGGTGGACGTGCCCGACGCGTCCACGGTGGTGCTGCACCTGACGGCGCCCTCGGCCGCGCTGCTCTACTCGCTCGCGTCGGTCAACTCCAGCATCGAGTCGGCCAAGGACATCACCGCCGGTACGGTCGGCAAGACGCCCAACGGCACCGGCCCGTTCGCCTGGAAGCAGTGGAGTCAAGGGCAGCAGGTGGCGCTGACCGCGAACAAGGACTACTACGGCGGCGCCCCGAAGATCGGCACGCTGCAGTTCCGGGTGATCCCGGACGAGGCGTCGATCCTGTCCGGGATGAAGGCCGGCGCGTTCCAGATCGGCCTGCTCTCCGACCCGGGCGTGGCCCGGCAGGCCACCGGCGGCGGCTTCAAGCTGGTCAAGCAGCCGGCCCTGGCGTACCACGTCATGCAGCTCAACGGCCGGCGCGGACCGCTGAAGAACCAGGCCGTCCGGCAGGCCATCGCCTGCGCCGTCGATCGCGACCAGGTGCTGAAGACGGCGGCGTACGGCGACGGCACGGTCACCGGCCCGATCACCAGCCCGGCGTACCAGTACTCGCCGACCGACGGCCTGCCCTGCACGCCCGGCGACACCGCCAAGGCCAAGTCGATGCTGGCCTCCGCCGGGTACGCCAAGGGTTTCGCGCTCACCACCATCGTCGAGACCGGCGAGTACGCGACCGCGGCGGCCGAGGCCCAGAACCTCCAGTCGCAGCTGAGCAAGATCGGCGTGACGCTGAACCTGAAGCAGCTCTCCACCTCGCCGTACGTGACGGCCTGGCTGGCCTCCGACTACGACGCCGCGGTCGCGCTCAACGGCGGCTCGAACGACCCGTTCCTGATGTACGGCCGCTACTACACCACCGGGGGCAGCCTCTCGAAGCCGGCCGGACTGGACTCGCCGACCCTGGCCGGCCTGCTCGCCCAGGGCAACGCCACCAGCGACGAGGCGCAGCGCCACTCCATCTACGGCAACCTGCAGAAGCAGTTGCTGACCGAGTCGCCGTGGGTGTGGCTGTTCCGGTCGGACGACTACTACCTGACCGGCGACAAGGTCAGCGGGTTCACGCCCAGGCCGGACGAGTCGCTCATCTCGCTGGCCCAGGCGTCCTGAGGCGGGGCGGCGACAGGTGCGGGGCGGGCGATGGGTCGCGGCGCGGATCGGCGGTTCGCTGATCACGCTGCTCGGCGTCACCGTGGTGGTGTTCGTCGTGCTGCGCCTGATCCCGGGCGACGCGATCACCGCCTCGCTCGGCATCGAGTCGGGCACGCTCACCGCGGAGCAGAAGGCGTCGCTGCGCCACTTCTACGGCATCGACAAGCCGTGGCCGGAGCAACTGTGGACGTGGCTGACCGGCGCGGTCCGCGGCGATCTCGGGTTGTCACTGGTCAGCGGAAAACCGGTGACCGAGCTGCTGGCCACGGCGTTGCCGGTGACGATCGAACTGGCCGTGCTGGCGGCGATCCTCGGCACCGCCGCCGGGGTGCTGCTGGGCGTGTTCGCCGGCAGCCGGCCGGGCAGGGCCGGTGACTCGGCCACCCAGGGTGTCGCGCTGCTCGGCCTGGCCGTGCCGGAATTCGTCCTCGGTACGGTCGTGGTCGCGGTGCTGGCCTCGGCGTTCCACTACTTCCCCGACACCAGCACGTTCGTACCGCTGACGTCGTCGGTGTCCGGGAACCTGAGCCAGGTGCTGTATCCGGCGCTGGTACTCGCCGTGGCCTTCGCGGCCAACGTCATGCGCACCACCCGGTCCGAGTACGTCGAGGTGGCGCAGGCCGACTTCATCCGGACGGCCCGGGGCAAGGGCGTCCGCCCCGGCCGGATCCGGACCGCGCACATCCTGCGCAACGCCACCATCCCGATCGTCACGCTGACCGGCATCCAGTTCGGCTACCTGCTGGGCGGCACGGTCATCATCGAGCAGATCTTCGCGCTGCCCGGCATGGGGCGGCTGCTGTTCAGTTCCATCTCCGCCCGCGACTATCCGGTCGTGCAGGCCACGGTGCTGGTCATCGCCGCGCTGTTCGTCGTGGTGAACCTGATCGTCGACCTGCTCTACCGGGTGCTCGACCCGAGGACGCGTGCCGCATGAGTGTGCTTCCCGTCGTCACCACCCCGGCCGAACCGTCGGCCGCGGCCCGCCACGGCCGGGTGATCGGCCGGGTCTGGCAGGACCGCAACGGCCGCATCGGCCTGATCGTCACCGGCGTGCTGATCGTCATCGCGCTGCTCGGCCTGATCGGGCTGCTGCCGCACGACCCGATCACCCAGCACCCGGACCAGCGGTTGCAGGGGCCGTCCGGGACGTACTGGTTCGGCACCGACCAGTTCGGACGGGACATCGCCGCCCGGGTCGCGGTCGGCATCTGGACGTCGCTGCGAGTGTCGGTGGTGTCGGTGGCGATCGCCACCGTGATCGGTTCGGCGCTGGGCATCGCCGCCGGTTTCCTGCGGGGCTGGGTCGACCAGATCGTCAGCCGGTTCGTCGACATCCTGTTCGCGTTCCCGGCGATCCTGCTGGCCCTGGCGGTGGTGTCGGCGCTGGGCAGCGGCTGGCAGAACACCGCGATCGCGATCGCCGTGGTGTACACCCCGATCTTCGCCCGGGTCTCCCGCGGACCGACGCTGACCGTCGGCACCTCCGAGTACGTCCAGGCGCAGCGCGTCCTCGGCCTGCCCACCGGGCGGATCCTGCTGCGGCACGTCCTTCCCAACGTGGCCGCGCCGATCGTCGTGCAGATCACCCTCGCGCTGTCCTGGGCCATCCTCACCGAATCGGCGCTGTCGTTCCTCGGGCTGGGCACCCAGCCACCGGCCGCCAGCCTCGGCCTGATGGTGTCGGACGCCCGGAACACGGTGCCCGGCGCGTGGTGGACGCTGACCTTCCCGGCACTCGGCATCGTCATCGCGGTGATCGCGCTCAACCTGCTCGGCGACGGCCTGCGCGCCGCCCTCGACCCGCGGAGCGTACGGCGATGAGCGCCCTTCTCGAGGTTCGTAGTCTGCGCACCACAGTGGACGGCGACCTGGACATCGTGCGGGGCGTCGACTTCTCGGTGGACGCCGGTCGGACGCTCGCGGTCGTCGGCGAGTCCGGTTCCGGCAAGTCGTTCACCGCCCTCAGCATCGCCGGCCTGCTGCCGGCCGGTGCCGCCGTCACCGCGGGCGAGGTCCGCCTGGACGGCGTCGATCTGCTGCCACTGGGCGAACGCGAGCGGCGCGAGGTGCGCGGCGCCCGGATCGGCATGGTCTACCAGGACCCGATGACGTCGCTGAACCCGCTGATGCGGATCGGCGGCCAGATCGCCGAAGGGCTGACCGCCCACGGCTGGAACCGGGCGGCGGCGCGGACCCGGACCGTCGAGGTGCTGGGCGAGGTCGGCCTGCCGTCACCGGAACGGCTGGTCCGGCTCTACCCGCATCAGCTGTCCGGGGGCATGCGGCAGCGCGTGCTGATCGCCGCCGCCGTCGCGCCCCGGCCGCAGGTGCTCATCGCCGACGAGCCCACCACCGCCCTGGACGTGACCATCCAGCAGCAGATCCTCCAGCTGGTGGCCCGGTTGCGGGACGAGTACGGGCTGGCCGTCGTGTGGATCACCCATGACCTCGGGGTGGTCGCGCGGATCGCTGATCACGTCGCGGTCATGTACGCCGGGCGGATCGCCGAGTACGCGCCGACCCGTACGCTGTTCGCGCACCCGGCCCACCCGTACACCGACGGCCTGCTGCGCTCGCTGCCGACGCCGGCCGACCCGCACCAGGCGCGGTTGCCGCAGATCGGCGGCGTGCCGGTTTCGTTGTCGGCGCTGCCGGCCGGCTGCCCGTTCGCCCCCCGATGCCCGCAACGAGTGGAGCAGTGTGTGACCGAGGAACCCGGGCTGCTGGCCCGCGGCGGGTCGATGGCCGCCTGCTGGGTGCCGCCGGACGCGTGGACGGCCGCGCCCGACCCGGAGGTGGCCCGTGCCGGGTGAGGTCGCCCTGGAGGTCCGGGACGCGGTCAAGCACTACCGCACGCCCGGCCGTGGCGAGGTGCACGCGCTCGACGGCGTCTCCGTCACCGTGGAGAAGGGCCGGGTGCTCGGGGTGGTCGGCGAGAGCGGCTGCGGCAAGTCCACGCTGGCCCGGCTGATGGTCCGGCTGGAGAAGCCGGACTCGGGCAGTGTCACCGTGCTCGGCCGGCGTCTCGACACGGCCCGCGGCCGGGCGTTGCGCGAGCTGCGGCGATGCGTCCAGCTGGTCTTCCAGGACCCGTACGCGTCGCTCGACCCCCGGCAGCGGGTCGGGGACGCATTGAACGAGGTGCTCGGCGTGCACAAGCTGCCGGGCGGGAAGGTGGCGGTGGGCGAGCTGCTGGAGACGGTCGGGCTGCTCCCGGCCACCGCCGGCCGCTACCCGCACCAGCTATCCGGCGGGCAGCGACAGCGGATCGGGATCGCGCGGGCGCTGGCCGTACGGCCCGATGTCCTGATCCTGGACGAACCGGTGTCGGCCCTGGACGTGTCCGTACGGGCCGAGATCATCAACCTGCTCGACCGGCTGCGGCGGGAGTTGTCGCTGACGTTCGTGTTCATCTCGCACGACCTGGCCATGGTCCGGCACCTGGCCGACGACATCGCGGTGATGTACCTGGGCGAGATCGTCGAGTACGGCCCGTGGGCGACCGTCTCGGACACCCCGAACCATCCGTACACCCGGGCGTTGCTGGCGGCCGCGCCGATCGCCGACCCGGCACTGGCGAGGCCTGCGGACGTCGTCGCGGGCGAGGTGCCGGACGCGGCGCATCCACCGGCCGGGTGCCGGTTCCATCCGCGGTGCCCGCTGGCCGAGGACGTGTGCCGCCGCGAGGATCCGCGGCTGTGGCCGGCCGACGGTGCGTACCGGCTGGCCTGTCATGTCATGCAGCGGGAACTGGCGGGGCGATGACCGAGGACCTGCTGGTGACGTTGCGCGGGTTGCGGCCCACGCTCGTGCCGTCGAAGCAGCGGGTGGCCACGCTGATCCTGCTGAATCCGGCGCGGGCCTCCACCATGACCATCTCCGAGCTCGCCCGGGCGGCCGAGACGTCGGAGACGACGGTGCTCCGGCTGTGCCACGAGCTCGGTGTCCCCGGGTACCGCGATCTACGGGTGGCGCTGGCCGCCGAGTCCGGCCGGGAGCAGGGCCGCACCGGCGGCGCCCAGGAGGTGGGCGGCGACATCGGCCGGCACGACGATCTGGACGCGATCGTCGAGAAGGTCACCGGCGCCGATCAGCGGGCGATCGCCGACACCGCCCGGGTCCTGGACCGCGCGGCGCTCGCCGAGGCCGTACGGCTGGTGGCCACCGCCCGGCGGATCGACATCGTCGGCGTCGGCGCGAGTGCCGTGGTCGCCCTCGACCTGCAACAGAAGCTGCATCGGATCGGGCTGATCGCGTACGCCTGGCACGACACCCACGCCGCCCTCACCGCCGCCGCCATCCTGACCCGGCGGGACGTCGCGATCGGCATCTCCCACTCCGGGTCCACACTGGACGTGATCGACGCGATCCGGGAAGCGTCCGCGCGCGGCGCCCGGACGATCGCGCTGACCGGCGTGCCCGGCTCGCCGCTGGCCACCGAGGCCGGCCTGCGGCTGGTCACCGCCGACCGGGAGACGACGTTCCGGTCGGGCGCGACCGCGTCCCGAATCGCGGCGCTGAGCATCGTCGACGTGCTGTTCGTGGCGGTGGCGCAACGGCGGTACGACCAGACCGTCGCGGCCCTGTCGGCGACCCGGACCGCGGTCGCGCGCCGGAGGGGATCGTCGTGACGCGGGGCGGAATCCGGGTCAGCTCGCCCACCGAGCAGGTCAACCCGCGGACGGCCGACATCGACGTGGTGCCGACGGCCGAACTGCTGCGGCTCCTGCACGGCGAGGACGCGCGGGTGCCGGCGGCGGTGGCCCCGGTGCTGCCGGAACTGGCCCGGCTGGTCGACGCGGCCGCAGCCCGGGTCCGCGCCGGCGGACGGGTGCACTACTTCGGGGCCGGCACGTCGGGACGGCTCGGTGTACTCGACGCGGCCGAGTTGCTGCCCACGTTCGGGATCGGCGACGACGTGGTGGTGGCGCACCAGGCCGGCGGGCCGGCGGCGCTGGTGCGCGCGGTCGAGGACGCCGAGGACGACGAGGACGGTACGGACGCCGCGTCGGTCGGCGCGGGCGACGTCGTGGTCGGGTTGGCGGCGTCCGGCCGTACGCCCTATGTCGGTGCGGCGCTGACCACAGCCCGGTCCGTCGGAGCGGTGACCGCGCTGATCACCGCGAACCCGGGCGCACCCCTGGCCGGGCTGGCCGACCACCTGCTGGTCGCGGCGACCGGGCCGGAGGCGCTGACCGGCTCGACGCGGCTCAAGGCGGGCACCGCGCAGAAGATGATCCTCAACATGTTCTCGACCGCGCTGATGATCCGGCTGGGCCACACGTACCGGAATCTGATGGTCGACATGCAGGCCACCAACGCCAAGCTGCGCGGCCGCTCGATCGAACTGCTCACCCAGGGGACCGGCGCGACCGCGACCGACTGCGCCCGCGCGCTGGACGCGTGCGGCGACCTCAAGACCGCACTGGTCCACCTGCTGACCGGCCGTTCCCCGGCCGACTGCCGCGCCGCCCTGGCCGCCGCCGGCGGTGTCGTCCGCGACGCTCTCTGAGTTCCGTCGCGGTCCGGCGTTCACCGGGAAGCCGAGGTCGAGGCCGCGGTGGCTGGGGTCGAACCGGCGGGCGGTGACCACCTTTCGCCGGCTTTCGCCCGCCGAAGAATCCATCGTGGACGTGCTCGAAGGCTGAGAAAGGCGGGATCGACGGCTTTGAGTGAAACCGATACCGTGGCCCCGCACGAGATCAATCTCGATCCACGGGGGAAACACATGAACACAAGGACTTTCGCTGCGCGATTGCTGGCAGCGGTTCTCACGGTGACCACGGCGGGGGTGGTCGCGCTCGAGTCACCCGCGGCCGCCGCCATCACCGGTTGTCCGAAAGGGTCGAGCAAGCACTGCTACGGCCTGGGCCGGCTGTACCAGAACAACAACCTCCACGCGGTCGGCGCGAACCTCTACGTCGACTGCCTGGCGGTCACCAATCGGAGCACCGATTTCGTGAACATGGAGATGTGGCTCACCACCCAGAACACCCGTCCGCTCAATCAGCAGAACTGGGTCGAGGCCGGGATGACCTCGGGCACGCTGTACAGCTCACCCGGTCACGAGAAGGGCTTCATCTGGTACTGGGCCGACTCCTACACCAACCTCGGCCACTACTACGAGCACTACATCGGCGGCGCCACTGCCGGTTCCACGACCAACGTCACCTTCAACTGGGAAGGCCCGCAGACCTGGGGCGTGTACAAGGGCGGCAAGCGCGTCGGCGGCTCCGGCGTCGGCGCGTACCCGGGTGACGTCGACCTCGGCGCGGAGTCGACCACGTACCAGACCGCGGTGTGGGGGCACGGCCTCGACTGGCAGTACAAGAACATCGCCGGGACGTGGAACTGGGTCAGCCCGTCCATCGTCACCACCGGCTCGACCATCAAGGCGGCCGCGGCGAGCGGGAGCGGCCGGGCGCACGCCCGGGTGAACGTGTCCACGCCGACCTGGAAGTGCGGTGGCAAGCCGCCGGCGCTCCGGACCGCCGTGGCGGCCGATGCGGCCACCCTGCTGCAGACGGACGAGGGGACGGACGAACTGCTGCGGGACAAGGCGGCGCAGGTCGCGGCCGCGGTCGGCGCGGACGACCTCGGCGCGATCCGGTATGTGAAGTCGACCCGCGAGGCCGCGGTGAGCCGCACGTCGGAGACGTCCGTGCAGCAGAGCTCGGACGACACCTCGACCGGCGACCCGGCCACGACCGACCCGACGGCGACCGACCCGTCCGGGACCGATCCGGACGGGGCCGACCCGACCGCGGCCGACCCGACCGCGGACTCGTCCGCTCCGGCCGACGACCGGGCGGTCTACGTCGTGCAGACCGAGGGGTCCTTCGTCAAGGACGTCGGGCATGACAAGGACCCGGTGCAGGGCAACGTCCTCGAGATGGTGATCGACGCACAGACCGGTGAGCTGACCGACTGGGGCATCCTGCGCGACACCAACGGTTTCGCGTCGCTCGGTCCGGCCAAGGTCGGCTGACCACGCGACCGGGTGGGGAGCGGCGCGACGCCGCTCCCCACCCGAGGTCAGCGGATGTGGCAGTTCACCTCGATGCCATCGAGGCCCTTCGCCGGTACGACGACGTCCCGCTCGGCCGCGCAGATCGGGACGTCGTTTCCGGCGGGCGTCCCGGTGACCTGGTACGTACCGGCCGGAACGGTGGCGGTGAACCTTCCGTCGGCCGTCACGCCGGCGGAGGTGACCGTCCCGTCGGCCGACCGGAAGTGCACCGTACCGGCGATGCCGCGCGGACCTGTGCCCGCCGGGCCGCCGATCTGCTGCAGGGTGCCGGCGACCGGGACGGCGCCCGCCGGCCGGCGGGTCACCTCCGGACCGGGCGCATCGTGGGTCATGAGCAGGGAACCTCCTCCGGCGGCGACGACGAGAACGGCGGCGCCGGTAGCCGCCAGGTGACGGTGCCGCCGTCGGGTCCGGGCGGTCAGCAGCGCGGCGAACGGCGGCGTCCGCGCCGGCTCCCGGCGTGCCGCCTCGGCCGCCAGCAGATCCGCGATGTCAGACATGGGAGCTCTCCTCTCGCAGCAGCGGGCCCAGGATGGCGCGCGCCCGGCTCAGGCGCGACTTCACGGTCCCGGACGGAACGGTCAACGCCACGGCGATCTCGTCGATGCCGAGGCCGAGCAGGTAGTGCATGACCACCACCTGCCGCTGTCCGATCGGCAGCGCGCGCAACGCCGTGGCCACGTCCAGGTGATCGGTCCCAGGCGACGGCTCGTCGGGTGGAGGACCGTGGCGCAGCAGCGCCTTCAGCGCGTTGCGGGCCTTCCGCCGGCGGTTCGACAACAGCCGCAGGGCGACCGTCCGGACCCAGACCTCGGGCGAGTCCAGGCGGGACACGTGGTCCCACCGGTCGAACGCCTTCAGGAAGGCGTCCTGCACGCAGTCCTCGGCCTCCGCTCGGCTGCCGGCCGCAAGCGCGACCACGCCGACCAGCCGGGCGTACGAGGCGGAGTACACGTCGGAGACGGCGGTGGACGAACGGCTCATACTCCTATCACCCCTGAGATCGTCCGCCGGTTCCCGCGAACCGCCAGAATCTCATGGGCGTCCGGCTCTGGCCGCGCGCGGGTGACCAGCCTCCGCCCCTTACTTGAGAAGCTGGCGGGCCATCACGATGCGCTGGACCTGGTTCGTGCCCTCGTAGATCTGGGTGATCTTGGCGTCGCGCATCATCCGCTCGACCGGGTAGTCGCGGGTGTAGCCATAGCCGCCGAGGAGTTGAACCGCGTCGGTGGTGATCTCCATCGCCGCGTCCGAGGCGAAGCACTTGGCGGCCGCGCCGAAGTAGGTCAGGTCGGGGTCGTTGCGCTCGCTCTTGCCGGCCGCGACGTACGTGATCTGCCGCGCCGCCTCCAGCTTCATGCCCATGTCGGCCAGCATGAACTGGATGCCCTGGAAGTCGGCGACCGCCTTGCCGAACTGGCGCCGCTCCTTGACGTACCCCAGGGCGAAGTCGAGGGCGCCCTGCGCGATGCCGACGGCCTGCGCGGCGATGGTCACCCGCGTGTGGTCGAGGGTGCGCATGGCGGTGGCGAATCCGGTGCCCTCGGCGCCGATCATCCTCATCGCCGGTATCCGGACGTTGTCGAAGTAGACCTCGCGGGTCGGGCTGCCCTTGATGCCGAGCTTCTTCTCCGGCGCGCCGAAGCTGACACCGGCGTCCGACTTCTCCACAACGAAGGCGGAGATGCCGCGGGAGCGGGCGGACGGGTCGGTGACCGCGAAGACCGTGTAGTACTCGGACACCCCGGCGTTGGTGATCCAGCGCTTGACCCCGTTGAGCACCCAGTCGTCGCCGTCGCGGACGGCCTTGGTGGTCATCGACGCGGCGTCGCTGCCGGCCTCGGGCTCGGACAGGCAGTACGAGAACATCGCCTCGCCGGCCGCCACCGGGGTCAAGTACTTCTCCTTCAACTCCGCGGAACCGGCCAGGATCAGCGGCATGGTGCCGAGCTTGTTCACCGCCGGGATCAGCGACGAGGACGCGCAGGCCCGGGCGACCTCCTCGATCACGATGGCGGTGGCCAGCGCGTCGGCCCCGGCGCCGCCGTACTCGACCGGGATGTGCGGGGCGTGGAAGTCGGAGGCGCGCAGGGCGTCGTAGGAGGCTTTCGGGAACTCGCCGGTCTCGTCCGCCTCGGCCGCGTGGGGGGCGACCCGGGCGTCGCACACCTCCCGTACGGCCTCGCGGATCATGCGGTGGTCCTCGGGTAGCTCGTACGCCTCGAATTCACTCATGTCCTGCCCCTCCGCTGCGGCTGTCCCCCGCCATGTTACTGACGCGTAGGGTACGCGCACCATCCTCGTCGCAAGTTGTTGGCGAAGACGTGAGAAGGTGGAAGCCCCCCGGACCCGACCCGAGTGGAGACTCACGTCGTGACGATCCCGTACCCGACCACGAACCAGCCGGTCCCGGCGTTTTCCACGGTCGAGCCGCCGTCCGGCGCTCCCCGGCCCCGGCTGGCGTTCCTGGGCACCGGCTACCTCGGCGCCACGTATGCGATCTGTTTCGCCGAGCTCGGCTACGAGGTGCTCGGCTTCGACATCGACGGGCCCAAGATCGGCAAGTTGTCCAGCGGCCAGGTGCCGTTCCACGAGCCCGGCCTGGACGAGTTGCTGCGCCGCAACCTGTCCGCGGGCCGGCTGCGCTTCACCCACTCGTACGACGAGGTGGCCGAGTTCGCCGACATCCACTTCATCTGCGTCGGCACCCCGCAGCGGGGCGACGGGATGGGCGCCGACCTGTCGTACGTCGAGGCGGCCGTCACCAACCTCGCCCGGCGACTGAACCGGCGTGCCCTGATCGTCGGCAAGTCCACCGTCCCGGTCGGCACCGCCGAGTGGATCGAGCGGCTGGTGGCCAAGCACACCGACCCGGCGCTGCAGATCGAGGTGGCCTGGTCGCCGGAGTTCCTGCAGGAGGGCTTCGCCGTCGAGGACGTGCTGCGGCCGAACCGGATCGTGGTCGGCGTCAAGACCGATTGGGCCAACGGCATGCTGTACGCCGCGCACAAGGGCGTCTTCGACCTGGCTGCCACCGAGGACCGCGAGGTGCCGCTGGTGGTCACCGACTTCGCCACCGCCGAGCTGGTGAAGGTGGCGGCCAACGCGTTCCTGGCCACCAAGATCAGCTTCATCAACGCGATGGCCGAGGTGTGCGAGGTGGCCGGCGGCGACGTCACCCAGCTGGCCAAGTCGATCGGCTACGACCCGCGCATCGGCAACCGGTTCCTGCAGGCCGGGGTCGGTTTCGGCGGCGGCTGCCTGCCCAAGGACATCCGGGCGTTCCAGGCCCGGGCGCAGGAGCTGGGCGCCGGCGAGGCGTTGCGCTTCCTGCACGAGGTCGAGCTGGTCAACACCCGCCGCCGCGGCCGCGTGCTGACGCTCGCGGCCGACCTGCTGCAGCGGCCGGCCGGACCGGCCGGGCCCGACCTGTCCGGCACCCGGATCGCGGTGCTCGGCGCGGCGTTCAAGCCGAACTCCGACGACGTCCGCGACTCACCCAGCCTGGCGGTGGCGGCGTCGCTGGCCAAGGCCGGGGCGGAGGTCCGGGTGTACGACCCGGAAGGTATGGAGAACGCCCGTTCCGCCCAGCCCGACCTGACCTACTCGAAGTCGATGACCGACGCGGTGACCGACGCCGAGCTGATCTGCGTGCTGACCGAGTGGGCCGAGTTCCGCAACGCCGACCCGGTGGCGCTGGGCGAGATCGTCGCGGGCAAGCTGGTCATCGACGGCCGCAACTGCCTGGACGCCGCGTTGTGGGCCCGGGCCGGGTGGGAGTATCGCGGCATGGGACGCCCGCAACCAAAGCTCTGACCCCTTTCTATCGGTCTCGACCCGCTTGAGCCTGTTCTAATTGGATGTCGTACCGGCATGGTCTAGTGGGAACCGACATCAGGTCCAGGGTCGAGGAGGAGCCGTGGCGCAGGCTGAGGAGCCGAACAGCTACGACGAGGAGCTCACCCGCATCGACGCGTCGATCGCGGATCTGAAGATCCGTGACCTCGCCGCGGCCAAGGAACGCACCCAGATCGCCGCCAAGATCCAGGCGGCGCAGTTCCAGCGCGACATTCTCCACCACGCCAACCAGCAGAAGAGGAAACCGGGCCGCACGCGCCGGCGGACGGCCGAGCAGACGCCGGCGGCCCCACCGCAGGGCGCACGGCGGCCGGCGATGGCGGGAGCGCCGACGGCCGGGGCGCCGGACTGGGCCGAGCCCGGTACCGCGCACACCGGTCCGCCGGGAGCGGCCACCGACGGCGTCACCGTGCTGGTGGACGATCCGCCGCCGACCGAGCGCCCGGCCGGCCCGCCGCGCCGTACGGCTCCGCCGGCACCGGCCGGGCACCCGCCCGAGGCGTCCACCAAGTCGGTGCAGAACATCCTCCTGCTGCTGGGCGCGCTGGTCATCGGCGTCGCCGCAGTGGTCTTCGCCGGCGTCGCGGTGACCAACCAGTACGAACGGACGGCGGTTCTCGCCGTGTTCACCGCGGTGGCCCTGGTGCTGGCGCCGGGGGTGTCGCGCCGCGGGCTGACTTCGACCGGCGAGACGGTCGCGGCGGTCGGCCTGATCCTGCTGCCGATGACGCTGTTCGCGCTGCACGGCACCGCCCTGGCCGGCGGCCCCTCGGTGCCTCGCTCGGTTTTCCTCGGCATCACCTTCGCGCTGACCGCGGTCGCCGCGTTCCTGTACGCCGGGTCCAGCCGGCTCACCTCGCCGCGGTACGCGACCGTGGTCGCGGTCCAGCCGGTCCCGCTGCTGCTGGCCGAGCCGTGGATCCGGAGCCCGGCCGGGTGGGGTCTGGCCCTGACCGCGGTCGCCCTGCTCGACCTGCTGCTGCTCACCCGGGTGATCCGGCAGGGCCCGCTGGTGCCGCGCTGGCCGTTCCTGCGGCCCCCGTCCGGCCCGGCGGGTCGGGCCCACGCGGCCGGCGCCGCCGACTTCGCCGCCCGGGAGGCCCCGCCCGAGCCCCGCCCGGAGGCGCGCCCCGAGGAACCGGACCTGATCATCGAGTCGATGGCGCCGGGGCAGCACTTCCGGCTGTTCGGCGCCGGCGCCGGCGCGGGCCGGCCGCGGGGAGCCGGCCAGGCGGCCAACGACTGGCTCCGGGAACTGACGTTCGCGCTGCTCTGCGTGGCCGTGGCCGGTGCCCTGCTGTACGCCGGGGGCGCGCTGATCGGGGCCGACGCGGTGCCCGACGCGGTCCGTTCGGGCCTGATCCTGATCCTGGCCGCGGTGACCGCGTCCGCGGCCGCCCGGCTGCTGAAGAACGTGCTCGCCCGCAACATCGCCGGCGGTGTGCTGGTGCTCGCGGTGATCGCCACGGTCGCCCGGGTGGTCGCCGTGGCGTCGCCGCACTGGACGCTGTCGGCGGCCGCGGCCGCGGTGGCGGTGTCCGGCGCGGTGATCATGCTGGTGCCGGTCGAGGTCCGGCGCGGGCCGCAGTACGCCTCGGCCGGTGCGCTCACGCTGATCGGCGTGTTCGTCGCGGTCGGCGCGCTGCGGGCGGCGATCGCGCCGGTCCAGGCGGCGCGACCGGTCTGGCACGCGGACATCGGCGCGTACGCGGGCACCCTCGCCGACGCTGTCCGGCCGTCGGGCGCGCTGGTGGCGCTCAGCGCTCTGCTGCTGACGGTGGCGGCCGCGGTGGCGCTGCCGGCCGGCTTCCGGCGCGAGGGCGCCGTGGCCGGCGTGGCGCTGACTGCGCTGGCGCTGCCGGCGTCACTCGCCATGGACTGGTCGGAGGCGCCCTGGCCGCTGGTGCTGGCCGCGATCGGCCTGGGCGCGGCCGGGTTGACGGCCAAGACCCGCCGGGTCGCCGTGACCCACGTGGCCGCGGCCGGCGTCGTCGGCCTGTTCGGCGCCGGGGCCGCGGTGAGCGCACCCTGGCTGACGGCCGCCGTGCTGACCGCGCTGGCCGGCGCGGGCGTGATGGTGGCCATCGCAGCCCGGCAGGTCCCGCTGGAGAGGTACGCGTTCGCCTGGACAGTCGGCGACTGGGCGTCCGGCGCGGCCGCGCTGGCCCTGCCCGGCGCCGCGGTGACCGCGATGCTGGCGGTGGCCGACGCCGGCACCGGGCCGCCCACCCGCGCCGAGACCGTGCCGGCGCTGGCCTTCGGCTTCCTCGCCGTGGCGGCCACGCTCAGCTACGCCGCGGTGTTCCAGGTGGCGCAGCGCCAGATCAGCGTCCCGCTGACCGTGGGCACCGGGCTCGGCGCGACCGCGATGGCCCTGGCCGCGATCCTGGCGCCGAAACATACCGCCCCCGACGTCTGGGTCGGCGTCCTGCTGCTGGCCGCGGCCGCCCTGCTGTTCTCGGCCCGGTCGCTGGACAACGGCCGTCGGGCCGACCGGATGCTGGACGGCACCGACGTCGGCGCCGCCGCGGCCACCGTGGCCATCTGCGGCGCGCTCTCCCGGGTGGCCGCGCTCGCCTTCCCGCACGCGCCGCTCCTGGTCTCCGCGGTGGTGGTGCTGCTCGTCGGGTTCGCCATCCGGGCGCTCAACGCCGACCTGCGGCGCGGACCGGTATACGGGCTGGCCACCGCCGGGCTGGTGGTCGGCGCCATCGCCGGATTCATGGCGCTGCACGGGGCCCTGCGGATCCTGACCGCGCCCGGCCCGGTGTGGGCGTCCGACATCAGCCGCTACGACAGCGCCGCCGCCCCGGATGCCTGGCAGGCCCCGCTGGCCCTGGTCATCATCGCCATGGCGGCCGCGTTCGCGCTGTCCAAACCGATGGGCTACGACATCGGCGCGGTGTGTGCGGCCGTCGCCGCGATCGGTGCACCGGCCGCTTTCGGCCTGCCCTGGTGGGCGCCGTTGCTGGTGGGCGGGGCGGTCGCGGTCGCGTACGGGGTCGGCTCGGCGGCGACCGGTGACCCGCGGGCGGCGTACGCCCGGGGCGGCGTGGCCGGGGTGGTGACCCTGCACGCGGTCGCCGTCGGACTGGCTCGGCCGTGGTCGACCGCGGTCGGCCTGACCCTGGTGGTTCTCGTCGGCGCGCTGGTGGCCGGGCTCAACCGGATAGGGCTGGTGCCGGTCGGCGCCGCGCACCGTCATCCCGACCCGCGCGACTGGCGCGAAGAGGCCGCCACCGAACCCGGCAACCTGGCGCTGGACGACACCGGCATGCCCCGGCACCGCGCCCAGATCGGCGGCACGGCCACGCTGGTCGGCGATCCGGCCGGCCGGGAGCACCGGGTCCTCGTC
>CAXSDA010000033.1:28253-77475 GCA_964236515.1 uncultured Actinoplanes sp.
ACGGCCACGCTGGTCGCGTTGCTGGCGATGCCCGGCGTGTTCGCGGCCACCGCCGCCGACCACGGCCGGACCCCCCAGATCGTGCTCACCGCCGCGCTGGCCGCGTCGAGCGTCAGCCTCGCCGTGATCACCCTGCTCGGCCGGCAGATCCCGCAGTACCTGCCGTGGGCCACCGTCGGCGTCGTCGGCGGCGCCACCGTGACGGCGCTCGCGTCGCTGCCCACCGACCGGCCGACCGCCCTCTACGCCGCCGCCGCGGCGCTGCTGGGCGTGATCGCGGAGTTGCTGCGCGGCGCCACCCCGGCGCCCGGCCTGACCGTCGCGCCGGCCCGGTCCTGGGGCGGCGGCGGTTACCGCCGGCCCCGGTGGACTGAGGTGCGGCCCAGCGGCCTGCGTGGCCGCTGGCTGGTCGACCCGGCCACCGGCGCGGTCGTGGTGGCGATCATCCCGACCATCCTGGCCCTGATCTCGATCGCGCCCGCCCTCAAGGCGGCGCTGGTCGACCCGCTGCAGCAGTCCTCGCACATCTGGAACGGCCCGGTGCCGGCGCTGCTGCACCCGGACGCCGGCGCCGCCGACGCCACCAGCGTCCTGGCCGCGGTGCTGCTCACCGTGGCCGCGGCGCTGGCCGCGACCGGGTTCGGCGGCAAGGCGTCCGAGGCCGTGCCGGTGATCCTGCCCGGCCTGGCCATCACGCTGCTGATCACCCCGGTCGCGCTGCACGCGAGCTTCCCGGCGGCGACCTCGGCCGCGCTCATCGTCTTCACCCTGATCATGCTCGGGCTGGCGCTCACCCCGCCGCCGGTGTCCACCCGGGCGTCGCTGCTGCGCGGGGCCCGTAACGTCGCCTTCGTGATCGGCCTGCTGGCCGGCGGGGCCGGCCTGTCCGGCAGCCTCGCCACCCACATGCTCACGTTGTCCACCCTGGGCATGGCGGTCGGCGTCGGGCTGGTTGCGGCGATCGCCGGCCGGACGTCGCACGCCCGCATCCTGGGCTGGTTGTTCGCCGCGTTCATGGGGCAGTTCTTCGTGCTCGCGGTCGCGCTGACCGCCGGCCTGGCCCGGCAGTGGGCGTCGTTCGGGGTGCTCGGCGTGGGCGCGGGCCTGCTGATCCTGGAGTCGGCGCTCCCCCGGCTGGGCCTGCCGCATTACCGGGCCGAGGCGACCACGGTGGAGTGGAGCGGCTACGGCTCGGCGGTGATCGCCGGGGCGCTCGCCTTCGACGCGCCCGCCCAGCTGGCGGCGTTGCTGGCGGCCTTCGGCGCGGTGCTCGGCCTGGCGGTCGGGCGGCCGGGCCGGGACGGCCGCCAGCGCCGGACGATCTTCTGGCTGGCGATCGGCTTCGAGTTCCTCGGCTGGTGCGTCTTCATGACACTGTCCGATGTGGCCGTGCCCGAGGCGTACACCCTGCCGTTCGCGGCCCTGGCGTTGCTGGCCGGCATCCGCGAGGTGCGTGTCCGGCCGGACGTGAGCAGCTGGGCCGCGTACGGCCCGGCGCTTCTGGCCGCATTCGTGCCGACCGTGGCCGTGGTGCTGACCACCGACGCGGGCGATCTGCGCGAGCTGCTGTTGCTGCTGGGTGCGGTGGGCACGCTGATCGTCGGGTCGGTGTGGCGGCAGCAGGCGCCGGTGGTCGTCGGCGCCGTGGCCACGGTGGTCGCGTCGATCCACTTCGCGGTGACGCTGGTCGGCCCGTGGCTGGTGCTGGTCCCGATCGGCGTGATCCTGCTGGTCCTGGGCGCGAGCAACGAGAACCGGCGGCGGACGAGGGGCGCGCTCGGCCGGCTGCGTTAGTCCAACAGGCGCTTGCGCAGCGCCGCGTCCTTGTCGGCGACCATCTGCTCGAGGCTTTGCTGAAAGCTCACCATGCGCGCCCGCAGGGCCTCGTCGGCGCTGCCGAGGATGCGGACGGCGAGCAGGCCGGCGTTGCGGGCGCCGCCGATCGACACGGTGGCCACCGGCACCCCGGCCGGCATCTGCACGATCGACAGCAGCGAGTCCATGCCGTCGAGGTACTTCAGCGGCACCGGTACCCCGATCACCGGCAGCGGCGTCAGCGCGGCGACCATGCCCGGCAGGTGGGCCGCGCCCCCGGCCCCGGTGATGATCACCTTGAGCCCCCGGGCGGCGGCGCTCTCGGCGTACGACACCATCTTGTGCACGGTCCGGTGCGCCGACACCACGCCGACCTCGAACGGCACCTCGAACTCGGCCAGCGTCACCGCCGCGGCCTCCATGGTGGACCAGTCCGAGTCGCTGCCTATGATGATGCCGACGGCCGGGGTCATCGTTCGCCTTCCTGCAGCCACGCGGCCGCGCGGACGGCCCGCGCCCGCACGTCGCCGAGATCGTCACCGAGCACGGTGACGTGCCCGATCTTGCGGCCCGGCCGGACCTGTTTGCCGTACAGGTGGATCCGCACGCCCGGGTCCTCGGCGAAGAGGTGGTGCACCCGCTCGTCCAGCGACATCCCGCCCGGCGCGCCCCCGAGCACGTTGGCCATCACCACGGCCGGCGCGGTCAGCGAGGTCTCCCCCATCGGATAGTCGAGCACGGCCCGCAGGTGCTGCTCGAACTGCGACGTCCGCGCGCCCTCGATCGTCCAGTGGCCGGAGTTGTGCGGGCGCATGGCCAGCTCGTTCACGATCAGGCCGCCGTCGGTCTCGAACAGCTCGACGGCGAGCAGGCCGACCACGCCGAGCTCGGTTGCGAGGTCGATGGCGAGCTGCTGGGCCTCAATCGCGCGGGCCTCGGACAGGTTCGGCGCGGGCGCGAGAACTTCGACGCAGATGCCGTCCCGCTGCACGGTCTCCACGATCGGATAGGCGGCGACCTGCCCGAACGGTGACCGCGCGACCAGGGCGGCCAGCTCCCGCCGAAGCGGCACCCGCTCCTCGAGAATCAGCGGCGTCCCGGTCCGGAACAGTTCGGAAGCCGCGTCGGACCCGTCGAGCATCCACACCCCGCGCCCGTCGTACCCGCCGCGCACCGCTTTGGCCACCACGGGCCAAGCGCCACCGCCGGCCGCTACAAAGTCCGAAATATCAACATAGGCTTTGACAGACGCCCATCGCGGAACCGGCGCCCCCCACACGCTCAACCGTTCCCGCATCCGCCGTTTGTCCTGCGCGAACTCCAGCGCCTCAGCCCCGGGATAGATCTTGACCCCTTCGGCCGCCAGCGCCCGGATGTGCTCGCCCGGCACGTGCTCATGATCGAACGTGACCGCGTCACACCCCTTGGCGAACTCCCGCAACGCCGCCAGATCGGTGTGACTCCCGATCCGCACATCCGCCGCGACCAGCGCCGCACTGTCATCCGGCGACTCCGCTAGCACCCGCAGCGACTGCCCCAGGGCGATCGCCGCCTGATGGGTCATCCGGGCCAGCTGCCCGCCTCCCACCATGCCCACCACGGGCAACCCGGTCCGCGCATCCATTCTGACCAGCCTATCGGCGCGCACAGCGTCCGTTTCCCCAGGGCCCCAACCCGTTGGTGGTACGGATCAACCCCTACCGCCGAATCGGCCCCCGCAAGTCTCGGCCGGCGGATCTGGCTGCCACTCCAGGCCGTCACCGACCGCCGGGCTGAAGCCCTCGGCTGCGGACCTGACTGCCCCACCGGGCCCCAGCGGGCCGACGCCCCAGCGGCCCAACGGCCCAACGGCCCAACGGCCCAACGGCCCGGCGGCCAGGAACCGGCCCACCCGCTGGACCGCTCGGCGCCGGCTCTCGCCGATACCCATCAGGTCGACCAGGCAGCCTCGGCCACAGGATCTCCACCGGACGCACACCGATCGGCGGGGTTTGTGTGCTGGGGTGAACCCCATGCGTTCCGCCGCACCGGATCCGATCGCGTACATGGATGATGCCGCCCGCAGCACGGCCGGGCAGGACTACAAGCGTCGCGTCGCTGAGCTGCTCGACGTACGGCCGGGCCAGGTGGTGGTCGACCTCGGCTGCGGCCCGGGTACGGACCTGGGTGCGCTCGCCGACCGCGCCGGACCGGACGGGCGCGTGATCGGCGTCGACCGGGACAGCCGGATGCTGGCCGAGGCCCGCCGCCGCTTCGACGGGCGGCCGGCCGTCAGCCTGGAGGCGGCCGACCTGTACGCGCTGCCGCTGGCCACCGGCAGCGTCGATCGCGCCCGGACCGATCGGGTTATTCAGCATGTGGACAGTCCTGGGCGGGTGCTGGCCGAGGCGCGCCGGGTGTTGCGGCCGGGCGGCGTACTGGTCACGGCCGAGCCGGACTGGGACACCGTCGCAGTGGCCGGTGACGGCGTCGAAGCCAGCCGCCGGTTCGGCCGTTTCCTGGGCGGCCAGGTGCGCAATCCGACCGTCGGCCGGGAGTTGCCCCGATTGGCCGCGGGGGCGGGGTTCGCCGTCGACGTGGTGGAAGCCGTCGCGGTACTGTTCCGCGACTTCGAGACCGCCGACCGGATTCTCGGCCTGCGGCGCCACAGCGTCTCTGCGATGGGCGCCGCCGCCGACGGGTGGCTGCGTCAGCTGGCCTCCGGACCGTTCGTCGCCGGCTTCACGCTGTATCTCGCCCGCTTCAGCCGGGCGGACGCCAACGACCCGGCGGGCGCCAACGACCCGGCGGACACCAGCCGCCCGGGGGCCGCCAACCACCGGGGACGCCAACCACCGGGGACGCCAACCACCCCGGGGACGCCAACCGCCCGGGGGCCGCCAACCGCTTGGCGGACACCAACCGCCTGGCCGACGCCCGCTTCAGCCCGGCGGACGCCAACGGCCTGGAATGGCAACCGGATCCGCCCGCCGGGACGGGCGCTTCGCCGCCCGTACCTAGGAATTCAGGGTGTGAATGAGGTCGTCCACTGTGGTCACCGGGCGATCGCAGACGAAGCCGCGGCAGACGTATGCGGCGGGCGCGCCGTCGAGCAGCGGGCGGTCGGCCAGCAGTGGGACGCCCGGGCGGTCCGGCTCGCCGGTGACGACCACCGCGCCGGGCGGCGCGTACCGGTGGGCCGCGGCGGTCAGATCGGGTGACGCACCGGCGATGGCGATCTCGTACGGGCCGGAGAGCGCCGCCTCGGCCGCCGCCGCGGACCAGCCGGCGAATCGGGGATGGCCGGCGATCAGCGGCCCGACCGTGGCCAGCGCCTGGTCGGCGGCCGCGCGGTAGGACGGTTCGCCGCTCAGCGCGGTGTACGTGATCAACGCCGCACACAGCGCCGACACCCCGGACGGCGTCGCGTTGTCGGTGGGGTCGGCGGGCCGGGCGACCAGCTGCTCGGAGTCGTCGGCGGTGTCGTAGAAGCCGCCGTCGCCGGTGGCGAAGTGGGCCAGCGCGACGTCGAGCAGGGCCTGCGCCGACGCCAGCCAGTGACCGTCGCCGGTGAGCTGGTGAACCGCGCAGAACGCCTCGGCCACCGCGCCGTAGTCCTCGAGCACCCCGGCCGGTTCGCCGGCCACGCCGTCGCGGGAGACCCGGCGCAGGCGTCCGCCCACGATGTGCCTCTCGGACAGGACGGACGCCAGAACGACGGCCGCCTCGCGCGAGGGAACCGAGCCGGTCAGCAGCGCGTGCTCGGCCAGCGCGGTCACCGCCAGTCCGTTCCAGGAGGCGACCACCTTGTCGTCGCGCGACGGCTGCGGACGGCGATAGCGCGCCTCCAGGAGCCGGGACCGTACGGACTGCCAGCGGTCCCCCAGAGTGGAGGTGTCGCGGCCCAGCACCAGCACGCTCGTCCCGTGCTCGAACGACCCGGTGGAGGTGACCCGGAACAGGTCGGCGGCCCAGTTGCCGTCCGCTTGACCCAGCGCCTCGACCAGCTGCGCCGGCGTCCACGCGTAGGTCCGGCCCTCGACCCCGTCGGTGTCCGCGTCCAGCGCCGAGGCCAGCCCGCCGGCCGGGGTGGCCAGGTCGCGGAGCAGGAACGCGGCCGTCTCGTCGGCGATCCGGCGGGCCAGCGGGTCGTCGGTGAGCCGCCACAGCTGGGTGTAGACGCGCAGCAGCAACGCGTTGTCGTACAGCATCTTCTCGAAGTGCGGCACGGTCCACGTGGTGTCCACCGCGTACCGGGCGAACCCGCCGGCCAGCTGGTCGTAGATCCCGCCGCGGGCCATCTGCTCGGCGGTGTGCCGGACGATTTCCAGCGACTGGGGCGAGCCGGTGCGCTGGAAGTGGCGCAGCAGGAAGAGCAGGTTCATGTGCGGGGGAAACTTGGGCGCGCCGCCGAATCCGCCGTACGACGGGTCGTGCTCGCGGGCCAGCACAGCCGCGGCCGTGTCGAGCAGCTCGCCGGAGATGGCCGCGGTCGGGCCGCCGACCAGCTGGGCGCCGCCGATCGCCTCGACCACGGCCGCGCCCTGCTGGATCACCGCGTCCCGCTGCCCGGTCCAGGCCGTCGAGACCGACTCCAGGAGGCGGGTGAAGTTGGCTTTGGGGAAGTACGTGCCGCAGAAGAACGGCGCCGCCTCGGGGGTGGCGAACACGGTCATCGGCCACCCGCCCTGGCCGGTCATCGCCTGGGTGGCGGTCATGTAGACGGCGTCCACGTCGGGGCGTTCCTCGCGGTCGACCTTGATCGCCACGAAACTGGTGTTGATGAGCTTGGCCACAGCGTCGTCCTCGAACGACTCGTGCGCCATCACGTGACACCAGTGGCAGGCCGCGTACCCGACCGAGATCAGTACCGGCACGTCGCGCCGCTTGGCCTCGGCGAACGCTTCCGGCGACCATTGCCACCAGTCCACCGGGTTGTCGGCGTGCTGCAGCAGGTACGGGCTGGTGGCATCGGCCAGACGGTTCACCATCCGCCCACCGTATCCTCCGGACCAGGTACGGTGCGGGAATGCCGGTGGACGACGAGTCGGCCCGCTGGGTGGCCGAGCTGTCCCGGCAGGACGCGGTGGCGCAACGCCGCCTGCACGACCTCCTGGTCCGCATCGCCCGGGCCGAGCTGAACCGGCGGGCGGGGCAGCTCGGGATCGCCGGGCCGGAGGCGGACGACCTGTGTCACCAGGCCGCCGCCGACGCGATGGTGATCATCCTGGCCAAGCTCGGCGAGTTCCGGGGCGAGAGCCGGTTCACCACCTGGGCCTACAAGTTCGTCATGTTCGAGGTCTCGGCCAAGGTCGGCCGGCACTTCTGGCGGCGGCCGGCGGTGCCGCTCGACGGCGACGACTGGGACCGGCTGCCGGAGCGGTTCGGTATCGGCCCGGCCGACCAGGCCGAGGCCAGCGATCTGCTGGGCGCGTTGCGGCACGCCGTCGAGCACGAACTGACCGCGCACCAGCGGGAGATCTTCGCGGCGCTCGTCCTGGAGGCGATTCCGCTGGACGCCCTGGTCGTACGGCTGGGCAGCAACCGGAATGCCATCTACAAGACGTTGTTCGATGCCCGCCGTAAGGTTCGCGCCGCGCTCGCCGCCAAAGGATATCTGGATGGTGGTGAGTCATGAGCGGCTGGTCGAGGGTGGATGCCTTCCTGCGCACCGATCCGCGCGACGCCGGCTGCGGCGAGGTGATGGAGATCATGCACGTGTACGCCGAACTGGCTGCCGCCGACCCCGCGGGTGCGGCCGAGCGCCACCCCGGCGTGGCCGTTCACCTGCGCGGGTGCGGCCCGTGCACGACCGACCTCGACGGTCTGCTGAACGCGATAAACCTTACGAACCCCTGACGCGGCGTAAGGCTCTCCGGCGGTCCGGCACGAACGCGGGTGACGGATCTTCCACCCCGAAGGAGAGTCATGGGTATCACTGCACGTCTCGCCGGATTCGCCGGGCTCGCTGTGGCCGCCGGCACCCTCGTCGGCAGTCCGGCGCTGGCCTCGAGCTCGGCGGGCGCGGTCTTCGTCCAGACCGACGCCGTGAACGGCAACACCATCGTCGCGTACGACCGGGCTTCGGACGGCGCGCTGCATCAGGCCGGCACGTACGCCACCGGGGGCAACGGCGGCATCCTGACCGGCTCGGTCGTCGACCACCAGGCGTCGCAGGGCTCGCTCGCCCTCGACCGCACCCACCACCTGTTGTACGCCACGAACGCCGGCAGCGACACGGTGACCGTGTTCGGTGTCCGGGGCGACCGCCTGACCCGGCTGCAGACCATCTCCAGCGGCGGCCGGTTCCCGGTCAGCGTCACGGTGCACGGCAACCTGGTGTACGTCCTGAACGCCCGCGACGGCGGCTCGATCCAGGGCTACCGGCGGGTCGGCGCGTTCCTGGTCCGGGTCCCGTCCTGGCACCGCGGCCTCGGCCTGGCCGCCGACCCGGCCGAGTTCACGCACACGCCGGGCCAGGTCGCGTTCACGCCCGACGGCCGCCAGTTGGTCGTGACGACCAAGGCCGGCGCCAACACGATCGACGTGTTCCGGCTGGACCACGACGGCGCGCCGGCGAGCGCGCCGGTGGTGACGTCCACGCCGGGCGCGGTGCCGTTCGCGGTCGCGTTCGACTCGGCCGGCCGACTGGTCGTGGCCGAGGCCGGCCCGAGCGCGGTGGCCACGTTCCGCATCCACTCCGACGGCACGCTGACCGCGGTCGGCTCGGTCGCCACCGGTCAGGCCGCGACCTGCTGGATCGCCGGCGGCGGCTCGACCTTCTACGCGTCGAACGCCGGCAGCGGTAACGTCACCACCGTGCGCGACGCCCACGGGGCCCTGACCGCGGCCGGCAACACGGCCACCGGCGCGGGCTCGGTCGACGCGGCGATCTCTTCCGGCGGCCGCTTCCTGTACGTGCAGAGCGGCGGCGCCGGCGAGGTGCACGGCTTCCGCATCGGCCACGACGGCGCCCTGACCGCCACCGGCTCGGTCACCGTCCCGAACGCCGTCGGCGGCGAGGGCATCGCCGCCAGCTGATTGACGGGGGAAGGACTAGCGGCGACGGCGCGCGGTGCCGAAGATCGAACGGACGATCTCCCGGCCCGCCGCCGTGGCCGCGGTCTTCAGGGTGTTGCGCACGGCCGCGTTGCCGAGCGCCTTCTCCAGGAACGACTTGTCCGGCTTGGCGGCCGGCGCCTGCCGATGTGGGGCCGGCGCCGGTGTCGGAGCCGGGGCGGCGGGCGTGGGGGCGGGCGGCGCGGCGACCTTGGCCAGCAGGATCTCGTAGGCCGACTCGCGGTCGATGCGCGGGCCGTACTTGGCCGACAGGGGTGACGCGGCCACGATCCCGTCCGCCACCGCGGCGTCCACCTGCGCCATCAGAGACCGCGGCGGGGGCAGCCGGGTCCAGGCCACCGGCGTCGGCGCGCCCCGCTCGGACAGGACGGTGACGATCGCCTCGCCGGTACCGAGCTGGGTGAGCACCTCCTCCAGGTCGTACCCGGACTTGGGAAACGTCGAGACGGTCGCCTTGAGCGCCTTCGCGTCCTCCGGCGTGTACGCGCGCAGGGCGTGCTGCACCCGGTTGCCGAGCTGCGCCAGCACGTCGCCGGGCACGTCCTTGGGCG
This sequence comes from uncultured Actinoplanes sp., assembly GCA_964236515.1. Classification (GTDB taxonomy): domain Bacteria; phylum Actinomycetota; class Actinomycetes; order Mycobacteriales; family Micromonosporaceae; genus Actinoplanes. The sequence goes on from CAXSDA010000033.1 coordinate 37,679, forward strand.
TCTGGGTGACGAAGAAGATGCCCACACCCTTGGACCGGATCAGCCGTACGGTCTGGGTGATGGACTGCAGGAAGTCCTTCGACGCGTCCTGGAACAGCAGATGCGCCTCGTCGAAGAAGAACACCAGCTTGGGCTTGTCCACGTCGCCGACCTCGGGCAGGTCCTGGAACAGATCGGCCAGGAACCACATCAGGAACGTGGCGAACAGCTCGGGCTGACTCTGCAGGGTGGGCAGCTCGAGGATGCTGACGACGCCCTGGCCGTCGGGGGTGGTGCGCAGGAACTCCCGGGTGTCGAACTCGGTCTCGCCGAAGAAGTCCTCGGCGCCTTTGTCGGCGAACGCGATCAGCTCGCGCAGGATCACGCCCGCGGTGGCCTTGGACAGCCCGCCCAGCTCGGCCAGTTCCGCCGAGCCGTCGGGCGAGGTGAGGTGCTGGATCACCGCGCGCAGGTCGGCCAGGTCGAGCAGCGGCAGCGAGTTCTTGTCGGCGAAGTGGAACACCAGGCCTAGCGACGACTCCTGCACATCGTTGAGGCCCAGCACCCGGGACAGCAGGGTCGGCCCGAACGCGGTGATCGTGGCCCGCACCGGCACACCCGTGCCGTGGCCGCCGAGCGCGAAGAACTCGACCGGGAACGCGGACGGCGTCCAGTCGTCCCCGATCTCGGTCGCCCGGGCGGTGATCTTGTCGTTGGGCACGCCGGGCGCGGCCATGCCGGACAGGTCACCCTTGATGTCGGCCAGGAACACCGGCACGCCGGCCGCGGACAGCTGCTCGGCCAGGCCCTGCAGCGTCTTGGTCTTGCCGGTGCCGGTCGCGCCGGCCACCAGTCCGTGGCGATTGATCATCGGCAGTGGGATGCGCACCTTCGCCGTGGGATCGCAGGTGTCGCCGGTCACCAGGGCGCCCAGCTCAAGGGCCGGTCCGGTGAACGCGTACCCGGCACGGACGGTTGCCGCGAGATCAGTCTCCGCCATGGGAGCACGCTATACCGCTCACCGGGTTTTGCGATCTCTGCGAGCTCAGGAAGCGCCGTCGGCGCGCAGCGGCACGATGCGCGGCGGGGCCGAGTCGGTGAGCTGGCGCAGCGCGCCGACGATCTTGTCCGCGGGCAGCGGCCGGCAGAAGTGGAAGCCCTGGGCCGAGGTGCAGCCCAGCGCGATCAGGGCCGCCCGCTGTTCGGCCGTCTCGACGCCCTCGGCGATCACCCTTGCGCCGAGCCGGTCGCCGAGTTCGACCGCGCCCCGGACGACCGCCTCGGCCACCGTCGAGTCGATCATCTCCTCGACGAACGACCGGTCGACCTTGAGCTCGTCCACCGGGACGCGGGTGAGGAACGAGAGGGACGAAAAGCCGGTGCCGAAGTCGTCGACCGAAATCTGGATGCCGGACGCCCGCAGCTCGGCCAGGTTCTCGTCGACGATGTCCTGCTCGCTGAGCGCGACCGACTCGGTGATCTCCAGGACCAGCGCGGGCGGCCGGAGCCCGTGCTGCCGGAGCAGGTCGGCGATCTGCTGCGGGAAGCCGGAGTCGAGCAGGTTGCGGGCCGAGATGTTGACCGAGACCGGTACGTCGATCCCCTGCGACCGCCAGGCCGCGGCCGACGTCAGCGACCGGTCCAGGATGTACCGGGTGAACCGGGACAACAGTTCGCTGTCCTCGACCGTGTCGATGAACACGCCCGGCGCCAGCAGGCCCCGCCGCGGGTGCTGCCAGCGGGCCAGCGACTCGACGCCGGTGGGGGCGCTGGTCTGCAGGTCGACCGCGGGCTGCAGGTGCACGACGATCTGGTCACCGGCGTCCAGCGCGTCCCGCAGCTCGGCCAGCATGGCCAGGTGGTCGGTGCTGCTGGGGTCCCGGGCGGCGTCGTAGGTGGCGATGCCGCTGTGCTGTTCCTTGGCCTGGTCGAGGGCGATCGCGGCCCGCCGGACGAGTTCGTTGAGGTCGGTGCGGCCGGCCTGGTCCACGGCCACCCCGGCGGTGCTCTCCAGCGCCAGCCGTACGCCCGAGATCTCCATCGGGGCGGCCAGCACGTCGAGCAGTTCCCGGGCCCGGCGCAGCGCCCTGGGCATCGGGCTGGGCCCGCCGGCGTGCAGGGCGGCCGAGTCGGCGAGCACCGAGACGGTGGGCAGCAGGACCGCGAACTCGTCGTCGCCGAGCCGGGCGATGAGGTCGCCGTCGCGGCACACGTCGGTGATGCGTTCGGCCACCACCTCGAGCACCGCGTCCCCGGCCCGGAACCCGAGCGTGCCGTTGACCTCGCGGAACCGGTTGAGGTCGAGCAGCACCAGGGCGACGGGGTGGTCGCGGTCGAACGACTTGAGCCGCCGATCGCCGTCGGCCACCAGCGCCGGGCGGTTGAGCAGCCCGGTGAGGGTGTCGTGGCGGGCCTGGTGGGCGAGCTGGGTGTCGAGTGCGGACAGCCGCTCCCGGGCGGCGGCATCGTGCAGGGCCCCGGCCAGGGCGTCGCCGTACGCGGACAGCGCCAGCTCGTCCCGGGTCACCGGCGACGACGGCTCAGGCAGCCAGACGCTGAGCTCGCCGAAGTCCTGACCGCCGGCGGCCATGGTCCGGGTCAGTACCGGGCCGGGCAGCCCGCCGGCCGCCACGTCCAGGCCGGGTGCGTCCTGGGTCCAGAAGCGGCGGCCACCGGCCGGGGCCTGCACCTCGATCTCGACCCGGCGGGCGCCGAACACGTCGAAGGCGCCGCGCAGACCGGCTTCGACCACCGCGGCGGCCTCGGTGGCCGCGGGCAGGTCGGCGACGGCCCGGGCGAACGTCTCCCAGGTGAGTCGTTCCTCCTCGGCCCACAGGTGGTGGCGGTAGGTGCGCTGCAGCAGGTACAGCGCCGGGAGGAAGGCCAGCAGCCACTGCGGGCTGCGGCCGAGCACGAACAGTCCGAACAGGCCGACCAGCACGTTGCCGGCGAACATGGGCAGCTTCGCGTGCAGCGCCCGGGCCACGATCTCCGCCGGCGGGGCGTCGTGGTGCAGCGTCAGCACGGTCACAGCCAGGCCGAAGGTGACGAGCAGGAACACGGTGGCCCCGGCGACCAGCGCCACCTGCATCCGCAGAGAGGCCGGCGGCGCGTCCCCGGCGATCGCGGTGGTGACCACCGCCGCCCCGGCCGCGCCCAGGCTCAGGGACGCCGCCAAGGGCAGGATCTCGGCCAGGGTCCGCTGCTCCTGCAGCCAGGAGATCAGCATCCAGGCGCCGAGCGTGCCGGCCAGCGTGAGCAGCGGCAACCAGCCGGGCGGGGCGAGCGCATAACCGAGGATGAAGGCGGCCTCGCCCCACGACACGCTGACCGTGCCGCGGCCGACCCGGAACCGCTGCCGGGCGAGTTGCCCGGCGCAGGCGAGCACGGCGGCCAGGCCGACACCGGCCGCCGCCGGGATCGCGTCCACGGCGAACCGGGGCACCGGCAGCGCCAGGCCGAGGAGGCAGACCACGGGGGCGGCGCCGACGACGATGGCGGACAGGGCACGGACAGGGCGTGACCGTCCGGTGAGGCCGATACGCTCCGTGGTCCGAATCGGACTCATCCGCGTGCGGGCGGTCTGCGCAGTCATCGGGCGACCTCCCCGTTCAGCAGGAGAAATCGCGGATGCACGTGCATCTGCAGTGGAGCAAGCGGGGGGCGGAAAGTGGTCATCATCAGCGCCCCCTTCCGCGCAAGGGTCGAGGGACGTTGAGCCCCCGGCGGAAGGCTAAGCCAATTGGATCGAACAGAACAGGGGCTGACGGTCGGCCACCATCGATGTTCGAACAGTAACTATCCGGAAGGTAGCTCGTTGTGTTCGGCCAAAGTGTATTCACCCTGGCCTGACACGGTTAAGCGACGCCACCCGCCGAGGTGCCCGAATCGCGCCGCTCGGCGTCGCTGACCTCGGCGTCCGCGACCGCACCGGAAGCGCCGGATCGATTCCCGTCGAATCCCGGGCGCAGCGGCGCGGGGTCCGTCCGGGCGGCCTGGGCCTCGAGGCGGGTGATCTCCTCGTCACGCTCGGCATCGACCTTGATCGGAAAACTGTCGGGAAGCCGACGCAAGCGCTTGTTCATGTTGCGGATCAGCAGGACAACGGCTACGCACATCATCACGATGATGAACAGGCCCATCGGCCCGGCGAGCCCGCCGGAGCGGGTGTCGCCGAAGTTGTTCACCGCGACCACGACAGAATTCACGATGTCAACGTTACGCCGGTGCGGGCTCAGCGGGTGTGGCTGTGCACCGTCTCGCGGATGCCGGCGAACAGGTCGGACTCCGGCAGCGGACTGTCGACCAGGGAGCGGGCCAGCTCGAAGTCCTCGGTCGGCCACACCTTCTGCTGCAGTTCCAGCGGCACCTTGAACCAGAAGCCGTCCGGGTCGACCTGGGTGGCGTGGGCGCGCAGGGCGTCGTCGCGCACCCCGAAGTACTCGCCGCACTCGACCCGCGTGGTGATCTTGTCACCACGGTCGGGGCGCTCCTCGTTGCGCTTGATCCACTCCTCGTACGGCGACTCCAGGCCGGCCGCGAACATGCCCTCGTGCAACGCCAGCATCCGGGCCCGGGTCCAGCCCGAATTGTAGTACAACTTCCGCGGCTGCCACGGCTCGCCCAGTTCCGGGTACTGCTCCGGATCGCCGGCGGCGTCGAAGGCGATGACCGAGATCCGGTGGCACATGATGTGGTCCGGGTGCGGGTAGCCGCCGGTCTCGTCGTACGTGGTCATCACGTGCGGCCGGAACTCGCGGATCAGCTTGATCAGCGGAACGGCGCCGGCCGCCGGATCGACCAGGCCGAAGCAGCCCTCGGGCAGCGGCGGCAGCGGGTCACCCTCGGGCAGGCCCGAATCCACGAACCCGAGCCAGGACTGCTCGACACCGAGGATCTCCCGGGCCTTGGTCATCTCGTCCCGCCGGACGTGGGCGATGTCGGCCAGCACCTCGGGACGGTCCATCTTCGGGTTGAGGATGCTGCCGCGCTCGCCGCCGGTACACGTCGCGACCATCACCCGGACGTCCTCGGCGACGTAACGCGCCATCGTCGCGGCGCCCTTGCTCGACTCGTCGTCCGGGTGCGCGTGCACCGCCATCAGACGCAACTGCTCAGCCACTCGGTCTCCCTCGATGCGTCCGCCGCGCCGGTCGCCGGGGTGGGGCGGCCGCCGTAATGTCGACTGCAACAATCAACAATGCCATTGTGTCGGATCCCACCGACTCCAACGCCGGAGAGGCACCCAGGGTGAGCGAGACCCGCGCCACAACTCCCGACGAGCCCGGGTTCTCCGAGCCGTCCGGAGGACCGGGCGCCGGAGGACCGGGCGCCGGAGGACAGGGCGCCGGAGGTGGCCCGGCGTTTCCCCCGGGCCGCTACGGCCGGCGCCGGGACGGCCGGCGCCACCTGCTGGTCCCGGCCGTGATCCTGACGCTGGTGCTGGTGATCTGCGTCCTTCTGGCCGTCCGACTCTACCGGCAGTACGGCGATCCCACGTACGACAGCCAGATCGTCGGCTGGTCGGACGTGACCGGCACGCAGATGCGCATCAAGTTCACGGTCAACGTACCGGCGGGCGGGGCGGCGAGCTGCACGATCCGCGCCCGGGACTACGACGGCAACGAGGTCGGCCGGCGCACGGTGATCGTGCGGGCCTCCGGTGGTGACACCTCGGTGCAGGCGAACGAACTGGTCACCACCAGCGCCAAGGCGTCGGCCGGCGACGTGCTCCAGTGCGGACCCGCAAGCTGAGGCTGTTGCACGTCCGTCTGAATGGTGCAAGATCGAGCAATCCAGTCAGTATGTCCACCGCTGGTAAGCTAGGTGATTCGCTCCGTTCAGATCGACCACTACTCGGCGCAACACAGAACCCTCGTTCCGCCCCGCACACAAGGAGATCGACCGTGCCCAGTCCCGAGGCGTCGAAGACCTGGCTGTCCCAGGAGGCTTACGACCGGCTGCAGGCCGAACTCGACGACCTGATCGCCGCGCGGCCCACGGTCGCGGCGGAGATCAACGCCCGCCGCGAGGAGGGCGACCTGCGGGAGAACGGGGGCTACCACGCCGCCCGCGAGGAGCAGGGCAAGCAGGAGGGCCGGATCCAGTACCTCAAGGAGTTCCTCCGTACGTCCGAGGTCGGCGAGGCGACGCAGGCCAGCGAGGTCGCGCCCGGGTCGGTCGTCACCATCTACTTCGACGACGACAAGACCGACACCGAGACCTTCCTGCTGGGCTCGCGGGAGATCGCGGCGACCACCGACCTGACCGTCTACAGCCCGGAATCGGCGCTGGGCAAGGCCATCCTCGGCGCCGGCCCGGGTCAGACCGTCACCTACACCGCCCCGAGCGGTTCCGACATCAAGGTCACGGTGGTCAGCTTCGCGCCCTTCGGGGGCTAGTAAGCCAGTTCGCGCCGTACGCGTTCGTAGTGACCGGCCAGCTCGGCGTCGATCCGCCCGGACTCGGGGGCGGTCAAGGTGATCGCCGCCGGCCGGGCCGGGCGTTGCTCGAGCATCGTGGCCCGTAATCCGGTGGGCGGGTGCGAGGCGAAGAGCGACACCTCGTCCCGGCGGCTCAGCTGACGCAGACCCGGAAGCGCCGGCGCCAGGTTGCCGCGCGCCCGCTCGGCCGCCGCGTACCAGGCCTCGGCACACCGGCCGGCCCGCGCCTCGCGGCGGACCACGGTGTCGATCGAGGTGCTGATCAGCATCTGGTCGAACAGCCGGACCGCGGCCGTCGTCCCGGCGACCCGGGCGGCCAGTTCGTCCGCCAGGTACTCGGCCCGCTGGGAGTCGCGCTGGCTCACCCAGACCAGCAACAGGTGCGCCCCGAAGATCAGCGTGGACAGCACCCACATGACCGCGCCGACCAGCAGCGCCGCGACCATGGTGAGGAACCCGGCGCTGCGGCCGTCCTCGGACGGGCTCAGCAGGTAGGCGAGTTTGCCCAGGGTGGTCTCGGCGGCCTGGTTGAGCGGGCCACGGCGCAGGTCCCCGTTGACGAAGTGGCCCAGCTCGTGGCCGAGCAGCGCGACCCGTTCGGCCGGTCCGAGCGTCGCCCACAGGGCCGCGCCCACGCACAGCACCCGGCGGCGGCGCAACCCGACCGTGACGGTGAAGGCGTTGAAGCCGGGACTGAGCCCGACCCGGTGCGGGACGGGCGCCCCGATCTCGGCCGCGACCCGCTCGACCAGCGCGAACACCGCCGGTACGGACGCGCGGTCGAGCCACTCGATGTCGTCGGGCAGGTCCCGCAGCCGGCCCAGCCGCGGCCGCAGCGCGTAGGCCAGGCCGACCAGCACCACCCCGAACAGCGTGGTGACGCCGTTGAAGTCGTCCGCGATCAGCCACCCGCCGACCGCCGCCACGGCGAGCACCCCGAGGATCAGCAGCACCGCCGCCGTCAGCGTGATCACCCGGGCGACGGTGACCGAGCGGCCGGTCAGCGGCGCCCGCCGGAGCGCCGCGAACTGGCCGGCCGTCAACCGGTACGCCACCCGGTGCAGCCGCCGGTCGAGCCAGCCCCGGCCGAACTCGGCCCGCGCCCGGTCCGGCTCGAACCGGTCCAGACCGAACTCGCAGGCCGGGCACCACGGCGCCGCCCCGCGCGCGGTGGTCTGTGGCACCGCGCAGCGTGGGCAGGGATCGGCAACGCCGGTGATCGATGCGGCCACGACGGAATACTCCCGCAGATGCGGCCGTGATCGCGACCGGGTTTACGGCGTCCGGCCGGACAGCAGCACGACCGGATAACCCATCCCCCGCAGCTTGCCCATCAGCGCGGCCGAGTGGTCGGGTCCGCGGGTCTCCACCGACAGCGCCACCTCGACCTCGCCGAAGTTCAGTCGCGGGTTCTGCCGGGAGTGCGACACATCGACGATGTTGGCCCGTTCCCCGGCGATCTCGGTCAGCAGCCGGGCCAGCTCGCCCGGCTGGTCACCGCAGCGGACGGACAGGCGCAGGAACCGCCCGGCCGCGGCCAGCCCGTGCTCGATCACCCGCAGCAGCAGCATCGGGTCGATGTTGCCGCCGGACAGCACGGCCACCACCGGGGTCGCCTCGGGGTCGACGGCACCGGTCAGCAACGCCGCGACGGCCGCCGCCCCGGCCGGTTCGACCAGCATCTTGTGCCGCTCCAGGAGCAACAGCAGCGCAGCCGAGAGGTCGTCGTCGGTGACCGTGACGACCTCGTCGACCAGCTTGCTGACGTGCGCGAAGGTCAGATCCCCGGGACGCAGCACGGCGATGCCGTCGGCGATGGTGGCCGGCGCCGGCACCCTCTGGGGCGAACCCGCGGCCAGCGACGGCGGGTAGGCGGCGGCCCCGCGGGCCTGCACGCCGATCACCCGGATGGCCGGCTTCAGCGCCTTGGCCGCGACGGCGATCCCGGAGAGCAGGCCGCCACCACCGGTCGGCACCACGATCGTGGCCGCCTCCGGGCACTGCTCGAGAATCTCCAGACCGACCGTGCCCTGGCCGGCGATGACGTCCGGGTGGTCGAACGGGTGGATCAGCACGGCGCCGGTGGCCTCGGCGTACGCCTTGGCCGCCACCAGGGCGTCGTCGACGCTGATCCCGGCGTACTCGATCGCGGCGCCGTACCCCTTGGTCGCCGAGACCTTGGGCAGCGGGGCGTTCTCCGGCATGAAGACCGTGCTGCGGATGCCCAGCAGCCCGGCGGCCAGCGCGACCCCCTGGGCGTGGTTGCCGGCGCTGGCCGCGACCACCCCGCGAGCCCGCTCGTCCGCGGTCAGCCGGGACATCCGGGTGTACGCCCCGCGCACCTTGTACGACCCCGCCCGCTGCTGGTTCTCACACTTGAGCCAGGTGGGCACGCCCAGGGTCAGGCTCAGCGGGCGCGAATTCTCCAGGGGCGTGGTCCGCACCACCCCGGTGAGCAGCTCCCGGGCGGCCTCGATGTCGGCCAGCGTGAGCAGATCAAGCGCAGACGTCATGCCTCGATCGTTCCACTAGACCATGTTCACCCGTTGCCACGGGTTGGCCACCTCGAACTGACCGGCGAGCGCGAGCAGCAGCATCTCCGAGTCGGGCGGGCCGACGAGTTGCACGCCCAACGGCAGACCATCCGGCCGTACGCCCACCGGAACGACGATCGCGGGCAGACCGGCCATGTTCCAGGGCGCCGCGTACGGCGCGTACCGCGTGTTGACCAGCATGTTCGGCCGCCACCCGGCGTCGTAGTGGCCGCCCGCCGGCGGTGGCGTGGAGGCGAGCGCCGGGGTCAGCAGCACGTCGACGTTGCGGTCGGCGAAGAACTGGATGGACCGCTCCCGCCAGCCGTCCCGCTGCTCCTGCGTCACCCAGCCGCGGTCCCAGGCGATCTTGCCGAGCTGGGCGTGGCGCCGGGTCCGCGGCTGGATCGCGGACTTGTCCAGCCCGGCCGCCTCGACCTCGCGGTGGGCCGAGGCGAACCAGGTCGCCAGCGCGGCCGCGCCGAGCTTGACCGGGTACACCGGGTCGGCCGTCACCGTGTCGTGCCCGGCCCCGACCAGCAGCTTGGCCGCCGTGCTGACCGCCGACCGGTTGGCCTCGTCGGGCCGGATCCCGGCCACCGGCGACCGCAGCGACACCCCGACCCGCAGCCGCGGCGGCTCGACCAGCGACACCGGCCGGCGCCCGGCGAGCACGCTGAAGCCGAGCGCCGCGTCGGCCACCGTGGTCGCCAGCATGCCGTGCTCGACCAGCCCGAACCAGTCGTCCACACCGAGGTCGCAGGGCACCACGCCCTTGCCCGGCTTGAGCCCGACCAGGCCGCAGTTCGCCGCCGGGATGCGGATCGACCCGAGGCCGTCGTTGCCGTGCGCGATCGGCACCAGCCCGGCCGCAACCGCTGCGGCGGCGCCGCCGGACGAGCCGCCCGGCGTCCGGTCCAGCGACCACGGGTTGCGGGTCGGGCCGTCCGGGCCGTCCGTGGTTCCCCACAGGCCGAGTTCCGGCATCCGGGTGATGCCGACGACCACCGCGCCCGCGCCGCGCAGCCGCCGGACGACCTCGTGGTCCTTCTCGGCGACCCCGGTCCGGGCCGCCACCGAGCCGTTCCACACCGGCAGGCCGGCCAGCGCGGTGTTCTCCTTGACTGCCACCGGCACGCCGGCCAGCGCCAGGTTGGCCAGGTCCTCCTGCTCGTCGACCTGTTCCGCCTCGGCCAGCGCCTGGCCGGCGCGGACCACCCGGAACGCGTTCAGCTCCGGGTCGCTGATCGCGATCTGCTCGAGGTGGTCGGCGACGACCTGGGTGGCGCTCGCGTCCCCGCGTCGTACGGCTCGGGCGATCTGTTTGGCGGTCGCCCCCACCCAGGTCTTCGTCAGTTCGTCCATGGCCCGCTCCGTCTGTGAAGGACCTCAGCCGAGCGCCTGCTCCAGGTCGGCGAGCAGATCGTCAACGGTCTCGATGCCGACAGACAGTCGCACGAGATCGGCGGGGACTTCAAGCGGCGAGCCGGCAGCCGACAGGTGCGTCATCCGACCCGGGTGCTCGATCAGCGACTCGACCCCGCCCAGCGACTCGGCCAGAACGAACAACTTGGTGGAGTTGCAGACGGCCACGGCCGCGTGCTCGCTCAGGAACGCCACGATCCGCTCGGCGTTGTCACAGTGCCGATCCATCCGTACGCCCAGGGTCTTGATTCCGCGCAGGGTGAGCCACGCGTCGAAGGGACCGGGCACCGCGCCCATCGCATTCTGGTGGAAGGCCAGGTCCTCGCCCATCCCGTCGTCGGCCGCGACCAGGGCGCCGCCGACCACGTCGGAGTGGCCGCCCAGGTACTTGGTGGTGGAGTGGACGACGATGTCGGCGCCGAGCGCGATCGGCTGCTGCAGGTACGGCGAGGCGAAGGTGTTGTCCACCACCAGCAGCGCGTCGTACTCGTGGGCGAGCTCGCCCAGCGCGGCGATGTCGGCGACGGTCAGCAGCGGGTTGGTCGGCGTCTCGACCCAGATCAACCGGGTGTGCCCGGGCCGGAACGCCGCCCGCATCGCGTCCAGGTCGTCCAGCGGCGCGGCGGTCCAGTCCAGGCCCCAGTTCTGCAGGACCTTGGCGAAGAGCCGGTACGTGCCGCCGTACGCGTCGGACGGGATGACCACGTGGTCGCCGGGCCGGCAGACGGTCCGCAGCAGCGTGTCCTCGGCCGCCAGACCACTGGCGAAGGCGAGGCCGCGGCGGCCGCCCTCGATCGCCGCCAGGCATTCCTGCAGCGCGTCCCTGGTCGGGTTGGACGAGCGGCTGTACTCGTATCCCAGCCGCGGGGCGCCGACCGCGTCCTGCGCGAAGGTGGACGTCTGGTAGATCGGCGTCACCACCGCGCCCGTACGCGGGTCCGGATCCTGGCCGGCGTGAATGGCGATGGTGTCGAAGCCGTGAGCGTCAGCGGTCATGTCGGTCAAGGCTAGTCTTCGGAGATGGCGGACTGCCTCTTCTGCGGGATCCTGGCGGGTACCGTGCCCGCGTTCAAGGTCGTGGACTCGCCGGCCGGGGTGGGTTTCCTCGACATCCGCCCGGTGTTCAAGGGTCACGTCCTGGTGGCCCCGCGCGACCACGTGGTCACCCTGCCCGATCTGTCACCCGCCGACCTGCCCGGATACTTCGGGCTCGTGCGATCGGTGGCGGCCGCCGTGCCCGCCGCGCTCGGCGCCCAGGGCACGTTCGTGGCGATCAACAACATCGTGTCGCAGTCGGTGCCGCACCTGCACACCCATGTCGTCCCGCGGACCAAGGGCGACGGGCTCCGCGGCTTCTTCTGGCCCCGGACGAAGTACGCCGACGACGACGAGACCCGCGACTACGCCAAGCGCATCGCCGCCGAGCTCGGGTAAGGACTCCGGTTCGCCCGGCGTTGTGCCTGACATGTTCAAGCTGTTCAAGAAGACCGAGCTGCCCACGCCCGAGAAGGCTCTGCCCGGCCGCCCGCGCGAGATGCCGGTGGCTTCGACGCACCTGGTGCTCGGGACTTCGACGAAGGGCCCGTGGCCGGCCGGATACGAGGTGGCCGTGTTCGGCCTGGGGTGCTTCTGGGGCGCCGAGCGCATCTTCTGGCGGATCCCCGGGGTCTGGTCGACCTCGGCCGGTTACGCCGGCGGGTTCACCCCCAACCCGACGTACGCCGAGACGTGTTCCGGCTCGACCGGTCACGCCGAGGTCGTCCAGGTCGTGTACGACCCGGCGAAGGTGTCGTACGAGACGCTGCTGAAGGCGTTCTGGGAGAACCACAACCCGACCCAGGGCATGCGCCAGGGCAACGACCGCGGCACCCAGTACCGGTCGGCGATCTACTCCACCACCGAGGCCCAGTTGGCGACGGCTTCGGCGTCGCGCGAGGCCTTCGCCCCCGTGGTGGCCAAGGCCGGCCACGGCGCGATCACCACCGAGATCAAGCCGCTGACCACGTTCTACTACGCCGAGGACGGCCACCAGCAGTACCTGTCCGACGCCAAGAACCCGTACGGCTACTGCAACCACGGCCCGAACGGCCTGACCTGCCCGATCGGCGTCGCCAAGACCGACGCCTGAACTGCTGCTCGACGGAGCCGCCGAGTCGTATTACGATTTGTGTTATGAGTACTATTACATTTCGTGCGGACGAAGATGTGGACGCCGCTCTGGCGGAGCTGACCTCCGGGGATCGGGACCGATCCCAGGTCATTCGAGAGGCGATCCTCGCTGCGTGGCGTCTCCGCCGGGCCGAACGGCTGCGCGCCGAGGCTGAGGCGGTCGCCGCCGATCCGGACGATGTGGCTGAAGCTCGATCGGTGCTCGCTGACATGGAGTCCCTCCGTGCGTGGTGACGTCCACGAGCTGAAGGCTCCCCGGGAGGCGCGGGGGCATGAGCAGCGCGGCAACCGATTCGCTGTGGTGATCCAGTCCGATCTGCTGCCCCTGTCCACCCTGCTCGTTGCCCCCACCTCGACCGGCGCCAGGCCGACAAGCTTCCGGCCAGAGATCGAAATCAACGGCAAGACGACCTACGTCCTCGCTGAACAGGCCGCCGCGATCCAGCCCGAACGCCTCGGCCGCGTCGTCGGCCACCTCTCGCGCGACGAGATGACAGCAGTGGACGCGGCTCTCCGCATCGTCCTTCACCTGTAATGCCGAGGTTTTCCGACGCCGCGCTTCCCAGGTGTTCGACCTGGCCGTCTGACACGATGTGCCGCCTTACGCGAAATCTCATGATCTCCGAGTGGGCGGTAACCGGGACGGGTGACGGAGATCGACACGGGCGAGGATGCCGCCGCAGACTGGAGGCTGGACGAATCGGAGAGATGTCTTCGCGGGGGAGGCGTCATGGCGCCATTTCACAACGACGACGAACGGGTTTCCTGGACTCTGGCCGAGGCGCTGATGGAGAAGGGCCGCGCGATGATGCGCCAGGCCGAGAGCGCCCTGGAGAACTTCAAGCTCGGCCAGGAACTGAACCGGCAGCGCTGCGTGCGGCGTGGCATCAGTGTCTCCGACGCCGAGATCCGCTGGTCGGAGACGGCGAACGCGAAGAAGGCGCTGAGCGAGACCAGCTTCAACGTGAACCAGGCGATGATGTACTACGGGGCGGCCGCCGCCCAGTACTCCCGGGCCACGTATCTGCGGACCAGAGACCGGTGAGAAAAGTGCCGCCCCGTCCGGGGCGGCGGACAGGGCGGCACTGGTCAGGCCGCGGAGCGCACCCGGTTCGTACGGGAAGCTCCGGCTGAACAAACTGTGACCGGCAGGGCTGTGAAACCGCTGTGCGCAGGCAGAAATCTCGCTGCCAATGCACTAAGCCTGTGTGAGCGCGCCGGCGGCGGGCAGAATTGACAGGATGCAGATCGCCGACGAAACCGAGCGCAAGTACGACGTCCCCGCCGATTTCCAGCTGCCGACGCTGGAAGGTGCCGCCGAGGCCGCGGTTCACGACCTCGACGCCACCTATTTCGACACCGGGGACCTGCGCCTGGCCCGGAACCGGCGGACGCTGCGCCGGCGGACCGGCGGCGACGACGCCGGCTGGCATCTGAAGACCCCGGGCGACGGCTCGACCCGGACCGAGCACCGACTGCCCCTCGACGGAGAGGCCGTTCCGGCGGAGATGGCCGACGAGGTGCGGGCGATCATCCGCGAGCAGGCCCTGGAGCCGGTGGCGCGGCTGCGGACCCGCCGGGTGGAGACCCCGCTGCGGGACGCGGACGGCCGTACGCTCGCTCTGATCGCGCAGGACCAGGTCACGGCCGAGACCGGCGGCCGCGAGCAGCGCTGGCAGGAGGTCGAAGTCGAGCTCGTCGACGGCGGGCCGCGTCTGCTCAAGGTGGTCGAGCGCCACCTGCTCAAGGCCGGCGCCACGCCCGCCGCGGGGCCGTCGAAGCTCGCCCGCGCCCTCGGCGACCGTCTGGCCGGCAAGCCCGAGAAGATCAAGAACGACCCCGTCCTGCGGTACGCCCGGGAGCAGCGCGACACGATCGCCGAGTTCGACCCGGGCGTACGGCATGGGGACGAGGAGTCCGTGCACAAGATGCGCGTGGCCACGCGGCGCCTGCGCAGCACCCTGAAGACGTTCCAGCGCTCCTTCGACGCCGACCTGGCGACTGCGGTCGCGCCGGAGCTGAAGTGGCTGGCCGGGCAGCTGGGCGAGGTCCGCGACGGTCAGGTGCTGGAGAAGAAGCTGCTGACCGGGGTGCGCGAGCAGGGAAGTGAGTTCGCGCCGGTGGCCGACCGGATCCGCGACCACCTGGAGGCCAAGGTTGCGGCCGGCCGGGCGGCGCTGGCCGCCGACCTCAACTCCCACCGCTACCTGAGCCTGCTGGATGCGATCGACCGGCTGGCCGGACCGGCCTTCCACGGTGAGATGGAGCCGCTCGGCCGGGCCCGCAAGGCGCTGCACAAGGCCGACGCCCTGCTGGACCAGGCGGTCGCCGACGGCGTGGACGCAGAGCTGCACGAGGCCCGCAAGGCGTACAAGCGGGCGCGGTACGCGGTCGAGGTCTTCGTGCCCGGCACCGGCAAGCCGGCCAAGCACCTGACCAGTGCGCTGACCGATCTGCAGGACGTGCTGGGCGCGCACCAGGACTCGCTGGTCGCCCGGGAGATCCTGCGCGAGCTGTCCCGCGACGCGAGCGACGGATTCCCGTACGGCGTCCTCTACGCCCGGCAGCAGCAGATCGGCCGGGACACCTACGGGGAGCTCCCGGTCGTGATCGCGGCGGCGGGCCGATCCGCCGTCCGCAGGTGGATCGCCTGACGTTCACCTCCCGTACATCTGTGAGACACCTGGGCCCGTGTGAGGCGTCGGCGCGGATGGGTAGACATCCCCCATGCAGGCGGAGCAGAGACACTACGAGGACGAGCAGACCACGCCGCCGTACGCGGGAGCGATCGCGGAACTGGCCGGCTACCAGGTCGCGGACGACGATGACGACGACCCGGTGCTGCTCAATGCGGACGGCAGCCCGGTCGACACCTGGCGCGAGGACTACCCCTACGACGAGCGCATGCCGCGCGCCGAGTACGACCACCAGAAACGCCTGCTGCAGATCGAGCTGCTGAAGCTGCAGAACTTCGTCAAGGCCACCGGCGAGCGGATCGTCATCCTGTTCGAGGGGCGCGACGCAGCCGGCAAGGGCGGCACGATCAAGCGGTTCATGGAGCACCTGAACCCGCGTGGAGCCCGGGTGGTGGCGCTGGAGAAGCCGAACGAGCGGGAAAGCACCCAGTGGTACTTCCAGCGCTACATCGGGCACCTGCCCTCGGCCGGGGAGATCGTGCTGTTCGACCGCTCCTGGTACAACCGGGCCGGCGTCGAGCGGGTGATGGGGTTCTGCTCCCGGCCGGAGTACCTGGAGTTCATGCGAGAGGCGCCGGACCTCGAGCGGATGCTCACCCGGTCGGGTATCCACCTGGTCAAATTCTGGTTCTCGGTGACCCAGGCCGAGCAGCGGACCCGGTTCGCGATCCGCCAGGTCGACCCGGTCCGGCAGTGGAAGCTCTCCCCCAACGACATCCAGTCGCTGGACAAGTGGGACGAGTACACCGAGGCCAAGGAGGCGATGTTCTTCTACACCGACACCGCCGACGCGCCCTGGGCCGTGGTGAAGAGCAACGACAAGAAGCGCGCCCGCCTGGAAGCGGTCCGGCACGTGCTGAACCGCTTCGAGTACGACGACAAGGACGCGGACATCGTCGGCCGGCCGGATCCGCAGATCGTCGGCCCGGCGTCGCTCGTGGTGGAAGGTACCGGATTGTCTCCCCGGGTATTCCCACGTCTCTAGTGACGTTAAAAGCGTTGTCGTCCGGCCCCGGAGTTGGTTAACGTGGCCGTACACGTGAAGGGAGGTGGTCCGAAGTTGTATAGCAACGGGACTCGTGAGGTGGCTGTCCGCTAGCCGCTGTCCTCGACAGCTTCAAAGAGTGTCGAGACCGTGTGGCAGCGGTCCGGCGAATTTGCGATAGCCACCCGACCCCCGGGGATCCGGCCTTGTCCGACCGGACCACGTTCTACGGAACGTGGAAGTCCCCGGGGGTCGCTTTCATGTGTAGGGAGCGTTCCGATGCGCGAGTTGGTGGTCCTGGGCACCGCCAGCCAGGTGCCGACCCGCACCCGCAATCACAACGGCTACCTGCTGCGCTGGGACGGCGAGACGATCCTGTTCGATCCGGGCGAGGGCACCCAGCGGCAGATGACGCTGGCCGGAGTCACGGTCAGCCCGCTGACCCGGATCTGCGTCACCCACTTCCACGGCGATCACAGCCTGGGCCTGCCCGGCGTGCTCCAGCGGATCTCCCTGGACCGCGTGCCGCACCCCGTCGTCGTCCACTTCCCGCCGTCCGGCCTCGAGTTCTACGAGCGTCTGCGGTTCGCCACCAGCTTCTGGGACAACGCGGACGTACGCCCGGAGCCGGTCGGCGCGGGCTGGTCGGCCGAGACCTCCGCCGGGCGGCTCACCGCGCTGCCGCTCCGGCATTCCGTCGAGGCGTACGGGTACCGCCTGGTCGAGCCCGACCGGCGCCGCTTGCTCCCGGAACGGCTGGCCGCGTACGGCATCAGCGGACCGGCCGTCGGGGAATTGCAGCGGACCGGGCGGCGGGGCGGGGTCTCGATCGATCAGGTGAGCGTGGTCCGGCCGGGGCAGCGGTTCGCGTTCGTGATGGACACCGGCCTCTGCGACAACGTGTTCGCGCTCGCTGAGGGGGCGGACCTGCTGGTCATCGAGTCGACGTTCCTGTTGGAAGACCGCGAGCTGGCCGGGATGGTCGGGCACCTGACGGCGGGGCAGGCCGCGTCGGTGGCGCGGCAGGCGGGCGTGCGGACACTGGTCCTGACGCATTTCTCGCAGCGCTACCCGGACCCGGCGCGGTTCCTGGACGAGGCCCGGGCCGAGTTCGACGGGGAGATCATCGTGGCCGAGGACCTGATGCGGATCCCGGTGCCGGCCCGATGATCACTCTGCGGGCCGCCCGGGACTCCGACCTCGATGCGGTCGGACGGTTGCACTACCGGTCGCGGGTCGACGCGTACGCCGGGCTTCTGCCGCCCGCGGCGCTGGCCTTCGGCAGCCCGGACAGCATGGCCGAGTGGTGGACCGAACGCTGGAGGTGGGAGCGGGACGAGCACCGGATGACCGTAGCCGTCGACGGCGACCGGATCGTCGGCTTCAGCTACCTCGGACCGGACGAGACGCCCGGCGTGATGATCCTGAACGCGATCCACGTCGACCCGTCCTACGTGGGGCACGGTGCCGGGAAGCTGCTGATGGTCGACGCGCTGGCCCACCTGGGTGACCGGGCGGTGCTGTGGGTGCTGGACGGCAACGACCGGGCGCGCCGGTTCTACGCGGCGGGCGGCTGGACGTTCGACGGCACGTCGCGGGTCGAGGAGTGGGGCGGCGTACCGGTGAAACAGCTTCGCTATCGGTGGTCTGGTGGGCGGGAGCGCGCGACCGAGTGAATGCGGGGGAACCGTTGGTCGAGCGCGCTCCCGCCCACTGTGCCCGCCCGGATCGGGAGTTGCGCCTGGCCGGAGGCGCAGACCAGCGGAGGCGTGCTGGTCGTTTCCGATGTGCGGGCGGGTCTGGCGCGGTGAGCCGTCATGCTGGCGGGGCACGGCGGCGTCACCGCAGGAGAGCGCATGCAGTTGTGCGGGCTATCGGTCGAACGATCCTCGGTTGCGGGCGACCATGTGCCTGCGCGACGGCGTTCGGATGCTGTTCATGTCGTGCCGGAGCGTCCACGCCTGTTCCGAGCGGTACGGCCGGCGGGAGGCGGCGTCGGCGCGTTCCGCCAAACGGCGGGGCGCACACGGCCACTGCCATCCACACCAGACGCAGAGCCCGTCGCGGTCGGGTTCCGCGTGCCGGCCCAGCATCAACTGGGCGTCCTGCCAGAGCAGCCGGTCCACGACGTCGGCCGGTTCGGCCCGGTCCACCTCGACCATTGCTGCCCCCTCCGTTCGTACGGCGACCTCCGTCACGACAGATACAACCGCCGCGTACGGGTTGACTGCCGGACTTTCTGTGCGATTGTCGGCACATTCCGTAACCGGTGTTCGCTTTGGGCGGACGCCGACCCGGGATGGGTCACGTTTTCGCAGGTGTTGAGCAGGTCATGGATACCGAACACACCGGCGTCGAATCCGAGGCACTCGATGCCTACAGCCGTGTGGTCACCGGCGTCGCCGCCAGCCTCCTTCCCACTGTCGCCGCCCTGTCGGTCCGGACCTCGCGCGGGGCCGGCGCGGGTTCGGCCGTGACCTTCACCGACGACGGCTTCCTGCTCACCAACGCACACGTGGTGGCCGGGGCGACCAGCGGCACGGCCGCCTTCGCCGACGGCACCGAAACCCGGTTCGACGTGGTCGGCGCCGATGCGCTGTCCGACCTCGCGGTGGTCCGCGTGCAGACCGTCGGCGCCCCCGCGGCCCCGCTCGGCGACGCCGACCAGCTACGCATCGGCCAGCTCGTCGTCGCCGTCGGCAACCCGATGGGCCTGGCCGGTTCGGTCACCGCCGGGGTGGTCTCCGGCCTGGGCCGGTCGCTGCCCGCCCGGGACGGCCGCCGGGTACGGATCATCGACAGCGTCATCCAGACCGACGCGGCGCTCAACCCGGGCAACTCGGGGGGCGCGCTGGCCGACTCCACCGGCACGGTGGTCGGCATCAACACCGCGGTCGCCGGGTACGGCCTGGGCCTCGCCGTCCCGATCAACGCGACGACCCGGCACATCATCGGCGAGCTGGTCGGCAACGGCCGGGTCCGCCGGGCCTGGCTGGGCATCGCCGGCATGCCGGTGCCGCTGTCCCCGCAGCTCTCCGAGCGGCTGGGCCAGAAGCTCGGCCTGCGCGTGGTCGAGGTGGTCCCCGGCAGCCCCGCCGGAACCGCCGGCGTGTACCTCGGCGACGTGCTGCTGAGCGCGGGCGGCCGGCCCGTCCAGAGCGTCCAGGCCCTGCAGCGCCTGATGCTGGGCCCGGCCATCGGCACCAACCTGCCGCTGACCGTCCTGCGCAAAAACGCCCTGGTCGACGTGGTCACTGTCCCGGCCGAGTTGAGCTGAGCTGAGCGGCGCTCGGTTGCTCACTCGCGCGTGAGCCGCTCAGGCTGACGGGTGCGGCGGCGGGTTTGCTCGCGGCCCGGTGTACGGGGCGGCTCCGGCTGGTGGCTGCACCGTCGCGCTGGCAACGGCGCGCTGACGCGCCGGCCACGCTCGCGTGCCTCCTGCGTCGCGGTGCCGCCGACCACGCTCGTGTACCACTGGCGCGTCACGGTGCCGCCGACCACGCTCGTGTACCACTGGAGCGCTCCAGTGGTACACCACGGTGCGACACGCCGACCGACACGCCCAGCGCTGTACCACTGGCACCTCACAGTGCCGACCGGCCACGCAGCGGCACCACAGCACACCCGAGGCGCCGGCCCGGCACACTCACTCAGCTGCGCGGGGACGCCCGGCGACCACGCTCGTGTACCACTGGCACGTCACGGTGCCGCCGACCACGCTCGTGTACCACTGGAGCGCTCCAGTGGTACACCACGGTGCGACACGCCGACCGACACGCCCAGCGCTGTACCACTGGCACCTCACAGTGCCGATCGGCCACGCAGCGGCGCCACAGCACACTCGAGGCACCGGCCCGGCACACTCACGTACCTGCCCGGGACGCCTCCGCGCCACACTGCCGTACCACTGGCGCGCTCCTGTGGTACGGCAGTGTGGCGCGGAGGCGGGCGGGGCGGTGGCCGGGGCGCCGGGGGCCCGGCCACCCAGGCGGCCGGGTGGCCGCTGCACGGGCGTGGAGGGGACGGGGATCCGGTCAGGAGCCGCCAGGCGACTGGATCGCCGGCCCCGACCCTCGGCGGGAGCGACGGTCTGTACGCCCCACCGAGCTACGACATGAACTTGATCTTGCGCAGACGGGTCACGAGACGTGGGCCAGCAGATCCTGGCGGGTGAGCACGCCCGCGGGCTTGCCGTCGATCAGGACCATGGCGGCGTCGGCGTTCTCGAGCAGGGACACCGCCTCGCTGACCGGCTGGCCGCCGCCGATCATCGGGAGGGGGTCGCTCATGTGGCGCTCGATCGTGTCGTGCAGGTGGGCGTGGCCGGTGAACAGGGCGTCCAGCAGCGCCTTCTCCGCGATCGAACCGGCCACCTCACCGGTCACCACCGGCGGCTCGGCCTTGAGCACCGGGAGCTGGCTGACGCCGTACTCGCGCATGTAGTCGATCGCGTCCCGCACCGTCTCCGTCGGGTGCACGTGGACCAGCGGCGGAACCCGGCCGTCCTTGTTGGCCAGCATGTTCGCCACCGTGGGGGTGCCGTCGGTGGCGTGCAGGAAGCCGTACCGGCTCATCCACTCGTCGTTGAAGATCTTGGACAGGTAGCCGCGGCCGCCGTCGGGGAGCAGGACCACGATCACGTCGTCGGGGCCGGCGTGGCGGCCGACGCGCAGCGCGGCGACCACGGCCATCCCGCACGAGCCGCCGACCAGCAGGCCCTCCTCGCGGGCGAGGCGGCGGGTCATGTCGAACGAGTCCGAGTCGGACACCTCGATGACCTCGTCACAGATCGAGCGGTCGTACGTGGCCGGCCAGAAGTCCTCGCCGACGCCCTCGACCAGGTACGGGCGGCCGGTCCCGCCGGAGTAGACCGAACCTTCCGGGTCGGCGCCGACGACCCGGACCGGGCCCTGTTCCTTCAGGTAGCGCCCGACGCCGGAGATGGTGCCGCCGGTGCCCACGCCGGCCACGAAGTGGGTGATCCGGCCGGCCGTCTGGTCCCACAGCTCGGGGCCGGTCTGCTCGTAGTGCGAGCGCGGGTTGGCCGGGTTGCTGTACTGGTCGGGCTTCCAGGCGCCGGGAATCTCCCGGGCCAGGCGGTCGGACACGTTGTAGTACGAGCGCGGGTCCTCCGGCGCCACCGCGGTCGGGCAGACCACGACCTCGGCGCCGTACGCCTTGAGCACGTTGCGCTTGTCCTCGCTGACCTTGTCGGGGCAGACGAAGACGCACCGGTACCCGCGCCGCTGCGCCACCAGAGCCAGGCCGACGCCGGTGTTGCCGCTGGTCGGCTCGACGATCGTGCCGCCCGCCTGGAGCAGCCCGGCCTTCTCGGCGTCCTCCACCATGCGCAGCGCGATGCGGTCCTTCACCGACCCGCCGGGGTTGAAGTACTCCACCTTGGCCAGCACCGTCGCGGTGATGCCGTCGGTGACACTCGTCAGTCGGACCAGGGGGGTGTTGCCGATGATGTCGACGACACTGTCGTAATAGCGCACGCCTCAGATTACGACTACGCGGTCGCGTTCCTTCTCCCACTCCAGGAAGCGCTCCGTCTCGGACAGGATGCTCCCGGCCAGCCAGGCGACCATCACGGCGTCGTCGGCCAGCCCGAGGACGAACAGGAACGCCTCGGGGATGAGGTCGATCGGCGAGACGATGTACACGGCCGCGCCGGCCATCAGGGCCAGGCGGAGGCCTCCGTCGTACTCGCCCTTGGCGGTGGCCTTGAGCATCCGGGGAAGGGCGGAGAGCCGCTGGGGGACCGATGGGCCACCCCGGCGGCCGGACATCAGCGCCCGGCCGAGCGCGGTGAACGCGGCGGCGCGTTTGAGGTTTCTGGCCATGTTTCCCAGCATGACGCCTGCGCGCCACCGGCGCTCGCTGAGATGTTCGTACGACGAGATGTCGCACCCGCGAGATAGCCTCGAATACCCGGTGAGCAGTGCACGGGAGCAGGTTCGGGAGAGACAGTGAAGGCGGACTGGGATCAGATCAGGCGGGCTGGCCGGATCGCGGGCGGCGTCACCGGCACGGCCGCCGGGGTCGCCGGGCTGTCCCTGGCCCTGCTGATGCGCCAGGCGGCCGACGCCCGGCGGATCATCCCGATGGCCGAGGCGCCGCCGCCGCGGGGCGATGGACTGTACGGGCCGAAATTCCCCGGCCGCCCGCTGAGCATGGTGATCCTGGGCGACTCGTCCGCCGCCGGGTACGGCGTGCACCGGCCGCGCGAGACGCCGGGTGCGCTGCTGGCCAACGGCGTGGCCCGGCGCCTGCACCGGCCGGTCAAGCTGCACCGGCTGGCGGTGGTGGGCTCGATGTCGGCCGGCCTCCCCTACCAGGTGGACGCGGCGCTGGAGTACCAGCCCGAGGTCGCGGTCATCCTGGTCGGCGCCAACGACGTCACCCACGTGACCGGCCGGGCGGCGGCGGTCCGGCACCTCGGGGACGCGGTCCGGCGGCTGCGTGCGGTCGGCTGCATCGTGGTCGTCGGCACCTGTCCCGACATCGGCACCATCCAGCCGATCAAGCCTCCGCTGCGCTGGCTCGCCCGGTCCTGGAGCCGGCAGCTGGCGGCCGAGCAGACGGTGGCGGTGGTCGAGGCCGGCGGCTACTCGGTGTCGCTGGGTGACCTCCTCGGCCCGGCCTTCGCGGCCGATCCGGGCCGGATGTTCGGCGCCGACCACTTCCACCCGTCCGTGGAGGGGTACGCGCGGGCCGCGTCGGTGGTCATGCCCACGCTGATGGCCGCGCTGGGCCGGGACGAACGGCCGGCGCCGCAGGGCACCGAGGGCGTCCGGTCGCTGCCGCAGGCGGCACAGGAGGCGGTCCGGGCGGCGGGTACCGAGGTGAGCCCGGCCCGGGTGGACGGCCGGTCGCACGGCCCGGCCGGCGCGTGGGCCCGGCTGCGGCAGCATCCGTGGTTCGCCCGGGGCGTCGAACGGGGGGTCGAACCCGTTCCGAGCGGCCGGTCGGCGTCCACCGCCGTAGGGTGGACACCGGACGACCATGCGAGCGCGTAGGGCACGGCAGGAGGCGACATGGCAGGCCTGACGGGACGGATCGGCAAATCGACCGGCACGGCGCTTCTGGCCGGCATGGTCAGCAGTGTCGCCCTGCTGGCCGGCGAGGTGATCGCAGCGCGGGCGCGGCGGTACGCCAAACCGACCATGGGCCTGGCATTGCGGACGTCGATGGGCCCGTCGGCGGCACCGACCGTACGGCTGGTCCTGCTCGGCGACTCGGCCGCGATCGGCGTCGGCGTCGAGTGGCTGTCCGAGACCGTCGGCGGCCAGCTCGCCCGGCTGCTGGCCGAGGGCACGCCCGACACCGGTGAGCGGCACGTGCTGCTGTCCAGCGTCGGGGTGGCCGGGTCCCGCTCGACCGACCTGGCCACGCAGGTGGCCCGGGCGCTGCTGGGCGACCGGCCGGACGTGGCCGTGGTACTGATCGGCTCGAACGACGCCACCTCGCTGCGGACGCCGGAAGAAGCGGCGGCCCATCTGGGCGCGGCCGTTCGCCGGCTGCGCGCGGCCGGCGTCGAGGTGGTCGTGGGCACCTGTCCCGACCTGGGGGCGCTCCGCGCCATCGCGCCGCCGCTGCGGCAGGTGGCCGGGCTGGTCGGCCGGCGGATGGCGAAGGCGCAGGCCCGGGCCGTGACCGAGGCCGGCGGCGTGGTGGTCGACCTGGCCGCGGAGACCGGCGCGGTGTTCCGGGCCGATGCGGGGACGCTCTGCTACGACGGTTATCACCCGTCGGCGGACGGCTACCGGGTGTGGGCGCACGCGCTGCACCCCGCGGTCGAGGAAGCGGCGCTGAACGCGACCGTGTGACGAAGTTTCGCTTCCGGTGCATGTTACCGGCGAGTTAACCTGGGCCCATGCCGGAAGCTGTCATCGTCGCCACCGCCCGCTCCCCGATCGGCCGCGCGTTCAAGGGTTCGCTCACCGAACTGCGCCCCGACGACCTGGCTGCCACCATCATCGACACCGCGCTGGCCAAGGTGCCGCAGCTCGACCGCACTCTGATCGAGGACCTCTACCTCGGCTGCGGCCTGCCCGGCGGCGAGTCGGGCTTCAACATGGCCCGCGTGGTGGCCACCCTGCTCGGCCTGGACGGCCTGCCCGGCGCCACGCTCACCCGGTACTGCGCGTCGTCGCTGCAGACGACACGGATGGCGTTCCACGCCATCAAGGCCGGTGAGGGTGACATCTTCGTCTCGGCCGGGGTCGAGACCGTTTCCCGGTACGTACGGGGAAACTCCGACCAGCTGCCGCCCGACGCGCAGGAAGCGGTCGGCGGAGGCTGGCAGAATCCTCGTTTCGCCGATGCGCTGGCGCGGACCACCAAGGCGGCCGAGGGCGGCGTGACCTGGCACGACCCGCGGGCCGACGACCAGGTCCCGGACATCTACATGGCGATGGGTCAGACGGCGGAGAACCTGGCCCAGCTGAAGAACGTGACCCGTGAGGACATGGACGAGTTCGGGGTCCGCAGCCAGAACCTGGCCGAGAAGGCGATCGCCGACGGTTTCTGGCAGCGCGAGATCACCCCCGTGACGACCCCGTCGGGCAGGGTCGTGGCGACCGATGACGGCCCCCGCCCGGGCATCACGATCGAGGCGACGTCGCAGCTCAGGCCCGTGTTCCGCCCCGACGGCCGGGTCACCGCGGGCAACTGCTGCCCGCTGAACGACGGCGCCGCGGCCGTGGTCGTCATGAGTGACACCAAGGCCCGCGAGCTGGGCATCACGCCGCTGGCCCGGATCGTGTCCACCGGCGTCACCGCCCTGTCGCCGGAGATCATGGGCCTGGGCCCGGTGGAGGCGACGAAGCAGGCGCTGGGCCGGGCCGGGATGACCATCGACGACATCGACCTGGTGGAGATCAACGAGGCGTTCGCCGCCCAGGTGATCCCGTCCTACCGGGACCTGAACATCCCGATCGACAAGCTGAACGTCAACGGCGGCGCGATCGCGGTCGGCCACCCGTTCGGCATGACCGGCGCGCGCATCACCGGCACGCTGATCAACTCGCTCGACTGGCACGACAAGCACATCGGCCTGGAAACCATGTGCGTCGGCGGCGGCCAGGGCATGGCCATGGTCATCGAACGCCTGAGCTGACCCGCCGTTCTTCCGCCGGGCCCGGCCCGCCACGAGCGACCGGGCTCAGCAGAGTCATATCGCGCGGCGGACGGCTTCGACGTCGTCCGTGGCGGCCCGCAGGACGGCCGTTGGTCCGCTCGCGGCCAGCAGGTCGTCGGCGAGGACGCGGAGTTGGTCGGCCAAAACCAGGTCGTGCTCGCGCGGCACCGGGCGGCGCGGGCGGCCCTCGGCGTCGGCACCGTGGTCGGCCAGGCGCTGGACCAGGGCGTACACCAGATCGCCGCGCGTCGGGGCGACCTCGGTTGAGGCCGGGGACGACGGCCGGGACCACCAGCGGCCCTGCTCCCAGTGGCCGACCTGGTTCAGCAGGCGGTCGATGACGGCGGCGAAGGCTTCCACAGAGAACGAGCCTACAAACAGCGCCGCGCCCGGCTCATGGGGAGATGGGCCGGGCGCAGCGGGTTGAGGCGTCAATCCCGGCTTGAGGTGAAGCTGAGCAGCCGCAGGATCTCCAGGTACAGCCAGATGAGGCCGACCAGGATGCCGAACGCGGCGGTCCAGGAGTACCGCTTCGGCAGGCCGTTCCGCACGCCCTGCTCGATCTGGTCGAAGTCGAGGATGAAGCTCAACGCCGCCAGGACGATGCAGACCACGCTGAAGATGATGCCGAGCGCGCCGTTGCTGCGCAGCCCGGTGCTGACGCCGAACAGCGACAGCACGAAGTTGATCAGCATGATCGCGAACACACCGGCGATGGCCGCGATCAGGCCGCGGGTGAATCGCGGCGTCGCCCGGATGACCCGGGACTTGTACAGGAACGCCATGATGAAGAAGACGCCGAAGGTGGCGATCACCGCCTGCAGCACGATCCCCTGGTAGCCGGCGAACTCCTGGTAGAACTTGCTGACCAGGCCGACGAACGTGCCCTCGACAACGGCGTAGACGACGACCAGCGCCGGGTTGGCCATCCGGGAGAACGAGATGATCAGGCCGAGGACGAGGCCGACGACGGCCGCGCCGATCCAGGCGGCGCCGAGCATCGAGTCGGGGATCAGGTTCCACGCGGCGATGGCCGAGATCCCGGTGATGCCGAGCAGCGTCACCGTCTTGACGACGACGTCGTCGATCGTCATCGGTTCCGCGGCTGCGGGCGGTGCCATATATCCAGGACCCGTGGGATAGGCCTGGCCGTACCCGGCCGGTCCGTACCCCGCGGCTTGTCCGCGACCGGCCGCCTGGCCGAGGCGCGACAGCACCGGGTTTGAAGACTTCACTGTGTCCAGCCTCCCCTTGAGGTTGTGGCACGTCGTGTGCGTCTTTCCAGGGTACGGCCCATTCACGTACCTGGCGTACGCAGCGGCTGTGAGCACCCTGAGAGTACAAATCACCTGTAACAGGCAGTCGCTCGGTGCCCGGGGCGGGTCTCGAACCCGCACGCCTTTTTGGGGCAGCCGCTTTTAAGGCGGCCGTGTCTGCCGTTCCACCACCCGGGCGCATACGTACCGTATCGGGTGGGCCGACCGCGGCAAACTGTCAGGGACGTCGCAGCAGCCGCGCCAGCAACAACGTCGCCCCGGCCGCGCCGGCCAGCCCGACGAGGGTGGCGATCAGGAACGCGCTGCCACCCAGCGCCGACGTCAGGCCCAGCGCGACCACGATCAGCACGGCGGCGATCAGCACCGTCAGCAGGGCGCGGACCAGCCAGCCGGTCACCACGTCCAGGTTGACCAGCGCGTCGTACGGCAGGACCGCGGCCAGCGCGGCCAGGGTGTGCCCGAGGTAGAGGAGCGTGGCCAGGGCGAGCACCCGCCACAGGGCCACCCGGGCGTCGAACCAGGTCGTGTGCAGGATCCAGCCGCCCACCGCGACCAGCACCGCCACCGTCACCGCGCGCCCGCGCGGGGCGATCGCCGGATAGAGGGCGATCACGAACAGGACCACCAGGTAGCGGCTGGCCGCGATCTGGAACGGCCAGGCCACGATCATGGCCAGGACGAAGCTCAGCGCGAGGCCGATGCGGATCAGGAGCGGCATCAGGGTGGCCCGGCCGGCCGCGCGGCGGCTCCGATCGATGCGGGCGGTGATCGACTCGAGCATCAGCGCCCCCGCGGAGCCGAAGCTAGCCGCGCCACGTCGCGCAGCACCAGGTCGAGGCTGCCGGCGCCGGCCCATTCGACCACCGGTACGCCGTGCTCCCGCAGCCGCCCGAGCACGTTCTCGCGTTCGATCCGCCACACCCGGGAGGCCAGCGGCGTCCAGGGGCTGCGCTGCGGCGGCGCCAGGCCGGCGGGCAGCGTGTCGACCGCGACGGTGTACCGGCCGGACTGGGTCAGCCCGGCCAGCATGTCGGCCGCCCGCGGATCGACCAGCGGGGTCAGCACCACCACCAGCGCGTCCGACGACACGTGCTGGACGCCGAAGACGTGGTTGCCGGGCACGTGGTCGCTCTCCTCCGGCCGGACGTCGAGCAGCCACTCGAGCACGGTCAGGTACTGGCGGCGACCGGTAGCCGGGCGCAACCGGCGGCCGGACGAGCCGTACTCGAGCAGCGACACCCGGTCGCCGCGCTTGAGGTAGTGCTCGGCGATCGCCGCCGCCGCCCGTACGGTCGTGTCCAGCACCGAGGCGCTGCCCTTGACCCCGCCCGAGGCGCCGGCCTCGCCGAGCACGTCGAGCAGCAGCAGCACTTCGGCGTCGCGGTCGGAGAGGGTGGCCGCCACGTGCAGGTCGCGGGTGCGCAGCGAGACCCGCCAGTCGATGCGGCGCAGCCGGTCGCCGGGCGCGAACGGGCGGACACCGGCCAGTTCGCCGCCCTCGCCCGGGCGCCGGGAGCGGTGGTTGCCGACCAGACCGGCGGCGGCCGGCATCGCCTCGACCGCGGCGAACGGTTCCGTCTCGGGGTAGACGCGCAGGCCCCGGGCCGGGGTGACGACGGGGCGGCAGGCGAGCAGTCCGCCGCAGGCCGCGACCCGGGCGGCGGCCGGGCCGAGGTCGTGCCGGCCCCAGCGCAGCGCCTGACCGCTGAGTTCGACCGCGGCCCAGCCGTCGGTGGGCACACTGATCGCGTACGGCCGGTCACTGTCCGTCAGTTCCAGCCACGGCGACGTCCGGGTCCGGACCACCACCAGGTCGTACGGGACGACGTCGGGATTGCTGACGGTCAGCGCGGCGGTCACCGTGCCGCCCTCGACCAGGACCGTGGCGTCGTCGTCGGAGTCGATGGTGACCTCGGGGGCCGAGCGCGGCATCCGGCGCAGCCCGATCACGGCGCCGATGGCGAACGGGGCCGCCAGCAGCACCAGATCCACCCGGCCCAGGGCCACGCCCAGCACCAGCAGCAGGCCGGTGAGCAGCACCGACCGGCCGAGCGCCCGGGTCGGCACCCACGCCGGCCCCTCGACGAACGGCACCGCCGCCGACGCGGGCGGCACCGCCGTTCGCAGCGGTGGCGAGTCAGTCATGCCGGGCGTACGTCGGCATCGCACCCGACGCGGGAGCGGGCGTCGCCGCCAGCACCTCCTGGACCACGAACGTCGGGTCGACCCGGCGCAGCCACATCTCCGGCCGCAGCACGATCCGGTGGGCCAGGGCGGGCCCGGCGACGTCCTTGACGTCCTCCGGCACCACGTAGTCACGCCCGGCCATCGCCGCCCGCGCCCGGGCCAGCAGCAGCAGCGCCAGCGAGCCGCGGGGCGACGAGCCGACCAGCGCCGACGGGTGCTCGCGGGTGGCCGAGGTCAGGGCCACGATGTACCGGCCGATCGAGTCCTCGACGGCGACGGTCTCCAGCGCCCCCTGCATGGCCCGCAGCGTGTGGGCGTTCACCACCGGCGTCAGCTCCGCCTCCTCGCGGCGGCGGTTCATCCGGCGGCGCAGGATGTCCCACTCCTCCTCGGCGGTCGGGTAGCCGAACGACACCCGCAGCATGAACCGGTCGAGCTGGGCCTCGGGCAGCGGATAGGTGCCCTCGTACTCGATCGGGTTGGCCGTGGCCAGCACGTGGAACGGCGGGTCCAGCCGGTAGGTCACGCCCTCGACCGAGACCTGCTTCTCCTGCATCGCCTCGAGCAGGGCGGCCTGGGTCTTGGGCGGGGTCCGGTTGATCTCGTCGGCCAGCAGCATGTTGGTGAACACCGGGCCGGCCCGGAACGCGAAGTCGCCCTTGCGCTGGTCGTACAGGAACGAGCCGGTCACGTCGGCGGGCAGCAGGTCGGGGGTGAACTGCAGCCGGCGGAAGTCCAGGCCCAGCGCCTGGGCGAAGGAGCGGGCGGTGAGCGTCTTGCCGAGACCGGGCAGGTCTTCGAGCAGGACGTGGCCGCCGGCCAGGATGCCGGCCAGCACCAGCTCGAGCGCGTCCCGCTTGCCGACCAGCACCGTGCCGACCGAGTCCAGGACGGCACCGGCCAGCCGTCCCACCTCGTACGGAGGAAGGGCCTCCACGCCTGCGTCCGTCACCGGTTGTCCCTTCTCACAGTCGTTCCAGCGTTTCCAGGTAATCGCTCAGCTCACGGGCCTTGGGCGTCCGCCGGACAGGCCCGGACAGCAGCTCCAGGGCTCCGTCGCCGAGCAGTTCCCGCGCGCGCCGGGGATCGGACGCCCGGGTGATGCCGTGCCGCAGCCGCAGTCGCTCGTCGGTGAGCTCGGCCAGCACCGGCAGCACGTTACGCGAGAAGGCTTCCGGGTCGGACTGCGCCCAGGACAGCCGCTGCTCCCACCGGCGGACGGCGACGCGCAGCGAGTCGCTGCCGGTCCACGAGTACAGCCCCTCGTCGTCGGCACGGTTGTGGTCGCGGCCCGACTCCCGCTCGCCCCGCTTGGGCCGAGGCGGCGGCGCGACCTGGGCCACGGCCAGCATGAGCAGGCGAAGCGCGACGAACGCAGCCACGATCAGCAGCAGCGACACGCCGATCCGGGCGATCCGCAGCCCGGCCTCGGTGACCACGGTGGCCACCACCACCAGCAGCAGGTTGCGGATCACCCACCAGGCCCGCGACGGCGGCCGGTCGACCACCTCGACGTCCCGGTCGGCCGGCCGCTCGTCGCTGGAGGAGAACAGGGCGTCGAGGCCGCTGTCGCGCCGGTCGCTCACCGCAGCGCCCCCGCCCCGAGGTCGGCGCGTAGCTGCTCCAGAGCCGATCGGGCCTGGGCCCGCATCTGGTCGTCGACGGTGTGCGTGGCGTACCGGGCCTCCCGGTAGACCGCCAGCAACGCGGCCAGCACCGGGGCGTCGACCTGCTGCTCGGCCAGCAGCCGGCCGACCAGGTCGGTCGGGCTGTCGCCGGGCAGCCGGACGGTGCCCGCCCCGGCCGCCGCCTGTTCCAGCCGCACCCAGCAGGCGATGATCGCCCGGCGCGGGTCGCGGTCGGCGTCGGAGAGTTCCTCCAGACCGGCGTCGAGCGCGGCCACCAGGTCGTCGGCCGTGTTCGGCTCGGGCGCCGCCTGGCCGCGCCGACCGGCCCGGCGGGCGTTACGGCGCAGCTGGTCGCGGACCAGGGCCCAGATCACGCTCCCGAGCAGCGCCGCCCCGGCCAGGGCGAGCACGATGACCGCGACCGTGCCGATCCAGCCCGGCAGCCCGTCGGCCGACGGGCTGGTGCCGCCCGTGGGACCGGACGGGATGACGGTCGGCCGGGCCGGGAGCAACTGCGGCCCGCCCGCCGCGGTCGGCTCCGGATCGGGGCTCAGCTGACCGAGCTGCGGCGTCGACCAGGTGGCGGCCACCGCCGTGAGGAAGAGCAGCCCGAGGACGGCGGCCAGTGGCCACCAGCGGCGGAGAGCGGCGACATCCATCGAGCGAACCGGATCCCTCCATGTGCGGCGAAAGTCGGCGGTGCTGGAATCATGCCAGGCCCGCCAGCTGTTTGGCACGGCCGATGACGTCGTCGAGCATGGCCGGGGTGAGCCGGCCGGTGAAGGTGTTCTGCTGGCTGACGTGGAAGCATCCCAGCAGATCGGGTACGCCCGGCAGGCTCACCCGGGCACCGTGTCCGAAACGTGGACGCGGTACGGGCGCTCCGACGCCGTACGCCCGGGTCATGGCCGGCCA
The DNA here is from genome assembly GCA_964236515.1 of uncultured Actinoplanes sp. GTDB lineage: Bacteria > Actinomycetota > Actinomycetes > Mycobacteriales > Micromonosporaceae > Actinoplanes. Next base: position 69,059 of record CAXSDA010000033.1, read on the forward strand.
CCACGCCGCCCAGGCGAAGGCACCGAGCGCGATCACCACCTTGAGGGTCGGCGCGATCAACGACAGTTCCTTCAGCAGCCAGGGCGCGCAGGTGTCTCGTTCGACCGGGGTGGGTTTGTTGTCCGGGGGTGCGCACCGCACCGCGGCGAAGATCCGGGTCCCGGTCAGCGTCAGCCCGTCGTCGGCGGCCACGCTCGTCGGCTGGTTGGCCAGGCCGGCCCGGTGCAGCGCGGCGAACAGCACGTCGCCCGACCGGTCGCCGGTGAACACCCGGCCGGTGCGGTTGCCGCCGTGCGCGGCCGGGGCCAGCCCGAGGATGCCGATGGCCGCGTCGGCCGGGCCGAAACCCGGCACCGGGCGGCCCCAGTAGTCCTGGTCGCGGAAGGAGGCCCGCTTGACCACGGCCACCTCCTCCCGCCACGCGACCAGGCGCGGGCAGGCGAAGCAGTCGGCGATGGCGGCGTCGAGCGCGGTCAGGCCGGTCGCGGCGGCGGCCGACGTCTGCACGTCGGCGGCGGTACGGCTGGTCACGTCGTCCAGCACAGCACTGCTGCGCCGCGGCCGCACGACCGGGGCTATCGCGACGGCGAAGGAAGCACCGCCGGAGGTGTCGCCGAGGGGCCGGCGGAAGCGGAGGGGCCGGCCGAAGCCGAGGGGCCGGCCGAAGCCGAGGGGCCGGCGGAGGCTTCGGCCGAGGCGGACGGGAAGGTGAACGGCGCGTTCTTCGGGCAGTACGGGTAGCCCACATTGTCCGGCACCGAGGTGTCGTTCCCGGTGGATTCGTCCACACAGGACGAATTCCCGAGGTGGATCGGCTGACCGTCCTGATCGAACAGTCGCGCGCCGCTGACCAGGTGTCCCTGCTGGTCGTAGACGAACACGTCCTGGACATTGCCGTACGGGTCGGTGTAGTTGGTCGGCGCGTACCGGGACCCGCGGGCGTCGCTGTCGGCGGAGAGGAATCCGCCCAGCGCCACCAGCACCAGGACGACCGACCCGGCGTAGAGCGCCACCTGCGGCCACTTCGCCAGCCCGCGGCGGGTCCGCCGGCCGAGCCAGATCGAGCCCAGGATGCCGCCCGCCAGCAACAGCAGCGCCACGATCTCGCTGCCACCGATCCGGGGCAGCAACCCCAGCGGCTGCCCGCTGTTGTCGAGCATCGCGGCCAGCACCATCGCGGCCAGGTAGCCACGCAGCACCCACCACGCCGGCTGCAGCAGCACCAGGAACTCGCTGGCCCGGGCGTACCCGAAGAGCGGCCCGGACCGGACGTCGAGATCGCCCAGCACGCGGAGGAGGTTGTCGCGGAACTCGCCGACCCGGTCGACCGGCTCGTCGGGGAACCCGCCGACGAACCCGGCGGTGCCGCGCAGCTCGGCCGCGTACGCCTCGGGGGTCCCCAGCCGGTCCACGAGGGAGCCGGCGCCGTCCGCCCGGACCTCGGCCAGATGCTCGGGCAGGTCTTCCAGCAGCTCGTCCCGGGTGGCCTCGGGCAGGTCGGACAGCGCCGCCCGGACCGCGGCGACGTACGCGGTGATGTCGTGGGTAGCCGTGTCGTTCACGCCGTCTCCCGCTCGCCGAGCAGATGGTCCATCGTCGATGCGAACCCGTGCCAGATCTTGCCCGACCGCTGCAACTCGGCCCGGCCGGCCGCGTTCAGCGCGTAGTACTTGCGGTGCGGTCCTTCGTCGCTGGGCACCACGTACGTGGTCAGGCAGCCGGCGTTGAACAACCGGCGCAGGGTGCCGTAGACCGAGGCGTCGCCGACGTCCTCGAGCCCGGCCGTGCGCAGCCGGCGCAGGATGTCGTAGCCGTACCCGTCGGAGTCCCGCAGCGCGGCCAGGACCGCCAGGTCCAGCACACCCTTGAGCAACTGCGTCGTATCCACGGACGGCACAGTACTGCGCAATGCGAAGTACCGTCAAGCCAACCCGAAGGCGATCCCGTCGAGGATGTCGTGCTCGCCGGCAACGAGCTCGGACAGTCCGGCCCGCTCCATGACGGTCCGCAGGATCAGCGCGCCGGCGGCGATGACGTCGGCCCGGCCCGGGTGCATCACCGGCAGCGCGAGACGCTCGGCCACGGTGGCTGCGAGAAGCGAACCCGTCACCGCGGCCACGTCGGCGTAGCTCACCCGGGCGTGGTGGATGCGCGCCGCGTCGTACTCCGGCAGATCCAGCGCCAGCGCGGTCACCGTGGTGACCGAACCGGCCAGCCCGACCAGCGTCGCCGCCGACCGGCCGTCCACCGCGGCCAGCGCCCGGTCGACGGCCGCGGTGATGTCGGCGGTGGCCGCCGCGATCTCGTCCGGCGCGGGCGGGTCGTGCCGGAAGTGCCGCTCGGTCATCCGCACGCAGCCGATGTCCACCGACAGCGCCGCCGCGACCGTGGACTGCCCGGTCACGAACTCGGTCGAGCCACCGCCGATGTCCACGACCAGGTACGGCGGTTCCGCGTCGAGTCCGTGGACGGCGCCGGCGAACGACAGCCGGGCCTCCTCGTCGCCGCTGATCACCTCGGGGTCGAGGCCGAGCACCTCGCGCACCATGTCCCGGAAGTCGGCGGCGTTGGACGCGTCCCGGGACGCCGAGGTGGCCACCATCCGGACGTGCGTACTGAGCTGCCCGACGAGGCTGAGCTCGGCGATCTCCGCGGCGTACCCGAGCAGCGCCCGCCGGGTGCGGGCGATCGCCTCCGGCGCCAACCGGCCCGTACGGTCGACGCCTTCGCCCAGCCGCACGATCTCCATCCGCCGGGCCACGTCGGTCAGCATGCCGCCGGCCACGTCCGCGATCAGCAGCCGGATCGAGTTGGTGCCGCAGTCGATCGCCGCGACCCTCACAGGTGGAGCAGCATTCGTGTGTTGCCGAGTGTGTTCGGCTTGACCCGCTCGAGGTCGAGGAATTCGGCCACACCCTCGTCGTACGACCGGAGCAGTTGCTCGTAGACGCCGTGCGGCACGGGCGCGCCGTCGATCGGGGCGAACCCGAAGGACGCGAAGAACCGGGTCTCGAACGTCAGGCAGAACACCCGGGCCACCCCCAGCTCACGCGCGACGTCGATCAGTTCGGAGACCAGCCGGTGCCCGAGCTTGTGCCCACGGAACTCCGGCGCGACCGCGACCGTACGGATCTCGGCCAGGTCCTCCCACATCACGTGCAGGGCGCCGCAGCCGACCACCCGGTCGTCATCGGCGCGGGCGGCCACCCAGAACTCCTGCACGCTCTCGTACAGCGTCACGGTCGCCTTGCTCAACAGCCGCCGATCCGCGGTGTACGTGTCCACGAGCTCGCGAATGGCCCGGACGTCGGTGGTCCGGGCGCGGCGGATGGTGGCGAGCACGGCTCAGCCGTTCTCGCGCGGTACGCACGGGCCGGCGGCCCACCACGGCTCGATCGCGGCCCGCACCTCGTCGCCGAACGGGTTCACGCCCGGCCCGGCGGCCAGCGCGTGACCGAGGTGCACGTGCAGGCACTTGACCCGGTTGGGCATCCCGCCGGCGGACACGCCGTGGATCTGCGGCACGTCCTCGATGGCCTTGCGGCGCTTGAGGTAGTCCTCGTGCGCCTCCCGGTACTTCTGTGCCAGCACCGGATCGGTGGACAACCGGTCCTGCATGTCGCGCATGACGCCCGCGGACTCCAGCCGGCTGCAGGCCGAGGTCGCGTACGGGCAGGTCAGGTAGTAGAGCGTGGGGAACGGAGTGCCGTCGTCGAGCCGCGGCTTGGTCTCCACCACGTCCGGGTTGCCGCACGGGCAGCGGTGAGCGACCGCACGCGTGGCGCGGGGCCGGCGGCCGAGCTGTTCGGAGACCACCTCGAGATCGCGGGGGTCCATCAGCGGCGGGGCTCCGTGCCGGCCGCGGCCACGCTGCTCCACAATGTGTCGTACCACTTGTCCGGCGCCGTCGTGGACGCCGACTTGCCGGCATCGCGCGCTGCGCCCGCCGGGTCGTTGAGCACCAGCAACGGCGTCTCCCCGGGCTCCACGTAGAACAGTCGTTCCCGGGCCTGAATCTTCACGTACTCGTCGTCCTGCCATTTCGCGACCTCTTCGTCGAGGCCTTGGATCTTCTCCCGCTGGGCCGCCTGGGCGGCCGCCATCCGGCCGATCTGCGATTCCTGCGCCAGGTACACCCGGACCGGATAGGTGTACGCCAGGGCCAGCGTCACCAGCACGACGATGAGGACGGTGGCCCGCCCGGTGAACGCGCGCGGCCGGGGGGCGACGGTCCGCTTGGTGGCCCCGCCCGCCGCAGCCGTGCGCCGGGCGGCGACCGGCCGCGTGGACCGGGACGTCGGAATGCGGGTGACGGTGGCCCGCGGCTCGACCCGCGGGGTCGTCCGGGCAGTGGTCCGGGCGGCGGCACCCCGGGTACGGCCGACGGGACCGGTACGACGCGCGGGGCCCTGCCCGCTGGGCATCTGACGACCGTTGGGCGTACGGCGCTGCGTCATCCCTGCCCTCCCCCGAACTGTCGCCTGGCCATGGAGTGCGGCACCTGGTCGAAACCTATGCCCGCGAAGGCCGGTGCCACAACTCCATGATCGGACGACTGAGGACTACGCGGTGCGGTAACGCGGGAACGCGCCCGCCCCGGCGTACCGGGCCGCGTCGCCCAGCTGCTCCTCGATGCGCAGCAGCTGGTTGTACTTGGCCACCCGGTCGGTCCGGGCCGGCGCGCCGGTCTTGATCTGACCACTGCCGACCGCTACGGCCAGGTCGGCGATCGTGGTGTCCTCGGTCTCACCCGAGCGGTGGCTCATCATCGTCCGGAACCCGGCCCGGTGGGCCATGTCGACCGCGTCCAGCGTCTCGGTGAGCGAGCCGATCTGGTTCACCTTGATCAGTACGGCGTTGGCCGCGCTCTCGGCGATGCCCCGCCCGATGCGGGTCGGGTTGGTGACGAACAGGTCGTCGCCGACGATCTGGATCTTGCCGCCGAGCTGCCCGGTCATCGCGCTCCAACCGGCCCAGTCCTCCTCGGCCAGCGGGTCCTCGATGGACACGATCGGGTACGCCTCGACCAGCTTGGCGTAGTAGTTGATCATTTCCTCGGACGACTTCGGCGAGCCCTCGAAGACGTACGCGCCGTTTTTGTAGAACTCGGTCGCGGCGACATCCATGGCCAGCACGATGTCGGTGCCCAGGGTGAAGCCGGCGGCCGCCACGGCCTCGCCGATCAGGTCCAGCGCGGCCGCGTTGGTCGGCAGGCTGGGAGCAAAACCGCCCTCGTCGCCCAGGCCGGTGGACAGGCCCTTCTTCTTGAGCACCGACTTGAGCGCGTGGTAGACCTCGGCGCCCGTGCGCAGCGCCTCGCGGAAGGTCGGCGCACCGATCGGGGCGATCATGAACTCCTGCACGTCGACGTTCGAGTCGGCGTGCGCGCCCCCGTTGAGGATGTTCATCATCGGCACCGGGAGCAGCGACGCGTTCGGTCCGCCGATGTAGCGGAACAGCGGCAGCTCGGCCGACGCGGCGGCGGCCTTGGCCACCGCGAGTGACACGCCGAGGATCGCGTTCGCGCCCAGCTCCGACTTGTCGGCCGTACCGTCCAGGTCCAGCATCTTCTGGTCGATCAGGCGCTGGTCGTCCGCTTCGTACCCGATCAGCTCGTCGACGATCTTGTCCTCGACGTTGCTGACCGCCTTCTCGACGCCTTTGCCCAGGTAACGGCCCTTGTCGCCGTCACGCAGCTCGATCGCCTCGAAGGCGCCGGTGGATGCGCCGGACGGGACTGCGGCCCGCCCGATCGTGCCGTCGTCCAGCCCGACCTCGACCTCGACGGTCGGGTTGCCCCGGGAGTCGAGGATCTCGCGGGCGACGATCGCTTCGATGGTGGCCATCTGTCGTGTCGCTCCTTCAGTACGCATCTGCTTGCCACGCTTCTCGGTGGCTGTGACCGTTCTCGGTGGCTGAGTGACCGCGACCCTGCGGCCGACCGCGCCCCGAGACTATCGAGCCGGTCCGGGCCTCCGTACGGCGGCCGGTCCAAGTCCGGCCCCGGCAACTCTCAACCGGCCCCGGCGCGCGCCGATCTCTTCCGGTATCGCCGCACCTGGAGAGGAACGCCGTTGACCAGCCACCCCTTGCCCGAGGCGGGCACGCTCATCGAGCTCACCACTAGCCCCGGCGCCGTCCCGACCGGCGGCGTGCGTGTCGTGCAGACCGACGGCGACCTCCTCATCCTGTCGCTGGCCCCGGCCGACGTGCCCGCCCTGGGCACGGCCGTCACGCTGCGCTGGGCCGCCGGCGCCCGCGGCCGGTACGTCCGGACCGGCCTGGTGACCGAGACCGACGAGAACCGCATCGCCGTCGAGACCACCGGGGACACCGTCGTCGAGCAGCACCGGCACTTCGTCCGCGGTGGCGGGGGCGAGGAGGTGCTGCTGCGCCGGCCGGGTCACCCGGACGTGGCCGGGAGGATCCGGGACATCAGCGAGCACGGCGTCCGGGCGCATTTCGCCGACGTCTCGCTCGGCGACGGGGACGAGATCGTACTGCGCATCCTGTTGGCCCAGGAGACCGTCGAGGTCGAGGCGGCGGTGACCAAGACCGGCGCGCTTCGTCAGTCCATCCCGCGGCGCGGGCCGCTGTCGGTCGAGGTGGTCGCGGTCTTCGACACCGACGAACACCAGGCCCAGGCCATCCGCCGGTACGTCCTGCGGCAGCAGATGTTGAACAGGGCTGTGTGACCGCGCTCCTCGCTGAGTTGAACCTGTTTCTCGTTTGCGCTCGGTAATCGGTTCCGCTTAGGTGTTGTCGTGTCGTCGATCCGGATCCGTATCGCCACCGGCCTCCTGGCCGTGGCGCTGCCCCTGGCCGGATGCACCGATATCGGCGATCCCGCCGCCGCGCACGGGGTCACCCGCAACGACCTGCTGGCCGACATGGCGGCCCAGGTCACCTCGGCCTCGGCCCGCACCTGGACAGCCACCTACCAGCTGGCGGGCGGCCGATCCGGCACGATCGCCCACCAGCCGGGCCCGGACCGTACGGCGTACCGCTATCCCGGCGGCGCCGTGCTGCTGACCGGCACCGCCGCTACCCGGTGCGTCGGCAACGCCTGCACCATGACCGATCCCAGCCCGGCGACGGCGGCGCTGCAGGCGGCCTCGGCGGCCGGCCTGGTCCCGTCCACGACCGTGCTCGCGCTGCTCGACGCGGCCGCGCTCGAGCCCGACCCGGACGTCGCCCAGCGGGACACCACGATCGCCGGCCGGCACGCCACCTGCCTCCAGCTGACGGCGCCCGGCAGCGCCGCCACCGGCCCGTTCACCACCTGCATCACCAACGAGGGCGTGATCGGCAGCTTCACCGGCACCCTCGACGGCAAGAAGGTCGACGTGGCGATGACCGATTACGTCGAGCGGGTGGTGTCCGCCGCCTTTGACGCCCCGGCACGCGCCACCATGACCGACCGGCGCTGAGGACCGCTTCATCCGCGTTCCGGCGGGGTAAGGACAGCGCCCATGCGACACAGCCGGATCACCGTGGGTGCGAGCAATCTGCACGTCGTGGAGGACGGCGACCCGACCGCGCCGGTCGTCCTGTTCCTGCACGGCTGGCCCGAGTCGTGGGCGGTCTGGCAGGACGTGATGTCGCTGGCGGCCAAGGATCACCGCGCCATCGCGATCGACCTGCCCGGCGTCGCCGAGTCGACCGGCGACCCGACCGACGGGTCGAAGGCGGCGATCGCCGCGGTCGTGCACGGCGTCGTCGAGTTCCTGGGGCTACGCGGCATCACGCTGGTCGGGCACGACGCCGGTGGCATGGCGGCCTACGCCTACCTGCGCCGGCACGCCGACCCCGCCGCCGACCGGATCGTGATCATGGACACCGTCGTCCCGGGCGTCGAGCCGTGGACGAAGGTGCTGGCCAACCCGTACGTCTGGCATTTCGCCTTCCACGGCATCCCGGTGCTGCCGGAGACGGTGGTGTCCGGCCGGGAACGCCCGTACTTCGACTACTTCTACGACGTGCTGACGCCCGACCCGTCGCGGATCAGCGCCGAGGCCCGGGAGACCGCCGCGGCCGCCTACGCCACGATGCCGGCGCTGACCGCGGGGTTCAGCTGGTACCGCACGTTCCCGGCCGACGCCGAGGACAACGCCGACACGGCGCGGGTCGACACCCCGCTCCGATACCTGCGCGGCGAACTCGAGGGCGGCGACATCGACGAGTACGAGCGGGGCTTCCGCGCCGCAGGGCTCACCGACGTCACCACCGCGCTGATCCCCAGCTGTGGCCACTTCCCGATGCTGGAGGACCCGGCCGCGGTCTGGTCGGCCATCCGGGGCTGATCACGCTCCGAGCAGGCTGATCACGCTCCGAGCAGGCTGATCACAGCCCAGCCTGCGGGTCACAGCCCAGCCTGCGGGTCACAGCCCAGCCTGCGGGTCACAGCCCAGCCTGCG
>CAXSDA010000033.1:77575-83556 GCA_964236515.1 uncultured Actinoplanes sp.
GGGTCACACCCCGAGAAGGGTGCGCAGGTGGCGTGGCGGCGGCGAGCCGTGGGCGAGCATCGCGTCGTGCCACGCCTTCGGCGTCGCGCCGAACGGGCGCGCGGCCGCGATCGCCGACACCTCGGTCCAGCCGACGAAATACGTCGACAGCTGGGTCGAGGTCAGCAGTGCCCGCCGCCACTTGCCCGCCGCCTCGCCCTCCTCCTGGAAGCCGCGCCCGGTCATCAGCGCCATCGCCTCGGCCTCGGTGAGCCCGTCGCAGTGCAGCTGCTGGTCGATGATCGCGTTCAGGCTCATCCGCAGCTGCATCTTCAGTTGCTGCAGCCGGACCGGCAGGCCGCCGAAGCCGAGCCCGGCCATCAGTTCCTCGGCGTACACGGCCCAGCCCTCGACGAACGGCCCGGACCAGCCCAGCGCCCGCACCCGGGTGTCCGACCGGAAGCGCCGCGAGTGGGCGATCTGCAGGAAGTGGCCGGGCATGGCCTCGTGCACGGTCAGGTCGCGGATCATGTGGTCGTTGTACTCGCGGTAGAACGACTCGGCCCGTTCCGCCGACCAGTCGGACGGCGTCGGCGCGATGCAGTAGAACGTCGGCACGTCGGCGGTCTCCAGCGGCCCCGGCGGGTCGCAGTAGGCCACCGCCACGCCCCGGGCGAACTCCGGCATCTCCTCGATCACGCACGGGTCGTCGACCAGCGTCATCAGGTCGTGCTCGCGGACGAACGCGGTCGCCTCGTCCATGGTCACCTTGGCCAGGCCGAGGATCGTCGCGTTGTCCGGGTGCTGGGCGGCCAGCCGGCCCAGCGCGGTCCGCACGGTCTCGTCGGTGGCCGGGCCGCCGACCAGCTCGGCCGCCGCCTCGCGCAGCGCCGCCCCGGCCTCGGCCAGGTTGCGCTCGGCCCGGTCGAGCACCTCGGCCGCGGGCAGCTCGGTGTCCAGCGTGTGCCAGAGCCGCGCCTCCCACAGCGGGCGGCCGAGCCGCGGGTCGCGCCCCGGCCCGGCGCCGTCCAGCCCGACCTTGAGCCAGTCGCTGAACTCGGCCAGGGCGTCGAGGGCGGCCGCGGCGGCCGGTTCGACCACCGGGCGCAGCCCCGGCTCCTGATCCAGCAGGACCGGCAGCTCGCCCCGGATCAGCGCGGCGGCGCCGCCGAACTGACCGATGGCGGTCTCGGCGTGAATCCGCGGCATGTCCCGCAACACCGCCCGGGCGGTGGCCAGCGCGTCCGGTATCGCCGCCAACCGGCCGCCGAGGCTGGTCAGCCGCACCTCGGCCGGCGCGAACGGCCGGGACAGCAACGCGTGCAGCAGCGGACCGGGGTTGTGAGCCATCGGGTTCCACTCGTGCTCGCGCACGTCGGACAGCTCGAAGAGCCGGCGCTCGACCTGGGCCGCCAGGATGGCGTGGTCGACCTGGTCCTCCCCCGCCATGTCGTCGGGCTCAACCCCGGACAGGGCGTCGGCGGCGTCGCGCAGCATGGCGACGTGGCCGGACACCGCGCCCGGGGAGAGGTCGGGCAGGCGGTCGTCGTAGCGATGGTCGCCCGCGCCGGCGGCCAGTTCGGGGTCGCTCTCCAGCAGCGCGTCGACGATCCGCTCGGCGAGGGGCACGAAGTCGGTCACGCAGGAGAAGTTACCCGGACCCTCCGACAGTTTCCGCGTCCCGTACCGCGTCGGCGTAGCTGAGGGCGGCCCGCCGCAGTGCCGCCTCCGCGTCCAGGCCGTCACGCCGGGCGTCGGCGACCAGGCGCAGCAGCGTGTCGCCGAGGTCCGGACCGGCCGGCAGGGGCACGTCGACCCCGGCCCGGGACGCCTGCTGCAGGATCTTCGCGGCCAGCGCCAGCGCCGGCTGGCTCAGCGCGATGCCGTCCAGGGCCGAGTCGCGGGCCTTCTCCGCCTTCTTGATCCGCTCCCAGTTGGCGGTGATCTCCTCGACGTCGGTCACGGTCGCGCCGGCGAAGACGTGCGGGTTGCGGCGGATCATCTTCTCGACCAGGCCACCGGCCACGTCGTCGACGGTCCAGCGCTCGTCCTCGGGCAGGTCCTCGGCCAGCCGGGCGTGCAGCACCACCTGCAGCAGCACGTCGCCGAGTTCCTCGCGCAACGCGTCCAGATCACCCTCGGCGATCGCGTCGTACGCCTCGTAGCTCTCCTCGAGCAGGTACGGCGCCAGGCTGACGTGGGTCTGCTGCTGCTTCCAGGGATCGCCGCCCGGTGAGACCAGCCGGTCCATGACCGCGACGGCGTCCAGCAGCCGCGCGCCCGGCGGGTCCCAGGAGCCGTACATCAGCTCGAGCTCGGCCAGCGACGGCTCGCGGGCCAGCCGCAGTCCCAGGCGGCGGGCGAAGTCCTCGTCCCCGGCCGGGCCGGCCAGCCAGACCAGCACCGGGTGCTCGGCCAGCGAACCGACCAGCACCTCCGGGTCGGGTTCGACGACGGTGACCGGTACGCCGGACACCCGCAACGCCGCCGCCTGGTCACTCTCGGCCGCGGTGAGCACCGGGTACGCCCGGACCGCGTCCCAGGCCGCCACGGTCAGCAGCCCGGCGGGCAGCCGCGGCGAGGTGACCAGCAGAACGACCCGGGCCATTGCAGAACGGTCAGCGGACGTCGGTGACGGGAACCTGCGACGAGGGGTTGCCGACCGGCTGGCCGACCAGGACCACGGCGGCGCCGGTGGTCTGGTCGCGCTGGGTGTAGATCGGAACCTCGAAGCTGCCGAACCGCGGGTTCAGCCGCACGTGCTGGCCGGCCAGGTCGGCGCGGACCTCGTTGCGGGTGGCGATCGCGCTGCCCAGCGTCTTCTTGGCGTCCGCGGTCAGGCCGGACAGGAACTGCGCCTGGGTGGTCGCCGGGTCGACCTGCTTGTTCGCCTTCAGCCGGTCGAACACCTCCTGCAGCTCGGCGGCGGTCGGGTTGCCGCCCGTGCCGGACTGGTTCAGGACGTACTGGTAGGCGTCCACCTCGACGTACATCCGCACGTACTGCGCGGTGGCCGGCAGGTGCAGCAGCTGGGCGTACTGCGGCACGGCCGAGGCGATGTCGGGGAGCGCCACGCTGTGCTTCTGCGCGACCCGGGCCAGCACGTCGTGGCTGATCAGCGTGTCCAGCACCGCGCCCTGGGTGAGCGGGAAGGCAGCCGGCGTCGCCGTCGGGTCGGCGGTGGCCGCCGGCGCCGGGGTCGCCTTACCCGCCTTGTTCTTCGCGTCGTCGTAGATCCGCTGCACCTGGGCCGTGGTGATGTTGCCGCCGGCCAGGTAGGCGGCCACGTCAGGCGCCGAGCGACAGGCCGACAAACCGGTCAAAGCGACCGCTGCGACCGCGGCGGCGGATGCGAGTCGACGCGCACGAAACATGGTCAAGACTCTCTCACGGCGAATGTAAGGCGCGCCGCCGACCCCCGCATTCTGCGTCCTTCCGCTCAGCTTGAGCGGTTTCCGGCCGATCGGAAGGCACGGTGACCCCGTCGGAGGCGAAGGAGGCCGAATGCGGACGCCGGCCCACTCCGACGACGGTTTCTCGCTCATCGAGCTGATGATCTCGATGGCGCTGATGTCCGTGGTCACCGCCCTGTTCACCACCGGCATCGTGCAGGTGTTCAAGGCGCAGAACTTCACCGACGGCATCACCGAGACCAGCGTGCAGATCCACACCGCGTTCACCCGGCTGGACTCGGACGTACGGTACGCGTCCGGTATCAGCGTGCCCGGCGACGCCGGCGGCAACCAGTACGTCGAGTACGACAACACCAACTCCGGCACCGACGTCTGCACCCAGTTGCGGCTCACCCCGGACGGCCGGCTTCAGCTGCGCCGCAAGGCCGGCTCCGCCACCGCGTCGGCCTGGAGCGTTCTCGCCTCCCAGCTGACCGCCCCCTCGGCCACCTCGTTCGCCCGTACGCCTGCCACCGCCACCGGCAACGCCTACCAGCAGCTGTCGGTCACGTTGACGGCCCAGCCGGTCGGCAGCTCGACACAGCAGGAGTCGTCGACATACACGTTCACCGCGCTGAACACCTCGCTCGACACCGCCAGCGACACCGTCTGCAACAGCTTGGACCGCACATGAGGATCCTCCGCCGGCGCGGTGACCGCGGCTCGATCGCGATCTCGATGATGGTGATGACCGCCGGGGTCGGCCTCAGCGCGGTGATGGTCACCTCGAGCATGCAGATCATCTCCGGGGCCCGTGCCGAGCAGTCCCGGGCGTCCGCGCTCCAGGCGGCCCGGGCCGGGCTGACCAACGCGCTGACCACCATCCGATCCTCGGTGGACACCGAGGGCCTGGGCAGCATCGCCAAGCTGCCGTGCGCGTCCTACCTCGACACCAGCACCCGCACCTTCGCCCCGCAGGTGGCCGGCACGATCGGCAGCCCCGGCCTGAGCGCGTCCCGGAACCCCGGATACAAGGTGTCGATCACCTACCTGACCGCCGACCCGACCGGGCAGAGCGCCGCCTGGATCAGCCTGAACGGTAACCCGTGCGCGTCGTCGCTGGGCTCCCTGCCGACGTACGCGTACCTCAGCTCCACCGGTCTCGACCCGGTCCGCAACGTGAACCGGACGGTCTACGGCGTCTACCCGTTCGTCACCGTGCTGAACGCCAACACCAGCGGCGGCCAGATCCACGCCTACCGGACCAGCGGCATCAACCCCGACCTGTGCCTCGACGGCGGCGCGATGACGGCCGGCGCCCGGCTGACCGTGCAGGTCTGCAACGCCGCGATCCCGGCCCGGCAGACCTTCGCCTACCAACCCGGGCTCGAGATCACGCTGGACACCGGCAGTGGCACGTTGTGCGTCACCGCGGGCAGCCCGCAGGCGGCCAAGAACTACCTCACGTTGCAGGCCTGCGCGACCACCGCGGTCACCGCCGTGCCGCAGCGCTGGAGCTACAACAGCACCCAGGGCTTCCTCGGCGCGAGCACGAGCGGCACCACCGTGACCACGAACGGCTTCTGCTGGAGCGTCGTGTCGCCGAACACCCCGAACTCGTACGTCTGGCTCAACGACAACGCCGGCACGGCCAACGCCACCAAGTGCAACGCGGGCACCGTCAACAACGTGCAGAGCTTCGTGCTGAACTCCGCGGTGGGCGCGGGCGGCGCCGGCCAGCTCATCCCGAAGAGCCAGATCAACGGCCTCGACCTGCACGCCTCCCAGCTGATCAACTACGCCGAGTTCAGTCAGTGCCTGGCCTACGTCAGCGGCGGCACGGTGACCAAGCTCAACCAGTGCAAGCAGAGCCCGACGCTGGACCTGGCCGGCAACTACGATCAGAGCTTCGCCTGGCCCAAGGACGGCGCCACCGGCCCGATCTTCGCGTACGACAACCCGCGGAGCGTGTTCACCTGCCTGACGCTGCCGACGGCGGGGGCGACGCCGGCCACGGTCACCATGTCGGCGTGCCGCAACCCGCTCGACCCGACCACGCTGACCCCGAACCAGATCTGGTGGTCGCGCGGCGCCAGCACCACCGCGGCCAACCTGCGGTACCGGCTGGAAGGGGTCGGTGACTGGACCGACCAGTGCCTGGCCGTGGTGACCGATTCCGGTGGCGCCAAGACGATCCAGCTGGCGGCCTGCAACACCACCGCGGCCCAGAAGTGGAATGCGGTCGCGACGGCCAGCCCGGCCGGTCTGTCCGCGATCGGTGAGAAGTGAGGCGGCGGACGGCGCGCCGCGACGACGGCTTCACGCTGATCGAGGTGCTGGTCTCGATCGCGATGATCTCGGTCGTCACGTCCGGGCTGACCATGTTCTTCGTGCAGTCCCGGGCGTCGTCCCAGGTGCAGTCGCAGACGGAACAGGCCAGTCAGATGGTGGCGGCGGCGATGGAGAAGGTCAGCCTGCTGCCGGGCACGTCGCTGGTCACCGGCCGGCCGTCGTGGTGCGTGAACGACCAGTGGACCTCGGCCCCGGCCGGGGTGAAGCTGTACCTCAACTACCTCAGCCAGCTGCCCGACGTGAGCCTGCCGGCGCAGA
>CAXSDA010000033.1:83566-93446 GCA_964236515.1 uncultured Actinoplanes sp.
CACCGCGATCTGCACCAGCACGGCCACGCTGAACGCCGAGACGATGCCGACGCAGCAGGTCAACGCCCTCGTGGTGAACGGCCGGAGCGCGAACTTCACCCAGAACAGCTACATCGGCACGTGCTGGCAGCAGGTCAACTCGGCCACCGTCACCAGCGGTACGTGCGTGAAGCCGACCGGCACGCTGACCACCGCCTACCAGCCGATGCTGCGGATCGTCACCGCGGTCAGCTGGCCGTCGGCCAAGTGCCCCGCCGGCTCCTGCCTCTACGTCTCCGACTCCCTCGTGCCGCTGGCCATCACCGACATCACCTTCCAGCTGCCGTGAGCGAGGCGGGCGCGCCCAGCACGTCGGAGAGCAACTGGCCGCACCACTGCAGCAGCGCCTGATCGCGCACCGGCTCGCCACCGATCCGGCGAGTGGTCGGCCGGGGCACGCTGACCTGATCGTTCGCCGTCTTGTAGACCGAGTCGGGGTGGTAGCGCTTGAGCCGCAACTGCTTCGAGTCGGGCAGCGGCAGCGGTGAGAACCGCAGGTACTTGCCCTGCACGGAGACGTCGGTCAGGCCGTACGCCCGGGCCAGCATCCGGAAGCGGGCGACCTCGATCAGGTTCACCACCGGCGCCGGTGGCTCGCCGTACCGGTCGGTCATCTCGGCGACGACCTCGTGCAGGCGGGCGTTGTCCCGGGCCTCGGCCAGTTTCCTGTACATCTCCAGCCGCAGCCGCTCGACCGCGATGTACTCGACCGGCAGGTGCGCGTCGATCGGCAGATCGATCTTGACCTCCGGCTCCTCCTCCGGCCGCTCTCCCTTGAACGACTGCACCGCCTCGCCCACCATCCGGACGTACAGGTCGAAGCCCACGCCCTCGATGTGGCCGGACTGCTCGCCGCCCAGCAGGTTGCCGGCGCCGCGGATCTCCAGGTCCTTCATCGCCACGTACATGCCCGCCCCGAGCTCGGTGTGCTGGGCGATGGTGGCCAGCCGCTCGTGCGCCTGTTCGGTCAGCGGCTTCTCCCGCGGGTACAGGAAGTACGAGTACGCCCGCTCCCGCCCGCGGCCGACCCGGCCGCGCAGCTGGTGCAGCTGACTCAGGCCGAGCAGGTCGGCGCGCTCGAGGATCAGGGTGTTCGCGTTGGAGATGTCGATGCCGGACTCGACGATCGTGGTGCAGACCAGGACGTCGAACTCCTTCTCCCAGAAGCCGACCATCACCTTCTCCAGCGCGTCCTCGCCCATCTGCCCGTGCGCCACCGCGATCCGGGCCTCGGGCACCAGCTCGCGCAGCCGGCGGGCCGCCCGGTCGATCGACTCGACCCGGTTGTGCAGGTAGAACACCTGGCCGTCACGCAGCAGCTCGCGGTGGATGGCCGCGGACACCTGCTTGTCGTCGTACGCGCCGACGAAGGTCAGCACCGGGTGCCGCTCCTCCGGCGGGGTGGCGATGGTGGACATCTCCCGGATGCCGGTGATCGCCATCTCCAGCGTCCGCGGGATCGGCGTGGCCGACATGGTCAGCACGTCGACCGACGCCCGCAGCGCCTTGAGCTGTTCCTTGTGCTCGACGCCGAACCGCTGTTCCTCGTCCACGATGATCAGGCCGAGGTTCTTGAACCGGGTCGAGTTGGCCAGCAGCCGGTGCGTGCCGATCACGATGTCGGCGGTGCCGTCGCCGGCCTTCTCCAGGGTGAGCGCGGCCTCCTTCGGCGTCTGGAACCTCGACAGCTGCCGGATCTGCACCGGGAACTGGTTCATCCGCTCGGTGAAGGTGTTGTAGTGCTGCTGCGACAGCAGCGTGGTCGGCACCAGGATGGCCACCTGCTTGCCGTCCTGCACCGCCTTGAACGCCGCCCGGACGGCGATCTCGGTCTTGCCGTACCCGACGTCGCCGCAGATCAACCGGTCCATCGGGACCGCCAGTTCCATGTCGTGCTTGACGTCGAGGATGGCCGACAGCTGGTCGGGGGTCTCGGTGTACGGGAACGCGTCCTCGAGCTCGCCCTGCCACGGGGTGTCCGGCCCGAACGCGTAGCCCCGCGACGCCTGGCGGGCGGCGTACAGCTGGATCAGCTGGGCGGCGATCTCCCGGACCGCCTTGCGTGCCCGGGCCTTGCTCTTCTGCCAGTCGGAGCCGCCCATCTTGTGCAGCGTCGGCGACTCGCCGCCGACGTAGCGGGACAGCTGGTCGAGCTGGTCGGTCGGCACGTACAACCGGTCGCCGGGCTGGCCGCGCTTGCTCGGGGCGTACTCGAGCACCAGGTACTCCCGGTCGGCGCCGTTCACCGTGCGCTGGACCAGTTCCACGTACCGGCCGATGCCGTGCTGCTCGTGCACCACGTGGTCGCCGGCCCGCAGCTCCAGCGGGTCGATGGTGTTGCGGCGCCGGCTCGGCATCTTGCGCATGTCCTTGGTGGACGCACCCCGGCCGCCGGTGACGTCGTTGCCGGTGATCACCGCGAGCCGGGACGCCTCGTCCACGAACCCGTGGTTGAGCCCACCCCGGGTGATCAGCAGCTGACCGCCCTCGATCGTGGTCTCGATCGACTCCACCGGGGTGACCCCGAGCCCGGCGTCCCGCAGCAGCTCGGTGGCCCGCTCGGCCGTGCCGTGGCCCTCGAAGACCAGCGCCACGGCCCAGCCGGCCGCGGCCCACCGGGACAGGTCGTCGGCCAGCCGCGCGGTGTCGCCGTGGTAGAGCGGCACCGGCTGCGCCGACAGCGCGATCGCGTCGCCGGCGTCCGGCGCCACCTCGACCGCGGACGGCGCCTCCAGCCACGGCGTCTCGTCCTCCGCCGTCCCCGCCTCGGCGGCGGCCAGGCCGAACGGCGAGATCGTCCACCATGGCTGGTACAGCGTGGCCGCGTGCGCGCGGACGTCGCCGAGCGTCCGGAAGGCGGCCGCGCCGACGTCGATCGGGGCCTGCCCGCCGACCGCGGCGGCGGCCCAGCTCGCCTCCAGGAACTCGTCGGACGTCCGGGTCAGGTCGTGCGCCCGGGTCCGGATCCGCTCGGGGTCGCACAGCAGCACGTGGGTGCCGGACGGCATGCAGTCGAGCAGCAGTTCCATCGAGTCGGTGCCGGACAGCAGCGCCGGGGCCAGCGACTCCATGCCCTCGACCGGGATGCCCTCGGCCAGCTTGTCCAGGATCTCGGCGATCTCCGGGTGCTGCTCGCTCAACCGCGCCGCCCGCTCCCGGACGGCCGGGGTCAGCAGCAGCTCGCGGCACGGCGGCGCCCACAGCCGCTCGACCGGGTCGATGGTGCGCTGGTCGGCGACCGAGAACGTGCGGATCTCCTCGATCTCGTCGCCCCAGAACTCGACCCGGGACGGGTGCTCGTCGGTGGGCGGGAACACGTCCAGGATGCCGCCGCGGACGGCGAACTCGCCCCGCTTGGTGACCAGGTCGACC
The DNA here is from genome assembly GCA_964236515.1 of uncultured Actinoplanes sp. Classification (GTDB taxonomy): domain Bacteria; phylum Actinomycetota; class Actinomycetes; order Mycobacteriales; family Micromonosporaceae; genus Actinoplanes. Next base: position 86,978 of record CAXSDA010000033.1, read on the forward strand.
CGGGCGTACGCCATGTCGGTGAGCCGGCGCGCGACCCCCTCGAGCTCGGCCCCGCCCCCGGACACCAGCTCCACCGGCTCGAGGTCGCCCAGGCCCTTGAGCTGCGGCTGGAGCACGCTGCGAACCGGCGCCACGACGACCTGCACCGGCTGATCGCCGGGGTGGGCCAGGCGGCGCAGCACGGCCAGCCGCCGGCCGACGGTGTCCGACCGCGGCGACAGGCGCTCGTGCGGCAACGTCTCCCACGACGGGTAGACGGCCACCGAGTCCGGGCTGAGCAGGCACCCGAGCGCGTCGGCCAGGTCGTCGGCCTCGCGGCTGGTCGCGGTGACGGCCAGCACCGGACGGGCGGCGCCGCCGGTGTCGGCCGGGGAGGCGACCGCGGCGATCACGAACGGACGCAGCGCGGCCGGGGCGGTGAGATCGAGGGCGTCCGAGTCGACGCCGCCCTTACGCGCCAGATCGCGGGCACGCGAAAGGCCGCGGTCGCGCAGGGCGGCCGGGATCAATCCGGCGAGTTGCACGGGGAGGTCTCCTTGGACGACGAAGGCATGCCGAACAACCCCAACGCCAGGACGACGGGGGGTATGCCATCCAGCTTAGTCCGCCCCACCGACACTTTCCCCGGGCGGACACCATGTCCGACATGTGCGTCGATAGGTGCCTAAGACTCGCCCGAGAATCAATGGTGGACGACCCTGGGGAGGGCGGAGAATGCGGGTTCTGCTGCTCGTATCGGCGTTCAACGGCTTGAGCCAGCGTGTCTGGTGCGCGCTGCGCGAGTCCGGCCACGACGTCGGGGTGCTGCTGGCCGCGGACGCCGAGGACATGATCGACGGCGTCCGCGCGGCCGACCCCGACCTGATCCTGTGCCCGTACCTGACGCATCGGGTCCCGGCCGAGGTGTGGAAGAACTGGCGCACGATCATCATCCACCCCGGCCCGGTCGGCGACCGCGGTCCGTCGTCGCTGGACTGGGCGATCACCGACGGTCTGCCGGCCTGGGGTGTGACCGCGCTGCAGGCGGTCGAGGAGATGGACGCCGGGCCGATCTGGGCCACCCGGACCTTCCCGATGCCGATCGCGCCGCCCCGCAAGTCGGCGCTGTACAACGGGCCGGTCGCCGACGCCGCCATGGAGTGCGTGTACGAGGTGCTGAGCAAGGCGGCCGGCGCCTCGTTCACCCCGGTACCCGCCGACCGGATGCCGACCGCGGTGCCCGGTTCCCGGGCCCCGGCCGATGATGCGGCCGGACGACCGGTCGTTCGAGTGGGCGGACCGGACCGAGACCGTCCTACGCCGGATCCGGGCCGCCGACGGCTCGCCCGGCGTCCGGACCGAGGTCGCCGGCCTCGGGGTGTTCGCCTACGACGCGCACCCCGGGACGGTCCGGGGCGCCCGCCCGGGCACGGTGCTCGCCCGGCGCCAGGGCGCGGTGCTGGTCGGCACCGGGGACGGCAGCCTGTGGCTCGGGCATCTGCGCGACGCCGCCGCCGACGGGATCAAACTGCCGGCCACCACGCTGCTCGGCCGGCGGCTGCGGGACGTGCCGCAGTCACCGCCGGGCGCCGAACCGGAGTACGCGCCGGGCTACCGGCAGGTCCGCTACCGCCGGACGGGTACGGTCGGATGGCTGGCGTTCGACTTCTACAACGGAGCGATGTCGGCCGGGCACTGCCGCCGGCTGCTGACCGCGCTGCGTCACGCGGTCGCCCAGGACACCCGGGTGCTGGTCCTGCGGGGCGGGGCCGACGCGTACAGCAACGGGATCCATCTCAACATCATCGAGGCGGCGGCCGATCCGGCGGTGGCCGCCTGGGCCAACATCCGGGCCATCAACAAGGTCTGCCGGGAGATCATCGAGTGCGGGCGGCAGGTCGTCATCGCCGCCTACGCCGGGAGCGCCGGGAACGGGGGCGCGATGATGGGACTGGGCGCGGACATCGTCGCGGCGCGGGCCGGGATCGTCCTCAACCCGTACTACGACATCGGTCTGTACGGGTCGGAACTGCACACGTACACGCTGCCCCGCCGGACCGGCCAGGAGACCGCGCAGCGCCTGATCGACGGGAAGCTGCCGATCGGCGCCGACCAGGCCCGGGCGCTAGGCCTGGTCGACGAGGTCGGGCCGCGGCATCCCGAGGCGTACTCGGAGTGGCTGACGGCGCTGGCCGAGGCGCAGGCCGACCCGCGGACGGCCCGCAACCGGCGCCGGGAGAAGATCCGGCGGCTGGCGGCCGAACGGGTGCCGCTGGAGGCGTACGAGGCCCGTGAACTGGCCGAGATGAGCCAGGACATGTTCGGCGACCGGTCCGGTTTCGCCGCCGCCCGGCACGCGTTCGTCACCAAGGCCACGCCGTCCGAGACCCCGGCCCGCCTGCGCCCGGGCGCGGCTCTGCCGGTGGTCGCGGGGCCGTCGGCGCCGGCTTCCGGAGCGGCCTCGCCATCGGCGGTTCCGGCCGCCCGCAACCCGTCGGCGGCGGCGACCGGGTCACCCGCGGCGGTCCGGCCGGCGGTGCCGGTCTCCGCCTGAGCCTCCGGGGGCCGTGTCCGCGCACGGCCCCCGGAATCCCCGTCAGCCGTTGATGCCGTGAACCGGCGGCACTACCAGCGTGCGCTCGGCGGGCGTGCCGCCGAGGATGATCTGCCGCAGCGCCGAGTTGTTGGTGGTGCTCAGCTCGGACAGCTTCTTGGCCGGGTTGGCCAGCACCTGGATGTAGTAGGTGCCGTTGGGCAGGTCGGTGATCTCGAAGGACTGACCGGGCCGGGCCTGCGTGTACGTGTCGCCGTTGCCGATGTCGAGCACCTCACGCACGGCCACCGCGGTGTTCCCGCCGCACGCGGTGGACAGGTCGGTGTTCTCCGGCCGCCACTTGGCGTTGCCCACGGTGTAGTCGACCGCGTCCGTGTTGGCCAGGCAGAAAGCTTCCTTGCCACTGCGTACGGCCAGTTTCTGGTCCGCACCCAGCAGGTTGTACTGGGCGAAATCGGTGAAGTGCCAGTGCTTGTGGCCCTCCCGGTTGTCCCACTCCATCGTGCCGGCCGGCACCGAGCCGACCTGGTTTCCCTTGGCATCGAAGAAGTACTGGTACGCGTCCATCAGCTCGGTGCCGGTGCGGCGGAACCCGTCGACCAGCAGCGGCGAGGTGCCCGCGTTCCACACGGTGGCGCCGAAGTCGACGTAGGTCTTTCCGTCGGCCTGGGACAGCGAGATGCCCCACGCCGGAAGTGCCCGCAGGTCCGGCTTCGGTCCCGACTTGGGCACCGACTTGAGCGAGGTGGGCACCTTGGCCGGCGGCCGGAAGGCGGGCAGATAGGCGGAGATCTGGCCGTCGGCGTGGGCGGCGTGCTCGTCCGGCTTGGCTCCGGCATGGGAGTTCGGCGCGACCGGCGCCGCGCTCGCCCCGCCCGTGCCGTCCGGGCCGACGTTCTCCACCGTCACGTTCAGCTTCACGGTCCGGCTGGCCGCCGGGATGCCGAGGAAGTCGCCGTACGCCGGGTTCATCGCCACCGTGACCCCGTACCGGCCGACCGGCAGGTCGAAGTCCTCGCGGCCGTCGCCGAACGGGCCGGCCGCGTCGGGGTAGCTGGAGATTCCGGCGTTCCAGCCGGCCTGGATGCCGTAGACCGCGCCCAGGGTGAACGGGTTGTCCCCGCCGTTGCAGGCGGTCGGGAACGGCGTCGAGGCGGGGGCGTCCGGGCGCGTCCGGGCCGAGTTGTACGTGTTGGGGCAGAACGTGGTCGGGTACTGCTTGACCGTCGCGCCGGCCGGGTCCTTGATGGTGATCGTGGCGAAGTTCGGGAGGCCGCCGAAACCGGTGCCCAGCGCGGCCGGCAGCGGCACGTACGTCCGCTGTCCGTTCTTCGTCACGAGCCGCTGGGCCACGATCGGGTCCGCGTACGACTTGCGGGTGGCCCGGATCTCGAACGGATCCTTGCCCGCGATCAGGTTCACGCCCAGATCGAAGTCCAGGTACGTGTAGTCGTCGTCGACGTACCGCTCCGCCGTGACGTTGGGCGTGGCGGCGACGAACGCCAGCGCCGGCGGATTGGTCGCGGCGTGGGCCACGCCGATGCCGGCCGCGGTCAGCGCCAGCCCGGCGGCCGCGGTGGATGCGGCCAGAACCCGTCTTCTGCTCATTCGGTGCCTCCCGCTTCGGACCGGATCAATTCCGGTCGATGTGCGCCACATGAAAGCGGGCTGGACGTGAGCTGAGCGTGAGGAGGTATGAGACTTACCTCAAAGCACCCAGGCCGGGCCCGGGATGGATACGATCGGCGGGGATCGGGACAGCGCTGTCCACCGTACGTACGCCCACCTGAAGGCAAGGGAGCGCTCCGGTGACCGACCTGCACGGCCACATCGACCCCGACGGCCCCGACGCATCACTGCGCGCGGACATCCGGCGCCTCGGCCGGCTGCTCGGCCAGACCCTGGCCCGCCAGGAGGGCCGCCCCCTGCTCGACCTCGTCGAGGAGGTCCGCGCGCTGGTCCGGCAGGACGCCGGGGCCGCCGCCGAACGACTCGCGGCGCTGGACGTCACCACCGGCACCAAACTGGCCCGGGCGTTCTCCACCTACTTCCACCTGGCCAACATCATCGAGCAGGTGCACCGCGCCCGGGACCTGCAGAGGCGCCGCGCCCGTGACGGCGGCTGGCTGGACCAGGCGGCCAAGCTGATCGCCGAGAAGGGTGTGCCGGCCGACGAGATCGCTGCCGCCGCCCGCCGGCTGTCCGTGCGCCCGGTGTTCACCGCGCACCCGACCGAGGCCGCCCGCCGCTCGATCCTGTCCAAGCTGCGGCAGCTCGCCGCCGACCTGGACGCCGAAGCCGCGGCCGAGGTGCTCTACGGCGCCACCGACAAGACCGCCTCGACCCGCCGCCTGGCCGAGCTCATCGACCTGTTGTGGACGACCGACGAGCTGCGGCTGGACCGGCCCGACCCGACCGACGAGGCCCGCAACGCGGTCTTCTACCTCAAGGACCTGTACGCCGACGCCGCCCCGCAGGTGCTCGACGACCTGGCCGAGACGCTGCGCCAGCTGGGCGTGGAGACGGCGCCCACGGCCCGGCCGCTGAACTTCGGCTCGTGGATCGGCGGTGACCGGGACGGCAACCCGTTCGTCACCCCGAAGGTCACCCGCGACGTTCTGATGATCCAGCACGAGCACGGCATCCAGGCCACCGAGGCGGCGATGGACGCGCTGATCGACGAGCTGTCGGTGTCCCGCCGGCTGCGCGGGGTGTCCCTCGACCTGAGCGCCAGCCTGGCCAAGGACCTGGACGCTCTGCCCGAGGTGGCGCCGCGGTTCCGGCGGACCAACGCCGAGGAGCCGTACCGCCTGAAGGTCCGCTGCATCAAGGCCAAGCTGGCCAACACCCGCCGCCGGCTCAACCAGGGCACCGCGCACGTCGCCGGCCGGGACTACCTCGGCAGCGACGAGCTGATCGCCGACCTCGAACTGATGCGGGCGTCGCTGGCCCGCAACTCCGGCCAGCTCACTGCGATGGGTTCGGTGGCCACGGCCGTGCGTACGGTCTCGGCCTTCGGCCTGTCACTGGCCACACTGGACGTCCGCGAACACGCGGAGAAGCACCACGAGGTCCTGACCCAGATGTACGCCCAGGTCGGCGAGGTGCCGGACTACGATTCGCTGGACCGTAAGGAGCGCACCCGGCTGCTGGCCGAGGAACTCACCGGCCGGCGTCCATTGTCCGCGGCCGACACCCCGCTGACCGACTCCGCGCGTAAGACGTTCGACGTGTTCGGCACGATCCGCGAGTCGCAGGACCGGTTCGGCCCCGAGGTGATCGAGTCGTACATCATCTCGATGACCCTGGGCGTCGACGACGTGCTGGCCGCGGCCGTGCTGGCCCGCGAGGCCGGCCTGATCGACATCCACACCGGCCGGGCCCGGGTCGGCATCGTGCCGCTGCTGGAGACGCCGGCCGAGCTCGACGCCGGTGGCGAGCTGCTGGACGAGATGCTGTCGCTGCCCGCGTACCGGGCGATCGTCACCGCCCGCGGCGATCTGCAGGAGGTCATGCTCGGCTACTCCGACTCGAACAAGGAAGCCGGCATCACCACCAGCCAGTGGTCGATCCACAAGGCCCAGCGCGCGCTGCGGGACGTGGCCGCCCGGCACGGCGTCCGGCTGCGGCTCTTCCACGGCCGCGGCGGCACGGTCGGCCGCGGCGGTGGCCCGACCCACGAGGCGATCCTGGCCCAGCCGTACGGCACCCTGGACGGCGCCATCAAGGTCACCGAGCAGGGCGAGGTGATCAGCGACAAGTACACGATCCCGGCCCTGGCCCGGGAAAACCTGGAGCTGACGGTCGCCGCCGTGCTGCAGGCGACGTTGCTGCACACCACGCCGTCGGTCGACCTGGCCACGCTGCCCCGGTGGGACTCGGCCATGGACACCGCGTCCGCGGCGGCCTTCGCCGCGTACCGGAGCCTGGTCGAGA
>CAXSDA010000034.1:0-8483 GCA_964236515.1 uncultured Actinoplanes sp.
GGCCGCCTCCGAGGCCGCGCTGACCGTGGCGGACCTCGAGTTGTTCGGCGGCGCGCCGGCGCGGGCGGCCGCGGACTCGCTGGTCGCGTCGGGCGCGCTTCGCCGCCGTCCGTCCGGCTGGTTCTGGACCCACCGCGGCCGCCCGTCGGTCGACCTGCGCGGCACCGGCGGCGAACCGGTCGCGGTGGTCGAGGCCGCGACCGGCCGGCTGCTCGGCACGGTGGATCCCGGTTCGGCCCACTTCCTGCTGCACCCGGGCGGGGTCCACCTGCACCAGGGCGCGACGTTCGTGGTCGACGAGCTCGATCTCGACGGTGGCGTCGCGCTGGTGCACGCCGAGGAACCGGACTGGACGACGTACGCCCGGGACGTCACCGACCTTTCCGTGGCCGGCGTGACCTCGTACGTGGACGCCGGTCCGGTCGGGTTGTTCCTGGGCGAGGTCGACGTGACCAGCCAGGTCGTCTCCTACCAGCGCCGCCGCCTGGGCAGCGGCGAGGTGATCGACACGCGGCCGCTCGACCTGCCGCCGCGGGAACTGCGTACGGTCGCGGTCTGGTTCACCGTCTCCGCCCGCGGGCTGGACCGGGCCGGTGTCGTCCCCGCCGACGTCCCCGGCGCCCTGCACGCGGCCGAACACGCCGCCATCGGCCTCCTTCCTCTCATCGCCACCTGCGACCGCTGGGACATCGGCGGCCTGTCCACCGCCAACCACCCGGACACCGGCGCCCCCACGGTCTTCGTCTACGACGGCCACCCCGGCGGGGCGGGCTTCGCCGAACGCGCCTACGCCACGGCGGTCCCCTGGTTGCAGGCCACCCGCGAGGCCATCGCCACCTGTGCCTGCGCGTCCGGGTGCCCCGCGTGCGTCCAGAGCCCGAAGTGCGGCAACGGCAACAGCCCGCTGGCCAAGGACGCCGCCGTGCACGTCCTCGACGCCGTCCTCAGCCACCTGCCGCAGTGACCGGGCCGGCCCGGGCAGCCGCAGTGACCGGGCCGGCCCGGGCGGCCGCAGTGACCGGGCCGGCCCGGGCGGTCGCGTGCGCCCGGCGTTCCGGACCCGGCAGGCCCGCGACCCGGACGTCCACGGCGACGACGATCTCCAGGCCGTCCACGGTGCACGACGACATCGCGCCCTCGTTGGCGGCGACGTAGCGCGCCGCCGCCGCGCAGGCGGCTGGGGTGCCCTCGACGGCGTGCATCGCACCGGCCAGCGCACCCAGGTCGGCGGCGACCTGGGCCTGATGCCGACCGGTGCGGGCGGCACCGACCGCCGCCCCGGCGACTCCCGCGGCCACCAGGACCAGCCCCACCGCCAGCACGAAGACCGTGGCCGCACCACGGTCCGGATCCCGTGGACGCCTGAGAATCGCCCACCACCGCTTGCGAGGACGGCCGGGCGGCGGCGGGGTCGCCCGGCCGGTCCACCTGATCAGCGACTCCCCCCAGCGTCGACGTCGGGTCCACACGTCGTCGTCCTCGCGGCGGGTCACGGTGTGGTTCCGAGTTCGTCGGGCTCGCGGGCGGCGACCGCGGCGGCGTGGACGGTCAGGTACGGCAGGTGGGCGCCGAGCAGCGGAACTCCGGCGGTGACCTCGGCGGTGACCGTGTCGGCGGTCAGGGCGATGTGGACGGTGGCGCCGGACGGGGCTTCGCGGGCGGCCGCCGCCCCAGCCGGATCGCCACGCGCACCGGCCAAGGCGGCCTCGCGAGCGGCGTCGAGGCACTGCAGCTTCGTCGACACCGCAAGTACCGCCGTGAGGCCGGCCAGCAGGAGCAGGACGAGCGCCGGCAGCCCGGCCGCGAGTTCGGCGGTGAACTGACCCCGGTCCCGGCCGGGCCGCCGGCGCCCGGTCACCTCAGGGCCTTCGTGATGATCGCGGTGAGGGCCGACTGCACGGCCGGCGTGGTGACCACCTTGTACAGCACGCCGGCGAACGCGACGGCGGCCACCGTGCCGACCGCATACTCGGCGGTACTCATGCCGGCATCCGCGGCCCGGGACCGCAGCGTCTGGTAGCGGACGAGGAGTGTGCGCACCTGTTTCTCCTTCGGTTGTGGTTTCAGAGCACGTCGCCGAGTACGGCGACGATCACCGGCACCAGGCCGGCGAGCAGGAAGGCGGGCAGGAAGCAGAGCCCGAGCGGCAGCACGATCAGCACCCCGGCGCGGCGGGCGGCGGCCTCGGCGGCCACCCGGCGGTCGCTGCGAAGGTCGTCGGCGAGCCGGCCGAGCGCCCCGGCGAGCGCACCCCCGCTGGCGCTGGACCGGACGGCCGCGGCCACGAGCCGGCCGGCACCCGGCACGTCGGACAGATGGGCCCAGGCTTCCGGGGGTCCGGCGCCGAGTCGCAGGGAGCGGGCCGTCCGGGCGAGCCGCTCCCCCAGCGGACCACCGAGCGCGTCGGCGACGGCGGCCGCGGCCCGGTCCACCGGGGCGCCCGCCCGCAGTGCGGCGGCCAGCAGGTCGGCGCCCAGCGGAAGGTCGGCCGTCGCCTGCCGCCGCGCCCGGAGCACCTCGGGCGGTGGCCGTCGCCGGAGCCCGCGGGTCACCGCGACCCCGGCGGCGATCCCAGCCGGCACGCCCCACCACCGCCCGATCAGGACGGTCATGGCCACGCCGGCGACCACGCCGAGCAGCACCGGCGAATCCCGCCAGGCCCGCGCCGGCTCGGCCACCCGAAGCTGCCTCAGCCGCCCCAGCCGCCTCAGCCGCTCCCGCCGCCCGAACCGCACCGGCCACGGCATCACCGCGACGAGGCCGGCCACCACCAGACCGACCACCACCAGGGCAATCACGGAGACGACTCTGCTGCCGGACCGAAGCCGGAGAACACCGGCGCGTCGGGCGACGACCCGACGGCCGCGCAGGGGATCTCGGGCGCGGGCGACGGCGCCCGGCCCAGGAGCCGCTGTACGCAACACAACGTCAGCGGCACCGCCACCGGACCGCGAGCGTCGAGGAAGGACGCCGCCGCGCACCACGCGTCCGTCATCGTGACGCACCGGCGGTCAGCCGCTCGGTCCACAGCAGCCCGGCCGCCTGCAGCAGTACGGCCGCGATCGCGCAGACCGCCCCGATCGGCGTGCGGAACAGGATCCGCAGCGGATCGGCGCCCAGGCCGAACCCCAGCCCGATCCCGCCCACCGGCAATGCCGCCAGCAGCGTCGCGGTCGCCTGCGCCCCGGCCGCCTCGGCCGACGCCGACGCCCGGGCCCGGTCGGCCGCCCGCGCGTCGGCCTCGATCCGGTCGACCAGATCCGCCGCCGGCGCCCCGGTCTGATCGGCAAGCGCCCACACCGCATCCACCCGTGACGGAAGGCCATCCGACGACGGCGGCGGCAGACCGGCGCGCAGGTCGGCCGCGAGCACCGAGAGGTCGTCCAACGACCGTACCCGCGCCTCCGCCGCCGACCGCCGACGGTTCCGCCGGACCAGTGCCCGCGCGCCCAGTCCGAAGTAGACCATGAGCACGAACGCCGCGACCGGCCCGTCCAGAACCAACCCGAGCACGGCGCCGATCACGACCGCTGCGACCAGCAGCCGCCCGGGACGCCTTACCACCGAGGCCAGATCGACCGGCGGCAGCCGCCGGGTCGCCGGTGCCCGCAGCCGCCGGATGACCGCCCGCGACGGCATCATCACCACCGCGATCGTCAACCCGATCAACGTCACCAGTACGCCGCTCATCGCTCCGCCAGCACAGACGGAACCGCGACGCCACGTTGCCGCAGCAGGTCGGCCAGGTGCGGCGCGCCGGCGGCCGGCCCGTGGCCGTTCCACCAGGCCGGCACCACCGTGGCCAGCCGTTGCCCGCCGGCCGGCAGCAGCACGCCGATCGACTCCAGTACGCGACCACGGGCTGTGCGGCGCATCTGCAGCACCACCTGCAGGGCCGCCACCACCTGAGCGTGCAGGGCCGCGCGGGGCAGGCCGCCGAGCAGGCCGAGCGCTTCGAGCCGGGCCGGCACGTCGGCCGCCGCGTTCGCGTGCAAGGTGCCTGCGCCGCCCTCGTGCCCGGTGTTCAGCGCGCCCAGCAGGTCGACGATCTCCGCGCCCCGGCACTCCCCGATCACCAGCCGGTCCGGCCGCATCCGCAGCGCCTGCCGGACCAGTTCGGTGAGCCCGACCGCGCCTGCACCCTCCACGTTGGCCGTCCGGGCCTGCAACGCCACCACGTGCGGGTGGGCCGGCTGCAGCTCGGCCGCGTCCTCGACCAGGACGATCCGCTCGGTCGGCGGAACCAGGCCCAGCAGTGTGCTCAGGAGCGTCGTCTTGCCGGCGCCGGTGCCGCCGCTGACCAGGTAGGCGAGCCGGGCGGCGACGATCGCGGCCAGCACCGGCGCCACGGCCGGCGGCACCGTCCCGCGATCGACGAGGTCTTCCAGCCGGAACGGGCGCGGCCGGAAGGTGCGCAGCGACAGGTACGGCCCAGACGTCGCCACCGGCGGCAGCACCGCGTGCAGCCGCGTGCCGTCGGGCAGACGGGCGTCGGCGTACGGCTGCCCGTCGTCCAGCCGCCGCCCGCAACCGGCGGCCAGCCGCTGGGCCAGGCGGCGGACGTCCCCCGCGTCCCCGATCGAGACACCCGCCCGTTGCAGCCCGGCGCCTCGGTCGACCCACACCTCGACGCCGTTGACCAGCACGTCGGTCACCGCCGGGTCGGCCAGCAGCGGCGACAGCGGCCCGGCGCCGACGAGCTGGTCGTGCACCTGCCCGGCCAGCCGGAGCAACGCCGTGTCGCCGAGCACGGCCACGTCGGCGTCCTGGCGGACCGCGGCCACCACCGCCGCCGGCGTCGCCACCGCGCCGTCGGCCGCGAACTGCCGCCGTACCCGTTCGGCGATCCCCCGGCGGGCGGACGGGAAGGCCGCGGTCATGCCAGTTCGCCGATCAGGCGCTTGCACAGTTCGGCCAGCGGCCCCCGCCCGTTCGCGGCCGGTGGCTCGCCCCGCTCCAGGGCCGCGCACAACGCCGGTTCCGGCCGGAGCGAGCCGGCCAGCGGCAAAGTGAGCGCCCGGGCCACGTCGCGGGCCCGCAACCGTCCGGGCGCAGGTCCACGGACCACCACCGACAGGTTCTCGCAGTGCTGCGCCGCCACGGCCGCGATCCGGGCGGCGGACGCGGTCGCCCGCAGCTCGGCCGGCACCAGCAGGACGGCCCGATCGGCGTTCTGCAGAGCCAGGACGGCGGCGTCGTCGAGTTGCCGCGGCAGATCGGCGATCACCACGTCCCGCGCGCGCCGGGCGACGTCCAGCGTGGTCGCCATCGCCTCCCCCGGGATCGTGCCGGGCTCGTCGCGGGCGAACGACAGCAGGACCAGGTCGCCGCGATGGGGCAGTGCGTTCAGCAGGGCGGGCGCGTCGACCCGGCCGGCGGTGCCGGTCAACGCCGGCCACCGCAGCCCGGACACGCCCTCCCAGCCGAGCACCAGGTCGAGCCCGCCACCGAGCGGGTCGGCGTCGATCAGCAGCGTGCGCTGCCCGGCGCCGACCGCGGTGACCGCGAGACCGCCGGACAGGACGCTGGCGCCGGCCCCGCCGCGCCCGCCGATCACCGCCAGCACCCGGGCCCCGCGGCCCGGGCCGGGCCCCTCGGCGAAGCGGTCGACCAGCCACGACTCGGCGGCCGGGAGCGCCACGACGTGCTCGGCGCCGATCAGCCCGGCGAGATCCCACGGCATCTCGGACGACCCGACCAGCACCACCCCGGACCGGCGCGGCAGCCGGGCCCGGAGGCAGGCCGCGGCCTGGTCGGCACCGATCAGCACCATCGGCGCGCGCAGGTACCGGGCCCGGGCCGCGGCCGGGTCGGTCGCCACCTCGACCTCGGCGCTGCCCGCCGCGGCCAGACGTAACAGGTCGTCGAGCAGCGCCTGGTCGGCGGTCACGACCAGAGGCCGGCGGGGACCGGGACGGACAGCGGTAGAAGCGGGCACGGCGGCCTCCGACACGTAGGAAGAGACGAGCGGAAGCAGAAAATCGGAGGCAGCCGTTCCTCTCAACCACCACATCGCCGGTCTGTGGATAACTCGGCGGACTGTGGACAACCCGCAGCCGGGGGGTTGATGTGCTAACGAGGCGGCGCTGATCAAAAAACGAAACGACCCCCGTCGGGGGAGACGGGGGCCGTCCGTGATTCGGCTCCGGGGGGGTCGAGCCGAATCGGCCTCGGTGATCGCGGGGGGCGCAACCACCGAGAGTCCAGATCGTGCGATGGAAGGTCGACGGCCGGGCCGGATGTTCCTTCACAACGTGAATCTCTGTCGCAACACAAGCATGCCTCAGACTCTGCAGCCCGTCGAGTATCGATTGTGACTCACCGCGACGCCGTTGGCACCCCCGCGGACGCGCCACCGGCCCCGGTGTGTGGTCCGGTCGGGCTAGACTCTCCGCCCGTGGGCTTGAGCGCTGCCTTCTTCGATCTCGACAAGACCGTCATCGCCAAGTCCAGCGCGCTGGCGTTCGGACGGCCGTTCTACCGCGATGGCCTGATCAGCCGCCGTGACGTGATCAAATCCGGTTACGCCCAGCTGATGTTCCGGCTCGGCGGCACCGATGAGCAGACCATGGCGCGGACCCGTGACTACCTGGCCGAGCTGACCAAGGGATGGAACGCCGACCAGGTCCGGCAGATCGTCGTCGAGGCCCTCGAGGAACTGATCAACCCGTTCGTCTACGCCGAGGCCGCCGCCCTGATCGGGGAGCACCACGCCGCCGGCCGGGACGTCGTCCTGGTCTCCGCCTCGGGCGATGAGATCGTCCGCCCGATCGCCGAACAGCTGGGCGTCCGCGACGTCATCGCGACCCGGATGCGGATCGCCGACGGCCGATACAGCGGCGAGGTCGAGTTCTACGCCGCCGGCGAGTCCAAGGCCGAGGCCGTACGCGCGATGGCCGCCGTCCGCGGGTACGACCTGACCCAGTGTTACGCCTACTCGGACTCCAGCAGCGATCTGCCGTTGCTCGAAGCGGTGGGCCATCCGAGCGCGGTCAACCCGAGCCGCAACCTGCGCCGGGTCGCCACCGAGAACTCCTGGCCGATCCTCGAGTTCCGGCGTCCGGTCCCGCTCGGCCGCCGGCTGCGGGACCGCCCGGCCGTACCGATCACCGCGGCCGCGTTGAGCGTCGGAGTGGGCGTGGCCATCGGAATCGCCATCTACGGCCGCCACCGTCGCATGAAGATTAAAGTCTGACTGATATAGCTACGTCCACTTTTGCCCGCGAACCCATGGCGATCAAGAACCAGCGGGCGTAGAAAGAGGGAACGGAACCGCTCAGCGGATCCGTGCACGGCCACCGGGAACCCACGCGCGATCAGCCACGGCAGGCACGCTGCGGCGGCACCGAGAAGGACTGCCGACAGCGAACCCCAGGTGCACGCTTGATAGCCCGGTTCGGACGCGCGAGACGGCGCCTCATTGAGGCGCCGTCCCTATGTCCGCCAAAGGTCAGCTCAACGTCGCGAGATGGCGGTCGCGCAACTCGTGGTAGACCGCGCGGAACTCCTTGGGCCGCTTGTGGAAGTCCACTCCCTTGGCCCACAGCTCGGTGTTCACCGTGGACCCGTCGCGCCGCTCGATCAGCACGGTCATCCCGGCCTCGATCTCCCACCGGCCGATCCTGTGGCCGGGCTTGTGCAGCCGTACGTGCGCGATCTCGCCCCACGACACCCGCCGCGTCCGGAGCAACCCGCGCACCAGCAGGCCCTTCTCCCCCACGTACACGCCCATGTCGATGATCCGGAACGTGCCGATCACCCAGATCGCGGCCAGCACCCCGGCAATCACATGCTGGAAGCTGCCGCTGAGGGCGAACTGCCGGATCGTGGACCAGGCGAGGAAGGCGAGCGCCGCCGCCTCCCAGCCGATCACCACCCAGCGTCCCGACCCGGGCGCGTACGGGCGGACCCACGTCTTGCTCACGGAACCGAGTATGCCTACATCAACTTCGTTGAATGGGGCATTCCCGGCAGCTACCCGGAATGCCACCGGACCGGTGGAACGGGCGGTCGCCCTATCCGGCGGCCGCGAGTACCCCATCCCCGACCTCGGTGATCAGGTCCGCGCCGGCCGACACCGCGGCCGCGTAGTGCCGCAGCCACGACCGGACGCCGTCGGGCGTACCCGTGGCGTACGCCCCGGCCGCCCCGACGTATTCGGGCTCGCGCGCGAGGTGACCGACCTCGGGCGCGAGCAGACCGCGCGGATCGAGTCCCCGGCCGATCAGCGTGAGCCGCGCCGCCGCCCGGGCCACGACCCCGGCCGCGCCGTCGAACGGCCGCAGCGCGATCAGCTCGGCGTGCACGATCGCGGCCAGCAACAGCGGCGGCGTCTCGTTCAAAGCCACGAGCGAGGCCAGCGCGCCGATCCGGTCGGCGTGCCCGGTCAGCCGGCCCAGCGCGTCGGCCGGAACCACACCCCGAGCGGCCAGCACGTGCAGCCGCGCCAGCACCTGCCGCGGCGCCCTGGGCCACAGGTCGGA
>CAXSDA010000034.1:8493-92710 GCA_964236515.1 uncultured Actinoplanes sp.
GTCGGACAGGCCGAGTAACCCTTCGGCGGCCCGCAACGCGCCCTGGACGACCGGGTCGGTCACCGTTCCCGACCGTACGGCGTCGAGATCGTGGGAATGGCCCTCGAGCGCCGCCGACGCGACCGCGGCCCGCAGGCTGATCTCGGCCGCGACCGGACCGCCGTGGCGCCGCAACGCCCGGTGTCGCAGAGCGGCGTCGACGCGGTCCCGGGCGGCGGCGAACGCCGGCGCGATGTCGGGCAGATCAAGAAGCGGGGCAAGCGGATCCACGCGCCAACGGTAGCGGCAACGTTCGTGCAACCCCGGGATGCGCAAACTGGTGCGCAACTGGAAAGATCCACGCAGCACTGCGCCCGCTCGGGAACTAGTGTCCAGATGAAGCAGCCCGCACGGCAGAGGAGCCGCCCTCATGAGCGAGACGTTGGAGAACCTGTATTCGGAGACGCGGCAGTTCTCGCCGCCACCCGAACTGGCCGCCGCGGCCAACGTCAAGGCCGCCGACTACGACGCGGCCACGGCCGACCGGCTCGGCTACTGGGAGCAGCAGGCGAAGCGGCTGAGCTGGACCAAGACCTGGGACCAGGTGCTCGACTGGTCGAACCCGCCGTTCGCCAAGTGGTTCGTCGGCGGCGAGCTGAACCTCGCGTACAACTGTGTGGATCGGCATGTCGAGGCCGGGCACGGGGACAAGGTCGCCATCCACTGGGAGGGCGAGCCCGGTGACACCCGCACGATCACCTACAGCGACCTGCTGGCCAGTGTCAGCCAGGCGGCCAACACGCTGACCGACCTCGGCGTCGGCGCCGGCGACCGGGTCGCGATCTACCTGCCGATGATCCCTGAGGCCGCGGTCGCGATGCTGGCCTGCGCGCGGATCGGCGCGCTGCACAGCGTGGTCTTCGGCGGCTTCTCGGTGGACGCGCTGGCCACCCGCATCCAGGACGCCGACTGCAAGCTGGTGATCACGGCCGACGGTGGCTACCGCCGGGGCAAGCCGTCGGCACTCAAGCCGACCGTGGACGAGGCGGTCGCCCAATGCCCGAGCATCGAGCACGTCCTGGTCGTCCGCCGGACGGGCCAGGAGGTCGCGTGGGGCGAGAAGGACCTGTGGTGGCACGAGACGGTCGAGCAGGCCAGCCCGTCGCATTCGCCGCAGAGTTTCGACGCCGAGCACCCGCTGTTCATCCTGTACACGTCGGGCACCACCGGTAAGCCCAAGGGCATTCTGCACACCACCGGCGGATATCTGACGCAGGCGTCGTACACGTTCAACGCCGTCTTCGACCTCAAGCCCGAGACCGACGTCTACTGGTGTACGGCCGACATCGGCTGGGTCACCGGCCACTCGTACATCGTCTACGGACCGCTGTCCAACGGCGCGACCCAGGTGATGTACGAGGGCACGCCGGACACCCCGCACCGGGGCCGCTTCTGGGACATCGTCGACAAGTACCAGGTGTCCATCCTGTACACCGCACCGACCCTGATCCGCACCATGATGAAGTGGGGCGACGACATCCCGGCCAAGGCCGACCTGTCCTCGCTGCGGATCCTGGGCAGCGTCGGTGAACCGATCAACCCCGAGGCCTGGATGTGGTACCGGGCGAACGTCGGCCGCGACCACTGCCCGATCGTCGACACCTGGTGGCAGACCGAGACCGGCGCGATCATGATCTCCCCGCTGCCCGGCGTCACCGCGACCAAGCCCGGCTCGGCCATGTCCTCGCTGCCCGGCATCTCGGCCGACGTGGTCGACGACGAGGCCCGGTCGGTGCCCGATGGTGGCGGTGGCTTCCTGGTGCTGCGCGAGCCGTGGCCGTCGATGCTGCGCACCATCTGGGGCGACGACAAGCGGTTCATCGAGACGTACTGGTCGCGCTTCGGCGCGGGCGCCGGCAACGGGGAGGACTGGGTCTACTTCGCCGGCGACGGCGCGAAGAAGGACGCCGACGGCTCGCTCTGGCTGCTCGGCCGGGTGGACGACGTCATGCTGATCTCGGGCCACAACATCTCCACCACCGAGGTCGAGTCGGCGCTCGTGTCGCACCCGTCGGTGGCCGAGGCGGCGGTGGTCGGCGCGGCTGACGCCACCACCGGTCAGGCGATCGTCGCGTTCACCATTCCGCGCGGCAATGTGGACACCTCCGGCGACGCCGGCGAACAGCTCATCCAGGACCTGCGCAACCACGTGGCCAAGAAGCTCGGGCCGATCGCCAAGCCGCGGCAGATCATGCTGGTGGCCGAGTTGCCCAAGACCCGCTCCGGCAAGATCATGCGTCGGCTGCTGAAGGACGTCGCCGAGAACCGGTCGCTGGGCGACGTGACCACGCTGCAGGACTCCACGGTGATGGACCTGATCTCGGAAGGGATGTCGTCGACCAAGTCCGAGGACTGATCCGTCCCCGGTTCACCGAAAGCGGCAGGCCCGAAGGGGTCTGCCGCTTTTGCCGTTTCTCGCGCTATGGCAGACCCATAGCGCGTAACTATCGTTCATCGATTCGCATAGACCCTGTTGCATATCCACTTCTTTGCATACGTTCACGTGAGCCCCGAACCCCCGGGGTCTGCTACGCCGCCGGATCCCTTGCACCCCAACGGTCCGGTCACGTCAACGGAGGTACTCGTAGTGCGCAAAGTGGTCGTAGGACTACTCGGCGCCGCACTGGTAGGCAGCGTCGGGATCATGCTCCCGGCGGCCGCCAGCGCAGCGCCCCCGGTCGATCCCGCTCCCGCCGCCCAGGCCGGCAGCAAGGCCTCCCCAACCGACGATCTGCCCAACCCGCTGGAGGAGAAGCGGCGTGCCCTGCGCGAGCAGGCCGTCGCCGACGTGGTCAGCGGCCGGACCAAGCCGATCAAGCGGAACGGCAGCACGGTCGTCAAGATCGGGCGGACGCAGGGTTCCGGTGACACCAACCGCAAGGTGGCCGCTTCCGGCACCGACCAGTACGTGGAACTCAGCCGCGAGCGGACCGACCACATCTTCGTGATCCTGGCCGAGTTCGGCGACACGCGCGCCCCCGGCTTCCCCGACGTGGACTCCGACCCGGCCACCCCCGGACCGACCACCTTCGACGGTCCGCTGCACAATGCCATCCCGGAGCCGAACCGCGCCGTCGACAACACCACGGTCTGGCAGCCCGACTACAGCCCGCAGCACTACAAGGACCTGTACTTCGGCCCCACGGACTCGGTCAAGACGTACTTCCAGGACCAGTCGTCCGGGCGCTACAGCGTCGACGGCCAGGTCACCGACTGGGTCAAGGTGCCGTACAACGAGGCCCGCTACGGCCGGGACATCTGCGGCAGCCACGTCTGCAGCAACACCTGGCAGCTGGTCCGGGACGCGGCCAACCAGTGGGTCGCCGGCCAGCAGGCCGCCGGGCGGTCCGACGCCGACATCGCGTCCGAGGTCAAGGCGCTCGACCAGTACGACCGGTACGACTACGACAACGACGGCAACTTCAACGAGCCGGACGGCTACATCGACCACTTCCAGATCGTCCACGCCGGCGGCGACCAGGCCGACGGCGACCCGCAGCAGGGCGAGGACGCCATCTGGAGCCACCGGTGGTACGCCTTCGCCACCGACCAGGGCCTCACCGGTCCGGCCGGTAACCGTCTCGGCGGCACCCAGATCGGCAACACCGGCGTCTGGATCGGCGACTACACTATCCAGCCCGAGAACGGTGGCACGAGCGTCTTCACGCACGAGTACACCCACGACCTCGGCCTGCCGGACGATTACGACACCACCGGCGCCGGCGACAACGCCAACGAGTACTGGACGCTGATGGCCCAGAGCCGGCTCAACGGCGCGGGCGAAGCCCTCGGCACCCGGCCCGGCGACCTCGGCGCCTGGAACAAGCTGCAGCTCGGCTGGCTCGACTACGAGACGCTGGTGCCCAGCGAGTCCCGCTCGCTGACGCTCGGCCCGGAAGAGTTCAACTCGGCCAAGGCACAGGCGGCCGTCGTCGTCCTGCCGGACAAGCAGGTGACCAGCAGCCTGGGCGCGCCGTTCGCCGGGACCAAGCAGTTCTTCTCCGGCAACGCCGACAACCTCGACACCTCGATGACCCACGACATCGACCTCACCGGCAAGACCACCGCCGGCGTCACGTTGCAGGGCCGGTACGACATCGAGCAGGACTACGACTACCTGTACTTCGAGGCGTCCACCGACAACGGGGCGACCTGGACCCGGCTGGACGGCACGATCGACGGGGCCGCGTTCCCGCGGGACGCCAGCGGCACTCCGTCGCTGACCGGGAGCACGGCCGGCGCGTGGAAGCCGATCTCGGTGCCGCTGAACGCGTACGCCGGTAAGGCCATCAAGTTCCGGCTGCACTACCTGACCGACGGCGGTGTCTCCGAGGGCGGCTTCTTCGGCGACGACGTGACCATCACCGCGGACGGCGCGACCGTGCTGACCGATGGGGCGGAAGCGGCCACCACCTGGGTGCTGAACAAGTTCTCGATCGTCGGCGCGACCTCCACCCAGTCGTTCGACAACTTCTACATCGCGGGCAACCGCACCTACGTGTCGCACGACCAGTACCTGAAGACCGGCCCGTACTTCTTCGGTTACCCCGACCGGCCGGACTTCGTGGATCACTTCTCGTACCAGACGGGTCTGCTGATCTCCTACTGGGACACCTCGGTGCCGGACAACAACGTCAGCGTGCACCCCGGCCAGGGCCGCAACCTCTACATCGATGCGCACCCGCGGCCGTTCTACAACATCGAGGGCCTGCCCTGGCGGACCCGCGTGCAGATCTACGACGCGCCGTTCTCGCTACAGAAGGCCGACTCGTTCACGCTGCACGTCAACGGCAAGGCGTCGTACATCCGCGGTCAGGACGCGCAGCCGCTGTTCAACGACAAGACCGACTACTTCGACACCGTGGTCCCGAGCCACGGCGTCAAGCTCCCCGCGGTGGGCGTGAAGATCAAGGTCGTGTCGCAGAACGGCACCTCGATGAAGATCAAGTTCAACTGATCCAGCCGTACGTACGGCCGCGGCGCCCGGGAGTCCACTCTCCGGGCGCCGTGGCCGTTCCCGGCCCTCTTTCTCCGGAACCGTCGCGTCCTCCGGCTCGTCTCATCCGTGGTGCTCGTCTCTCCGAGGGGGTTGGTCAGATGCGCAGGTGGTACGGGCTGATGCTCGGCACGGTGCTCCTCGCGGGCTGCACCGCCCAGCCGCCGGGGCCAGTTCCGGTCGCGGTTCCGACGTCCGCCGATCCGGACGCCTCACGGTGGCCTGCCGCCACCATCACCAATGTGCCGACCTCGCCCGGAGCGGTCACTCCCCGCGGCTCGATCGTCCCGTCCACCTCGGCGTCACCCACGCTCCCGTACGAAGGCCGTAGCGCCCCGCTGTCGGCCGGCCCGCCCCGGTACCCCACCGACGACATCAAGAACACGACGGTCGTGGTCGGAGTCGTCACCCGCGGCGGATTAGGCCCGTGCTTCGGCGTCCAGACCGACGACGGCGTCGAATACGCCCTGCACTCCGGCCTGCATCTCACCCTGACCCGCGGGCAGTATGTCCGTCTTCAGACCTCGGAGAGCACGGTGCGTGTCGACTGCGGTTCCGGCCGGTTCCGGGAGATCAGCGCAGTCGAACCGGTGTCGTGACCATGGACCGGACCATCGACGGGGCGGCCACCCCTTACTCTTGTCGCCATGAGTAGTCGGGTGGACGAGTCGTGCGTGCTCACCGACGGACCCTGGACCCACCGGTTCGTCGGCGCCAACGGCAGCCGGTTCCACGTCGTCGAGGCCGGCACCGGGCCGATGGTGCTGTTCCTGCACGGGTTCCCCGAGTTCTGGTGGGCCTGGCACGACATCCTGCCCCAGGTCGCCGACGCCGGCTTCCGGGCCGTGGCGATCGACCTGCGGGGGTACGGGGCCAGCGACAAGCCGCCCCGAGGCTACGACGGGTACACGATGGCCGCCGACGTGACCGGCCTGATCCGGGCGCTGGGCGAACGGTCGGCCACGGTGGTCGGGGCGGGCGCCGGTGGCATGATCGGCTGGGCCGCGGCCACCTTCCACCCCACGTTGGTCAGCCGGCTGGTCGTGCTGGGCGCGGCGCACCCGTTGCGGCTGCGTACGGCCCTGTTCGCCGATCCCCGCGGGCAGATGTCGGCGTCGGCGTCGATCCTCAAATTCCAGGTACCGCGGTACGAGCACGTGCTCACCAAGGACGACGCCGCCATGGTGGGCGAGCTGATGGCCGACTGGGGCGGTCCGGAGTGGACCGACTCGCCGCAGTTCGCCGAGTACAGCGGACGGTGCCGGGAGGCGATGCAGATCCCGCAGGCGGCGTTCTGCGCCCTGGAGGCGTACCGGTGGGTGTTCCGCAGCGCCATGCGGCTGCAGGGTTACCGGTTCGTCAAGCTGATGCAGAAGCCGATGAGCACGCCGACGTTGCAGCTGCACGGAGCCCTCGACACCGCCACGCTACCGCGGACGGCGCAGGGGTCGGGCCGGTACGTGGTGGGGCCGTACGAGTGGCGGCTCATCGCCGAGGCCGGTCATTTCCTGCACCAGGAGGCGCCGGACGTGGTGACCGGCGAGATCCTCCGCTGGCTGAAGACGCCGTCCTAACCATGCCTGCTCAGACGCGGTGCTCGTACAGCTGACTGACCTCGTGGGCCGGCGCCCACCCCTGGTAGACGCCGAAGTCGTACTCTTCCAGGCCGAGTGACCGGGCCGTCGGGGCGCGGCCGCCGGCGTACTCGACCCGCAGCCACGCGTCGGCCTCGGCCAGCACGACGAACGGCTGGCCCCGCCACGAGCAGGTAGTGCGGATGTACTGCAGGTCGTCGTACTCGTCCGGCTCGAGCACCCGGACGTACCGGCCCGGACGTACCTCCTCGAAACCGTCGGCCGGCTCGGGCGCATAGATGCGCACCTTGTCGCCGTCGGGCGAGGCGTCGTACTCGCGGCCCTGCCAGGTCACCACGTACCCGTCGCGCATCACTCACCCACCCGGCGCCAGATCGGCGCGTCGCAGTCGAAGATGGCCACCATCTTCTCGGAGCCGTCGGCGTCCATCCGCCACAGCTGCGCGCCGTGCGGCAGCCGCACACTGTCCACCTTGAACTCGGCGATGACGTCACGGCCCTCGCCCGGCGCGAAGCCGTTGCCCCGGAACGGCGGCCGCTCGATCACCCAGCCGTCCATCGCGCGCAGCGCCTGCTCACTCTGGCCGCCGTAGGGGATGCGGTACAGGCTGGGCCGGTAGGCCGGCCAACGCAGGACGTACGCCTCCTTGGCGTCCGTGGTGAACGGCGAACCGTCCTGCCCCAGGCCGAGTGCGGAGAACAGCTCAGCCGGCGTCCGCAGATGCTCGACCTCTTTGGCGCGGTGCACGAACCCGGCGACCCGGTCGTACCCCCGCTCGAGGTAGTAGTCGACCTGGTCGGGCACGATCGTCTTCTGCATGACGGTGGCGTGCTGGGCGGTGTCGCTCACCTTCTGCGGAGCCGGCACCGGTTCCAGGGCGGGCCGTTCGTCGGTGTCGGCCGGATCGGCGCCCAGGCCCGCGTCGGCGGCCCAGGCAGCGAGCGCGATGACCTGCGGACCCGGGTACTTGGCGCCGACCGGGGACTCCGGATTGACCGCGAACGACCAGGCCGGGTCGGGCCAGTTCCGGATCAGTTCGAAGAAGCGGACCCCGACCGTACGGGTGGGTTCGGCGAAGTGCTCGGACAACCGGTCGCGGCTGGTGAACACCACCAGGAACCGCTCGCCGTCGACCTCCTCGGTCCGGAACGCGAACCCCGACTCCCCCGGCGCACTGCCCGGCCGCGAGTGGTTCGCGACCGGGACCAGGACGGTGGCCAGCAGAAGCGTCGACAGGAACCGGTCGGTGCTGCCCTCCTCGGCCGCGTCGTACAGGTCGCGCTCGACATCATTGGCCGGCGCGAACTCCTCCTCCGGCGAATCTGGTTCATCCGCGTACGGCGCCTGCTCCGACGGAACGGACGCAGCGAGCGGCTGCCCCTGTCCCGACCGGTCCCCTCCCTCAGGCCAGTCGTCGTTCTCCGAGCGGTCTTCCGAGGGCGGCTCTTGTCTAGTCGGATCTTCGTCCGAGGGCTGCTCTCGTCTCACCCGGTCTTCGTCGATCGAGCCCGGCGCGGACTGGCCAGATCCAACGAACCCCGCGTCGTCCTGCTCCGACCGTCCCGGCTCCGACTGAATCTGTCCCGATCGGCCGTCCTCGGCCCCGGCCCGCTCAGCCCCGGCCCGCTCAGCCCCGGCCCGCTCAGCCCCGGCCCACTCAACCCCGGCCCACTCAACCCCGGTCGGCTCAGCCCCCGCCCGCTCAGCCTCGGCCCGCTCAGCCTCAGCCCGCTCATCCTGAGCCAGCTCATCCTGAGCCAGCTCAGCGTCGACCCGCTCAGTCTCAGCCTGCTCACCCCTGGACCGCTCCGACCCCGGCTGGTCGTGCTCGGGCCAGCCCTGCCCCTCCGGTCGGCCCGGACCGATCTGATCCTGGTGGGAGCGATCCTCGTCGGAAGGGTCCTGGTCGGGCCAGCCGACTGCGGCGGCGGTCCGCTCGGGCCCGGAGGCCGGCGGGATCGTCGGCCGGAAAGCCGCGGCCGGAACCACGGGACGGTCCGACGAGTCGGGTTCCGGCCTCGCCGAGCCGGGAGGTGCGGTCGGCGTGGTCCGGCCGCCCGCACCCGGGATGATCGGCGGCGCAAGATTCGACGGCCCGCGGTTGCCGGACATCGCCTGGGCGGCGGCCGCCATCGAGCCCGGCCGCTCGGACGGCGACGTCGCCGGGCGCCGGGGCAGCGCGTTGTCCGTCGGTCCGCCCGACTGTGCACCCGATTCGCCCGAGCCCGACTGTGCACCCGATTCGCCCGGGCCCGACTGTGCACCCGATTCGCCCGGGCCCGACTGTGCACCCGGTTCACCCGAGCCCGGCTGTGCACCGGGCTCGCCCGAATCCGGCGGGTTACCCGGAACGGCCCGCCGAGGCAGCCCACGTTCGGTCTCGCCGAGAGTCTCACCGCGCCGCGGCAGCTCCGGCCCGCGTCCATCCGGGGCCGGGATGTGACTCGGCACTGGCGGCGTCTGAGCCATCGGCGTACGCGTCGGCAACCCGCTCCCGCTCGCCTCGGCCGAACCGCTCGCGTCCCGGCTCGGCAGCGGCCCCGCGCCCGAACCAGCGAAGCCTTGTCCTTCCGAGGGCAGGTGGGGCGGGCGGTAAGCCGCCGGCACCCCCGCATTCGCGTCCCCACCGTGGCTTCCGCCGCCGGAGCTTCGCGGAGCAAATCCGGGGAACGAGGTCTGCTCGGCCGGCAGCGAGGTCGGCACCCGCGACGGAAGCCCGCTCGGCAGCACCGCTCCCGGAGTCCGGACCGGCAACCCACCCGGCCCGACCGCCCCGGCCGGATCAGTCCCACCCCGGGACGCCTGTCCCAGCTCTCCGGACGGCTGAGCAGCCCCTCTCCCGGCAGCGCTCCGCTCGCCCGCGCCGCCGTAACCCCCGCCCGCACCCGGTTCGCCACGACCCCCGGCACCCGGCTGGCCGAGGCCAGAAGCGTCGGGCTGGCGGTAGCCGGCAGCACTCGGGCGGCCGCCGTATTCGACCCCGGAGGCCGTCCCGTAATCGCCACCCGCGCCGCCCGCGACAGCCGCGTCCGCCGGAGCACCGCCTCGAGGCACACCGTAAGCACCGGACCCCGCTGCCGAAGCCGCCACCTCAGCCGGGTCGCCGCTGGTGGGACCACCCTGGCCGGCGCTGCCACGGCCGGCCGCAGCCGCGTTGGCCGCGATCGCCGCGGCCTGAAGATCTTGCGAGGTGTGCGACCGCGCACCCTCACGCGCCGGTCCCCGGGTCGGCAGCCGAAGATCGCCCCGGGACAGCTGCGCCACGAACCAGGCCGGCAGATAGCCCTCGATCGGCAGCCCCGGGTTGACCGCCAGCCACCATTCGAGGTTCGGCCACGTCTCGGCCAGTTCCGCGTAGGCCACGCGACGGGCGGAGCCGGTGTAGTCGGCGAGGCAGGCCTGCAACGCCGACGGGGAGGTGAAGGCGAGCACGTGCGTACGCCCGCCGGTGCTCCAGGTGCCCCAACCGAGCGGCGCCAGGCCCGCCAGCGCGTCGGCCGAGACGGGCAGCAAAAGATCAATCCCGGCGAGGATCCGGAAATACGTCTCCTGGTCGTCCGTACGGAGTGCGTCGCGCATGGCGACCTCGGCGTCCGTAGCCGGTGCCCACTCGGTCACGTCCACCTCTCCCAACGTGTGTGAACGAGGCCTTCTCAACGCGTACAACCTACAAGGTCAGGCGTCGATCACAATGGGCGGCAGCACGCAGACAACCATGTCGGGTGTAAAGGTGGGCGCGGTCGAAGCAATAGGGGAAAGATCGATCGCCTAGCGAAGTCGCCTCACCACTCAGTGTGACCAACCTTCCCGGGCGGCCGCGATCAACCTCGTTGGTTGACCGGGCCGCCCGAGCCGGCCGGAAGGATCACTCGAAACGCTTCTGCGCCTGGCTCTCCGTACGCTGGTAATCCGCCGCCGACTCGTCGACCGCGATCTTGATGTTGCGAAGAATCGCCGCCAGATCGTCCGCGGCGGTCTGCCACTTGCGCTGGCGCTCGGCGTACGCGGCCTGCGCCGCACCCGACCACGTGGTGACCAGCGGGCCGGCGTCCCGCTCGAGCTGGCTGAGCTGGGACTGCAACTGGTTCAGCGCCTTCTGGATGTCGTTGCTGCCCTGCTCCAGCGCGCCGAAGTTGACGAGAAGCACACCGTTGTCCATCGAATCTCCTCCCCGATACTCAGAGCGGCAGCGTGTGGCCGCCGCCGCCGGACTTGGTCACCCGTGCCGCCGCGTCGGCGTCGGACGCGTCGTAGCTGCGGCCGGACGTACGGACCGCCTCAGCCGTGTCGGACAGCGCCCGGTTCAGCGCGTGCAGGTCGGACGCGTACTGGTGCTTGACCTTTTCGAACTCCATCGCGCCGAGGCCCTTCCAGGACCCACTGAGCGTGGAGAGCTCGGACATCAGCGTCTTCAGCATGGACTGGAGACTGCCGTTGACGTTCTCGAACTTCGTGGCGGTCGTCGCCATCACCGCGGATTCTGCCTGCGTCTGGGACACCTTGGACGTCACCCCGCTTCCTTCGTCAAGTCATCGGTGCCGGTCCAGAGTGGACAAGCTGCGGTGCAGCCATCGACACGTGGCACTCAAGGCCACTCAGGTTAGACCCTTCGGCGCGGCCGTAGGGGGCGGCTCTGAGCAGCCGGTTGCATTGATGCCGTCGCTGACCGTAGCGGGGACGAGGCGCAGACGGTAGCCCGGAATCGGAGCCTGTGGATAACTCCGGTGCATCGGCGCCTGTGGACAACCGTCCCCAGCGAGCCGGGCCGAGGCCCTACCATGAGCCCCGCACCACATCGATTCCGGCGAGTGCCACCACGAGGAGGCGAAGGACATGACGGCGAGCCTGCTGAGCGAGATCTCCCGCTCGCCCGAGCCTGGTTCGGCACCGCCGCCGGTCCGGACCAGACCGGTCCGGCGTGGACGGCTGTTCGGGATCCGAGCCGGACAGCTGGTGGTGACGCAGGTCGCGGTGGTCGCGGTCCTGGCCGGCGCGGTCTACGGCACGATCACCCTCGCGGCCGCGGTGGCCCTGGCGATCATCCTGCTCCCTCTGGCGTGGCTACGGATGCGCGGCCGCTGGGCGTACGAGTGGCTCGCCGTGGGAGTGCGCTTCGCCGGGCGCCGGCACGCCACCCCGGTGGACGCGGCGCCGACCGCCCTCCTCGAGTTCGCCGCACCAGGAGCGCGGGTGGTGCCGGTCGAGCTGGCCGGCGAAGCGGCCGCAGTGATCATGGACGGTCAGGGGTTCACCGCCGTGCTCGAGCTCGGCGACCCGGCCGGGCTTCTGGTCGAAGAGACACCGGTGCTGCCCTCGCCGGCCGCGCTGCTGCCTCCGCCCGGGTCGGAGATGCCCCCGGTGCGGATCCAGCTGGTGCTCAGCGGGTTCCCGGCGCCGGCACTGCGGGCCGGGGCGGGCACGCCGGCGAACTCCTACCGGCAGCTCACCGAGGGCCGGCTGCTCGGGCACGGCCGGGCGGTGCTGGCGGTCCGGGTACTCCGAGCCGAGGGATGGACCGACGACGACCTCCGGATCGCGCTGTCCGGCCTGGTCCGCAAGTTGCCGCGGCGGCTGGGCGGGGTGCCCGCCCGGGCGCTGGGCGAGGCCGCGGCGCTACGGGTGATCGCCGAGATGGCCCATGACAACGGTGCCGGCGCGGCTCAGGAGACGTGGCCCGGCCTACTGGTGGGCGGTCTGGCCCAGGCGACGTTCCGGCTGCAGCGCTGGCCCGATCTGCGGCTCGAGACAGCGCAACGGCTGGTCAGGCGGATGCTGGCGCTCCCGGCCGCCGCGACCACGATCGCGATCACGGCCGGCCCCGGCCCGGCCGGCGGAACCCGGATCGGGCCCGGCCCGGCCGACGGCAACGGAGTCGTCCTGGCCGGCAGCAGCGGCGTCGGCCCCACCGGTCCGATGAGCCACGGCCCGGCCACCGGCGTGACCGTCGACCTCACCGTTCGCCTGGCTGCCCCCGATCCACAGTCACTCGGCGTGGCCACCCAGGCGTTACGGAAGCTGCTGGCCGCCGAGCACGCGCACGCCCGGCGACTGGACGGGGAACATCTCGCCGGGCTCGCCGCCACCCTCCCGCTGGGCGGAGCCGACGTGCCGGATCTGCCGGGTCGCCCGGCCGACGGGGTACTCCCGGCCGCGGTGGCCGACGGCCTGGAACTACCGATCGGGGCGGCCGGCCTGATGGTCGGCAGCAACCGGCACGGCCGGCCGGTGGTGGCACGGTTCTTCCGGCCCGAACAGACGCGGGCGTTGCTGGTCGGCGGAGTGCGCTGCGCGCAGCTGCTCGCGCTCCGGGCGATGGCCCTGGGAGCGCGGGTCGTCGTGCAGACCGCCCGGCCGCAGGCCTGGGAGCCGTTCGTGCGAGGTGCTTCGGTGCCGGGCGAGTCGATCGCGGTGGTGCCCCCGGGGCGAGCGATCGAGATCATGCCGGGCTCGGCACTCCACCCGTTGTTCGTCGTGGTGGACGTCGGGCCGGTCGGCGCGGACACCCGGCCGGGCGCGGGCTGGCAGGCCACGCTGGTCGTCCGGGACGAGTTCACGGCGGCCGACGTGGACGTGGCCACCCGCGCCGACCTGCTGCTGCTTCAGCCGTTGCGACCGGACGAGGCCACGGTGCTCGGCGTTGCGCTCGGCCTGGGCGACACCGCCCAGTGGCTGACCCGCATCCGTGCCGACATGGTCGCTCTGGTCAACCGCCGCTCGGTCCGCTGGGCCGCGCTCGCCCAGACGCCGATCGAGGCCCAGCTGATCGGGCCACCGGTCCGCGCCTGACCAGCCCACCACCCGGCGAAAGACACCAGCGCGGGGAATGGGCGCGAGACATCAGCGCGAGACATCGATGCCGATGAGATCACGGAGTGTCGCCGCCGGAACTGGCACGGCCATGGCACCATCCGGTGCCATGGGCATCCTCATCCGGCTCCTGATCACCGCGGTCTCCCTGTGGATCTCCACGCTCCTCATCCACGGGATCAAGCTCAGCACGGACTCGGTTCCGGGCAAGATCGGCACGCTGCTCGCGGTCGCCGTCATCTTCGGCATCATCAACGCGATCCTGCGGCCCATCATCAAGGGCATCGGATGCGGCCTCTACGTGCTGACGCTCGGACTCATCGCGCTCGTCGTCAACGGCCTGCTGTTCATGCTCACCAGCTGGATCGCAGGCAAGCTCGACATCCCGTTCCACGTGGCCGACTTCTGGCCGAGCGCGGTGCTGGGCGCACTGCTCGTCGGCATCGTGAGCTGGCTGCTCAACATGCTGGTCCCCGACGGCGGCGACCGCGACTGATTCCCCCGCGCCAATACAGCGCCACACGCCCACCGCCGCGGGGGTGACGTCGCCCATACCGCAAGGACCCCAACCCCGCCCGCCCCTTACGGTGAACGGCATGGACGAAGAGCGCCGCGGATACCTGTACGGCTTCTTCGCGTACGTGCTGTGGGGGTTCTTCCCGATCTACTTCAAGCTGCTCCGGCCGTCTTCGCCGCTGGAGATCCTGGCGCAGCGGGTGATCTGGTCGATCGTGTTCGTCAGCCTGCTGCTGGTGGTGATGCGCAACTGGAGCTTCCTCGGCCGGCTGATCCACGACCGCAAGCGCCTGCTCGGCGTGGTCGCCGCCGCCATTCTGATCGCCGTCAACTGGGGCACCTACATCTTCGGCGTGAACTCGTCCCGGGTGGTCGAGACCGCGCTCGGCTACTTCATCACCCCGCTGGTCGTGGTTCTGCTCGGAGTGACCGTCCAGCGCGAGCGCCTGCGTCCGTGGGGCTGGGTGGCGGTCGGCATCGGCGTGATCGCCGTCGCCGTGCTCGCCGTCGACTACGGCCGCCTGCCGTGGATCGCCCTGCTCCTGGCGGCCAGCTTCGGGTCGTACAGCCTGATCAAGAAGCGGCTGGGTCTGCCCCCGGCCGGCGGACTGTTCGTCGAGTCGGCGGTGCTGGCGGTCCCGGCCCTCGCGTACCTGACCTGGCTGAACCTCGCCGGCAAAGCCGAGTTCGGGCACGTCTCGGCGGCGCACACGGTGCTCACCGTGTTTTCCGGCGTGGCCACGGCCGTACCGCTGCTGATGTTCGCGGCGGCGGCCAACCGCGTACCGCTGGTGGGTCTGGGAATTCTGCAGTACATCGCCCCGATCCTGCAGCTGGCCATCGGAGTGCTGCTGTTCCATGAGCCGCTGCCGCCGGCCCGGCTGGCCGGGTTCGGTCTGGTCTGGATCGCGCTGATCATCTTCACCGTGGACGCCGTGCGGGGTGCCCGGCGGACGGCGGCGGCGAGGATCAGGACGGCGGCCGCTCCCGCGGCCGCCACCGCTGAACCGACCGCCGCCCTACCGCCACGCTGACCAGGAATCAAACCGGTCAGGGGACGTCGTAGGCGAGCAGCGTCTTACCGTCGCTGCCCACCAGTGCCAGCCGCGAGAGGCCGGCCCCGGCGAAGTGCGTCACGCCGGTCATCGAGAAGTCCTTGCCCGGTGAGGCCACCCACGAGCCCATCGTGTCGGTCTCGCCGTCCGGCCCGTACGCCTTCAGCCAGATCGTGTACGACTGCATGTCGGCGTCCGGCTTGTCGTACGAGCAGACCAGATGCACCTGCGTCCCGCCGGCCAGCGCGGTCAGGTTGAGCTTGGCCGAGATCGGCGCCTCGGCCGACACCGCCGCCATGGCCACCGTCGGCCCGGCCACCGGCGCTCCCGGCCGCGGCGGAGTTCCGCCCATCCAGAACATCAGCCCGACGCCGACCACCAACGCGACCACGGCCGCGGCGAGCGAGGTGCTGAGGACCCGGACGCGGAGCTTCTTACGTACGCGGCGCCGGGTGGGCTGCGCCGAGCGGACCAGGTCGGGCATCCGATTGACCGGCGGACGCTCGTCGAACAGCGCCGGGTCGAGCAGCTTCGTGAAGTCGCCCGGATCGAGCCGCCCGAGCAGGCCGGGCAGCACGGCGATGTCGGCCACCGCTTCGCGGCAGAACGAGCAGGTGGCCAGGTGGCGCTCGTACGCGGCCCGCTCGGCCGGTGAGAGGGCGCCCAGAACGTAGGCGCCGTCGTCGTGTTCGTGCTCGCACCTCATCCCGTCACCCCCATCTCGTCCAGAGCCATCCGCAACGAGCGCAGCGCATAGTGCGTGCGCGACTTCACCGTGCCCGGCGGCACGCCCAGCCGGGCGGCCGTCTCGGCCACCGAGCGCCCCTGGTAGAAGCACTCCACCAGGACTTCCCGATGCTGCGCGGAGAGCCGGCGGAGCGCCTCGGCCACGGTCCAGGCCTCGACCGCCCGATCGGCTTCGTCCGCACTCGGCGGCGGCTCCGGGATCATGTCGGTGACCACCTCGCCCACCCGTACGGACCGTCGCCGCCAGGCGTCGATCGCGAGATTGCGGGCCGTGGTGAACAGCCACGACCGCACCGCGCCGCGCTCCGGGTCCAGCGCTTCGGGATAGCGCCAAGCCCGCAGCATCGTTTCCTGGACCAGGTCTTCCGCACGCTGCCGATCCCCACCGGACAGCCGGACGGCGTGCGCGAAGAGCGCATTGCCGTGCTCGTCCTGCAGAGCGCGAAGCAGGTCGGTGTCGTTCTCCTCCACCTGGGCCTCCCTCGCGTTCCACCCTGCTTTACGGCGGGGAACGCCTGGAGGTTCAAGGAATGTGCACGCCGGATGTCACGCGGTAGCCGCGTCACCACCGGTCGAGAGCGCCTCGGCGACACTGCGAGCAGCCGCGGTCAGCTTGGCTCGGACCACCCGGGCCGAGGTGAGCATCTCGGCCGCCGGCAGGGCGCAGGCCAGGACGAGCCGGCGTTCCATGTCCCGGTCCGCGACCACGGTGACCGCCGCGCAGGCGATCCCGGCCCGGTACTGGCCCATCTCCAGTTGCATCCCGCGGCGCTCCCCGGCGACCAGATCCGCCTCCAGCGCCTCCGGGGTGACCAGGGTGGCCGGGGTGAGCGCGCGCATGCCGTAGTCGCGCAGGTATCGCGCCCGCTGATCGGGCGTGAGCGTGGCCAGCAGCGCCTTGCCCAGCGCGGTCGCGTGGCCGCCCTCGTCGAACCCGGGCGCCGTGTCGTCCACGAACGGTGACCGGACGCCCTCGGCCGAGGCGGTCACCGCGATCCGGCCGCCCACGAACCGGCCGAGGTAGTGGGTGTAACCGGTGTCGACGGCGGCACGCCGCAGCGCCTCCCCGACCGCCGGCGGTCCGCGGAACGCCGAAACCAG
Source organism: uncultured Actinoplanes sp. (assembly GCA_964236515.1). Classification (GTDB taxonomy): domain Bacteria; phylum Actinomycetota; class Actinomycetes; order Mycobacteriales; family Micromonosporaceae; genus Actinoplanes. Next base: position 25,350 of record CAXSDA010000034.1, read on the forward strand.
TTCGCGGTAGCGGTCGGCGATCTCCAGCCCGACAATGTAGGTGCCGTCCTCCCGCCGGATGACGTAGCCCTCGTAGGCCAGGGTGCGGACGAGGTGGTACGTCGTGGCGACCGTCAGTTCACAGCGCCGGGCGATCTGCTTCACGGTGAGTCCGCGCGGAGCACGACCCACCGACTCGAGCACGCGCAGCGCACGTGACACGCTCCGGATGAGATCTGACGGCTCCGCCAGAGGGTCACGCACCAGCCACCTCCGACGCCGGGGACTTACACCATATGAATAATCTTCCTCCGACGGAATGCCAAACGCACGTCGACCCGGCTCGATTTACACGCGACGTGTGGTCATTGACACTGACTGTCCCTGCGGCGGGGATCTGACCTACTCTGCGGTCAATGGCCGAGACCGCCACTACCAGCAGTGACGTCACGCCGGTGCGGGCCGCAACCGGCGCATTGACCACGACGATTGCCGTCTCGGTCCCGGTCTTCCTCGTCGGTGGCCTGGCCGTGCAGATCAGCGGCGAGCTCGGGTTCTCGTCCGCCGGTCTTGGCCTGGCCGTTTCGGCCTATTTCGGCGCCAGTGCGCTCGCCTCGGTGCCCGCCGGCTCGCTCGTCGAGCGGTACGGCGCGCGGAAGGTGGCCCGGGGCGGCATTGCCCTCGCCGCCTTGTCCCTGCTCGGTGTCGCGGTCGCGGCCCGATCGCTGTGGAGTCTCACGGCGATCCTGGCGCTGGGCGCCGGCGCCAACGCGGCCGGGCAACTGGCCAGCAACACCAGCCTGGCCCGCCAGGTACCGGCCCGGCGTCAGGGACTCTCGTTCGGCGTGAAGCAGTCGGCCATCCCGGTGTGCACACTGCTGGCCGGCGCGGCCGTCCCGGTCGTCGCGTTGACCGTCGGCTGGCGCTGGGCGTTCGTCCTTGCGGCCGGTCTGGCGGCGAGCGCGATCGGGCTGGTCCCGCCGGACCACCGGGACAGGGAGTTCGTCCGCAGTCGCCGGACGGGCCAGGCCACCGGCGCGCTGATCGTCATCGGCGCCGCCGCCACGCTCGCCGCGGCCTCGGCCAACGCCCTGGGCACGTTCCTGGTCGACTCAGCCGTCGCCCAGGGCATCGCGCCCGCACCGGCCGGCTTGTCCCTGATACTGGGCAGCGCGATCTGCGTGACCGCCCGGATCATCGGCGGCTGGCAGGCCGACCGGCGGCCGGCCCGGCAGGTGGGGGTGATCGCCGGCCTGCTCGCGGCGGGCGCCGCCGGACTTCTCCTGCTCGCGCTGAACGGTGCGGTGCCGCTGGTGATCGGCGTGGTGCTCGGCTTCGGGTTCGGCTGGAGCTGGCCCGGCCTGATGAACTTCGCCGTGGTCCGGCTGCACCCGCAGGCGCCGGCCGCGGCCACTTCGATCACCCAGACCGGGGTGTACGCGGGCGGTTGCGTCGGCCCGCTCGGACTGGGTGCCCTCGCCGCGGCGACAAGCTACCCGGTAATGTAGGTGACCGCCGCGGCCGCCATGGTCGGGGCGGCGGTCCTCATGCTGGCCGGCAGCCGGCTGCTCAGGACGTCCGGTCGGCGATGAAGTCGCAGAGCGCCTCCATGGCCAGCTTGGGCGACCCGTCCGGTAGCGGCGCCAGCCGGGCCCGCGCATCCTCGGCGTAACTCCGCACCGTCTCCCGCGCCCGCTTCATCGCCGCCGACTCGCGCAGCAGCCCGAGCGCCTCCGCGTGCAGGGCGTCGTCGGTGATCGGGCCGGTGGCCAGGATCTCCCGCAGTCGTACGGCCGACGCGTCCTGATCCTCGTCGGCCAGCGCGTACAGCACCGGCAACGTCGGCACGCCCTCGCGAAGATCGGTTCCCGGCGTCTTGCCCGACTGCACCGACTCGGACGAGATGTCGAGCAGGTCGTCGGAGAGCTGGAATGCGATTCCGATCGTCTCGCCGTACCGGGCCAGCGCCTCGACGTGGACCGGGTCGGCGCCGGAGAACATCCCCCCGAACCGCGCCGACGTGGCGATCAGCGACGCCGTCTTCTCGGTGATCACGTGCAGGTAGTGGTCGATCGGGTCGGATCCGCGCGGCCCCACGGTCTCGGCGATCTGCCCGTGCACCAGCCGGGCGAACGTCCGCGCCTGCAAGTGCACGGCCTCGGGCCCGAGCGACGCGGCGATATCCGCGGCCCGCGCGAACAGAAAGTCACCGACCAGGATCGCCACCGAGTTACCCCAGCGGGAGTTGGCGCTGGGCGCGTTCCGCCGCACGGCGGCCTCGTCCATCACGTCGTCGTGGTACAACGTCGCCAGGTGCGTGAGTTCGACCACGTTCGCCGCGGCAACGATCTCCGGCGCCGACGGATCGCCGAACTGCGCCCCCAGCGCCACCAGCAACGGCCGGAACCGCTTACCGCCGGCGTCGACCAGATGCCGGGCGGCCTCGGCCACCAGCGGGTCCGCGCTGGCCAGGTTCTCCCGCAGCGCGTCCTCCACCGCCGCCAGCGTCGCCGCCACCGATTCGTCGACCGCCGGGTCGATGTCGATGTCGAGGCCGAGCGACGTCAACGTCATATCCCCGGTGCTCACCACACATTCACGATGCCACACGGCCTTTTCCGTTCTGGTCCCAGGGGAGGGCCTATCAAGATCAAGTTCAAGAAACTCCGAGATGTACGTCCGCCCAAAGCCCCGTCCCCGCAAGCCAGGGCCGTCGCCGGTCACCCCCGCACGCCGCTTCCGGGCTGAGCCTCCGGTCACCCAAGGTGACCAGCTCACGGGCATACCTCACGCTGAGTACCCCCACTGCACGCATGTCCCAGCCGCAAAGCCGGCACGCGCCTCGGTGGAACACCAAGGTGCCGGCGACTCACCTCCCGTACCACTGGAGCGCTCCAGTGGTACAACAGCGAGGTCTCAGCGACCGACCAACGCACATGGCGTGCCACTGGTACACCACGACAAGCCCTCGCCCCGAGGCCGGCGATCGACGAGCGCGCGGGCGCCACTCGGCACCATCAGAAACGCACCGACCCACCGGTGTCGCCACACCGGTCGCATACCGAACAGCGACCTGCCGAGTTCGTCGCAAAGGCACCGGCCGCCCCAGAAGCGACAAGCCGCCGAAGTCGTGTGAAGGAAGAGGCCCGAACTCGAGTAGCAGGCACCCGTCGGACAGCAAGCCGACGCCGTACAGACCGCACCACGACGGGTCAGTCCGGGACGTAAAGGCCACCCGCAAAAACGAAAACGCCCCGCCGAAGCGGGGCGCTCGTAAAAACCGGGCTACCGCACGTACTGAGCGGCGTTGTTGGTCAGGTCGATCAGCGGTGCCGGGACGACGCCCAGGGCCAGCGTGGCGACGACGCCGATGACCACCGCGGCCGACGTCAGCGCGCCCGGGATGGACACCGTCGGAGTCGACTCGCCCGGCTCGGACAGCCACATCATCACGACCACCCGCAGGTACGGGAACGCGATCAGCATGCTGCTGATCACGCCGAAGATCACCAGCCAGGTCTGACCGCCCTCGATGGCCGCCCCGAAGACCGCGAACTTGCTGGTGAACCCGCTGGTCAGCGGGATACCGGCGAAGGCCAGCAGGATGAACGTGAAGAGCGCGGCGAACAGCGGCGACCGCCGTCCGAGACCGGCCCAGCGGGACAGGTGGGTGGCCTCGCCGTCGGCGTCACGGACCAGCGTCACGATGGCGAACGCGGCCAGCACCGAGAACCCGTACGCCACCAGGTAGAACATCGAGCTGGAGAGCCCGCTCTTGTTCAGCGCCAGCACGCCCACCAGGACGTACCCGGCGTTGGCGATCGACGAGTAGGCGAGCAGCCGCTTGATGTCGGTCTGGGTCACGGCCAGGATTCCGCCGATCAGCATGGTCAGCACCGCGACCACGCCCAGCACCGGCTGGAAGTCCCAGCGCACGCCCTCGAACGCCACGTACAGGATGCGCAGCAGCGCCCCGAACGCGGCGACCTTGGTGCAGGCCGCCATCAGCGCGGTGACCGGGGTCGGCGCGCCCTGGTAGACGTCCGGCGTCCAGACGTGGAACGGGGCCAGCGCACCCTTGAACAGCAGGCCGATCGAGATCAGGGCGATACCGGCGAACAGCAGCACCTGGCTGCGCTGCGGGCTGGCCACCGCGTCGTGCACGGCGGAGAGCTGCACGCTGTTGGCGAAGCCGTAGATCAGCGCCACGCCGAACAGGAAGAACGCCGACGCGTACGACCCGAGCAGGAAGTACTTGAGCGCCGCCTCCTGGCTGAGCAGACGCCGGCGGCGAGCCAGCGCGCACATCAGGTAGAGCGGGAGCGACAGGACCTCGAGGGCCACGAACATGGTCAGCAGGTCCGTGGTGGACACGAACAGCAGCATGCCGCCGAGCGCGAACATGGTCAGCGGGAAGACCTCGGTGGCGCCGGGCTGGTCGCCGGCCTGCCGCAGGTCCTTCTGGGAGCCGACCGTGACGGCCGCCTGGCTGACGAACGGGCCGCCCGGCTCGACGTTGCGCTCGCCGATCAGCAGCAGCGACACCGCACCGAGAAGCAGCAGCGCCCCCCAGAGGAACAGTGTCGGGCCGTCGACCGCGATCGAGCCGCCGATGGTCACCACCCGCTTGTTGCGCTCGACGATGACCACGACGAACGCGACCACGATGGCCAGCAGCGCCAGCGTTAGCTGGACGGTGTTCCGGAGACGACGCGGGACCAGGGCCTCGACCAGCACCCCGAGACACGCCACCCCGAAGAGGATGAGCATCGGCGCCAGGGCGGCGTAGTCGATGTTGGGAAGTTTCACGGCGTCACCTTTCCGTTCGCGACAGCCGTCGGGCCCGGGTCTTGTGTGCCGACGTCCTGCATGGTCGCTTGCACCGCCGGGTTGATCACATCAGTGACCGGCTTCGGGTAGAAGCCGAGGAAGAGCAGCAGGAGGATCAGCGGCGCGACGACCACCTTCTCGCGCAGCGTGATGTCCTTGTGCATGGCCGGCACCTCGGTCAGCGCCGGGTTCAGCGTGCCCTGGGTGGTGCGCTGGATCATCCACAGCACGTACGCGGCGGCCAGGATGATGCCCGCCGTCGCGATCACGGCGTACGCCTTGTGCACCGTGAACGTGCCGATCAGTACCAGGAACTCGCTGACGAACGGCGCCGTGCCGGGCAGCGCCAGCGACGCCAGTCCGGCGAAGAACAGCACGCCGGCCAGCACCGGGACGAGCCGTCCGGCCCCGCCGAAGTCGCTCACCGCGGCCGTTCCGCGCCGGGCCACGAACATGCCCACCACGAGGAACAGTAGGCCGGTGGCCAGACCGTGGTTGACCATGTAGAGCACGGAGCCGGTGCCACCCTGGGTGGTGAAGGCGAAGATGCCGATGCCGATGAAGCCGAAATGCGCGATCGACGTGTACGACACCAGCCGCTTGAGGTCGTTCTGCCCGATCGCCAGCAGCGCGGCGTAGATGATGCCGATCACCGCCAGCACGATTGCCGCCGGCGCGAACCAGCGGGACGCCTCCGGGAACAGCGGCAGGCAGTACCGCAGGATGCCGAAGGTGCCGACCTTGTCCATCACGCCGACCAGCAGCGCGGCCGCGCCGGCGGGAGCGGCGCCACCGGCGTCCGGCAGCCAGGTGTGGAACGGGAAGAACGGCGCCTTGATGGCGAACGCGACGAAGAAACCGAGGAACAGCCAGCGGGCGGTGTTCGTGTCGAACGCCTTGGCCGCCTCCTGCAGGTGATTGAAGTCGAACGTGTGCCCGCCGACCACCCACAGCCCGATCACCGCGGCCAGCATGAAGAGGCCGCCGACGAGCGAGTAGAGGAAGAACTTGACCGCCGCGTACTGCCGGCGCTGCCCGCCGTAGGACCCGATGATGAAGTACATCGGGATCAGCATGACCTCGAAGAACACGTAGAACAGGAACACGTCGGCGGCAGCGAAGACGCCGATCATGGTGAACTCGAAGAGCAGCAGCAGCGCGAAGTACATCGGTACCGGACGCTGGCTCTGCTCGGCGTCGTGCCAGGAGGCCAGGATCACCACCGGCATCAGCACCGCGATCAACATCAGCATGACCAGCGCGATGCCGTCGGCGGAAAACGTGAACCGGGCGTCCCAGCTGGGGATCCAGGCGTACGACTCGCGGAACTGGAAGTTGTCGCCGCCGACCTTGAACGCGATCCACATGACGATGCTGAGAACCAGTACCGCCAGCGACCAGATCAGCGCGACGACCTTGGCCAGATCACCTCTGGTGCGCGGGATGCAGGCCACCGCCACGGCGCCCACCAGCGGGGCGAGCGTGAGGATGGACAGGAACGGAAATCCGGACATCAGGCCAACCACCCCAGTTGTACGGCGAGGAAGGCGCCCACGATCAGCAGCGCGCCGGTGAGCATGGACAACGCGTACGACCGGACGAACCCGGTCTGCAGGCGGCGGAGCCGGCCGGAGCCGCCGCCGATGCTCGCGGCGAGCCCGTTGACCAGCCCGTCGACGCCCTTGTTGTCGAGGTAGACCAGGGCCCGGGTCAGGTAGATGCCGGGGCGCTCGAAGACCGCCTCGTTGAACGCGTCGGTGTAGAGGTTCTTGCGAGCCGCAGTGACCGCGATACCGGCCGGCTCGGGCACCAGCGCGGTGCCGACGCGGAACCGGGCCCAGGCGTACCCGGCGCCGGCCAGCGACAGCAGCAGCGTCAGCACGCTGATCAGCCAGCCCGCCATCACCGGGTCGTGCTCGCCCTCGCCGGTCACCGGGGTCAGCCACTGCGGGATGGACGAGTGCCGGCTGAGCAGGAAGCCGGCCGCGATCGAGCCGACCGCCAGCAGCATCAGCGGCACGGTCATGATGAACGGCGACTCGTGCGGGTGCTCGTTCTCCTCGGTGTACCGCTCGGGACCGTGGAAGGTCAGCACGAACAGCCGCGTCATGTAGAACGCGGTCAGCCCGGCGCCGATCAGCGCACACCACCCGTACAACCAGGACGTCCAGTCACCGCGGGAGAACGCCGCCTCGATGATCGGGTCCTTGGAGAAGAAGCCGGACAGCGGCGGGATGCCGATGATCGCGAGCCAGCCCATCATGAACGTCAGCCAGGTCCACCGCATGTATTTGCGCAGCCCGCCGAAGCGCCGGATGTCGACCTGGTCGTGCATGCCGTGCATGACCGAGCCGGCGCCGAGGAACATGTTGGCCTTGAAGAAGCCGTGGGCCAGCAGGTGGATGATGGCCAGCGCGTACGCCCCGCCGCCGATCCCGACGCCGAGGAACATGTAGCCGATCTGGCTGACCGTGGACCAGGCCAGAACCCGCTTGATGTCGTCCTTGGCCGCGCCGATGATGCAGCCGATCAGCAGCGTGAGCGCGCCGACGCTGACCACGATCGTCTGCAGCGTGGAGTTGGCCGAGAAGATGTGGTTGGACCGGGCGATCAGGTAGACGCCGGCGGTGACCATGGTCGCCGCGTGGATCAGGGCGGACACCGGGGTCGGACCTTCCATGGCGTCCGGCAACCACGCCTGCAACGGGAACTGACCGGACTTTCCGGCCGCACCGAGCAGCAGCAGGAGCCCGAGGACCAGGATCGTGGTCGCGGACAGCGAGCCGACGCCGTTGAACACGTCGGCGTAGTTGGTGCTGCCCAGCGTGCTGAACATCAGGAAGATGCCGATGACCAGGCCGGCGTCGCCGACCCGGTTCATCAGGAACGCCTTCTTGCCCGCGGTCGCTGCCGCCGGCCGGGTGTACCAGAACGAGATCAGCAGGTACGACGCCAGACCGACGCCCTCCCAGCCGAAGTAGAGCATCACGTAGCTGTTGCCGAGAACCAGCAGCAACATGGCCGCGACGAACAGGTTGAAGTAGCCGAAGAACCGCCGCCGGCCCGGGTCGTGTTCCATGTAGCCGACCGCGTACAGGTGGATCAGCGACCCGACCCCGGTGATCAGCAGCACGAAGACGCCGGACAGCGGGTCGAACAGCAGCCCGAAGCCGACGTTCAGCTTGCCGACCACGATGAAGTCGAAAAGGTTCTGCTGGGCACTGCGGTTGCCGTCCAGCCCGGCCAGCGAGATGAAGAAGATCAGCCCGAGTACGAACGGGACGGCGACGGCGAGAACGCCCAGCCAATGCCCCCACTTGTCGGCGCGTTTACCGAGCAGCAGGAGCACCGCGGCGCTGGCCAGCGGAATGGCGACCAGCAGCCATATCCCGCTCAGAGCCCCCGTCGCGTGGGCATACTCCACTGTCTGTTCCACGTGAAGGCCCCTTTAGTACTTGAGGAGGTTGGCGTCGTCGACACTCGCCGAGCGCCGGGTACGGAAGATCGACATGATGATCGCGAGACCCACCACGACCTCGGCCGCCGCGACCACCATGACGAAGAAGGCCATGACCTGGCCGTCCAGCGTCCCGTTGATCCGGCTGAAGGTCACGAAGGCCAGGTTGGCCGCGTTCAGCATCAGCTCGATACACATGAAGAGCACGATCGCGTTACGACGGACCAGCACACCGGCCGCGCCGATGGTGAACAGGATCGCCGCCAGGATCAGGTAGTAATCGGGAGTCACTTTTCTGTCCCCTTCGGAGCGGCCTCTTGAGCGGTCAGCTCACGCACCGGAAGGATCGGCGAGATGCTGCGCTCGGAATCGTTGCCGTCCGGGAGGCGAGCCGGAGCGGCGACGGACATCGTGTTGGCGTAGACGCCCGGGCCGGCCTTCGCGCCGGGGTAGTTGCCCGGCCGGAAGCGCAGCGTCATGCGGGTGAGCTGGTCGGCGATGTCGGCCTTGGCCCGCTCGACGTGGGCCAGCACCATCGCGCCGACCGCGGCTGTGATGAGCAGCGCCGAGGTCACCTCGAAGGCGAAGACGTAGCGGGTGAACAGCAGCGCGGCGATGCCGGGGACGTTGCCGTTGGCGTTCGTCGCGGTCAGGCCCACGGCCGGGATGTTTCCGAGCGTACGGGCGAGGCCGGTGCCGATCAGGAGGGCGAAGGCGACGCCGAGCAGGATCGCGGCGACCCGCTGCCCGCGTAGCGTCTCGATCAGCGAGTCCGACGCGTCCCGCCCGACCAGCATCAGCACGAACAGGAACAGCATCATGATCGCGCCGGTGTAGACGATGATCTGCACTGCGCCCAGGAACGGCGCCTGGTTGACCACGTACAGGAAACCCAGGCAGAGCATGGTGACGACCAGCCAGAGCGCGGAGTGCACGGCGTTACGGGCCAGCACCATGCCGAGCGCGCCGACCACGGACAGGGAACCCATGATCCAGAAGGCCCAGGCCTCGCCGTTGGACACGTGCGTCATCAGGAGCCGCCCTTCTCGCTGATCGAGGAGCTGACGGCCTCGGCCTTGGGATTGTCGCGGCGGGCGGTGCCGGCGGTCTCCGGCCGGCCCACCGGGTTCGACTTGATCGCCGCGTCCTCGGTGCCGGACTCGGACCAGGGCGCGCGTTCGGCGCCGGCCGAAGTGCCCGGGTTCTTCAGCGCGCCGAGGTAGTAATCCTTGTCGGTCTCGCCCAGCCGCATCGGGTGCGGCGGCATCTCCATACCCGGCAGCAGCGGCGCCAGCAGTTCCTTCTTCGTGAAGATCAGGTCCTGCCGGGAGTCGCGGGCCAGCTCGTACTCGTTGCTCATGGTCAGCGAACGGGTGGGGCAGGCCTCGATGCACAGGCCGCAGAAGATGCATCGGGCGTAGTTGATCTGGTAGATCCCGGCGTACCGCTCACCGGGCGAGAAGCGCAGCTCGTCGGTGTTGTCGGCGCCCTCGACGTAGATCGCGTCGGCCGGGCAGGCCCAGGCGCACAGCTCGCAGCCGATGCACTTCTCCAGGCCGTCCGGGTGCCGGTTGAGGATGTGCCGCCCGTGGAAGCGCGGCGCCGGCTTGGGCGGCGAGAACGGATAGTCGGTGGTGACGATCTTGCGGAACATGTGCGCGAAGGTCACGCCGAAGCCTTTGAAGGAGCCGGTGAACGTCCCCACGTCACACCTCCTTCTGCTCGGAGTCGCTGCCGACGGTGGCTGGTGCCCGCTCGGCCACCGCGCGGCGGGCGCGGGGACTGGGCGGCACCTGCAGGTCCATCGGTGGCACGGGGAAGCTGCCCGGCGGCCGGGACGAGATCTGTTCCTCGAGGGAGAGCTGGCGCGGCTGGCGCTTCGACGGCCAGAGCAGCGCGATCAGCAGCACGACGATGACGACACCGCCGATGACCAGCCACTTCTCGCCGCGGTCGAGGCGGTCGTTGGCCACCCGGACACCGGCCAGGAAGAGGATCCAGACCAGGTTGATCGGGATCAGGACCTTCCAGCCGAGGCGCATGAACTGGTCGTACCGCATCCGGGGAAGCGTGGCGCGCAGCCAGATGAAGACGAACAGCGCGGCCAGGATCTTGCCGAAGAACCAGATCAGCGGGAACCAGCCCGAGTTCGCGCCGTGCCAGAACGCGGTGATCGGCCACGGAGCCCGCCAGCCGCCCAGGAAGAGCGTGGTCGCGAACGCCGAAACGGTGATCATGTTGATGTACTCGGCCAGGAAGAACATCGCGAACTTGAACGACGAGTACTCGGTGTGGAAGCCGCCGACCAGCTCGGACTCTGCCTCGGGGAGGTCGAACGGCGCCCGGTTGGTCTCACCCACGGCGGCGATGCAGTAGATGATGAAGCTCGGCAGCAGCAGCACCGCGTACCAGCTGGGCGCGGTCGGGTGCCAGCCGAGGATGTCGATGCTGGCCGAGTTGTTGCCGGCCTGCGCCTTGACGATCTGCGAGGTCGACATCGAGCCGGCGGTCATGAACACGGCGACGATGGACAGACCCATCGCCACCTCGTAAGAGATCATCTGCGCGCTCGACCGCAGACCACCGAGCAGCGGGTACGTCGATCCGGAGGCCCAGCCGGCCAGCACCACGCCGTAGACGCTCATCGAGGAGCAGGCCAGCAGCACCAGCACCGAGACCGGCACGTCGGTGAGCTGCAGAGCGGTGTGGTGCCCGAAGATCGACACCACCGGTCCGAACGGGATCACCGCGAAGGCCGTGAACGCCGTGGTGCAGGAGATCACCGGAGCGATGAAGTAGATCGCCTTGTCGGCGGTCTTCGGGATGATCTCTTCCTTGAACGGCAGCTTCAGACCGTCGGTGAGGCTCTGCAGCCAGCCGTTCGGCCCGACCTGGTTGGGGCCGGGCCGGACCGCCATCCGGGCCACGACCTTGCGCTCGTAGTTGATCGTGAACAGGGTCAGCAGCAGCAGGATGACGAAGACGCCGAACAGCTTGATCAGCGTGATCCACCAGATGTCGTCGCGGAACGTCTGCAACGTCGGGTCGTGGGCCGCGGCCAGGATGTGCGATTCCATATCAGTTCGCTCCCTTTACAGGGTTCTGGCCGTGCAGTGCGGCGGAGCCGCTCTCCGTCGGCACAGCGAGGATCGGGCCGGGGAGGCCGGCGGACAGCCGGACCACGGCACCCGAGGTGACACCGAGGCTCCGGCGGAGCGTGGAGCCCGGCGAATTCGTCGGCAGCCAGACCACTTGCGGGGGCAGGTCGGCGATCTCGGCCGGCAGGGTGATGAAGCCGCGGCCGGTGGCCACCGTGACCAGGTCGCCGTCGGCCACGCCGAGCATCTCGGCCAGGTCCTTGCCGATCTTGGCCAGCGACGGGCGGGCCGTGCCGGCCAGCACCTCGTCGCCGTCCAGCAGCGAACCCAGGTCGACCAGCTGGTGCCAGGTGGCCAGGACGGCCTCGCGCTCGCCCGGCTCCGGCCGGGTCGTCGCGGACACCGCCGGTACGGCCGGGCGGACGGTCTGGGTGGCCGGCATCGAGCCCAGCTCGCGCCGGACCGCGCCGACGTCGCCGGTCCCGAGGGCGCCGGCCCCGGGGGAACCGGTCATCAGCGCGGCGACGGCTTCGAGCACCCGGCCGTCGGTCATCGCCGTGGTCGGCAGCACGGTGTCGAAGGTGCGCAGCCGGCCTTCCCAGTCCATGTACGTGCCGGACTTCTCGACCGCCGGCGCCACCGGCAGCACCACGTCCGCCCGCCGGGTGACCGCGCTCTGCCGGATCTCCAGACTGACCAGGAACGGCACCGCGTCCAGGGCGGCCTCGGCGGCGACCGGATCGGCCAGGTCGGCCGGATCCACGCCCGCCACCAGCAGACCGCCGAGTGTGCCGTCGGCGGCCGCGGCGATGATCGCGTCGGTGTCCCGGCCGGGCGCGTCGGGCAGGGCCGGGATGTCCCAGGCCCGCTCGAGCTCGCTGCGGGAACCGGCGTCACCGACCGGACGGCCGCCCGGAAGCAGCGTCGGCAGGCAACCGGCGTCGACCGCGCCCCGGTCACCGGCCCGGCGCGGCACCCAGGCCAGCCGGGCGCCGGTGCGGGCGGCCAGCGACGCCGCCGCGGACAGTCCGCCGGGGACCTCGGCCAGTCGCTCGCCGACGATCAGCAGCGAACCGGGCGCACTCAGCGCACCGGCCACCACCTCGTCGGACTCGAGCGCGGCGGCCTCGGCGCCCGGGACCGCGGCGACGACCGCCGCTCCCAGCTTCTCCAGGCCGCGGGACAGGAACGGCGCGATCGCGGTGACCTGCAGCGCGCGCTTGGTGTGGCCCTTGCGCAGGCGGAGGAAGAGGATCGGGCATTCCTCCTCCGGCTCCAGCCCGACGATGACCGCGGACGGCGCGTTCTCCACGTCGTCGTAGGTCACGTCGCTGACCCCGGCGACCGAGGCCGCCAGGAACGCGGCCTCCTCGCCGCCGGCGCCGATCGGGCGGGCGCGGAAGTCGATGTCGTTGGTGCCGAGCGCGACCCGGGCGAACTTCGCGTACGCGTACGCGTCCTCGACCGTGAGCCGGCCGCCGGTGAGCACGCCCACGCCCCGGCCCTTGGCGGCGGCCAGTCCCTCGGCCGCGGCCAGCAGCGCCTCGCTCCAGGACGCCTCGCGCAGGTTGCCGGTCGCGGCGTCGCGGACCAGCGGCGTGGTGATCCGGTCGAAGGCGGTGCTGTAGCGGAAGCCCCAGCGCCCCTTGTCGCAGTTCCACTCCTCGTTCACCGCCGGGTCGTCGCCGGCCAGCCGGCGCAGCACCTTGCCGCGGCGGTGGTCGGCCCGCATGGCGCAACCGGCCGAGCAGTGTTCACACGCGGTCGGCGTGGAGACGAGGTCGAACGGGCGGGCCCGGAACCGGTACTGCTCACCGGTCAGCGCGCCGACCGGGCAGATCTGGATGGTGTTGCCGGAGAAGTACGAGTTGAACGGCACGTCCCCGGCACCCTCGCCGGCCTGCCCGTCCCCGGTCAGCTCGCCACCGAAGAAGTCGTCCCGGTAGACGTTGATCTGCTCGCCCGACGACCGGTCCATGAGGTCGATGAACTTGTCGCCGGCGATCTCCTCGGAGAACCGGGTGCAGCGCTGGCAGAGGATGCATCGTTCCCGGTCCAGCAGCACCTGGCTGCTGATGTGGATCGGCTTCTCGTACTCGCGCTTGTGCTCGTGGAACCGCGAGTCGGTCCGCCCGTTGGACATCGCCTGGTTCTGCAGCGGGCACTCGCCGCCCTTGTCGCAGGTCGGGCAGTCCAGCGGGTGGTTGGCCAGCAGCAGTTCCATCACACCGGCCTGGGCCTTGGCCGCGACCGGCGAGCTGAGCTGGGTCTTGACCACCATGCCCTCGGCCACCGCCTGGGTGCACGAGGCGACCGGCTTGCGCTGACCCTCGATGTCGACCAGACACTGGCGACAGGCGCCGGCCGGGGCCAGCAGCGGGTGGTCGCAGAACCGCGGGATGGCGATGCCCATCCGCTCGGCGACGCGGATGACCAGCTCACCCTTCTCGGCGGTGACCTCGATCCCGTCGACCGTGAGCGTCACCACGTCGGTCTTCTTGGCAACGTCCGTCATCAGTGCGCTCCTACCAAGGCCTTCTCGGACAGCCGCGGGGCGGTCCGGCCCTCGATGTAGTCCAGGTAGTCCTGGCGGAAGAACTTCAGCGTGGAGATCACCGGGGTCGCGGCGCCGTCGCCGAGACCGCAGAACGAGCGCCCGAAGATGTTGTCCGCGGTGTCCTGCAGGGTGTCCAGGTCGGCGTGGGTGCCGTGGCCGGAGAGGATGCGGCGGTACGTCCGGACCATCCAGTAGTTGCCCTCGCGGCACGGGGTGCACTTGCCGCACGACTCGTGGTGGTAGAACTCCAGCCAGCGCCAGGTCGCGTACACCGGACAGTCCTGATCGGAGAAGATCTGGGTGGCCGTGGTGCCCAGGATGGAGCCGGCGCCGGCCGCCCCTTCGAAGTCGAGCGGCACGTCCAGGTGGTCGGCCGTCAGCAGCGGGGTCGACGAGCCGCCCGGGGTCCAGAACTTCAGGTTGTGCCCGGGCGCCATGCCGCCGGCCAGCTCGATCAGTTCCCGCAGCGTGATGCCCAGCCCGCACTCGTACTGGCCGGGGTTGGCGATTCGGCCGGAGAGCGAGTAGATCATCGGGCCGGACGACTTCTCGGTGCCCATACTCTTCCACCAGCCGGCGCCGCCGAGCACGATGTACGGCACGCTGGCGATGGTGCCGACGTTGTTGACCACGGTCGGGCTGGCGTAGAGACCGGCGATGGCCGGGAACGGCGGCCGCAGCCGGGGCTGGCCGCGGAAGCCTTCGAGCGAGTCCAGCAGCGCCGTCTCCTCGCCGCAGATGTACGCCCCGGCCCCGCTGTGCACCACCACGTCCAGGTCGAACCCGGACCCGAGGATGTCGGTGCCGAGGTATCCGGCGGCGTACGCCTCGTCGACCGCGTTGCGCAGCCGGCGGGCCGCGTGCACGGCCTCGCCGCGGATGTAGATGAACGCCCGGCTGGACCGGATCGCGTACGACGCGATGATCACGCCCTCGATCAGCGAGTGCGGGTCGTACGTCATCAGCGGCAGGTCCTTGCAGGTGCCCGGCTCGCCCTCGTCGGCGTTGACCACCAGGTAGTGCGGCTTGCCGTCGCCCTGTGGGATGAACGACCACTTGAGACCGGTCGGGAAGCCGGCGCCGCCGCGGCCGCGCAGTCCGGAGTCCTTGATCAGGGCGATCAGGTCGTCCGGGTGTACGTCTAGGGCCTTGCGCAGCGCGGCGTAGCCGTCGAGCCGCTCGTAGACGTCGAGTTTCCAGGCGTCCGGCGACAGCCAGCGCTTGGTGAGCACCGGGGTCAGTTTGTCCAGGACCTCACGCCGTGGCTGAGTCACTTCTTCTCCTCGGGGGCCTCGGTGGGCTCGCCGGCCGCCGCGGGCCGGACCGAGTCGCCGGCCGGGGACGCGTCCCCGGCGGGCTTGTTGGCCTCGGCGCCGGCCGCCTCGGCTGCCGCTCCGCCGGGGGTGGTCGGCGGCGGGCCGGCGGACGGAGCCGGCGTGCCACCGGCCTCGTTCGCCGTGGCGTGGCTGAGTTCGGCCGTACGGACCTGGGGGTCCTTGACGTCGCCCGTGTCGGTCGTCTTGCCGGCGTGGTCCCGGCGGTGCTCGACGGCCTCGGCCACCGCGCCCGCTGCGGACTTCACCGCGGTCGCTGCCTTCCGGGCCACGGTGGACACCCGGCCCGGCTTGTCAGCGCGCTCTTCCCGCGGCGAGGGCTTGGTCTTGGTGATCGGGGTCTCCGGGTCGAAGTCCGCGACCGCGATGCCGTGGTCCTGGGCCAGCGTCACGCCGCGCAGCGTGGGCATTCCGGCCGGGCCGTCGGCGAGCGCGCCGTCCCGGATGTCGGAGAAGCCGGCCAGCTGCATCTGCATCTGTTTGAGGGAGCAGAGCCGGGCGCCGCGGGACAGCACCGGCGTGCCGCCGTCGCGCAGCTGGTCCACCAGGGCCACCGCGGTCTCCGGGGTGGCCTGGTCGACGGCGAAGTCGTAGTTGACCGTCACCACCGGCGCGTAGTCGCAGGCGGCCAGGCACTCGGCGTGCTCCAACGTGATCCGGCCGTCGGCAGTCGTCTCGTCGTGGCCGACCCCGAGGTGCTCGGTCAGCTCGTCGTAGACCTCCTGGCCACCCATCACGTTGCACAACGTGTTGGTGCAGACGCTGACCAGGTACTCGCCGGTCGGGCGGCGCTTGTACATCGTGTAGAACGTCGCCACCGCGCCGACCTGGGCCTTGTTGATGCCCAGGATCTCGGCGCAGAAGGTGACGCCGGTCGGGCTGACGAAGCCTTCCTCGGTCTGCACCAGATGTAGCAACGGCAGCAGCGCCGAGCGCTCGCGACCGGCCGGGTACCGGGCCAGGATCTCGAGCGCCGGCGTCAGCAGCCGCTCCGCGAGGGGAGCGGCTGCCGGGGAGAATTCCACCGTGACATCGGACATTTAGCGGTCACACCCACCCATCACCGGGTCCAGCGAAGCGCCACCGGCGATCACGTCGGCCAGCAGCGCACCCTCGGCCATCGCGGGGATGGCCTGAATGTTCACGAAGCTCGGGTCCCGCATGTGCACCCGGAACGGGTGCGTGCCGCCGTCCGAGACCACGTGCACGCCGAATTCGCCGCGTGGCGCCTCGATCGCGACGTAGACCTGGCCCGGCGGCACCCGGAAGCCCTCGGTCACGAGCTTGAAGTGGTGGATCAGCGACTCCATCGACTGACCCATGATCTTGGCTACGTGCTCCAGCGAGTTGCCCATGCCGTCCAGGCCGACGGCCAGCTGGGCCGGCCAGGCGATCTTCTTGTCCGCGACCATGATCGGCCCCGGCCGCAGACGGTCCATCGCCTGCTCGACGATCTTCAGCGACTCCCGGATCTCGGCGACCCGGACCTGGTAGCGGCCCCACACGTCGGCCGTGGTGGCGGTCGGCACGTCGAACTCGTACTTCTCGTACCCGCAGTACGGCAGGGTCTTGCGCAGGTCCCAGGCCAGGCCGGCCGAGCGCAGCACCGGGCCGGTGATGCCGAGGGCGAGGCAGCCGGTGACGTCCAGGACGGCCACGCCCTTCGTGCGCTCGTGCCAGATGATCTGGCCCGAGAGCATGTCCTCGTACTCCTTGAGCTTCTTCGGCATGTAGACGAGGAAGTCGCGGATCTTCCGCAGCGCCGACTCCGGGACGTCCTGGGCGACCCCGCCCGGCCGGACGTAGGCGTGGTTCATCCGCAGGCCGGACGTCTCCTCGAAGATGTCGAGGATGTACTCCCGCTCGCGGAAGCCGTACAGCATCAGCGAGATCGCGCCCAGTTCCAGGCCGGTGGTGCCCAGCCAGACCAGGTGCGACGAGATCCGGTTGAGCTCCATGAACAGCACCCGGATGGTGTTGGCCCGCTCGGTGATCTCGTCGGTGATGCCGAGCAGCTTCTCCACCGCGAGGCAGTACCCGGTCTCGTTGAAAATCGGGGCCAGGTAGTCGGCCCGGGTGACGAACGTGGTGCCCTGCGTCCAGTTGCGGTACTCGAGGTTCTTCTCGATCCCGGTGTGCAGGTAGCCGATTACCGGCCGGACCTCGGTCACCGTCTCGCCCTCGAGTTCGAGGACGAGCCGGAGCACGCCGTGCGTCGACGGGTGCTGGGGACCGAGGTTGACGACGATCTTCTCGTTCGACAGCGGGTCGATCGCGCTGGTGACGGTGTCCCAGTCGCCACCGGTGACGGTGAAGACGCGGCCTTCGGTGGTTTCCCGCTCGGCCGCGTAGCCGGACTGTGTCATTGGTAGACCCTCCGCTGGTCAGGAGGCGGAATTTCGGCGCCCTTGTACTCGACGGGCACGCCGCCGAGCGGGTAGTCCTTACGCTGCGGGAACCCTTCCCAGTCGTCCGGCATGAGGATGCGGGTCAGGTTGGGGTGGCCGGTGAAGACGACCCCGAACATGTCGTACGTCTCCCGCTCCTGCCAGTCGGCGGTCGGGTAGATGCTGGTCACGCTGGGCACCGGGGTGTCCAGTGGGACGGCCACCTCGAGGCGGACCACGCGCCGGAAGGTCATCGAGGTCAGCTGGTAGCAGACGTGCAGTCGGCGGGAGTCGCTGTTCAGGTAGTCCACGCCGGACACCGACGAGCACAGCTCGAAGCGCAGCGACTCGTCGTCCCGCATGATCTGGCAGACCTCGGCGATCCGGGCCGGCACGATGTGCAGGGTCAGCTCACCCCGGTCGACCACGATCTTCTCGATCGCGTCGGCGAAGGCCGGGTACGCCTCTTCCAGCGCGTCGGTCACCTCGTCGAAGTAGCCGCCGTACGGCTTGAGCGTGCCGACCAGCTCCGGCCGGCGCCGGACCAGGCCACCGAAGCCGGACACGTCGCCGGTTCCCTGGATGCCGAACATGCCCTTGCGGGCGCTGGACGGCACCTGCGCCGGAGCGTCGAAGTCCGCGCCCACCGGGCTGGCGTCGACCGGCACGCCCCCGTCGGGATTGGGCTGGATGCTCATTTCCCCCCCTCGCGCAGGTGAGGTTGCAGCTTCATCCAGTTCTCGATGCGCAGCTGCTCCTCGCGGCCTTCTTTGACCGCCTGGATCCACTCGGCCCGCCGGGTCTTGTCCGCGCGGTACGACGAGGGCATGGCGCCCGGGGCCACGATCGGCAGCTTGCCCTCGGCCCGGCGGGCCTCGAGCATCTTGCGGCCGTTCGGGCCGAGCGGCTGGGCCATGACCTTCTCACGCATCTTGAGGATGGCGTCGATCAGCATCTCCGGGCGCGGCGGGCAGCCGGGCAGGTAGATGTCGACCGGCACGATGTGGTCCACACCCTGCACGATCGCGTAGTTGTTGAACATGCCGCCGGACGACGCACACACGCCCATCGAGATCACCGAGCGCGGCTCGGGCATCTGGTCGTAGATCTGCCGGACGACCGGGGCCATCTTCTGGCTCACCCGGCCGGCGACGATCATCAGGTCGGCCTGCCGGGGCGACGGGCGGAAGACCTCCATGCCCCAGCGGCCGAGGTCGTAGTGCGGGCCGCCGGCCGCCATCATCTCGATGGCGCAGCAGGCGAGCCCGAAGGTGGCGCCCCAGAAGGACGACTTGCGGGCCCAGTCGGACAGCTTCTCGACGCTGGTCAGCAGAATTCCGGCCGGGAGCTTCTCTTCAATTCCCATGTGTCATCAGTCCCAGTTGAGTCCGCCGCGTCGCCACACGTACGTGTAGGCGATGAAGACGGTGACGATGAACAGGA
This sequence comes from uncultured Actinoplanes sp., assembly GCA_964236515.1. Lineage (GTDB taxonomy): Bacteria > Actinomycetota > Actinomycetes > Mycobacteriales > Micromonosporaceae > Actinoplanes. The sequence continues at coordinate 44,435 of CAXSDA010000034.1, forward strand.
CCATCTCGACGAACCCGAACAGGCCCAATGCGTCGAAGGACATCGCCCACGGATAGAGGAAGATGGTCTCGATGTCGAAGACGATGAAAAGCATCGCGGTCAAATAGAACTTGACCGGGAAGCGGCCACCGCCGATCGGCTGCGGAGCGGGCTCGATGCCGCACTCGTACGCCTCCAGCTTGGCCCGGTTGTAACGGTGCGGGCCGACGATCGGCGCGATCCCCACCGAGAACAGGGCGAACAGACCGCCGAGAATGAGCAACCCGACGATCGGCACGTATGGATTGACACTCATGTCGTCTCCCACCCGACTGTTAACCGGTTCACAGTATTGGTCCGTTTGGCCCGGGTCCGACCGGGGGTTGCCGCTTCGCTCATACGGCCGGGGCCACCTTCGTCAGGCCGTTGATGATCCGGTCCATGGCGTCGCCGCCCCGCGGGTCGGTCAAGTTGGCCAGCAGCTTGAGCACGAACCGCATCAAAGTCGGGTGGGGCATCCCGTGCTTGGTGGCGATACGCATGATCTGCGGGTTCCCGATCAGCTTCACGAAAACCCCGCCGAGCCGGTAATAACCGCCGAAGCGCTGCTTGAGTTCGTCCGGGTACGCGCGCAGGGCCAGTTCCCGTTCCGGGCCGGCCGGACGCGCCAGCGCCTGGACCGCGACCTCGGCCGCCAGCTCGCCGGACTCCATGGCGTACGCGATGCCCTCGCCGTTCATCGGGTTGACCATGCCACCCGAGTCACCGACGAGCATGACGCCGCGCGTGTAGTGCGGCACCCGGTTGAAGCCCATCGGCAGCGCGGCCCCCAGCGTCGGGCCGTCGGCGTTGGACTCGTTCAGGCCCCAGTCGTCCGGAGTGGTACCCAGCCAGTCGGTGAGCATGGCCCGGTAGTTGGTCTTGCCGAAGGCGCTGGACGAGTTCAGGATGCCCAGTCCGGCGTTGACCCGGCCGTCGCCGAGCCCGAAGATCCAGCCGTAGCCGGGCAGCAGCCGGTCCCGGTCCTGAGCGCTGCGCAGCTCCAACCAGGACTCGAGGTAGTCGTCGTCGGCCCGGACGGGCGAGTGGTAGTAGCGGCGCACGGCCACGCCGATCGGCCGGTCGTCGCGCTTGGCCAAACCCATGGCCAGCGGAAACTTGCCCGAGACGCCGTCCGAGGCGACGACCAGCGGCGCCCGGAACTCGACCGGTTCCTTGCCCGGGCCGACCAGGGCCCGGACGCCGATCGCATAGCCGTCGTCGTCCAGCACCGGACCGGTCACCTGGACCCCGGTGCGCAGCACGGCGCCGCCCTCGACCGCCCGCCGGGCCAGCAGGTCGTCGAAGTCGAGGCGGGTACGGACCAGGCCGTAGTTCGGGAAGCTGGCCAGCTCGGGCCACTCCAGCTCGAGCCGGACGCCGCCGCCGATCACCCGCAGACCCTTGTTCTGCAGCCAGCCGGCCTTCTCCGAGGTGTCAACGCCCATCCGGATCAGCTGCCGGGTGGCGCGCGGGGTCAGGCCGTCACCGCACACCTTCTCCCGCGGGAAGGTGGTCTTCTCGAGCAGGAGAACGCGCAGGCCGTGCCGCGCCATGTGGTACGCGGCAGCGGATCCGCCAGGACCCGCGCCGACGACGATGACATCGGACTCGTCGGCTACTGTCAGCTGCTCCGGCACGGCTCACCTCCGTCTCGCGCCAGCTCGTGAAACGGTTCACAAGCCAACCCAGTCGGAGTCTAAGACGGCCATCGAAGCGAATCGGGGTTAGGCAACCCTAACCGGCACTGCACTCGCTCAGCGCCCGCTCTGCGACCTCGCGTGCGGCTCCGTCCAGGTGTTCCCGAAACGTACCGCCCATCGCGCGGTCGAGCGCGACGATCAGCTGATCAACCAGGACCTGGGCGATTTCCGGATCCTGGGCGGCGACCAGCCGGATCCGGTCGGCGAGCTCCAGCGCGCACCGCTCGCCTTCTTCCTGGTCACTCATGGCAATGTCGATGTCGGTGTCGTCAACCTGCCCGATCGTCTCCATGTCGCCAGCGAAACATTCTTTGTCCGGTACGGCAGGCGAACGCTACTTTTCCACCCGGGTAGCTCGGTGCAGGGCGACGATGCCGCCGGTGAGGTTGCGCCAGCCGATCCGGTCCCACGGACCCGACGAGGCGATCCGGGCGGCCAGTCCGGCCTGATCGGGCCAGGCGCGGATCGACTCGGCCAGATAGACGTACGCGTCGGGGTTGCTCGACACGGCCCGGGCCACCGCCGGCAGCGACCGCATCAGGTACTGCAGGTAGGCGGTCCGGAACGGGGTGTTCACGGGGTGGCTGAACTCGCACACCACCAGACGGCCGCCGGGCCTCGTGACGCGGCCGAGCTCGCGCAGCGCGGCCTCCGGATCGACCACGTTGCGCAGCGCGAAGGAGATGGTCACGGCGTCGAAGGCGGCGTCCGGGAACGGCAGGTGCAACGCGTCCCCGGCGACCAGCGGCACGGTCCGCCCGGCCGTACGCCCGGCTCGCAACATGCCGGTGGACAGGTCGGCGCCGATCGCGTGCGCGCCCGAGCGCTCCAGTTCCTCGGTCGAGACCCCGGTGCCGGCCCCCACGTCGAGCACCCGCTCCCCCGGCCGCAGCGCCAGCGCCGCGCGGGTGGCCCGCCGCCAGCCGCGGTCCTGGCCGAAGGAGAGCACGGTGTTGGTGAGGTCGTACCGGGCCGCGACGCCGTCGAACATCTCGGCGACCTCGTGGGGCTGCTTGGCCAGATCTGCGCGCGTCACGCAACCACTCTGCCACCCCGCGCACAACAAACGGGCGGGATGGTCACCCATCCCGCCCGCTTCTGGTGCGTTATATATACGACCGCCATCGGTCGGGTCCGAGCCCATCGCCGACGCTGATGGCAGCGGGCGAAGTCCAGGGTTACTTGGTCTTGCCCAGGCAATGTATCCAGGCTGCCGAACCCTGGTACAGCACGTTGCCGACCTCGTTACCGAGGAGCAATGCGGCCCTGAACGACAACCCGATCCTTACCCGGCCGAACGGCCGACCCCTATCCCTCACCTGGGGTATCCGCCGTTCGGCCTCAGGAGGCCTGAACCAGGGGCAGCTGGGTACGGCCGGCACCGCCGCCGGGCATCGCGATCGAGGAGAAATGCGAGACCACCCGCTCGTCGGTCGGGTCGTCGGCCGGCGTCGCGTGCACCGCGAGGTGGCGGTAGAGCGTGTCGCGCTGGGCCGGGATCCGCTCAGCCGTCCGGATCATCCAGATCAGCTCGTGCAGGTTGGACCGGTGCCGGGCGCCGGCACTCGAGATCACGTTCTCCTCGAGCATGATCGACCCCAGGTCGTCCACGCCCAGGTGCAGCGACAGCTGGCCGACGTCCTTCCCGGTGGTCAGCCAGGACGACTGCAGGTGGGCGATGTTGTCGAAGAACAGCCGGCTCACCGACAGGAACCGTAGGTACTCCATCGCGGTGGCCTGGGTGCGGCCCTTCAGGTGGTTGTTCTCCGCCTGGTACGTCCACGGGATGAAGGACCGGAAGCCGCCCTTGTCGTGCGACGTCTCCACGGCCACGTCCCGGTATCCGTTGGCGACCGCGAGGTCCTGCACGTCGCGGATCATCCGGATGTGCTCGATCCGCTCGGCGGCCGTCTCGCCCGTACCCATCATCATGGTCGCGGTGCTGCTCAGTCCGTTGCGGTGGGCGATCGCCATGACCTCGAGCCAGCGGGCGCCACTCTCCTTGAGCGGGGCGATCGCCGTCCGCGGCCGGTCGGGCAGCATCTCCGCGCCGGCGCCGGCGATCGAGTCCAGGCCGGCCGCCTTGATCCGGATCACCGCTTCCTCGATCGAGGTGCCGGAGACCTTGGCCATGTGCAGGATCTCGCTCGGTCCGATGGAGTGGATGACGAGCTGCGGATAGGCTGCCTTGACCGAGGCGAACATGTTCTCGTAGTACTCGACGCCGTACTCGGGATGGTGGCCGCCCTGCAGCATCACCTGGGTCGCGCCCAGCTCGACGGCCTCGCCGCAGCGCCGGAGGATCTCCTCCATCGGGTGCGACCAGCCCTCGCCGTGCTTCGGCGCCCGGTAGAAGGCGCAGAACTTGCAGGCCGTGACGCAGACGTTGGTGTAGTTGATGTTGCGGTCGATGAGGTACGTGACCACGCCGTCGGGGTAGCGGCGGCGGCGAACCGCGTCGGCGGCCTCGCCCAGCGCGTGGAACGGTGCCTCGAGGTAGAGCCGGAGCGCCTCGTCGGGGTTGACCCGTCCGCCGTCCGCGCCGCGCTGCAGGATGTCGTCGATCTGCACATTCGCCGTCACGGTACGAAGGGTACGTGCCGGGCGCCGCGATCGTCAGCGGTGCGGATCACCCGCCGTCCGGAGTGATTCCCGGATTGTCGTACCTCCTCGTTAATCTACGTGCGTGCTGGTCGTACATGGGGGTTGGGTTCCGGGGCAACTGGTGCTGTGGGCCGAGGAGCCGGGCTCCTTCGCGCCGCACTTCGCCGACGCCCTGACCGGCGACGCCCGGGACGTTCTGGCCAAGGCGGTCGCGGGCCCGGTCGAGCTGCGCCTGCCGGGGACGGCGGCGGGTCCGCTGCCCTCCCCCGAGACCGGACCTCCGGCTGCCGAGACCGGCAGGGTGACGCTGGGTACGTGGCCGGTATCGGCGCTGCTGGTGCCGGGCGGCGACGCCCTGGCCGTGCTCAGCGCCCTGGCCGATCCGGACCCGGAGGCGCCGTGGGTGGCCGCGGCCTCGCTGCGGTATCTCGGCGTGCTCGCCGGCTGGGCCTGCGACCTCGTCCACCGGGGCCGGATGCTGCCGCAGCTGATCCCGGAGGCGGAGTCGGCGGCGGCTCGCTGGCGCCCGGTGCTGACCGCCTCCGACGTGGTGTCGTTCCGGGACTTCGCCACCGGGATGCCACCGGTCGTCCGGGCGGCCACGACGGGCAGTGTCGGTGACACCCTCCGGGACGCGCTCGACGCGCTGGTCGACGCGGCCGCGCGGGCGCTGTTGCCGGAACGGCTGCTGCTCGGCCACCGCCCCGGGCCGAAAGCGCCGCTGGCCGACCGGTGGGCGGTCGCGCTGACCGCAGCCGACCCGGCCCTGCCGGGTGCCCGGCCGGAAGAGGTGGCCGAGCTGCGGGCCGTGCTCGACGACTGGATGCGGGCCGCGCTGGACGCCAACGGGCCGGTCCGGGTCAGCTTCCGGCTGATCGAGCCGGTGGCCACCCGGGACGACTGGCGGCTGGAGTTCGCGCTGCAGTCGTCCGACGATCCCAGCCTCTGGCTCAAGGCGTCAGATCTGTGGGACGGCGAGCGGATGCCCGGCCTGACCGGCCGCCCCGACGAGATGTTGCTGGCCGGGCTGGGCCGGGCCGTCCGGTTGTTCCCGGCGCTCCACGAGGCGCTGCTCACGGCCGAACCGGAAGCGATGACGCTGACCACCGCGGACGCCCACGACTTCCTCCGGCATGCGGCGCCGCTGCTACAGGCGGCCGGGTTCGGGGTGCAGCTGCCGACCTGGGCCGGGCGCAAGGCGGTCGGACTGAAACTGACCACCCGGTCGAAATCGAAGAAGGACGCCTCGCGGGCGGTGGCCGGGTCCGGCGTCGGGCTGGACGAGATCGTCGACTTCCGGATCGACCTGATCATCGGCGACTCCGAGGTCACCGCGGAGGAACTGGCCGAGCTGGCCCGGCTCAAGGTGCCGCTGGTCCGGGTCCGCGGGCAGTGGGTCGAGCTCGACGATCGGCAGCTCCGGGCGGCGCTGCGTGCGGTCGAGGGGCGCCGGGCCGGCGAGCTCACCGCCGGCGAGGTGCTCCAGCAGGTGGTGGACGGGGGCGAGGAGGACCTGCCGCTGGTGTCGGTGGACGCCGACGGCATGCTCGGCGACCTGCTGTCCGGCCAGGCGGCCGAGCGGCTCACCCCGGTGCCGACCCCGGCTGATTTCCAGGGGACGCTCCGGCCGTACCAGGAACGTGGGCTGTCGTGGCTGCACTTCCTCGGACGGCTGGGTCTGGGCGGCATCCTGGCCGACGACATGGGTCTGGGCAAGACCGCACAGACGTTGTCCCTGCTGCTGACCGAGCGGTCCGGCGCCGCCGAGCCGGTGCTGCCGACCTTGCTGATCTGCCCGATGTCGCTGGTCAGCAACTGGCAGAAGGAAGCGGCCCGGTTCGCGCCGTCGCTGCGTGTGTACGTCCATCATGGCGGGTCACGCAAGCGCGAGGACGAGTTCCTGGCCGCGGTCGCCGGGGCCGATCTGGTGGTGACCACGTACGGGACGGCAATGCGGGATCTGGCGCCGTTGCGCGACATCGCGTGGGAACGGGTGGCGTGCGACGAGGCGCAGGCGATCAAGAACAGCGGCACCCGGCAGGCCCAGGCGGTCCGCACGATCCCGGCCCGGACCCGGCTGGCGCTGACCGGCACCCCGGTGGAGAACCACCTGGCCGAACTGTGGGCCATCATGGACTTCTGCAATCCCGGACTGCTCGGACCGGCCAAACGGTTCCGGCGGCGGTTCCAGGAACCGATCGAGATCCGGCAGGACGCCGACGCGACCGCGGCCCTCAAGCGGGCGACCGGCCCGTTCGTACTACGCCGCCTGAAGACCGACAAGACCATCATCTCCGACCTGCCGGAGAAGAACGAGATGAAGGTCTGGTGCCCGCTCACCGCCGAACAGGCGACGCTCTATCAGGCCGTCGTCGAGGACATGATGGCGGTGATCGAGGACAGCGAGGGCATCCAGCGGCGGGGCAACGTCCTGTCCGCGATGACGAAACTCAAGCAGACCTGCAACCATCCGGCGCACCTGCTGAAGGACGGGTCCCGCCTGCCCGGCCGGTCGGGCAAGCTGGCCCGGCTGGAGGAACTGGCCGACGAGATCATCGCCGACGGCGACAAGGCGCTGGTCTTCACGCAGTACGCCGAACTCGGCACCCTGCTGCAGCCGCACCTCGCGGCCCGGCTCGACCGCCCGGTGCTGTGGCTGCACGGTGGATTGTCCAAGACCCGGCGGGACGAGCTGGTCGAGCGGTTCCAGCAGGACGACGAGCCGATGCTCTTCCTGCTGTCGCTCAAGGCGGCCGGCACCGGGCTGAACCTCACCGCCGCCAACCACGTCATCCACTTCGACCGGTGGTGGAATCCGGCGGTCGAGGACCAGGCCACCGACCGGGCGTTCCGGATCGGGCAGTCGCGCAACGTGCAGGTGCGCAAGTTCATCTGCGCCGGCACGCTCGAGGAGAAGATCGACGCGATGATCGAGCGGAAGAAGGCGCTGGCGTCGGCCGTGGTCGGCACCGGCGAGGACTGGATCACCGACCTGAGCAACTCCGACCTGCGCGACCTGTTCGCCCTCGATCCCTCGGCGGTGGGTTGAGATGCCGGTCGACCCCAGCGGCAAGTTCTTCGAGGGCGGCAAGCCGATCGAGGTGGACGGCGGCATCGCGGTACGGGCCAAGCGCGGGGCGATCGGCTCGCAGTGGTGGTCGCGGCGGTTCGTCGACATCCTCGAGCAGATCTGCGACGGCGGCCGGTTGGCGCGGGGGCGGACGTACGCGCGCAAGGGCCAGGTGATGAGCTTCTCGCTCGGCCCGGGGAAGGTGCTGGCACGGGTGCAGGGGTCGCGGACGGCGCCGTACGAGGTGACGATCACCGTCGACGCGTACAGCGACGGCGACTGGGCGCGGATCGAGGAGGCGCTGGGGTCGCAGGCGCTGTACCGGGCGGCGCTGTTGGCCGGGGACATGCCGCACGAGATCGTGGAGGAGTTCGCGTCGCTCGGTACCCCGCTGTTCCCGTCCCGGCTGGACATGCGGTGCTCGTGCCCGGACTGGTCGGTGCCCTGCAAGCACGCCTCGGCCGTGCTGTACGTGCTGGCCGAGGCGTTCGACGACGACCCGTTCCTGGTGCTGGCGTGGCGCGGACGGGACCGCGAGGCGTTGCTGACCGCGTTGCGGGGACTGCCCGATCCCGTCGAGGTATCAGATCCTTTGGCCGTGGAGGACGTGCCGCTCGAGTCGCGGCTGGACGACTTCTACGCGCCGGCGATCTCGCTCAGCCGGTTGCGCGAACGGCCGGCGCGCGTCACCGCGCCGCCGGAGTTGCTGCTGCGCGCGCTCGACCCGCCGCCGGTCAAGGTCCGGCACATTCCGCTGATCGACCTGCTCCGACCGGCCTACCGGGACCTGGCCGGAACGTCCACACCGGACGCCCCGGCCGACTGACACCGCGCCCGAGCCGGCTGCCTCCGAGCCGGGCCGCCAGCCGAACCGCCCGGCCAAGCCGAGCCGCCGGGTCAAGCCGAGCCGAACCGCCCCGGTCAAGCCGAGCCGAACCACCCGGCCGAGCCGAACCGCCGGGTCAAGCCGAGCCGAACCGCCCGGCCAAGCCGATTCGCGCCGAACCGCCCGGCCGGGCTGAGCGGCCCGGCCGGGCGGGGCGAGGCTGCGGGGTCAGCCCTTGTGCCACTTCTGGTTGGCGCCGCCGGTGCAGTCCCAGATGATCAGGTTGGCGCCGTCGTTGCCGTTCCAGCCGTTGATGTCGAGACAACGGTTCGACTGCGGGTTCACCAGGTCGCCGGCGGCCGTCAGGACCCACTGCTGGGCCGCATTGCCGCTGCACGTGGCGATCTGGATCGGCGTGGCGGCTGCGGTGCCGCCGCCGGCCACGTCCATGCACATGTTGTTGGCCGCCGCCTGCAGCGCGCCGTTGGCGAACGTCCACTTCTGCGCACTGGTGCTGTTGCAGGTGTACATCTGCAGCTTGGCGCCGTCGACGAAGTTCGCACCGGGCACGTCGACGCACTTGCCGTTCCAGTTGCTGATCACCGGGACCGCCGTGCCGGTCGGCGGCGTCGGGTTGGTCGGGCCGCCGGCGCCGAACGGGCTCAGGGTGATGCCGGCCGAGCGCGGGTCACCGTCGTTGACCAGGGACTCGAAGTTGCCGACGTCGTCGAACGGGAACGCGTAGGCCTTACCGTCGGCCATGTTGGCGTGGATGATCTTGGCGTACTGGTTGGTGGGGTTGTTCTGGTAGAACTGGGCCGCATTGGTGGTCGGCTGGGTGTCGAGCGTGCCGAGCGTGCCCCGGTTCAGCGCGGCGCAGAGCGTGCGCGAGATCGGCCCGACCACGAGGTCGTTGGGTGCGGGCAGATCACCGGCGCACCCGAAGACACTCGCCGACGACGGCCGGTTGAACGACGCCACCTGCTGACCCGAGGTGTTGGTGAAGTTCATGACGTTCCCGGACGTACGGCCGAAGAACTTGGTGTTGGGTTGATCGCCGAACGGCACGACCGTCAGGGTCTTGGTGGTGTACGCGTTCCAGGCCGAGGCGATGTACGAGTCGAGGTAGTTGGCGCTGAGCAGGCCCGCCTCGGCCGCCTTGCCGGGCGACAGGACGCGCAGGACCGTGCCGTCCGAGCGGACCATCGCGGTGTTGCCCCAGCCCGCCTGGCCGCGGATCCCGTTGATCACGTTGTCCCGGCCGTTGTTGAGCAGCTCGCCGGTCTTCTGGGTGACGCCGGCGCCGTTGGTCACGCTGACCACGTGCGGGACGGCGAACATGTCCACCTGCGAGCTGTTCAGCCACAGACCGGAGTCGTTGTAGGTGAACTCGCTCCAGTCGAACAGGATGTTGGTGTTCGTGTCGCCGGACGCCCACGGCGCGGGTTGCACCAGGCCGTCCGGGGTGAGGAAGAACTTGAGCTTCTCGCCGAGGGAGAAGTAGACCCGGCCGGAGAAGCCGCGGGGGAAGTTGATCGTGGTGGCGCCGCCGTTGCCGGGACCGCCGATGGCCACGTCCGGCGCCGGGGACGGCGGGAGGTTGCCCGCCGGCCAGGCGCTGAAGGTGCCGCCCTGGTTGACGTACCCGAGGCGGCCGGAGCTCAGGTTGACGCCGATCACGTACAGGTAGACGGCGTCGCCACGGCCGGTGTTGTTGGTGACGGTGACCGGCAGGACGCTGGGGCCGACGGCTTGGGCCGGTGCGGCCACACCGGCGGCGATGGGGATGGACAGGGCCAGCGCGGCGAGCGCGCCAACAAGCTTACGCACGGGGGAACCTCCGTTGGTGGGGACGGAAGCGATCGGAGAGAGCGCTCTCACAGCATCGTTTCGTTAACAACCCGTGTCAATAGACACAGGCCGATGTCCTTGACGCGGCCTCGATCGCCGGATCCCACCGACATAGGGTCGAATCATGAGTGAGATGAGCTACCGCCGGCTCGGCCAGTCCGGCCTGATGGTGTCGGCCGTGGGCCTGGGCTGCAACAACTTCGGCCGCAAGCTGAACGCCGACGAGACCCGCACGGTGGTCGACGCCGCCTTCGACGAGGGCATCACGTTGTTCGACACGGCCGACGTCTACGGCAGTCCGCACGGTGCCTCCGAGGAACTACTCGGGGCCGCGCTCAAGGGGCGCCGGGACGACGTCGTGCTGGCCACCAAGTTCGGCGGCGACACGGAGGGACTCAACGGCGCCGACTTCGGTGCGCGCGGTGCCCGCCGGTACATCGTGCGGGCGGTCGAGTCGTCGCTGCGCCGTCTGGACACCGATTACATCGACCTCTACCAGCTGCACACCCCCGATGCGGCCACGCCGATCGAGGAGACGTTGTCCGCACTGGACGACCTCGTCCGTACGGGCAAGGTCCGGTATCTCGGCAACTCCAACTTCGCCGGATGGCAGATCGCGGACGCCGACTGGACCGCCCGGGCGGCCGGACAGGCGCCGTTCATCAGCGCCCAGAACCAGTACAGCCTGCTGCACCGCGAGGTCGAGCAGGACGTGCTGCCGGCGTGTGAGCACTTCGGACTCGGGTTCCTGCCGTTCTTCCCGTTGGACAGCGGGTTGCTGAGCGGCAAGTACCGCCGGGGCGAGGCACCGGCGTCCGGTTCCCGGCTGGCCGGCGAGCGCTACCAGCGGTGGCTGAACGACGCCGACTGGGATCTGATCGAAGCGTTGACGGCGTACGGCGAGGAGCGCGGCCACCGCCTGCTCGAGGTGGCGATCGCCGGCTTGCTGGCGCGCCCCGCCGTGACCAGCGTGATCGCCGGCGCGACGACCGCGGACCAGGTGCACGCGAACGCGGCGGCAGGAGCCTGGGACCTGTCGGCGGCGGACATCGCCGCGCTGGACGAGTTGCTGTAAGCCGGGCCGGCGGTTTGTTTCAGACCGCGGCGAACTCCGGGCCGCCGGCCGGGAGCGGTGGCACCTCACCGCGCCCGGCGGCCCGGAGGGCGAACTCGCGCAGGCCCGCGACCTGCCGGTCCCCCAGCGAAAAGTCCAGCGCTCGGAAGTAGTTGGCCAGCGTCGCCGCGTCGAACGGCTCCCACCGGGACGCCGACGCGGCCACCTCGTCGAGCTCGCCCAGGCACAGGTCGCGGGACCGCTGGAAGGCCTCGTGCACCTCCTTGACCTGGCCCGGGTTGGCGGCGGCGTAGTCCTTGCGGACCGCCCACACCGCGAACACCATCGGCAGCCCGGTCCAGTCCCGCCACGCCTGCCCGAGGTCGATGACCTCCAGTCCGCGGGCCGGCCCCTCGTACATCGCCCGCAGCGCCGGGTCGCCGATCAGCACGCCGGCGTCGGCCTCCATCAGCATCTGGGCCAGATCGGGTGGGCAGCGGAAGTACTCGGGCGTGGCCCCGTACTTTTCGGCCAGCAGCATCTGGGCCAGCAGCACGCCGGTCCGCGAGGTCGAGCCGAGCGCCACCGGACGGCCGTCGAGCTCGGCCGGCGGTCGCGTCGTGATCAGGTTGACCGACAGCACCGGCCCGTCGCTGCCGACCGCCAGGTTCGGCAGGAGCAGCAGCTCGTCGGCGTGCCGCAGGTACTCGACGAGCGAGATCGGGCCGATGTCGAGGTCGCCGGCGACCAGCGCCGCGTTCAGCCGGTCCGGGTTGTCCTTGTGCAGGTCGACGTCGAGCAGCGCGCCCGAGCGCATCAGCCCCCAGTAGATGGGCAGGCAGTTCAGGAACTGGATGTGCCCGACCCGGGGCCGTTGCGCGATGTCGCTCATGCCTCGACGCTAACGCGCGGGACCACCCGGTCGCCGCTGACCGGATCCGAACGTGGCTCAGGTCGCATCACCGGGATGCACGCGGCCGCGGCCACCAGACCCGCGGCCCCGGCCGCGGCGACCAGGACGCGCGGGGAGAACACCTCGACGAGCGGGCCGGCTGCGAAGAGGCCCAGCATGCCGGCGCCCTGGATGGCCGACTGCATCACGGCGAAGGCCCGGCCGTACGGGAATTCGGGCGCCCGCTCGGCCACGATCACCAGGACGTACACGTTGATCCCGCCGTTGCAGACGCCCCCCAGCACCCACAGCGGGAGCATCATCGCGGCCGTCGGAACCGCGGCCGCCAACAGCACCGCCAGGCACGACCCGGCCATCAGGGCCAGCAGCACGGGCATGGTGATCCGCCGGCGCGGCACCCGCCCGAACACCACCGCCCCGACCGCCATCCCGGCCACCCAGCCCGCACCGATCAGCCCGAACATGGTGGCCGAGGCGTGCAGCGTGTCCCGGATGAAGAACACCTCGACGACGTTGACCCCGCCGACCGCGCCGACCACCGCCGCGAGCGCGCCGATCATGACCGTCAGCGCCCGGTCGTCCCGCATCCGCCAGGCCACGCGCACCTCCGTCGGCACCGAGGCTCCCGACCGGCGCCGGGTGCGCAGCAGCATTCCGGCGGCAACCAGCGCCAGGTAGGAGGCAGCGTCCAGCAGCAACGGCAGCCGCGGGCCGGCCTGCCCGTACAGCACCCCGGCGAGGGCCGGCGCGACCAGCATGCCGACCATCCCCGCGGTCTGGTTCAGGCTACCGGCCTTCGGCAGGTCGGCGCGCCGGACCATGGCCGGCAACAGCGCCGACAGGACCGGGCGGGTGACCGCGCCAGCCCGGCCGCGAGCACCGCGACGAGGCCGATGATCGTGACCGGCGACGTGGCGAAGGCGAGCGCCAGGCACACCGCGGCCTGACCGAGCCCGGCCAGCACCAGCAGGACGCGGCTGTCGGCCCGGTCGGCGAGCCGCCCGGTCAGCGGCGCCAGCACCGTCGGCGGCACGCCGGCCGCGAGCAGCAGCCCGGACACCGCGAGGCCGCCGTACCGGGCCTGCTGCAGGACCAGCGCGAGCGTGGTGGCGGCCAGCAGGTCACCGCAGACGGAGACGGCCTGCGTCCCGGCCGCCACGTGGACCTCACGCCAGTCGGACGCATCGCGGTCAGTCGTGAAGGACATACTTCGAAAATAATCCTTCACACTTGGAAGTGCAACCGGGATGTCAGCCACTCAGTCGATCGGGAACGCAACGTAGTTCGCGGCCACCGGGCGAGCGTCCGGCGGCGCGTCCGCTCCCCGTTCCCGCCGGGAGTACGGCGCCAACAGGTCGCGTACGGCCTGATTCAGCTCCTGCAGCTCGTCCGCCGTCACCATCAGCACCTGGTCGGAGACCATCGACGCCTCCCGCCACACCTCCGGCTCCTCGTGCATCCGGCTCAGCCAGTCGCGCAGCCGGGCGTAGTCCCGCGTCAGGTAGACGTCCATCAGCGCCTGCTCGGCCGCGCGCACGTCCGGCGATGGCGACGCACCCACATCCACGCTCCAGTTGGCCGCCGCGCTGCGCCACACCCGTTCACGGCCGTCGCCCCGGCTCGGCGCCCCCTCGACCAGGCCGTACTTCGCGAGTTCGCGCAGGTGGTAGCTGGTGGCCGAGGGAGACAGGCCGACGAGCTGGGCCATGCCGGTGGCCGTGACGGCCTCGCCCGTACTGCTGAGGTGCTGCATGATCTCGATCCGGGCGGGGTGCGCCATCGCCCGCATCGTCTGCGGGTCGGTGATGGTGATCGTGCCGGGCCTGCTCTGCGCCATGCGGACATGATCCCGCGTTAATCCGGTCGCCCCTCGATCGGCACCCGGCGTAAGGTCGAATGTCCTACCGGGCACAGCCGGCACCGCCCCTGATTCGAAGCAGCGATCAGTTCGCAGCAGCGATCACGACGGAGCGCCGGGCGGCCCAGGCCGGCATCGACCGAACCCCTCACTGGAAGGTCCCTGGATGACGCCGCCTGCCCACGCCGACCTCGATGACGAACTCGCCGCCGAACGTACCCACCTGACCGAGTCCCGCGCCGCCCTGAAGCGCATGCGGGAGCACGCCGAGAGCCTGTTCGCCACCGGAGACAAGGTGGCCGGCGACGCCTACACCGCTGAGATGCTCGGCCGCCATCTGTCGCGCCGGGTCAAGGAACTGGCCGACGACCCGACCACGCCACTGTTCTTCGGCAAGCTGGACATCGAGGACATCGCCTACCACATCGGCCGCCGGCACGTGACCGACGACGCCGGCGAGCCGATGGTGTTGGACTGGCGGGCGCCGCTGTCACGCTCGTTCTACCGGGCCAGCGTCTGCGACCCGCAAAGTGTGTCGACCCGCCGCCGGTTCGGGTTCGTCAAGGGCGAGCTGACCAGCTTCGAGGACGAGCACCTGGACCGCGGCGAGGAACTGGGCACCAAGAGCCGGATCCTGACCGCCGAGATCGAGCGCCCCCGGGTCGGCCCGATGCGGGACATCGTGGCGACCATCCAGCCGGAGCAGGACGAGTTGGTCCGCGCCGATCTGGCGGACTCGATCTGCGTGCAGGGCGCCCCCGGCACCGGCAAGACCGCGGTCGGCCTGCACCGCGCCGCCTTCCTCCTCTATCTGCACCGGGAGCGACTGCGGCGGTCGGGCGTGCTGATCGTCGGGCCGAACACGGCGTTCCTCTCCTACATCTCGGCCGTGCTGCCGGCGCTGGGCGAGGTCGAGGTGCAGCAGGCGACGGTGGACGAGCTCATCGCCCGGGTCCCGGTGCGTGCCGTCGACACCCCCGAGGCCGTACGGCTGAAGCACGACCCCCGGATGGCGACCGTGCTGTCGACGGCGCTGTGGAGCCGCCTGACGAAACCGGCCGAGGCGATCATGGTCTCGGACGGGTCGTACCGGTGGCGCATCGACCCGGAACCGTTGCGCCGCATCGTCGACGAGGCCCGCCGGGAAGGGCTGCCGTACGCGGTGGGCCGGGAACGCGTCCGCGCCCGGGTGGTCGGCCTGCTGCAGCGGCAGTCGGAGTACCGCACCGGCAACTCCCCCGGCGACACCTGGCTGCGCAAGATGAGCAAGGTCGCGCCGGTGACCGGGTTCCTCGACTCGGCGTGGCCCGCGGTCACCCCCGAGTCGCTGGTCGCCGAACTGCTCACCGACCCGTCACCGGCGGCCGGCGTCCTCACCGGCGACGAGGTCGAACTCCTGCGCTGGGCCAAGCCGCCCAAGACGCCGAAATCGGCCAGGTTCAGCGCGGCCGACCTGGTGCTGCTGGACGAGGCGGCCGGCCTGCTCGAGCGGGAGGCCAGTTTCGGGCACGTGGTGGTGGACGAGGCCCAGGACATCTCGCCGATGCAGGCCCGCGCCATCGCCCGGCGCAGTGAGCACGGCTCGATCACCCTGCTCGGCGACCTGGCCCAGGGCACCGCGCCGTGGGCCGCGGTGGACTGGCGCGAGACGCTGGCCTGGCTGGGCAAGCCGGACGCGGTCGTGGTGCCGCTGACCATCGGGTTCCGCGTCCCGGAGATGGTCATCGAGCTGGCCAACCGGCTGCTGCCCGCACTGGGCGTGGACGTGCCGGAGGCGGTGTCGCTGCGCCGGGACGGTGACCTCTCGATCGTGCCGGTGGCGTCGCCGTCGTCACTCGACGCGACCATGCTGGTCGAGGTGACCGGGGCACTCGAGCACGAGGGTTCGGTCGCGGTGATCGCCGCCGACACCGCCGTGGATCGACTGCGCGCGCACCTGACCGCCGCCGGGATCGAGAACGCGACCCCGGACGACGTCGACTCCGAGGCGCGGGTCACGGTGGTGCCGGCGTCGGTGGTCAAGGGCCTGGAGTACGACCACGTCATCGTGTTCGAGCCGGCCGACATCGTCGCCGCCGAGGACCGCGGCCTCAATCGCCTGTACGTGGCGCTCACCCGGGCCGTGTCGCGGCTGTCCGTGCTGCACGCGAAGCCGCTGCCCGACGCCCTGTCATAGCGGCTTGATCCACCGCGACCACTCCGTCTGCCGCCGATAACCGCAGGCCTCCCAGATCCGGTGCGCGCCCGGGTTGTCGTCCAGCACCATCGCGTCGACCCGGGTGCCGCCGGCCGTACGGAACCGGTCCTCGGCCGCCGCGACCAGCAGTCGGCCGATCCCTTCGCGCCGGTGCGCGGGGGCCACCGCCAGCCGGTAGAGGTGGCAGCGCCAGCCGTCCCAGCCGGCGATGATCGTGCCGACGATCTCGCCACCACCGGCGGCCCCGGCGGGTTCGGCCCGGCCACCACCGCCACCGCCGCCACCGCCACCACCGCCACCACCGCCACCACCGACGGCGACGGCGACGGCGACGGCGAGGATCAATGCGTCCGGATCCCGGGCCAGCAGCGCGGCCAGCGCCCCGGGCGTGTCCACCGGCCGGCCTCGGTCCTCGGCCGCGACCTGCCAGAACGCCAGCACCGCGGAGATGTCGGAAGCGGTCGCCGGCCGACGGAGAGCGGCCCTCGTACGGCCGTCGTCGTTGATCATCGGATCAGCCTGTCAACTTTGTGGCACAAACCTCTTTGACTTTGTGCGGTAAAGTTCTTTGCATGGTTCCCAATGACGACGATCTGCCGCCGATCGATCCGGCCGAGTCGCTCGCGCTCATCGAACGTCAGCGCGCCGAGACCGAGCGCCTCCTGACCCCTGACCCCCGCCTCTTCTACTGGCCGTGGGGCGTCGCCTGGTTCCTCGGCTTCGCGCTGTTCTTCCTGCGCTTCGGGCCGGACGGCCGCGTGTTCGTGCACATGCCGTCCTGGCTGCCGCTGACCGTCCTGCTGACGTTGATCTTTGCCGCCGGCATCGTCAGCGGAGTCAACGGCGCCCGCGCGGGCCGGCAGGTCAGCGGCCCGACGTCGGAGCAGGGCCTGATGTACGGCGTCACCTGGAGCGTGGCCTTCGCCGGCATGGCCCTCGTGCTGGCGCAGGTCAGCGACCTGCTCCCGGCCGACAAGTCCAACCTGCTGTGGGCCGGCACCATGGTCGCGCTCACCGGCGCCCTGCACATGGTCGGCGGCGCCATCTTCCGGGACCGGACGCTGTTCGTGCTCGGCGTCTGGACGAGCGTCATCAACGCGGTCGGCGTGGTGTTCGGCAGCGGCTGGCACTCGCTGATCGTCGCCGTCGGGGGAGGCGGCGGCATGCTCCTGTTCGGCTACCTCTCCTGGAAGAGGCTGCCGCGGTGAGCGACGGAACCCTGCCCGAGCTCGACCCGGTCATCCACGCGCAGGCCCGGCTGCGGGTCGTCTCGTCCCTGTCGACGCTGCGGCCGGACGACCGGATCACGTTCCCCCGGCTGCAGGACATCCTCCGGATGACGGCCGGGAACCTGTCGGTCCACCTGCGCAAACTCGAGGACGCCGGCTACGTCGAGGTCACCAAGACCCATCAGGGCCGTACGCCCGCCACCTTCGTCCAGTTGACCGCGCGCGGCCGGCTGGCCTTCGAGGACTACACCGCCGCACTCCGCGCACTGCTCAACCCCAAGGAGGGGTCATGATCCTGGCCCGCGCCATCGAGGTCACCCGCCGCTACGGCGACGTGCTCGCCCTCGACTCACTGTCCCTGGACGTCGCGGAAGGAGAGCTGGTCGGGCTGCTGGGCCCGAACGGCGCCGGCAAGAGCACCCTGGTCAGCCTGCTCACCGGGCTGCGCCGGCCGTCCGCCGGGCGGGTCGAACTGGACGGCGGCGACCCGCGCGATCCCGCCCGTCGCCGCCGGCTCGGCGTCACCCCGCAGGAGACCGGCCTGCCGGCGTCGCTGCGGGTGGGCGAGGTCGTCGACTTCGTCCGCGCCCACTTCCCCGACCCGCTCGACCGCGACGAGCTGCTCGACCGGTTCGGCCTGCTCGACCTGGCCCGGCGGCAGACCGGCGGGTTGTCCGGCGGGCAGAAGCGGCGGCTCGCGGTGGCGCTGGCCTTCGTCGGCCGGCCGCGGATCGTGTTCCTGGACGAGCCGTCCACCGGCCTCGACGTCGAGGCCCGGCACTCGCTCTGGGACGGCGTCCGGGCGTTCTCCGCCGAGGGCGGCACGGTCGTGTTGACCAGCCACTATCTCGAAGAGGTGGAGGCGCTGGCCCAGCGGGTGGTAGTCATCGGGGCCGGCCGGGTGCTGGCCGACGACACCGTGTCGGCCGTACGGAACATGGTCGCCATCCGCCGGGTCAGCCTGACCGGCGACCGGCCCGTGCCGGACATGCCCGGGGTGGTCGGCGTGGAGCGCGACGGCGCCCGTACGCACCTGCTCACCCCGGACGCCGATCGCCTGGTCCGCGACCTGGTCACCGGCGATGTGCCGTTCTCCGATCTGGAGGTACGACCGACCTCACTCGAAGAAGCCTTCCTCACCCTGACCGGAGCCTCGTGATGACCTCGCTCGCGCTGACCCACGCCCGCTTCCAACTCCTCGAGACCGTCCGCATCCCGATCGCGCTGATCGGCAGCGCCTTCTTCCCGGCCGCGTCGATGCTGTTCTTCGTCGTCCCGTTCGTCGGCCACGACGCGGAGGCGGCGACGTTCGCGACCGCGTCGATGGTGACGTTCGCGGTCATGTCGACCAACCTCTTCCAGTACGGCATCGGGGTGGCCGAGGACCGCAACCAGCCGTGGGACCCGTACACGCGCACGCTGCCGGCCGGCGCCGGACCCCGATTCACCGGCCGGATCCTGGCCGGCATGGCGATGATGACGATCTCGCTGGTCCCCGTCGTACTGATCGCGTGGCTGTGCACCGCGGCCACCATCACCCCGCTGGCCTTCCTGGCCGGGTTCGCGACGACGTACGTGGTCTCGATCCCGTTCATCCTGATGGGCCTGGGGATCGGCTACTCGCTGCCGGCCAAGGCGGCCATCGTGGTCGCCCAGCTGCTCTTCTTCCCGCTGGCCTTCGGCGGCGGCCTGCTCACCGGCCCCGGCCAGGCGCCCGGCTTCGTCGAGGCCATCGCGCCCTACCTGCCCACCGGCGGCGCGGTCCGGCTGATGTGGGCGGCGGCCGGGAACTTCCCGTTCGACCTGTCGTCCACACTCGCGCTCGTCGGCTGGACGGTGGCCCTCGCTGGGGTGGCCGTATGGGCCTATCGACGGGACGAGGGTCGCCGGTTCAGCTAGAAGTTCGTCAGTACCGCCCGGACGGCCGGTTGCCGATGCCACCATCTGGATGTGACTGCATCTCCGATTCCGGGTACGCCGTGCTGGGTCGACCTCGGCACGGCGGACCTTGAGGACGCGAGGCGGTTCTACTCCGCGTTGTTCGGCTGGGAGGCCGACGTCTCCGGCGACGAGTTCGGCGGGTACACCACCTTCCACGTGAACGGGCTGGCGGTGGCCGGAGCCGGCCCGTTGTACGGCGAGGGCCAGCCGACCGCGTGGAGCACGTACATCGCCACCGACGACTCCGACACCATCGCCGTCCGGGTCGACGCGGCCGGCGGCAAGATCCTGGTCGCCCCGTTCGACGTCGGCGCCGAGGGCCGGATGGCCGCCTTCCTGGATCCGGCCGGCGCCCCGTTCAGCGTGTGGCAGCCGGGCACGATGGCCGGCGCGCAACTGTTCGACATGCCCGGCGCGCTCACCTGGAACGAGCTGGTCACCCGCGACGTCGAGGGCTCGATCTCGTTCTACGGCGCGGTGTTCGGCTGGCAGGCGCGGACGACCACGGTGGCCGGCGCGCCCTACGTCGCCCTCGAGCACCGCGGCCGGACCATCGCCGGGTTGCAGCCGATGGGCCGCGACTGGCCCGACGACCTCTCCCCCCATTGGATGCTGTACTTCGCCGTCTCCGACTGCGACCGGGTGGCCGAGAACGCCTACGCCCTCGGCGGCCGCGTCCTCAGCACCCCGGTCACCGCGGCCATGGGCCGGTACGCGGTGATCGAGGACCCCGAGGGCGGCATCTTCTCCATCCTCGCGTCCAACCGCTGAGTCAGCAGCTCTTCGCGACCACCTGAGACGGGCAGCCGGCCGCCTCGGCCAGCAGCAGGGCCGCTTCCCGGTTACGGCTTGTCTCCCGGGCGACGACACTGCCCGGCGGGTAGAAGCCGCCCTGGGCCGTGCTGGTCGGATACATCTCGAACGTGTAGGCGAAGATCTTGTACGTGCCCCACAGCCAGTCGAGCAGGTCACCGTCGGTGATGTACATCGCGCTGGACTGCTCCGCGGTGTAGTCGTCGGTCGCGGCCATCCGCCGCCCGAGCGCGGCCAGCGCGTCGTTGTCGGCGCGGGTCATGCCCGGTGCGGTCCGCGCCCGGGTGTGCCCGTACGGCCAGACGATGAGTTCCGCGTACGTGTGGAAGTCCATCGCCACCTTGATCTGCTGGACCCCGCCGACCACCCGGCCCCGCACGAAGTCGCTCATCGCCCGGGTCTCGGGCGCGCTGAACGCGGCCGGCCCGCGGTAGGTGTCCGACTTCGGGTCACCGGACGCGCCGCCGCAGCAGCTCCACAGATAGCCGTAGTTGCGGTTGAGGTCCGTCCCGCCGCCCGGCTGGCGGTTCTTGCGCCACGAGTGGTAGGTGCCGCCGGCGATGTCGTACTCGGATCCGTCCGGGTCGACCGACGGCACGATCCAGATCTCCCGGCTGTTCACGATGTTCCGGATCCGGGCGTCGCCGGCGTAGCCGTCGGTGAACTGGTGCAGCAGGTAGAGGGCCATCTCCACGCTCAGGTGCTCGCGGGCGTGGGTGCCGGCGTCGTACAGGACCTCGGGCTCGGGCTCGTCGGTGGCGACGTGGTCGGAAATCTTCACCGCGATGATGTCGCGGCCCTGGTAGGTACGCCCGATGATGCGCTTGGCCGCGATGGCCGGGTAGCGGGCGACCACCGCGTCGACGTCGGCGACCATCTCGGCGTAGTCGTGATACACGGCGTCGACCGGTGGGAACTCCAGCGTGGACGCGGCGGTCGCGAATTCCCGGCATGGAGGTCAAGAACCTCACCGGGCGTAGCGGTCACCGTGACGACCGAGCGTCGAACGTCGTCGATGACCGCGCCGGTACGGGCGATCTGGTCCCGCTGTGCGGGCGTGCCGGCGTCCTGAACCGTGTACTGCGCGGACGACTCGGCGGAGTCGGCCGGGTGCGCCGTGACGGCGGGGTCGGCTGCGTGCGCGGTCGCGGCGGGTCCGGTTGCGAACACCGGGATGCCCATCACGGACGCGGTGAGCAGCACTACGGCACGGCGTCGTCGCACGCGGAATCGGTTGGTCGCCCCCATGATCAGCACAACTCGGACAAGTGCCGCGACGACGCGCCCGGCCTGCGAGCTCGGCCTACTTGAACTCGTCCCGCGCGTCCGCCTTGACGTCGCTGCCTGAGCTGTCCGTGGGAGTGGGCGCCCGGTCGCCGGTCGCCTGGGCCCCGTCGTCGCCGGCCAGGGCGGCGCGCAGCCGGGTGCGCTCGCGCTTGCGCCGGTCAGACGCCGAGGCGAGCTGCTCGGCCATCTCGTGACGCCAGCGGGCTAGCAGGAAGTACGAGAAACCGGCCGAGGCGAACAGCGCGATCATCAGCTTGACCAACAGGTTCAGCGGAATCGGGGTGAGCGCCGCGAGAATCACGACGAACAGGACGACGCGGCCGAGCGTGTACTTGTACATGGCACTCACGCGACCACTCCGATCAACCCGCGCGGCGGTCGAGCCACCGAAGGCCGTAGAACCAGACGAAGCAGTACACCACGACCAGCCCACCGGCGCCGATCGCCCCGCTCAGGATCGTCGGGTGCACCGCCGTGACGAGGCCGCCGAGGAGAAGACCGGCCACCAGGCCGAGGGCGGCGCCGGCCAGGGCCGCGACCACCCGGTGCGCACCGTAACCGGCACGCCGGAACTCGTCCATGAACAGGAAGAGCGCCGGAAGCAGCACCAACCAGCCGTGGCCGGAACCGGAGCCGAGCCAGCCGACCAGACGCAGCACGCCCTCGAGAAGCAGCCACACCACCACGCCGCCGACCCAGGCGGCCAGCGCCGTACCGATCAGATCGCCTGCGGACGCGAGACGACCGGTCGCGTCACGGCGCGGTCCGCGGTCACTCGTCGTCTCCGTCATGGCCGTTCCAGCTTACGCGGACCGGTTACGCCCAGACCTGCTGCGGCTCGCTGCGGCGGTCGGCCAGCGACTGCGGCTTCGGGTACTCCCGGACGATGTCGTACCGGGTGTTGCGCTCGACCGGCTGGAAGCCCGCATCCCCGATGAGGTTAAGCAGGTCTTCCCGGTGCATGGTCTGCGGCGTCCCGTACGAGTCGGCGTCGTGGGTGATCTTGTACTCGACGACCGAACCGTCCAGATCGTCCACTCCGAAGTTCAGCGACAGCTGAGCCACCGACAGCCCGTGCATCACCCAGAAGCACTTGACGTGCGGCACGTTGTCGAACAGCAACCGGGACACGGCGAACGTCTTGAGCGACTCGGCCGGCGCGGCCATCGTCGTCTGCGCCTGGATCCGGTTGCGGACCTTGCCGTCGGCCGAATCGACGAAGTCGTGCTGATAGCGCAACGGGATGAACACCGCGAAACCGCCGGTCTCGTCCTGCAGCTCGCGCAGACGCAGCACGTGGTCGACACGGTGCCGCCGCTCCTCGATGTGGCCGTACAGCATCGTGCTCGGGGTCTTCATGCCCTTCTCGTGCGCCAGCCGGTGGATGCGCGACCAGTCTTCCCAGTGGGTGTTGTGGTCGACGATGTGCTGGCGCACCTCCCAGTCGAAGATCTCGGCGCCGCCGCCGGTCAGCGACTCCAGCCCCGCGTCCATCAGCTCGTCCAGGATCTCGCTCGCGGGCAGGCCGCTGATCTTCTCGAACCACTGGACCTCGGTCGCGGTGAAGCACTTGAGGTTGACGTTGGGCAGCGCCGCCTTCAGCTCGCGCAGCACCTTGGGGTAGTACCGCCAGGGCAGCGTCGGGTGCAGGCCGTTGACGATGTGCAACTCGGTGAGCTGCTCGTCCTCCATCTCCTTGGCCTTGCGCACGGCCTCGTCGATGCGCATCGTGTACGCGTCCTTCTCGCCCGGCTTGCGCTGGAACGAGCAGTAGGCACAGCTGGCCGAGCAGACGTTGGTGAGGTTGAGGTGCCGGTTGACGTTGAACATCACGCGGTCACCGTTCATCTCGGTGCGCTTGTGATGGGCGAGGCGGCCGAGCCAGGCGAGGTCGTCGGTGTCGTACAGGGCGATGCCGTCCTCGCGGGTCAGCCGCTCCCCGGCGTAGACCTTCGCCTCGAGCTCACGCTTCAGCCCGGCATCCATCTGTGCCCCTTTCCTCATTCCTCGGCTCGTGGTCGAGAGTACGTCCCTCCTCTGACATTTCGGCGGCCTGCGCCGGCGGGGTGGCCACCGCCACTCGCCGGCCGGGCCGATCGCCCTCGATTCACAGGCTCCTTTCATCTGTGATCAATCGACAGCGATCGCAGGTTGCGGTATGCCTTTATAGGGGCGTCGGGGGATGCGCCCGCACGGACGGGGAGAGCATGACAACGGACGGGCAGTACGGACGAGGATCGGGTCGGCGGCTCCGCCCCTGGTGGCGGCCGTTGTCGATGTCCGCTGTCGCGATCGCGGCCATCGCCGCCCTGTTCGCCCCGCTTCCGGCCTCAGCCGCACCTCAAGCCCCAAGCGCCCCGCAGGCCCCGACTGTCCCTTTGCAACCGGCCGTGCCCGACTCGGGTTCCCGGCCGATCGCGCTCGGCACCCTGGTGATGCCCGGTCAGGTGGCCACCGCCGCGCCGGCTGCCACCCCGGGCGCCGACACGTCGCCGGTCCAGGCTCAGCGCGACAAGCTGCAGGCCCACATCGCCGCCCTCGGCGATCAGCTGATCCAGCTCGGCCAGGACCGCACCCTGGCCACCCAGGTCCAGACCACGGCGGTGCAGAAGGTCGCCGACGCCCGGACGCTGCTGGCCCAGACGCAGACCGAAGCCGCCGCCGCTGCTGCGGCCTCACTCCGGGACGCGGCCGCAATGCCGCCCGGCACCTTCGGCTCCGATCTGCAGGGCCTCGGCGCGCTGGCCCAGTTGCAGCAGGGCGACACCGCCTCGGAGCAGTCGGCCGCCCGGCACATCGCGCTGGCCCAGGCGGCGATGAGCGCCGCGCAGTCCGACCAGGCCTCCGCCGGTCAGCGGCTGCTCGACCTGAACACGCAGTACGCGAAGCTGCAGGCCGAGATCGCCACCAAGCAGGCGGCGCTGACCAAGTACGAGACGACCCACGCCAAGGAACTGAGCCTGGCCGACGCCACCGAGACCGCGCAGGACGCCGCGCTCAGCAAGCTGTACCTGCAGGGCGCCGGTCAGGGTCGCGGCGCCGACCCGCGAGCCATCGCTGCGCTCAAGGTGGCGCTGAAGCAGATCGGCGATCCGTACGTCTGGTCGGAGGAAGGCCCGAACCAGTTCGACTGCTCCGGGCTGATGTTCTACTCGTATCACCAGGCTACGAACTATCCGCTGGCCCGGGTCTCGCGCGACCAGTACTGGCAGACCCACGCGAGCGTCGTCGACCGGTACTCGCTGCTCCCCGGCGACCTGCTGTTCTTCAGCTACTCCAACAGCTGGACGGACATTCACCACGTGGCCATGTACGCCGGCAACGGGATGATGGTCGAGGCGCCGCGGACCGGTCTGGACGTACGGCTGACCCCGGTGCGGTGGACCCGGCTGTTCCAGGCCACCCGCGTGTTCGGCTCGGTCGACGGCCCGGTGCAGGGTCCCGACCTGAGCCACCTGCCGACCTCCGGCAACGACAGCGGTACGGGCAACACCAAGGCGCCGTCGGCCTCACCGTCCGCGACGACCAAGCCGCCGACCACCGGACCGACCAAGCCGTCGACGGGTCCGACCAAGCCGTCCACCGGACCGACCACGCCGTCCACCGGACCGACCACGCCGAGCACCGGGCCGACCACCCCCAGCACGCCGGCCACGACCGAGCCGACCACCCCCGCCACCACGGCGCCGGCGAGGGCGAACACACCGGCGACGACCGCACCGGCCACCGGCGACGCGTCGCCTACCGGCTCAGGCTCGGGCAGCACCACGCCCAGCGGCTCCGGCTCGTCGGCGACCTCGGCCGCGGCGACCAGCTCGGCATCGGGCAAGTCGTCCGCGTCGGCCTCCTCGTCGTCGGGCGAACCCAAGTAGCCTTCCGGGGGTCGAGATTCACCTGGTGGTCCGGAACCACCGGCGACCGGACGACGCCGGATGCGCGGATGCGCCGGCGTATGGCACGGTTAGGTCCAGCGCGCGACGTTCCACCGACGTCGGCCCGCAGTTTGGTCGGGAGGACCCAGATGGACGAGCGGCAGGCGACTACGGACCGGGCCGGCGCCGAGCCGGATGCTGGGCCGTCGCCCGACTCCGGCGCCGCGGACGACCAGGGCTACATCCCGCCCCCACCGCCCGCCCCCGGCCCGCTCTGGGCAGTTCCTTCCGCATCCACCGCCGGCGCCCCCTTCGTGTCCGACCCCGGATCCGTGTCCAACCCCGTGTCCGCATACGCCCCCGTGGCGCCGAAGTCCAACGGCTCCACTCCGCCGAACGGCAGGGCCACCGCCTCGGCCGCCGTCCCCGGCTCCAGCTCCCGCGTGATCGCCGCCGCCCGCGTCATTCCGGCGGGGAGCGGCCCCGAGGCGGACAGCGCTCCTGATCGGGACAGCGCTCCTGATCGGGACAGCGCTCCCGAGTCGGACAGCGCCCCCGAACCGGACAGAGTCCGCGCCGACGGGCTCAGGTCCCATGACGACTCCCCGCTAAGCGGTACCGCCAACGGCCGCGCCTCGGTCCTGGACTTCCGGCCGGCCCCCGACGGCGGGTCGTCCGCCCGGCCGGTCTCGGCCGCCCCCAGCCCCGCCGCGGCCCGGGCCACCGTGCCCGGCACCGTCCGCCCCGATGCTGCGCTGATCCGGGCGGCGAAGCTTCCCACCGGCGAATCCAAGATCTACCGGCATCAGCCGGAAGCCGACATCGACGACGAGCCGTCCCCCTCCGTGGCCGTGTCCGCTCCCACCTCGCCGGCCCCCACGTCGCCCGCCCCCCGGATCGAGCGAGTCCGCAGCAGCCTGCTGAGCGAGGACACCCCGATCGAGGAACGCACCAAGCCGCCGCATACGGCGACCAAGCCGGCTGTCGGCTCCGCGCCCTCCGGCGAGTGGCCTGACTCCGCACCGGCCGGAGATCTGCCAGCCGCAGACACCGCAGGCGAGGACCCGGCAGGCGAGGACCCGGCAGGCGCAGACACAGCACGCGCAAACCCGGCAGGCGCAGACCCGGCAGCCGCAGACCCGCCGGCAGCGAGTGCGCCTCCCACCGTCGCCCCGCCCCCGGCCGATCCGCCCACTCCCGACCTGTTGACCGCTTCCGACGACACCACTCCGGAGGCGGACGGCTCGACCGCCGGCTACCCGGATCCGTCGACCCTCAGCCGGTCCGACCGGATCCAGGCCTACCGGTCGCCGCGCGCCTACGAGCCGGAGCCGGAGCCGGAGCCGGAGCATTCCGAGCCGGACGGCTCCGAACTCGAAAGCCCCGAGCCCGCCAGCCCCGAACCGCTCCGGATGGCCAGACTCGAGCCAAGCCGCCCCGCCAACATTGAGCCGAGCGCGCCCACCCGCTCCGCGCCGATCCAGCCCGACCCGGACGAGCCCGGACCCAGTGAACCCGACCGGCCCGCACCCCGTCCCGGCGAACCCCAGCCAGGCGAGCCCGAGCCGACCGATCCGGAACCCGAGCCCGGACGCCCCGAGCCTCAGCCGCCGCTGCCCGGCCCGCCCCAGCCCGGCCGCCCGTCACCCTTCGAGCCTCCGTCGCCGTTCCCCGGTCCCGGCCCTTCGCCGTTGCCCGGGCCAGGAGATCCGACGCCCGCGCCCAGCCCCGGACCGTCCCCGGTCCCGCCCAGCCCGTCGCCCGCGCCGCCCGGCCCGGTTCCGCCTGGTCCCGGCCCGAACCCGGTCCCGCCCGGTCCCGGCCCCAACCCGGTGCCGCCCGGTCCCGGCCCGAGCCCGGTACCTCCGATGCCCGGCCCCAGCCCGGTACCACCCGGCCCCGGTCCGTCCCCGATGCCAGGGCCGCCGGCCCCGATCTTCCCGCCGCCGACCATGCCGCCGCCGAGCGGGCCGCCGTCGACCATTCCATCGTCGAGTGGCCTGCCGGCGTACACCCTGCCGCCGACCAGCGGTGGCGCGGCCGCGTCCCCGACCCCGTTCGCGCCAGCCACGAGCTTCCGTCCCGGCCCGCCGCCGACTCAGGCTCCGAGTCCGGACGAGACCATGCCCTTCATGGCCGGCGCCGGACACGCCGCCGCGGGCGGTCAGTGGGCTCCCCAGGTGCCCGGCCCGGACGAGACCATGCCGTTCGTAGCGGGCGCCGGACACGCCGCCGCGGCCGGCCGTGGCTCGCGGTCGGACTGGTTCCCGCCGGCGTCGCATTCCCCGTCCGGGGTCGGCGGCCCAGCCGGAAACCGGCAGCCGTTCGGTGGACCCGCCGCGCACGTCGGTCACCCGCCCGCACCGCCGGCCGACCCGACCGTCGCGGTGCCGCAACAGCGGGCGGTCGGAGGCACCGTCTACGGTGGCGGCCCGGACTCGCCGATCGACATGACGATGCCGGTCACCATGAACCCGTTGGAGAACTCCGGATCGCTGACCGGGCACATCCTGGCCCAGGGCTGGGACCACGGCGCCGACGACCACCGGCGGAGCAACGTCAAGGTGGGCATCGTGATGCTGATCATCCTGATTGTTCTGATCGTGGTGAGCCTCGTGTTCCTGCTGACGGCGGGCAGCGCCCTGAAGGGTGTCCTCGGCGGCCTGTGAACGGCGTGACTTGGCGTATCGGCCGAATCACCCGTAAGCTGGCTCGGTTGCGCCGAGGGTGAGCCTGCCCACTACCGGCGTGGAATGCGGTCGGCCGTAGAAGCGTTGACCCGTACACTGACATCAGTAATTGACGTGGCGCGCCCGTGCGGGCGCGCCGAGGGCGTTCTTGCGGCACTTCAGCGGACGGCCACTCCTGGCGGAGATGGTCGCGGCGGGCCATTCGCGAGCATGCGCCCCCGTAGAGAGGTTCTCTTGACCACTTTCGCTGACCCCAGCACGTTCCCGTCCGTCTTCGAAACCGCCTCCGCCTCCGAGCCGACGACGGCGGAGACCGCCACGGCGGAGTCGACCCCGGCCTCCGCGGAAGCCGACACCACGCCAGTGGCCGGCACCGCAACCGCCGACAACACCCAGCCGACCGTCAAGGCCGAGCCGACCGCCGGCGTCGAAGCAGCCGCTGCCACCGCCCCGGTGGCCGAGGTCACCGCCGAGGCCACGGCCGAAGTCGCAACCATGACGTTCGACGACCTCGGCGTACCGGCCGAGCTCACCCGCGTGCTCACCCGTGAGGGCATCCGCACGCCGTTCGAGATCCAGATCGCCACCATCCCCGACGCGCTCGCCGGTCGGGACGTCCTCGGCCGCGGCCAGACCGGCTCCGGCAAGACGCTGGCGTTCGGCCTGGCGTTGCTGGCCCGCGTGGCCCAGAGCGGCCGCGCCAAGCCGCTGAAGCCCAAGGCCGTGATCCTGACCCCGACTCGTGAGCTGGCGATGCAGGTCGCCGACGCGCTGACCCCACTGGGTCGCTCGGTCGGCGTCTTCATCAAGACCGCGGTCGGCGGCGTGCCGTACGACCGTCAGGTCGATGCCCTGCGCCGTGGCGTCGAGGTCATCGTGGCCACTCCGGGTCGTCTCGGCGACCTGATCGAGCGGGGCGTCTGCTCGCTCGACAGCGTGGAGATCACCGTCCTGGACGAGGCCGACCAGATGGCCGACATGGGGTTCCTGCCCGAGGTCACCGAGCTGCTGGCCAAGACCCCGGAGCACGCGCAGCGGCTGCTCTTCTCGGCCACCCTCGACGGTGACGTCCAGGTGCTGGTCGACCGCTTCATGCACGACCCGGTCACGCACTCGACGGACCCGTCCGAAGCCAGCGTGTCCACCATGGATCACCACCTGCTGCTGATCCCGCCGCACGAGAAGTTCCCGATCACCGCGGCGATCGCCAACCGGGAGGGCAAGACCATCGTCTTCGCCCGTACGCAGATGGGCGTCGACCGGCTGCACGAGCAGTTGCGTGCGTCCGGCGTCCGGGCCGGTGCGTTGCACGGGGGCAAGACCCAGCGGGTCCGCACCCGTACGCTCGCCGAGTTCAAGGAAGGCCGCACCAACGTCCTGGTGGCGACCGACGTGGCCGCCCGTGGCATCCACGTCGACGGCATCTCGCTCGTCGTGCACGTGGACCCGCCCAAGGACCCGAAGGACTACCTGCACCGGGCCGGTCGTACTGCCCGGGCCGGCGAGTCCGGCGCGGTCGTGACGCTGGTGCTGCCCAAGCAGCGGCGTACCACGCAGGCCATGATGGGCAAGGCCGGCGTACACCCGGACGAGCACCGGGTCCGCCTGGGTGACCCCAAGCTGTCCGAGGTGACCGGCGCTCGCGAGCCGAGCGGCATCCCCGTGGTGGACGAGCCGGAGCCCCGTCGCTCGGACCGGCCGAAGCGTTTCGGCGACCGGCCGCAGCGCGGCGGATACGGCAACCGCGACCGTGGCCAAGGCGACCGTGGCCAGGGCGACCGCCGCTTCGGCGACCGCCCGAACCGTGACCGCTCCTACGGCGACCGACCGGCCGGCGACCGCCCGACCGGCGACCGTCCGACCGGCGACCGCCAGTTCAACGGCGAGCGTTCCGGCCGCCCCACCGGCGACCGCACCTACGCCGACCGGCCGGCCGGCGACAGCACCGCCCGTCCCGAGCGGTCCTTCACCGACCGCCCGCGGGGCGAGCGCAACTTCGGCGATCACACGAACCGCAACGGTGAGCGTCCCGGCCAGTTCCGCCGTGACGGTCAGCGCAACGACCGCCGGGACACCGGCACCGGCACCGGCCGCTTCGGCGCGCCGCGACCCGCCCGCACGTACTGAGTTCATCTGCTCCACCTCCCGACCCCGGCGCCTCATGGTGCCGGGGTCGCGGTGCGTTCTGGGGTTCTCCACAATTGCCGGCCGTCCACAAAATGGGTTGTGGCGGTAACGTCCGGGGCATGGCGCCTCTCCCCGCTTCACGCTTCTGGACCCGCCGGGACACCTCCGGCGTCGAGCATGCGCTGATCGACGCGCGCTCCGGCCTGTACGCACGGGGCACCGCCGCCGCGGTCGACCCGATCGCCTACACCTGCCGGTACGAGCTGCAGACCGACCCGTCCTGGGTGACGACCCGTTTCGAGGTGACCACCGAAGGCGCCGGCTGGGCCCGGTCGCTCCGGCTCGAACTGGCCGCCGGGCGCTGGCGGGCGACCACCTCCGAGCAGGGCAATCTCGACGCCGCCCTGACCGCGGCCGGGCACGCGCGCGCCGGGCTGCCCGGCACCGAGGATCCGGATCTGCTGTACGGCGCCTTCGACGTCGACCTGACCGGCTCACCACTCACCAACACGCTGCCGATCCGACGGCTCGACCTGCTCCGGGCCGACGCCGGCGTCTCCCACCGGCTCAGCGTGGCCTGGGTGATCCTGCCCAGCCTGGAGGTGGTGCAGGCCGACCAGATCTACACCGCGCTGGGCGACGGCCAGGTGCGCTTCGCCAACGAGACCTTCAGCGCCGACCTCGTCGTCGACGACGAGGGCTTCGTGGTCGGTTACCCCGGCCTGGCCGAGATCGCCCGCCGTTAGGCGTGCGCACGCGTCCAGGCGACGCAACCCTTGTCCACCGTGGCGAACGACTGGCCGAACGCCCGGCGTGACGACACGTCCAGCCAGCCGCGCTCATCCCCGCGGGTCAAGGGCCGCCGCCTGAGCGTTCAGGGCAGCGACCATCTTCTCGTACGGCGTGACCGGGGCGTCGCCCGCAGCGGCCGGGGCCGGCGCCGGCGACCGGCTCACCGGCCGGCCGAACGCGGCCTCCGAGACCACCACGACGCCGGTGCCGACGGCCAGCCGGAGAACGATGATCGCCGCGATCACCACCCGCGCCCAGACCGGCACGCCACGTGACGGGAGCGGGGCGTACGGCGGCGAGAAAGCAAGCGGTGACAACGGAGATCGTGGAAAGGGAATTGCTGGAACAGGGGGCGAAACCGGAACATCGCCCAAGATCGGCGCGTCCCGAGAAACCGGGACATATTCGGTGGAGTCACCATCCAGCACGATCGACTCCCCAGCACCCGGCTTCCACAGTGGCGGGTCGATCTAAGCAGGTTCGGAGTCGCGACGCTGCCCCGGCGATCCCAGGCTCGGGCGCGGCCGGTTCTCCCACTTCGTCGACAACGCGATCGCGGTCCGGGTGGACGCCACGCCGGCCGTCCGATTGATCCGGACGATCAGCTGTTCGAGCTCGGCAATCGTGCCGACCCGTACGATGAGCTGGTAAGACTCGACGCCGGCCATGAAATAGCAGGCCTCCACCTCGGGCATCGCCTGGACCGCGGCGAGCACGTCGTCGGTGTCGGCGGCCGAGTCCTCGACGATCCCGATCAGCGCGGTCACCCCGAGACCGACGGCGTCGTGGTCGACTTCTGCCCGGTACGCCCGAATCGCGCCGGAGGCCTCCAGCTTCCCGACCCGCTCGTGCACGGCCGGTGCGGACAGGCCGACCGTACGGGCGAGTTCCGCGTACGAAGAACGGCCGTTCTCCTGAAGCAGGTCAATGAGCCGAAGGTCGATCGCGTCCATGCCCTCAGACCCTAATCTGATACCCGACGGCCCTCACGCCCGGTAGTGGACTACGACCGTGCGGCGGGGCCAGGATAATGATCGTTGTCGCAATCGGGGCTTTTTCCGCATTTCACGGACTTGGTTCTGAGGCGATGCTCTAATGACTTTACGTCCCGATCGAGCATGCCGACACGCACCGTGACCACGGCCGCTCCCGAAAAAATCGACGCGAGGAGGGGGTTGTGGACACTGGAGATCGTCTGCTGACGCCGGGCGAGGTGGCCGCGCTGTTCCGCGTCGACCCGAAGACGGTCACACGCTGGGCCGCCGCCGGACGTATCGGCAGCATCCGGACTCCGGGTGGACACCGCCGGTTCCGCGAGTCGGAGGTCCGGGCACTGCTTGAGGGCGATGGCGTCGTCGAGGAGATGCGTGAGGACGATGCCGCCAACCGGCCGCGTAACGGCGGTCCGGCCAACCCGGGCTCGTCCTACGGCCCACCCAACGGGTTGCGCTGAGTCTTGTCCGAAGGGTCGCGCTGGGCATTGAGCTCACCGACCCAGCGGGTGAACAGCGTGTGCGGCACGCCGAGCGCGTCGAGCACCTTGCCCGCCACGAAGTCGATCAATTGCTGAGCGGTGGCGCGGGCCCCGGCGCTGTAGAAGCCCGGGCTCGCCGGTAGAACCACCGCACCGGCATCGTGCACCGCGATCAGATGTTCCAGGTGGCTCCGCGTCACCGGCGTCTCCCGCGGTACGACCACCACCCGCCTCCGCTCCTTGAGGTTGACCTCGGCGGCGCGCTGCAACAGGTCCTTGGACAGGCCGATCGCGATGCCGGCGCAGGCGGCGGTGCTGGCCGGGACCACGACCATGCCCTGCGCCGGGTAGGAGCCGCTGCTCGGCCCGGCGGCCAGGTCGCCCGCCGGCCAGTAGGTCAAGTCGCCCAGGTCGCGGCCCAGCCAGGCGGCGACGTCGTCCTTCCAGTGCGCGTCCCGGACGGTCACTCCGGTCTCGTCCAGCAGGGTGAGCCGAGCGGCCCGCGAGATCACCAGGTCGACCGGTTCCCCGGCGTCGAGCAGGGCGCCGAGCACGGCCCGGGCGTACGGCGTGCCCGAGGCACCGGAGACGCCCAGGATCCAAGGGGTGCGCATGATCCCAGTGTTACCGCACGGCCAGGTCGAGCAGCGCGAACAGGAACAACGCGATACCGACGAAGCCGTTGGCGGTGAAGAACGCCCGGTTGACCCGGCTCAGGTCGGCCGGCGTGACCACGACGTGCTGGTAGACGAACGCGGCCGCGGTCAGCAGCAGCCCGATCCACCACAGCCAGCCCAGCCCGACCAGCTGACCGAACCAGACGAACAGCAGGAACGTCACCAGGTGCGTCGCGGTGGAGATGTGTAACGCGGTGCGCACCCCGAACCGGGCGGGTGTCGAGTGCACGCCGATCTGACGGTCGATCTCCACGTCCTGGCAGGCGTAGATGATGTCGAACCCGCCGATCCAGAGGCCGACCGCGACGCCCAGCAACCAGGCCGGTCCGGACCCGGAGAACGTCCCGGTGATCGCGATCCAGGCGCCGACCGGGGCCACCGCCTGCGCCAGCGCCAGCACGTAGTGCGGGAAGTTCGTGAACCGTTTCGCGTACGGGTAGACCACCAGCGGGATCACCGCCAGCGGTGACAGCAGCAGGCAGAGCGGGTTGAGCAGCCCCGCGGCCAGGAACAGCACGGCCAGCGACATCAGCGCGCCGGTCCACGCCGTCCGCACGCTCACCGCCCCGGTGACCAGCTCGCGGTTGCGGGTCCGCGGGTTCAGCGCGTCGATCCGGCGGTCCAGGATGCGGTTGGCGGCCATCGCGAACGTACGCCCGGAGACCATGGCCGCGGTGACCAGCAGCAGGTCGACCCAGTGGACGCCGGTGCCGTCCCGCTTCATCGCGACCAGCGCGGAGAGGTACGCGAACGGCAACGCGAACACC
The DNA here is from genome assembly GCA_964236515.1 of uncultured Actinoplanes sp. Lineage (GTDB taxonomy): Bacteria > Actinomycetota > Actinomycetes > Mycobacteriales > Micromonosporaceae > Actinoplanes. The sequence goes on from CAXSDA010000034.1 coordinate 78,198, forward strand.
GAGTGCTCGATGGCGACCAGCCGCAGGAATGCCTTGACCCGCCCGGGCTTCTCCGGCACAGCGGCGACGGCCGTCACAGTCCGTACTCCTTCCAGCGCTTGTCGACCAGGGCGACCACCTCGGGCGACATCGTCATCGCTTCCGGCCAGCCTCTCGAGTAGCCCTCGGACGGCAGCTTACGGGTCGCGTCGAGGCCCGCCTTGCCACCCCAGAACTGCTGGTAGGAGGCGTGATCGAGGTGATCCACCGGCCCCTGGGTGATCAGCAGGTCATGGTCGTAGTCGACGTTGCCGAACGCGCGGAACGCCACCTCGGCGTAGTCGTGCACGTCGCAGTCGGAGTCGACCACCACGATCAGCTTGGTCAGCGACATCAGGTGGGCGCCCCAGACCGCGTTCATGATCTTCTGCGCGTGCTTCGGGTACCGCTTGTCGATCGACACGATCACGCAGTTGTGGAACACCCCGGCGGCCGGCATGTCGTAGTCGACGATGTCCGGGATCAGCATCCGCAGCAGCGGCAGGAAGATCCGCTCGGTAGCCTTGCCCAGCCCGTGGTCCTCCTGCGGCGGCTTGGACGTGATGATCGAGTGGTAGATCGGCTCCCGCCGCATGGTCATGCACTCGACGTGCAGCACCGGGAACGGCTCGACCGGCGTGTAGAAGCCGGTGTGGTCGCCGAACGGCCCCTCCGACGCCCGCTCGCCCGGTTCCAGATAGCCCTCGAGCACGATCTGCGCCTGGGCCGGGACCTGCAGCGGCACGGTCAGGCAGTCGACCGTCTCGACCCGCTCGCCGCGCAGGAAACCGGCGAACAGGTACTCGTCGATGTCGCCGGGCAACGGCGCGCTGGCGGCGTAGCTGAGCACGGGGTCACAGCCGATCGCGATGGCCACCGGGAGACGCTCGCCGCGCCGCTCGGCCACCGCATGGTGGGCGGTCGAGTCCTTGTGGATCTGCCAATGCATGCCCAGCGTGTTCCGCGAGTGCTGCTGCAACCGGTACAGCCCGAGGTTGCGTTTGCCGGTCTCCGGATGCTTGGTGTGGGTCAGCCCGAAGTTGTGGAAGACGCCGCCGTCGCCCGGCCACACCTGCAGGCCGGGCAGCCGGTCCAGGTCGACCTCGGACCCCTTGAGCACGACCTCGTGCACCGGCGCACTCTTGACCTTGCGCGGCGGCAGCGACTTGAGCTGCAGCACTTTGCCCAGCCCCTCGCGGATGCCGGACCAGCCGACCGGCAACTCGGGCTTGATCAGATCGCCGATCCGGTCGCCGACCTCGTCCAGCGACTCCACGCCGAGGGCCATGGCCATCCGCTTCTCGGTGCCGAACAGGTTGACCGCGACCGGCATGTCGCCGCGGGTCGGCGTCTCGAACAGCACCGCCGGACCGCCGGCCCGGACGGTCCGCGTGACGACCTCGCTGATCTCCAGCGTCGGGTCCACCGGCACTGAGACCCGCCGCAGCTCACCGGCCGATTCAAGGGCGGCCAGGAACGCCTGCAGATCGTGGAACGGGAACCCTCGTGACATGCATCCAGTCTCCCGCATGCGATGTGCGACCGGCCAATGGCTGTGGATAACCCCTCATCCGGTGCCCGTATCTGGTGATCGGCGCGGCGCGCTGGAGCTTGAGTTCGGTGTATGTGCAGGTCAGGACCCTTGAAGTTCCGCAACGTGGCGCGTGGGTGCGCCCTGGCCGGACTTGCGGGTGCCCTCGCCGTGGCTGCTCCGGGGTCTGCGGCGAATCGGCTGCCGGTGTGTCCGGTCACACCCGAGTCGACGACCGCGCCCACCACGGCCGCCGGTCCGGACACCCCGGGCGCCTGCCGCGCCGACGCCGGCCGTACGCCCGAATCCGCCCTCGACCCGTCCCGCCTGCGGGAGAGCACCGTCGCCGGCGGCTACCACCACCTCGGGTCGGCGACCAGCGGCGAGTGGGCCGGCGGTGCCACCCTCGCCCCCGCCCGTCTCCGACGCCGATGTGGACCGGTAAACGCGAATCACTTCCGCCTTTTGTGCCTATCCGTCGCTCTGCGTGACATCCACCTTGGATCAGCCGAGTACGTACGGCACTATCGAGTGACACGTTCGCCCATGATCGGAACTTTCGGTGATCAACCACGCGACCACCCCGCCCTGGCTGCCCGGCGCCACGGCCGGCCACGCCCTGGCCGAGGCGTTGAAACAGGCGTGGGTGGCGGCCGACCGGCCGGACCTGGGCGACGTGGCCGACCGGGTCGGATACGCCCGTACGACGCTCTCCAAGGTCTTCGCCGGCAAGGCCCCGCCGACCTGGCACCTGGTCCGCAAGCTCGGCCTCGCCCTGGATGTCCCGCCGGAGACCGTGGCCGACCGGTGGCACGAGCTGTGGATCGCCGCCGACGACTTCCGGCGAGGGGTGCCGGCGTCCCGCGCGGACGGCGGCGCCGAGCGGGCATCGGGCGGTTACACCTGTGACCGATGCGGCAGCTGGGTGGTGGACACGCAGCGGCACGAGCAGATGGAGAGCCGCTGGGAGGCCGACACCCTCAACAACGAGATGAGCTGGGCGTCCCTGCGCGACGCGGTGTCACGGCACGAGCGCGCGTGACTACATCCCCCCGCGGACGTTGGCGTAGGAGTGCAGGCCGGAGAAGAAGAGGTTCACGCCGAACAGATTCATCAACATGGTGGCGAACCCGAGCAGCGCGATCCACGTGGCGACCGTGCGCTTGACGCTGGGCGTGGCCCGGGCGTGCAGGTAGCAGGCGTAGACGACCCAGGAGATGAACGCCCACACCTCCTTGGGGTCCCAGCCCCAGTACCGGCCCCAGGACGCCTCGGCCCACAGCGGACCGGCGATCAGGGCACCGAAGGTGAACAGCGGGAACGCGAACGCGTGCAGGCGGAACGTCAGCCGTTCCAGCGCCGCCGCCGGGGTCGTCACGCGCCGGCCGAGGGTGTACGGGAAGCGCCGCTTGCCCTGGTCGTACCCGGTCTTGATGAGGAACATCGTGGCCGGCACCGCCCCGAGCAGGAAGATGCCGGAGGCCAGGATGATGGTCGAGACGTGGATCATGAACCAGTACGAGTGCAGCGCCGGCACCAGTGGACCGACCGGCGTGTATGCGATCAGCCCGTCCACGCCCAGCAGCACCACCAGCGCGAGCGTCACGAACAGGCCGAGGTGCCGGATCGACATCCGCCGGAACAGCACGCCCAGCCACACCACCGACCCGACGAAAGTGACCGACAGCGTGAACTCGTACATATTGCCCCACGGGAACCGGTGGGCGGCGAGCGAGCGGGTCAGCAGACCGCCGAAGTGCAGCAGTACGGCGACCACGTTCAGCCCGACCGCGACCAGCCCGGCGATACGCCCGTAGTCGCGCGGTGCGGTGGTCTCGACCACCTCGTCGTCCGGCGGAACCGGGGGGACCGGTGCGCCCGAACCGACCAGCTGCATCGCGGGGCGGGCGGCGGCGCGGCCGATGTGACTGCGGTCGCCGAACGCGTACTCGGCGGCGTACGCGATCATCGCGGCCAGGTACGCCAGCACGGTGAAGGCGATCAGGTGGTTCGACAACTCGGCCATCAGGCGTCCCTCGGGATGGTGGCGACGAGTCTGGTGAACTCCTCACCGAAACCGGGATAGTCGGTGCGTGGCAGGCCACCGGCCTCTATCACGGTACCGCTTGGAGAATCGGCATCGGGCCCGGCCCGGAACCAGACCCGGCGGCGGTGGCCGCCCAGCGACAGCATGAGGCCGATCAGCCCGGCGACGGCTCCGGCGAGCACGAGGCGCTGCGTCGGGTCGTACCGGATGGAGAGGGTGACGTAGGGCTGGGTGCCGACGAATTCGAGCTTGGTGCCGTCGTCGAGCGCCCAGCTCTGCCCGGGCTTGATCTCGTGCGGGCGCGTCCCGCTGATCTGCTTGAGATCACCGCTGGCGATCTGGCCGCGGTCCAGCGCGAAGACCGACCCGGGCACACCGACGTCCTCGCCCAGGTCGCCGCGGTACGCCGTGAGGAACAGCGCCGGCGCGTTCTCGGCCGGGAACGTCGACGCCGCGCTGCCGTCGGTCGGCGCGGTCGGCAGGTACTCGCCCTCGAACCCGATCTGCAGGCCCTCCGGACGCTTGTTCGTCTTCGGATCGATGTTGACGTCCGGGAACTTGGCGACGCCTTCGCTGGTCAGGTTGTTGTCCTGGGTCAGGAACGGGACGACCTTGGTCTGCTGGACGCCGTACCGGTCGGTGTACCGCAGGACCGGCGCGTACCCGTGGCCGATCAGGTGCACGTTGGCGTCGTGCAGGCGCAGCGGGTCGTTCACCGTGAACGTACGGCTGCCGGGCGGGCCGCCGCCCTGCTCGACGGACACGGTGGCCAGGAACTTCTTCGGCACGCCGTCGGTGTTGTAGGTCGCCGTGAAATGGGTCAGCGTCATGCAGAAGTCGGGCAGGTCGGCGGCGTCCACGCGCGGGCCGAGCGACGAGTCGTCGTACTGGGCGACCGTGTCGCAGAAACCGCGGTCGGCGCCGGCCACCAGCAGCCGGTTACCGTGCCAGCCGTACCAGTGCCCGAACCCGACCCCGATCAGCACGGCCAGCAGCGCGACGTGGAAGAGCAGGTTGCCGGTCTCCTTGAAGAAACCCTTCTCCGCGGCGACCGTGACCACGCCGTCGTCCCGGGTCCGCACCTTCACCCGGAACCGCTGCCTGCGCAGGGTCGCCGCGACCTCGCTCGCGGACTCGGCCGGCGAGCCCGGCCGCGACTGGGGCGGGGCGTGCTGGGGCAGCCGCTCGAGCCGGCGCGGCGCATCCGGCGGCGGGGTGCGCAAGGCCCGGATCTGATCACGCAGCCGGGGCACCACGCAGCCGATCAGCGACGCGAACAGCAGCAGGTAGATGGACGCGAACCAGGGCGACGCGTACACGTCGAAGGCGCCGATGCGATCCAGGAACGGCGCCGAACCCGGGTGGGCGGCGATGTACGAGGTGACGTTCTCCGGGCTCACCGGCCGCTGCGGGAACACCGAGCCCGGGATCGCCGCCACTGCCAGCAGGAAGAGCAGTACCAGCGCGGTCCGCATGCTGGTCAGCTGCCGCCACGAGTTGAGCAGCAGCGCCACCACCGGGTTCCGGCCGCGCGGCGGAGGCGCCGCGGCCGGCGCCGGACGTTCCTCGACCGCGGTCACAGCAACGTCCCCGCGCCGAAGTTGAAGGTGGTCTGCAGCCAGATCAGGAACGAGTTCCAGCCGCCGGTGACCAGCGCCAGGCCGACCAGCACGAGCAGCCCACCGCCGATCCGGGTGACCCACTGGCTGTGCCGGCGGATCGCCTGCACCACCCCGATCAGCTTGCGGAAGAACAATCCGAACAGGACGAACGGAACACCCAGCCCCAGGCTGTACGCGAGGGCCAGCGTCACCGCCCGGTCGGTCTGGCCGCTGGTCGTGGCCAGGCCGAGCACCGCGCCGAGCGTCGGCCCGGTGCACGGCAGCCAGGACAGCGCGAACAGGCCGCCGAGCACGGGGGCGCCGAGCAGGCCGGCGGCGGGCGCGCGGTGGATGCGGAACTCGCGCTGCAGCCCCGGGATGGCGCCCATGAACATCAGCCCGAGGACGATCACGATCACGCCGAGCACGATGTTGAGCACCTGCGCGTGCGAGGTCAGCGCGAAACCGATGTTGGCCACCAGGGTCGTGGTCAGCGTGAACACGACGGCCAGGCCGAGGACGAACAGGACGGTGCCGGCCAGGACCCGCCAGCGTTTGCGCGCGTCCGCGTCGTCCAGGTCGGCGCCGGCCAGACCGGTCACGTACGACAGATAGCCGGGCATCAGCGGCAGTACGCACGGCGACAGGAAGCTGACCAGTCCGGCCAGCGCAGCCGCGCCGATCGCCAGCAGCATCGGGCCGCTGTGCGCGACATCGGCGAAGCTGGCGCCCATCAGCTCGGCCCTTCGGCGGCGATGCGTTCCACCAGCGGCTTGAGCTGACTGGCCACAGTCGGCTTGCGCAGCATCACCGCGATCCGGCCCTGCCGGTCCAGGATCAGCGTGGACGGCGTGTTGGCCTGGGTGATCCGGAACTTGACGGCGACCTCACCGCGCGGGTCGAAGAGGCTCGGGTACGTCACCCGGCCACGCTCGAACTGCTTGGCCGCGTCCCGGTCGTCCCGCCAGTCCACGCCCAGGAACGTGACGTTCTGCGCCTTGGTCGCCTGGTACGTGGTCTCCAGGTCGTCGGCCTCGGCCCGGCACGGGCTGCACCACGAACCCCAGAAGTTGACCACCACGACCTTGCCCCGGTCGGCCGACAGGTCATACGTGCCGCCGTCGAGCAGATCGCCGGACACCGCTTGCGCCGCCGGCCGCTGGTCGGGCGTGCACTGAACCACGTCCTGGGCGTCGGTGGTGCACTTCTTGGCCCAGTTCGCGCCGCCGCACCCGGCCAGCCCCCCGGCCGCGAGCGCGGCGGTGGACATCAGGGCGACGAGCCGGCGCATCTCAAGCTCCCTTGGCGTGGGCGTTCTTGGACAGCGCGACCAGGTGCGCGGCCGGCTCGGAGTAGTCGACGCCGACCACCTCGGAGTCGGCGAACCGGAACGAGGTCAGGCTGGCCAGGCCACACTGCCGGCGTCGGGGGTCGTGCCAGAGACGCTTCTTCTCCACGTACTGCCGCAGGGTCCAGATCGGTAGCTGGTGCGAGACGCAGACGGCTTCGTGTCCCTCGGCGGCGACCCGGGCCGCCTGCAAGGCAGCGAACATGCGCTGGGCGATGGTCAGGTACGGCTCACCCCAGCTGGGCGTGATCGGGTCCCGGAACACCCACCAGTTGCGCGGGCTGAGCGAGACCTTCCGGCCCTCGAAGTAGTTCGCGCTCTCGATCAGCCGGGTGTCGGTGGCGATCTCCAGCCCGAACTCGGCGGCGATCGGTTCGGCCGTCTCCTGGGCGCGCTCCAGCGGGCTGGCCACCACGTGGGTGACGTCCCGGTTCTTGAGCGACCCGGCCGCCACCTCGGCCATCTGCACGCCGAGCTCGGACAGATGGAACCCGGGCAGCCGCCCGTACAGGATCTTGGCCGGGTTGAAGACCTCACCATGCCGCAGAACGTGCACGGTCGTGGTGGTGCTCATCGCGCGCTCCCGGCGGCCGCGGCCCGGGCGGCGTGCGGCAGCGCGGCCGCGATCGTCTCGAGGGCCTCGTCGGTGAGCGCGGTGCTGACGAACCACGACTCGAACGCGCTCGGCGGCAGGTAGACCCCGCGCGACAGCATCTGGTGGAAGAACGCCCGGAACGCGTCCGCGTCCTGCGTCCGGGCGCCGTCGTAGTCGACGACCTCAGCGTCGGTGAAGAAGATCGAGAACATGTTGCCGGCGAACGACGGCCGATGCGGCACCCCGGCCTCGGTCAGGGCGTGGCCGGCCAGCCCGGCCACCGTGGCGGCCAGGTCGTCGAGGCGCTTGTACGTGTCGGGGCCGGCCAGGCGCAGGCTGGTCAGACCGGCCGCGCAGGCCAGCGGGTTCCCGGAGAGCGTGCCGGCCTGGTACACCGGGCCGGCCGGGGCCAAGCGGGACATGATCTCCGTACGCCCGCCGAAAGCCGCCGCGGGCAGACCCCCACCCATCACCTTCCCGTACGTCCACAGGTCGGCGTCCACCGGATCGAGATCCGCCCAGCCCCCGGCGGCAACCCGGAACCCGGTCATCACCTCGTCGATGATCAGCAGCGCGCCGTGCTGGTGGGCGATCTCGGCCAGGCGCCGGTTGTAACCCGGGCGGGGCGCGATCACGCCCATGTTCCCGGCTGCGGCCTCGGTGATGATCGCCGCGATGTCCTCGCCCCGGTCGGCGAACACGGCCTCGACCGCGGCGACGTCGTTGTAGGGCAGCACGATGGTCTCGCTCGCCGCCGCAGCGGTAACGCCGGCCGAGTCGGGCAGGCCGAGCGTGGCCACCCCGGAACCGGCCGCGGCCAGCAGCGCGTCCACGTGGCCGTGGTAGCAGCCGGCGAACTTGACGATCTTGCTGCGGCCGGTGAAACCCCGGGCCAGCCGGATCGCCGTCATGGTCGCCTCGGTCCCGGAGTTGACCAGGCGGACCTGTTCCACGGGCGTACGACCGACGATCTTCTCGGCCAGATCGACCTCGCCCTGGGTGGGCGTGCCGAAGCTGGTGCCGTGCACCGCGGCGGCCTGAACAGCGGCGATGATCTCGGGATGCGCCTGGCCGTGGATCAGGGGTCCCCACGAGCTGACCAGGTCGACGTAACGACGGCCGTCGGCGTCGAACAGCCACGGGCCGGCGCCGCGGGCCATGAAGCGGGGCGTGCCACCCACCGCCCGGAACGCACGCACGGGTGAATTGACCCCGCCCGGAACGATGGCCCGGGCGCGGTCGAACAGGGCCTGCGAGGCCGGTGCGTCCTCCGGATAGGGGACGTCGGCGCGGTATGAGGTGGTCACAACGAATCCCATCATGGCAGCGGGGTCTGACCACCAGCCTGGCAGGGTGGCGAGCCGTTCGTGCCCAGCGGGCCGGATGTGAACCGTCGCGATAAGGTGGCGTGGTGGAGCGACCGGAGCTGGCCATCACGGTGCAGCGCGCACCCGACGAGGTCGTGTTCCACCTCGCCGGGGAGATCGACGTGCTCACGGTCGCGAATCTGTCGACCCTCGTCAATGAGGAGCTCGCCGATCAGGCCGAGACGCCCGCGCGGATCGTGCTCGACATGGCCGGCGTGACCTTCTGCGACTCGCAGGGCCTGGGCACCCTGGTGGTGCTGAGCCGCAAGGCCCAGCACGCCCGTACGGTGCTGGCGCTGGCCAACGTCGGTGACTTCCTGATGCGTGTGCTCGACATCACGGGCCTGCGCAGCGCCCTGATGATCAGCAGCCACACCTGAGCCTCGCTCTTGCGTTGACGCCGGTGTGAAGGCCTAGCGTCGAGTCATGTTGATCGGTGAGCTGGCCCAACGCACCGGGACGAGCACCCGCACGCTGCGGTACTACGAGGAACACGGGCTCGTCCGGGCGCAGCGGGACAGCCACGGCTACCGGCGGTATTCCGACGTCGAGCTGCGCATGGTGCACGAGATCCGGGCGCTGCTGGCGGTCGGATTCGGGCTGGACGACATCAAGCCGTTCGTCGAGTGCCTGCGGGCCGGGAACGCGGCCGGCAACGTCTGCCCCGATTCGGTGGCGGTGCTGCGGCGCAGCTGAGCCCGCGCCCACGCCCGCGGGCCGGGGTCGTCGGGCCCGCGGGCGTGGGCCGTGGCCGCTAGCCGCCCCAGCGGGCCTTCTCCAGCAGGTCCAGCGCCTCGGCGGCCGCGTTGTCGCCGGCGGTGCGCAGCACCCGGGCCGCCTCGTCGACCGTCTCGGTCAGCTTCTGCCACTGCGCGTCGCGTTCGCGGGTGGCCTCGGCCTGCGCCTTGAGCTGCTGCGACTTGGTCCACAACTCGACGAAGATGCTCACCTTGGCCCGCAGCACCCACGGGTCGAACGGCTTGGTCAGGTAGTCGACCGCGCCGACCGCGTACCCGCGCAACGCAAGCTGGGCGTCGCGGTCGGCGGCGGTCAGGAACAGGATCGGCACGTGCCGGGTGCGCTCGCGCCGCTTGATGTGGCTGGCCGTCTCGAAACCGTCCATGTTGGGCATCTGCGCGTCCAGCAGGATCACCGCGAAGTCGTCGACCAGCAGCTGCTTCAGCGCCGCCTCGCCGCTCTCCACCGCCACCGCCTGCACCGGGAGTCCCTGCAGGATCGCCTCGAGGGCGAGCAGGTTGTCCCGGCGGTCGTCGACCAGCAGCGCCTTGGCCCGGTCCCCCACGGTCACATCTCCGTCTCGTGATTTATCGATGGCACCGTGATCGCCACGGTCAGCCGCGCTCGGTCTCGGACTCGTCCGCGTTGATCCAGCGTGCCATCAGTTCGATCAGCTCGTCCAAGTCGACCGGCTTGGTGATGTAGTCGCTGGCCCCGGCCGCGATCGCCGACTCACGGTCGCCGGGCATCGCCTTGGCGGTCAGGAACACCACCGGCAGGTCCTGGAAGCGCTGATTCCGGCGGATGCCGCGGGTCGTCTCGTACCCGTCCTGATCCGGCATCATCGCATCCATCAGCACGATGTCGACCTCCGGATGTTCGCCCAGCAGCCGGACGCCCTCCACGCCGTTGTCCGAGTAGAGCACCCGCAACCCGTGCATCTCCAGCGCGCTGGTGAGGGCGAAGACGTTCCGGACGTCGTCGTCGATGATCAGCACCGTGGCGCCGTCGAGCTGGCGGCTGGCCGGCGTGACCACCAGCGCATCCTCCTCCCGAGAGACCAGCACCGGTGGACCCATCAGCGAGATGTCGATCGGCGCCGGGATGGCCCGCACCTGAGCCGAGGGCGCCGGAAAGGACAGCACCGCCGACGGCGGAAGTCCGTCCACCGTCTGCGAGTCCGGCATGTACAACGTGAACGTCGAGCCCTCGCCGGGCCGGGACGAGACGACGATCGTGCCGCCGAGCAGCGCCGCGAACTCCCGGCTGATCGACAGCCCGAGGCCGGTGCCGCCGTACTTGCGGGTGGTCGTGCCGTCGGCCTGCTGGAACGGCTCGAAGATGATCGCCAGCTTCTCGTCCTCGATGCCGATCCCGGTGTCGGTGACCGCGAACGCGACCACCTGCCGGGCCGTGGTCAGCGTGGGCATGTCGAAGTCGGTGTTCGCCGGCGCCGGGTAGATGCTCAGCGTCACCGACCCCTCGGTGGTGAACTTGACCGCATTGGAGATCAGGTTGCGCAGGATCTGCTGCAGCCGCTGGGCGTCGGTGACGATCGCCTCGGGCAGATCGGACGAGACGTCCACCCGGAACTCCAGGGCCTTCTCGTTGGCTTGCGGCGTGAAGGCCTGCTCGACGTAGCTGCGGATCCCGTCGAAGTCGACCTGGTCGGGCTCGACGTCCATCCGGCCGGCCTCGATCTTCGACAGGTCGAGGATGTCGTCGATCAGCGAGAGCAGATCGGAACCGGCACTGTGGATGGTGCGGGCGAACTCGATCTGCTTGTCGGACAGGTTCTGCTCCGAGTTGTCGGCCAGCAGCCGCGCCAGCAGCAGCAGTGAGTTCAGCGGCGTACGCAGCTCGTGGCTCATGTTGGCCAGGAACTCGGTCTTGTAGGCCGACGCCCGGCTCAGCTGCTGCGCCTTCTCCTCCAGGCCGACCCGGGCGATCTCGATCTCACGGTTCTTGATCTCGATGTTGCCCTTCTGCTCGCTCAGCAGCTTGGCCTTGTCCTCGAGTTCGGCGTTCGTGCGCTGGAGTTCAGCCGACTGGTCCTGCATCTCCCGGGCCAGCCGTTGCGACTGCGTCAGCAGTTCCTCGGTCCGGCGGTTGGCCTGGATCGTGTTGAGCGCCACGCCGATGGTCGCGACCAGCCGCTCGAGGAATGCCAGGTACAAGGTGGAGAACGCGGCCACGGACGCGAACTCGATCACGCCGAGCATCTCGCCCTCGAACAGCACCGGCAGCACGACCAGGTCGCTCGGCGGCATCGACATCAGCCCGGACCGCATGTTCAGGGCGCCGTCGTGGGTCGCCCGGACCCGGATCGTCCGGCGGGAGACCGCGGCCTGGCCGACCAGACCCTCGCCCGGCCCGAACGTCACCTCCTGCGAGCGATCCACATAGCCGTACGCGGCGGCCAGCCGCAGGCGCAGCACCGCCTCCTCGTTGTCGACCATGAAGAAGGCGCCGAGCTGGGCGTCGACCAGCGGCGTGACCTCCATCATAATCATCCGGCAGACCTCGAAGAGGTCCCGCTGACCCTGCAGCAGACCGGCGATGCGAGCCAGGTTGGAGTCCAGCCAGCCCTGCTCGGCGTTCGCCTTGGTGGTCTCGCGGAGGGTGACGATCATCCGGTTGATGTTGTCCTTGAGCTCCGCGACCTCGCCCTGGGCCTCGACCGCGACGCTCTGCGTGAGGTCGCCCCGGGTCACCGCGGTGGACACCTCGGCGATCGCGCGCAGCTGGGTGGTCAGCGTTGAGGCGAGCTGGTTGACGTTGTCGGTGAGGTCGCGCCACGTACCGGACAGGCCCTTGACCTGGGCCTGGCCACCGAGCTTGCCCTCGATGCCGACCTCCCGGCCCACCCGGGTGACCTCGTTGGCGAAGCTGGACAGCTGGTCCACCATGGTGTTGACGGTGTCCTTGAGTTCCAGGATCTCGCCCCGGGCGTCGACCGTGATCTTCTGCGACATGTCGCCCTTGGCCACGGCGGTCGTGACGCTGGCGATGTTCCGCACCTGGGCGGTCAGGTTGGACGCCATGTAGTTGACGTTGTCGGTCAGGTCCCGCCACGTACCGGCCACGCCGCGGACCTCCGCCTGGCCACCGAGCTTGCCCTCCGAACCGACCTCGCGGGCCACCCGGGTGACCTCGTCGGCGAACGACGACAGCTGGTCGACCATGGTGTTCACGGTGTTCTTCAGTTCGAGGATCTCGCCCTGGGCGTCGACTGTGATCTTCTGGCTCAGGTCGCCCTTGGCCACCGCCGTGGACACCTGGGCGATGTTGCGGACCTGACCGGTCAGGTTGGACGCCATCGAGTTGACGTTGTCGGTCAGGTCACGCCAGGTCCCGGCCACGCCGCGGACTTGTGCCTGGCCGGCCAGCTTGCCCTCGGTGCCGACCTCGCGGGCCACGCGGGTCACCTCGTCGGCGAACGACGACAACTGGTCCACCATTGTGTTCACCGTGGACTTGAGCTCCAGGATCTCGCCCCGGGCGTCGACCGTGATCTTCTGCGACAGGTCACCCTTGGCCACGGCGGTCGTCACGCTGGCGATGTTCCGTACCTGGCTGGTCAGGTTGGACGCCATGTAGTTGACGTTGTCGGTCAGGTCGCGCCACGTACCGGAAACGCCCTTGACCTGCGCCTGCCCGCCGAGCTTGCCCTCCGAACCGACCTCGCGGGCCACCCGCGTGACCTCGTCGGCGAACGACGACAGCTGGTCGACCATCGTGTTCACGGTGGACTTGAGCTCCAGGATCTCGCCCCGCGCGTCCACGGTGATCTTCTGGGACAGATCGCCCCGCGCCACCGCCGTCGACACCTGGGCGATGTTGCGGACCTGGTCGGTCAGGTTGGCCGCGAGCTGGTTGACGTTCTCGGTCAGTTCCCGCCACGTGCCGGAGACGCCGCGCACCTGCGCCTGGCCACCCAGCCGGCCCTCGGTGCCGACCTCGCGGGCCACCCGCGTGACCTCGTCGGCGAACGACGACAGCTGATCGACCATCGTGTTGACGGTGTCCTTGAGCTCCAGGATCTCGCCCTGCGCGGCCACCGTGATCTTCTGCGACAGGTCGCCCTTGGCCACCGCCGTGGACACCTGGGCGATGTTGCGGACCTGACTGGTCAGGTTGGACGCCATCGAGTTCACCGAGTCGGTGAGGTCCTTCCAGGTACCGGCCACGTTCGGCACGTCCGCCTGACCGCCGAGCTTGCCCTCGGTGCCGACCTCCCGGGCCACCCGGGTCACCTGCTCGGCGAACAGCCGCAACGTGTCGGTCAGGCTGTTCATCGTGTCGGACAGCTCGGCCACCTCGCCCCGCGCCGACACGGTGATCCGCTGGGACAGGTCACCCCGGGCCATCGCGGTCGCCACCTGCGAGATCGACCGCACCTGGTGGGTCAGGTTGGACGCCATCGTGTTCACCGAGTCGGTGAGGTCCTTCCAGGTACCGGCCACGCCACGGACGTCGGCCTGACCGCCCAGCTCGCCCTCGGTGCCGACCTCCCGGGCCACCCGGGTCACCTCGTCCGCGAACGACGACAGCTGGTCCACCATGGTGTTCACGGTCCGGCCGATGCGCAGGAATTCACCCCGGAGCGGTCGGCCGTCCATCTCGAGCGCCATGTGCTGCGACAGGTCGCCCTCGGCGACCGCGACGATGACCCGGGAGATCTCCGTGGTGGGCCGGCCGAGGTCGTCGATCAGCGCGTTGACGTAGCGGGCGCTGTCCCCCCAGGCGCCGTCCAGGCCCTCCTCGTCGAGGCGCTCGGTCAGCCGTCCGTCACGGCCGACGATGCGGCTGATCCGGCGCAGATCGAGGTTCTGGCGCTCCTGCAGCGACACGACCTCGTTGAACGCGTCGGCCACCTCGGCGGCGACGCCCGTCCGGTGAGGCAGACGGACTTTCAGATCACCACGTCGTACGCGGCGGAGGGCTTCGGCGAGTTCGCCGAGCAGGGCGGTCTCGTCGGTTGTGCCGGCGGTGACCGATTTGGCGGCAGTCATGCTGTCCTCACTCGCTGTCCATGGCTCGCTGTCGAACGCCAGGGGCTATCCATCTTCTCTCGCCCGACCGGGTCTGTGCGAGAGACGGCTTTGTACATACACCCGCGAACGGGAGAGGATGCTTGCGTGTCGGTGGAGGCAGGAGCGGTCAGCACGGGCGGCACCCCGGGTGCTCTCCTGCGCCGTGTCCGTCTGCCGAACGATCGGCGGACCCCGGCCGCGGCCCGCGCGCTGGTCCGGTCGGTGCTCGAGG
>CAXSDA010000035.1:0-34497 GCA_964236515.1 uncultured Actinoplanes sp.
GAGCCGATCACCCCCGAGTTCGTCGAGCTGGTCATCGCCCGCGAGCGGCCGGACGCCATCCTGGCCACGCTCGGCGGTCAGACCGCGCTCAACACCGCGGTCGCGCTGCACGAGAGCGGTGTTCTGGACAAGTACGGCGTCGAGCTGATCGGCGCGAACATCGACGCCATCCGCCGCGGCGAGGACCGGCAGCTGTTCAAGGACATCGTGGCGCTGGCCGGCGGCGACACCCCGCGCTCCCGCGTCTGCCACTCGATGGACGAGGTGCACGCCACCGTGGCCGAGCTGGGCCTGCCGGTGGTGATCCGGCCGTCCTTCACCATGGGCGGCCTGGGCTCGGGCATGGCCCACAACGACGCCGACCTCGACCGGCTGGCGGGCGGCGGCCTGGCCGCCTCGCCGGTGCACGAGGTGCTGATCGAGGAGAGCGTGCTCGGCTGGAAGGAGTACGAGCTCGAGCTGATGCGGGACAGGCACGACAACGTCGTGGTCGTCTGCTCGATCGAGAACATCGACCCGATGGGCGTGCACACCGGCGACTCGGTCACCGTCGCCCCGGCCATGACCCTCACCGACCGCGAGTACCAGCGGCTGCGCGACCTCGGCATCGCCGTGCTGCGCGAGGTCGGCGTGGACACCGGTGGCTGCAACATCCAGTTCGCGGTCAACCCGCAGGACGGCCGGCTGGTCGTCATCGAGATGAACCCGCGGGTGTCCCGCTCGTCGGCGCTGGCCTCCAAGGCCACCGGCTTCCCGATCGCCAAGATCGCGGCCAAGCTGGCCATCGGTTACACGCTGGACGAGATCCCCAACGACATCACCCTCAAGACCCCGGCCGCGTTCGAGCCGGCGCTCGACTACGTGGTGGTGAAGATCCCGCGGTTCGCGTTCGAGAAGTTCCCCGGCGCCGACCCCGAGCTGACCACCACGATGAAGTCGGTGGGCGAGGCGATGAGCCTGGGACGCAACTTCGCCGAGGCGCTGAACAAGGCGATGCGCTCGATGGAGACGTCGGCCGCGGGTTTCTGGACCCGGCCCGATCCGGCCGGGTCGCTCGACGACGTGCTGGCCGCCCTGCGCGTTCCGCACGACGGCCGGCTGTACACCGTCGAGCGGGCGCTGCGGCTCGGCGCGTCGGTCGAGCAGGTGCACGAGGCCAGCGGCGGCATCGACCCGTGGTTCCTGGACGAGATCCAGGCGCTGGTCGACCTGCGCGCCGAGATCCTGGACGCGCCGGTGCTGGACGAGCCGCTGCTGCGCCGGGCCAAGCGGGCCGGGCTGTCCGACCGCCAGCTGGCCGCGCTCCGCCCGGAGTTCGCCGGCGAGGACGGGGTGCGCTCGCTGCGGCACCGGCTGCGCGTGCGGCCGGTGTACAAGACCGTCGACACCTGCGCCGCCGAGTTCGAGGCGGCCACTCCGTACCACTACTCGTCCTACGACGAGGAGACCGAGGTGGCCCCCTCGGCCCGGCCCAAGGTGCTCATCCTCGGGTCGGGACCGAACCGGATCGGGCAGGGCATCGAGTTCGACTACTCGTGTGTGCACGCGGTCATGGCCCTGCGCGCGGTCGACTTCGAGACCGTCATGGTCAACTGCAACCCGGAGACGGTGTCCACCGACTACGACACCGCCGACCGGCTCTACTTCGAGCCGCTGACGTTCGAGGACGTCATCGAGGTGGTGCACGCCGAGGACACCTCGGGCAAGGCGGCCGGCGGCCCCGGCGTGGTCGGCGTGATCGTCCAGCTCGGCGGCCAGACCCCGCTCGGGCTGGCCCAGCGGCTCACGCAGGCCGGGGTGCCGATCGTCGGCACCTCGCCCGAGTCGATCGACCTGGCCGAGGACCGCGGGCGGTTCGGCGCGCTGCTGCACCGGGCCGGGCTGCGCTCACCCGACCACGGCACCGCCACCTCGTTCTCCGACGCCAAGGAGATCGCCGACACCATCGGGTACCCGGTGCTGGTCCGGCCGTCGTACGTGCTCGGCGGCCGCGGCATGGAGATCGTCTACGACGAGCCGACGCTGCACGACTACATCGACCGGGCGACCGAGATCAGCCCCAACCACCCGGTGCTGGTCGACCGGTTCCTGGACGACGCGATCGAGATCGACGTGGACGCGCTCTGCGACGCCGACGGCGAGGTCTACATCGGCGGCGTGATGGAGCACATCGAGGAGGCCGGCATCCACTCCGGCGACTCGTCGTGCTCGCTGCCGCCGGTCACGCTGGCCGGCTCGCACCTGGCCGAGGTCCGCCGCTACACCGAGGCGATCGCCCGCGGTGTCGGGGTGCGCGGCCTGCTCAACGTCCAGTACGCGCTCAAGGACGACGACCTGTACGTGCTCGAGGCCAACCCGCGGGCCTCGCGGACGGTGCCGTTCGTGTCCAAGGCGACCGCGGTGCCGCTGGCCAAGGCGGCCGCCCGGATCATGCTCGGCGCGACGATCAAAGAGCTGCGGGACGAAGGCCTGCTGTTCGCCACCCGGGACGGCGGGTCCACTCCGGACGATGCGCCGATCGCGGTCAAGGAGGCGGTGCTGCCGTTCAAGCGGTTCCGTACGCCGGCCGGCAAGGGCATCGACAACCTGCTCGGGCCGGAGATGAAGTCGACCGGCGAGGTGATGGGCATCGACACCGGCTTCGGTCAGGCCTTCGCCAAGTCGCAGGCGGCCGCGTACGGGTCGCTGCCGACCAGCGGCAAGATCTTCGTGTCGGTGGCCAACCGGGACAAGCGATCGATGATCTTCCCGATCAAGCGGCTGGCCGACCTCGGCTTCACCATCGTGACCACGGCCGGCACCGGCGAGGTGCTGCGCCGGCACGGGATCGACTGCGACATCGTGCCTAAGCACTTCGAGAGCCCGGGCACCAACGCCATCGCGCTGATCGAGGCCGGGGAGATCGCCCTGGTCATCAACACCCCGCAGGGTTCCGGCGCGGGCGCCCGCTCGGACGGGTACGAGCTGCGCAGCGCGGCCGTGACCGCGGACATCCCGAGCATCACCACGGTGCCCGGCGCGGCGGCGGCGGTGATGGGCATCGAAGCGCTGATGCGCGGCGACCTGAAGGTGCGGCCGCTGCAGGAACTGCACGCCCGCCTCCGGAGCGAGCCGTGACGGTGTTCGAACGGGCGCTGCGGCCGGTGCTGTTCCGGGCCGGCGGCGGCGACGCGGAGAAGGCGCACGAGTTCACGCTCCGGCGCCTCGCCGGGATGGGCCCGCGAGGGCTGGCGCTGCTGCGTGCCCGGTACGCGGTCAGCGCGCCGGTCGAGGCGTTCGGTCTGACGTTCCCCAACCCGGTCGGGCTGGCCGCCGGAATGGACAAGAACGGCGTCGCCCTGGCCGCGTGGCCGGCCCTCGGGTTCGGGTTCGCCGAGGTCGGCACGGTCACCGCGCACGCGCAGCCCGGCAACGACCGGCCGCGGCTGTTCCGGTTGCACGACAGCGAGGCGATCATCAACCGGATGGGCTTCAACAACGCGGGCGCGGCCGCTCTGGCCGACCGGCTGGAGAAGCTGGGCCCCCTGCCGGTGCCGCTGGGGATCTCGCTCGGTAAGTCCAAGGGCACCCCGATCGAGGACGCCGTCGAGGACTACCTGACGTCCTACAATCTGCTCCGGCCGTACGCCGGGTACATCGCCGTGAACGTCTCCTCGCCCAACACCCCGGGGCTGCGCACCCTGCAGGACAAAGCGCACCTCACCGGCCTGCTCGGCGCGCTGGCCGGTAAGACGCCGGTGCTGGTGAAGATCGCCCCCGACCTGTCCGAACCGGCCGTGGCCGAGGTGATCGAGGTCTGCCTGGCCGCCGGCGCGGCCGGGATCATCGCCACCAACACCACCCTCGCCCGCGACGGGCTGGCTCCGGCCGACCAGCCCCGCGCCTCCGAGCCCGGTGGCCTGTCCGGCCGGCCGCTGACCGAGCGCGCGCGCAAGGTGGTCCACTTCGTCCATCAGGAGAGCGGCGGGCGGCTGCCGGTCATCGGCGTGGGCGGCATCATGGACGCCGACGACGCGGCCCGGCTGTTCGACGCCGGCGCAGCGCTGGTACAGCTTTACTCCGGCTTCGTCTACCGCGGACCGTCGCTGGTCCGGGACGTCGCGCGCAGCCGGCGATGACCGGGTCGTCCGCCGGCGCGTGGCCGGCCGCCCGCGGGCGGAGCCGGTCGTGATCGACGCGGACGATCTGCGGGCGCGGGACCGGGCGCACGTCTGGCATCCGTACGGGCCGATGCCGGGCCGGTCGGAGCCGTTGGTGGTGGAGTCGGCCGAGGGCGTCCGGCTGCGGCTGGCCGACGGCCGCGAGCTGATCGACGGCATGTCGTCCTGGTGGGCGGCGATCCACGGCTACCGGCACCCGGTGCTGGACGCGGCGCTGGCCGAGCAGGCCGGGCGAATGAGCCACGTGATGTTCGGCGGTCTCACCCACGCCCCGGCCGTCGAGCTGGCCACCACGCTGGTCGAGCTCACCCCGGACGGGCTGGAGCACGTGTTCCTGTGCGACTCCGGCTCGGTCGGGGTCGAGGTCGCGATCAAGATGGCGCTGCAGGCCCAGCGCGCGCTCGGGCACCCGCGCCGGCAGCGGCTGGCCACCTGGCGCGGCGGCTACCACGGCGACACGTTCCACCCGATGAGCGTCTGCGACCCGGTCGGCGGCATGCACGCGCTGTGGACGGGCGTGCTGCCGACCCAGGTGTTCGCCGGGCCGCCGCCGGTGGACTTCGACCCGGCGTACGCGGACGAACTGACGGCGATGATCGAGCGGCACGCCGGCGAGCTGGCCGCGGTGATCGTCGAGCCGGTGGTGCAGGGCGCGGGCGGCATGCGGTTCCATCACCCGGAGTACCTGAGGGTGCTGCGGCGGGCGACCCGGGCGTACGGCGTTCTGCTGATCTTCGACGAGATCGCCACCGGCTTCGGCCGCACCGGCACCTTCTTCGCCGCCGGGCAGGCCGGCGTGACGCCGGACATCATGTGCCTGGGCAAGGCGCTGACCGGCGGCTACCTGACGCTGGCGGCGACGCTGTGCACGCCGGCCGTGGCCGAGGCGATCTCGGCCGGCGAGGGTGGGGGCCTGGCCCACGGGCCGACCTTCATGGGCAACCCGCTGGCTTGCGCGGTCGCCAACGCCTCGATCGGCCTGCTGCGGGGCCAGGACTGGGCGGCCGAGGTCCGGCGGATCGAGACCGGGCTGGCCGGCGGCCTGGAACCGCTGCGGGACGCGCCCGGGGTGGCCGACGTGCGGGTCCGCGGCGCGATCGGTGTGGTCCAGCTCACCCACGACGTGGACGTGACGAAGGCCACGGCGGCCGCGGTCGAGGCCGGGGTCTGGCTGCGGCCGTTCCGCGATCTCGTCTACGCGATGCCGCCGTACGTCACGGGCGACGAAGACCTGACCCGGATCGTCCGGGGAATCGCCGCGGCGGTGTCCGCGGGCTGACACGGAAGAAGGAATCACACGACATGGAGACCTTCGGGGAACGCCTGCACTCGGCCGTGCGGGCGCGCGGACCGCTGTGCGTCGGCATCGACCCGCATGCGGCTCTGCTGGACCGCTGGGGGCTGGGTGACGACGTCGCCGGCCTGGACCGTTTCGCCCGTACGGTGGTCGACGCCCTGGCCGATCGGGTGGCTGTCTTCAAACCGCAGTCAGCGTTTTTCGAGAGATTTGGGTCACGTGGCATCGGTGTTCTTGAGTCAACTATCCGACAGTTACGGGAGGCCGGCGCGATCGTCCTCCTGGACGTGAAACGGGGCGACATCGGATCCACGATGGCCGCGTACGCCGACGCCTACCTCGATCCGGCCCGGCCTCTCTGTGCCGACGCGATTACCGTGAGTCCCTATCTTGGCGTCGGTTCGTTGCAGCCCACGTTCGACGCGGCGGCCCGTCACGGAGGCGGAGTTTTCGTCCTGGCCCTCACCTCGAACCCCGAGGGACCGGACGTCCAACATGCCCGGACAGCTTCCGGCAAGACCGTCGGCCAGTACGTAATCGACGAGATTTCCCAGCTCAACGCGGGTGTGGAGCCGCTCGGCAGCATCGGGCTGGTGGTCGGCGCGACGATCGGCGAGACCGGTCACGACCTGTCCGCCGTCAATGGTCCGCTGCTCGCGCCGGGCCTCGGCGCCCAGGGCGGAACGCCCGAGAATCTCCGGAAGATTTTCGGCAAAAGTCTGCGGAACGTGCTGCCCTCGTACTCACGGGAGGTCCTCGGCGCCGGTCCGGAGATCGCTTCCCTGCAGGTCGCGGCGGCTCGCGCGACGGACGCCGTGGCGACCGCGCTCGGGTGAAACGGCCTGCTTAGCAGGGTGTGACCCAGGTGATCAGGGGGTACCCCCACGTTGCCGAAACCGCCGTTGACCGCTAGTTTTCCCGGCGCCGGGATCCACATGCCCCTTTGGTTCCCTGGCACACCACGTTTCACAGAAGCGCCGGTATTGACTACCGCCGCGATAGGGACCTGAGGAGAACTGGTGCCGCTCCCGTCACTGAGCCCAGAGCAGCGCGCAGCCGCGCTGGAGAAGGCCGCGGAGATTCGCAAGGCCCGGGCCGAGCTGAAAGATCAGCTCAAGTCCGGCAAGACCACGCTCGCGGCGGTCCTCGACCGTGCCGAGGGCGACGATGTCGTCGGCAAGCTGAAAGTGTCGGCCGTACTTCAGGCTCTGCCCGGCATCGGCAAGATCCGTGCGACCCAGATCATGGAGAAGCTCAAGATCGCTGACAGCCGCCGGCTGCGCGGTCTGGGCGAGCAGCAGCGTAAGGCCCTCCTGGGGGAGTTCGCTGCGAACTGACTCATCGGCTCGTGTAGGAATGAGCCGTGAGCATGCATGACGAAGCGCGCCCGGCAGCCCGCCTCACCGTTCTGTCCGGACCCTCCGGGGTCGGAAAGGACAGTGTGATCGAGCTGATCCGGGCGCGTTCGCCGTGGATCAGGTTGTCTGTCTCGGTCACTACGCGTAAAAAGCGCGACTACGAAACGGATGGAAAGCACTACCACTTCGTGAATCGCGCCGATTTTCAGCGCCTGGTCGACGGCGGGCAGCTCCTCGAATGGGCGGAGTTCGCCGGGAATCTCTACGGCACGCCCCGCGCCCAGGTCGAGGGATGGCTCCAGCAGGGCCGACCGGTGCTCCTCAAGATCGACCTGCAGGGCGCCCGCCAGGTCCGGTCGGCGATGCCGGAAGCACAGCTCGTGTTCCTCGCGCCGCCCGACGTGGAGGAATTGAAACGGCGTCTGATCGGGCGCGGCACCGACGACGAGGAGACGATCCGGCGTCGTTTGGCGCACGCTGATGAAGAACTCGCGGCGGAGAAGGAATTCGACAGAACGGTCGTCAACGACTTCGTCGAGCGTGCCGCGGACGAACTGGTAGGATTGCTCGGTTCGTCATTCTTGACGCCGGCGCAGGCTCCGGATCACTAAGCGCCTTCGGATCACTAAGCGACCTCAGGATCACCAAGCGACCTCAGGATCACCAAGCGCTTCCGGATCTCAGCACTGGCATCTCTGGGCAGCTCGAGCATTAAGGATCAAGCCACCGTGGGAACCATCGCGAACCCCGAAGGAATCACCAACCCGCCGATCGACGAACTCCTCGACAAGACGTCGTCGAAGTACTCGCTGGTGATCTTCGCGGCCAAGCGCGCCCGTCAGGTCAACGCCTACTACAGCCAGCTCGGCGAGGGCCTGCTGGAGTACGTCGGCCCGCTGGTCGAGACCACGCCGCAGGAGAAGCCGCTCTCCATCGCCATGCGGGAGATCAACGCCGGTCTGCTGACCGCTGAGGCGACCGACAACCCGTAGGTCCCGCACCGAACTAAGGTGAACCCGCGTCTGGCGTCCAGGCGCGGGTTTCGTCGTTGAGCGGGGATCGATCATGGCCGAGGTCGTGCTGGGCGTGTGCGGCGGCATCGCCGCCTACAAGGCGTGCGAGCTGCTGCGCCTGTTCACCGAGGCGGGCCACGGCGTACGGGTGGTGCCGACGGCGTCCGCTCTGAAGTTCGTCGGGGAGCCGACCTGGGCCGCGTTGTCCGGCCGCCCGGTCAGCACCGAGGTGTGGGACGACGCCCACGAGGTGCCGCACGTACGTATCGGGCGGCAGGCCGACCTGGTCGTCGTCGCCCCGGCCACCGCCGACCTGCTCGCCCGCGCCGCCCACGGGCTGGCCGACGACCTGCTCACCACCACGCTGCTCACCGCCACGGGCCCGATCGTGGCCGCGCCGGCCATGCACACCGAGATGTGGGACAACCCGGCCACCCGGGCCAACGTGGCCACGCTGCGCGAGCGCGGCTGGATCGTGATCGAGCCCGCCGTCGGCCGGCTCACCGGCGCCGACACCGGCAAGGGCCGCCTGCCCGACCCGGCCGGCATCTTCGCCGTCGCCCTCCGGGCTCTGCGCGGCCGGGCCCACGCCCCCGACCTGACCGGCCGACACGTCGTGGTCACCGCGGGCGGCACCCGCGAGCCGCTCGACCCGGTCCGGTTCCTCGGAAACCGGTCGTCCGGCAAGCAGGGGTACGCCCTCGCCCGTACGGCCGTGGCCCGGGGCGCGCGGGTGACCGTCGTCGCGGCGAACGTCACACTTCCCGCTCCGGCCGGCGCCCACCTGGTTCCGGTCAGCACCACCGAGGAGCTGCGCAAGGCGACAGTGGAGGCGGCGGCCGGCGCCGACGCGGTGGTGATGGCGGCCGCCCCCGCCGACTTCCGCCCCGCCGCGGTGGCCGAGCAGAAGATCAAGAAGTCGGCCGACGGTGCCGCCCCGGTCCTCGAACTGGTCGTCAACCCGGACATCGCGGCCGAACTCGGCGCGGCCAAAAGCCCCGGTCAGGTGCTGGTCGCGTTCGCCGCCGAGACCCACGACGCACTCGAGAACGCGCGCGGCAAACTGGTCCGCAAACGGGCCGACCTGATCGTGGTCAACGAGGTCGGCGCCGACCGGGTGTTCGGCGCCGACACCAACACCGTCACTCTGCTCGGCGCGGACGGCTCCCTGGTCGAACTCGGCGATCAGCCCAAGGACGACGTGGCCGACGCCATCTGGGACGCGGTTGTGACGCAGCTCAATGCCCAGCTGGGACGGCATAACATCCACTAGGGGGGTATGGCTACACTTCCGCGGAACGACGAAACGACGAATCTGAGGAGCACCGTGGCACGCCGCCTGTTCACCTCCGAGTCGGTCACGGAAGGCCACCCGGACAAGATCGCTGACCAGATCAGCGACGGCATTCTCGACGCCCTGCTGACGCAGGACCCGCGCAGCCGCGTGGCCGTGGAGACGCTCATCACCACGGGCCAGGTGCATGTCGCCGGCGAGGTGACGACCCAGGCGTACGCCGACATCCCGTCGATCGTCCGGGAGACGATCCTGCGCATCGGCTACGACTCCTCCAAGAAGGGCTTCGACGGCGCCTCCTGCGGCGTCAGCGTCTCGATCGGCTCGCAGTCGCCGGACATCGCCCAGGGTGTGGACAGCGCGATCGAGCTTCGCGAGGGCGACTCGGAGCACGTGCTCGACTCCCAGGGCGCCGGCGACCAGGGCATGATGTTCGGCTTCGCCTGCTCGGAGACCCCGGAACTGATGCCGCTGCCGATCGCGTTGGCGCACCGCCTGGCCCGCCGGCTGTCGGCCACCCGCAAGGACGGCACCATCCCGTACCTGCGTCCCGACGGCAAGACCCAGGTCACCATCGAGTACGACGGCCTGCGCCCGGTCCGGCTGGACACCGTGGTCGTGTCGTCGCAGCACGCCGCCGACATCTCGCTCGAGTCGCTGCTCACCCCGGACATCCGCGAGCACGTGATCGCGCCGGAGCTCGAGGGTCTCGGCATCGACACGGAGAACTACCGGCTGCTGGTCAACCCGACCGGCCGGTTCGAGATCGGCGGTCCGATGGGCGACGCCGGCCTGACCGGTCGCAAGATCATCGTCGACACGTACGGCGGGTACGCCCGGCACGGCGGCGGCGCGTTCTCCGGCAAGGACCCGTCCAAGGTGGACCGCTCCGCCGCGTACGCGATGCGGTGGGTGGCCAAGAACGTGGTCGCCGCCGGTCTGGCCGAGCGGTGCGAGGCCCAGGTCGCCTACGCGATCGGCAAGGCCCACCCGGTGTCGCTGTTCATTGAGACCTTCGGCACCGAGAACGTGCCGGTGGAGCGGATCGAGAAGGCCATCAACGACGTCTTCGACCTGCGCCCGGCCGCGATCATCCGCGACCTGGACCTGCTGCGGCCGATCTACCAGCAGACCGCCGCGTACGGCCACTTCGGCCGGGAGCTGCCCGACCTGCTGTGGGAGAACACCGACCGCGCCCAGGACCTGAAGAACGCCGCTGCCTGACACACGGCCGGCCAGGGGTGCCCCGCTCGTCGAGGCACCCCTGTTCGCTGCCCCGGTGTCGGTCGGGCCAGGTTCGCCGGTTGGGCCAGCTTCGCCGGTTGGGCCTGCTTCGCCGGTTGGGCCTGCTTCGCCGGTTGGGCCTGCTTCGCCGGTTAGGCCTGGTTCGCCGGTTGGGCCCGCCTCCGCGGTCGCCGAAAATGTCGGTGGGCGGCGGCAGAATGACCGCGTGGCTTCAAAGACCAGGCGCACCGACCGGCAGCCCGCCGAGGGCCTGCCGGTGGCGCGTGTCTGCGTCGACGTGCCGCTGCCGCACCTCGACCGGCCGTTCGACTACCTGGTCGACGCGGCCGACGACGAGGTGGCGCAGCCGGGGGTCCGGGTCAAGATCCGGTTCGCCGGCAAGCTGATCGACGGCTGGCTGCTGGAACGGGCCGAGGCCTCCGGCCACACCGGCAAGCTGGCCTACCTGGAGAAGGTCGTCTCGCCCGAGCGCGTCCTCGACCCGGAGGTGGCCCGCCTCGCCCGCGCGGTCGCCGACCGCTACGCCGGCAACCTCTCGGACGTGCTGCGCCTGGCCATCCCGCCGCGCCACGCCCGCGCCGAGTCCCAGCGCCGGCCCGCGTTG
Organism: uncultured Actinoplanes sp.; assembly: GCA_964236515.1. Lineage (GTDB taxonomy): Bacteria > Actinomycetota > Actinomycetes > Mycobacteriales > Micromonosporaceae > Actinoplanes. The sequence goes on from CAXSDA010000035.1 coordinate 10,972, forward strand.
GCCCGCACCGTGACCGACATCTCGGACTCGTCCGAGTCGGAAGTGGTCGGCGGGGCGGCTTTCGCGGGTGCCGAGATACAGGTTCCGGCGAACGGGGCCGAATACGTCGCGGACGACGGACAGCACGGCCGGCCCGGGTGTGTCACGACCGGCGAGGCCGACCCGGTCGCAGCGGAGGTGTCGCCCGGTGGAGCCGGGCTGGCACAGGTGGGCGCGCCGCCCCCGGGGGCCGGGTCGGCCGCGGCGGTCGTGCTCTCCGGTGGCGCCGAGTCGACGGGGACCGGAGGGCCGTCCGGAGGAACGGCTTCGGTTGTCGCCGGAGCGCTGCCCGATGGACCCGGCTTGGCCGGCACCGAAGCGCTGCCCGGTGATGATGGGTCGGCCGAGGCCGGAGCACCGTCTGGTGGGGCCGGCGACGAGGCCGTAGCCGGATCGCCGCTCGCGGAGGCCGGGCTGGCCGGGGCCGGGGGGCCGCCCGGGGTGCCTGGGGTGCCTGGGGTGCCCGGGGGACTGCCCGGGGTGGCCGGGGCCGGGCCCGAGGGGCTGCCCGGGGTGGCCGGGGCCGGAGCGGGGGCCGGTGAAAGCGGAGCGGGGCGGTCCGGATGGGATGCGTATCCGGCCGGGGCGCCTTTCCTGCGGGCGCTGGCCGAAGGGCGGCCGGCGCGGGCCGTGTGGGGGGCGACGCCGGGAGAGGACTGGCCCGCGCGGATCGCCGAGGCCGCCGCGGCCACCGTGCGGGGCGGGCGCGGCGTGGTCGTCGTCGTGGCCGACGCGCGGGATCTCGACCGGGTGGACCGGGCGCTGACCGCCGTGCTCGGGCCGGGCAGGCACGTGGCGCTGAACGCCGCCGCCGGGCCGGCCGAGCGGTACCGGCGGTTCCTCGCGGCCGGGCGGCATCAGGTGCCGGTGGTGGCCGGGACCCGGGCGGCCATGTGGGCACCGGTGGCCGAGCTCGGGCTGGTCGTCATCTGGGACGACGGCGACGACCTGCACGCCGAGCCCCGCGCGCCGTACCCGCACGCCCGCGAGGTGCTGCTCACCCGCGCCCAGCAGGCCGGCTGCGCCGCGCTGGTCGGCGGGTTCGCCCGGACCGCCGAGGCCCAGCTGCTGCTGGAGACCGGCTGGGCCCGGGAGATCACGGCGGCGCGGGACGTGCTCCGGGCCCGGGCGCCCGCCGTCGCGCCCGCGGGGGACGACCCGCAGCTGGCCCGCGACCCGGGCGCGGTCACCGCCCGGCTGCCCAGCGTGGCCTGGTCGGCGGCCCGCCAGGCGCTGCAGAACGACGCCCCGGTGCTGGTCCAGGTGCCGCGGCGGGGCTATCTGCCGTCGGTGGCCTGCGCCGACTGCCGGACGCCGGCGCGCTGCCCGCACTGCTCGGGGCCGCTCGGCCTGGCCGCGGCCCGGGACGTGCCGTTCTGCCACTGGTGCGGGCGGGGCGCGGCGGCGTACACCTGCCCGGCCTGCGGAGGACGCCGGCTGCGGGCAAGCGTGACCGGTGCCCGGCGTACGGCCGAGGAACTGGGCCGGGCGTTCCCGGGTGCGGCCGTGCGGACGTCCGGCCGGGACGAGATCCTGGACACCGTGCGGGCCACGGCTGCGGTGGTGGTGGCCACGCCGGGGGCCGAGCCGGTGGCCGAGGGCGGGTACGGCGCGGTGCTGCTGCTCGACACCTGGGCGCTGCTCACCCGGTCCGACCTGCGGGCCGGGGAGGAGACCGTGCGGCGGTGGCTGACCGCGGCCGCGCTGGCCCGCCCGGCCTCGGACGGCGGCAAGGTGGTCGTGGTCGCCGACGGGTCCCTGGTCACGGTGCAGACGCTGCTGCGCTGGGATCCGGGCTGGTTCGCCGCCCGCGAGCTGGCCGAACGCCGCGAGCTGCGGTTCCCGCCGGCTGCCCGGATGGCCAGTCTCACCGGAACCACCGAGGCGGTCGCGGAGCTGCTCGACACCGCCCGGCTGCCGGACGGGACGGAGGTGCTGGGCCCGGTCCCGGCCGGCCGCACCACCGCCGCCGGTGCCGGTGCGGACGCCGCCGGGCAGGAACGCATGCTGCTGCGGGTGGCCCGGTCGGACGCGGCCGCCATGGCGCACGCGCTGCACGAGGCGGCGGCCGTGCGCAGCGCCCGCAAGGCCGCGTCGCCGGTCCGGGTACAGGTCGACCCGGCGGACCTGTTCTGATGCCCGCAGCCGTACGGGCAGCGCAGGCGCGGGGCGTACGGCCCGCGTCCGTAGACTGGTCGGGTCGTCGTCGTGAAGGAGTGGCACCAGCGTGACCGTCCAGCAGATCCGGCTCTTCGGGGATCCGGTGCTCCGCACCGCGGCTGATCCCGTGGTGGACTTCGATGCCGAACTCCGCAAGCTGGTCAAGGACCTCGTCGAGACGATGCAGGACGAGGAGGGCGCCGGCCTGGCCGCGCCTCAGCTCGGCGTCGGGTTGCAGGTGTTCGCCTTCGACGTCGACGACGTGGTCGGCCACCTGATCAATCCGGTGCTGTCGTTCCCCGACGACGAGGAGCAGGACGGTCCGGAGGGCTGCCTGTCCATCCCGGGCGTCTACGTCGACACCAAGCGCCGGCAGAACGTGGTCGCCCAGGGCTTCAACGAGTACGGCGACCCGGTCCGCCTGATCGGCACCGGGCTGATGTCCCGCTGCGTCCAGCACGAGACCGACCACCTGGCCGGGGTGCTGTTCGTGGACCGGCTGGACGCGGCCGGCCGCAAGGACGCGATGAAGCAGATCCGGGCCTCCGAGTGGTACGAGGCGGCCGCGCCGCCGGTGGTCAAGGAGAGCCCGCACGGCCGGGGCATCTTCGGGCTGGGGCGGTGAGCATGCGCCTCGTCTTCGCCGGCACGCCGGTTGTCACCCTCCCGGCCCTGGACGCCATCGCCGCGTCCCGCCACGAACTGGTCGCGGTGGTGACCCGGCCGGACGCGCCGGCCGGCCGCGGCCGCCAGGTGGTCCGCTCGGCCGCCGGCGTCTGGGCCGACGAGCACGGCATCGAGGTGCTCACTCCGCAGCGGCCCCGCGAGCCCGACTTCCAGGACCGGCTGCGCGCGCTCGCCCCGGACTGTGTGCCCGTGGTCGCGTACGGCGCCCTGGTCCCGCCGCCGGCCCTGGAGATCCCCCGGCACGGCTGGCTCAACCTGCACTTCTCGCTGCTGCCGGCCTGGCGCGGCGCCGCGCCCGTGCAGCACGCCGTGCTGCACGGCGACGAGGTCACCGGAGCCAGCGTCTTCGAACTCGAGGCGGGTCTGGACACCGGACCCGTGTACGGCACGCTGACCGAGGCCATCCGGCCGACCGACACCTCCGGTGACCTCCTCGAACGGCTCGCCACCGAGGGCGCCGGGCTGCTGGTGGCGGTGCTCGACGCGATCGGGGACGGCACCGCCCGCGCCCACCCGCAGCCGGCCGACGGCGTCACGCTCGCCCCGAAGATCACGGTCGAGGACGCCCGGGTGCGCTGGAGTGATCCGTCGTTCGCGGTGGACCGGCGGGTCCGGGCGTGCACTCCGGCGCCCGGGGCCTGGACGACGTTCCGGGACGACCGGGTCAAGCTCGGCCCCGTGCACCCGGTGGCCAATGTGACCGGCCTGAAACCGGGGGAGCTGCGGGTCGAACGGACCCAGGTGCTGGCCGGCACCGCCACCACACCGGTGGTCCTGGGCCAGGTCCGGGCGGCCGGGAAGAAAGCCATGTCCGCCACCGACTGGGCCCGGGGCCTGCGGGTCCAGCCGGAAGAGGCCCTCTCGTGACCGACCACCGCGCCGACCGCCCGCACGGCTCGGGCCGTCCCGCCAAGCCCGGCGGCCCCGGCTACGGGCGGACCGAGGGCCGTGACGCCCGCTCCGGCCGGGCCCCGCGCGCCGGCCGGCCGCCCACCGACCCGGCCCGGCAGGCCGCGTACGAGGCGATCGCGGCGGTGCACCGTGACGACGCGTACGGCAATCTGGTTCTGGCCGAGATTCTGCGCGACATGCGGCTGCACGGACGCGACGCCGCGTTCGCCACCGAGCTGACCTACGGCACGCTGCGCGCGATGGGCACGCTCGACCTGGTCGTGGCGGCGGCGGCCGGGCGCGAGGTGGCCCGCATCGACCCGCCCGCCCGGGACGCGTTGCGCCTCGGGGCGTACCAGCTGCTCTACACCCGGGTGCCGGCGCACGCCGCGGTGAACCAGACCGTCGACCTGGTCCGGTCGGTGGCGCCGGGCGCCGCCGGGTTCGCCAACGCCGTGATGCGGGAGATCTCCGAGACCGGCGACCTGGAGACGTGGCTGACCAAGCTGGCCCCGGACTACGCGGCCGACCCGGTCGGCAATCTGTCGGTCCGCTACAACCATCCGCCGTGGATCATCCGGGCGTTCTCCGAGGCGCTCGGCGGCGATCTCGAGGACACCGCCCGGCTGCTGATCGAGGACAACCAGCCGGCCGCCGTGCATCTGTGTGCCCGGCCCGGCCGGGCGGACGCGGTCGAGCTCGCCGACGAGGTCGGGGGCACGCCGGGCGCGTTCTCGCCGTACACGGTCTACCTCGGCGGCGGCTCCCCGGGTGAGCTGGCCGCCATCGCCGAGGGCCGCGCCCACGTCCAGGACGAGGGCTCCCAGCTGGTCGCGGCGGCTCTGCTCGCCGCCCCGATCGACGGACCGGACCACCGCTGGCTGGACCTGTGCGCCGGCCCCGGCGGCAAAGCGGCCCTGCTCGGTTCGATCGCCGTCCAGCGTGGCGCCGGGGTGACCGCGGTCGAGGTCACCGAGCACCGGGCCCGGCTGGTGGAACGCGCGACCCAGGGTCTACCGGTGACCGTGCTGCCGGTGGACGGCCGGTCCGTGGGCCGCGACCCCGACCTGCCCGAAGGGTCGTTCGACCGGGTGCTGGTGGACGCGCCCTGCACCGGGCTGGGCTCGCTGCGCCGCCGCCCCGAAGCCCGGTGGCGCCGCGTCCCCGCCGATCTGCCGCCGCTGACCCGGTTGCAGCGGGAACTGCTGGTGGCGGCGTTGCGGGCGGTCCGCCCGGGCGGCGTCGTGGCCTATGTGACCTGTTCCCCGCACGTCGTCGAGACGCAGGTGACGGTGACCGAGGCGGCGCGGCGCAGCGGTGTCGACGTGGACTTCGTGGACGCCCGCCCGTTGCTGCCGCCGGGCATGCCGCTGCTCGGGGCGGGGCCGACCGTACAGCTGTGGCCGCACCGGCACGGCACGGACGCCATGTTCCTGGCGGTATTACGCCGGACCGGCTGACTTACCGGCATGTCGACTTTTTCGATCTCACAAGTCTGGGTAGGAAGGCGGCATGGATGTCATCGGTGTGGGATTCGGACGAACCGGCACGCTCAGCCTGAAGGCCGCTCTGGAACGTCTCGGTCAGGGGCCATGTGCGCACATGATGCCGCTGATCGGCGACCAGGAACGCAGCCACCTGTTCACCGAGGCGGTCGGCGGCGACCCGGCCGCGCTGGACAAGGCGCTCGACGGCTACTCGTCGACGGTGGACTGGCCCGGCGTCTACTTCTGGCGTGAGCTGGTGGCGAAGTACCCGCAGGCCAAGGTGATCCTCACCGTCCGCGATCCGGAGAAGTGGTACGACAGTGCCGAGCGCACCATCTGGAAGGCCACCAACCAGCCGACGCCGCCGTGGATGAACAACTTCCGCGAGATGTGCGACGCGACCAACTGGGACGGCACCTTCCACGGCCGTTTCGGTGACCGCGACTACGCGATCCAGGTGTTCAACGAGCACAACGACGAGGTCCGGCGGACCGTGCCGGCCGACCGGCTGCTCGAGTACGAGTCCGGCCAGGGGTGGGAGCCGCTGTGCCGTTTCCTCGGCGTGCCCGTGCCCGACGAGGAATACCCGCGCCTGAACGACACCGCCGAGTTCTCCCGGCGGGTGCTGGACCACTCCAAGCCCTGACCCACCCGGCGCCGGCCCCTAGGCGTAGTTGATCTTGAACTTCTTCGGGCCGGCGTTGCGGTAGGACCCGGTGACGGTGACGTCGTCCAGCCACAGGAAGCACCGCACGTCCCGGATCCCGGCGTTCCAGTCGTCCGGGGTGGGGGAGAAGCCGATCCAGCCGGTCCGGTACTTGAGGTTGCTGTCGTCGGGCACGCCGGTGTACTTGGCGATCACCGTGTTGCAGCCCCGGCCGGTCTGCGCGTCGTCGGTGAGCATCCTCTCCGTCGGGCGCCTCGGCGCCCACTGCCCGGCGTACTCGGCATGGTGCTTGCGGGTGCACGGCACGGGTGTCATGCGGGCGATCCGGGCGCCGCTCTCCACCGGGTCGAAGCAGGCCAGAGTGAGGCCGGCCCCGGCGGCGCCGCCCAGGTAGCCCTTGAGCGAGCCGCGCCGCGAGATCGGGGCGTCGCCACCCAACTCGATCTGCAGGATGTCGCAGCGGAACCAGCGCGCCCCGCTCGCCCAGGCCTTCGGAGTCGGGAGTACCGGCCGTACGGTCAGCGACGCCGCATGGAAGTCGCCGGCGGTGAACGCCGGCACCCGCCGGACGCATTCCAGTCCGGCCGCCTGCTGGGCCGGGGAGCCGTTCACCGGGTCGGCTGCCTCCGCCCGGGCCGCGGCGGCGGGCAGCGTGCCGACGTAGAAGGACTCGGTCGCGTGCAGATCGGCACACGCGTACGGCGCGTAGTCAGCCAGGCCGTCGGTGGTGGCCACGTGGTCGAAGCACTGGCCGATCGCGGGGCGGAACGGCACCGGTGCCGGCGGCAGCGCCCAGCTGTGGGTGAGATCGCCGTGCGAACCGCAGCCGGCCAGCGCGAAGATCGCCACCAGCGCGATCCACCGTCGCACGTCGCCTCCCGATTGGTGTGTGCGGGCAACCTAGCGCACGGCGGAGCGACTGTGGGGACAGGCCATGATCATGCCGGGGAGGTCATACACTTCTGCCGTGGAGCCATCGCCGATCATCGCCCCCAGCATCCTGGCCGCGGATTTCGCCCACCTGGCGGATGAGGTGCACGCCGTCGAGGGTGCGGCCGACTGGGTGCACGTCGACGTCATGGACAACCACTTCGTCCCGAACCTGACGATCGGCCTGCCGGTGGTGCAGAGCCTGCGCCGGGCGACCGAACTCCCGTTCGACATACACCTGATGATCGACGACCCGGAGCGCTGGGCGCCCGGCTACGCCGAGGCCGGGGCGTACAACGTGACGTTCCACGCCGAGGCCTGCGAGAACCCGGTGAGGCTGGCGAAGACGCTGCGGGCCGCTGGTTCCCGGGCCGGCCTGGCGATCGACCGGGACACCCCCGTCGAGCCGTACCTCGAGCTGCTGCCCTTTGTGGACACGCTGCTGATCATGACCATCAAGGCCGGGTTCGGCGGCCAGTCCTTCCTTCCGGAGATGCTGGCCAAGGTGCGCGACGTGCGGCGACGGGTGTCGGCCAAGGGCCTGTCGGTGCGGATCGAGGTGGACGGCGGGATCGCCGCCGACACCATCGAGCAGGCGGCCGAGGCGGGGGCGGACGCGTTCGTGGCCGGCACCGCCGTCTACGGCGCCGACGACCCGGCCGAGGCGATCCGCAAGCTCCGCGCGCTGGCCGCACGGTCGGCGGTGCGGGCGTGAGTACGGGCGGGGTCCGGGTCAAGCCGGACGAGATCGAGCGGGAACCGGACGAGCGTCCGGACGTCATCCTGGTGGTCGACGACGACGACGACATCGCCGGCTTCGTCGAGTTCAACCTCAAGGTCCACGGCTTCGAGGTGATCCGGGCCAAGGACGGCCGGGACGCCCTCGAGGTGGTCGCCAACCGGCGGCCCGACCTGGCCGTGGTCGACTGGATGATGCCGAACATGGACGGCGTCGAGCTGACCCGCCGGCTGCGCGCCGAGCCGCTGACCTCGGCCCTGCCGGTGATCATGCTGACCGCCAAGAGCATGACCGTGGACAAGGTCGTCGGGCTCACCGCCGGCGTGGACGACTACCTGGTCAAGCCGTTCGACACCGCCGAGCTGATCGCCCGGGTGTCCTCCACGTTGCGGCGCAACAAGGAGTTCCGCGAGGTCTCACCGCTGACCGGCCTGCCCGGCAACGCCCGGGTCCGCCGCGAGATCGTGGATCGGATGCGGGCCGGCGGCGACTACTCGGTCGGCTACATCGACATCGACCGGTTCAAGAGCGTCAACGACGTGTACGGGTTCGACCGGGGCGACGAGTTCATCACCGCGTTGGCCCGCAGCCTGCACCGGGCGGTCGCCACCTCGGGCGCCCCGCCGGTGTTCCTGGGCCACATCGGTGGCGACGACTTCGTCTTCATCTGCACCCCGGAGCAGGTGCTGCCGCTGACCAAGCGGGCGGTGACCGACTTCGAGTCGTCGGCCGACGCGCTGTACGACGCCGAGGACGCCCGCCGGGGCTACATCGAGGTGCCCGACCGGCGCGGCAACAAGCAGCGGGCGGCCCTGGTGACGCTGTCCATCGGGGTGGCCGAGTCGAAGAACGGCGGCCGCCGTTTCGCCGACCCCCGGGTGGTGGTCGCGGTGGCGTCGGAGATGAAGAAGGTGGCCAAGAGCCAGCCCGGGTCGTACGTGGCGATCGACCGCCGGCGTCTCGACTAGGTTCCTAGGATGCTCGGTCCCTGTGACGGGCCAGACAGTCGCCGTGGTGGCTCTCGCGTGCCACACTCGTGATTGACCCACCACGCGCTGGCGGGACTCGGTGAAATTCCGAACCGGCGGTGATCCCCGATGCGAGTCGGGGTAAGCCCGCGACCCGGACGCCGCACCTCGGCGGACGGTGGACCTGGTGAGACTCCAGGGCCGACGGTTGATCGGTGGCAGCCATGCCCCGGTCAGACAGTCCGGATGGGAGACAGCGCGCGGAATCGGCCCTGAGTGGCGCGCGCTGTAGCGTGCCCGATCAGGCCGGGGCGGCGGTCGCCGTACCCGTGTCGCCGATTCCTGCGATCTCTCCGCCTTTCCGCGCGTGACCGTACCGCGCGAAAGGTGTCCACCCGATGGTGACCGAGGACGAGGCGATGCGCCGCGCGATCGCGCTCGCCTCCCGTGGCCTCGGCACGACCAGCCCCAATCCGGTGGTCGGCGCCCTGCTGCTCGACCCGGCCGGTGACGTGGTCGGCGAGGGTTTCCACGCATACGCCGGCGGCCCGCACGCCGAGATCGTCGCCCTGGCCCAGGCCGGCGAACGCGCCCGTGGCGGCACCGCGATCGTCACCCTCGAACCCTGCAACCACACCGGCCGGACCGGCCCCTGCGCCCAGGCGCTGATCGACGCCGGGGTCGCCCGGGTGGTCATCGCCGTCGACGACCCGACACCGGCCGCGACCGGGGGAGCGGCCAGGCTGCGGGCGGCCGGGGTCCGGGTGGAGACGGGCATGGGACGGGCCGGGGCCGAGGCTGGCAACGTCGCCTGGCTGACCGCCGTACGCCGTGGACGCCCGTACGTGACCTGGAAGTTCGCCGCCACGCTGGACGGCCGCTCGGCCGCCGCCGACCACACCAGCCAGTGGATCACGTCCGCTCCGGCGCGGGCCGACGTGCACGAGCTGCGGGCCACGGTGGACGCCATCGTGGCCGGCGTCGGCACCGTGCTGGCCGACGACCCGCAGCTCACCGTCCGGGACGCGAACGGCGTGCCGGCCATCCGCCAGCCGCTGCGTGTGGTCGTCGACTCCGCCGGCCGTACGCCCGGGGACGCCCGCGTGTGCGATGCCTCGGCCCCCACCTGGATCGCCACCTCGGCCGAGGCCGGCACCGGCCCCGGCGGCCGGGTCGACCTGACCGCCCTGCTGCTCGAGCTGTACGCCCGGGGCGTGCGCAGCGTGCTGCTGGAGGGCGGCCCCACACTGGCCGGCACGTTCCTGGCCGACGGCCTGGTCGACCGGGTGGTCGGTTACGTCGCCCCCAAGCTGCTCGGCACCGGCCCAGCCGCGCTGGCCGCGGCCGGCGTCACCACCATCACCGAGGCCATCGACCTCGACTTTCTCGACATCACCCGGATCGGCCCTGATCTGCGATTCACCGCAAACCTGCGGCAGAAGCCGTCCGACCACCCCACCCACCACCCAGAAGCGGAATGAAAGGCATCCTCAATGTTCACCGGCATCGTGGAGGAACTCGGTGAGGTCCAGTACCTCACCGACGCGGGGGGTGACTCGGCGGTCATCGCCGTCCGGGGGCCGCTCGTCACGTCGGACGCTCAGCACGGCGACTCGATCTCCGTCAACGGCGTCTGCCTCACCGTCCTGGACAACGTCGGCGGCGTGTTCACCGCCGACGTGATGGGCGAGTCGCTGCGGCGCTCGTCGCTGGGCGCGCTCCGGCCGGGCAGCCCGGTCAACCTGGAGCGGGCGGCCACCGCCGGCACCCGGCTCGGCGGCCACCTCGTCCAGGGCCACGTCGACGGGGTCGGCCGGATCATCGCCCGGGAACCCGCCGACGAGTGGGAGGTGCTCCGCTTCTCGCTGCCGCCGGACCTGGCCCGGTACGTGGTGGAGAAGGGCTCGATCACCGTCGACGGGGTGTCGCTGACCGTCATGGAGGTCACCGACGACACGTTCAGCGTCGGGCTGATCCCGACCACGCTGAAGCTGACCGTGCTCGGGGCCAAGGCCGTCGGCGACCCGGTGAATCTCGAAGTGGACGTCATCGCCAAGTACGTGGAGAAGCTGCTGGGAGGCCGTAATGCTGTCTGACATCGAACGGGCGATCGCGGACATCGCCGCCGGGAAGGCGGTCATCGTGGTCGACGACGAGGACCGCGAGAACGAGGGCGATCTGATCTTCGCCGCCGAGCACGCCACGTCCGAGCTGGTGGCGTTCATGCGGCGCTACACGTCCGGCTACATCTGTGCGCCGCTGACCGAGGAGGACGCCGACCGGCTCGACCTCCCGCCGATGTTCCACACCAATCAGGACCGGCGCGGTACGGCGTACGCGGTGACCGTCGACGCCCGGGAAGGGGTGGCCACGGGCATCTCGGCCGCCGACCGGGCGCACACGATCCGGCTGCTGGGCTCGGCCGACACCAAGCCGTCCGACCTGTCCCGCCCCGGTCATGTGGTGCCGCTGCGGGCCAAGGCCGGCGGCGTGCTGCGCCGGCCCGGCCACACCGAGGCCGCGATCGACCTGGCCGTGCTGGCCGGGCTGCGGCCGGCCGGGGTGCTGTGCGAAATGGTCAACGACGACGGCACCATGATGCGGCTGCCCGACCTGGAGAAGTTCGCCGTCGAGCACGACCTGGCGCTGATCAGCATCGCCGACCTGATCGCCTACCGCCGGCACCACGAGCGGCAGGTCGAGCGGGTCGTCGAGACCCGGCTGCCGACCGAGCACGGCGAGTTCACCGCGGTCGGCTACCGGGCGCTGCACGACGGCGCCGAGCACGTCGCGCTGGTCGTCGGCGACATCGGGGGCGGCGCGGACGTACTGGTCCGGGTGCATTCGGAGTGCCTGACCGGGGACGTGTTCGGCTCGGTCCGGTGCGACTGCGGGCCGCAGCTGGACGCGGCCCTCGACCGGATCGCCGCCGAGGGCCGCGGCATCGTGCTCTACATGCGCGGGCACGAGGGTCGCGGCATCGGCCTGCTGCACAAGCTGCAGGCCTACCAGCTGCAGGACCGCGGGCTGGACACCGTCGACGCGAACCTCGAGCTGGGCCTGCCGGCCGACGCCCGGGACTACGGGACGGGCGCCCAGATCCTGTACGACCTGGGCGTCCGCTCGATGCGTCTGCTCACCAACAACCCGGCCAAGCGGGCCGGCCTGGAGGGGTACGGGCTGACCGTGTCCGGGCGGGAGGCGATGCCCGTGCGGCTGCACCCGGAGAACGTCCGCTACCTGCGGACCAAGCGCGACCGGATGGGTCACCTGTTCGAGGCGCTGGGCTGACTCAGGTGATAGAACGTGGCGGGGTCGCCGGCCAGGGACGCCTTGACGTGGGCGCTCCAGTCGTCGGCGACCACTTCGAGCCGGCCGGCCGCCAGGCCGTCCAGCGCGGCCGCGACGATCACCGCCGGGTCGCCCTTGGGGCCGTCGTACCCGGCCGTCATGTCGGTGTCGGCGGCGCCCAGGTGCAGGCCGGTGACCTGGGTGCCCTGCGCGGCCAGTTCCAGCCGTACGCCGTTGGTCAGGTTCCACTCGGCGGCCTTGGCGGCGGCGTACGCGTTGCTGCCGTCGTGCGCGAACCACGACAGTGCCGACAACACGTTGAGGACGGCCCCGCCACCGTTGGCCGCCAGGATCGGCGCGAACGCCCGGACCATGTGCAGCGTGCCCCAGAAGTGGGTGTCCATCTCGCGCCGGATCTCGGCCAGGTCACCGGTGACCAGGTTGTGGCCGGTGGAGACACCGGCGTTGTTGATCAGCAGGGTGACGTCTCCCGCTCCGGCGGCGGCTTCCCGGACGGCTTCCGTGTCGGTGATGTCGAGCCCGGCGGCCCGCGAGGTGGCGTACACCTTGGCCGCGCCGCGCTCCCGCAACTGCCGGGCGAATTCGCGGCCGAGTCCGCGGTTGGCCCCGGTGACCAGGGCGATCGATCCGTTGATATCCATGCCCGGTACGCTAGAACCTGACGTTGACGTCAGGGGCAAGGACTGTGATGCGGATCGGTGAACTGGCCACCCGGTCGGGGGTGAGCGTGCGGGCGTTGCGCTACTACGAGGAGCAGGGACTGCTGGCCTCGGAACGGTCGGCGAGCGGGCAGCGGCGCTACGCCGGGAGCGCGGAGGCTCGCGTACGGCTGATCCAGCAGTTGTACGCGGCCGGCCTGTCCAGCCGGACCATCGTCGAGTTCCTGCCCTGTATCCACGCTCGCGTGAGCACGCCGGAGACGCTGGCCCGGCTGGCGGCCGAGCGGGACCGGATCGACGCCCGGATCGACGGCCTGCGCGAGACCCGCGACCGGCTGGACGCGGTGATCGCTGACGCTGCCGCAGCGGTTTGAGATTTCCCGGCGGTGGCCTTCCGCCGGGGGTGATGATGATTCGTGAACCCTAGGGGGAGCAATGGCCGGCTTCGGTGATCCGCACATGCAGACCGTCGATGCGCACGGGCTGACGCTCGGCATCGTCGGCTCGCGCTGGCACTCGAGCCTGGTCGACCACATGGTCGAGCGGGCCCAGGAGGCGGCCAAGGCGTGCGGCATCGACGAGGTGGTGACCGTGCGGGTGGCCGGTTCGGTGGAGCTGCCGGTGGTGGCCCAGGCGCTGGCCAAGAGGTGCGACGCGGTGGTCGCGCTGGGCGTGGTCATCCGCGGCGAGACCGCGCACTTCAACTACGTCTGCGACGCGGTGACGGCCGGGCTGACGCGGGTGGCGCTGGACGAGCAGACCCCGGTCGGGCACGGCGTGCTGACGGTGGAGTCGCTGGGCCAGGCCCGCGACCGGGCCGGGCTGGAGGACTCGATCGAGGACAAGGGCTGGCAGAGCACCGTCGCCGTGCTCGACGCCGTCCTGGCCATCCGCCAGGTCAACGGCGGCTGATCCTCACAGGCGGCCGGCCTCGATGATCCGGGCCAGGAACTGCCGGGTCCGCGGCTCGACCGGGTCGCCCAGCACCTGCGCCGGCGGGCCGGACTCGACGATCCGGCCGCCGTCCAGGAAGACGACCTGGTCGGCGACACCGCGGGCGAAGCCCATCTCGTGCGTGGCCAGCACCATCGTCACACCGTCGCCCTTGAGGTCGCGGATCATCGTCAGCACCTCGCCCACCAGTTCCGGGTCGAGCGCCGACGTCACCTCGTCCAGCAGCAGCAACCGCGGAGTGTTGACCAGCGCCCGTACGATCGCCACCCGCTGCTGCTGCCCGCCCGACAACCCGTCGGGGTAGCTGTCCGCCTTGTCGGCCAGCCCGACCCGGCCCAGCCACTCCAAGGCCTGATCACGAGCGTCGGACATGGGCCGGCCGTGCACCCGGGTCGGGGCCAGCGTGATGTTGCCCAGCACGGTCATGTGCGGGAACAGGTTGAACGACTGGAACACCATGCCGATCCGCTGCCGCACCTCGTCCGGGTCCACCCGGGGATCGGTGATGTCCGCACCGTCCAGCCGGATCGTCCCGTCGTCGATCCCGGTCAGCAGGTTGACGCACCGCAGCAGCGTCGACTTGCCCGATCCGGACGCGCCGATCAGCGCCACCACCTCGTGCTCGGCCACGTCCAGGGACAGGTCGTCGAACACCACCGTGCTCCCGAACGTCTTGCGCACGCCCCGGGCTTCGAGCAGCGGCATCACATCCCCGCATTCTGGCGGCGGGCCGCCCGCAATGTCACCGAGTCGGTCACCGAGACCAGCGGCAGGGCCAGCAGGACGAACAGGACGGCGGCGAGGATGTAGGGGGTGTAGTTGAAGTTCTCCGCGGTGGCGATCTGGGCCGCCCGTACGGCGTCGATGGGCCCGGCCAGCGACACCAGGCCGACGTCCTTCTGCAGGGCCACGATGTCGTTGAGCAGCGGCGGCGCCACCCGCCGGACCGCCTGCGGGAGCACCACGTGCCGCATCGTCTGCCGGTAGGTCAGCCCGAGCGAGCGGGCCGCCGCCAGCTGACTCGGGTGCACCGACTCGATGCCCGCGCGGAACACCTCGGCCAGGTACGCGCCGTACGTGATGACCAACGCCGCGCCGCCCAGCACGTACACGTTCGGGGTGCCCTGCAGCCGCAGCCCGGGGACGCCGAAGGCGAACAGGTAGATGACGATGATCAGCGGCACACCCCGGAACAGGTAGGTGTACCCGGTGGCCAGCGCGCGGACCGGGAAGAACACCGGGCCCCGCAGCGTGCGCAGCACCGCGATGGACAGGCCCAGCGCCAGCGCCACGACCGCGCACACGACCAGCATGCGGAGGTTGAGCCACAGTCCGTCGAGGACGGCCGGGAACGACTGGCGGGCGATGTGGAGGCTGAAGAACGAGCCGCGGACCCGGTCCCAGCCGGGCGACCCGGTGACCGCGACGACCAGCAGCACGCCGACCACGGCGGTGGAGACGGCGGCGATCAGCACCGAGCGGACCGTCTGCCGCCGCCGGTAGCCGACCCGCTCGAGCTGGGTGTCGCTGGGCTGGTACGTCGCCGTCACGTCAGTTCGCGCGCGCCACCGGTGCCGGCCAGCCAGGTCTTCTCCAGCACGGCGAGGGTGCCGTCCTGGCGCAGCTGGTCGACCGCCGATTTGACGCACCTGGTCAGCGCGGAGCTCTTGTCCAGCACGATGCCGAACTGCTCGGGCACGCCGACCTGGGGCAGCTGGCCGACGATGACGCCGTTGTCGAGCTCGGCGCCGGTCATGTAGAACGCGGTCGGCAGGTCCACCACCAGGCCGTCGATGGTGCCGTTCTGCAGGGCCTTCTTGGCGTCGTCGTTGCTGTTGAAGACCTGCGGCTTGGCCGACGGCTTGATCACATCGGTGATCGCCTGGTAGCTGGTCGTGCCGACCTGCGCGCCGAGCTTAGCGTCCTTCAGTCCGGCGATGGTGGTCGCCGAGGCGATCTTGTCGCCCTTCAGCGTGATCACCGTCTGGCGGACCAGGTAGTACGCCGAGGAGAAGTCGACCGCCTGCTTGCGTTCGTCGGTGATCGAGAACTGGTTGATGTCCATGTCGTACGCCTTGGGTCCCGGCGCGATCGCGTTGTTGAACGGCACCTGGGTCCACGTGACATTGGCCGCCGGGTAGCCCAGGCGCTGCGCCACCTGGTACGCCACCGCCGACTCGAAACCCTTGCCGTTGCTGGGCTTGTTGTCGGAGAACCACGGCTCGTACGCCGGGTTGTCGGTGCCGATGGTGAGCTTGCCGGCGGCCCTGGTGGCGAGGCCGCCCGGCGGGCAGGCGTTCGCGGTCGAGGTCGCGGTCCCGGCCGCGGTCGGCTTGTCCTCATCGGCGGGGGCGCAGGCGGACAGGGCCAGGACGGCGGCCGCGCAGCCGAGGACGGTGAGGGTGTTTCGGGTGACCATGGGGGCAGCGTAGGGCACGTCTCAATGCCTGGGGCCGTCCGTCGCCATCCCGTGATGAGCTGCCACAATCTGCACGTGAAGACGTTCGAAGAGTTGTTCGCCGAGTTGCAGGCGAAGGCGGTGGAACGGCCCGAGGGCTCGTCCACCGTCGCGGCGCTGGACCGTGGCGTGCACTTCATCGGGAAGAAGGTCGTCGAGGAGGCGGCCGAGTCCTGGATGGCCGCCGAGCACGAGGGCCCGGAACGGACCGCCGAGGAGATCTCCCAGCTGCTGTACCAGGCCCAGGTGCTGATGCTGGCGACCGGGCTCGACCTCAAGGACGTCTACCGACATCTGTGACGCGCACCCCTTCGCCCATGGAAGCCCGACTTCATGAAGGAGCACGTCATGCTGCGTATCGCCGTACCCAACAAGGGAACCCTGTCCGTCCCGGCCGCGCAGATGCTGCGCGACGCCGGCTACCTGCAGCGCACCGACCCCAAGGACCTGATCTGCCGCGACGAGGGCAACAACGTCGAGTTCTTCTACCTGCGCCCGCGCGACATCGCCACCTACGTCGGGTCGGGTGACCTCGACCTCGGCATCACCGGCCGCGACCTGCTGGTCGATTCCGGAGTACCGGCGCAGGAACTGCTCGACCTCGGCTTCGGCGGGGCCACCTTCCGGTGGGCGGCGCCGGCCGGGTCGCTGACCTCGGTGGACGAGATCGGCGGGCGGCGGGTGGCCACCGCGTACCCCGGGGTGGTCGAGCGGCACCTGGCCGAGCTCAACCTCAAGGCCGACGTCGTACGCCTGGACGGTGCGGTGGAGAACGCGGTCCGCCTGGGTGTGGCCGACCTGATCGCCGACGTCGTCGAGACCGGCGCCACGCTGCGGCAGGCCGGGCTGGTCATGCTGGGCGACCCGATCATGCAGTCGTCGGCGGTGCTGATCGGGCGCGGGCCGGACGGCGCGGCCCAGCTCATCCGGCGCCTGCAGGGTGTCCTGGTGGCCCGCCGGTTCGTGATGCTGGCCTACGACGTCCGGGCCGGCCTGCTGGACCGGGCCACCGCGCTGACCCCCGGCATCGAGTCGCCGACCGTCTCCCCGCTGCAGCGCCAGGGGTGGGTGGCGGTGCAGGCGATGGTCCGCCGGCGCGAGGTGCACAAGGTCATGGACGAGCTGTACGAGCTGGGCGCGCGCGCCATCCTGGTGACCGACATCGCCAACTGCCGCCTATAGTCGACCCGTGGTGACAGAGACGGTCGCGTACCGGCCGAAGCGGATCCGCTGGGTCGCCGGGATCGGCGCGGCCGCGGTGGTCGTGCTGTTCACCGGCATCAGCTTCGGCCTGCACGGGTCGGCCGGCTTCGAGGACTCGGGCACGTTCCAGCGCGGCGACCAGGCTGCGATGATCGGCCTGGGCGTGCTCATCGGGCTCGGCTTCCTGACCCTCACCCGGCCCCGGGTGTGGGCCGACGCCGACGGCGTCAAGATCCGCAACGTGATCGGCGGGTACCAGCTGCCGTGGGCGGTGGTCCGCGCGGTGCGGTTCGACCGCAGCGCCGCCTGGGCCACGCTCGAGCTGGCGGACGACGACGTGGTGTCGGTGCACGCCCTGCAGGCGGTGGACAAGGACTACGCGGTGGACGGCGTCCGCACGCTCCGGGCCCTCCATTCGGCCGCCGCGCACGCCTAGTGGTAGCCTGTTAGGCAGTCGACCACGCCTGCCCCGATTTAAGGGTGCAGGCGCGAAAGAGGAGCCCGCTGGTTCCCACCCGATTCGCTCAGCTTTGAAAGACGCTGTGGCGGCCGGGTCCGGTCACCCGACTCGAGAAGCATCTCGGGTTCGGGGAGCGTCCTCATGGGCGCCGATGACCGGTCGAGCGGGCCCTGGCGTCTTCGCCGGGGCCTTCTGCTTTCCTTGGGCGTCGTCGTAGCTGCACGACGCCGGGGCCGACCGACATTGGCCATATTGATCGTTCTGAGGAGGCCCCATCAGCGTCGAACCACGCGTGAACGAACAGATCCGGGCCCGTGAGGTCCGACTGGTCGGTCCGGAGGGTGAGCAGGTCGGCATCGTGCCGCTCGAGCGCGCTCTCCAGCTGGCCGCGGACGTCGATCTGGATCTGGTCGAGGTTGCTCCGATGGCGCGGCCGCCGGTGTGCAAGCTCATGGACTTCGGCAAGTTCAAGTACGAGAGCGCACTGAAGGCCCGCGAGGCACGGCGTAACCAGCAGCAGACCGTCATCAAGGAAATGAAGCTCCGGCCGAAGATCGACCCGCACGACTACGAGACCAAGAAGGGTCACGTTGTCCGGTTCCTCAAGGCGGGCGACAAGGTCAAGGTGACGATCATGTTCCGTGGTCGTGAGCAGAGCCGTCCGGAGCTCGGGTTCCGGCTTCTGCGCCGGCTCAGCGAGGAGATCTCGGATCTCGGTTTCGTGGAGTCGAGTCCGAAGCAGGACGGTCGCAACATGATCATGGTGCTGGCTCCGCACCGGGCCACCAAGGTGGCTGCCGCGACCGCGGTCGCCGCCCGGGCCGGTGCCCCGCGCGAGCCGCGCGAGGGTGACGGTGCCGGCGTCGCGCCGGCCGAAGTCGCCGAGACGGCCGACACCACTGCAGAGTAAGGGCCGGCCCGTTCGCCACGGGCAGACCGACATCGGAAAGAGGCGTTCGAAGTGCCGAAGTTCAAGCCGCACACCGGTACCGGCAAGCGGGTGAAGGTGACCGGAAAAGGCAAGCTGGTCCGCCAGCACGCCGGTAAGCGTCACCACCTGGAGGTCAAGTCCTCCCACGTCACCCGGCGCATGACCGGCACCGTTGAGGTGGCCGAAGCCGACACCAAGCGAATTAAGAAGCTGCTGGGCCGCTGACGCGCGCGCCACTCACGTTTTCCTGTTAGGAGTACAGAAATGGCACGCGTCAAGCGGGCTGTGAACGCCCAGAAGAAGCGTCGCACGTTGCTGGAGAGCGCCAGCGGATACCGCGGACAGCGCTCGCGCCTGTACCGCAAGGCGAAAGAACAGATGCTGCACTCGATGCAGTATGCCTACCGCGACCGCCGGGACCGCAAAGGCGACTTCCGCCAGCTGTGGATCACCCGGATCAACGCCGCGGCCCGGGCCAACGGCATGACCTACAACCGGCTCATCCAGGGCCTGCGGCTGGCCGAGGTCGAGGTCGACCGCAAGATCCTGGCCGACATGGCGGTCAATGACGCCACGTCGTTCGCGGCGATCGTCGAGATCGCCCGCGCGGCCGTCGCGGCCGAGGGCACCGGCGGCGCCGCCGCTCAGGCGGCCTGACGTAACGCACGTACGTTTCGGGCGTCTTCCGTTGGTTCTCCGACGGGGGACGCCCTTCGTGTTTCCGGAGATCTTTTGACATACACCGCCCGTACGCCCCGGGTCGTCGCCGCCCGGCGCCTGCAACGCCGCCGCGACCGTGACCGCACCGGGCAGTTCCTCGCCGAAGGGCCACAGGCCGTCCGGTCGGCGCTGACCGCCGGTGTCGTCCGGGAGCTCTTCGCCACCGACACGGCGCTGCTCCGGCACGCCGACCTGGTGGCACTCGCCCCGTCGGTGTCGCCGGTCGACGAGGAGGCGCTCGAGGCGCTGGCCGAGACCGTGCAGCCGCAGGGTCTGGTCGCCGTGTGCGACCAGATCGACGTGCCGATGGCCGACGCCCTGGCCAAACGGCCCCGGCTGGTGGCGGTGGCGGCCGGCATCCGCGACCCGGGCAACGCCGGGACCGTCCTGCGCACCGCCGACGCCGCGGGGGCCGGCGCGGTGGTGTTCGCCGGCGACGCGGTCGACCCGTACAACGGGAAATGTGTCCGGGCGTCGGCCGGCAGCCTCTTCCAGGTCGACGTCGTCCGGGCCCGGGAGCTCGATCTCGCCCGGTTGCGCGGCGCCGGGCTGACGGTGCTCGCCGCCACCGGGTACGGCGACAGCGGCCTGGACGACCTGATCGACGACGGCACCCTGGCCGGGCCGGTGGCGTGGCTGTTCGGCTCGGAGGCGCACGGCCTGCCCGACGACCTTCTGGCCGCCGCCGACCGGCGTGTCCGGGTGCCGATCTACGGCGGCGCCGAGAGCCTCAACCTGGCCGCGGCCGCCGCCGTCTGCCTGTACGCGTCGGCCCGGGCGCAACGCCGGTGAAGGCCATCGTCTACTCCGCGGTCGGCGGCCCGCTGCAACTGACCGACGTCCCGCCGCCGGCGTGCCCGGTGGACGGCGTGGTCGTCGACGTGCGGGCGACCGGGATCTGCCGGTCCGACTGGCACGCGTGGCGGGGCCACGATCCGGTGTCGCTGCCGCACGTCCCCGGCCACGAGTTCGCCGGGGTCGTCGCCGTCGCCGGCCCGGATGTCGACGGATTCGCGGCCGGCGACCGGGTGACCGCGCCGTTCGTCAACGGGTGCGGGCGCTGCTCGTGGTGCCGGACCGGGGACGCCCAGGTCTGCCCGAACCAGACCCAGCCCGGATTCACCCGGGCGGGCTCGTTCGCCGAGCAGGTCGTGGTCACCGCGGCCGCCACCAACCTGGTCCGGCTGCCCGACGACGTGGACTTCGTGACCGCGGCCGCGCTGGGCTGCCGGTTCGCCACCGCGTACCGGGCGCTCACCGGCCACGAGCTGCTCTGGCCGGGGGAGCAGGTCGCCGTCTTCGGGTGCGGCGGAGTCGGCCTGTCGGCGGTGATGATCGCCGTGGCCTTGGGCGCCCGGGTGGTCGCGGTCGACCCGTCGCCGGCCGCCCGCGACGCCGCCGCGGCGCTGGGCGCGACCGTGACCTGGGACGCCACCGAGGTCGTCAAGCTGACCCGGGGCGGGGCGCACCTGGCCCTGGACGCGTACGGCTCGGCAGCCACGGCCGAGGCATCCGTGCGCAGCCTGCGCCGCCGGGGCCGGCATGTCCAGGCCGGGCTGATCTTCGGCTCGGCGCCCCTGCCGTGGGACCTCGTCGTGGCCCGGGAGCTGCAGGTGTCCGGCTCGCACGGGATGGCCGCGGCCGGCTACCCGCCGATGCTGGCGATGATCGCGGACGGCCGCCTCGACCCGGCCCGGCTGGTCGGCGCGGTGATCCCGCTGGCCGAGGCCGGGGTGGCGCTGGCCGCAATGGACGAGCCGGTGGCCCGGCGGGCCGGGATCACGGTCGCGGTCAATTCCTGAGCGGGCTTGCATCCGGTACCCGGGTACGGGCTTACCGTCGGGGCATGACCTTCGATGACGAGGCGTGCACCCTGCCCACCGCGGACCGGCCGTTGCGGGTGGCCGAGTTCGACGACCTGTTCGCGGTCGCGCTGCGCGGGCAGCAGCGGTTGTCGCCGACCCGGCTCCGGTGGCTCCTCGACCCGGCGGCCGCCTCCGATGCCCGGGACCTGACCGCCCGGGAGAGCGCGTGCTGCTCGTTCTTCGCGTTCGAGTTCACTCCGGACGGTGCCTTCGTACGGCTCGACGTGCGGGTGCCGGCCGCGCACGTCGCCGTGCTGGACGCGCTCGCCGGCCGGGCGGCCGTCGCCCTGCCTCCGGCCGTCGCCCTGCCTCCGGCCGTCGCCCTGCCTCCGGCCGCCGCTCTGCCTCCGGCCGCCGTCCTGCCTCCGGCCGCCGTCCTGCCTCCGGCCGCCGCGTGAGCGGGCTCCGCAGCGGCGAGGTCGCGGCCGCCGCCGGGGTCAACCCGCAGACACTGCGCTACTACGAACGGCGCGGCCTCATCGCCGAGCCCGGACGCACCCCGGGCGGCCACCGTCAGTACGCGGCCGGCATGGTCACCGAGCTGCGGATGATCAAGGCCGCGCAACGGCTCGGGTTCACTCTGGACGACATCGCCGACCTGCTCGACGCCGGCCGTCACCGGCCCGGCCGCGGCGCCGGCCCACACCGGCCGGGCGCCGACGCCGACCCTAACCGGACCAGCCACGGCGCCGGCCGTCCCCGGCCGGGCCGTGGCGCCGGTCTGCCGGCCCGGGCGCAGAACAAGCTGGCCGAGGTCGAGGCGAAGATCGCGGACCTGCAGGTCATCGCGGCAACGTTGCGCGCGGCCGTCGACGCCGGCTGCGACGACCTGGTCACCTGCGCCGGTGAACCGCGCTGCCCGATCCCGTTCGACGGCCGGCCCTGACGGTCGTTTGCACTCTCGCCGACGTCGTGGTTAACTCTTGTGCGGAACGGGTCAGTTCCGTTCCAAGAGCTGAAGGAGACCCCATGACCACCGATCAGGCCACGCTCGACCTGGCCCGCGACTGGGCCGCTCTCTGGGACGGCGACCTGTCCCAGACCCCGAAGATCATCGACGAGGGCTTCGTGTCGCACGCGGCGCCCCTGACCGGCGGCGCGGCCGGCGACACCGCCGGTCGCGACTCACTCAACGCCTGGGTGAGCGGCGCCCACCAGGTGATGGAGGGCCTGCACTTCACCATCGAGGTCGGGCCGATCCGCGACGGCGACATGGTCGTCGTGCGGTGGCGGGCCGACGCGTCCTACCGGGGCGGTTTCCCCGGCGCGGCCGCGGCTCCGGGCACTCCGGTCCGGTTCTACGGCACCGACATCCTGCGCCTGGTGGACGGGAGGATCGCCGAGTACTGGGCCAATGCCGACAGCCTCTGGTTCCTCCAGCAGATCGGCCTGACGGCGCTTCCGCCCCTCGACCCGGCATGAGTCCCACGCCCCCGGCCCGGGGCGCGGCGAAGCTGCGGGAACGGGTCACCACCGCGATCGCCGACGCCGTGATCGAGGAACTGGCCGAGAAGGGCTACGGCGCGTTCTCGATGAGCGCCGTCGCCCACCGGGCCGGCGTCGGGAAGGCGGCGCTGTACCGGCGCTGGCCCCGCAAGGAGCCGATGATCCTGGAGGTGATCGCCCCGCGCGCGGTGGCCGTGGCCGAGCTGCCCGACACCGGCAGCCTGGACGGCGACCTCCGGGCGTTCCTCGGCGCCACCCGGGAGGCGATGGGCCACCCCATCGTGGCGCGCATCGCCGGCGACCTGTTCGCCGAGTCCATGCGCAACCCGGCCCTGGGCGACGACCTCCGGGCCGCGATCACCGTCCCCCGCCGGGCCACCGTCGCCACCATGCTCGAGCGCGCCGCCGCCCGCGGTGAGGTCCCGCCGTCGCTGGACGTGGACGCGGCCCTGGACCTGCTGGCCGGCCCCCTGGTGGTGCACACGTTCACCGCCCCCGGCCGCGCCGACGACCGCTACGTCGGCACCATCCACGCGATGCTGCTGGCCGCGCTGACGACCGGAGCCTGAGATGCCCGAGACCCACTTCGACGACTGGATCGCCACCCGGTACGCCATCCTGTGGCCGGAGCTGTTCGACCCGGCCGTGATCGACCCGGCCGTGGACCTCCTCGCCGGTCTGGCAGCCGGCGGTTCCGCCTTGGAGCTGGGCGTCGGCACGGGACGGATCGCCATTCCGTTGAGTCGCCGAAGGATCGACGTGTCCGGGATCGAGCTGTCACCCGCGATGATCGCTCAGCTCCGCGCGCAGGACGGCGGCCCGGCGATCGGCGTGACGGCCGGCGATTACGCGACCACGACCGTCGGCCGGAGGTTCGAGCTGGTCTACCTGCTGCGCAACACGATCACCAACCTGGTCACCCAGGACGAGCAGGTCCAGGTCGGCGACGG
>CAXSDA010000035.1:34540-89879 GCA_964236515.1 uncultured Actinoplanes sp.
CCTTCCGCAACGCCGCCACCCACCTGGAACCGGGAGGCTGCTTCGTCATCGAAACCTACGTCCCCGCGCTGCGGCGCCTGCCGCCGGGGGAGACGACCCGGGTCTTCACCGCGACATCCGGCCACCTGGGCTACGAGGTGTACGACGTCGCCTCACAGATCGCGGTGTCTCACCACCACTGGACGATCGAGGGCCGGCTCGCGACGTTCTCGTCTCCGCACCGCTATGTCTGGCCGGCCGAACTCGACCTGATGGGCCGCCTCGCCGGCTTGGTCCCGCGCGAACGCTGGTCCGACTGGCACCGCGCCCCCTTCACCGCCGACAGCGACATGCACATCTCGGTGTGGCAGAAGCCGGCCGCCGGTTGACGCCCATCCGCGCGGGCGGGGCCGATCCTGCCGGGGGTGCGACACTTTCGCGGAACTGTTCACCGGCGCTGTTCGTGCCGGGTTTGCCCGGCGGGCCGCCCTGGCGGCGTCAGGGGCGTGCTCCGGTCCGGAGTCCATCCAGGAGGAACTCGAGATGCCGGCGCCACGCGTCGGCCGGGACGCCGGTGCAGCCGCGCAGGATGCCCGAGGTGGCCAGGAACAGCGCGGTGAGATCGGCCGGCTGGAAGTCGGGGCGGAGGCTGCCGTCGGCGTGGGCCGCGGCGATGAACCGCGTCGCGTGCCGCAGGGCGTTGTCGCACTGCCGGGTCAGCGTCGTGGACTCCGGATACCGGCGGACCATCATGTCGTCGACCGGCGGGCTGGCCGCCTGCAACTCGAGCAGGCCGGTCACGTAGTGCCGGAACCGCCGCCACGGATCGGGCTGCGCCTGGGCGTCGGCGGCGAGCCGGTCGGTGCGTTCGGCCGCGATCACCGGCGCCGCGGCGTCGATCAGCGCCTCGCGGCTGCCGAACCGGTTGTAGAGCGTGCCGATGCTCACGCCGGCGGCCCGGGCCACCTCGTCCAGCGGGGCGTGGAAGCCCTGCTGCCGGAACACCTCGACAGCGGCGGCGGTGAGCTTCTCCACGTTCTCCCGGGCGTCCCGGCGCAACTTGGCGGCCACGATGCTCCTCACTTGGATCTGCCCCTCACCTCAGAGTAACTTGAGGAACGGTTCAATTTATCGCCGCGGAAGGTGGATGCACCGATGGACGCTCCGATCAAGGTCGACGTGTGGTCCGACATCGCCTGCCCGTTCTGCTACATCGGCAAGCGCAAGTTCGAGGCGGCCGTCGCCGCCACCGGCCTGCCGGTCGAGGTCGAATACCATTCGTTCGAGCTCAACCCGGACGCACCCGTCGACTACCAGGGCAGTCACGCCGACTTCCTCAGTTCCCACATGGGCGTCACCACCGCACAGGCGCGGACCATGGAGGAGCAGCTCGCGGCCACCGGGGCCGAAGTCGGGCTGGCGTTCCGTTTCGACCGGCTGCATCTGGCCCGGACCCGCAAGGCGCACGAGCTGCTGCACTACGCCAAGGCTCGCGGCCGCCAGGCGGAGACGAAGGACCGGCTGCTGACCGCCTACTTCACCGAGGGACTGCACACCGGGCATCTGGACGAGCTCGCCGACCTTGCCGCCGGCCTGGGGTTCGACCGCGACGACGTGATCCGGTCGCTGACGGCCGGGGAGTACGCCGCCGAGGTGGACGCCGATGTGCGGACCGCCGCGCAGTACGGCATCCGCGGCGTCCCGTTCTTCGTCTTCAACGACCGGTACGGCGTCTCGGGCGCCCAGGACCCGGCCGTCTTCGCCGAGGTCCTGACCAAGGTCGGGGCCGAGACCGGCCAGCCGGCATGACCGCCCCGGACCCGGCGCCCCCGGCACGCCACGGCGAGACGCCTGCGCCCCCGACGAGCCGCGCCGGGACGCCCGCGCCCCGGGCACGCCTCACCGAGGTGCCCGCGCCGTCGTTCACGATCCTTGCCGCCGGCGGCGCGGGGGTGTGCGAGGGCAATGTCTGCGAGGTTCCGCCGGTAACGCCCACGCCCGGCGACGACGTGTCCCCGGGAAGTCCGCCCGGCCGGCGCTGAGTACGCAGCGGCGGCGCGGTCGGCCACGCACGGACCTGGCAGGGCCAGGGCCGCCGTAGGTGGGCCCCGGCCCGGTGCCCGCGGGAGCATACGTTCCGGACCACGACGGACATGGGAAGACGACCTTGATCTTGCGGTATCCTCAGGACATGCCGGAGATGACGCTGTTTATCAGGCCCGCTGGTCGCGGGCGCTGAGCTCTCTCCTTCGCGCAATCCCTGACCGGCGGGCGGCGGCCCAGCCGCGCCTCCGTAGACTGCCGTTTGCTGTCCGGTTGAGGGAGTTCGCCGCGTCATGTCCTATCGCAATGATCCGTACGATCCGAAGCAGGCCGCCCTGCTCGACGAGTCCGCGCTCGAAGCCGCCGTGCTCGACGCCGAGAAGGCGTTCGCCGAGGCCTCCGACCTCGACGCGCTGGGTGCGCTGAAGCCCGTCCATCTCGGCGACAAGTCGGCCGTCTCGCTGGCCCGGCGGGAGATCGGCTCGTTGCCGCCGGCCGCGAAGTCCGAGGCCGGCAAGCGCGTCAACCTGGCCCGCCAGTCGATCCAGGGGGCGTACGACTCCCGGGTGACCGAGCTGTCGCTGGAACGCGCCGCCCGCGCCCTGGTCGAGGACCGCGTGGACGTCACCCTGCCGTGGGACCGCCGCCCGCGCGGCGCCCGGCATCCGCTGACCACGCTCATGGAGCACATGAGCGACCTGTTCATCGGGCTGGGCTTCGAGATCGCCGAGGGCCCGGAGCTCGAGCTCGAGTGGGCGAACTTCGACGCGCTCAACATCGGGCCGGACAACCCGGTCCGCGGGGCGATGGACACGTTCCATGTCGACCTGCCCGGTCTGGTGATGCGCACGCACACGTCGCCGGGGCAGGTGCGCAGCATGTTGTCGCGGACGCCGCCGATCTCCGTCGTGTGCCCGGGGCGGGCGTACCGGACCGACGAGCTCGACGCCACCCACAGCCCGGTGTTCCACCAGATCGAGGGTCTGGTGGTGGACGAGGGCATCACCATGGCGCACCTGCGCGGGACGCTGGACCACTTCGCCCGGGCCATGCTCGGGCCGGACGCCCGGACCCGGTGGCGGCCGCACTACTTCCCGTTCACCGAGCCGTCGGCGGAGTTCGACGTGTGGTTCGCGCAGCACCGCGACGGGCCGCGCTGGGTCGAGTGGGGTGGCTGCGGCATGGTCAACCCGCGGGTGCTGACCGCCTGCGGCATCGACCCGGAGCGGTACTCCGGTTTCGCGTTCGGCATGGGCGTCGAGCGCACGCTGATGTTCCGCAACGGCGTCTCCGACATGCGCGACATGGTCGAGGGCGACGTCCGGTTCACCCGCCACTTCGGCATGGAGGTCTGACGCCGTGAGGACGACGCTGTCGTGGCTGCAGGAGTACGTCGCGCTGCCCGCCGGACTGACCGTGGCCGAGCTGGACACCGCTCTGGTCAACCTGGGCATGGAGGTCGAGTCCATCGTGGATCAGACCGCCACCGTGACCGGGGAGCTGGTGGTCGGCCGGGTGCTGGACATCGAGGAGCTGACCGGGTTCAAGAAGCCGATCCGGTTCACGCACGTCGACGTCGGCCGGTCCTCCCCTCAGGAAATCGTCTGCGGGGCGACCAACTTCGCGGCCGGCGACCTGGTCGTGGTGATCCTGCCGGGCGGGGTGCTGCCGGGCGACTTCCACGTGGGGGCGCGCAGGACGTACGGGAAGCCGTCCAACGGGATGATCTGCTCGGCCCGCGAGCTCGGACTGGGCGACGACCACGCGGGCATCGTCGTGCTGCCGCCGGACGCCGGCGTCCCCGGCGCCGACGCGCGGCCGGTGGTGGGGCTGGACGAGGTGCTGATCGACGTCGAGATCACCCCGGACCGCGGGTACGAGATGAGCGTGCGCGGCATCGCCCGGGAGCTGTCGCAGTACTTCGGGGTGCCGTTCACCGACCCGGGCCTCGGCTCGGCGCAGGCCGGGACGGCCGATCCGGCCTATCCGGTGACCGTCGGCGACATCGTGGGCTGTGACCGGTTCGCCGCCCGCGTGGTCCGGGGCATCGACCCGGCCGCGACGTCGCCGGCGTGGATGCAGCGCCGGCTGGTCGCCTCGGGCGTCCGGGCCATCTCGCTGCCGGTGGACATCACCAACTACCTGATGCTCGAACTCGGCCAGCCGATGCACGTGTTCGACCTCGGCCGGCTGCACGGCGGCCTGGTCGTGCGCCGGGCCACACCGGGGGAGAAGCTGACCACCCTGGACGGTGTCGCCCGGGTGCTGGACGCCGAGGACATGGTCATCTGCGACGACACCGGCCCGATCTCGCTGGCCGCGGTGATGGGCGGCGAGACCAGCGAGTGGCAGCCGGACACTGTCGACGTGCTGCTCGAGGCCGCGCACTGGGACCCGGTCATGGTCGGCCGGACCGCGCGGCGGCACCGGCTGTTCAGCGAGGCGGCCAAGCGCTGGGAACGTGGCGTCGACCCGCAACTGGTCCTGGTGGCGCTCGAGCGGGCGGTCGCGATCCTGACCGGGCACGCCGGCGGCACGGTCGACGCCGGCGTGCTGGACCTTAACCACGTCGTGCCGCCGGCCCCGATCGAACTCGACCCGGACCTGCCCGCCCGCCGCATCGGCGTGTCCTTCCCCGTCGCGCCCGCACTCGAGCGGGTCGGCTGCACGGTCGACGGCACCGTGATCACGCCGCCGTCCTGGCGTCCCGACCTGCTGACCCCGGCCGACCTGGTCGAAGAGGTCGCCCGGCTGGGTGGCTACAACGAGATCCCGAGCATCCTGCCGCCCGCCCCGGGCGGGGGCGGGCTCACCGGAGCGCAGCGCCGCCGCCGCAACGTGGGCCGGGCGCTGGCCGAGGCCGGGTACGTCGAGGTGCTGTCCTACCCGTTCGTCAACCCGGCCGTGCACGACGCCTTCGGGCTCACCCCGGACGACCCCCGGCGCCGCGCGGTGCGGATCACCAACCCGCTGCGCGACGAGGAGCCGCAGCTGCGCACGTCGTTGCTGCCGCCGCTGCTGACCACGCTGCGGCGCAACCTCGGCCGGGGGGTGCGCGACCTCGCCCTGTACGAGATCGGCACGGTCTTCCTCCCGCACCCGGCCGCGGTCGCCCCGCCGGTGCTGGGCGTCGACCACCGCCCGTCCGATGCGGACTGGGCCGCGGCCAACGCGGTCGTGCCGGCCCAGCCGTGGCATGTCGCGGCTGTGCTGGCGGGCGACGTCGAGCCGGCCGGCTGGTGGGGCGCGGGCCGGGCGGCCGGCTGGGCCGACGCGGTGGAAGCCGCCCGTGCGGTCGTGGCCACCTCCGGCCTGTCCGCGGCGCGTCTGTCCGTCCGGGCGGCCGACCACGACCCGTGGCACCCCGGCCGGTGCGCCGCGATCGTGGTCGACGACGTGGTGATCGGATACGCCGGCGAGCTGCACCCGTCGGTCGTGGCCGCGCTCGAACTGCCGAAGCGGACGTCGGCGATGGAGCTCGACCTGACCGCGATCCCGCCGGCCCCGGTGACCGAGGCGCGCCGGCTGTCCACGTTCCCGGCAGCGCTGATCGACGTGGCCCTGGTGCTGGACGCGACGGTGCCGGCGGCATCGGTGGAGGCGGCACTGACCGAGGGTGCCGGCGAGCTGCTCGAGTCGCTGCACCTGTTCGACGTGTACGAGTCGGACCAGCTCGGCGCCGGGCAGCGGTCGCTGGCCTACAAGCTGACGTTCCGCGCGCCCGACCGCACCCTGACCGCGTCGGAGGCCGTCGCGGCCCGGGACGCGGCGGTGGCCGTGGTGGCGTCGCGTTACGGTGCGGTGCTGCGCGGAGCGTGAAGCAGTCGTCGCGCGTGGTCCCGGTCCGCCGGGTCCACGTCGGCGCACCCGGACCGGACCAACCGCCAGGGGCCGTCCTCGAGCGCCCGATCGATCAGGCCGTGGACCTGGCCGACCCGGTCGGGGGCGGCCGCGAACAGGATCCGCAGGGTGACGGCCTCGCCGTCGCGGGCCGCCGCGGTGTGATGCGTGGCCAGTGGGCAGGGCGGATCGTGGTCGAGCGTCCCGCACAACGCGACCGTGATCGCCGCCCCCGGAGCGGCGGGGTCGTCCACGTCGGTGAGGACCGCCTGGTAGGCGTAGGCCTGACGCATCACCGCACCTGTTCCGTACGGCACCACCACGTCGTCCGGCCGCCGACCGTGCCGCGGACCATCTCGCCGCCGTCCCGCGGGCACCGCGCACCCTCCCGGCGGTACGGGATGACCGACAACGTGTGCACCCCGCCGGCGCCGATGGCGTTGCGGATCGCCCGCCGGGTCGCCCGCAGCAGCCGGTCGACCTCCTCCGGCGACAGTTCGTCCGACCGCCGCTCCGGGTGGATCCGGGCCAGCCACAGGATCTCGTCGGCCAGTAGGTTCCCGATGCCGGCCAGCGCGTGCTGGTTGAGCATTCGCGCCTTGATCGGCGCGCTGCCCCGGGTGACGGCCCTCCGGAACGCCGCCGGGCTGATCGTCTGCGCGTCCGGCCCGAGCGGGTCCAGCGGCGGATCCAGCCGTACGCGCCCCAGCCGCCGCGGGTCCACCAGCATCAGCGTGCCGCCGTCGTCGAAGCTCAGCGCGAACCGGGAGTACTTGTAGTCGCCCGGCTTGCGCCCGCGTTCCCAGTAGTCGCCGCCGTCGAGCTCGCTGCCGTCCGGGCCGCCGATCACGATCTTGCCGGACATGCCGAGGTGGATGCCCAGCAGAGGACCGTCGTCGCTGGTGTCGCACCACATCGACTTGCCGCGCCGGTGGGCCGCGATCAGCTTCCGCCCGAGCAGCGCCGACCGGATCTCGCCCGGGGCGTGCGGGCGGCACTCGTACGAGTCGGTGTCGTCGACGTCCACGATCAGTCGGCCCAGCCCGGCCCGCTCGATGACGGCACGGGCGGACTCGACCTCGGGCAGTTCGGGCACGCTGACGAGGGTACTTCAGACGATGGCGTCCTTCGGTCGGCGGCGTCCCTCAGTCGATGGTGTGGCCGCCGTTGACGGTGATGCGCTGGCCGGTCACGAAGCGGGCTGCGTCCGAGGCCACGAACGCGACCACGTCGGCGATCTCGCCCGGCGTGCCCATCCGCCCGAGCGGCACGTCCCGCCGGTAGCCGCCGCCGTTCGCGTCGGTGATCTCGCCGTGCCGTTCCACCGGGATCCAGCCCGGCGCGACCACGTTCACGGTGATGCCCAGCGGGCCGAGTTCGCGCGCCCAGGTCCGGGCCAGCCCGATCTGCGCGCCCTTGGCCGCGTTGTACGCCGACCAGCCGGGCAGCGCCCGTTCGAACATGTCCGACCCGATGTGGATGATCCGCCCGCCGCCCAGCGCCGTCATCCCCGGCAGCGTGGCCTGCATCAGCAGCGTCGGGCTCTTCACGAAGAACACCAGCTGGTCGAGATGGTCCTGCCAGGTGACCTCCGCAGCCGTACGTTCGGGTTGCGGCCCGGTCGCGTTGGCCACCACCACCTGCACCGGTCCGAGCTCGCTCAGCACGGCGGCGACCAGACCCCGGACCTGATCCTCGTCGGTCACGTCCGCCCCGAACGCGGCCGCCCGGCCGCCGGCACGCTCGATGTCGTCGACGACCGTCTGCGCGCCGGGGCGGTCCGAGCGGTAGTTGACCGCCACCGGCCATCCGTCGGCGGCCAGCCGCCGGGCCAGGTGCGGGCCGAGCCCGCGGGACGCCCCGGTGACCAGCGCGACGCCGGTCATTCGCCGACCGTCCCGTCGAGCAGCTCGCGGACGGCGTCGGCGTGGCCGGCGTGCCGGGCGGTCTCGTTGATCAGGTGCACCAGAACGAACCGCAGTTCGGGGTCCGGGCCGGCGGCCGGGTCGCCGATCGCGCGGACCGCCGCGTCGGTGTCCGTCCCACGCTGCCGGTAGGCCGCGATCGCCGCCCCGATGGTCAGCCCGTCACCGGGCTCGTATTCGTCGTCCGGTTTGTCCACCGGCCGCCCCAGCATCTCCCCGTCGATCCACCGCCGCTCGACCCCGGTGAGGTGGTTGACGATGCCGATCAGCGGCAGCAGCTTCCCGTCCGGCCGCCACCGTGCCTGCGCCTCGTCCAGCCCGCCGGCCTTGCGCAGCACCGCACCCCGCAGGAACGCCAGCCACCGCAGGTACATCTCCAGCTCGTCCGGCGTGGGCTCGGGAAAATCACTCATCCGCCGAGCGTATCGGCGCCCGGATCGGCGCCGGCCGTTCGTCACGCGGGCATGGGGAGTTTCCGGATCGACGTCCCGCAGGCCGACCTCGACGACCCGAACGACCGCCTCGACCGCACGCGCTGGCCGCAGGGGATCCCCGGGGCCGGGCGGTAGTACGGCGTTCCCCGGGCCTACGTGAAGGACCTGGCCGACCACTGGCGCACCCGCTGGTGGCCGACATGACGGAGTTCTTCCTAGGCCGACGGCGCGGGTGACGCCGCCGGGCTGCGGTGGCCGGCCGTGTCGACGGCGCGGACTCCGAACTGGACGTTGTCCTTGGAGATGTCGACCGTCGCGGTGGCGACCTTGCCCACCGGGATCACGTGCGTCCAGTCGGGGGCGGTCGAGTCGCGCCAGACGATCTCGTAGCCGGCCAGGTCGGCCTCGGTGCCCGGGGTCCAGCGCAGCGTCGACTGGTTGGTCAGCGCGGCGGTGTCGATCAGCACGTTCCGGGGCGTGGACGGGGCCTGGGCCAGCGACCACAGGGTGGCCAGGTTGACCCGCGCCACGCGGGCGATGTACTCGAAGTCGCAGAACCGGGGGAGGTCACCGAACTGGACGCCGTCCACCACCCGTACGTCGTTGTGCTCGTGACCGAAGTTCTCCCGCGGCTCGGTGAACCGGGCCGCCGGCCAGCCGCGCCGCAGGAACGAGATGTGGTCGCTGCCGCGCAGGTAGCGGTCCCGCCGCCAGACCACCCGGATGTCCATGCCGGTGGACGGGTTGCCGGCCACCGCGGACACGAACCGGCCCAACTGCCGGGACGGGCCGTCGTTCTCGCCGCCGACCGACTGCCGGATCGCCGCCTCGGCCGGGGTCTCGGTGGTGGGGACGCCCTCGACGAAGAGCCGGACCACGTGCGGCTCGGGCCGGGTGCCGTCGAAGCCGTCGCCGGTGCCGACGATGTCGTTGCTGAACATCGCCTGGACGTCGGTGCCGGCGTCCTTGAGCACCTGGGCCATGTGGTCGGAGCCATACAGCCCCTGTTCCTCGCCGGCCACCGCGGCCAGCACGATGGTGGCCTCGGTGTGCCGGGTGGCGAGTATCCGGACCAGCTCCAGCACGACCGCGACCCCGGACGCGTCATCGTCGGCGCCGGGCGCGTCCCCGGTGAAGTTCATGACGTCGGTGACGCGCGAGTCGTAGTGGCCGGTGATCACGTAGACCCGGTCCTCCGACGCGTCGCCGCGCAACGTGGTGATCAGATTGGTGATCGGGGTCGGCGCCGGGATCCGGGACGCCACCGGCTGGACGAACGTCTGCTTCTGTACGGTCATCCGCCCGCCGGACGTGGCCGCGTACCCGGTCATCTGTTCGAAGATCCAGTCCCGGGCGGCGCCGATGCCCCGGACCGGGTCGGTCTGGCTGGACAGCGTGTGCCGGGTGCCGAACGCGGCCAGCCGCCGCACGGTGGCCTCGATCCGCCGCGGGTCGATCTCCCGCAGCAGCGCCCGCAACTCGCGGTCGGGGGACTGCGGGTGCACCGCCGGCGGGCTCGCGTGGGCCGCCCCGGAACCGCCGAGAACGCCGGCCGCCGCGGCGGCCGCGGCCGATGCCGACAAAAACGTTCGTCGATCTGCCATGGTTCGCACGCTCGTCCCGGGGCCGGACATTGTCAACCCTTCAAGTACCGCAGGACGGCCAGCACGC
Organism: uncultured Actinoplanes sp.; assembly: GCA_964236515.1. Lineage (GTDB taxonomy): Bacteria > Actinomycetota > Actinomycetes > Mycobacteriales > Micromonosporaceae > Actinoplanes. The sequence continues at coordinate 44,433 of CAXSDA010000035.1, forward strand.
GCCGGTGGTCGCCCCGGTCCTGAGGGAGGTCCAGCTTGGTGAAGACGGCGGTGACGTGCTTCTCCACGCTGCGCTCGGCCAGGTGCAGCAGGTCCGCGATGGCCACGTTGGACCGTCCCTCGGCGAGCAGTCCCAGGATCTCCCGCTCGCGGGGTGACAGCCGGGCCAGGCCCGCGTCCACCGCCGGCGCGGCCAGCAGCTGGCGGACCACCTCGGGGTCGAGCGCGGTGCCGCCGCCGGCCACCCGGTGCAGCGCGCCGACGAACTCGCCGGTGCTGACGATCCGGTCCTTCAGCAGGTAGCCGACGCTGCCCGCGTTCTCGGCCAGGAGCTGCCGGGCGTAGCTGGTCTCGACCCACTGGGAGAACACCAGGACGGCCGTCGCGGGGTGCGCGGCGCGGATGGCCAGGGCGGCGCGCAGACCCTCGTCGGTGTGGGTGGGCGGCATCCGCACGTCCACCACGGCCGCGTCCGGCCGCTCCCGCCCGACCACCTCGAGCAGCCGGGAGGCGTCGCCGACCGCGGCCGCGACCTCGATGCCGTGCTCGGCCAGCAGCAGCGAGATCCCGTCCCGCAGCAGCGGGTTGTCCTCGGCCACGACGACCTTCATGCGGGCAGCTCCATCGTCACGGTGGTCGGGCCGCCCGGCGGGCTGTCGACCGTCAGTGTTCCGTCCAGGGCCGCGGCCCGGCGGGACAGCCCGCCCAGGCCGGTGCCGTCCGCTGTCGGGCCGGCACCGCCGACGCCGTCGTCCGACACCTCGAGCCGCAGCCGCCCGTCGCCGCCGGGTCCGGTGACGGCCACCCGCGCCCGGGTGGCGTGCGCGTGCCGGGCCACGTTGGTCAGCAGTTCGGCCACGGTGAAGTAGATCGCCGAGGCGGTGGCGTCGCGCGGCCGGGCGGGCAGGGCGACGCTGACCTCGACCGGCACCGCGCTTCGACCGGCCAATGAGGACAGCGCCACCTCGAGCCCGTCGTCGAGCGCCGGCGGGTGCAGCCCCCGGACGATGTCGCGCAGTTCGGCCAGCGACTCGGTCACCGTGCGGCGGGCGTCCCGGGCCAGTGCGGCCACGTCCGGCTGGTCGCTGCGCGTCTCGATCCGGGACAGCGTGAGGCCGAGCGCGACCAGCCGGGCCTGGGTGCCGTCGTGCAGGTCCCGCTCGACCCGGCGCATCAACGCGGTCGCGTCCGCCTGCAGCGCCGCCCGCCCGGCCTCCAGTTCGGCGATGCGTTCCTGGTCGCCGCCCGGGGCCAGCAGCCCGTACGCGAGGAACCGGTCGATCCGCACGAACCCGCGCAGCACCCAGGGGAACGCCAGCCACATGGCGACGCCCTGAGCGAACGGCCACCAGGTGCCCGACCAGGTCCGGGCGTCCATCGGCCCCCACGCCACCGGGGTCAGGAACCACCACACCGGGTAGCTGACCGCCGCCGTACCGGACACGATGGTGATCGCACCGGCGTAGGCCGGCACGTACTTCACCGGAAACGCCAGGAAGCAGTAGGCCAGCGCCTTCCACGCCACCGGATCGGTGAACAGCCGCCGGGCCGTCACCCGGCGCGGGCCGGGCCAGTCCCAGCCGAGCAGCCACCGGCCCGGCCCGCGGAACACGACGATCATGCGGCGGCCCAGCCACAGCACGGCGGCCAGGAACGGCAGTCCGACGGTGAGCAGGGACAGCACGGTGAACACCAGGCCGAGCGGCACGAGCGCGAACACGGGCGCGGCGATCAGGGTGCCCAGCAGGACGGCCGCGAACTCCCGCCAGGTCCGGGCCTGGAGCGGGCCGGTGAGGACCGCCCGGACCACGGTCACCCGGCCGCCCCGCGTGATCATCCGGCCGCCTCGCGCGGTCATCCCGCCGCCTCGCGCGGTCATCCGGCCGCCTCGATCGGCCGGACCCGCGTCGCCAGCGCCGCCGGAAGCACCGTGCCCGTCAGCACCAGGACCCCCGCCCCGGCGATCCCGGCGCCCCAGTACGACGGCGGCATCCATGGCACCCACGTGCCCAGCGCGGTGTGCAGCAGCGGCAGCAGGGTCGTTCCGGCCACCACCGCCGCGATCACCAGGCCGGTCGTCGTCACCGTCAGAGCTTCGCAGACCACGACGGCCAGCGCCCGCCCCCGGGTTGCCCCGGCGAGCCGCATCACGGCCAGATCCCGGCGCCGCGACATCACCACCGTGATCAGCGTGTTCAGCGCGGCCACGGCGGCGAACGCGGCGTACACGGTGGTCCCGGACACGGTCAGCCACAGGTCGGCGGCGTCCGGCCGGACCCCGGTCACGTGGGTCTCGGTGGTGATCCGGGCCATGGTGACGGCGGCGAACGCGATCGACAGCGTCAGCGGGATCAAGGCCGGCGAGTACGCCCGGGCGTGCGCGGCTAGGTTGTCGGCGGCCACCGCTCCGGCCCGGCCGGACAGCCGGGCCAGCGGCGCCGCCGCCCGCAGCAGCGCCGGCGCGAGGAGCCCGGCGCCCACGCACATGGCCAGCATCACGAACAGCCCGGCCTGGTCGGCCTGCGCGGCCCCGAACCGGCTGATGACCACCGACAGCACCGCCCCGCCGGCCACCAGCAGAAGCCCGAGCGTCAGGCGCAACCACCCGGTCCGCCGCCGCGGCACGGCCGCCTCGGTCAGCGCCACCGCCGGCCGGATCCGCGACGCCCGGATCGCCGCGATCCGGGCGCCGGCCAGGGATGTCCCGCCGGTCACGGCCAGGGCGACCAGCGGCGCGTACCAGGCCGGCCGGAACGTCACCGCGGGTCCGACGATGCCGTGACCGCTCAGGCCGTCGAGCCAGAGCGCCCCGAGCAGCAGCCCGAGCGGCACCCCGGCGGCGGTGGCCGGCCCGGCGACGATCGCGGCCTGGAGAGCCACCGCCCGCCGCACCCGCCGCGGGGTGGCGCCGACCGCGCGGACCAGGGCGATGTCCCGCATCTGCCGGCCGACCGCCGCGGCCATCGTCACGCCGACGATCAGCGTGGTCAGGTAGATCGAGGTCGTCACGAAGATCACCCCGACGTCGGCGACGTCGCCCGGGACCCGGCCGGCCAGCGACCGGTTCGCCGACAGGGCGGCGGTCACGATCGCCGCGGCCACGCACTGGGTCGACGCCGGCCCGGCGAAGGCCCACGGGTTGGCCCGCAACGCCTGCCGCACCAGGCCGCTCATGACGCGAACGCGGCGATGTCGCGGACCGCCGGCGGCGACGGGCGGTCATCGGCGATCGCGCCGTCGCGCAGCCGCACCAGCCGGTCGCTCCACACCGCGGCGCCCGGGTCGTGCGTCACCATCATCACGGTCACGCCGCGGTCGGCGGCCGCCCGCAGCAGCCCCAGGATGTGCGCGCCGGTGACCGGGTCGAGCGCGCCGGTCGGCTCGTCGGCGAAGATCACGGCCGGCTCGGTCACCAGCGCCCGGGCGATCGCCACTCGCTGCTTCTGCCCGCCGGAGAGCTCGCCCACCGGCCGGCGCCCGTACCCGGCCAGGCCCACCTCGGCCAGCACGTCGTCCGGGTCACGCCGGCGCGGGCCGCCGAGCCGCCCGGGCAGCGCCACGTTCTGCCGTACGGTCAGCTCGGAGAGCAGGTTGTACGACTGGAAGACGAAACCCACGCGGTCGCGCCGCAGCCGGGTCAGCGCCCCTTCCCGCATCCGGGTGATGTCCGCCCCGGCCAGCCGCACCCGGCCGGACGTGGGCCGGTCGAGTCCGGCCGCACAGTGCAGCAACGTGCTCTTGCCCGAACCGGTCGCCCCCATCACCGCCACGAACTGCCCCGCCGGCACCGCCAGCGACGCGTCCCGCAACGCCGCCACCGCCCCGAACCGCCGCCCGACCCCGTCCAGCACCACCACATCGGTCATCTCCCCAGCCTGTCCGCCGGGAGCGCCGGGGACAGCCGGGCTGGCCCGCCGGCCCCGGTACGGGTAACCGCACCTAACCGCTGAGGGCCTGGTCGACGCCGGGCTCGTGCGGGCCGAGGAAGACCGGATCGCGGTGCGAGACGACGTCGGCGGCGGCCTTGACCACGGCGCCGCGCTCCCGGGCCGAGCTGTGGTACCAGGGGTCGCGGTAGATCCGGACCGAGTCGTCGCCGACCCCGTCGGCCGTCACGCCCAGCCGCCGGCACAGCGTCACCGCCCGGTCCAGGTGGTACGTCTGGGTCACCACGATCACGTGCCGCACGCCGAACACCCGCCGGGCCCGCGCGCACGAGTCGTACGTGTCGAAGCCGGCGTAGTCAACCACGATCCGCTGCTCGGGCACACCGTGCGAGCGCAACCAGGTGGCCATCGCGCCGGGCTCGTCGTACTCCCACCGGCTGTGGTCGCCGGACAGCAGCACGGCCTTCACCTTGCCCGCCGCGTACAGCCGCCGGGCGATGTCGAGCCGGGCGATCAGGAACGGCGACGGCTGCCCGTCGGCGTACACCTCAGCCCCGAGCACCAGCGCCACCGGGGCGGCCGGCACGTCGTCCACGGCGTACGTGTGGCCGTGCGCCCCGGCCCGTACCCACAGGTCGCACCCGGCCAGGACCAGCACGCCGAGCGCGACCATCAGGGCACCCGCGGTGAGCAATCTACGCACACGGCGAATATGGCACAAGCGGTCAAGATCAGAAGGACGGCTGGCCCGTCGCCTCGAGCACCGACATCCACAGGTCGCCGTCCGGGTCGACCTGGTTGCGGCTGCCCACGGCCAGGGGGATCGGCACGTGCACGAACCGGTTGCCCCACCGGCCGACCACCATCTCGGTGCGCCCGGCCATCGCCGCGTGCACGGCCGCCTGGGCCAGCCGCAGGCAGTACCCGCTGTCGTACGGGTTGGCGGGCACGCTCCGGATGGTGTAGCTCGGGTCGATGTACTTGAGGTTGACCTCGGCCCCGGCCGTACGGAAATGGTCGAGGATGCGCGTGCGCAGATAGATCCCGAAGTCGCCCAGCCGCTGGTTGCCGGAGGCGTCGGTCGCGCCGTCGAGAGCCACGTGCTCCTGGCCGGCGCCCTCGGCCGCGACGATCAGCGCGTGACCGCGCTCCTTCACCCGGGAGACGAGGTGCGGCAGGAACCCGTCCAGGTCGACCGGCACCTCGGGGATCAGCACGTAGTCGGCGTCGTTCACGGCCAGCGCGGCGTAGCAGGCGATGAACCCGCTGTGCCGGCCCATCAGCTGCACCAGCCCGATCCCGCCGGGCTGCGCGGTGGCCTCGACGTGCGCGGCGCGGATGGTCTCGGTCGCCTTGCCGAACGCGGTCTGGAAACCGAAGCTGTGCCCGATGTAGGGGATGTCGTTGTCGATGGTCTTGGGCACCCCGACGACGGCGATCCGCCGGTCCCGCGCGGTCACCGCGGCCGCGATCCGCTGCGCGCCCCGCATCGACCCGTCGCCGCCGATCACGAACAGGATGTTGACGCCGAGCTGGTCCAGGCAGTCGACGATCTCGTCCGGGTCCTGGGTGCCGCGCGACGTGCCGAGGATGGTGCCGCCGTGCTCGTTGATGTACTCGACCCGCTCCGGGGTCAGCTCGACCACGTCGTGCCCGTGCCGGGGGACCAGCCCCTGGTAGCCGTGACGGAAACCGAGGATCCGGCGTACCCCGTACTGCGTGGTCAGCGACAGCACCAGCCCGCGGATCACGTCGTTCAGCCCCGGGCACAGGCCGCCGCAGGTGACGATGCCGGCCCGGATCTTGGACGGGTCGAAGAAGATCCGCCGCCGCGGGCCCCCCGGCTCGAACGACGGCAGTTCACCGCCGTCGCGGGCGCCGACCATGGCCAGGGTGTCGTCGAAGAGCACCCGGTCGGACTCGCCGACGTAGTGCTGGGTCGTGCCCGTACGGGTGACACCGGTCCTTGTGACATAGGCCAGCGGCGACTCGATCCGGCACTCGCCGAGGGTCCTCACCGACAGCTGCGCGGCCTCCACCATGAGCCGGAGAGTAGGCCGCCGCTGTTACGCCGAGATTCCGGCGACCGTGTCCTGCAGGATCCGCCAGCTCTGGACGTCGTCGGGGGAGCCGGTGTGCGGGCGGCGGAACCGGTCCACCCCGAGCGCCAGATCGACCAGCACCCATCGCAGCGCGAACAGTTCCAGCATCTCCGGCCGGACCGGCGTCCCGGTCGCGGCGGTGTAGCCGCTCAGGTCGCCGCCGAGCAGCCACAGGTCGCGTTCCGGCAGCGACACCTTGACCGTGTCCCAGTCGATCAGCCGCCAGCCGTCCTTCGCGCGCATCGTGTTGCCCGGGTGCGGCTCGCCGTGGGTGAGCACGACCCGGGTGCGGTCGGCCGCGGCCACCAGGGTGTCGTAGTGGTCCAGCTTTCTGCGGATCGGCGCGGCGTGGTCGGAGATCAGCCTCGCGACCTTCGAGCCGTACGGGCCGGTCGGCGGCGCCTGACCACCGTCGAGGGCGAGCTGGAGGAACTCCCGCTTCTGTACGGCCAGGTCGTCGGCCTCGGCGTGCCGTCGCACCGCGGCGGGCGCGCCGTGTAGCCGGACCAGCATGTCCAGCACCGCCTGCCGGTGTTCCGGCCCGGGCTCGTCGCCCCAGTCGAAGCTCTCGCCGGTGACCAGCGGGAACAGACTGGCCGCGTACCGGTCGGCGACCCGGGCCAGCAGTCGCCCGCCGGCCGTCGGCACCGGCGCGACCACGAACTCTTCGCCGTACTCGTGCAGCGCCAGCGCGGTGGCGAGCGCCCCGGCCAGCCGCTCGTGTCCACCGTCCAGAGTGGTCTCGTGGCCGCGACGTGTCATCTCCAGGTCGTCGACGGTGAGGAACCAGCCCGCCCCCGCCCGGTCGTGCACGGTCCAGTGGTGACTGCCGAACCCCAGCGGCCGGTACTGCGCGTCCGCCACGACCACGCCCCAGTGCCGGGTCACCGCGTCGAGCAGGGCCGGCACGTCCAGGTCGTCGGGGACGCCGAGCACGGTCAGGCGCCGATCCGGAAGCGGGCCGCCTGCACGTCCCGGGAGTTGGGGCCGGTCCGCAGCTCGAACTCGCCCGGCTCGACCACCCGGCGGCCGTCCGCGGTGACCAGCGTGCACGCCGCCGCCGGCACCTCGAGCGTCACCTCGGCGCTCGCCCCCGGCGCCACCTCGACCTGCACGTACGCCTTCAGCTCCTGCTCGGCCCAGGTCACGCTGGTGACCAGATCGCTGACGTACGCCTGGACGGTCTCCAGCGCCGGCCGGTTCCCGGTGTTTCTCAGCCGGACCGTCGCCCGGATCACCTCGTCCACGGACACGATCTCCGGCGCTCCGTATTCGACGGTGGTGTAGCTGAGCCCCTCGCCGAACACGAAGAGCGGATCCTGGGTGAGGTCGGCGTACCGGTCGCCGTGCTGACCGCGCAGCTGGTTGTAGTAGACCGGCTGCTGACCGACGTGGCGGGCGGCCGAGATGGGCAGCCGGCCGGACGGTTCGATCGCGCCCGACAGCAGCTCGGCGATCGCCCGGCCGCCGCGCATGCCCGGGTTGAACGCCTGCACGATCGCCCGCGCGGTCAGCGCCGAGGCCGGGAGCGCGGCCGGCTTCGAGTTGATCAGTACCACGATCATCGGGGTGCCGGTGGCGGCCACCGCGTCCAGCAGCGCCACCTGGCCGCCCTGCAGCTCCAGCGTCGCCGTCGAGCGGCCCTCACCGGTCAGCGCGACCGTGTCGCCGACCACCACCACGGCGTAGTCGGCGTCCCCCGCGGCCGCGGCCGCGGCCGCGATCGCCTCCGGGTCGACCGGCGCCGGCTGGGAGATCGGCGGACGCGGCTGGCCGTCGGGGAACAGCGGGCCCGCCGGGTCGGGGGCCAGCACCTCGATGTCGGCGCCGCGCGTGAAGCTCACGGTCCAGCTGCCCGGCACCAGCGCCCGCAGCCCGTCGAGCACCGTCTCGGTCAGTTCCCGCGGGTGCCCGTCCGGCATCCAGTCGACCTGGCCGGAGTTGCCGGCCCAGTCGCCGAGCTGGGCCGAGACGTCGTCGGCGTTCGGGCCGATCACGGCGATGCGTTTGGCCGGTCCGTCCGGATCCAGGGGCAGCAGGCCGTCGTTGCGCAGCAGCACCAGCGACCGGCGGGCCACCTCGAGGTTCAGCTCGGCGTGCTCGGCGTGGCCGATCACCGCCCGCTGCCGCTCCGGGTCGGGCGCCCGCGGGTTCTCGAACAGTCCCAACTCGAACTTCAGCCGCAGGATCCGGCGCACCGCGGCGTCGATCTCGGTCTCGGCCAGCCGCCCGTCGGCCACCGCCTGCTGCGCGCCCTCGAAGAACCCGGGCGTGGTCATCACCAGGTCGTTGCCGGCCTGCACGGCCAGCGTGGCGGCCTCGCTCAGATCGGCGCAGACCCGCTGCTCCCAGACCATCCGGCCGACGTTGTCCCAGTCGGTGATCAGCGTGCCGGCGAAGCCCCACTCCTTTTTCAGCACGTCGTTGAGCAGCCACTTGTTGGCGGTGATGGGCACGCCGTCCATCGACTGGTAGCCGAGCATGAAGACGCGTACGCCCTCCTGGGCCACCCGCTCGAACGGCGGCAGGAACCAGGATCGCAGCTTCCGCCGGCTGATGTCGGCCTCGCTCGCGTCCCGGCCGCCCTGCGTCTCCGAGTACCCGGCGAAGTGCTTGGCCGTGGCCAGGATCGCGGTCGGGTCGTCCAGGCCGGCGCCCTGGTAGCCGCGGACCATGGCCGCGCCGAGCTCGCCGATCAGGTACGGGTCCTCGCCGAACGTCTCGTCCACCCGGCCCCACCGCAGGTCCCGCGCGATGCACAGGATGGGGGAGAAGGTCCAGTGGATGCCGGTCGCGGACACCTCGACCGCGGTGACCCGGGCGACCCGCTCGAGCAGGCCGGTGTCCCAGGTCGCGGCCATCGCCAGCTGGGTCGGGAATATCGTGGCGCCCGGCCAGAACGAGTGCCCGTGGATGCAGTCCTCGGCGGTCAGCAGCGGGATGGCGAGACGGGTCTCGGCCACCAGGTCGACCGACTCGAGCAGCCGCTGCGGCGAGGTGTGCAGGATCGACCCGGCGAGCCGGCCCGTGATGACGTCCTTGAGGTCGCCGCGCGAGTCGAGCTGCAGCATCTGCCCGACCTTCTCGGGCAAGGTCATCCGCCCCAGAAGGTCCTCGACCCGCTGCTCCACGGGCAGGGCAGGGTCACGGTACGGAAGAACTTCGGTCACGCACGGCCTCCGGTCGAGTGACCGTCGGCACGGTCGTGAAACTATCGGTGAACGTCCGTGAGTCTCGCAGGTGTAAGACGGTCGAATCCACCCTGACCGGTTCCGGAACTACGCGTCCGGGTCGGACTCGTCGATGCTGGGCACCTCGAAGCCGGCCGCCTCGATCGCGTCCAGCCGGTCCTCCGCGGCCCCCTTCTCCCGCTCGACCAGCGTCGCGTACTCGATCTGGACGGACGGGTCGCCGGTGTCGGAGAGGCGGTCGAAGAAGCGCTGGGTGTTCCGGACCGCCTCGGCGAAAGCGAGGGCGGTCTCCCGGACGCGGATCAAGGTGTCGTCAGCCATGGGGGTAAGTCTTACCAGGCCCCGGCCCGGTACAGGACGGCACCGTGCGGTGGTACCACCGCCCGGACCGCTCCGTGCACGGCGGTGGTCGTGCCCGTCCAGAGGTCGGTCACCGATGTTCCGCCGACGGCGGCGGTCATGGCGGCCGGGGCGTCCGTCTCGTTCACCAGCGCCACGGCCGTGCCGCCACCGGCCAGCGGCCGGGTGAGGACGTCGAGGCCGCCCGCCGCCTCGACCACCCGGGCCGGCCGGCCGAGCGGGTCCTGGTCCACCGCGATCACCGCCCGGTTGGTCAGCCGGGCGAGCGTGGCCGGCGTCGCGTGGACGAGATCGGCGCCGACGATGAGCGGCGCGGCCATCATCGCCCACAGCGTGATCTCGGTGCGGTCCTCGGCGCCGGTCATGCCGTTGCCGGTCTCCAGCATGTCCGGGTCGTTCCAGCCGCCGGCGCCGCCGTATTCCTGCAGGCCGGCGGTGGCGTGGAAGATCGACAGCATGCTCGCGTACGTCGGCTGGATGTCGCCGCTGGTGCGCCACAGGTTGCCGTACCCCGCCGCCCACCGCCACACGTCGTCCGTGCCCCAGGAGCAGATGCTGAACGTGATCGGCCGGCCGGTGGACAGCAGGGCGTCCCGCATGGCGGCGTAGCGGGTCTGCGCCGGCGCCGCGTGGCCGTCCGCGCAGCTGACCTGGTCGCAGCCGGGCCCGGCGTAGCAGTTGTCGTACTTGAGGTAGTCGACACCCCAGGCCGCGAACATCACCGCGTCCGTACGCTCGTGGCCCAGGCTGCCGGGCAGGCCGCCGCAGGTGCGCAGACCGGCATCGGAATAGAGGCCGAGCCGGAGCCCGCGGGCGTGCACGTAGGCGGCCAGGGCGGCGATCCCGTGTGGAAACCGGACCGGGTCGGCGCGCAGATTCCCGGCCGCGTCCCGGGAGGCGGCCATCCAGGCGTCGTCGACGTTCACGTACCGGTACCCGGCGTCGCGCATACCGTTCGCGACCATCGCGTCGGCGGTGCCGCGTACCAGCGCCTCGGTGACCTGCAGGCCGTACGCGTTGTAGTCGTTCCAGCCCATCGGCGGGGTCGCCGCCAGTCCGTTGTACGCCCGGGGCAACGCACCGCCGGTCGGCGGTTCGCCGGCCAGTGCGGCCACGATCAGGAGCAGCAGGGCGGCGCGGCGCAGGGTGCGGATCATCGCGTCTCAGCGTTCCACGTCACCCTGTGGTGGGGCTGTCACCGGCCGATGCGGGATGATACGGTTCTCTGCATAGTCATACGATGGTGGTCATGGGCAGTCGTCATCGGGAGTCGTCATGGGCAGTCGTCATCGGGAGTCGTTACGGGGGTCGTTATGGGGACCAGGGTCGCGGTTGCAGGCGCCAGTGGATACGCCGGGGGTGAGCTCTTGCGCCTGGTCGCCGGGCACCCCGAACTCGATCTGATCGCGGCCACCGCGCACGCCCAGGCCGGTGCGCCCGTGGCCACCGTCCATCCGCAACTGACCGGGCTCGACATGGTCCTCGGGGCCACCGACGCGGCCACTCTCGGCGACGCCGACCTGGTCTTCCTCGCTCTGCCGCACGGCCAGTCGGCCGCCCTGGCGGCGCAGCTGCCGGCCGGGGTGAAGGTCGTCGACCTGGGCGCCGACTTCCGGCTGCGCGACGCCGCGGCGTGGGAGCGCTACTACGGCGGCCCGCATGCCGGCACGTGGACGTACGGGCTGCCCGAACTGCCCGGTCAGCGCGACCTGATCGCCGCGTCCGACCGGGTGGCCAACACCGGCTGCTACGCGGCCACGATCACGCTCGCCCTGGCGCCGTTGATCGCCGCCGGGATCGCCTCGCCCGACGACGTGGTGGTGGTGGCCGCCTCCGGCACGTCCGGGGCCGGCCGGTCGGCCAAGGTCAATCTGCTGGGCTCCGAGGTGATGGGTGACCTCTCGCCCTACAAGGCCGGCGCACATCAGCACGTGCCCGAGATCAAGCAGGCCACCGGCGCCCGCACGCTGTCCATGACGCCGGTCCTGGCACCGATGCCGCGCGGCATCCTGGCCACCGTCACCGCCGTGCCCACCGGCGGCGGCGACGCCCGGGCGGCGCTGGAGGCGGCGTATGCCGACGAACCGTTCGTGCACCTGCTGCCCGCGGGCATCCAGCCGCATACGGCCGCCACGGCCGGCTCCAACTCGTGCCACCTGCAGGTCACCACCGACATCGATTCCGGGCGGATTCTCCTGCTCAGCGCGCTCGACAACCTCGGCAAGGGCGCGGCCGGCCAGGCCGTGCAGTGCGCCAACCTGATGCTCGGCCTGCCCGAGACCACCGGCCTGTCCGTCTTCGGGGTGGCGCCGTGAGCGTCACCACCCCGAAGGGTTTCCGGGCCAGCGGCGTCGTCGCCGGGCTGAAGGCGTCCGGCGGCCGGGACGTGGCGATCGTGGTCAACGACGGCCCCGACGCCGTCGCGGCCGGCGTGTTCACCGGCAACCGGGTCAAGGCCGCGCCCGTGCTGTGGAGCCGGCAGGTGCTCAAGGGCGGCGTGGTCCGCGCGGTCGTGCTCAACTCCGGCGGCGCCAACGCCTGCACCGGCGCTCAGGGCTTCCGCGACACCCACGCCACCGCCGAGCACACCGCGGCCGCGCTGCGGTCCGCGCCCAAGCCGGCCCTGATCGGCGCCGGCGACGTCGCCGTCTGCTCCACCGGCCTGATCGGCGAGCGGCTGCCGATGGGCAAGCTGCTGCCCGGCGTCACCGAGGCGGTCAAGCGGCTCGGCCCGGCCGGCGGCGGCGACGCGGCCGAGGCCATCATGACCACCGACACCGTGGCCAAGAACGCGGTCGTCACCGGCGACGGCTGGTCGGTCGGCGGCATGGCCAAGGGCGCCGGCATGCTGGCCCCGGCCTTGGCCACCATGCTGGTCGTGCTCACCACCGACGCGGTCGCCGGGTCGGACGCGCTGGATTCGGCGCTGCGGGAGGCCACCCGCCTCACCTTCGACCGGATCGACGCCGACGGGTGCATGTCCACCAACGACACCGTGCTGTTGCTGGCCAGCGGCGCCTCCGGCGTCCAGCCGTCCGATCAGGAGCTGACCGCCGCCGTCGTCGAGGTCTGCCACGACCTGGCCCAGCAGCTGATCGCCGACGCCGAGGGCGCCACCAAGCACATCGCGATCGAGGTTGCGGGCGCCGCCTCGGAGGCCGACGCGCTCGAGGTCGCCCGCACCGTCGCCCGGAACAATCTGGTGAAGACGGCGCTGTTCGGCAACGACCCGAACTGGGGACGGATCCTGGCTGCGGTCGGAACCACCAAGGCCGCGTTCGAGCCCGACCGGATCGACGTCGGCGTCAACGGCGTCTGGGTCTGCAAGGCCGGGGCGGCGGCCGAGGACCGGTCGAAGGTCGACCTCGGCGGCCGGGACGTGACCATCACGGTCCACCTGCACGAGGGCGAGATCGCCGCGACGATCTGGACGACCGACCTGTCCCACGCGTACGTGCACGAGAACTCGGCATACTCGTCGTGACCCCGCACGAGAAGGCGGCCGTCCTGATCGAGTCGCTGCCCTGGCTGGAACGGTTCTCCGGCGCCACCGTCGTCATCAAGTACGGCGGCAACGCCATGATCGACCCCGGGCTGCAGCGGGCGTTCGCCGCCGACATGGTCTTCCTGCGCTACGCCGGCCTCAAACCGGTCGTGGTGCACGGTGGCGGGCCGCAGATCAACGCCATGCTCGACCGGCTCGGGATCGCCACCGAATTCAAGGGCGGCCTCCGGGTCACCACCCCGGAAGCCATGGACGTGGTCCGGATGGTGCTCACCGGCCAGGTCGGCCGGGAACTGGTCGGGCTGATCAACGAGCACGGGCCGTTCGCCGTCGGACTGTCCGGTGAGGACGCCCGGTTGTTCACCGCGGTCCGCCGGCAGGCGATCGTGGACGGTGAGCCGGTCGACATCGGCCAGGTCGGCGACGTCGACGCGGTGGACACCTCGGCCGTCGACGACCTGATCGCCGCCGGGCGCATCCCGGTGGTCGCGACCGTGGCCCCGGACGTCGCCGGTGTGGTGCACAATGTCAATGCCGACACCGCCGCCGCCGCGCTCGCGGTCGCGCTGCGGGCCCGCAAGCTGGTCGTCCTGACCGACGTGCCCGGCCTCTACCGCGACTGGCCCGACACCGGCTCGCTGACCAGCGAGATCACCGCCGGCGACCTGGAGAAACTGCTTCCCGGCCTGCAGGCCGGCATGGTCCCCAAGATGGAGGCCTGCCTGCGCGCGGTGCAGGGTGGCGTCCCGGCGGCCCACGTGGTCGACGGGCGGGTGGCCCACTCGACGCTCCTCGAAGTCTTCACCTCGGAAGGATTCGGCACGATGGTGATCCCGTCATGACGCTCGTCGACCGGTGGTCCGCGTCCCTGATGGACAACTACGGCACCCCGCCGCTGGCCCTGGTCAAGGGGTCGGGCGCGGTGCTGACGGACGAGTCCGGCCGCGAGTACGTCGACCTGCTCGGCGGCATCGCGGTGAACGCGCTCGGCCACGCCCACCCGGCCGTGGTCGCCGCGGTGACGCAGCAGATCGGCACCCTCGGGCACGTCTCCAACCTGTTCGTGGCCGAGCCGCCGGTGGCGCTGGCCGAGCTGTTGCTGGCGCTGGCCGGACGGCCCGGGCGGGTGCTGTTCGGCAACTCCGGCGCGGAGGCCAACGAGACCGCGTTCAAGCTGTCCCGGCTGACCGGCCGCACCCACGCGGTGGCCGCCCAGGGCGGCTTCCACGGCCGCACGATGGGCGCGCTCGCGCTGACCGGGCAACCGTCCAAGGCGGATCCGTTCCGGCCGCTGCCGGGCGAGGTCACCCACGTGCCGTACGGCGACGCCGCGGCGCTGCGGGCGGCGGTGACCGGCGGGACGGCGATGGTCATCCTGGAACCGATCCAGGGCGAGAACGGCGTGGTCGTCCCGCCGCCCGGCTACCTGGCCGCGGCCCGGGAGATCTGCACCGCCACCGGTGCGCTGCTGGTGCTGGACGAGGTGCAGACCGGGGTCGGGCGTACCGGCCACTGGTTCGCGCACCAGGCCGACGGCGTCGAGCCCGACGTGGTGACGCTGGCCAAGGGGCTGGGCGGCGGCCTGCCGATCGGCGCCTGCCTGGCCTTCGGACCGTCCGCCGACCTGTTCGGCCCGGGCTCGCACGGCACCACCTTCGGCGGCAACCCGGTCAGCTGCGCGGCCGCCCTGGCCGTCATCCGGACCATCGCCGGCGAAGGACTGCTCGACCACGTCAAGCGGATCGGCGAGCAGATCCGCCGTGGTGTCGAGGCGCTCGGGCACCCGCTGATCGCCGGCGTGCGCGGCGCCGGGCTGCTGCTCGGCATCGAGCTCACCCAGCCGGTCTCGGCCGCGGTCGTCGTTGGGTTGCGCGACGCCGGCTTCCTGACCAACCCGGTGCAGCCGGGCGTCATCCGGCTCGCCCCGCCGCTGATCCTCTCCGGCGAGCAGGCCGACGCGTTCCTGGCCGCGCTCCCCGCCGTGCTGGACGGCGTCTCGTGATCCGGCACTTCCTCCGCGACGACGACCTCACGCCGGCGGAACAGTCGGCCGTGCTCGACCTGGCCGCGGCGATGAAGGCCGACCGGTTCGCGTACCGCGTCCTGGCCGGCCCGAAATCGGTGGCGGTGCTGTTCGACAAGCCCAGCCTGCGGACCCGGCTGTCGTTCGAGGCCGGCATCGCCGAGCTCGGCGGCAACCCGATCATCGTGGACACCCGCAGCACCCACTTCGGCCGGGGCGAGAGCCTGGCCGACGCCGGCCAGGTGGTCTCCCGGTACACGTCGGCGATCGTCATGCGGACCTTCGGCGACGACCGGCTGGCCGAAATCGCCTCCGGATCGCGGGTGCCGGTGGTGAACGCGCTGACCGACGGCTTCCACCCGTGCCAGCTGCTGGCCGACCTGCAGACCGTGCGGGAACGGCTGGGCGGCACGGCCGGGCGGACCCTGGCCTACCTCGGCGACGCGGCCAACAACATGGCGGCGTCATACCTGCTGGCCGGTGCGACCGCGGGCATGCACGTTCGGGTGGCCGGGCCGGACGGCTTCGGCCCGTCGCCCGCGGTGGTGGAGCGGGCCACCGGGATCGCGGCCGGCACGGGCGGCTCGGTCGCCGTGCTCCGGGACCCGTTCGAGGCCGCGGCCGGCGCCGACGTGCTGGCCACCGACACCTGGACGTCGATGGGGCAGGAGCTCGACGGGCTGGACCGGTTGACGCCGTTCCGCCCGTACCAGATCAACAAGGACCTGGTCGCGGCGGCCGCGCCGGGCGCGATCGTCCTGCACTGCCTGCCCGCCCACCGTGGTGAGGAGATCACCGACGACGTCATGGACGGTCCTCAGTCGGCGATCTTCGACCAGGCCGAGAACCGCGTGCACGCGCAGAAGGCGCTGCTGGCCTGGCTGGTGGAGCAATCGTCGTGACCGCGCCGTCGGCGTTCACCAAAGCGGCCCGGCACGCCCGGATCGTCGAGCTGGTGCGCCTCGGCCCCATCAAGTCGCAGACCGAGCTGGCGCACATGCTCGCCGACGAGGGCGTGGTGATCACCCAGGCCACCCTGTCGCGTGACCTGGAGGAGCTCAACGCGATCAAGGTGAGCGGGGCCTACCTGATCCCGGAGGACGGCACCCGCCTGCTCCGGGAGAACTTCCAGGGCCCGGCCCGGCTGCTCAAACTGCTGCGCGAGCTGCTGACCACGGTGAACTCCAGCGGCAACATCGCGGTACTCCGAACCCCGCCCGGAGCGGCGCAGTTCCTGGCCAGCGCGCTGGACCGCTCCGGGCTCACCGATGTCGTCGGCACCATCGCCGGCGACGACACCATTTTCGTCGTGGCCCGCGACGTCGCCGGCGGCAAGGCCCTGGCCGACAAGCTCGCCGAATGGGCCGGCATGGTCCCCGAACCTTCCGATAGGAGTCTCCCGTGACTGAACGGGTCGTACTGGCGTACTCCGGAGGCCTCGACACCTCCGTGGCCATCCCCTACCTGGCCGACCAGACCGGCGGCGAGGTGATCGCCGTGGCGCTCGACGTCGGCCAGGGCGGCGAGAACATGGAGGCCGTCCGGCAGCGCGCCCTCGACTGCGGCGCCGCCGAGAGCGTCGTGGTCGACGCCCGCGAGGAGTTCGCCGCCGACTTCTGCCTCCCCGCGCTGCGCGCCAACGCTCTCTACATGGACCGCTACCCGCTGGTGTCGGCGCTGAGCCGGCCGCTGATCGTGCGGCACCTCGTCGAGGCGGCCAAGCGGTACGGCGGCACGATCGTCTCGCACGGCTGCACCGGCAAGGGCAACGACCAGGTCCGCTTCGAGGTCGGCATCGGCGCGCTCGCCCCTGGTCTGAAGGTGATCGCGCCGGCCCGGGACTACGCCTGGACCCGGGACAAGGCGATCGCGCTGGCCGAGGAGAAGGGCCTGCCGATCGACGTCTCGCACAAGTCGCCGTACTCGATCGACCAGAACCTGTGGGGCCGCGCGGTCGAGACCGGCTTCCTCGAGGACATCTGGAACGCGCCGATCGAGGAGCTCTACTCGTACACTCAGGACCCGGCCACGCCGCGCGACCCGGACGAGGTCGTCATCACCTTCGAGCAGGGCAACCCGGTCGCCGTCGACGGTGAGACGGTCACGCCGCTGCAGGCCATCACCGAGCTCAACCGGCGGGCCGGCGCCCAGGGCGTGGGCCGCCTCGACATGGTCGAGGACCGGCTGGTCGGCATCAAGAGCCGCGAGGTGTACGAGGCCCCGGGCGCGATCGCGTTGATCGCCGCCCACCAGGAGCTGGAGAACGTCACCGTCGAGCGTGACCTGGCCCGGTTCAAGCGGACCGTGGACCAGCGCTGGGGCGAGCTGATCTACGACGGCCTATGGTTCTCCCCGCTGAAGAAGGCGCTGGACGCGTTCATCGCCGAGTCGCAGCAGCACGTGACCGGGGACGTGCGGCTGGTGCTGCACGGTGGCCGTGCGGTCGTCACCGGCCGCCGGTCGGACGCCAGCCTCTACGACTTCGGCATGGCCACCTACGACACCGGCGACACGTTCGATCAGTCGCTGGCCAAGGGCTTCGTGCAGCTGTGGGGCCTGCCGTCGCGGATGGCCTCGGCCCGGGACGCCCGGCTCCATGACTGAGCGCACCTCACTGTGGGGCGGCCGGTTCTCCGGCGGCCCCGCGGAGGCCCTGGCCCGGCTCTCGGTCAGCGTCCAGTTCGACTGGCGGCTGGCCCCCTACGATCTCGCCGCCTCCCGGGCGCACGCCCGGGTGCTGGCCGCGGCCGGCCTGCTCGACCCGGACGAACTCGGCCGGATGCTGGCCGCCCTGGACGACCTGGAGGCGGCGTGCGCGTCCGGCGAGTTCCGGCCGACCGTCGACGACGAAGACGTGCACACGGCCCTGGAACGCGGCCTGCTGGAACGGCTCGGCGCCCTCGGCGGCAAGCTGCGCGCCGGCCGGTCCCGCAACGACCAGGTGGCCACCGACCTGCGGCTCTACCTGCGCGACCACGCCCGCGGCGTCGCCGTGTCGCTGGTCGAGCTGGCCGACGCGCTGACCGAGCAGGCCGAGCGCAACGTCGACACGCCCGCGCCCGGCCTGACCCACGTGCAGCACGCGCAGCCGGTCAGCTTCGGGCACTGGCTGCTGGCCCACGTCCAGGCGCTGCTGCGCGACCTGGACCGGTTGCGCGACTGGGACGTCCGGTCGGCCATCTCGCCGCTCGGTTCCGGGGCACTGGCCGGTTCGTCGCTGCCGCTCGACCCGGCCGCCGTGGCCAAGGAACTGGGCTTCACCGCGCCCGCGGCGAACTCGATGGACGCGGTCGCCGACCGCGACTTCGTGGCCGAGTTCCTGTTCACCACCGCGCTGATCGGCGTGCACCTGTCCCGCCTGGGCGAGGAGGTGGTGCTCTGGACGTCGACCGAGTTCGGCTGGGTCGAGCTCGACGACGCGTTCGCCACCGGGTCGTCGATCATGCCGCAGAAGAAGAACGCGGACATCGCCGAGCTGGCCCGGGGCAAGAGCGGCCGGCTGATCGGCGGCCTGGTCACGGTGCTGACCATGCTCAAGGGCCTGCCGCTGACGTACGACCGGGACATGCAGGAGGACAAGGAACCGGCCTTCGACGCGGTCGACACGCTGCAGCTGCTCCTGCCCGCGCTGGCCGGGATGATCTCCACCATGACCGTACGGGTGGACCGCCTCGCCGCCGCCGCCCCGATCGGCTACACGCTGGCCACCGAGGTCGCCGACTGGCTGGTCCGCAAGGGGGTGCCGTTCCGCGACGCCCACGAGATCACCGGCCGGCTGGTCGCGTTGTGCTCGGCCCGCGAGTGCGAGCTCGACGACGTCTCCGACAACGACCTGAAGACGATCAGCGAGCACCTCGACCCGTCGGTGCGCCAGGTCCTGTCGGTGCGATCGGCGCTGGCCGCCCGCATCACGCCCGGCTCCACCGGCCCGGGCCCGGTCGCCGACCAGCTCGCCACCGTCCAGCACAAGCTCGACAACTGGCGCGAGTGGGCCATCGAGAGGGTGGTGCCCCGCTGACCATCGGGCCGGCGGAGGTGCAGTGAACCTGCGGGTACCGCCGGGGGTGACCCCCCGCGGATCGTGCTCGGTGGCGACCCGGCCGGCGCGCAGCTCGCCGGCCAGCTCGCCGCCGTGCCGACTGATCCGGACCGGGCGCGATCCCTGGGACTGCCGTCCGACCCGGTCCGCGGCGTGGTGCTGTTCTGCGGCCTGTACGACATGCGGACCGTCGGCGCTGTTCTGGACCGGAACGGGCGACGACCTGGGTCACGAGTACCAGTTCGGCTTCGACCTTCCCCAGGCGCGGACCGCTCTGCAGCGGACACTCGCCTTCCTGGCCGCGACCACGGGGCGGTGAGACATGTCAGACTCGGCCGGGCGTGCACGCGGCTGGTACGCATGGCGGATCGGGTGGGTGCTGCTGGCACTCCTGAGCCTGTGTGTCAGCTACGGCCTGCTGGTCATCGGCGGCCGCTGAACTCCGGGGAGGTCACCGTGCCGATTCCGGCCGGCAGCCGCTACGTGGCCATGGGCAGCTCCTTCGCCGCCGGCCCGGGCCTTCCGGCGCGCGCGCCGGGCAGTCCGCGCCGCGCCGGCCGGTCGACGGCGAACTACGCCCATCTCGTCGCCGCCGCCCTGGACCTCGACCTGCACGACGTCACCTTCTCCGGCGCCACCACCGGCGACCTCCTCGGTCCCCACGCCCAACTCGACGCGGTCACACCCGAGACCCGCCTCGTCACCATCACCGCGGGCGGCAACGACGTCGGTTTTCTGCCCCGGCTCACCCTGACGAGTCTGCCCTGGCCGCTCCGGGCACTGCCCCGGATCCGGGCGCAGGCGGACGCGTTCGGGGAGCCGCCGGCCACCGACGGGCGTTTCGCCGACCTCGAGCGGAACTTCGCCGCGATGGCGGTCCGCCTGCAGGATCAGGCCCCGGCGGCCCGTGTCCTGATCGTCGACTACCTCACCATCCTGCCGCCGGACGGACCCCCACCCGGACCCCCGCCACCGCCGGACGTCGTGGCCTGGGGACGCGCCATCGCCGCCCGGCTCACGTCCACGTTCCGGGCCGCCGCCCAGGCCGGCGGCTGGACGTACGTCGCCGCCGCGGCCGCCTCCGCCGACCACCATGCCTGGTCGGCGGAGCCGTGGACGCGCCGGTTCCACCTGTCCCTGCGCGGCGGCGCGCCCTATCACCCGAACGCCCCGGGGATGGCGGCCGTCGCCGGCCTCGTCCTGGCTACGCTCTCGGACGAGCGCTGACGCATCGGGGGATCTCCATGGCGGAAACGGGCTTCCGGCTGCGCCCGGTCGAACCAGCAGACGTCGGTATGTTCTTCGCCCAGCAACAGGACCCGGAGGCCAACCGCCGGGCCGGCAGCGCGGCTCGCTCCGAAACCGGCTTCGTCGCCCACTGGCGCGATCGGATCCTCGGCGACGACACGGTGCACGCCCGGACGGTCTGCGCCGACGGTGCGGTCGCCGGCTACGTCGTGGCCTGGTGGCAGGACGGGCAGCGCTACGCCGGCTACTGGCTCGGCCGGTCGTTCTGGCGCCGCGGCATCGGCACCGCGGCGGTCCGCCAGTTTCTGGACCTCGAGCCGGCGCGACCTCTGTTCGCCGACACCGACATCGGCAACACCGCGTCCCGGCGGCTCCTCGAACGTTGCGGCTTCCGCCTGGTCGAGACCCGCCGGACCGGGTCGGTGGAGTACGTGATCCTGGTGCTCGACTGACGAGGCGACCGGTGACGAGGCGATTGGGCGCCGACCGTGGATCGTCAGAGGTGGGACGGCGCGCCGTCCCACCTCCAGGAGACCGGCGCGGGCCGGCCGGGCAGGTCGTGGCGGCCGGTGGCCCACCGCAGCGTCGCCCAGGGGTCGCCGTCTGCCGGGGCCGAGGGGAACAGCCGGCGCAGCGCCGCCGCGCACAGGTCTCCGGGCGGCGACCAGGTCAGGTCCAGTCCGGCGGCGACGTCGTACGTGTGGATCAGGACCTCGACCACGCCCATGGCGGCGAATCCGCCGGTGTCCGAGGGCCCGTAGTTGTGGAACGACATCCGCCCGGGCGGGACGAAGCTGACCATCGCGGCCAGCATGGTCCCGCACGTCTCGAAGACCTGAAGCAGACCGGCCGGCCCGTCCGCTGGGTCGACGAAGACCGTCAGCGGCAGACCACCTTCCCGGCGGCGCTGCCAGCCGAACGGGACGTGCGTCTCGACCGACGGCGTCGCGGGTCCGAGCTGGGCGGCGTAGGCGAACAGGTCGTCGCTCATGTGCTCGACCGTCTCCCAGCAGGTCCAGTCGAGCGTGCCCGCCGGCACCTGCCAGTCACGGTCGACCGCGGTCTGGAGGGTCTGCTTGGCCAGCGTCACGGCACGGGTCACGTCGTCGGAGTTCACCGGACGATTGGACGGTAACCGGACGCCCCCGTCAATCCGGTTCGTCCGGCCGGCGTCCGTACGGTGATCGGCTCCGTCTCCGTCGGCGGGGAAATCCCGGCGAGGGCCGACATGACCAGCGGGACCGCCTGGACCAGGTCGGTGCCGACCAGGTCGTCTGCGCGGAGCTCGGGGTACATGGCCAGCAGGATGACGATGATCAGCGAGCCTGAGCCGACCGTCGTCAGGCCGACCACCAGGCCGCCGCCCGCGCCCAGCAGCGTGGGGACCGGCCGGACCTGGATCTGCGTGGCCGGCACCCCGGCGCGCCGCCGCGCCGGCGGGCCGTCCAGGCCTTGAGGACCAGGCCGCCGGCGGCCAGCAGCAGGGCGACGCCCAGGGCGACCTTGATGGTCGTCTGCATCGCGGCGTCGTCGCCGATCAGGCGCAGCAGCAGGACCCCGGCGAACGCGCTGGGCACGCTGCCGAGGCAGAGCCGGCCGACCAGCCGCCAGTTGACCGTGCCCCGCCGGGCGTGCACGAAGCCACCGAACGGCTTCATGATCGCGCTGGCGGCCAGATCGCTGGAGACGGCGGCGATCGGGGAACACCGAAGAACAGGACCAGAATGGGCGTCATCAGCGCGCCGCCACCCATGCCGCTGAGGCCGACGATGACGCCGACGCCGAGTCCGGCGAGCGCGACCGGGAGCCCGCTGAGGATCTGATGTGACCGCTAACAGCGTTTTGCGGTTTCACGGATTAACCCGTGGTTACGCCTTGACGACATAAATGTTAGCGATAACAATTTGGTTACGCATCGACCGGTCGCCCAGACGTCGAGCGAGGAGGCGGCCATGAGTTCCCGGCACGGACAACTGACGACGCACGAGCGCGGCGGGTTCGGCATCGCCGCCGTGCCCGACAACGAGGCCGGCAACCCTCCGGCCGGCAACCGCATGGAGCTGCGCCAACTGCGTTACTTCGTCACGCTCGCCGAGGAGCTGCACTTCGGCCGGGCCGCCGCCCGGGAGCACATCGCGCCCTCGGCGCTGAGCCAGCAGCTGCAGCGCCTCGAGCGGGGGCTCGGCGTGCTGCTGGTCGACCGTGACCACCGCCAGGTGGCGCTCACCCCGGCCGGCGCGCGGTTCCTGATCGAGGTCCGCGAGATCCTGGACCACGTCGACCGGGCCGCCTGCGTCGCCCAGGGCCTGGCTACGGCGGCGCCGACGCTGCGGGTCGGGGTGCTCGACGAGGCGTACGACGCCATCCGCCCGGTCCTGCGCGCGGTCCAGGCCGAGCACCCCGAGCTGGAGATCCACCAGGTTCAGGCGGGCGTCCCGGAGCAGTGCCGGATGCTGGCCGACGGTCGCCTCGACCTCGGCGTCGGCCGCGCCTGCGTCGGCTCGCTGACCATCGCGTCGGAGCTGTTCCGCCTCGATCCGCTGGGCGTGATGGTGGCCGCCGGACACCCGGTCGCACGGCTGTCGGGCGTGCCGGTGACCGCGCTGCGGCACGAGACGCTGCTGCTGGTCGACGAGGAGCGGGCCCCGGAGTTCCACGAGTTCGTGTCCGAGGTGTGCCGCTCGGCCGGTTTCTTCCCGGCGCTGCACCCGGGCAGCGTGCCGACGCTCCGCGCCGCCGCCGACGTGGTCGACGAGGGCCGCTGCGTGCTGGTCGCGCCGGAGTCCGCCGCCGCGGCCGTCCCCGGCCTGATCTGGCGCCCGCTGGTCCCGGCCGTCCCGCGGTATCCCTGGTCGTTGCTCTGGCGCGCGCAGAACCCCGCCCGCAGCGTCCGCACGGTCGTGGCCACCGCCCGCCGCCTGGCCAACGAACACGGCTGGCGCAACGACCTGGGACGCGCCAGCTGAAGATCAACTTCACGAGTCGGTACGCGCCGTGCCCGTCCACAGACGCAACCCCCCGCCCCCGGCCCTCGGGCTCCCGTTCCCGCACCCCGGCGGAGCTGTGCACCGCCACCGCCAGGACAGGACCCGCGCGCCGCCGGCCTCGTCCTGGCGGAAGACGGCCGGCGGGCGCGGGCGTCCGCGATCAGCTGAGGCGCAGCATGTTCCAGGAGAGCGGCGGCAGCACGGCCTGCAGGCGTCCGCCGTCGAGCTTGGGGTCGTCGAGGGTGCGGGGGATCACGCGGTCCGGTGTGGACAGGGTGTTGATCGCGTCCGGGTCGTCGTCGGCGATCGCCACGTGGGTCGCCGACGTCAGGGACGGCAGCGACCGCACGTTGACGTCCAGGGCGAGCGGCGTCGTCAGGTCCCGGTTGACGGCGAACACCGTCATCTTGCCGTCGTCCCCGGCCACGGCCACCGCGTCCAGGACCGGCACGTCGCCGAACCCGGCGGTCGAATGCACCGGCGACTGCAACCCGAGCTGCAGCACCGTGCCCCGGCCGTACCGGGACGTCAGCGCGAACGGGTGGTAACTGGCCTGACGCCACGCTCCGCCCCCGGGGGCGGTCATGATCGGCGCGATCACGTTGACCAGCTGGGCGAGGCAGCCGATCCTGACCCGGTCGGCGTGCCGGAGCAGTGAGATCAGCAGGTTGCCGACCACCACCGCGTCGGTCACCGAGTACACGTCCTCGATCAGCGCCGGCACCGTCTGGATCGAAAGGTTCCGCTCGCCGGCGAACCGGCTGTGGTACCAGACGTTCCACTCGTCGAACGAGATGTTGATCTTCTTGGTGTGCCGGCCCACCGCCCGGACGTGATCAGCCGTGGCGATCACCGCGTCGATGAACTGGTCCATGCCGACGGCGCAGGCCAGGAAGCTGACGCGGTCGTCGCCCTCCGGCTGGTAGTAGGCGTGCATCGAGATGTAGTCGGCCACCTCGTACGCCTCGGTCAGCACCGTGTTCTCCCAGGTGCCGAAGGTCGGCATGGCCAGGTTCGAGCTCCCGCACGCGACCAGCTCGATCGACGGGTCGACCAGTCGCATCGCCTTACCGGTCTCGTGCGCCAGCCGCCCGTACTCGTGGGCCGTCTTGTGCCCGATCTGCCAGGGCCCGTCCATCTCGTTGCCGAGACACCAGACCTTGATGCCGTACGGATCGGCGGCGCCATGAGAGCGGCGGAGGTCCGACCAGTACGTGCCGCCGGGCAGGTTGCAGTACTCGACCAGGGACCGCGCGGCGTCGATCCCGCGCGTACCCAGGTTGACCGCCATCATCGTCTCGGAGCCGACCGACGTGACCCACTTCTGGAACTCGTCCACACCGACGTGGTTGCTCTCGATCGAGCGCCAGGCCAGGTCGAGTCGGGTGGGCCGGTCGGCGACCGGGCCGATCCCGTCCTCCCACTTGTAGCCGGAGACGAAGTTGCCCCCGGGATACCGCACGATCGGCACGCCCAGCGCGCGGACCAGATCGGCGGCGTCCTGCCGGAACCCGTTCGCGTCGGCCGTCGGGTGATCCGGTTCGTAGATGCCGGTGTAGACACAGCGGCCGAGGTGCTCGACGAACGAGCCGTACAGCCGGGGATCCACCACCCCCACCTCGAACGCCGGATCGACGGTCAGCGACGCGTTGTGCATGGTCACCCTTTCAAGCCGGTGCCGGCGATGCCCTGGACGATGTTGCGCTGGAAGAGCAGGAAGACGGCGACTAGCGGGATCGCGCCCAGGATGGCCGACGCCATGGTGTCGGCGTACCGGATCCCGAAGGAACCCTGAACCGTGGCCAGGCCGACCGGGATCGTCATGATGTCCGGGTTGCTCAGCACCAGCAGCGGCCACAACAGGTCGTTCCACGACTGCACGAAGGCGAAGATGATGACCGCGGACAGCGCCGGCCGGGCCAGCGGCAGCAGGATCGACCGGTAGATCTTGAAGTAGCCGGCACCGTCCACCCGGGCGACCTCGTCCAGGTCCCGGGGCAGGCCGTCGAAGAACTGCTTCATGATGAACACCGCGACCGCGGTCGGGATCTGCGGCGCGCTCACCGCCCAGAACGTGTTCAGCAGGTGGAACGAGTCCATCTCGCGGAACTGGGGGACGATCAGCACCTGGCCCGGGATCATGATGCCGGCCAGGATCACCCAGAACACCAGGTTGCTGTAGCGGAACTTCAGCCGGGACAGCGCGAATCCGGCCAGGCTGGCCACGATGGCCACGCCGGCGGCGGTGATGCAGGCGATGATCACGCTCGAGCCGAACCAGCGCAGGATGTCGGTGTCGCGCAGCACCCGGCCGAACGCGTCGAACGTCGGGTTCTGGATCAGCCAGGTCGTCTTGGTCGTCTCGGCGTTGGGCTTGAGCGCGGTGTCCAGCGCCCAGAGCACCGGGATGAGCCAGATGATGGCGAAGGCGATCAGCACGCCGATGCAGATCCGGTTGAACAGCTTGGTCCGGGACTCGACGCGTTCCGGGCTCACGGCCGCTCGCGGCGGCGCACTCGTGGCGACGGCCATGTCAGATCTCCTTCTCCTGGCGGCGGACGATGGTGAACCAGATGGCGGAGACCGCGAGCACGACCAGGAAGAACAGCATCGACATCGAGGCGGCGTAACCGGTCCGGAAGTTGGTGAAGCCCTCGTCGTAGATCAGTTCGAGGATCGAGCGCGTGGCGAAGTTCGGGCCGCCCGACGTCATGATGTACATCTGGTCGAAGACCTTGAGCGAGGCGATGATCTGCAGCACCGCGACCAGGGTGGTGGTCCGGCCGAGCAGCGGGATGGTGATGCTGCGCATCTGCTGCCACGGCCCGGCGCCGTCCATCGAGGACGCCTCGTACAGGTCGCGCGGGATGTCCTGCAGACCGGCCAGGAACAGGATGAAGTTGAAACCGATCGTCCACCACAACGTGGTGATGGCCAGCGACGGCATCGCCCAGTTCGGGCTGCCGAGCCAACTGGGCGCGGTGATCCCGATCTTGGCCAGGGCGACCTGGGCCAGGCCCAGCTCCGGCGTGTAGATGAAGATCCAGACCAGGGCGACCACGGCCGACGGCAGGATGTACGGCATGAAGAAGGCCAGCCGGTAGAACCATCGCCCGTGCTTGGCCCGGTCGGCCAGCAGCGCGAGCACGAACGCCAGGACGATCAGCGGCGGCGTGGTCAGGATGGTGAACCACAGGGTGTGCCACAGCGAATGCCAGAAGTCGGCGCTCTGCAGTGCCTCGGCGTAGTTGCCGAAGCCGGCGAAGCTGCCCAGCCCCGGCCGAACCAGGCTGGTGTCGAAGAAGCTCATGATCAGGCCGTAGACCGCCGGGCCGATGATGAACAGCAGGTACAGGATCGCGAACGGGGCGAGGAAACCGGCCGCCGGAAGGCCGGCCCCGCCCGGTCGCCGTTCACGGTGCGTCGGGGCCGGTGCGTCCGTGGTCGGACGGACCGGCGTCTCGGTCGTGGACACCAGGTACCCCCTAGATCGGCGACGCGGTGGACGCGAGGTTGGACAGCTGCGAGTGCATCTGGGCCAGCACCTGGGCCGGTGATTGGGTCAGCGCCAGGACGGTGCCGATGGCCGAGCCGACGACGATCTCGAAGGTCGAGCCGGAGCCGGAGTACCAGCCGCCCGGGTCGTACACCGCGCCCTCGGCCGCCGACGCGTAGTTCGACTGCGGCGTCAGCTTCTTGAAGTCGTCGCTGTCGCGGTACGGCAGCCAGGCCGGCACGTGCCCGCCGGCGGCCCAGATGTTGCTCTGGTCCAGCATCGACTTGATGAACTTCATCGTGCGGTCCAGCCGGGCCGGATCGGCGGTGGGTTGCTTCGGGATCACCAGCGTGTGCGAGTCGGCCTGGACCGCGTACTTGCCGCCGCCGTACAGGTTGGGGAACAGCGTCATGGAGAAGGGCATCTTGGCGGTCTGGAAGGTGGAGATCTCCCACTCGCCCTGGAAGAAGAACCCGGACTGGCCGTTGGCGAACGCGGCGATCGCGCCCTGGTAGTCGATGTTCGACGCCCACAGCCCGGATTTGGCCAGACTCTGCATGTACGTCAGCACCTGGGTGGCCTTGGCGTCGTCGATGACGACCTTCTTACCGTCGTCGGCGAGCATCTGCCCGCCGAGCTGGCTGTACCAGGACTGGAAGATCCGCCAGGGCGTCGACGTCTCGTTGACGATGGCGGTGACCCCGCCGTACCCCTTGGTCACGGCCTTGGCCTTCTGCATGGCGTCGGTGAACTTCTCCGGGCTGTCCAATGTCGTCAGCTGCCCGTTGGCGTCCAGCAGGCCGGCCTTCTTGCAGATGTCGGTGTTGTAGAACATGACGAACGGGTGGGTGTCCAGGGGGACGGCGTACGCCTTGCCGTCCACCAGCTGGGCGTTCCAGGCCGTCGGGTCGATCTGCGCCGGCGTGATGCCGTACCGGGCCAGGTCCTCCACCTTGATCTCGTCGAGGAGGCCCGAGCCGACCAGGGTCTTGGCCCGGGTGAGGTGGGAGATGGCGACGTCCGGCGGCTTGTCGCCCAGGGTCGCCAGGGAGAGTTTGGTGTAGTACGGGTTCCCCCAGGCCAGAGTGACGCCTTTGAGGGTGATGTTCGGATTCGCCTTCTGGAACCCGTCCATCATCTGGGTCATCCGGACGCCGTCACCGCCGCCGAAGAGGTTCCAGTAGTCGATCTGGCCGGGCAGGCTATCGCTGGTGGTGAGTCCGCTGAGCACCGGCGTCGAGCACCCCGCGAGGCCGAAGCCGACGCCCAGGCCGGCCGCACCCCGCAACAGATTCCGGCGGCTCAGGCCCCGCCGGTTGCGATCGCTGGTCATGGTCGGAGCCTTCCGCCCGCCGGAGCCGGGAGGAAGGATTCAGTCTTCGTATTCCGAGAACATGCGCACGCGATTCGAGAAGGGGAACCGAGTTGCCCGCGTCACGACCGACGACCGGGGGTGATCCAGGGGAGTAGCGTTGCTCCATGACCAGCCCGGGGCCGGACCCGAAGGGCGCCGGGCCACTGGCCCGGATGCGCCCGCCGAATCGGACGAACGATGACAAGCGCGGCAGCACTCCACCGCCCTGGAAGGTCGAGGGGGCGCCGCACCCGGCCGGTGACGGCCCCGCGGGCCCGAAGAAGCCGCGGCCGATGTGGCTGCGCTTCGGCTGGATCCTGCTGGTGGTGCTGGCCCTCAACTGGATCGTCTCGTCGTTCTTGTTGTCGCCACCGTCCCGGACCGCGGTCTCGTACACGTACTTCGTTACCCAGGTGACCGGCAAGAACGTCGCCGAGATCACCTCGACCGGGGACACCATCGAGGGCACCTTCACCAAGAAGGTCTCGTACACCCCGACCGGCGCGACCAAGGCCGAGTCGGTGGACCGGTTCACCACCCAGCGGCCGTCCTTCGCCGCGGACAATCTGCTCGCCCAGCTGCAGGCGAACGACGTGCCGGTGAACGCCAACCCGCCGGACGCGCCGGCGCCCGTGTGGCAGCAGTTGCTGGTCGGCTTCGGACCCACCATTCTGCTGGTCCTGCTGCTCGTCTGGTTCATGAGACGGGCCGCGGCGAACGCGGGTGCCGGGGCCTTGGGCGGGTTCGGCCGGTCGAAGGCCAAGCTCTACCAACCGCAGGCCGGCCCGCGGACGACGTTCGCCGACGTGGCCGGCATCGAGGAGGTCGAGGCCGAGGTCACCGAGATCGTCGACTTCCTCCGCGAGCCGGACAAGTACCGCAAGCTGGGCGCCCAGATCCCGCACGGCGTGCTGCTGTCCGGGCCGCCCGGAACCGGTAAGACGCTGCTCGCCCGGGCCGTGGCCGGCGAGGCCAACGTGCCGTTCTTCTCGATCTCCGCGTCCGAGTTCATCGAGGCCATCGTCGGTATCGGCGCCAGTCGCGTGCGTGACCTGTTCGAGCAGGCCAAAAAGGTGGCGCCGTCGATCATCTTCATCGACGAGCTGGACGCCATCGGCCGGGCCCGGGGCAGCGCGCAGTCGCTCGGCGGCAACGACGAGCGCGAGCAGACCCTCAACCAGATCCTGACCGAGATGGACGGCTTTCTCGGCAGTGAGGGCGTGGTCGTGCTCGCCGCCACCAACCGGGCCGAGATCCTCGACCCGGCGCTGCTGCGGCCGGGCCGGTTCGACCGCCGGGTCACGGTCAGCCCGCCCGACCTGGTCGGCCGGCGCAAGATCCTCGAGGTGCACACCCGGGGCGTACCGCTGGCGTCCGACGTCGACCTGGCCGGGATCGCCGCGAGCACCCCCGGCATGGTCGGCGCCGACCTGAAGAACCTGGTCAACGAGGCGGCGCTGCTGGCTGCCCGGCGCGGGCACGCCCAGGTTTTCAACAACGACTTCACCGACGCGCTGGAGAAGGTGGTGCTGGGCACCGTCCGGGGCATCATGCTGACGCCGGAGGAGAAGCGGCGGACGGCGTTCCACGAGTCCGGCCACGCGCTGCTGGGCATGCTGACGCCGGGCGCCGACCCGGTCCGCAAGGTCTCCATCATCCCGCGCGGGCAGGCCCTGGGCGTGACGTTCCAGAGCCCGTCGACCGATCGGTACGGCTACTCGGCCAAGTACCTGCGCGGCCGGATCATCGGCGCGCTCGGCGGCCGGGCGGCCGAGGAGGTCGTCTTCGGCGACATGACCACCGGCGCCGAGAGCGACCTGGACCAGGTCAGCAACATCGCCCGGCAGATGGTCGGCCGGTGGGGCATGTCCGACGCGATCGGCCCGATCACCGTGCTCCCGCCGCCCGGCAGCGAGTCGCCGTTCGGCCTGGACGGCATCGCCCCGGCGACCAAGGACCGGATCGACGCCGAGGTCCGCAAGATCGTCGAGGAGTGCTACGCCGACGCCCTGCGCCTGCTGGAGACCCACCGGGAACAGCTCAACCGGCTCGCGACCGCGCTGCTGAAGGCGGAGACGCTGGACGAGGCGGACGCGTACCAGGCCGCCGGCATCGATCCCGAGGAGGCACCGGGTGCGGTCTCCCGGGGTCAGGTGGGAAATCCCGCCGTCCCCGGCGTGCCGGACGACGTCGTGCCGCAACCCGCCGGCCAACTGACAGCGGATGCAAGCCCGGCCAATCACGATCGGACGCGATGACGGAATGCCACTTCCGGAGATCAGCGGCCTGACGCTCGCGGTGGGCGTCGGCGACATGGCCGGCGCCCGCGTGTTCTACGACCGCCTGTTCGGGCGCGAGCCCGACTTCACCCCCGACGACGACCTCCAGGAGTACGAGACCAGTCCTGGCGCCTGGTTCCAGGTCACCACGTCGATCACGCCCGGGAGGATGCAGCGGGTCCGGTTCGGCGTGCCCGACCTGGCCACCGCCCGGGACGCGCTGCTGGCCGACGGTATCGCCGTGACCGAGGCCGAGGAGGTGGACAAGGTGGTGCGCTGGTGCGACTTCACCGACCCGTACGGCAATCCCCTCGGCATCTTCCAGGACCTCTCCGACTAGCCATCGGCGGGATCACACCGCCGGTCATGCCGGGCGATCGAGTACACGACCACGAACGCCGCCGATGTGGATGCCGGACTCCGCCGGTTCAGCCCGGACCGGCGGCCAGCTCCTGCCGGGCGCGGTCGGTGACGGTGCTCAGTACACGGCTGGCCACCAGGAGGTCGTCGGCGGACAGATCGTCGTAGAGGCGTCCGGTGACCTCGGCGAGACCCTCGCTGATGTCGTCGTAGCGGACGCGCCCGGCCGGGGTCAGCGCCCCGTCGGCGGTGAGCAGGCCGGCGTCGACGAGGCCGGCGACGACCGCGGAGGCGTCGGCCGGCTCGAGCCGTAGGCCGGTGGAGAGCCGTCCGGTCACGTCGCCGGGGCCGGTGGTCGCGGTCAGATTGATCGCCACCCAGTCCTCGAACGTCGTGCCGGTGGTGGCGAGCAGACGGTCCAGCACCGCGCGGGTGGCCCGCTCGGCCTGGCCGATGATCTGTCCGTTCAGCGGAGTGGTCACGGCGTATCCTCCAGGGGTGCGTCGAGCAACAGGTGCAGGTCGCGGGCGAAGGCCCGGGTGCGGTCGGAATCCAGGCCGCCGAGCGGCGCCAGCTGCCGGTCGAGGAGCCCGGCGACGACGGCCACCGCCTCGTCGACGACGGCCCGGCCCCGCGGCGTCAGGGACAGTCGGACGGCCCGGGAGTCGGCCGGGTCACCGGCCCGGGCGACGATGCCGGCCGCGTCGAGCGTGCGGGCCAACTTCGAGACGTACAGCGGCTCGAGGCCGGTGTGGCCGGCGAGCTCGCGCTGCGTCGGCTGGTGGCCGGTGGACAGGATCGCGCTCAGCGAACCGAGCACCACGTACTGCGCGTGGGTGAGGCCCAGCGGCGCGAGCGCGCGGTCGACGGCCACCCGCCAGCGCGTGGACAGCCGCCAGATCAGATAGCCGGGGGTGGGGCTCATACGAGAAACAGTACATGGCTACTATCGCCATGGCTAGTATGTGCCGGCGGTGAAGCCCGGGCGAACTTCCGTCAACTTGGCTCTCCCGGGCCGTCCGGTCTGCTACTCACGGACGCATGACGATGGATCGCCGTAACGTCCTGCGCCTGGGCGCCGGCGTCGCCGGGATCGTGGCCACCGCCGCGACCGGCGACGCCGCGAGCGCCGCCACGAACGACGTCTTCCAGCACGGTGTCGCCTCGGGCGACCCGTTGCCGGGCGGCGTTCTGCTGTGGACCCGGGTCACCCCGACCGCCGACTCCGTACCGGGATCCGGGCAGGGCCCGGCCGTCACGGTGGACTGGCAGGTCGCCACCGACGCCACCTTCACCCGGATCGTCCGGGCCGGCCGGGTCGCGACCGGCCCGGAGCGCGACCACACCGTGAAGGCCGACGTGGCCGGACTGACCGCGGCCACCACGTACTGGTACCGGTTCGGGCTGGCCGGCCGGTGGTCGCCGACCGGCCGCACGATGACCGCCCCCACCACCGACGCGGCCGTGAGCCGACTGCGGATGGGCGTGGTCAGCTGCGCGAATTGGGAGGCCGGATACTTCGCCGCCTACCGGCACCTGGCCGCCCGCGGCGACCTCAACCTGATCGTGCACCTCGGGGACTACATCTACGAGTACGGGACCGGCGAGTTCGACGCCGGGGGCACGGTGGTCCGCGCGTTCGTGCCGGTCAACGAGACCGTCACGCTGGCCGGCTACCGGCAGCGGCACGCGCAGTACAAGACCGACCCCGACCTGCAGGCCCTGCACGCGTCCGTCCCGTGGATCATCACCTGGGACGACCACGAGGTGGCCAACGACATGTGGAGCGGCGGCGCGGAGAACCACCAGCCGGCCACCGAAGGCCCGTTCGCGGCCCGGCTGGCCGCCTCCCGCCAGGCGTACGCGGAATGGATGCCGGTCCGGCTGGCCGCCGACGGGCACATCTACCGGCGGCTGCGTTACGGCACCCTGTTCGAGCTGTCCATGCTGGACCTCCGGACGTACCGGTCGCAGCCGACCACCGGCGCGCACGTCGACGACGCCGGCCGGACCATCGCCGGCGCCGACCAGCTGCACTGGCTGATCGACGGCGTCACCACCAGCACGGCCACGTGGAAGATCGTCGGCAACCCGGTGATGATCGCCCGGCTCGACGTCGGCACGCTGCCGGCGTGGCTGCTCGGCCCGCTGGGCCGGCTGCTGGGCGTGCCGGCCAACGGGTACGCGATCGACGGCGACCAGTGGGACGGTTACAACGCCGACCGCGATCGGCTGGTCGACGCCATGCGCGCGCACGCCACCGAGGATGTCCTGTTCATCACCGGCGACATCCACTGCAGCTGGGCCAACGAGCTGACCACGAAGGACACCGGGGAGAGCGACCCGGCCGCGGCCGAGTTCGTGGTGCCGTCGGTGACCAGCGACAACGTCAACGACTTCCTGCACACCTCGCCCGGCGGCCCGCTCAGCCGGCTGGCCGCCTCGCTCGTGCGGGCCACCAACCCGCACGTGCGGTGGACCGAGCTCGACGGCCACGGGTACGGCGTCCTCGAGGTGACCGCGGCCCGCTGCCGGATGGACTGGTACCACCTCGCCGACCGGACGAAGAAGGACAGCACCGTGCGCTGGGTCCAGGGCTGGTCGGTCGGCCGCGGTTCGGCCACGATCCGCAAGGAGGCCGCCCCGCAGGCCTGAACGGGGCAACGCGAATATCCGTCAACATCTGTCCGGCCCGGCCTTCACCGTGCGCGCCGACGCCCCGGGCGGCACCGGCCGGTTCAACACGACGCTGTACACCGCGAGCGAGTTCGACGACGGCCACCCGTTCGACGGCCTGCGCCGCGGCACCGGCGGCGGTGACGGGGGTCTGTCCGTCACCGCCGCCGGTGGCCACGATCGCCGGCGTCGGGGTGCTGCTGATCGTCCTGGGTGGATGGGCAGCGCGCTCCGGGCGGCGCCGGCGGACCGCCTGACGTCAGCCGCGGACCTCCATCTCGTAGATCCGGGCGGCGGTGTCGCCGCTGCTGGTCGGGGTGATCACGCTGAGCCGCACGTACCGGGCGTTGGCGTTGATCGTGGTGGTGGTCGAGTCGGCGGTGTTGCCGCGGACCTGCGCCCGGTTCGTCCACGTGCTGCCGTCGTCCGACGTCAGCAGGTCGAAGTCGCGGGTGTCCCAGGCCGGGTACTCACCGCCGGCGCCGGCGTGCCGCAGCACCACCGAGCCGACGTGCTGCGAGCTGCCCAGGTCGGTCTGCAGGAACTTGGCCGACCCCTGCGAGCACCACTTGTCCGCCCACCCGCCGAGGACACTGCCGTTGAACGCCTTGTCCGGGCTCTCGGTGGCGCCGCAGGACGAGTCCGCGGTCGCCGTCCGCCGCAACGCCAGGTCGGTGGGCGCGTTGCTGCTGCCGTACACCTCCAGTTCGTAGATGCGCGAGGCCGTGCTGCCGTCGTTGGTCGGGGTGGTCGCGGTGAACCGCACCCACCGGGCCGTACGGGCCGGGATCGGGCTGTACGTCCGGCTGTTGCGTGATCCGGTGACGGTCACCGCGGTCGAGAAGGTCGCGTTGTCGGTGCTGGTGGCGATGGTGAACGCGCCGGTGTTCCAGGCGGTGTTCTCGCCGCCCAGGCCGGCGTGCTTGACGATGAACGACGACACCGTCTGGTTCGAGCCGAGGTCGACGGTCAGGGTGGACGGCGACGCCGGCGAGCAGAACTTGCTGTTGCCGGCGATCCGGCCGTCCACCGCCCTGTCCGCGCTTTCCGTCGAGGCGCAGGTCGCCGTCCCGGTGATCGGCTTGCCCTGAGCGAGGTCGGGGCCGAGGTCGGGTTCGGCCGGCGGCGCGGCGGCGCCGTCGGTGAAGCTGGGCGGGACGTCGGACGCGCCGGTGCCCCACGAGCTCGGGCTGCCGCCCATGGTGAACGCGACGGTGCCGCCGTTCGCGATGTCCGGGTAGCGCAGGTAGTTGTGGTTGACCGCGGTCCCGTTCAGGCTCAGCGCCTGGACGTACGGGCTGGTCGCGCTGCCGCCGGTGAGCGTGATGTTCCCGGCGGGCCGCCGGATGACCACGCTCGGGAACAGCGCCCCGTGCACGGCCAGGGTGTCCGCGCCCGGCGTGACCGGGTACAGGCCGAGCGCCGCCCACACGTACCACGACGAGGTGGCGCCGAGGTCGTCGTTGCCGGGCAGGCCGCCGGCGCCGGTGGTGTACGACTCGGCCATCACCCGCCGCACGGCCGCACTCGCACCGGCCGGGTCGCGGGCGAAGTTGTACGTCCACGGCACGTTGTGCTCGGGCTCGTTGCCGATGTAGAAGTACGGCCGGTTCAGGCCGCCGTTGAGCTGGGTGAAGTGGTCGTCGAGCCGTTGCGTGGCGGTCGTGGTGCCGCCCATCAGCGTGATCAGCGAGCTCAGGTTGTGCGGCACCATCCACGTGTACTGGGCGGCGTTGCCCTCGGTGTACGGGCTCTCCACCGCCGGGTCGAGCGGCCACGCGAACGAGCCGTCGGAGTTGCGGTTGTGAATGTACGCCGACTCGCCGTTGAACAGGCTGCGCCAGTACTGCGAGTGGGTGCTGTACGTAGCGGCGCCGGTCGTGTCGCCGAGCGCCTTGGCGAAGTTGGCGATGGCGAAGTCGCTGGAGGCGTACTCCAGGGTCTCCGAAGGATTGCCCGGGATGAAGTGGTCGGCCTCGTAGACGCCCTCGTTTCCGCGCAGGACGTACCCCTGGGTGGCGCCGCCGGTGGCACTCTTCTTCATCAGGGCCAGTGCGGCCGCGGTGTCGAAGTCGCGCACGCCGAACGCGTACGCGCTGCCCACGATGATCGGCCCGGGGTCACCCGGCATGACGAAGTCCTCGATGCTCTGCTGCGACCACTTCGGCAGCAGGCCGCCCTGCTGGCCGTCCAGCACCATCGACTTGACGATGTTGGTCATCACGTCCGGCGCGATCAGCGACATCAGCGCCGACCACGACCGGTAGATGTCCCAGCCGGAGTAGTTCTGGTAGACCGGCGTCGTCGACGTGTGCACCGCCTGGTCGAAGCCCATGTACTGGCCGTTGGTGTCGCTGGCCACGTTCGGGCTCTCCATCACGTGGTACAGCGCGGTGTAGAACTTCTGCTGGTCGGTCGCGCTGCCGCCGGTGGCCTGGACCCGGTTCAGGGCGGTGTTCCAGGCGTTCGAGGCGTTGGTCCGTACGGTGTCGAACGCGGCCGCCTCGGCGGTGGCGTTGTTCTGTGCGTTGGCCACACTGACGAACGAGACGCCGACGGTCGCGTTGACCACCGCGTTGGCCGTCGTGTCGAACGTGACGTACGCGCCCGTCTGGGTGCCGCTGGCGCTGGTCGAGCCGTTCGAGATGGTGCCGCCGCTGAACGTGCCGACGGACGTGGGCGTCCGGTCGAACAGGATCGAGTAATACACCTTGTACGTACGGCCGCCGCAGAAGCCGCCGGCGGTGTGCTCGCCGAAGACCCGGTTGCCGCTGACGGTGACGTTGCCGGCCCGGTCCCCGGTGGCCGAGCGGCTGTCGTTGATCAGCACCCGCGCGGTGGTAGTCGCCGGATAGGTCAGCCGCAGCGCGCCGGTCCGGGTGGTGGCCGACAGCTCGACGTTCGTGCCGTACTTGTCCAGCCGGTTCTTGTAGTAGCCAGGCGCCGCCGCCTCGTTGGTCTTGGTGTAGGCGGAGGCGTAACTGGTCCAGCTCGAACCGGGCGAGGCGCCGAGGTTCCCGGTGACCGGCAGGATCGGGATGTCCTCATTGTTCGAACAGCCGGCCCCGTTGAAGTGGGTCAGGCTGAACGACTCGACCGTACGGTCGGAATCGCGGTACCCGGACGGCGAGGCGGAAGGTGTGTCCGGCGAGAACTGCACCATCCCGAACGGCACGGTGGCGCCGGGGAACGTGCTGCCGCCGGCTCCGCCGCCGACCGGGTTGGGGGAGTTGCTGTCGTCGGTGCCGACGAACGGGTTGACGTACTGCGTGAGGTTGGGGTCGGCGGCCTGGGCGGGGGATGCGAGAGCGGCGACGGCGCCGGCGCTGAGGAGGAGCGCCGCCGCACCGGAGAGCAGCGTACGGAACATCGGGGGATCCGTTCTGACGTCCGATAGGCAAGCACCTTGACAACGTTGTCAAAGTTCGATGCCTATAGAACTACGCCGATATTTTCAGTTGTCAATATATGTTAACGGACCCTGGGTTTGTGTCGGCGGTAGGCGCTGACCGTCGGGTCGCCCTTGACCCAGAATCGCCACGCGACGTCGAAGGCCGACGTCACCCCCACCCGCGGCCCGGCCTCGATCAGCTCGTCCGGCAGCGGTTCCGCCGGCGGGGTCAAGGTCAGCGGCCCGGTCCCGTCCACCACCGAGCTGCCGTACGCGGACGCGTCCAGCGCGAGCACCTGCACCAGCTTGGCCGGCCCGGCGGCCAGGTCCCGGTCGCCCTTGGCCAGCGGCCGGCGGGCCCGCGCGGTCTTCAGTCCGCCGATCACCTCACCCGCCCGCAGCAGCACCGCCGCGGCCTGTCCCGCCGGCCCGCAGACGATGTTCGCGCACAGGTGGATGCCGTAGATCCGGTACAGATAGAGAAACCCGGCCGGCCCGAACATCACCGCGTTGCGCTCGGTCGGCCCGCGGTGGGCGTGACTGGCCGGGTCCTGCCCGAGCCCGCTGTACGCCTCGTCCTCGGTCAGCCGCACCGTCACCCCGTGCGCGGTGAGATGCCAGCCCAGGAACGTACGGGCGGTGCCGGCCACCGCGTCGGCGGGCGCGTCGAGCCACGGATAGGTCACCACCCCCACGTTACGGTGACCCGTGTGTTCACCGCCCCCGCCGGTCTGCCCGAGGCGGTCGTCCGTGCCCCGGTCGAGGACGGTTGGTCCCTGCGCGCCGCCACCTTCGGGTACCGGCCCGGACGCCTTCGGCCACCTCCGGGCCGCCCCGTCCGCCGCGGCGGCGCTTGCCGTGGCCGGACACTTCGTGGTCGCCCCTCGACCGGCACGCGACGGCGAGCCGGTGTCGACCGGGACACCGCGCCGGTGGCCTACCGGAACGCGACCTGTGGGACCTCGACCCCGGCGACGGCACCCTTGCCGTCGTCACGCACCCGCAGCTGAGACAATCGCCGGATGCTCGAGGCTGTCCGCCGTCTGCCCCAGGAACCGGGTGTCTACCGGTTCCGGGACGACGGCGGGCGGGTGCTCTACATCGGACGCGCCACGCAGTTGCGCAGCCGCGTCGGGTCGTACTGGTCGCATCTCGGCGACCGGCCGCATCTGCGCCGCATGGTCGCCCGCATCGTGAGGGTCGAGGCGCTGGTCTGCGCGTCCACCCACGAGGCGGCCTGGCTCGAGCGCAACCTCCTCGAAACCCGGATGCCGCGCTGGAACCGGACACCCGGCGGCCAGGAGGTCCCGGTGTACCTCCGGCTCGACCACGGCCCGGCGCGGCCGGGGATCAGAGTGGCGCATCAGCCCGGGCCGGGCTTCGGGCCGTACCTCGGCGGTGCGCGGGCTCGTCTGGCCGTCGCGGCACTGCATCGCCTCTTCCCCCTGCCGTACGCCGGGACCTCGCTGACCGGCGCCGAGCGGGACATGGCGGACCGGCTCGGGGTGTCGTGGCGTGACCGGGCCGAGCTGGCCGACGGTATCCGCCAAGTACTGGCCGGGGA
This sequence comes from uncultured Actinoplanes sp., assembly GCA_964236515.1. Taxonomy (GTDB): domain Bacteria; phylum Actinomycetota; class Actinomycetes; order Mycobacteriales; family Micromonosporaceae; genus Actinoplanes. The sequence continues at coordinate 82,894 of CAXSDA010000035.1, forward strand.
CTTCGGCGACGCCGAGCGGCGGCTCGTCGAGTTGCGGGACGAGGCCGCCGACCAGACCCGGTACGAGCGGGCCGGGCGCATCCAAGCCGAGCTCGAGGGCCTCCGCTGGGTCACCGGCGAGCAACGGGCCACCACGGCCGGCGGCGGCGACCTCGACTTCGCCGCGTGGGCCGGGGGCGTACTGCTGCGGTTCGAGGTCCGGGACGGGCGGCTGTGCGGATGGGCCGTACGGCGTACGGCCCACGCCCCGCTGGGCGACCCACCGCCCGGCTGGACCGCGTTCGCCCAGCGCAACGCCCTGCTCGCCGCCGAGCTGGGCTGACTTATATCTCGCTGTCGCCAACCTTAAGGGCGTCTGAGGCGGCACCCGTCCGGGTGACCGGCCGCGCATAGTTCGGTCCGCGTCGTCCCCCCGCCACGCACGCCCGCATGCCCACCCATGTGGCCGGTCGAAGCTGACCCGGCCGTGCCCCACGCCCGAGGTGACCCCGCTCGTGTCTCTGTCCGCGACCGCCCGATTCCGGTACGCCATGGTCGGCTGTGCCACCGCGGTGGTGATCGGTGTCGCCTTCACCGCCGCCGGCCTGCACCAGCGCACGTCCGGCGTCGACCCCAGCCCCCGCGCGGCCACCGCGCCGCTGCAGCTGCAGCCGTCTCCGACCGGCGCCGGCGGCACCCTGCTCGATGACGCCGTCGACATCCCCACCCCGTCGCCGTCGAGCGCCGCACCCTCGTCCACGCCGGCCAGCAAGGCCCCGGTGAAGACCACCAAGGCCCCGGTCAAGACGACCTCTCCGACGAAGAAACCGTCCGGCGGGGGCGGCAGCAGCAGTCTCCCGGTGACCAGCCAGACAGTGCTGACCGCGGTGCTCGCGCACATCAACGCCGCCCGCTCCGCCGCCGGGCTGTCCGCTTACACGCTGGACACCAAGCTGTCCAAGGCGTCCGCGCTGCACAACCAGAAGATGATCAACGGTTGCGGGCTGAGCCACCAGTGCTCGGGCGAGGAGGGCATCGGCCCCCGGTTCAGCGCCCAGGGCGTGGCCTGGACCTTCGCCGCCGAGAACATCGGGTACGGCTCGTCCGGCTCCGGCGACGACGCGCTGATCTCCGCCGCCAACGGCCTGACCGACAGCATGCTGGCCGAGAAGCCGCCGAACGACGGGCACCGGCAGAACCTGCTCAACAAGGACCTGAAGAAGATCGGGCTCAGCGTGGTCCGCGACTCCAAAGGCCTCACCTGGATGACCCAGGACTTCGTCAACTAGCACGTAGTCGCGTGCGCCATTGATGGTCCGGATGGATCATTCCCAGCCACTCGTCCAGCCGCGCCCGCTGCTCCGTACTCAACCGGGGGAGCACCCGCTCGAAATCGGCCACGTTCTTGGCCAGCGCCGAATACTTCGCCTTGAACAGCAGGTTCAGTTCCGGGATGAGGTACGGCACGGTGCCGGGCACCACGATTTCCGTGTACGGCAGACGGATGCGCTCGTCCCGCCGGCAGATCCACCGGCCGGCGTCGTCCGCCCGCTCGCGGAACACGTCGAACCGCCACACCCCGGCCGTACGGGCGTACGCCCAGGTCTGGAAGTTGAGTCCCTTCGTCTGCGAGCTGTACGGCGTGACCACGCCGTCGCCCGCGACCCAGAACTCCAGCTCCGGGAAGTACGGCCGGAGCTGGTCGAACGCCGGGGTGGCGACCTCCAGGTCGTGATGCTCGCGGGTCTGCTCACCCAGGAACAGGTCGACGGCCCAGCCGGCGGCGACCCACCACGGGAAGGTCGCACCGCGCAGCCGGTCGGCCACCTCCGCCGGGCGCCACGCGTCCCAGGCCTCGATGTCCGGTGTCACACCCACACCCTAAAGTGCAGGCGTGGCCCTCCCTTTCATGCAGAGCAGCGTGCCCACCGAGCAGCACGGCGGCCGGCACATCGAGTACGCCCCGAACCTCGACGGCGACGCCGACCCGGGCGAGGTCGTCTGGACGTGGGTGAAGTACGAGGACGACCCGCACCAGGGCAAGGACCGTCCGGTGCTGGTCGTCGGACACGACGGCCGTACGCTCCTCGGCCTCATGCTGTCCAGCCAGAGCGAACGCGACGGGCAGCGCAACTGGCTGCCGCTCGGCGCCGGCGCCTGGGACGAGGAGGAACGGCCCAGCTGGATCCGCCTCGACCGGATCCTCGAGGTCGACCAGGACGGCATCCGCCGCGAGGGCGCGGTCCTCGAACCGACCCGGTTCACCCAGGTGGCCGATGAACTGAAGCGCGACTACGGCTGGCACTGAGACCGTCCAGCTACCCTTCGGAGATGGATACGGAGGCAATGGTCGGTTTCGGGGGGAAACAGGCATGGCTGGCCGTCCGGGATTCGGCGCCGGACGCGGTGCTGGCCGCCCTCGGGCTGCGGGACCTCGGCGACGTGCCGTGGCGTACGGGCATCGATCTGGTCCATCTCACCGACGACCGGGTCGCGGCGACGCCGTTGCTGCCGGGCGCCCGGGACACCCGCTGGTGCCTCGCCGCCGGCCGGCACCTGCTGCTGCCGGACGCCCACGTCGACGTGATCGCGCTGTCGGCCGAGCTCAAGACCGAGGTCCAGTTCTTCGCCACCCACCGGGTCACCGAGCTGCACCGCTGGCAGCGGGCCGCGAACGGTGAACTCATCCGCGCGTTCGGCTACGTCGGGCAGACCGGCGAAGTGACCACCTGGTCCGGCGACCCCGACCCGGCCGAGCGCGAGGCCGGTCTGCCGGGCCGATTCGACGACGAGACGACAGTCCTTGTTTCCGAACGCGACGTGCTGACGGTGGCCGGCGCCTGGAGTATCGACCCCACCACCCTGACCGGGCGTCCCGCGCCCGGCCCGCTGCGCCTCGGCGCCTTCGAATAGGACGATTCAATGCGCAAGTACGTGATCATGGGCGTACAGGGCAGCGGGAAGGGCACGCAGAGCGAGATGCTCTGCGGCGACCTCGACATGGTGCACATCAGCGTCGGCGACATCTTCCGATGGCAGGTGCAGAACAACACCAAGCTCGGCGCCCAGGTTCGCCGCACCATGAGCGCGGGTCAGCTGGTCGGCGACGACCTGGTCGAGTCCGTGGTGCGCGACCGGCTGGCCAATCACGACTGGAATTTCGGCTTTGTCATCGACGGGTTCCCCCGCAACGGGACCCAGGCCGAGTTCTTCATGGAGTCGTACGACATCGACGCCGTCATCCACCTCGAACTGCCGGACGACGAGGTCCGCCGGCGGGTGCTCAGCCGGCGGCTCTGCCCGAACTGCGGCATGGACTACAACCTGATCGCCGACCGGCCCAAGGTCGAGGGCTGCTGCGACGTCTGCGGGCACGAGCTGATCCAGCGTGACGACGACACGCCCGAGGCGCTGGACGCCCGGCTGCGCGACTACCACGAGATGACCAAGCCGGTGCTGGACCTCTTCCGCCGTAAAGAGCCGGTGGTCGACATCGACGCCCGCCCGCCGGCCGACAAGGTTCAGGCCGCCCTCCGTACGGCCCTGGACCTACCGGCCGTTTCTCACCCGGAAGAGTAGAGATCGACCAGTTCGGAGCCGGTGCGAGCGAGTTCCGCGCGCACTTCCGGCGGCTCGACCACTTCGACCGCGGAACCCCAGCGGGGTCCCGACTACGTGACCGCGTCCGTCTTCGACCCGTTCGGCAACGTCCTCGGGATCATGCTCAACCAGCATTACCAGGACGTGCTCGCCGCCCGCGGGGACGTCGATCAAACGATTTCGAGGTCGTAGCCGCGCTTCTCCAGCTCGGCCTCGACCGCCTCGCACACCTTCTCCACGACGGCGAACCGGGCGTAGTGCTTGTTGTCCCCGGGGATCACGTGCCACGGCGCCCAGGTCGGGTCGGAGCGTTCCAGCATCTCCGAGATGGCCTCCTCGTACGCGGGGCGCTTCTCCCGGTTCCGCCAGTCCTCCTCGGTGAGCTTCCACTGGCGCAGCGGGTCGACGGCGCGGTCGGAGAACCGCGTCAACTGTTCCTCCGGCGACACGTGCATCCAGAACTTGACGATGATCATTCCCTCGGCGTACAGCGTGCGTTCGAATTCCAGGATCTCGTTGTACGCCCGGGTGTACTGCTCCTTGGTGGCGAAGCCCTCGACCCGCTCGACCAGGACCCGGCCGTACCAGGACCGGTCGAAGACCGCCATCCCGCCCCAGCCCGGCAGCCGCGGCCAGAACCGCCACAGGAAATGGTGCCGCTTCTCGTCATAGGTGGGCGCCGCGAACTGCGACACCCGCACGAACCGCGGGTCCAGCGGCGCCACCAGCCGCTTGATCGCGCCGCCCTTGCCGGATGCGTCCCACCCCTCGAAGACGCAGGTCAGCGGGGGACCGATCTGCTTCGGACCGGCCTGCCCGCCGAGGATCAGGCGCAGCTTCAGCAGCCGCTGCTGCGCCTCCTCGAGGCGGGCGACGGCCTTCTTCTTCGAGATCTCGATGGGCGGTGCGGCAGATCCGAGACGACTCATTCCCACAGCATGGCGAAACCCGGTGTGATCCGCACCGCGTGGTGCGGGACAATTCGCAGGTGACTTTCACTGACGACCTGCAATGGCGCGGCCTCATCCAGGACTCGACCGACCTGCCCGCCCTCAAGGCGGCGCTCGACTCCGGCTCGATCCCGTTCTACGTCGGGTTCGACCCGACTGCCGCCTCCCTGCACGTCGGTCACCTCATGCAGGTGCTCACCGCCCGCCGTCTCCAGCTCGCCGGCCACCGCCCGCTGCTGCTCGTCGGCGGGGCCACCGGTCAGATCGGCGACCCGCGCGAGTCCAGCGAGCGGACCCTCAACGCGCCTTCACTGGTGGCGGAGTGGGTGTCCCGGATCCGTTCGCAGATGACCCCGTTCGTGACGTACGACGGTTCGAATGCGGCCACGTTGGTCAACAACCTCGACTGGACCGGCCCGACCTCGGTCATCGAATTCCTGCGCGACGTCGGCAAGCACTTCCCGGTGAACAAGATGCTGGCCCGCGACGTGGTCCGCAACCGCCTGGAGAGCGGCATCAGCTTCACCGAGTTCAGCTACCAGCTGCTGCAGGCCAACGACTACTTCGAACTGCACCAGCGGTACGGCTGCGTCCTGCAGTTCGGCGGCTCCGACCAGTGGGGCAACATCACCGCCGGCGTCGACTTCATCCGCCGTCGCGGAGCCGGCCCGGTGCACGCCTTCACCACGCCGCTGGTCCTCAAGGCCGACGGGTCGAAGTTCGGCAAGAGCGAGGGCGGCGCTGTCTGGCTGGACGCCGAGATGACCTCGCCGTACGACTTCTACCAGTTCTGGATCAACAGCGACGACCGCGACGTGGCCGGCTACCTGCGGTTCTTCAGCTTCAAGTCCCGGGAGGAGCTGGAGGAACTGGAGAAGGCGACGGCCGAGCGGCCGCAGGCGCGGCTGGCCCAGCGCGCCCTGGCCGAGGAACTGACCACGCTCGTGCACGGCGCCGACGCCGCCGCGGAGGCGGTCGCCGCCAGCCAGGCGTTGTTCGGGCGGGGTGCGCTGGACTCGCTGTCCGCGTCCACGTTGCGGGCCGCGCTCTCCTCGGCGTCCCTCATTTCCGTACGGGGCGACCTGCCCTCGATCACTGCTCTGCTCGTGTCCTCGGGCCTGGTCAGCAGCGCCAACGAGGCCCGGCGGACGATCGGCGAGGGCGGCGCCTACCTGAACAACGAACGCGTGACCGACGCCGAGCTGGTGCCCCCGGCATCGGCACTGCTGCACGGCCGCTTCCTGGTCCTGCGCAAGGGCAAACGGAACTTCGCCGGTGTCGAGGTCGACGGCTGACGGCTGGGCGTGGGCGGCGCTGGTGGCGGACGCCTTCGACGCCGGTCGCCCGGTCGCGCCGCTCGTCCGGGTTCCCGGCGGCGTCGCCCACGCGCTGTTCCGGCTGCGCACGACCGGTGGCACGTACGCCGCCAAACGGCTCCGCACGGTCGACGAGGACTGGTGGTGGCGCGACTACCGCGCCGCCGCCGCCATCGAACGGGATGCCGCGGCCGCCGGCGTCCGGATGCCGCGGCGCCTCACTCCGCTTGTCGCCGCGCTCGAGCGGCACGGAACCCGGCACCACTGGCAGCTGCACGAGTGGTGCGACGGCGCCCACCCGGCCGGGCCGAGCGACGAGCTGGCCGACTGGGCCGGCCAGACCCTGGCGCGCCTGCACCGCCGGCCGGCCCTCCCGCAGGTCCAGCCGCCCCTGTATCCGCTGGACAGCTGGCACGACTGGCTCGCCCCGCACCACACCGAGTTCACCCGCCTGGTCCACGACCGACTGCCCACCGTCGCCGCCGCACTCGCCCTGCTGGCAGAGCCGGCCCGCAGCTCACCCCGGTCGCCGGCCACCGCGACATCAAACCCGACAACGTGCTGCTGACCGCGGCCGGACCGGTCCTGCTGGACTGGGACAGCAGTGGCCCGGACACCGCCGAGCACGATCTGCTGCGCACCGCGCTCGCCCTCGGCTTCGAGCAGGAGCACCCGTTCCGCTGTACGGTGGCCGCCTACATCCGGTACGGCGGCCGCCCGATCGCACCCGGCCCGGCACTGTTCCACGGCATCGTGGCGGCCCAGCTCCACACCGCGGAATGGCTGCTGTGGCGCGCCCTCGGCCACCGCGGCGACGTCGCCGCCCGCGAAGCGGCAGCCCCGGAGTGCCTGGCCCGGCTTGACGGCGTGGCCAAGTCCCTGCGTTTCCTGCCCCATTGGCACAGCTGGCTGACCGAACCGACCCGGTGACATCTCGGTCCGGGCCGTGTGACCCCGGTCTCCGGACCCCGATTTGGCGGTCGCATGACAGACGTGTAATGTTCTCCAAGCCGCCAGGGAAACGGACGCGAAACACGGACGTCCTGGAGGAACCCCAAGAGTCAGCCTCGGGAATCGAGGCCGGAACTTGGTGTGTGGTTGTTTTTTGAGAACTCAACAGGGTGCTTTGTAAGCCAGTGCT
>CAXSDA010000036.1:0-15967 GCA_964236515.1 uncultured Actinoplanes sp.
TGTCGTCCGACGAACCACACGCGGCCGTCGAAACACTGAACAAGGCGGCCGCCGCGATCGCGGTCAACTTCAAAACTCGCATCAGAAGAACTCCCTCGGTTGTGATCGTTCACGTCCGGTTCGGAATGACAATGCAACCGGATTGCTCCGTTTACGAACTTTGCCGAGTATCACTCCAGGGGGGTGATTCGGAGCGAGGCCGGGAACGGCTCGGTGTTACAACTGAAACACGACTCCCCAGTTGTTTTCGTATTTGTCCGATAGAGGTGTTCCGTCAGCCTCATCTGCGGGGGTACGGCGATCCACCTGGTCTTCCGGCCGGGCCGAACAGCGACGGTAACGAGCGGAACGGTCAGCCATGCCGACGAGCCGGTGCCTGTCGATCATGGCCGATACGCTGCAACGATCACCCGGTGATCGACAGGGAGGCACCGGGCGTGAAGCGCCGGCGCGGCCGGGTCATCGTTTTGGTAGCGCTCATCCTGGGTGCCGGCATGGCACTGGGAGCGGTGCTGTGGCCGGACTCGATGAAGGACCGCCAGAACAAAGCGGTCGAGGCCTGCGAGACCGCGATCGGGCAGGTGGCTGCGACCCCCGACGCCAAGGTCTGGCAGGCGTCGACGATCCAGGTCCATGGATCCGACAAGAACCACCTGACCGTCACCGGTTCGTTCTACACCGGGTCGACCAGCGCCCAGTCGTACACCTGCGTGGTCGACGACAAGGTGGTCACGCGAGCCTCGGTCGGGGCCTCCTAGCCTTCTACGCGAGCGGCACCGCGGCGCCGACCGTATCCACGGTGTGGGTCTGCCAGTACGTGTCCCACTTGTCGTCGACGTGTCGGGGTTCCTGGCCGGAGGGAAACCGGGCGAAGCCCGACGGTGGCGGCTGCCCGTCCGTCACGCACGCGCGGCCGGTGCCGCCGACCTGGATCACCGGGTACTCCCCCGAACTGCAGATGGCGTCCGGTCCGCACCCGGCGGTGAGTATCCCGGTGCCGGCCAGGACGGCGGTGGCGAGCGCGGCGGCGAGGCGAGGTCTCATGTCCTCAGTGTCTCCGCCGGTGCCGCGCCGGAGCATCCGTACCCGTACTCAGGTCACGACGGTTCGAGCACCTTCGTCAACGTCTCTTGACCGAATCAGACGAGGCGGGCGTGGTCGCGGGTCAGGTCGGCGGCACGTGGGACGCCGAGCAGCCGCAGTGTCCGTACGGTCTCCTCGCGCAGGATCCCGATCGTCCGGTCGACGCCGCGCTCGCCGCCGGCCATCAGCCCGTACAGATAGGCCCGGCCGATCAGGCCCGCGGTCGCGCCCAGTGCGCGGGCCGCGACCAGGTCGGCGCCGGAGCGGATGCCGCCGTCCACGAACACCGCCGCCCGCTCGCCGACCGCGTCCACCACCGGGCCCAGCGTCCGCAACGGCGTCGGCGTGCGGTCGAGCTGGCGGCCGCCGTGGTTGGACACGATCACCGCGTCGGCGCCCCGGTCGACCACGTCCCGGGCGTCGGCCGCGGTCAGGATGCCCTTCACGAGCAGCTTCCCGTCCCACAGCTCGCGCAGCCAGGCCACGTCGTCGAAGGTGAGCGTCGGGTCGAACAGGCGGCCGCTGAGCTCGGCGACCGTACCGCCGGTGGATCGCAGCGAGGCGAACTCCAGCGGGCGCGTGGTCAGCAGGTTGAACCACCACGCCGGGTAGGCGGCCATCCCGGCGAGCGTGCGCAGGGTGAGCGACGGCGGGAGGGTGAAGCCGTTGTGCACGTCGCGGACCCGGTACCCGGTGACCGGCGAGTCCACGGTCAGGATGAGCGTGGTGACGCCGGCCGCGGCCGCCCGCTTCACCAGGTCGATGCTGGCGCCGCGGTCCTGCCACACGTACAGCTGGAACCACAGATCGGCGCCCGGCGCGGCCGCGGCGACCTCCTCGATGCTGGTCGTCCCCATGGTCGACAGGACGTACGGCACCCCGGCGCGCGCCGCCGCCCGGGCCACCGCGACCTCGCCCTCGTGGTTCATCGCCCGGGTGAAGCCGGTCGGCGCGAGCACCATCGGCAGCGACGAGGTCCGGCCCAGGATCTCCGTCGTCGTGTCGATCGTCCCGACGTCGCGCAGCACCCGCGGGATCAGTTCGACGCGGCGGAAGGCCTCCCGGGAGCGCGCCATGCTGATCTCGTCCTCGGCGCCGCCGTCGACGAAGTCGAAGATCGCCCGCGGCACCGATCGCCGCGCCGCGCCCCGGAGGTCGCCGATGGTGGCGGCACGCGCGAGGCGGCGCCGCACCGGCGAGGCTTCGAACCGGCGCGGCTGGACGAGCGGCCGCACGTCCCCCCAGCGGGGCAGACGGCGTCCCCTGCCGGTATCAGCCACGTACCCAACCTAACAGCACGCCATCCCGCCATAAACTTGACTCGTTCCAGAAAAGGGACAAGACTTTTCCGCATGGCACCGGTGCTGGACTACCCGCGGATGTTGCGGGCGGCCGCGCTCCGGGTCACCCGGCCCCGGGTGGCGGTGCTGCAGGCGGTGCACGCCAGTCCGCACGCCGACACCGACTCCATCCTCGGAGCCGCTCGCCGGGAACTGCCCGACGTCTCCCACCAGACCGTGTACGACTGCCTGCGCGCCCTCTCCGCCGCCCGCCTGATCCGGCGCATCCAACCGGCCGGCTCCCCGGCCCGGTACGAGGCCCGCGTCGGCGACAACCACCACCACGTGGTGTGCCGGTCCTGCGGCCGCATCGACGACGTCGACTGTGCCGTGGGCGAGGCACCCTGCCTGGAGGCCTCGGACGACAACGGGTTCGTCATCGACGAGGCCGAGGTCGTCTACTGGGGCCGCTGCCCCGACTGTTCCGCCGTTCCCGCCCTGGAAGGAAACTGATGCCCGACAACCACGACGCCGTCGAGGGAAGCGCGTCCGTACCCGACGAGCTGCACCAGCCGATCGACCACGACGCCACGGTCGGCACCGAATCCGTCGGCCCGGTCGCACACGGCCGCGCCGCCCACCCGACCGAAGGTGGCGGCACCCGCGCGTGGTGGCCCAACCGGCTCAATCTGAAGATCCTGGCCAAGAACCCGGCCGAGGCGAACCCGCTGGGTGCGGACTTCGACTACGGGAAGGCCTTCCAGACGCTGGATCTGGCCGCGGTCAAGGCCGACATCGCCGAGGTGCTGACCACGTCGCAGGACTGGTGGCCGGCGGACTTCGGCAACTACGGCCCGTTCATGATCCGGATGGCCTGGCACAGCGCCGGCACGTACCGGATCAGCGACGGCCGGGGCGGTGCCGGCGCCGGGCAGCAGCGGTTCGCGCCGCTGAACAGCTGGCCCGACAACGCCAACCTGGACAAGGCCCGCCGCCTGCTGTGGCCGGTGAAGAAGAAGTACGGCCAGAACCTGTCCTGGGCCGACCTGATCGTGCTGACCGGCAACGTGGCGCTGGAGACGATGGGCCTGCCGACGTTCGGCTTCGCCGGCGGCCGCGCCGACGTGTGGGAGCCGGAGGAGGACGTCTACTGGGGCCCGGAGACCACCTGGCTCGGCGACGACCGCTACACCGGTGACCACGAGCTCGAGAAGCCGCTGGGCGCGGTGCAGATGGGCCTGATCTACGTCAACCCGGAGGGCCCGAACGGCACCCCCGACCCGCTGGCCTCGGCCCGCGACATCCGCGAGACGTTCGGCCGGATGGCCATGAACGACGAGGAGACCCTGGCGCTGATCGCCGGCGGCCACACCTTCGGCAAGACCCACGGCGCCGGCCCGGCCGACAACGTCGGTGCCGAGCCGAGGCCGCGGGAATCGAGGAGCAGGGCCTGGGCTGGCGGAACAAGTACGGCACGGGCAAGGGCGCGGACGCCATCACCAGCGGCCTCGAGGTCACCTGGACGACGACGCCGACCCGGTGGAGCAACAACTTCTTCGAGAACCTGTTCGGGTACGAGTGGGAGTTGACCGAGAGCCCGGCCGGCGCCCACCAGTGGGTGGCCAAGGACGCCGAGGCGACCGTCCCGGGCCCGCAGGACCCGTCGGACACGCGCCGGCCGACCATGCTCACCACCGACCTGGCGCTGCGCGTCGACCCGGTGTACGGCGAGATCTCGCGCCGCTTCTACGAGAACCCGGATCAGTTCGCCGACGCGTTCGCCCGGGCCTGGTTCAAACTGACCCACCGCGACCTGGGCCCGATCCAGCGCTACCTCGGCTCCGAGGTCCCGGCGGAGGAACTCCTCTGGCAGGACCGGGTGCCGGCCGTGGACCACGGGCTGATCGGTGCCGACGACATCGCCGACCTCAAGCGCCAGGTGCTCGACTCCGGTCTCACCGTGTCCGAGCTGGTCGGCGCCGCGTGGGCGGCGGCCTCGTCGTTCCGGGGCAGCGACAAGCGCGGCGGCGCCAACGGCGGCCGGATCCGGCTCGAGCCGCAGAGCGGCTGGGCGGTCAACAACCCTGATCAGCTCGGCCGGGTGCTGCACACGCTGGAAGGCATCCGGCAGGGCTTCGGTAAGCCGGTCTCGCTGGCCGACCTCGTCGTGCTGGCCGGTTCGGCCGCGGTGGAGAAGGCGTCCGGCATCGAGGTGCCGTTCACCCCCGGCCGTACGGACGCCTCGGCTGAGCAGACCGACGTAGAGTCGTTCGCCGCGCTCGAGCCGATCGCCGACGGGTTCCGCAACTACCTGGGCAAGGGACTGCGCCTGCCGGCCGAATTCCTGCTGGTGGACCGGGCGAACCTGCTGACCCTGACCGCGCCCGAGATGACCGTGCTGGTCGGCGGCCTGCGGGTGCTCGGCGCCAACTACGACGGATCGAAGCTGGGCGTTCTCACCAACCAGGTGGGCACGCTGAGCAACGACTTCTTCGTCAACCTGCTCGACTTCGGCACCACCTGGTCGTCGGTGGCCGGGGACGGCAACCTGTTCGAGGCGCGTGACGCCAAGGGTCAGGTCGTCTGGACCGGCAGCCGGGCCGACCTGGTCTTCGGGTCGAACTCGGAACTGCGGGCGCTGGCCGAGGTGTACGCCTCCGACGACGCCCAGGACAAGTTCATCGCCGACTTCGTCGCCGCCTGGGTCAAGGTCATGAACCTCGACCGGTACGACCTGGTCTGACTCTGCGGGGCCGTCCGGACATCCGGGCGGCCCCTCAGACGATCAGCGGCCGGACGAAGGCGATGATCCGGTCCGGGATCGGGGTGCCGGCCGGGTCGTCGAGGTCGAGCAGGTCGACGCCGTGCGAGCTACCGACCAGCTCGACCAGCTCGTTCGGCCGGCCGCGCATGGCCGCGTGCAGCTCGCGGGGCTGACGGACGCCGTCGGTGTACGAGTCGGCGGTGGTACCGACGTACAGGCACGGGGTGGTGACCTGCCGGGCCTGCGGAAGGATGTCCGGGTAGCCGGGCACCATCTCGCGCTCGCCGGACAGGCTGACGATTGCGGTCAGACCGGTGGGGTGCCGGGCCGCCGCCTCGATCACCACGCGGCCCCCGAGCGAGGCGCCGACCAGCGCGTACCGGCCCTGGGCGAGGGACAGCAGGTCGGTGACCGACCGGCTCTCGTCGGCGTCGTAGTAGGTGAAGACCACCGCCCGCATCCCGGCGGCGGCCAGACGCCGGCCGAGCGGAAGCCAGTCGCAGGGCTGGTTCCCGCTGTCGTTGGCGAACACCACGGCCGGCCCGTGCCCGATCTGCGCCGCCGGGACGGAGGCGCCGGCGACCGCGGTCCAGCCCTCGGCGCCGGCACAGGAGTCGAGCACTCCCGGCGACGCCGCGGCCGACGACGGCGCCGGCGAGGGCGTCCCGCTCGAGCAGGCGGCCAGCAGCACCACGGAGACGACGGCCCACGGACGCATGTGCCCACTGTGCCCCTCGGCCGCGGTCCAGGACAGAGCGGGCCGGTCCACGACAGAGCGGGCCGGTCCACGACAGAGCGGGCCGGTCCACGACAGAGCGGGCCGGTCCGGCTACTATCCAGCGCCGTGGATATCGACGAGCGGCCGCCGCCCACCCGCCGGATGACTCCCCGGGTCCTCATCGTGGCCGCGGGGGCGCTGCTGGTGGTGATCGGTGTCCTGGTGACGGTGCTCCTGGCCGTACGGCACGACCCGGACGACGGGGCCGCCGGCGTGGCCGCGCTGCTCCCCCCGATACCCGCCGGCGCGACCGCCTGTCCCGGCAACGCCCCGTCCGGGACGGCGGCCGAGGCCGAACGCTGCTGGTTCACCCACGACCCGGGCTCGACCACCCGGGTCGAGGTGACGCGGTTCGAACACGCGGCGGACGCCACCCGGGCGGTCGCCGGCGTCACGGGCGGCCGGCCCGTCCCGTCGGTCCCCGGCGGCCGGCTGGTCAGCGGGAACGGCTCCCAGATGGCCACCGGCGCGCGGGGCCGGTACGTGTTCGTCGTCCAGCTGAACGACTCCCCGCTCGCGGCCCAGCGCGGCGATCCGTCCGGGCCCGGCGACGCCGCGAGCCTGGCTCAGCAGGTCTACCGGCGGCTCCCGGCCTGACCGGCCATGTCGGTGGCCACCCGCAGCGCGTTGGCGAAGACGGTCAGCACCGGATTGACCCCGCCGTTGGTGACGTGCACCGACGCGTCGGTGACCCGGATGTTGTCGTGGCCCCAGACCCGGCCCGCCGGGTCGGTGGCCGAGGTCGCCGGATCGGCGCCCATCCGGAGCGTGCCCGCCTGGTGCTGGCCGCTGCTCGGCCCGGCGCCGGCCGATCGTGGGGCGGCCCGTACGACCTCGGACGCGCCCGCCGCGGTGAGCCAGCCGGCCGCGCGATCGGTCAGGAACGCCTGCGTGCGGCGGTCCTCGGGATGGACCGAGCCGCTGAGCCGCACCAGCGGCCGGCCCAGCGCGTCGTGCCGCCCGTGGTCCAGCGTGACCCGCGACCCGGCGCCGGTCAACTCCTGCACCGGGCCGACGACGCGCTGCATCCGCGACCAGTAGCGGCGCATCAGCCGCGCCGACTCGGCGCCGGTGCGCGGGATCAGACCGGCGTCGGTGAGATAGCGGTACGCACCGACCGGCGTCGGCACGAACTCGTTGGCCAGCATGCCCCCGCCGATCAGCCCCGCGTTGCCGTGCCGGTAGTCGCCCGTGGCGATCGACGGCCCGGGGCCGAGCCCGTCGACCACGGAATCGGCGAAGATGCCGATCGCGCCGGCGTAGACGTGACCCTGCAGATGCCGGCCCACCTGGCCGGTCGCGTTGCCGATCCCGTCCGGCTCGCCCGGGTGCGCGCTGGCCAGCAGCAGCCGGGCGCTCTCGATCGCCCCGGCAGCCACCACGAACTCGGCGGCCGCGATCCGCCGGCGCGCGGCCGGCCCGGCGGCGACCTCCACCGCCACCGCCCGTCCGCGCCCGTCGACCACGATGCGGGTCACGGTGGCGCCGGTCAGCAGGTCGCACCGACCGGTGGCCAGAGCCCGGCGGATCATCGTGTTGTGGCTGCCCGCCTTGGCGCCGGCCGGGCAGGCGAACCCGACGCAGGCGCCGCACCGCCGACAGGCCGCCCGGCCGCCGTAAGGGACGGAGTTGACCAGCAACGGCACCGGCAGCGTGGACAGGCCGAGCGCCCGGGCTCCCCGCTCGAGCACCGCGGTGGACGCGGTCGGGGGCAGCGGCGGCATCGGGTAGGGCGTGGATCGCGGGCCGGCCGCCGTGTCACCGTGGTCGCTGCCGCTGACGCCGAGTTCCTCCTCGGCCCGCCGGTACCACGGTTCCATGTCGTCGTAGCCGATCGGCCAGTCGGCGAGCGCGCTGCCGTCCGGCACCCCGTAGCGGGTGGCCATCCGGAAGTCGTCCGGCGCGTACCGCCAGGCCTGGGCGCCGTAGACGCGGGTGCCGCCGCCGGCGGTCATGGCGTTGTTGCCCCAGCGGAAGTCGGCCGGGGCGACGAGAACCGGGCCGCCGCCGGTGTCCAGGACCCGGTCGTTGTCCGCCGCCGGCGGTCCGGTGAGCGGGTCGAAGCCGAGGTCGGCCCGCGGGTTGCGCAGGTGATCACGCCACAGCGCGAGCGCGTCCGGCCAGTCGCCCCGCTCGACCAGCAGCACCCGGCGCCCGGACTCGGCCAGCACGGCCGCGGCCGTCCCGCCGCCGGCGCCCGAGCCGATCACCACCACGTCGTACCGGTCGGCCACCCGGTCCGGCGGCACCGTCACCGGCCGCTCCTCCACCGCCGCGACGGTCCAGCCACCGGCCGGTTCCGGGTGGTAGTCCAGCGACTCCCAGGCGCTGCCCGGACCACCCCAGTAGCCGTACGCGATGAGCGTCGCCAGCGTGTCCAGCGCGGGCTCGCCGAGTGGCAGCGGGTCGCCCTCGGCGAAGCCGGCCGCGGACAGCCGGTCGAGCGCGTCCCGGATCGCCGGCCACTCGGCGGCGCGGTCACCGGTCAGGATCTCGCGGAGAACCCCGGCCCCGGCCGCTCCCGGCCAGTCGTCGGCCGGGACCACGGTCCGGGCGAGGGCGGCGATCAGATCCGCGTGGGCGTCCCAGCGCTCCATGTCCTCACCCCTTCAGCCTGTCCACGATATCGACGGTCACTTCGTTCGTCGCCCGCCAACAGCACCTTTTGGAGGATCCCTACAACAGCGGGACTCCGGCGTGCGCGGTACGGGACATGGTGGAACCAGCGATGATCGAGGAAGGTAGACGGAGAGGCAGGCGGCGCTCCGAGATCCGGACGTCGCCTTCTGTGCGCAGGAGCTGGGAGGCTTGACCGGTGTTCAGTCGTGTCGCCATCGTCAATCGCGGGGAGGCCGCGATGCGGCTCATCCACGCCGTCCGGGACCTGTCGGCGGAGACCGGGACACGGATCGAGACGGTCGCCCTCTACACCGACGAGGACCGCAACGCCACATTCGTCCGGGAGGCCGACCTCGCGTACGACCTGGGTCTGGCCGTCGACCGCCCGTACCTGAATCTGGCCGTGCTGGAACGGGCGCTGCTCGACACGCGCGCCGACGCGGCGTGGGTCGGCTGGGGTTTCGTGGCCGAGGACCCGGCCTTCGCCGAGCTCTGCGACAAGGTCGGCGTCACCTTCGTCGGGCCCAGCGCCGACGCCATGCGCAAACTCGGCGACAAGATCGGCGCCAAGCTGATCGCCGAGGAGGTCGGCGTCCCGGTCGCACCCTGGAGCCGCGGCGAGGTCGCGACCCTCGAGGACGCGCTGCGGGCCGGGGACGAGATCGGCTACCCGCTGATGCTCAAGGCGACCGCGGGCGGCGGCGGCCGGGGCATCCGCCGGGTCGACTCGGGCGCAGACCTGGCCGACGCGTACGAGCGGACCAGTCAGGAGGCGCAGCGGGCCTTCGGGTCGGGCGTGGTCTTCCTCGAGCGCCTGGTCACCGGGGCCCGGCACGTCGAGGTCCAGGTCATCGCGGACGGGCAGGGCACCGCCTGGGCGCTGGGCGTCCGGGACTGCTCGATCCAGCGGCGCAACCAGAAGATCATCGAGGAGTCGTCGTCGCCTGTGCTGGCGCCGGACCAGGCGGCCGAGCTGAAGGCGTCGGCCGAGCGGCTGGCCGTCGCGGTCGGTTACCGCGGCGCCTGCACGGTCGAGTTCCTCTACCACCCGGGCGACAAGCAGTTCGCGTTCCTCGAGGTCAACACCCGGCTGCAGGTCGAGCACCCGATCACCGAGCTCACCACCGGCACCGACCTGGTCCGGCTGCAGCTGCACGTGGCCGGCGGCGGCCGCCTCGAGGGCCCGCAGCCGGCCGAGGCCGGGCACGCCATCGAGGCCCGGCTCAACGCCGAGGACCCGGACCGCGACTTCGCGCCGTCACCGGGCCGGATCGCCCGCCTGGTGCTGCCGGCCGGGCCGGGCGTCCGGGTGGACACCGGGGTGAGCGAGGGCGACACCATCCCGGCCGCGTTCGACTCGATGATTGCCAAGATCATCGCGTACGGCCAGGACCGCGATCAGGCCCTCGGGCGGCTGCGGCGGGCGATGGCCGAGACCACCGTGATCATCGACGGCGGCGCCACCAACAAGAGCTTCGTCATCGACCTGCTGGACCAGCCCGAGGTCATCGACGCCACCGCCGACACCGGCTGGATCGACCGTGTGCGCACCGAGGGCCGCCTGGTCAGCCGGCGCCACTCGGCCATCGCGCTGGCCGCGGCGGCGATCGAGGCGTACGAGGACGAGGAGGAGGTCAGCCGGCAGCAGCTGCTGGCCACGGCGCACGGCGGCCGCCCCCAGGTGCAGCACGACACCGGCCGGCCGCTCGACCTCAAGCTGCGCGGCGCGTCCTACCGCGTGACGGTGGCCCGGGTCGGCCGTAAGCGCTACCGGGTCGGCGTCGCGGCCGGCGGAGAGGTGCACCCGGTCGACGTCGAGCTCGAGCGCTTCGACACGTACTTCGGGCAGATGGTGGTCAACGGGCAGCGGTTCCGGCTGGTCACCGCCACGTACGGCCCGATCCACCTGGTCGAGGTGGACGGCGTCACGCACCGGATCAGCCGCGACGAGGGCGGCGTGGTCCGCTCCCCCGCGCCGGCGCTGGTGGTGGCCACCCCGCTGGCCGTCGGCGACGAGGTCGACCCGGGCGCGCCGATCCTGGTGCTGGAGAGCATGAAGATGGAGACGGTGCTGCGGGCGCCGTTCCGGGCGCGGGTCCGGGAGTGCCCGGTGGCGGTGGGCAGCCAGGTCGGCACCGGCGCGCCGCTGATGCGGCTGGAACCGCTGGGCGGAGACGACGAGGACACGGCCGCCGACACGAGCGCGAGCGCCGAGATCGAGCTCCCGGCGGCGCCGTCCGACGTGCCCGCCGCGGCCCGGGCCGAGCGCGGCCTGCAGGACCTGCGCAGCCTGCTGCTCGGCTTCGACGTCGACCCGCAGGACCGCACCCGCCTGCTCACCGGCTACCTGACCGCCCGGAGCGAGCTCGGCGACCGGCCGTCGCCGGGCGAGATCGACCTGCTGACCGCGTTCGCCGACCTGTCCGAGCTGAGCCGCAACAAGCCGGCCGGCGGCGGCGAGAGCGAACCGGGCAGTCCGGTGCACAGCCCGCGCGAGTACTTCCACGCCTACCTGCGGAGTCTCGACGTCGACCGGGCCGGTATCCCCGAACGGTTCCAGGCCCGGCTGGAGCAGGCGCTGAGCCACTACGGTGTCACCGAACTCGACCGCACGCCGCAGCTCGAGGACGCGGTCTTCCGGATCTTCCTGGCCCAGCAGCGCATGCCGTCCGACGTCGCGGTGGTGTCCGAGCTGCTGCGGCAGTGGCTGGCCGGTCCGCCGCCGGCGGAGGCGCTGGCCGAGCGGGCCGGGCTCACCCTCGAACACCTCATCGAGGCCACCCAGGTGCGCTTCCCGGCGGTGGCCGACCTGGCCCGCGGCGTGGTGTTCCGGTGGTACGCCCAGCCGCTGCTGCGCCGGACCCGGGCCGAGGTGTACGCCGCCGTCCGGGCCGACCTGCGCCACCTCGACCGCAATCCGGACTCGCCGGACCGGGCCGAGCGGATCCAGGCCATGGTGGCCAGCTCCGAGCCGCTGGTGCGGCTGATCGGCAAGCGCATCGGGCGCCCCGGCCGCGACCTGACGCCACTGCTGGAGGTGCTTACCCGCCGCTACTACGGCAACCGCGGGCTGTCCGGGGTGACCACCCGGGAGACCGGCGGCTGCCGGTTCGTCACCGCCGAGCACACCGGCACGGTCGGGGTGACCGGGGTGGTGACCACCGCGGTCGGCTTCGGCGAGCTCCCGGCGGCCCTGGACGCGGTGGGCACGCTCGCCGCCGACGTGCCCGAGCACGGCCTGGTCGCCGACATCTACGTCGAATGGCCGGACCAGCCGGACGCCGACGCGATGGCCGTACGGCTGGGGCAGTTGCTGGCCGACCACCGGCTCCCGGCCGGCGTGCTGCGGGTGACCACCACCGTCGGCGGCACCACCGGCGCCTTGATGCACCACCACTTCACGTTCCGGCCCGACGGCACCGGTGGCTTCGCCGAGGACCGGCTGATCCGGGGTCTGCACCCGCAGATCGCCCAGCGGCTGCAGCTGCACCGGCTGCGCGAGTTCGACCTGACCCGGCTGCCGTCCGTGGACGAGGAGATCTACCTGTTCAAGGCGGTGGCCCGCAGCAACCCCGCGGACGAGCGGCTGATCGCGATGGGTCAGGTGCGCGACCTCACGCCGCTGCGCGAGGCCGACGGCCGGCTGGTCGCGCTGCCCGCGGTCGAGGACGCGGTCGCCGCCGGGCTGGACGCCATCCGCAACATCCAGGCGCAGCGGCCGCAGAACAAGCGGTTCGACACCAACCGCATCATGATGTACGTCTGGCCGTCCACCGCGCTGACCCCGGAGGAACTGAACACGCTGGTCCAGCGCCTGCTGCCGACCACCGCCGGGGCGGGGCTGGAGCAGGTGTCGTTCCTGGCCCGGCAGCGCAACTCGGCCGGTGACCTGTCCGAGGTCGAGGTGACCATCGCGCTCAGCCCCGGCGGCGCCACCGTGACCGTGGACAAGCCGAGCACCGAGCCGGTGCAGCCGCTGGACGACTACCGGCAGAAGGTGCTCCGGGCGGCGCGGCGGGGCACGGTCTACCCGTACGAGCTGACCGGCATGATGGCCGGCCGCGACGGCACCTTCGCCGAGTACGACATGGACGCGCACGGCGTGCTGGTGCCGGTGGACCGGCCGCGCGGGAAGAACTCGGCGGCGATCGTGGCCGGGGTGGTGACCACCCCGACCGCGCGGCAGCCCGAGGGCATCACCCGGGTCGTGCTGCTCGGCGACCCGACCAAGGCGCTGGGCGCGCTGAGCGAACCCGAGTGCTCCCGCGTCATCGCCGCGCTCGACCTGGCCGATTCGATGCGCGTACCGCTGGAATGGTTCGCCCTGTCGGCGGGCGCGCGCATCTCGATGACCTCGGGCTCGGAGAACATGGACTGGGTCGCGGCCGCGCTCAAGCGGATCGTCGAGTTCACCCAGGCCGGCGGCGAGATCAACGTGATCGTCACGGGCATCAACGTCGGCGCCCAGCCGTACTGGAACGCCGAGGCGACGATGCTCATGCACACCAAGGGCATCCTGGTGATGACGCCGGATTCGGCCATGGTGCTGACCGGCAAGCAGGCGCTGGACTTCTCCGGCGGCGTGTCGGCCGAGGACAACTACGGCATCGGCGGGTACGACCGGGTGATGGGCCCGAACGGGCAGGCGCAGTACTGGGCGCCGGACCTGGCCGGGGCCCGCGACGTGCTGATGGCGCACTACGACCACACGTACGTCGTCCCGGGTGAGCCCGGACCGCGCCCGATCGCCACCACCGACCCGGCGGAGCGGGACGTCTCGTCGTTCCCGCACGCCTTCGGCACCGACTTCACCACGGTCGGCGACATCTTCTCGGCCGCACTCAACCCGGACCGGAAGAAGCCGTTCGACATCCGCACCGTGATGCGGGCACTGTCCGATCAGGACCACGCCGTGCTGGAACGCTGGGCCGGCATGGCCGACGCCGACACGTCGGTGGTGCAGGACGTGCACATCGGCGGCCGGCCGGTCTGCCTGATCGGCATCGAGTCGCGGCCGGTGCCGCGGCGCGGGTTCCCGCCGACCGACGGGCCCGACGCGTACACCGCGGGCACGCTCTTCCCGAGGTCGTCGAAGAAGACCGCGCGGGCCATCAACGCCGCCTCCGGCAACCGGCCGCTGGTGGTGCTGGCCAACCTGTCCGGCTTCGACGGCTCCCCCGAGTCGATGCGCAAGCTGCAACTGGAGTACGGCGCGGAGATCGGGCGGGCGATCGTCAACTTCGACGGCCCCATCGTGTTCTGCGTGATCTCCCGCTATCACGGCGGCGCGTTCGTGGTGTTCTCCAAGGCGCTCAACCCGTCCATGACGGTGCTCGCGCTGGAGGGCTCGTTCGCGTCGGTGCTGGGCGGCGCCCCGGCCGCGGCGGTGGTGTTCTCGGGCGAGGTGAACAACCGAACGGCCACCGATCCGCGGGTGACCGACCTGCAGACGCAGGTGTCGTCGTCCACCGGGGCCGAGCGGGCCGCGCTCAACGCACGGCTGGCCGAGATCCAGTCGGCCGTACGGGCGGAGAAGCTGGGCGAGGTCGCGGCCGAGTTCGACCGGGTGCACAGCATCCAGCGGGCGGTCGAGGTCGGCTCGGTCGACGCCATCATCAAGGCGGCCGAGCTTCGGCCCCGCATCATCGACGCGATCGAAGCCGGCCTGAAGAAGTAACGGCCGCCGGAGGCGACTTCTCCGGCCGCCGCCAGCAAAGCGGTGGGCGGCCACCGCCCGGCCAGCAGCACCAGGGCCACCGCCGCCGGGGCGATCCCGGTGATCACCAGGTCGGAGCGGCCGATCGTGACGATCGAGCCGACCAGGAACGACGACCGGTCCTGGCCGAAGCTGTTCCGGGTGGTGACCAGCCCGGCCCCGAGCGCGAACCCGGCCGACAGCACCACGCCGGTGGCGGCGGCCGCGTTCTGCCTGCTGCGGCGGCGATGTCGGCCGGGGTCGGCTCGTACTCGTGCGGGTCCACAGTGGGCTTGAGGTCATCACGGCTGCGAGGGCTGATGCCACAGAGCTGATATCACGGGCGGAACAGTACTGACTACCATTTTCAGTGGTCTGATGGCAATCCGGCCATCCGTTGCTCAGCACCGCGATCACCGTCGAACGGACCGCTTGAATGGTCGATGTCCGCCTTCCGTACGGCTGTGCTGAATGGCCGGGATACCGCCGTGGAACCCGTCGGAGAAATGATGGAATGCGCATTCGACGATATAAGCGAGCGCATTCCGGTAATCGGGCGAACGGGACTACTCTGCGTCGGTGAGCTCGCACCGGCACGTCCGTCCGATGGCCGCGACCGCCTCCCGGCACACCCGCCGGGTGATGATCGCGGTGCTCGTCCCGGCGGCCGCGCTGACATTGCTGGCGATAATCCTGCTGTGGCCGGGGTCGGCGCGGCACCCGGCGGTCGCGGCCGACGGCGTACGGGCGCTGGGCACCGTAACGGCCGTCGACCAGGCCGGCCGGACCGCGGACGTCCGGATCACCGACGGCCCCGGGAAGGACACGACCACCACCGCGGACCTCCCGCAGGGGCCGGGCGCGACCCGGTTGCGCATCGGCGACAAGATCACGCTGCTGTACCTGCCGGATGCGGTGCCCGGCGGGAAGCCGTACACGGTGACCGACCACCAGCGTTCGGTCCCGCTCACCTGGCTGCTGGTGCTGACCGTGGCCGCGATCCTGGCGTTCGGCCGGTGGCGCGGGCTCAGCTCGCTGGCCGGGCTGGCGGTCAGCTTCGCCGTGCTGCTGTTCTTCATCGTCCCGGCCATCGTCCGCGGGTCGCCGCCGCTGCTGGTGGCCGTCGTCGGCGCCTCGGCGATCATGTTCGCGGCGCTGTACCTCACCCACGGCGTCACCCTGGAGACCTCGGTGGCCGTCGCCGGCACACTGGCCAGCCTGGTGCTCACCGGCGCCCTCGGAGTGGCGTTCACCGCGGCCCTGCACCTGACCGGCATCGCCAGTGACGACGACTCGTACCTGTCGGCCACCGAGCGGAACATCGACATGCGCGGCCTGTTGCTGGCCGGGATCATCATCGGCGCCCTGGGCGTGCTCGACGACGTCACCGTCACCCAGGCCGCGACCGTGACCGAGCTGGCCCAGGGCCGGCCGCGGTCCCGGATGGCGCTGTACCGGGCGGCCGGCCGGGTCGGGCGGGCGCACGTGGCGTCGGCGGTCAACACCATTGTGCTGGCCTACGCCGGCACGTCGCTGCCGCTGCTGCTGGTGCTGGCCACCGGCAGCCAGCCGGTGGGTCAGCTGCTGACCAGCGAGTTCCTGGTTCAGGAGATTTTGCGCAGCGCGGTCGGCACGATCGGCCTGGTCGCCTCGGTGCCGATCACGACCGCGCTGGCCACCCTGCTCGCCGACCTTCGCGAACCGGCGCCGCTCCACGCCGCCTGAGCCTGACGTCCGGGTCTCGGCGG
>CAXSDA010000036.1:16067-28576 GCA_964236515.1 uncultured Actinoplanes sp.
GCGTCCGCGTCCCCGGGCGTCCGCGTCCCCGGGCGTCCGCGTCCCCGGGCGTCCGCGTCCCCGGGCGTCCGGGGACCGTCAGCCCGCCGCGGCCTGGAGGCGCCCGGCCAGGGCGCGGGCGCAGTGCCGCAGCTCCGGGCCGCCCTCGATCCGGTACGGGCCGGGCAGCAGGACCAGCTGCTGGGCGTACCACCAGGGGTTGCTCGTCGTCCCGGTCAGCCGGCAACTGTCCGCGCCGACCGCCTCCAGACGGCCGAGCGCCTTCGGCAGCCACGCCCGGGCCTCGGCGAGCGGCACGTCGGCGACCACGTCGGTCACGTACTCCCAGCCGGCGGCGAGATGCTCCTCGAGCTCGGCCACCGGATCGAGGCCGGCCGGCGGCTCGAACCGGTCGTCCAGCGGGGTCACCGCGTGGATCCGGTCCACCCGGTACGCGCGGCGAGCCTGCGCGGAGTGCGACCAGCAGAGCACGTACCAGCGCCCGTGCCGGACCACCACCGCCCACGCGTCGATCTCCGCGTCCCACTCCGACCCGGCCTCCGAGCGGTACCGGACGCGCACTCGCCGCCGGTCCGAGCAGGCCTGCACCAGCGCCGTGGTGATCTGCGGGTCGGGGCGGGCGGCGCCCCGGTCGGGGGCCGGAGCGGCGGCCCGGCGTACGGCCTCGGCCTGGGCCGCCACCGGCTCCGGCAGCGCCCGGATGATCTTGCCCAGCGCGCCGCCGACCAGGCTCGCCGGATCGCCGGCGTCGTGGTGACCGTCGAGCACGGCCATCACCAGGCCGAGCGCCTCGGTGGCGGTGAACACCAGCGGCGGCAGGCGCAGCCCGCGACCGACGCGATAGCCGCCGTACGGGCCGCGGGCCGACTCGACCGGGATACCGGCCTGCCGCAGAATGCCGATGTACCGGCGGGCGGCCCGTCCGGACACGCCCAGCCGGTCGCCGAGCCGGTCGGCGGTGATCCCGCCCGGGTGGCTCTGCAGGATCTCCAGCGTGAGCAGGGCCCGGACGGTCGGGCCGGTGTCCGCGTCCATCGCCCCTTTATACCGGACGCGATCCGTCCGGAACATCGCCTAGCGTCGCCGCATGATCGTTCTGGATACCTCCGTGGCCGAGCCCTCGCGCCGGCCCGGCGAGGTCGAGATGCTGCTGTTCGCGCTGAACCGGTCCCGCGCCCAGTTCGCCTGGAAGTGCGGCGGCCTGGACGCGGCCGGCCTCACCCGCCGCCACCCGCCGTCGGCCATGACGCTGGGCGGCCTGCTCAAACACATGGCCCTGGTCGAGGAGTACTACCTGATCGACGTCACCGGGCAGCAACCCGGTCCGCCACTGGACGTGCCCGAGGCGCGCACCGAGGAGGACTGGGCCTGGCGAACGGCCGCGGACGACTCCCCCGACGACCTCTACCGCTTGTGGAGCACGGCGGCCGCGCACTCGCGGGAGACGATGGCGAAGGCGCTCGTCGACGCCGGTGACCTCGATCGGGCGGCCGAGTTCACCGGCACCGACGGCGGCGACCCGCCCAACCTGCGCCGCATCCTGGTCGACCTGCACGACGAGTACGCCCGCCACGTCGGCCACGCCGACCTGCTCCGGGAGGCCGTCGACGGGCTGACCGGCGAGGACCCGCCGCCGGGCTGACCGGCGAGGCCCCCCGTAGGGCTGACCGGCGAGGACCCGCCGCCGGGTCAGGGTTTCCAGCCGCCGCGCCAGGTGTTCGACGGGCTCTGCGGCGGCTGCACCACGTCGTGGGCGTTGTCGTTGAAGTTCGGGGCGTCGTTGATCGCCGTCCGGGACATGTCCATCGCCGCCTGCGCCTGCTGGCCGGCCGCTTTCAGGCTCTCCAGCAGGGCCGTGGCGAACGAGGTGAGGGCGGCCGCCAGCGCCGCCAACGGCTGCTCGACCGACTTGCTCATCCCGTTGACGGCGTCCAGGTAGGCCTGCAACTGATCGACGATGATGCCCATCCGGTCGTACCCGTAATTCGCGTACTGCAGCTGGAGGTTGTCGATCGTCTTGGCGGCCTTCTCGCCCTCCTCGGCCAGCCACTCCAGGTTGCCGCCGATCTTGTCGTAGTAGTCGCCCAGGCTGTCGGCGTAGATGTAGTACGCGCCCGACGCGCCCGGCGACGTCCAGTACTGCTGCAGGTCCTTGACCTCCGACGTCAGGTTCCCGCGGAGGCTCTGGTAGGCGTTGGCGCCGAGCTTGAGAAGGTTCGCCCGGTTGGCGATGATGCCGGGCCACGCGTCGCTGGCCTGGTCGATGATGGACGTGCAGGACGAGGTGGGCGCGATGCCGAACCGGCGGGTGATGGCCTCGGCCTGGGCCAGGTCGCCCGACCACCGGTCGAGGAACTCCCACAGCCGGCGGCGGCCCTCGGTCATCGTCGCGGTGCGCAGCTTGCCGGTCGGGGTCTGCGACAGATCGGTGCCGGCCGGCCACATCTCGGCCTGGTTGATGTGCCCGTCCTGGAACAGCAGGTTGAGCTCGCGGCCCTCGGGCGTGTCGGACGGGATCGCCACCTGGTAGTTGCCGCCGGTGTACGTGGACGGCAGGCTAAGGTGCCCGCCCGGGTGGGCGGCGCCCCCGGCCGGGTGCTCGAGGGCGGTGAGGAACGGCATCACCGGGCTGTCGTCGATGGCGGCGAAGTTCGCGCCGACCTGCACGTCGGTGTGGCTGTAGTCGGCGGCCACCTGGTACAGCGTCTGGGCCACGTCGTCGAAGCGCTCGTTGGCCAGCTGCGCCTCCTTGATCCGGTCGGCGACCGCGTCGTGCCACTGCGCCTTCCACGTGGCCGCCCACGGGATCGAGCCCCAGGCGCCGTCGGGCACCCCGCCGACGTGCGCGATGTAGTGGCCGATCGCGTCGCAGGCGAGCGCGTCGCTGTACCGCCCGGAGGCCTGACGCACCAGCGCCGCGGCTTCCACACTGAGCGTTCCGGTCATCGGAGTTCCCCCGTATCCGTGTCCTGGGCCCGCGCTAGAGCAGATCGATCGTCGACCGGGCCAGCGAGTTCGCCTTGTCCTGCGTGGCCAGTCGCACTGCGGTGCGGTCGAGCGACGGGTCGTAGTACCGCACGAAGATCGTGATGCCGGCGCTCCGGGTGTACGTCGACACGGTGACCAGCGCCTGGTGCTCCCCGAACAGCTGGGCACACCGCTTCCCGTACGGCAGCGCCGGGTCGTCCTCGCCCTGGCCCTGGCACAGGCTGCCGTCGGCGGCGAACTGGTCGCCGAACAGCTTTGCCGGGTCGGTCTCGTCCGTCTTGACCTCGGGCCGGATCATCAGTACGGACGCCGAGGCCACCGCCGCCGACGTGGCGTTGTCCCCGGCGTTCCAGGAGCAGTCGACGCGGTTCGTCTCGCTGCCGGCCAGTGCGCTCGGCTCGATCTGCGGGTCGGGCATGCCGAGTTTGGCCACCACCGCCGCCAGCGTCGCGCAGGTGGGCACCGGGTGGGCGTAGGCGGCCTTCTGCGGGCCGCGGTCGCAGCCGGCCGGAACGGCCGCGAGCAGCGCGAGGAGTCCAGCCGCCCGAATCGCCTTCAACGCCACCGCTCACCCGTCCCGCTCGCCCTGGGTCACCGAGCATAGGCAACGAGGGCGACAGATTCGACCCCGCTCCTATCCGGACCGGCGCCGCCGGCTCGGAAACTCGATCACCGTGGCGAACACCGAGGCTCCGGCCAGCGACAACGCCCCGGCGACGGCGGTGGTGGCGAGGAACGCCGGCAGCCCGTGCCCGAGGCGCGGTTCGACCACGAGCAGGCTGATCGCGACCACGATCGGCAGGTGGATCAGATACAGGCTGTACGAGTACAACCCGAGCCGTACGAGCGGGCGGAGGCTGAGCAACCGCACCAGCACCGCCGGGCGCCCCGCCGCCACCGCCACCACGATCAGGGTCAGGGCCGGGGTGACCGCCAGGTCCACCCAGAAGTAGTGGGTGACCGTCCACCGTGCGCCCCGCATCAGCACGAACGCCGCCACCGGCACCGCTGCGGCCGCCGCCAGCACGGCCCAGGGGCGGCGCCGGGTCCGGTCGCCGGCGGCCACGATCCCCGCTGCGGCGATTCCGGCGGCGAACACCGGCAGCAGCTGCGGCGCCAGCCAGCGGTCGTCGGGCGGGTTCCCGCCGTACGCGAGGACGGCCACCGCCACCACCGGCACGGTCGCGCACACCGGCATCGCCGCCACGCCCAGCCGCCGGCAGAGCCACAGGGCGACCGGGAACGCCAGGTAGAGCAGCGCCTCGACGCCGATCGACCAGAACGCACCGTTGGGGGTGGCCGCCGGCATGACGTCCTGCAGCATCAGCCCGAACACCACCACCGACCGGATACCGGGCGTCCCGGCGTGCGGTTGCCGCACCACCGTCCAGGCGACGATCAGGCTGAACGCGAGCGCGGCCCAGTACGGCGGCAGGATCCGCCAGGCGCGCCGGCGGGCGAACCGGGCCCGGCCGCCGAGCCGCCACCCGCGCCCGGCTGCGGACACGGCCAGCGAGAACCCGGACAGGATGAGGAAGAAGACGACCGCCAGCCGGCCGAAGCCGAGCCAGCCCAGCCAGACCGGGCCACTGCCGGGCGGCGACCCCACGAAGGTGTACGCCCAGCAGTGGTACAGCAGCACGTACAGCGCGCACAGGGCCCGCAGCCCGTCGAGCCCGGCCACCCGGCGCCGCGGCGGCGGGGCGTCACCGGCCGCCGTCCGGGTCCGGTACGGGTCCAGGACGGCAGTCGGTTCGGTCACACCTGTTCTCACGGGCGCGAGGCCCGAAAGGTTCGGCCTCAGCCGATCAGCTTCCACACCCCGAAGGGCTGGCCCGGCACCTGGTCGCGGGTCCACCACTGAGCCTTGTACGTCTTGCCCAGGTAGACCACGACGTCACCGGCGGTGAAGATCCGCGACGGCGTCCACACCATCGAGCCGTCGGGGGCGGTGACGATCTGCTCCCATGGGCCGAACGGGTCGCCCGGCTTCTGGTTGACCGTCCACCACAGCGCCCGCCACGTGGACCCGTTGTCGTAGACCAGGTCGCCGGCGTGGTAGATCCGCGATGCCACCCAGGCCGGCGCGGACGGCAGGGTCAGCCCGACGACCTCGGGGTCATGGTCGGAGGCGGCGAACGGGTCGCTGCCGTTGAACAGCAGCGTCACGTTGTAGTTGTAGCGGCTGTACGCGTACGCCACGGCTTCCTGGGCGTTGATCTGCCAGGTGTCGGCCCCGGTGACCATGGCCCGGGCGGCCGGGTTGGCCAGCACGTGGTCGAGCGAGCCTTCCAGTCCGTCGAACGAGTACGTCTGCTCGTCCGGGTTGAGGGTGCTGCCCAGGTCGGTGTACCCGGCGGCGTACAGCGTCTCCAACGGGTCCTCGTGGGTGTAGGCGTTGAAGTCGCCGAGCAGGAAGATCCGGTTCGTCTTGAGCGTGGCGGCGACTGAGGTGGCGAACGCGGTCACGTCCTGGGCCTCGTGCACCCGGGTCGCGTTGAAGGCGCCCTGGTCGTTGGCCGGCGACGAGGTGTCCTCCTCGTCGCCCGGGTACAGCGGCGTGCCCGATCCCTTGGACTTCCAGTGGTTGGCGATGACCACGAACGCGTTGTCGTCGGTGGCGCCGGCTTTCTTGAAGCCCAGGGCCAGCGGCTCCCGGGCGATCGAGAAGGACTGCCCGGGCCCGGACTTGTCGGCCAGCACGACCGAGGATCCGACCGGCGCGACGTCGGCCGGCTTGTAGATGAACGCGGTCCGGATGACGTCCTGCTCGGCCAGCGGCGGCAGCTGGTCGGCGGCCGGCGACGGCACGTACGCCCAGACGGCCGACCCCGCGGCCGTGTTCAGCGCGTCCACCAGCCCGGCCAGCGCGGTGTCCCGCGGCTCACCGAACCAGGCCGAGTTCTCGATCTCCTCCAGCGAGACCACGCTCGCGCCGAGCCGGTTGATCCCGGTGACGATCTTGGATTGCTGCCGGGCGAAGCTCTCGGCGGTGGCCGCGCCGCGCGGGCCGGGGCTGGTGCCGTCGGTGCCGACGCAGGTGTTGACGCCGATGTGGTTGCCCGCCCGGTCGTTGTAGTAGGTGCAGGTGCCGAGGCCCTTGGCCACGTACGCCTCACCCGTGGTCGGGAAGTAGTTCTCCACGTTGAAGGTGGCCAGGCGGCTGGTGCCGCCGACGTCGGCCGGCTGCTGGTTCGCGGCCCGCCGGTCGCTGAACGTGGCCACCGCGGCGCCGTCGTCGGTGACCGGCGCGGTCGGCTGGAAGTTCCACAGCGCGTTGCGGTAGTCGAGCACGACGGGCTGGTGGAAGGTGACCGCGGCCCCGATGCTGACCGCGTGGGTGGCGGTCAGCCACGGCAGCGGGCGGCCGCTGTTGGCGGCCGAGCTGAAGTTCAGGCTCGACCCGTCGTCCAGCGTGATCGTGCGGGCGGCGTTGTCGGCCGCGGTGGCCTGGGCTTCCGCGCTGCCGGCCCGGCCGGCGTCGGTCGGCTGGCGCAGCGGCGTGGTGCCGGCGGCCAGCGTGAACGAGCCGTAGAAGTTGGCGTCGTAGTTGTCGGAGACGGTGAAGTCGCCCGCCGGCGCGATCAGCTCGCTCTCGTGCGCCTCCTTCTCCGCGGCGGTGTCCAGCGCGGTCCAGGCGATGGTGTCCGGCGTGACGGCGGGCAATGCGGTGGCCAGTTCGGTGACCACCGGGCTGCTGACCTCGGTCTCGCCGTTGAACTCCTGCACCTTGCCGGTGACCTGGACGCTGTCACCCGCGGTGACCTGCGCGGCCGAGATCGAGCCGAAGACGAACACGGCGTCCGAGGCGCCCGGGGTGGCGTCGGCGGTGCCACCGGCCCCGCCGGTCTCCAGGAAGAACCCGTTGAGGCCGCCGGTCGGGTAGGTCGCGGTGACCACGCCGGTGGTGGTCACGGTCTGCCCGGCGTACGGCGAGGTGTCGGTGTTCGTGCCCTGGATCTGGGCGATGGTGACCGTCACGGCCGGGGCGGCGACGGTGAAACCGAAAGTGGCCGAGCCGGTGGCGCCGGCCGAGTCGGTGGCGGTCACGGTGACGCTCGCGGTGCCGGCCGCGGACGGGGTGCCGGAGACGACGCCGCCGGTGGAGACGGCCAGGCCGTCCGGCAGGCCGGAGGCGGTCCAGGAGTACGGCGCGGCGCCGCCGGTCGCGGCCAGGGTGAGCGGCGCGATGGCGGTGCCGGCGGTGGCGTTCTGGGTGCCCGGGGCGGTCACCGTGACGCCGCCGGTGGTGCTGCCGCCGTTCTGCGGCGTCGGCGTGGCCACGGTGAAGTCGGCGCTGTTGTCGTCGGTGTCGGTGCCGGCCGCGGCCCGCTGGTAGCTGAGCACGACCGAGTTGCCGGTCGGCGCCGTCCCCTCGGGCGAGTTGCTGGTCCCCCAGCCGATCTTGTCGATCACCGCGGCGTCGGCCGGGAGCACGCCGGACGTACTGGCGGCGATGAAGAGGGTCCCGCCGCCGGCGCCCGGGTTGACGGTGCTGGTCAGGTCGGCCGCGGGCAGGAGCGCCCCGGCCGTGCCGTTGCCGGGCAGCTGGATCAGGAAGTGGCCGCGCGCGGCGACCGTGCCGGACAGCGCGAACACCTGCGATCCGCTCGGGGTGACCGTGCTGGTCGGCGCCCGGTACTGCAGCGTGTCCCCGGTCAGGTCGGCGACGGCCGGGGCCGGGTTGTAGAGCTCGACGAACTTGTTCTGGTAACTGGCCCCGGCCGACCCGCCGTTGACGTACGCCTCATTGATGACCAGGCCGGTGCCGGCCGGCGAGGCCGAGGCGGGGCCGGCGGTCAGCGAGACGGCGACGGCCGTCACGGACAGCGACAGAACTCCGGCGGTGACCCGCCGGATGAGCGCTCGGGACACAGGCCCGACCTCCTGGCAATCGTGACAAGGGCGCCGGCATGTGCAGGCCGACCCGTGGACGCTAGGCGCTGGTCATCGTCCCTTGTGGGACGAGAACCTTAACGACGGTTGACAGGCTAGAGCACCTTTGTCGATGGTTGCGCCGCCGCCGAGCCGGTGCGTCGGAAATCCGCCAGCCCGGTTCGGGCCGAACCGGAAAGTTTGCGGACAAGCCACCATCTCGCGACAGGTTCACCGTCGGCGAGCGGAAGTCCAGGTCGTACCGGTTGTCGCGGACGACCTCGCGGGGGTCGGCGGCATCCACTCGAGCTGGCGGCCCGTACCCAGGTCGTCGCGGTTGGCCCAGTGCTCGAGGCGCTGATCGCCGCCCTGGTCAGCGCCCCCTCTGACGAGTCACTCGACGGTGGCGAAGCCGCCCGCCCAGGAGACCTTCTCGCTCGCGGCCAGGGTGATCTGCAGGAAGCCGAGCGCCTCGAGCTCGCGCGCCCGCTTCAGGCCGCCGGCGTCGACGACCTTCAGGCCGGCCGCGCTGACCAGGTCGGACACCAGCGCCTTGGCGTCGGCGTCGTCACCGGCGACCAGGACGGTGGTCGGCTGCGCGCCGACCGTGCCGGCGACCAGCGTGCCGGCGAAGTTGGTGTTGAACGCCTTGACCACCTTCGAGTCCGGCAGCGCGGCCGCGATCTCGGCGGCGGCGGAGCTGTCGGCCGGGACGGTCAGGCCGTCGAAGGTCTCGAAGTTCAGCGGGTTGGTGATGTCGATGACGACCTTGCCGGACAGCTGGTCGCCGCGCTTGGCCAGGACGTCGGCCACCGCCGGGTAGGGCACCGCCAGCACGACGACGTCGCCGGTCACCGGCTTGTCGCCGTCCGAGCTGTTCAGCAGTTCGACCGAGTGGCCGCCCTGGCCGGCCAGGCCGGCCAGCGCCTGACCCATGTTGCCGCTGCCGATGATGCTGATCTTCGCCATGGTGACCTCCGTTGTTGGTTGTTGGTACAACCATCGCACCCGAACTCGGTTGTAGCAACAACCAACGGCATGGCACTCTTGTGAGCGTGGACACGCAATGGCTCAGCCGGGACCAGCTGGCGACGTGGGTACGGCTCGTGGGCGTGCTCGAACTGCTGCCGGGCGCGCTGGACAGTCAACTGCGCCGCGACGCCGGGCTGACCCACTTCGACTACCAGGTGCTGGCCATGCTCTCCGAGGCCCCGGACCGTACGCTCCGGATGACCGCCCTGGGCGAGCAGACCGCCGCCACCCTGGCCCGCCTCTCCCACGTGGTCCAGCGGCTGGAGTCGCGTGGCCTGGTCGAACGCTTCCCGTGCCCGCAGGACCGGCGCGCCACCAACGCCCGGCTGACCGAGGCCGGTTGGCAGAAGATCGTGGAGAGCGCCCCCGGCCACGTCGACCTGGTCCGCCGGACCGTGTTCGACGGGCTCACCGCCGAGCAGACCGCCCGGCTGCGCGAGATCGCCGACGCCATCCTTCCCCGCCTCGACCCGGACGGGGACCTGGCCGCGATCTACCGCCGTTACGATTAGGAATGCCTACTCTGTACGAGTTCGCCGGCGGGGACGAGGCGCTGCACCGTCTCGAGGAGATCTTCTACACCAAGGCGCTCGCCGATCCCGTGCTGCGTCAGGTCTTCCCGGTCCGGCAGCCCACCCACGTCGACCACCTGACCTGGTTCACCGCCGAGTCGTTCGGCGGTCCGAAGCGCTTCTCCGACCAGCTCGGCTTCCAACACATCATCGACGTCCACCGGCACCGGCACATCACCGAGGAGCAGCGGGCCCGCTTCGTGGAGGTCTATCTGGCCGCACTCGACGAAGCCGGCCTGCCGGACGACCCGGCGTTCCGGGCGGCGGTGCGTGAGCACGTCGAGTTCGGGTCACGGGTCGCCCAGGCGAATTCGGCCGCTGAGACCGACGACCAGCTGTACCCGCTCCATGAGGTGCCCGCATGGACGTGGCCGGGGCCCACCGGGACCGCCACAGCGTCGGAGTGACGGCGTACCGCCGACTGCGGTGCGCCCCGCCCGCGGGATACGTTCGGGACGGCGCGTGGCCGCCTGGTCACGCCAGAAAGGGCAGAGATGGCGTACATCACCACACCCGACGGAACGGACATCTTCTACAAGGACTGGGGATCGGGACAGCCGATCGTCTTCAGCCACGGCTGGCCGCTGTCAGCCGACGACTGGGACACCCAGATGATGTTCTTCCTGCTCCACGGCTACCGGGTCATCGCCCACGACCGGCGCGGCCACGGCCGGTCGGCGCAGGTTCCCGACGGTCACGACATGGACCACTACGCCGACGACCTGGCCGCGCTGACCGCCCACCTCGACCTGCACGACGCGGTGCACGTAGGTCACTCGACCGGCGGCGGCGAGGTCGTGCGCTATCTCGCCCGGCACGGCGAGTCCCGGGTGGCCAGGGCCGTGCTGATCAGTTCGGTGCCGCCGCTCATGGTGCAGACCGAGGCCAACCCCGGCGGCCTGCCGAAGTCGGTGTTCGACGGCTTCCAGGTCCAGGTGGCCGAGCACCGGTCCGACTTCTACCGGGAACTGGCGGCCGGCGCGTTCTACGGCTTCAACCGGCCGGGCGCCACCGCGTCCGAGGCGATCATCGAGAACTGGTGGCGCCAGGGCATGTCCGGCGGCGCGAAGGCGCACTACGACGGCATCGTGGCGTTCTCCCAGACGGACTTCACCGAGGACCTGAAGAAGATCACGGTGCCGGTCCTCGTCATGCACGGCGACGACGACCAGGTCGTGCCGTACGCCGATTCCGGGCCGCTGTCGGCCGAGCTCGTCCGGAACGGGACGCTGAAGACGTACGCCGGCTTCCCGCACGGCATGCCCACCACCGAGGCCGCCACCATCAACGCGGACCTGCTGGCCTTCCTGCAGTCCTGACCCCGTCCGCCGCACGCCCGGTGGGTCGCCGTCGACGGCGACCCACCCGACCTGGTTGCCGGGAAGCGGTGTATCCGCCGCCGGCCCGGGTAAGCGCCGCGGACACCGGCGGGGGTCGGGAGTGGTCGATGAGTGAGTTGCCGGTCGGCACGGCGAGGGCGCCGGGGGACGCCGTCAGTGCCGACAGTCTGGGGTATGCGCTGCTGCAGGTAGCCGCGCGGGCGGTGCGCCACCGCCCGGTCGACGACCTGACGCGGGTGCCGGTGCTGGGCCGGCACGGGCGGATGCCGCCGCCGGCGCGGAACGACGCGGTCGCCGCTGACGCCGCGGCCGAGGCGCTGCCGGCCGAGGCGCTCGACCGTCTCGACCCGGACGAGGTGGCCGAGTGGATCGCCGCCCACTACCCGGCGGCCGGCCACCCGGCCTTCGTGTTGGGTTCGCCGCACGGCGCGGCCGTCCACCTGGCCGCCGCACTCGGGGCGCCGTGGCTGCCGAGCGGGTTCACCGTGGCCGTCCGGTGGCCGCAGGGGCGGGCCGGCGACTGGGCCGGTGCGGCGCGGTACGGGTCACAGGTCGCCGCCGGTCTGCTGGCCGCCCATCCCGGCGTGGTCGTGCGGCAGGTGCACGACCCGATCGGGGCCGGTACGCGGGCCGGGTCCACCGTCACGTTCGAGATCCGCTGGCGGGAGCTACCGGCGGCGTACCGGCGCCTGCTCGGCCACCGGCCCGGTCTGCTCGCCCGGGACGTACGACCGTGGCCGATCCAGCGCATCGGCGACCGGCACACCTTCCAGGTCGGGCGGCCGGCGCACGGCTGGCGGCTCGGCCGGTACGACCTCGAGGACCCGGAGTTCCGCGAGCACCTGACCCTGCTGGGTGAGGACCGGTGGACCCGGCCGGACTGGGACCGGTCGGTGGGCCAGGCCGAGACCGCGGTCGAGCCGGGCTTCGTCGCCGATCTCCAGCGCGGCGGCCGGATGCTCCAGGTGCTGTACACCCGGGCCGACGCCCTCAGCGCGAGCGTGGCCGACTTGTACCGCACATGGCTGCGGGCGGACGGTGACGACTGCGTGGTGGAGTGCGACCGGCTGCTCGACCCATGGCGGGTGCTGGCCGGCGGCCGGACGCCGTACTGGTGCGAGACCGCGTCGGCGGCCGCCGTGGACGCGGCCGAGTTGTGGGCCGCCGGCAGCCGGCCGTTCGACGCGGTGACGGTACTGCCACAGCCCCCGGGCACGGTGTGCGCGGCCCATGCGGACCTGGTCCGGTGGCGGTCGGTCGCACGCTTCGGCCGGCGCCGCGGCGATGTCAGCCGGCAGGCCGCGGTCCGCTACCCGGGACTGCCGCTGGCCACCGCCCACGCGACGGTGAGCGGGCCGGCGGTGCGGCCGGTCCCCCCGCCGATGCCGCTGGACCTGATGGGCGTCGCGCTACGCCGTACCGCCGCGGACGGGCTGATGATCTTCTGACCGCTGCTCGGCCAGGTCCGCCAGGCGGCGCAGAGCCTCGACGTTCCGGCCGTGCAGCACCAGGTCGTTGATCTTGGTCTTCGTCCAGGCCAGCGGGCCGGCGTGGAAGTCCTCGTGAATGGTGACCCGGGTGGCTTCCGCACCCCACGGCTCGAGCTCGACGTGCACCGTCGCCGCGCCCAGCGGCCACAGTCCGGCGTCGAGCGTCAGCGTCCGGTCCGGCGTGCAGGCGGTCACCGTCGACGAGTCCTTCA
>CAXSDA010000036.1:28586-86335 GCA_964236515.1 uncultured Actinoplanes sp.
CCTGTACGCCGCCTGGCGGGGCCGGGCGACGTGGCCCATCGTGCTCACCTGGGGCGTGGCGATCGGGCTGGCCGGGCTGACCAAGGGGCCGGTGACGCTTGGCGTGCAGGCGGTCACCGTCGACGAGTCCTTCAGCGAGACCGGCCACGGTCCCACCTTGTGGTGCAACTTGGCGCCGACCTGCGGCCAGTGCGGGTCGACCGACCGGATGTGGGCGGTACCGACCACCCAGTCGCTGTACGTCCAGCCGTCGGCGAGTACGGCGAACACCTGCTCGGGGCGGGCCCGGATGGTGCGACTGACGATGGCCATGCCCGTCCGGGTACCCGGATCTGGCTGCGGCTAACGCGGTTGTGTCCGATTTCCGGCGACTTCTGGCGTGCCCGTGCCCGGCCGTCACCCTGAAGCGGCTCAGACGTAGCGGCGGGCGGTGGACGCGCGCTGGGTGGCGTCGAGCGGGCGCAGCCGCCGTTCCACCTCGGGCGGGCGGACCCGCCGGTGGGCCAGAACCCAGGGCAGGCCGCGGATCGCGTCCCAGACGGCCAGGGCCGAGGTGCCGTCGCGGGGAACGGTGCGAGCCAGGAACACAGTTCGCCGTACGGCCGCGGAGACCGGCCGGCGCAGCCAGATGAACCACAGCGTGTTGCGCAGTCCGTTGCGGCGCCGCAGGATCGGGTCCCGCCGGGGCGACGCGTCGTGGTGCACGACCAGGTCTTCGAGGTAGCAAATCTCCCAGCCGGCGGTCAGCAGGTCGGTGGCCAGCAACTCCTCCTCGCCGCCGAGCCACAGCCGCCGGCTGAAGCCGCCCACGCCCCGGAAGGCCTCCCGCCGGACCGCCGACGCCCCGGCGAGAAAGCTGCCGAGCGCCGGTCCGGGCAGCCAGGACGGGCCGGGCACGGGCGAGTCCCGCAGCTCGGCCACGATCGGGTCGTCGTGCGCGTCCGGCCCGGTGACGATGCGGGCGTTGACCACGGCCAGGCCCGGGCAGGCGTCGAACGCGTCGGCGGCGCGGCTCAAGCTGCCCGGTTCCCACCAGGTGTCGTCGTCGCAGAAGGCCACGTACGGCGTCTCCAGGCGCTCGACCCCGATGTTGCGGGCGACCGCGCCCCGGTTCTCCGCGAGGGCGACCACGTCGACGGCGGGGAACCGGTCCCCCACCGCCTCGGCCGTTCCGTCACCGGATCCGTTGTCCACCAACACGATCCGTGGTTGTTCCGGCAGTCGCGTCAGCCGGTCGACGGCCGCCAGGGCCTCCGCC
Source organism: uncultured Actinoplanes sp. (assembly GCA_964236515.1). Classification (GTDB taxonomy): domain Bacteria; phylum Actinomycetota; class Actinomycetes; order Mycobacteriales; family Micromonosporaceae; genus Actinoplanes. The sequence goes on from CAXSDA010000036.1 coordinate 29,845, forward strand.
CGCCGCCGGTGCGTGATGACGACGACGCCCATCCGTGAATCAGCCACGCCACTGCATACCCGATCATGCACGGGGGTATCCCTACCGCTGATGGAAACAGATGATGTGACGGTGGTCGTGGCGACCCGCAATCGGCGGGACCGTCTGATGGAGACAGTGCCGCAGCACCGGGCGCCGGTGATCCTGGTGGACAACGGATCGGACGACGGCGGGCCGGACGCCGTCCGGACGCGGTGTCCTGGAGTCACCGTGGTGACACTCGGAGTGAACCATGGTGCGGCGGCGCGCAACGTCGGCGCCGAGATGGCCGGGACCGAGTTCGTCGCGTTCGCCGACGACGACTCGTGGTGGGCCCCGGGATCGCTGCGGGAGGCCGTCCGGCTACTGCGCGCGCACCCCCGGGCGGGTCTGCTCACCGGAAAGGTGCTGGTCGGGCCGGAGGACCGTCTCGATCCGGTGTCGGCCGGCATGGCGACGGCCCCGATCGGCACGGCTCCCGGCGCCCCGGGGCCATCCGTCCTCGGCTTCCTGGCCTGCGCCGCCGTGGTCCGGCGGGATGCGTTCCTGGCCGTCGGCGGATTCGCCCCGGAGCTGCTGATCTACGGCGAGGAGGCGCTGCTGGCGATGGATCTGGCCGCGGCCGGGTGGCAGCTCGCCTATGCTCCACAGTTGACGGTCCGGCACCGGCCCGCCCCGGCCGGCCGCGACCCGCGGGCCCGGCGCCGGCTCGAGGCCCGCAATCACGTGCTCGTGTCGGTGCTGCGACGGCCGCCGGGCGAGATCGGGCGGGCCGCGGCTCGGGCCTGGCGAACGGATCCCGGATCACTGGCCGATGTGGCCGGCCGGTTGCCGTGGGCGCTGCGGAACCGCCACCGCCTGCCCGCGAACGTCGAGGCCGACCTGGTCGAGTTGAGCGCGCCGGCTCAGCGCTCGCCGGAAACCGCGTCCGCCGCGGTCAGCACCTCGTCCACGGTGATCTGACGCAGCGCCGGGTGGACGTCCGGACCGGGGGCGTCGCCGGGCTCGGCCCGGGTGCCGTGCCAGATCGCGTGATGCTGCGGCCGGCCGGCGGGCGGGCCCCACCGGCTCGGCGGCATCGGCCCGAACAGCACCACCGACGGCGTGCCGTACGCGCTGGCCAGGTGGGCGATGCCGGTGTCGCCGCTGATCAGCAGCCGGGCCCGGGCGACCAGCCCGGCCAGCTCGGCCAGTCCGGTCGACCCGGCGAGCACGTCGTCCGGGGACAGACCGGCCAGTTCGGCGACCCGCGCGGCGATCCCCCGTTCGCCCGCCGAACCGGTCACGACCACCTTGTGCCCGATGGCGGCGAGGTGCCGGGCGGCGGCGGCGAAGCGCTCCGGCGGCCAGCGCCGCGACGGCGACTTGGCCCCGGGATGCAGGACGGTGAGCCCGTCGGGCACGGCCACCGGCGGTGACGCCAGCGACAGGTCGGCCGGATCGGTGGCGACGCCGTACCAGTCCAGCAGCCGGCACCACCGGGCCACCTCGTGCTCGTCGTCCGTCCAGGCCGGCCCGCCGCCGGCCCCGAACGCCCACAACCGGCCCGCCCCCGTCGCTTCCAGCAGCCGGTTCGACTGCGGCCCGCAGCCGTGGAGGTTGACCGCGAGGTCCGGCCGGACCGTCCACGACGGTGGTTCCAGGCCATCCGTGGGTAGCACCCGGTCGATGCCGCCGATCAGGTCGATCAGCGGCGTCAGCCAGGCCGGCGCGGCCAGGGCGAGCTCGTCGTCCGGGTACGCCGCCCGGAGTCCGCGCAGCGCCGGGACGCCGGTGGCGAGATCGCCGACGCCGAGCGCGCGCAACGCGACGATCACGGGTACGACGTCTCCGTCTCGGCCGCCACGATCATTTCCCGGACCGCGCTGCCCGGCGGCTGCCGCAGCGCGAACAGCACCGCCTCGGCCACGTTGGCCGGGTCGTTGAGGATGGCGTCGGCCCCCGGCTTGTACTGCTCGGTGCGCTCGTCGAAGAACCGGGTCCGCATGCCGCCGGGAATGATCAGTGTGACGCCGACCCGGCCGGCCAGCTCGGCCGCCAGGGCCCGGGTGAAGCCGACCACGCCGAACTTGGCCGCGCAGTACGCGGTGGCATCCGAGACGGCCTTGATGCCGAGCGTGGACGCGATCGTGACGGCCGTGCCGTGCGAACGCTCCAGCGCGGGCAGCGCCGCCCGGATCACGGCGGCGGTGGCGAACAGGTCGACGGTGACGATCCGCTCCCAGGTCTCCCCCGGGATGTCGGCCAGCGCGCCCGGCACGTCGAAACCGGCCGCGGTCACCACCCCGCTCAGGCCGCCCGCCTGCTCGGCGATGCGCCGGGTGGCGGCCTCGGCGGCGCGGGTGTCGGCCAGGTCGCACTCGGTCCAGGGCACGCCGTCGGCCGGCGGCTGCCGGTCGATCACGTACGGCCGGCCACCGGCCTTCAGCACCGCGTCGACCACCGCCGCCCCGAGTCCGCTGGACCCGCCGGTGACGAGAACCGTGTCGATCATGAGGAAACCTCCGTCCGGCCGCGCGCGGCGGCGATCATTCGGGTGGTGGACCGTCCGTCCAGGTACGGGACGATGACGCAGCGACCGCCCCAGCGGCGGACGAGTTCGGCCTCGGGCGGGTCGGTGTAGTCGCCGCCCTTGACCCACACGTCCGGGCGCAGCCAGGTCAGCACCGCCTCGGGCGTGGACTCTTCGAACACGACGACCGCGTCCACGCAGTCGAGCGCAGCCAGCAGCCGGCGGCGGTCGTCCTCGCCGACCAGCGGCCGGTCCGGACCCTTGAGGCCGCGGACCGACGAGTCCGAGTTCAGGCACACGACCAGGCAGTCGCCCAGCCGCCGGGCGGCCTGCAGGGTGGCGATGTGACCGGCGTGCAGCAGGTCGAAGCAGCCGCCGGTGGCGACGACGGTGCCGCCCGCCGCCCGGACCTCGGCCAGCACGTCCCTGGCCTCCGGCGCCGCGGACCGGGCGTTCACGCCGCCGCGCCCGATGTAGTCGGTGGCCGCCGCGACCGCCCGCGGAACCGCCTCCGAGACCAGCACACCCTCGCCCAAGGCGAGCGTGGCCTCGACGGCGAAACGGTCGCCGGCGCCGCAGGTGTCCCCGTCGACGGCGCGCGGGGCGGGAACCGCCAGCGGCGTCGCCCCGGCGTGGCAGAGAACCGCCCCGGCCGCTCCGGTGGTGACGCAGACGGCGTGGGCCCGCCACCGGGTTCGCAGCACATGACCCGCCCGGTCGGCCACGGCGAGCCGGGCGCCGCCGCCGGCGTCGCCGCTCATCGCGACCACCTCGGCCAGGTTCGGCGTGACCAGCCGGACGCCGGGCACCGGGGCTGCGCCGCGCGGATGGGGATCCCAGACGATCGGGGCCGCCGCCGCCTGCAGCGCCCGCCGCAGCTCCGGGTGCCGGGTCAGGCCGCGGCCGTAGTCGCTGACCAGGATCACACTCGCCCGGGTGAGTAGTTCGAGGACCACCTCCGGAACCTCCCCGGCCGCCGGTTCGGCGCTGCCGCCCCGGTCCAGACGCAGCAGCACCTGCCCGCGGGACCGCAGCCGGATCTTCTCCGTCGTCGCGCCGGCCAGCGGAAGCGCGTAGACGTCGACGCCGGCCGCGCCGAGTAGCTGAGTCAACCGACGGCCACCGTCGTCGCCGGCCAGCGCGGTCACCAGGGCCACGTCGTAGCCGTGACCGGTGGCCAGGGTCGCCGCCAGGCCGGCCCCACCGGCACGGTCCGACGTGGACTCCTCCTCGAGCACCGGCGCCGGCGCGTCCGGGGCGATCCGGCGCACTGATCCGTCGACGTCGCGGTCGAGCAGCGTGTCCCCGACGACCACCAGCAGCGGACGGCTCATGACCACGCCCCGATCGAGTCCGGCACCTCGCCGCGGACCGCGGGCAGGGACTGGTCGAGGTACTCGCAGAGCACGTGCACCGCGACCAGGTGCAGTTCCTGCACCACCTGCCCGTCGGCCGAGGGGCAGCAGAGCACCTCGTCGCAGGCCTCGGCCAGCGGGCTCGGGCCGCCGCCGAGCATGCCCCAGACGCGCAGTCCCGACTCACGGGCGGCGTGCGCGGCGGCGATCAGGTTGGGGCTGCGGCCGCTGGTCGACAGGGCCAGGAACACGTCGCCGGGGCGGCCGTGGGCGCGGACCTGACGGGCGAACACGTTCTCGAAGCCGTAGTCGTTGCTGATCGCCGTCACCGCCGACGAATCCGGGGTGAGCGCGATCGCCGACAGTGGCGCCCGTTCGGTGCGCAGCCGCCCGACAAGTTCGGCCGCGAGGTGCTGGGCCTCGGCGGCGCTGCCCCCGTTGCCGGCCACCAGCAGCCGGCCGCCCCGGCCGAGCTGCCAGGCCAGCAGCTCGCCCCAGCGTTCGAGCCGGGCGGCTTCGCGCCGGAAGGGCGGCAGCGCCTCGGCCAGGCCGGCGAGATGACTGTCCAGGATGGTCATCCGGCCATCGCCTCCTCGGTGGACGTGCGGTGCGGGACGCTCTCGTACAGGGCGGTCAGGCGGAGCGCGATGCGGTCCCAGGCGTACGACTGGCGGGCGCGGTCGGCGGAGGCGGCCGCGTACGACAGCCGCTGCATCCGGTCGCCGAGCAACCGCCGTACGGCCAGGCCGAGCGCCCGAGGGTTCCGGGCCGGCACCAGGTCGCCGGTGACGCCCGCGACCACGGTGTCGGCGAGGCCACCGACGGCGGACGCGACCACCGGGACGCCGCAGGCCATCGCCTCCAGCGGGGTGAGCCCGAACGGCTCGTACCACGGCGCGGTGACCAGCAGGTCGGCCGACCGGTACCAGCGGGGCATGTCAGCGGCCGCCACCGGACCGGTGAGCCTTACGCGGTCGGCCACGCCCAGTTGGGCCGCGAGGTGACGGAGGCGGGCCGCGTACGGCTCGTCGCCGTGGTTACCGCCGATGACGACGAGCTCGGCCTCCGGGATCGAGGGCAACGCGGCGATCACGTCCTCGAAGCCCTTGCGCTCGACCAGCCGCCCGACGGTGAGCAGCCGTGGCCGGTGCCCCTTCGGCTCGGCCGGGCCGTCCGGGCGGAACCGGTCGATGTCCACACCGGACGGGACGAGCGCCATGGCCGTCCGGGGCACGCCGATGCGGTTCAGTTCGCGGATCTCGTCCTGGCACTGCACGACGACCTGATCGACGACCCGGCCGAGGCGGCGCTCGTAGCCGATCCGGCGGGCCGGGCTGGTGTCGGCGGCGCCCTGGTACCGGCGCTTGACCGAGCCCAGTGCGTGGTAGGTCAGCACCACCGGCACGTCGAAGGCCCGACCGGCGGTGACCGCGGCCAGCCCGCTCATCCAGAAGTGGGCGTGCACCACATCGGGCGGCCCACCGGCTCGCCAGTCCGCGGCCACCCGCTCGGCGAAGGCCCCCATGTACGGCAGCAGCGCGTCCTTGGGCATCGGCGCGGCCGGCCCGGCGGTCACGTGGACCACTCGGTAACCGCCGGCGCCGGCCTCGTCCGGAAGTGCCGGGTCGTCCCGGCGGGTGTAGACGCGGACGTCGTGGCCCTGGTCCGCCAGCGCGGCCGACAGGTCGGCGACGTGGGCGTTCTGGCCGCCGGCGTCGGCGCCGCCGAGCACGGCCAGGGGGCTGGCGTGCTCGGAGATCATCGCGATGCGCATACTTCCTCCTCCAGGAGCCGGTCCCAGTCCGCGAGGAACCGGTCCAGGCCGAAACGGGCCAGCGCGACCTCGCGGGCCCGGACGCCGAGGGCGCGGGCATCGTCCGGCTGCTCGATCAACCAGTGGGCGGCGTCGACGAGCGTGCCGACGCGGGTGGACAGCACTCCGGCATCCGGCGGCACCGCCGCGATCGCCTCGGTGGTGGCCAGCGCGATCACCGGCATGCCCATCTGCATGGCCTCGATCAGGCTGAGGCCGAGCGAGGTCCACCGGCACAGATGCAGGTACGCACGGCGCCGGGCGACCTCGGCGTGCATCCGGTCCTGCGGCGGGTCGTCGTGCGGGGTGACCCGGTCGAGGTTCAGGCCGGCCACGCCCATGCCGTACACGTCCAGCGGCGCGGCGGCGGCGAAGCGGGGATACAGGTCCGTACCGGTGACCCGGCCGCGCCGGACCGGCTCGTTGGTGACCACGGCCAGCCGGTCCAGTTCGCCCGTCCAGCGGGCCCCCGGTTCGACGATGCCGTGCTCGATGACCGCGGTCCGGGTGCCGCCGCAGTCCCAGAACAACTCGTTGAAGTGGGTCACGTGGGCGATCACCAGGTCGTCCCGGTCGGCCAGCGGGTGCCGGGTGTCGGGCACGTCGCCGCGCGGGGCGTTGTGCTCCACGAAGATGACCGGCACGCCCGCCGGCACCAGCGCCAGCTCGGCCGGCCGCTGCACGACGGCGACGTCGACGGACGGCAGCCGGGTGACGTCGACCTCCTCGACCGTCTCGGGCCAGTCGAAGGTCCGGGCCCGGCCGCGTCCCCACTCGTCGCGGTCGTCGTTCACCGGGACGAGGTAGCGGTGCTTGCCCTGGACGAACGACGTCGTCCACGAGCCGTGCACGTGCCAGAGCAGGATGTTCATGCCGCTTCCGCCAATCGGTTCACGGCCGTGACCACGTCGTCCGGCTCGATCCGGGACAGGCAGGGGTGACCGGGAACCGTGCACCGGGTCATCCGGGTGTCCCGGCAGGGGGCCGCCGCGTCGCCCAGCCGGACGTGCGGCACCCGGTACGGGCCCCACTGCCCGAACGGGACAGTCGGCGCGTACAGGCTGACCACCGGCGTGCCGACGGCCGCGGCGAGGTGGGCCGGGCCGGTGTTGCCGACGACGACGGCGCGGGCGCCGCCGATCAGCCGGGCCAGGTCGGGCAGGGGCAGCGGACCGGCGTACGACCCGATCGACGCGGCCAGTTCCGCCTCTCCGGGCCCGCCGGTGACGACCACGCGGTGCCCGGCCGCGGTGAGGGCGGCGGCGATCCGGCGCATCAGCTCCGGTGGGCACGCCCGCGCCCCGACCGACGTGCCCGGGTGCACGACGACGTGGTCGCCGGGCGGTGAGCCCGGTCCGGCGATCCGGAGCCGCCCGTCGTCGCCGGGCGGCAGCGCGAACCCGGCCGCGGCCGCGACCGAGCGGGCCCGTTCGGGCTCGGGCACACCCGGCGGGACGTGGTGGCGGACGTCCAGCAGCGACCCGGGATAGTCCTCGCTGATGGCGGTGATCCGGCCGACGCCGGCCGTGCGCAGCAGCAGGGCGAGTGGCAGCGCCGACTGGTGGTAGCTGGTGAAGACGACGGCCTCGTCGATCCCGCGCAGCCGGTCGGTGAGGCCGGCCAGGGCGGCGTCGAGCCCATCCGTGCGGCGAAGCTGTACGGTTTGCGCCAGCTCCTCCAGCTTGTGCTGGATGACGGGGGAGAGGTCGCGCAACACGTCCTGCTGCGTCGATCCAGGGCAGGGCGAACTCGATGATCTCGTCGACGCCCGGGAGCAGCGACGCCGCCGCGCGCCCCTGCGGGCTGCAGAGCAGGACGACCCGCTGCGCCCCGGCCGCCACCGCCCGGATCGCCGGGCCGGTCAGCAGTACGTCGCCCATCGAGTCGGCGCGGACGACGAGCACGGTGCCGGCGGGCGGCCGGGCCGAGGTCACGGCGACCAGCGCCTGCCGTTCCAGCACCAGGTCCGCGGCCGCGCTCAGCGAGGTCACGACGTCGGACGCGGCCGCGACCTCCGCCGGCCGGGTGACGGCGGTCGGCACCAGGATGCCGGTGGCGCCGGCGGCCGCGGCCGCTTCCATGTCGCGGCCGATGTCGCCGATCACGACGCAACGATCGGGGGTGGTGCCGAGGTCGGCGGCGGCCTTGGCGACGAGACCGGGCGCGGGTTTGCGGCACCGGCAGCCGGCGGTGTCGTCGTGCGGGCAGACCTGCCAGGTGCCGAACGGGCCGAGCAGTTCGTCCACCCGGGCGTTGACCGCGGCCAGCTGCGCGGCGGTGAACCGGCCGCGGGCCAGACCGGACTGGTTGGTGACCACCCCGGTCCGGAGGCCGCTCGCGCGCAGCCGGTCCACCGCTTCCCGGGCCTCCGGCATCGGCCGGACGAGTTCCGGATCGCCGTTGTAGGGCACGTCGGAGACCAGCGTGCCGTCCCGGTCGAACAGCACGGCGTCGAACAGCGCCGTCACCGAAGCACCTCCGGGCGCCGGGCGGTGACCGCGATCGGCCGTTGCCCGCGGGTGCGGAACCAGCCTCGGCACCAGTGGGCGGCGGCCACCGGCGGGATGAGCACGCTGGTGGTGAGCATGGTGGCGACCTCGGCCCGGTCCCGGGGGCCGGGGGCGATCCGGGCGGTCGCGAACTCGGCGGTGCCGGCGGCCCAGGCGAGCGCGGCCGCTGCGGCCGACCGCGGGTGACCGGTCAGGGCGAGACCGGCGGCCAAGGCGGCGGCGGCGGTGACCGCGATGTGGCGGGAGCGACGACCGGGCGGCAGGCCGAGGCGGTCACGCCAGCCGGGACCGTACATCCGGCGCAACAGCGCGTCGTCGGCGTTACCGCGCTGGCTCCGGACGCTCACCCACCGGCTCTCCGGGCGGACCGGGTGGGTGACCGTCCGCCGGCCACGGGTCAGTTCCCATCCGGCCAGGCGGACCCGGTACGCGAGCTCGCCGTCCTCCCGGAACGCGCGCGGCAGACGCTCGTCGAAGCCGCCGGCCTGCTCCAGCGCGACCCGGCGGTAGGCCATGTCGGCGGTCAGCCACTCGCCGTCGGCGAGCCCGGCGGTGACCCGTTCCCAGTCGGTCGGGCGGCGCCGGGCCGGCTGTGGCACCCGTAACCGGCCCTGCACGCCGCCCACCGAGGGGCCGGCCGCAGCCAGGTCGCCGGCCAGCTGCTCGGCCCAGTCGGCGCCGGGCACCACGTCGTCGTCGAGGAACACCACCCACTCGGCATCGGTGCCGCGCCAGCCCAGGTTGCGGGCCGCGGCCGGTCCGGCGCGCCGATCGTCGTACACGACCCGGACGTCCAGGTCCGGCGGCAGCGCACCCAGCACTGTGGACAGGCTGGCCCGGCCGACGGTAGGCACCACCACCGTGACGTTCATCGGGCCGCCCCGAAGGCGGCCGCCCGGTGCACGGCGAACGGGCCCAGGGCCAGCAGGTCGACCGGCGCCGACCCGAACAGCTCCATGGCCTCGCGCGGGGTGTCGACCATCGGCCGGCCGGCGGTGTTCAGCGAGGTGTTGACCACGACCGGCAGACCGGACAGTTTCTCGAACTCGGCCAGCATCTCGGCCACCAGCGGCTCGTCCGCGGCGTCCACGGTCTGCACCCGCGCGGTGCCGTCGACGTGCACGACCGCCGGGATGCGGTCCTTCCATTCCGGGCGGACCCGGTGCACGAACAGCATGTACGGGCTGGGGCAGACCCCGTCGAACACGTCCGCGAACCGCTCCCGCCGCACCATCGGCGCGATCGGCCGGAACTGCTCCCGTCCCTTGACGTTGTTCATCCGTACGGTCGTGTCGCGGTCCCCGGGGTGCGCCAGCAGCGACCGGTGACCCAGGGCGCGCGGCCCGTACTCGCTGCGTCCCTGATACCAGGCGACGATGCCGTTGCCGGCCAGCACCCGCGCGGCCTCGGCGGCGATCGAGTCGGGCCGGGTGTAGGGCAGGGCCGCGCGCTGCAGCTCGGCCTCGAGTTCGGTATCGCTCCAGCCCCGGCCCAGGTCGGCGCCGGTGAACTCGACCGCTTCCCCGCCGACGTGCAGAGCCGCTCCGAGCGCGGTCCCGGAGTCACCGGCGGCCGGTTGCACCCATACCCGGTCGTACGGGCCTTCGGCGGCGATGCGGGCGTTGGCGACGCAGTTGAGCGCGGTCCCGCCGGCCATCGTGAGGGTCGACGGTCCGCCGGCCGCGTCGTAGGTCCAGCGGGCCAGCTCGAGCATCACCTCTTCGAGGCGGGTCTGGACGGCGGCGGCCAGATCGGCGTGGGCCTCGGTCAGGTCGGCGCCGGGGGCGGCCGTCTTGGCCAGGGCGTTCCAGTCGATCCGCTCGATGACGAAGCCCCCGTCGCCGGTGGTGCGCACCAGGTCGCGGAACAGGCCGAGCTGGTGCGGGGTGCCGTACGAGGCCAGCGCCATCACCTTGTACTCGTCGCTGGAGTGCTGGAAGCCGAGATGGCGGGTCAGGTCCTCGTAGAGCAGGCCGAGCGAGTGCGGCAGCGACTGGGCGGCCAGCGTCTCCAGGGTGCCCGACCGGTAGACGCCGGCCAGGTGGCTGGCGACCTCGCCGCGGCCGTCCAGAACCAGCACCGCGTTGTCCTCCGGCACCGACATCCCGGCCGACGCGGCGTGGGCCACGTGGTGCGGCACGAACCGCACCGACTCCGGGTCAAGTCCGGGCATCTCGGCCGCCAGGAACTGCGGCGCCCGCCGGGCATAGTCGACACGCAGGTAGTCCCACGGGTCGTCGAGGCCGAGGCTCGCCGCGTCCTGGCAGAGCGAGGGGTCGAAGCTGTAGGCGACCGCGTCGAGTTCGCCGGGTGACACGCCGGCCTCCGCCAGGCACCAGGCCGCCGCCTGCACCGGCAGCTCCCAGGCGGAGAACGGCACCGGCCGCTTGCCGTGCTTGCGGCGGCTGAACCGTTCCTCTTCGGCCGCCGCGACGACACGGCCGTCGACGATCATCGCCGCGGACGGATCGTGGAAGATCGCATTGATCCCGAGCACTCGCATGGCGCGCCGGATACCCGCGGTTCTCCGACTTATTCGCAAGGTCATCGACTTCTCGAAAACTTAATCCACAGTGCCATCACCTGGGCAAACGTTCATGTTTGGGAAACCGCGGACCGGGGCACCCGCGCGGCATGGACGAGCTCGGAGTGTTTATCGACGGAGCGTGGACGACCGGTCGCGCGTCACAGACCTTGACCGTTTACGATCCCCGCGACGATTCCCCCGTCACCACCGTGACGGTGGCGTCGGCGGCCGACGTGGCCGACGCGGTGGCCGGCGCGCGGCGGGCCGCGGCGGGCTGGCGCCGGACCGCTCCGGGCGATCGCGGGGCCGCTGTCCACGCCGCCGCGTCGGCCGTCGAGGACGACTCCGACAAGCTGGCCGAGGTGATGTCGGCGGAGATGGGCAAGCCGGTCGGTGAGGCCCGCGACTCGATCCTGGCCGGGGTGTCGACCCTGCGGCAGTACGCCGAACTCGGGCCGGTGCACCGCGGCCGGACGCTGGCCGGGTCGTACGGCGCGATCGACCTGATGGCGTACGGACCGCTCGGCGTGGTCGCGGTCATCACGCCCTGGAACGATCCGGTGGCGGTGGCCTGCGGGCTGCTCGGCGCGGCGCTGGTCACCGGCAACACGGTGGTGCACAAGCCGAGCGAGCGGACGCCCGGCACCGGCGTCCGGCTGGCCCGGCTGCTGGCCCCGCACTTCCCCGAGGGGGTGCTGTCGGTGGTCAGCGGCGACGGGGGGACCGGCGCCGCCCTGGCCGGCGCGGACGTGGACGTGGTGGCGCACGTCGGGTCGACCGCGACGGGACGCGCGATCGCGGCGGCCTGCGCCCGGACCGGCGCCAAGGCGTTGCTGGAGAACGGCGGCAGCGACCCGCTGATCGTCGACGCCGGCGTCGACCCGGTGTGGGCGGCGGGACAGGCGGCGCTGGGCGCGTTCGCCAACTCGGGACAGATCTGCGTCGCGGTGGAGCGCATCTACGTGCACCGCGACCTGGCCGGCGCCTTCACCGACGCGCTCGCCTCCGAGGCGGCCGGCTGGGGCGCGAAACTCGGTCCGCTGGTCGACCGGCGGTTGCGGACGGCGGTGCACGGCCAGGTGACGGCGGCGGTCGCGGCCGGAGCCGAGTTGCGGTCCGGCGGCGTGGTGCCGGACGGGCCGGGCGCGTGGTACCCGCCGACCGTCCTGTCCGGCTGCGCGGACGACATGGCGGTGATGCGCGAGGAGACGTTCGGCCCGGTGGCCCCGATCGCGACGGTGGACTCGTTCGACGAGGCGCTGAACCGTGCCGGCACGTCGCCGTACGGCCTGGCCGCCTCGGTGCTGACCCGGTCGATGAGCCACGCCCAGGCGGCCGCGGACGAACTGACCACCGGGACGGTCAAGGTGAACAACGTCTTCGGCGGCGCCCCCGGCGGGGCCGCCCACCCGCGCCGAGCCAGTGGTCAAGGCTTCGGGTACGGCCCGGAACTGCTGGACGAGATGACCGCGACCCGGGCCGTGCACCTCGAAGCGCCGCCCGGAGGCTGGTGAGTCAACCGTCGGCGAGGAGTTCCAGGACGGACTCCTCGCCGCCGTCCTCGGCCACCTGACCCTTCTCGAACTTGTCGATCACCCGTGGATCCACATAGGAGCTGCGAGCGACGGCGGGCGTGTTGCCCAGCATCTCGGCCACCTTCTTGACGGCCGCGGTGACCGCCTTCTTCCGGGCGGTCTCCGTCGGCTGCGGTCCGGCCTGGGCCAGCTCGGCCGCGGCTTTCACCGTGCCGTGCCACGTCCGGAAGTCCTTGGCGCTCATCCGGGCGCCGCTGGCCTCGCGGAGATACTCGTTGATCTCGTCGGCGTGCACCTCGCGCCACCGGTGCCCCTCGTAGTACGCGAACAGCCGGTCGGAGTGCCGGCGCCGGCGCCGCAGGTCGCGCAGCACCTGGCCGACCTCGCCGTCCTCGACCGGGCAGGTCTGCTCGACGCCGGACTTGCCGACGAACTCGATCTGCACCCCGCCCTGCCGCGACCGCACATGGTCGGGCCGCAACGTGGACAGCCCGTACGACGGGTCCTCCTCCCGCTGGGCGTACTGGTCACTGCCGATCCGGAAGAATCCCAGATCCAGCAGCCGTACGATCGCGGCCAGCACCCGCTGCCGGGTCAGGCCCCGGCCGGACAGATCGGAGCACAACCGCCCGCGCAACTCGGGCAGCCCGGCGGCCACATCCCGGGCGTGGTCGAACTTGGCCTCGTCCCGCTGAATGCGCCAGGTGTCGTGGTAAAGATACTGTTTGCGACCGGCGGCATCGACGCCGACGGCCTGGATGTGGCCCCGCGGATCGGGGCTGATCCATACGTCCTGCCAGGCCGGCGGGATGACCAGCGCCTTGATCCGGGCAACTGCCTCTTCATCGTTCAGCGAGGCACCGTTCTGGTCGAAATACCGAAAACTCTTGCCGCTGCGGCGACGTCCGTATCCGGGTTTGCGCAGGTCACTCCGCCGAAGTCGCACGGTGAGGCTCCTTGATGATCAGGGGAGTCACCGGATGCCCGCGACCTCGCCGGGTAAACGCGCGGTGTTTTACGGGATGATGCCGGGGTACGCGGTCGTGCACAGCAACTGGAGGGTGACCGTGACGGTCGAGTGCACAGTCAACGACGATGTGTGCGGTCTTCGGGTGGACCTCACCGGACGCCTCGGTGCCGCCGACGTGGCCGCGTTGCGGCTCCGCCTGATGCAGTGCCTGTTCGAACAACCCGCGGCCCTGCTGGTCGACCTGACCGGGATGCGGGTGGACGAAGCGTCGGTGCTGGCGGTCTTCCTGACCGTGTCCGAGCAGGCTCTGCGCTGGCCGACCATTCCGCTGCTGCTCTGCGTGCCCCCGTCGGCCACTCGCGATCTGCTGGACGGCGTACCGCACCCGGTTCTGCTCTTCGGTTCCGCCGCGGACGCCCGGGACCATGCGGCGGCGAACCGGGAGGACCTCCCGACGCTCAGCGAGGAATTGTTACCGCTCAGCGGCGCGGCCCGGTACGCGCGAAACGTCGCGACCGAGGCCTGCCTCCGATGGGGTCTTCCCCATCTGGTCGGCCCCGCCAGTCTCATCGTCACCGAACTGGTCAGCAACGTGATCGACCACACCGGAACGATGAGCACCCTGCAGTTCACGCTGCATTCCGGGCACCTGACTATCTGCGTCCGCGACGGCTCGGACGCCGAACCTATGGAGACGCCTCAGGTCACGCCGACCGCGCCCCGAGGGCGCGGCCTGCTGCTCGTCGAGGCGGTGGCCCACGAGTGGGGCTGGCTGCCCGGCAACGGCGGCAAGGTGGTCTGGGCGACGCTCGCCCGTTAGGCGGTCAAGGCCGCGAGACTGCACGCCGCCAGTACCTGCTTGACCAGCGGCCGGGCGCCCGTCAGGCGCAGGCGCACCCCCGCGACCGCGGCCGCCGACGCCGCGTCCACCAAAACGGCGACGGCCGCGGCGTCGACCACCGGCACCGCCGCCAGATCGATGCGCACCGGCCTGGGCGCCGCCGTATGGACCGCCTGACGCAGGACCTGCCGCAACCGTCCGGCCGTGTCCCGGTCGGCCTCGCCCCGAATCCGGACGACCACACCCCTGGGCCCGCACTCCATCGTCGTGCTGACGTCCTCATGATCGAGCCCGCCACTTCCCTCCCAGGACGGCAGGGCATCGCCGAGCATGCCGTCGCGCAGCCAGGCCAGAGTGCGGCCGAGCAGGCGGGAGACGTGCATCTGGGAGACGCCCATCTCGGCGGCGATCTCGGCCTGGGTGCGGTTGCCGTGGAAGCGCAGTGTCAGCAGCCGACGTTCGCGGGCCGGCAGCCGGGCCAGCAGGCGGCCGAGCGCCACCCGGTCGTCGACCAGGTCGAGGTCTGTGTCGATCGAGCCGAACAGATCACCCAGTTCGGTCGTTCCGTCGCCGCCGGCCACCGGGGTGCTGAGCGACGTCGGGGTGTAGCCGGCCGCGGACTCCTGGGCCGCCCGGACGTCGGCCTCGCTGGCGCCGACCTGAGCGGCGATCTCGGCCCGGGTCGGTTGCCGGGCCAGCCGGGTGGTCAGCACCGCGGTCGCCTGCCCGACCTCCAGGCCCAGATCCTGCAGTCGACGGGGTACGTGCACACCCCACGTCTTGTCGCGGAAGTGGCGCTTGATCTCCCCCGAGATGGTGATGACGGCGTAGGCGGTGAACGAGCCGCGTGCTGGGTCGTACCGGTCGACCGCTTTCACCAGTCCGAGCCGCGCCACCTGCTCGAGGTCGTCGGCGGCCTCACCCCGGCCGCCGTACCGGCGGGCCATCCGCCCGGCGAAAGGCAGGCAGGAACGGGTGAACTCTTCTTTCGAGCGGACGAACTCGGCCGGTGAGGCCGTGAGCGCGGAATCCGCGAACGTCTGCGCCGCGATGTCGAGATCATCGAACGTATGTGTGGCGGGGGCAGGGCGTACGTCGACCATGAGGTACCTCAAAATGAGCCGGGCATTCGTACCCGATTTCACGAACGGCATCGACCCCCGCCGGGCGATGACGCGCTGTCAGACCAGGAACTGCCCGCCTCCGGGCGACTCAAACCGATGTCACCCCTCAGGGTTGGCAGACCTCGACCATGCCCGCCCGGACCCGGGACTGCAGGAGCGGCTGGTCGTTCGCGGCCGGGCCGTGCAGGGCGGCGCCGTCGATGAGCCGGAACGTGCTGCCGTGCCACGGGCAGACGACGCACGCGTCCCGGCCGGCACCGACCACCTCGCCGTCGCCGAGCGGCCCGGTCTCGTGGCTGCAGCGCGCGAGCATGGCGGTGACCTCGCCGCCCAGGCGGTAGAACAGCACGGGCACGTCGCCGAGGGAGTGCACAGCGGGCTTGCCCTCCGGCAAAGACGCCAGCGACACGACCCCGGTCCAGTCCTCGGGGACGCGGATCAGGTCCGGCGCCGCCTGGTTGGTGCCGCCGGCCTGGGCGTAGGCCAGATGCCCACCGAGGTACGCGCCGGCCCCGGCCACGCTCAACCCGGCGAAGCCGAGCGCCTTGCCGCGGGCGCTCCGGCCGCCCAGGCGGGCGATCAGGGACGCGGCGTAGAGCCCGATGGCGACCGCGTTGGACGCGGCGTGCACCAGCCCGACCCGGCGGCGGTCCTTGGTCATCTCGGACCAGTCGGCCCAGCCGGAGGCGGCCGCCGGTAGCGCGGCGGCAGTCCCCACCGCGATGAGTGCGGTCGACGCGCGACGCTGACCGGGCATCAGGTCGAGGATCGCGGCCGAGATGAACGAGCCCACCGGGACCTGGACGAGCACGGGGTGCACCGGATGGCCAAGTCCGGTGCCGTGCAGCAGGTCCTTCAGCCGCTGCGACTTCAGGACGCCGTAGACGAGCGCCTGCATCTTGTCGCTCACGGCGTCGAGCGCGTGCGCCTGTTCCAGCCGGTGGACTATCTGCATATCCGGCTCGTTCCCGGAATACGCCGTCCGAAACGGGTCCGGTTTGACCGTTCCGGATCCGGGCATCCGTACGTCGTCCGTATTTCCCGTCCGAGGAGATGACATGCCCGGCACCACCCGTAAGACCCCGAGCACGCCGCAGTACACCGTTCCGGGGATGAAGCCGGACGCGGCGGCCGAGCTGATCACCGTTCTGCAGGACCGGCTGAACGCGCTGAACGACCTCGCGCTCACCCTCAAACACGTGCACTGGAACGTGGTCGGCCCGAACTTCATCGCCGTCCACACCATGCTCGATCCGCAGGTCGAGGCGGTCCGGTTGATGGCCGACGAAGTGGCCGAGCGCATCGCGACGCTGGGCGGCTCGCCGGTCGGCACCCCCGGGGCGCTGGTCGCTCAACGCAGTTGGGACGACTATTCGATCGGCCGGGCGGACACGAACGCGCATCTGGCCGCGCTGGACCTGGTCTACAGCGGCGTGATCGAAGACCACCGGGGCGCGGTCGAGAAGGCCGAGGACGCCGACCCGGTGACCGAGGATCTGCTCGTCGGGCAGTCGGGACAGCTCGAGCAGTTCCACTGGTTCGTCCGGGCCCACCTGGAGACCCCGGACGGCTCGCTGACCACCGCCGGATCCAGGACCGAGAAGACCGCCGCCAAGCGCGTCAAGCGCTGAGCGTCAGGCCGGCCGGAGCAGTTCGGCGGCCAGCGCGACGAGGTGACCGGCGAAGCCGTGCGGGGCCCGCGCGGCCTCGCCGGCCCGGGAACTGGTGAGCACCGGGCACCGGGTGTCGGTCACGATTCGGGCCCCGGCAGCCCGGGCCCCGGCGATGAGCGCGTGGTCCTCGTCGTGCGTCACCGGCGGGAAGCCGCCGGCCGCGACGTACGCCGGCCCGGACACGCCGAGGTTCGCGCCGTGCACGTGGGCGTGGGTCGTGCCGTCCACGGCGGCGCCGTACCGCGTGTCGTACCGGCTCCGCACGGCGTACGGCCACGGGGTCCAGTCGTCGACCGCCACCGTCCCGGCGAGCAGATCGGCGCCCGCCCGGGCGTGGGCCAGGTGCCAGGCCAGCCAGTCCGGCGGCACCAGGCTGTCGGCGTCGGTGGTGGCCAGCCAGAGTCCGTCCGGGCCGTGCCGGAGCGCCTGAGCCATCCCGGAAGCCCGCGCCACACCCACGCGGCGGGCCGTGCTGGGCACCACGATCACGCCGGCCGCCGCCGCCACCGCGGCCGTCGCGTCGGTGCAGGCGTCGGCAACCACGATGACCTCCACCGGGACTCCGGCGACCCGATCCACGGCCGCGACCAGGCCGGCCAGGCATCGCGGAAGAAGCTCGGCCTCGTCGTGCGCGGGAACGACGACAGCCAGCCGGTTCACACCCGTCCCGGTCAAGTCAGGCCCTCCCGCTGGGCCACCGATCGGGCCGCGGGCGGTGTCCGGGTGAAGACCTCGAGCAGGAAGTCGTCCTCCTCGTGGCGAACGGTCCGGGTCAGCTCGGTACGGGCGCCGAGAGCGGCGTGCACCTCGTCACCGGGGCGCGCGTGCTCGGCCACCGGCCACCGCCAGTGCACCGCGACCAGGTCACCGCCCGGTTCCAGCGAACCGGTCGCCCGGTCCAGCAGCCGGTCGAGGTCGGAGTCGTCGAAGTAGTAGCCCAGTTCGGACAGCACCACCAGGTCGAACGACCCGTCCGGCCAGTCCCGGGGCAGCTGGGCCGTCCGTACGGTCACGCCGGGCGCTCCGGCCATGCGTTCCGCGGCCGTCTCGACGGCGGCGGGCACCGCGTCGACGGCGAGCAGACGGTCGCAGCGCCGGGCCAGCCGGGCGGTCAGCATTCCGGTGGAGCAGCCGGGTTCGAAGGCCGACGAGTAGCGCCGGCGCGGCAGGACGCCCTCGGTCAGGGCGTGCTTGCGGGCGTCGTACCAGCGGGTCTCGAAACTCCACGGGTCGCGATCGCGGTCGTACATCTGGGCGAAGTAGGTAATCGGTGTGGTCATGCGAAGAGCACCTCGAAAGGACGCGTGAAGCGGGCGAGCACATGCGGCGGCAGGATGGCGGCGTCGGCCGGATCCGGCCCCAGCGGTTCGGTCTGGCTGGGGAACGCGGCCAGCGCGCCGGCCTTGGCCGCGGCGGCCGCCGGGGTGAGGTCGACGCGGACGGCCCGGTCCCACGGCACTCGCGGATCGCCCGGCTCGGACCAGTGCCAGGTCCAGATCGGGTACTCCAGAAGGCGCGCGCCGGTGGCGGCACAGGCGCGGGCGGCGGCCCGGCCGACGCTCTCGTGGTCGGGGTGGCCGTCCTCGCGCCAGGTCGCCAGGCACCACCGTCCCGGGGTCAGCAGGCCGATGAGCGCATCGGTGACCACGTCCTCGTCGATCCCGCCGTCGGGCTGTTCCAGCCGGTGCACCGCGCCGCGGACGCCGAGGCGGGACAGCGCCTCCGCCGTCTCCTTGCGGCGCAGCTGCGCGAGCTCGTCGCGGGTGTGCACAGTGGAGTCCGGGTGGGAGGCCTCGCCGTCGGTGACCGCGACCAGGTCGGCGCCCCCGACCGTGGCCATCAGGCCGGCGACCCCGAGGATCTCGTCGTCCGGGTGCGGGGCCACCACCAGCGGCGCTCCGGGAGCGTCGAGCGTCAGCGCCGGCCACCGGGTCACGGCCGGCCAGGTCAGCCACCGCGTCTCGGCGGTGCCCTCCCCCACGATCGGTCTCACCATGCGTCGTCCTCCTCTGCGGCCAGACGGCCCAGTTGTTCCAGATCCCCTTCGGCGTGGCTCTGGCGCAGATACACGGTCAGGTCGGCGACCCGCTGGGCGTGGCCGGCGTCGCGGCACAGCGGTCCGGCCCCGAGGGCGCGGCCGACGCGGTCGAGGACCTGTACGGCGGCCGCCTCCACGGTGGCGCGCACGCGCAGCGCCAGGCGGTGGACGTCGCGGCCGGGATCGGCGTCGATCCGGGCGGCGGCGTCGTCGAGAACGGTCCGGGCACCGCCCAGCGCCACGTCGACCGCGCCGAGATGGGCGAGCGCGTGCGGGCCGACGTCCTTGGCCCGGGCGGCCGTCCGCAGGGTGTCGGCGATCCCGGCGGCGCCGCCGTACCAGCAGGCGGCGACGCCGATGCCGCCGTGCCAGAAGCCGGGCCGGTCGACGTAGGCGCCCGGGCCGCCGACCGCGCGGGCCGGGGCGTCGGCGAACCGGACCGTACGGCTGTCGCTGCCGGCCATGCCCACCGCCGGCCAGGTGCCGTCGATCGGGGTGGCGTACGGCGTGGCGTTGCGGACCGCGAACAGGCGGATGCCGTCCCCGGCGGCCGCGGTGACGAGGGCGTCGGTGCACCAGCCGGCTCCCGAGCACCACGGCCGGTCGCCGGTGAGCCGCCACTGGCCGCCGGCCTGCTCCGCCCGTACGGACATGGGAACCGCCGCCCAGACGCCCCAGCGGCCGTCGTCGTCCTGCCCGGCATCGCCCAACTCGGCCCGGATGGCGACGGCGTCGTAATGGCCCTCGGCCAGGCGGACCTCGACCAGGTCACGCCGGCCGATCTCGGCCAGCCGGCGGAAGCGGTCGGCAGTGGCGCCGGAGCCGGGCAACGGCAGGGCGGGCAGTTCGATCTTCGGCACGCGCGCCGTATACCCCGGCCGGGGACGATCAGTCCTCGAACAGTTCCTTCCGCAGCTTGCCCAGAGCCTTGGCGAGCAGGCGGGACACGTGCATCTGGGAGATCCCGAGCTTGTCCGCGATGTCGGACTGCGTCATGTTGCCGTAGAACCGGAGCGAGAGCAGGGTCTTCTCCCGTTCGTCGAGCACCTTGAAGGCCGGCCCGAGCGCGATGTGCAGCTCGGCGAGTTCGAGTTCGTGGTCCTCACCGCCGAGCAGGTCGCCCAGCGTCGCGTCGGTGTCCTCGCCGACCGGGGTGGACAGGCTGGTGGCGGTGTAGGCGCGCGCCCCCTCGAGCCCCTCCAGCACCTCCTCCTCGCCGATGCCGAGGTGCGCGGCGAGTTCGGCCACGGTCGGCTGGTGACCGTTCCGGTGGGTCAGTTCGTCGCCGGCCGCGCTGATCCGCTGCCACAGCTCCTGCAGCCGGCGCGGCACGTGGACGAACCAGGTGCGGTCGCGGAAGTGCCGCTTGATCTCGCCGGTGACGGTGGGGATGGCGAAGCCGGGGAATTCCACGCCGCGCCCGGGCTGGTACCGGTCCACGGCCTTGATCAGGCCCTCGACGGCGACCTGGGCCAGGTCGCCGTACGTCTCGCCGCGGTTACGGTACCGGGACGCCAGCCGGCGGGCCATCGGCAGCCAGGCCTCGATGGCCCGCTCGCGCAGCTGCGGGCGGTCCGGGTCGCCGGCGTCGGCGGTGGCGAAGGCCATGATCGCGTCGCCGGCCCCGGCGTCGATGTGGTGGTAGGTCGTTACAGACACACAGGTCTCCTCGGACGACCCCCGCCGCCGATGGTTGCTTCAAGACAACATTATCCGTACGGCAACGGAAAGCCAACCGTTCGGACAAGGGGTCCCAGGTGACGAAGCCAACCCCTTACCTTGAAGTACGTCCAGGCCCCGCCGCCCGGATGCACCATCAGGCCAAGCGCTCCCACACCCGGTGCGTGGTCAGCAGTCCCCGCACTCCGTCGAGCGCGTCGCCGCCGGACTTGGCGGTGACGACACCGGGCTGGCCGGCGACCCCGGCGGCGTCCAGGACCGTGGCCCCGTCACCCCAGGCCCCGATGGCCTTGGCCTGCCACAGGCACTCCTCGACCAGCCGCAGCACGCGCGGGTCGAGCGCGGCCGGCGCGGCGTCGCGGGCGGCGGGCGCGTCCGGCGCCGGCACCGGCGCCCCGGCCAGCAGCAACGCGTCGAACTCGACCGAACGGGCGGTGGCGAAGGTCCGCTGCACCGGCGCGTCACCGGCCAGTCCGCCGTGCGCGGCGATCAGTAAGGGCGTCATGCCGGCGGCGGAGATCGCGGCCCGGACCTCGGTGACGCCGTCGAGATCGCCGTCCGCGTCGACGACGATGCCGATCAGGCGGCCGTCCAGCGGCCACTCGCGGCCGAGCTGGGACAGCGCCGGGCTGGGCGTAACCTCGGCCGGCGGCTCGGCCGGTTCCGGGACGGCCAGCCCGAGTCCGGTGGCCACCTGCTCGCACAGCACCGGGTCGATCCGGGCCAGGCTCCGCAGCTGCCGTTCCTTGATCGTCTGCTCGTAGCACTTGGCCAGTTCGAACGTGTAGGACCGGATGATGTGGTCCTGTTCCACCGGCGACATGCTGAGCCAGAACAGGCGCGCCTGGCTGTAGTGGTCGCCGAAGGAGACCGGGTTGGCCCGGATCTTCGGCGCCTCGGTGACCGTCACCGGGGTGTCGATGAACGCGCCGTCGTCCTCGCCGGCCGGGAACGGGTTGCCGCCGTCGAGCGAGTTCGGGTGGTATGGCGCGGCGCCGCCGTGCACCGCGTGCTGGTGGAAGCCGTCGCGGAGCATGTCGTTCACCGCCGCGTGCGGCCGGTTGATCGGGATCTGGCCGAAGTTCGGACCGGCCAGCCGGGTGACCTGCGTGTCGAGGTACGAGAACAGCCGGCCCTGCAGCAGCGGGTCGTTGGTGACGTCGATGCCGGGCGGCAGGTGGCCGAGGTGGAACGCCACCTGCTCGGTCTCGGCGAAGTAGTTGGTCGGCGTCGCGTTCAGCACCAGCTTGCCGATCCTCTGCACCGGGGCCAGTTCCTCCGGCACCATCTTCGTCGGGTCGAGCAGGTCGATCCCGTCGAACTCCTCCTCCAGGGTGTCCGGGAAGACCTGGATGCCCAGCTCCCACTCCGGGAACGCGCCCGACTCGATCGCGTCGTACAGGTCGCGCCGGTGGAAGTCGGGGTCGATGCCGCTCAGCAGCTGCGCCTCCTCCCAGGTGAGCGAGTGCACGCCGAGCTTGGGCTTCCAGTGGAACTTGACCAGCGCGGTCTCGCCGGCCGCGTTGATCAGGCGGAAGGTGTGGACCCCGAAGCCCTCCATCATCCGGTACGAGCGGGGAATGCCCCGGTCGGACATGTTCCACAGGGTGTGGTGCTGCGCCTCGGTGTGCAGCGACACGAAGTCCCAGAAGGTGTCGTGCGCGCTCTGCGCCTGCGGGATCTCCCGGTCCGGGTGCGGCTTGCCCGCGTGGATGATGTCGGCGAACTTGATCGCGTCCTGGATGAAGAACACCGGGATGTTGTTGCCGACCAGGTCCCAGGTGCCCTCGTCGGTGTAGAACTTCGTGGCGAACCCGCGGGTGTCGCGCACCGTGTCGGCCGAGCCGCGCGAGCCCAGGACGGTGGAGAACCGGACGAACACCGGCGTCTCCTTGCCCTCGGCCAGGAACCCGGCCTTGGTCACGTCGGCCGCGGTGCCGTACCCGGTGAACACCCCGTGCGCACCGGCCCCCCGGGCGTGCACCACCCGCTCCGGGATGCGCTCGTGGTCGAAGTGCATCGTCTTCTCGCGCAGGTGGTGGTCCTGCAGCAGCACCGGCCCCCGCGGGCCGGCCTTCAGGGAGTGGTCGGTGTCGTGCAGCCGGGTGCCCTGAGCGGTGGTCAAGAACGACCCCTGCTGCCCGTACGCGTCGGCCGGGTCCCCGGTCTCGGCCCCCGTGGGCGTACGCGTCTCCGGGCTGCCCTGTTCGTGCTTGGGCGGCAGCGGCCCGCGCGGAGTCGTCGGTTCCTCGAGCGCCGGCGTCTCGCTTCCCGGCACGCCCGGCACGTCCGGCGTCAGCGCCTCGGCCACCTTCGCCGCCGCCTTTCCGACCGCCTTCTTGATCGCCTTGGCGGGTTGGGGTTTGCGAGTGGTCATCCGGGAAGCTCCTCGAGGTCGACTGACGGGAACTCCCGGCTACCCGCGCGCGATGACCTGAAACCGGCGGATTCGATCGTCGGAGAACGGGTAGCTCCCGTCGGTGTCTGAGATAACTTCCGAGGTACTGGTCCAGCGTCTGGCCGAGTGGGGCGTCGACACCGTGTTCGGCCTGCCCGGCGACGGCATCAACGGCATCATGGAGGGCCTGCGCCGGCACGCCGACAAGATCCGGTTCGTGCTCGTGCATCACGAGGAGGCGGCGGCCTTCATGGCCACCGCGTACGCCAAGGCGACCGGAAAGGTCGGCGTGTGCCTGGCCACCTCCGGCCCGGGCGGCATCCACCTGGCCAACGGGCTGTACGACG
Source organism: uncultured Actinoplanes sp. (assembly GCA_964236515.1). Lineage (GTDB taxonomy): Bacteria > Actinomycetota > Actinomycetes > Mycobacteriales > Micromonosporaceae > Actinoplanes. The sequence goes on from CAXSDA010000036.1 coordinate 53,186, forward strand.
CCAAGCTCGACCACGCCCCGGTGCTCGCCATCACCGGCATGCAGGAGACGAGCGTGCTCGGCACGGCCTACCAGCAGGAGGTCGGCCTGGACCGGCTCTTCGAGGACGTCACCGAGTACAACCAGGTGGTGATGAACCCGGCGCAGCTGCCCACGCTGGTCGACATCGCGATCCGGACCGCGTACGCCCGGCGCGGCGTCGCCCACCTCACCATCCCCAACGACGTGCAGGTGGCGCCCGCGCACGAGGACCCGTACCAGACGGTCGGTCCGGTGCGGCCGCCGGCGACCTTCCCGATCTACCTGTCCCCCGCGGTCCGCCCCACCGACGACGACCTGCGGCAGGCGGCCGGCGTGCTGAACGCCGGCGGCAGGATCGGCATCCTCGCGGGCATCGGCGCCCGCGGAGCCGGCCCCCTGATCGAACGGGTGGCCGACGTGCTCGGGGCGCCGGTGATCAAGAGCCTGCTGGGCAAGATGGTGATCCCCGACGACTCGCCGTACTCCATCGGCGGTCTCGGCCTGCTCGGCACGAAGACCAGCGAGGAACTGGTCGACGACATCGACACGTTGCTGATGCTGGGGACCAACTTCCCGTACACCAAGTTCCTGCCCGAACCGGGGAAGGTGAAGGTGGTCCAGATCGAGATCGATCCGGCCCGGGCCGGCACCCGCATCCCGACCGACGTGCCGCTGGTCGGTGATGTCACGGCGACGCTCGAGGCGCTGCTGCCGCTGCTGGAGCGCAAGGACCGGTCGCATCTCGAGAAGTACCAGGAGAAGGCACGGGACTGGCGGGAGGCGATGGTGGCGCTGGAGTCGGCCGACCGTGACCCGATCGCCCCCCAGTACCTGGCGGCCGAACTGGACCGGCAGGCCGCCGGGGACGCCATCCTGACCTGCGACTCGGGCACGATCGCGACCTGGGCCGCCCGGCACTGGCAGGTCCGCGGCGGCCGCGAGTTCTACCTGTCGGGCACGCTGGCCACGATGGCGCCGGGACTGCCGTACGCGATGGCCATCCAGCACGCCTTCCCCGGTCGGCAGGTCGTCGCGTTCGTCGGGGACGGCGGCTTCGCCATGCTGATGGCCGAGTTCCACACCGCCGCCCGGTACGGCCTGCCGGTCAAGGTGGTGATCAGCAACAACAACTCGCTCGGGCAGATCCTGTGGGAGCAGATGGTTCTGGGCTATCCGGAGCACGGGGTCCGGTTCGGCACCCCACTGCCCGACTACGCCGCCTGGGCCCGGGGCTGCGGCGGTTTCGGCGTGCACGTCGACAAGCCGGGCGACCTGCCGGGCGCGCTGCGGGACGCGCTCGCGTTCGACGGCCCGGCCCTGGTCGACGTGGCGGTCAACCCGGACGAACCGCCGCTGCCGGGCAAGGTCACGTATGAGCAGGCGAAGAAGTTCGCCGCGGCCTGGCTGCGTGGCCAGCCGAACAAGGCGGCCATGGCCACCACCCTGTTCAAGGACAAGATCCAGCAGTTGAAAGGCTGAAAGCGCGCCCCGGTGTAGTGGGACGGCATTCGGGTAGGCGGCCCGGACCGCCACACTACGGAGGACACCTTGGCGCAAGACACTCTTTCCCGATCCCTGCACGACGTCGGACTCGCCGCCTGGTTCGGCGGCACGCTGGCCAACGCCGTCGCCCTCAACCCGGCCGCGGCCGAGGCCGGCTCCGCTGCGGCCACCGGCCGCGTAGCCAACACCGGCTGGAACAAGTGGACGCCGGTCAACGCGACCGCGATCGGCGCCCACCTGGCCGGCAGCGTCGGCGAACTGATCGGCAACCGGTCCCGGCTGACCGTCCAGAAGGGCGTCGGCGCGATGGCGCTGACGAAGACCGGCCTGACCGTCGCGGCTCTGGCCGTCACCGGCTACAGCCGCCTGCTGGGCCGTAAGGTGAACCGCGAGACCTCGGTGCCGGCCGGGTCCGGCACCGAGCCGACCTCGTCCACACCGGACGACGTGGCCAAGGCGCAGAAGCGGCTGTCCGCGCTGCAATGGGCCGTACCGGTTCTCACCGGTGTATTGATCGTCGTCAGCTCGTTCGCGGGCGAACAGCAGCGACCGGGTGCGGTGAAGAAGGGCGTTCTCGCTCGATTCACCGGCTGACGAACGGACCGGGGGGCGCTGGCGGGGCGCCCCTCGGCCGTCAGGAGGTTTGACCTTGGCCAGGCGCGGTATCCGGCGCCATGCTTTCCGAGGATTTACGGCGGGCGACCCGGCCGATGGCCGAGTTCCGTGGCCTGTCGCTCGAGGTCACCGACACCCGCCGGCAAGCGGCGTTCTGGGCCGCCGCGCTGGGCGGAACCGCCGGCCGGGACGCCAGAGGACGACTTCGCATCGCTCCCGGCCCGGGCCGGCCGCCCACCGAGATCCTGCGGCTGCACGCGGCCGGCGCGCCCGCACCGGACGACGCTCGCGTCCACCTCGACCTGCGCCTGGCCGGTGCCGGCCCGACGGCGCTGCTCGACACCGGCGCCGACGTCGTCCGCCGGCCCGGTCCGGATCCGTGGTGGGTGCTCGCCGATCCCGAGGACAACGAACTGTGCGCCTTCCCGAACCCGGACGACCGGCCGGCCGGAGTCTTCGAACTCGTGGTCAAGTGCCACGACGCCGAAGGGCTCGCCACCTGGTGGGCGACCGTTCTCGACGGCACCGTCTCCGCGGAGGGCGAGGCCGCCGTCGTCACCGGCGCCCGCGATTTTCCCTGGGACTACATGGTGTTCGACCCGGTGCCGAACCTGACCACGGCGGCCAACCGCCTGCGGTGGCACGTATCGCTGCGCGACCCCGGGCCGGCCGAACTGCTCCATCGTGGAGCGTCCCTGCTCGCCCCGGCCGGCTTCGGTCCCGACGGCTGGCTGATGACCGACCCCGAGGGCAACCGGTTCGTTGCCGAGGGCTCACCGGCCGGCGGCCCCGCCAATCATCTCGGCTGACGGCTGTCAGCGGCGGCCGGCTGTCCGGGCCACCGCCGCCGGCTCAGCCGCCCCCGGAGTGACCCTGCGCCACGCCACCGCTCACTCAGCCGGTAAGTGGAGACGCCCGGAGCCCAGGCACCAGCCCGGACGGATGCAGGTCGGCCGACGCGTGGCGAACCGGGTCGAAGGCCAGCGCGGCGAACGAGCGGTCGTCCGAGTGCAACGACCGGGGATGCCGGGACCGGCTCAGGCGTACGGCCACCGCGGTGCCGGCCGCGGCGGCGAGCAGACGTCCGAGCATCAGCGTGGCGGTTCGGTGTCCCGGCCGGCGCCGGCCCGGAAGCCGACCGCCTTGTGGGTGCCGTCGCAGAACGGCTTGATCGCCGACTTGCCGCACCGGCACAGGGCGATGGTGCCGCGGCCGGGATCGATCGGGTCGCCGTCCGGCGTGCGGAGGTCGAAGTCGCCGCGCACGATCAGCGGGCCGTCCTCGTACGGGGTGATGGTTGCCGACATGACCGCGGAATCCCCGGTTCGCGAGGACTTAAACGAGCGTTTAGGCAGCCGGGCGATGGGCATCCGGCCGATCATGAAGCTGCCGACCCCGCGAGGAACCCTGTCGGGAGCCCTGATCGAGGCGCTCAACGGCACCGCGACGGCGCTCCCCCGGACCGCCGAACCGGACGACGACGACGATCTGCAGCTGTCGCTGTTCGTGTGCTACGAACTGAACTACCGCTCCTGGGACGGCGTCGACGACGCCTGGGAGTGGAACCTCGACCAGCTGCGTCTGCGCGCCGAACTGGAGCAGCAGTTCGAGGCCGGGCTGCCCGCCGCGCCCGGACCGGCCGACCCGGAGACCGTGCCGGCCGCGCTGACCGCGATCGTGGCCGCCGACGACGGGCCGCCGCTGTCGAAGTTCCTGCGCGGGCGGGCCACCCGGGAGCAGTTCCGCGAGTTCGTCATGCACCGGTCCGTCTACCACCTGCGCGAAGCCGACCCGCACACCTGGGCGATCCCCCGGCTGGGCGGCCGGGCCAAGGCCGCACTCATCGAGATCCAGATCGACGAGTACGGCGGCGGTGTCGTCCACCGCATGCACCAGGAACTGTTCAAGCAGACGATGGCCTGGTTCGACCTCGACCCGGCGTACGGAGCCCACGTCGGCGCGGTGAGCGCCGGGACGCTGGCCGTGAACAACCTGATGTCGTACTTCGGCCTGCACCGCGCTCGCCGCGGCGCGCTGCTCGGTCACCTGGCCGCGTACGAGATGACGTCGTCGCTGCCGAACCGGTCGTACGGCAACGGTCTGCGCCGTCTCGGCGGTGACGCGGCGGCCACCGCGTTCTACGACGAGCACGTCGAAGCCGACGCGGTGCACGAGCAGATCGCCGCCCACGACATGTGTGGCTCCTTCGCCCGCTTGGAACCGGATCTGGCCGGTCAGATCCTCTGGGGCGCCACGTGCGCCCTCACCGTCGACAACCGCTGGGCCGGCGCGATCCTCACCGACTGGGCGGCCGGCCGTTCCTCGCTGCACGACTGACCAGGCGGCGGCAAGCCGGAAGTCTTCATGGACGTTTGCCGGCGGGGTCGCGGGGAGGGCGACGGCACGCCGAGGGAGGACTTCCATGACCACCTGTCGACATCCGGGCCGCTGCCGGCCCTCGCGCTACGACGCGCACGAGAAGACGTTGTTTCGCCCTGGCCGACGCGGACGTGCCCACCGCCTCGGCCGGCGTCTTCCCGACCGCGGTCCGGCCCGGCCACCCGCTCGGACGGCACGGGACGGCCGGAGACGACCTGGCCTGGCGGGAGCCCGCTTCGGACACCACCGTCCGATGCGATGTGGCTGTCGCCGACGCGCTCGACGGGCGCTTCGTCCCCAGGCTCACGGTCTACATCGCCGCGGAGCGGCAGGCCGCTTGGCGAGGTGCACGGTCGAGACCACGTTGACGTCGATGACGTTGAGTTCCTCCATCATGTCGGTCTCCCGGACGAAATCACCGCCGATGCCCCGGCCGGCGTTGATCGCGACCGCGTCGAGTCGCCGACCGGCGTCGATCACCACGCGGTAGACCTCCTCGCAGCCGTCGTACGTGGCCAGGTCCGCCCGTACCGCCCGGACGTTCGGGCCGAGTCTGGTGGCAGCATCCTCAATGCCGGCGTCCTCGGCGACGATCAGCACGTCGTAGTCGTGCTCGACGAACTGCCGGGCCAGCTCGAAGCCGATCCCACTGGACGCACCGGTCACCACCGCAAAGTCATTCATCCGCGGCGCATGCCCGCGAATCGCCGGGGGCAATCGCGAATACGGCCGTGGATCGAGGGCATGCGGAGACCATGCGAGCACTGACATGGCAGGGCACCGGCAAGGTCTCGGTGGAGACCGTCCCCGACCCGAAGATCATTGACCCGACCGACGCGATCGTCCGGATGACCTCCACCGCGATCTGCGGCTCCGACCTGCACCTGTACGACGTGCTGGGCATGTACCTGGACAAGGGCGACGTGCTCGGGCACGAGCCGATGGGCATCGTCGAGGAGGTCGGTCCCGAGGTCAGCCACATCAAGCCGGGCGACCGGGTGGTGATCCCGTTCAACATCTCCTGCGGGCACTGCTGGATGTGCTCGCGCGGGTTCTTCGCCCAGTGCGAGACCACCCAGGTGACCGCCCAGGGCAAGGGCGCCTCGCTGTTCGGTTACACCAAGCTGTACGGCCAGGTGCCGGGCGGCCAGGCCGAGTTCCTGCGCGTGCCCCAGGCGCATTTCGGGCCGATCCCGGTGCCGGACGGCCACCCGGACGAGCGGTACCTCTTTCTGTCCGACGTACTCACCACCTCGTGGCAGGCGGCCAAGTACGCGGACATCCAGGCCGGCGACACGGTGCTGGTCACCGGGCTCGGGCCGATCGGGCAGATGTGCGCCCGGATCGCCCGCCACCTCGGTGCGGAACGCGTGATCGCGGTGGACAACGTGCCCGAGCGCATCGCCATGGCCGAGCGGCACGGTATCGAGGTGCTGAACTTCGACACCATCGACGACATCCCGGCCGCCGTCCTTCACGTCACCGACGGCCGCGGCGCCGACTCCGTCATCGAGGCGGTCGGCATGGAGGCGCACGGGACGCCGTTCCAGTCAGCGGCGATGAAGGCCGCCGGGATGCTGCCGGACGCGATCGCGCGTAAGGCGACCGAGACGTTCGGCGTCGACCGGATGGCCGCGCTGCGCACCGCGTTCGCGAGTGTCCGCCGGGCCGGCACCATCTCGATCATCGGCGTGTACGGCGGCGAGGCCGACCCGTTCCCGATGATGGATCTCTTCGACAAGGGCGTGACGATGCGGATGGGCCAGGCCCACGTGAAGCGCTGGGTCGATGACATCATGCCGTTGCTGACCGGCGACGACGACCCGCTGGGCGTGGACGACCTGACCACGCACCGGCTGCCGCTCGAGGACGCGCCGCACGCGTACGACATCTTCAAGAAGAAGGAGGACGGCTGCATCAAGGTCGTCCTCAAGCCCTGACATAGTAACCGCAGCTCAGCATCGCTGTTCGTTCTTGGGAGCACGGCCGCCTCAAACCGTTGAGAACTGCTGCTGGGAGAATCTTGGGAGACGATCTTGTAGGTGAGGTCGTGATCCTCCCGAGCTCCTTTTGAGCAGCCGGTCGAGCGCCACAACCGGAGATCTTGGGTGCGGCACCCGCCGCCGTGCCTCAAGAGCGGACAGCCACTGCTCGGTTAGAGCATCGATGAATGGTCGCTCCATGACCCTAGTGATGTGCGTATACCGGCCTTGCACGGAGTTATCAAGATGGCCCATTTAGCTGTCCAACAATGCAACCGCACCATTTCGACCATCAGAGTCTTATAGGTGTGACGCAAACCATGCAAGTAAGACCCGGGGCAATAGTTACCCAGCACGCGTCGTCTCGATCAGCGGCGCGACTACCGCGGACAGGAAATCCAGGCCAAGGCTCGGCAAGGACCGGCATAGGGCCTACCACTTGAGACGATTTTCGGAAAATCTACGCTTGCAGCCGGATGGAACAGCCACGTCGCGAATCCACCACGACGCCAGTGAGGGGCCAGAACTCCCGCCGAGGCCCCTCGAACGTACCCCAAGTCGGCAACCGCAGCGTGCACTTTGGCACGCGTAGTCTCGGCAATGCCATCGCGGCTATTGAGTACGCGGGAAACGGTGTCAGTGAGACATCTGCCCGCCGCGCGACGTCCACAATCTTCGGCCCAATTCTCCGGCGGAAACATTTGCCGTATGTCTTCGGTACGAACATACTGACTTTCGAGCCCGAGAAGTTCGCCCCAACGGATACTTGTGAAGGTAGCGGCAACGACGGCGAGGAACTCATCGTCACGGCCGGACAACAACGCAGCCCTTTCGGCGACGAGCAGGACACCGAGAGCGCTGGTGATGGTCTCCTCTGCCCCCCGATGCGTTGCACGACCTGATCGCTTCCCGCGCCCCGTCGCCGAGCTTCCTGGTTCGCCACGATGAGGCCCTCTTCCCCGGCGTCAGTCAGAATCAAGTGCAGAAGCGCGCGCCACGAGCGCAGACTGTATTCCGCGTAGCCGGCCGATCGCTCTCCTTTCTCCCAGGCCGCCACTACGTCGCGAGCCGCCGTCAAGTGGCCGTGCTGATCTTGCTGGCCTCCGCGTCCTGACCGTCGGGGCGGGGAGCGTGGCTTGCCCGGCGGCGGCTCTCGCCTGTCATGGAGGGATCGGGGTCGGTCACCGTGACGGCGGGACCTCGCGTGGCAGCAGGATGGACGCCACCATCCCGGTGAGCGTCACCACGGCGCTGAAGAGGTTGAGCGCCGCGCCGAGGGCGGTCAGGGCCACGATCGTTGCGGCGGTGAAGGCGCCGACGACCGCGGCAATGGCATCGCTGGTGTAGAAGGCGGCGGAGACCCGGCCGAGGGTGGCGTTGAGGGTCGCGGTCTGCAGGCGGTGCCCGACGGCGATCAGGGCCACGGCACCGGGCACGCCGGCGGCAGTTGCGGCCGCGACAGCAACCGGCACGGCGGTGGCATTGACCAGCACGAGGAAGCAGAGCCCCACTGACGTGTAGGCGACCGTGAGGATGCTGCGGGTGGAGTACCGGATCAGCAAGGGCCTGCTGATCGCGGATCCGCCGAGGTAGCCGACGCCGAGTCCGGCGATGAGGTAGCCCAAGGCTTGCCCGGAGCTGTGCAGCTGGGTGGCGGTGAACGGGACCAGCAACGCCGTCAGCGCAGCGTTCCCCGTCCAGTAGAGCCAACTGCTGACCAGCAGACCACGCAGCAGGGGCGTACTCCCGATATGACGTAGTCCGTCACGGAGTTCCCGGGTGACCTGTGAGGTGCGCGAAGAGGTCACTGGGCGGTGAGTGTTGATGGCCACACCGGTGATGATGGCGGCGGCAATGAGGTAGGTCGCAGTGTCGGTGATGACGACAGCCTCGAACCAGCCACGGGCGACCAGGAAGGTGCCGATCAGAGGTCCGACCATCCGCAAGGCGCTGTCGCTGAAGGCCAACAGCGAGTTGGCCGAAGCGAGGTCGGCCTTATCCACGATCGTCGGTGTCACCGCCCGCAGGGCCGGCCTCAGGAAACAGACTGCGGCGCTCTCGGCCAACAGTCCACCGAAAACCCAGCCGGAGCGAGTCGCCGTGGTGGCCAGCAGCATCAACCCTACGCCGGCCCCGCTCGTGAGATTGGCCACCACCAGGATCTTCTTACGATCCCAGCGGTCAATGAAGACACCCGCCCATGGGCCAATCACTACGGCGGGCACAGCCTGAACGGCAAGGGCCAACCCCGTCGACATTGCTGAGCCCGTGAGCCGGAAGACCTGCAACGGGACCGCCATGACGAGCATCCACGACCCGAACGAGTCGATCGTCGTCGCCGCCCACAGCCGGCGGAAGTCCCGATGAGGGATCGGGATCATCATGGCCGGACGCTATTCCAGCGGAACACTCTATGGCAAGGTGTGTTTCGTGGAGATAGACGATCTCGGAGGCCGGCTGCGTCACCGGCGCCTGGCTTCCGGCCGCACCATCGCGTCGGTGGCCCCGGACGCAGGATTGTCGGTGCCCTACATCGCCAACCTGGAGAACGGCCGCGGCAACCCCACGCTGTCAGCCGTCAACCGCCTGGCGGCGGCGTTAGGGATGCGCCTGGCCCTGGACATCGCCGGCGGCGCCGAAAGGACACGAGAGGCGGATGCGCTGCCTAACTCGCTGGAGAAGTTCTCGCGCACGCCGCGCTTTTCGGCGGAAAACACCCGGCTTTCGCACGCCACAGACGCACCTGAATCCTTGACCCGCCAGCGGCTACTACACGCAATGGCAGCTATGGGTGCGCTCGCGGACAGGACGCTGTCCGAACTCGACTGGCACCGAATCCTCGACACCGCCGTACTGATCACACGTGCAGCCGCCTGAAGCCACACTCGGGGAGCACATCCGCCAAGGCGACACTTCGACCCAATATTTGCATCGGCGAGTATCACGCATCAACTGAAGCCAGCATGTGACGCATCAAGCGGAGTACGACAACAAACTGCCGGACTGTGACCAGTCAACTGGCGTGCGACACGCGCCCGCCAAGAGATGCGCGACAGAAGATCTAGGATTAGCGATTCGTCGATCGTGAACCTTGATACCAAGAGCCATCTTCCTATGACTTTTGGAAGCACCGCGCCGCTAACCGTTCGCGTGTGGCTCTGGCGTCTTCAGACTCGGGTCTCGCTGAGGAAGCCCCAGAGCAATACGCACCAGCATGCGCCATAATCCGCGCACTAGCGTCAGTAGCCCGTTCAAAATGGCGGCGTTCACCAACCCACCCAGCAGAGCGCACGCAGAAGCGGATCACACGCCGGTCCAGCCGTCTGGCAACGATAAGTCGATCAGCAACGACACCGGCACGGTCAAGAGCAGCGGGTTCGCCTCGGCCATGTTGGCATCTGGCCAACCCCACACCGCGACCGACCACGGGGTCCCCACAGTCACCACAACGACCACCGCTAGGTAAATCCGCGAAAGCCAGCTACCAACAAACCAACGAAACATACCATGACGCGGCGGACGTGTTGGCTGAACTTGCCGACGACGGGGACGACGCCAGCGAATAACGATGTTTACACTCCCCCACATCGTGCGCATTGGCTTTCAGGGTCCGGATGGGCAGCGTGTTGGTTTGCCGCACGGTGCGGGGCCGTCGTCGCGTCGTCGAGCAGCTCCCGGCGCAGGGTCTGGTGTCAAGCCCTACCCGGTTCATCGGGGCGGCCGGCGGGTACCCGTATGACATGGCCACCCGGAAGAACGATGTCCTGGATGCTGGCGAACGCAACGCGCTGCCGGACAGCACGTTCGCATTCCCGCGCGTCCGGAAGGAACCACTCATCGACGCGCGTCACGTGCGCAACGCGCTCGCGCGCTTCGATCAGGTCCGGGACGTCTCCGACGCCGAGCGGGACGAGGCGTTCCGGCGGATCAAGAAGGCCGCCGACGAGTACGGCGTGGAGCTGACCGAGACCAGCTGGCACGAGCTGGGCAAGCCGTCCGCGGGCCGCAGATCCTCGGACCAGGAGCGATCCAAGGCTCAGCTCTACGCCGAGGCGAAGAAGAAGGGCATCACCGGGCGCTCCACGATGACCAAGGATGAGTTGGTCCGCGCCCTCTCCCGATAGATCGAGCGGCGCCCCCCGTAAATGACCTGATGGACTCCACGTCGCTGCAAACGGAAACGAAGAAGCAGCGCTGGGACCGCAACTTCGCCGATCTGCTGCAGGAACTGCGGGTCGCCCAGAGCGGCGTATGGATCCTCTACGCGTTCCTCCCGCTGTCGATGGCCGCCAGCGTCCTGCTGATCACCGACTATCTGCTCCACCTCCGCGCCGCGCTGATCCTCACCTCGATCACGGCCGCGTTCTTCCTGACGTTCTGGGAGGCGGTGCCCTGATTCCGCCGCAACTGGATCGACGAGGACGACGAGAGCGAGGACGAGCAGTCCGCCGGCGAGGACGTCCGCGCCGGCCGCGAGATCGCCCCCGGGCAAACCGGGCCGGATGAGACGTGACTCCCGAATTCGCGCGTGACGGTGTGATCATCGCCGCAGCTCGCTGCGGCATCATCGTTCATGATTCGATGATCACCGACGCGACGAGCACCTAGGGGCAGACGGAGATGGACACCGCCCGGGCGGACGCCCCCGAGCAGGGGACCGTGTACTCGGCCGGGCCCCGCCGATCGTACGGCCGCCTCTGGATCTGGATCGTCGCCGCCCTGGTGGTGATCGCGATCGGGGTGACCGTCGCGCTCGTGATGACGAACCGGCCGGAGGTCGTCCCGGCCGGCCGGACGATCGCCGGCGTCGCCGTCGGCGGCTTCGACAAGACGAAGGTGCGCAGGGCGGTCGAGTCGTCGGTCCAGGCGCGGGTGACCCGGCCGGTCACGGTCACCGTGAGCGGGGCGGACGAGACGTTCACGCTCGACCCGGCCGCCGCGGGCGTCGCCCTGGACGTCGACGCGACCGTCCGGGAGGCGTTCTCCGGCACCGGCGCGGCACTCCCGGCGGTGGTGACCGCCGACTCCGCCCGGCTGACGGAGGCGCTGGCCACACACCGGCGGGCGGCCACGGACACCGTGGTCGAGCTGAACGCCCCGACCGTCCGGCTGGACGGCAAGGGCGACACCTCGTGGAGTGCGTCCGGCCGGGGCGTCGACCGGTCCGCCGGGAGGGCCGGGTGGACGCTGGACGCCGCGACCGCAGGCCCGCCGGTGGAGGAGGCCGTACGCTCCGGCCGCACCACGGCCACCGTGCCGGACACCGCGATCGCGTCCGCCACCACCCCGGCCAACCTGGCCGGGGTGGACCAGCTCATCGGCACCTTCACCACGTACCACCCGTGCTGCGCGGCCCGGGTGACCAACATCCACCGGATCGCGACGATCGTGAACGGCACCGTGGTCGCGCCCGGCGCGACGTTCTCGCTCAACGACCGGGTCGGCGAGCGGACCACGGCCAAGGGGTTCGTGTCCGCGCCGGCCATCAACGAGGGCGAGCTCGAGAACCAGATCGGCGGCGGCGTCTCGCAGTTCTCGACCACGCTGTTCAACGCCGTCTGGTTCGCCGGCCTGCCCAGTCTCACCCACCAGCCGCACAGCAAGTACATCTCGCGGTACCCGCCCGGCCGGGAGGCGACGCTCGACTGGCGGGCCATCGACAACGTCTTCCGCAACACCACGTCGGCACCGGTGGTGATCCGGACGAGCTACACCGGCACGTCGCTGACGATCGCGTTGTACGGTCACACCGGCGCCCGTAAGGTCGTCTCCACCACCGGCCCCCGCAACCCGTCGGGCACCGAGGGCGGTTTCGGCGTCAGCGTGAAGCGCACCGTCTACGACGACGGGACGTCGACGGGAACGTCCACGCTGCACTGGACCTACAGCGGTCTGGACTGACTCAGACGACCTGCTGACCGCTGTCCACGTCGAAGGCCGCCCCGGTCCGTGCGGTGTTCACCATCAGGTATATCCCCGGTGTGCCGCGCGGCACCCATGTCCGGGGTTCCGCGCCGAGGCGGCAGCCGGTAGACCGGAGTGCATGCGAGCTGACATCGTTCCCGGCGCCGTCTTCCCGGACTACGCGCTGCCCGACCACACCAACGCCGTCCGGACCCTCAGCGAGATCCAGGGCGACGACCCGATGATCGTCACGCTGGCCCGCGGCCACTACTGCCCGAAGGAACACCAGCAGCACCTGGAGATCGCCGCGGTGCTGCAGGCGAAGATCGCGGTCGCGTACACCAAGATCGTGACCATCTCCACCGACGACCACCACACGTCGCAGGAGTTCCGGGCGTCGGTCGGCGCGTACTGGCCGTTCCTCTCCGACCCGGGGCGAACCGTCCAGCTGGACCTGGACATCCCGGAGTACACCGACCCGGAGAACAATCCGATGGTGCCGCACACCCTGGTCCTCAAGCCCGGACTGGTCGTGCACAGTATCTACAACGGCTACTGGTTCTGGGGCCGGCCCTCGGTGTACGAGCTCTGGCAGGACCTGCGCGCGGCGATGGCCGAGACGCGGCCCGACTGGGACCTGAGCAAGCCGGGGCTGCGCGAGGCGTGGGAGACCGGGGACCTGTCGGCCTTCCACGGCTACGACAAGAAGACCGCCTGAACCCGGGGTGTCGTCCCCCGCCGCCGACCAGTAGGGTCCGGGATCGTGACGAACGAGAATCCGCCCGAGGTCGTGGCCAGCGTACCCAGCCGGGCCGAGGGTGATCTGGTGGTCGGGCTGCTGCAGAGCGAGGGCATCGAGGCCGCGGTCATCGCCGACGACGCCGGCGGCGAGATCGCCTCCCTGCAGATGGACGGCGTCCGGGTGCTGGTGCGGGCGGCCGACGCGGCGCGGGCCAAGGAGATCCTGGCCGACCTGCCGTCGTGACGGCGGGCGGTCAGCCGCCCAGCGCCTTGAAGGTGGCCGCGGTCGTGGTGCCGAACAGCAGGTGGGCGGAGAGGTCCTTGGTCAGCGTGACCCGGTCGTACTCCCAGATCTGCTGGTAGAGGCCGGCCTGCGGCAGCACGACGTAGCCGGTCCCCCAGACCGCGGAGCCGAAAACCGGGCCGTACGCGATCCGGGTTCTCGGCAACGACCCGGCGATCAGGCCGTACGCGCCGGCTGCGCTCATCCCGTACGCCCAGTGGGTGATGTTGCCGACCAGGCGCGCGCGGGAGTCCGGCAGCGTGCGCCGGAACAGGCCCTCGAACAACCGGCGGCCGACCTGGGCCGGCGCGGGCGCGTCGTCCCACGTCTTCACGTCAGCTGAGAACTCCCACTGCCGGAAGCCCTCCGTGCCGCCGCCGCGCCGGTACCGGACGTACAGCAGCGTGTCCATGGCCAGGGTGCCCACCGCCCCGGCCAGCAATCCCCGCACCACCGCACCCAGCGGCGTCATCGATCCCATGGCCCGTCCTTCCGCCCGCGTCCGTCGTCGCCTCTGACGGTAACCCGCCCCGGCTGACCGGTGGGGCCGCGTGGGACGCCCGGATGTGGGACGCTCCCGGGCATGGGTTTCGTCAAGAACATGATGATCAAGATCCATAAGCGCAGCGGCGATCGCTTCAGCGGCATGGATCTGCTTTATCTGACCACTGTGGGTGCGAAGAGCGGCCAGAAGCGGGTGTCACCGGTGGCCCGCTTCGCCGACGGCGACGACGCGTGGCTGATCGTGGCCTCCAACGGCGGGTCGGCCCACCAGCCCAGCTGGTACCACAACCTGCGCGCCCACCCCGGCCAGGTGGAGATCGAGTTCGGCGGCGCCACCCGGCCGGTCACGGTGGAGGAGCTCACCGGCGAGCGCCGCGACACGGCCTGGCAACGGATCGTCGCCGCCCAGGCCCGGTTCGCCGGCTACCCGGCGAAGACCGGCCGCACGATTCCGGTCCTGCGGCTCACGCCGGCCGGCTGAGGTCAGTCCGCGGTCACGGCGGCGAGCAGTTGGCTGGCGTACTGCTCGCGCAGGTCCGTCAGAATCCGGCGCTGCCAGCCGCGGGCCAGGATCGAATGGGTCAGCCGCCGCGCCGCCCGCGGGCGGCCCGCAATGGTGGCGGCCAGCTCGTGTGCCCGGTCCGCCAGCGCGGCGGCCGGCACGACCTCGTTGACCAGTCCGAGGTCGAGCGCCTCGGCGGCGTTCAGGGTGGCGCCGGTCAGGGCCAGACCGGCGGCCCGCTTGGCCCCGATCAGCTCCGTCAGCACCAGGAACATGCCGTCCCCGGGCACCGAGCCGGCGGCCACGTTGCCGTCACCGATCCGGGTGGTGTCCGCGCACAGCGTGAGATCGCAGGCCAGGGCGACCTCCTGGCGCGGGCCGGGCCCGTTGAGCACCCCGATGGTCGGCACCTGGACGTCGACCACCAACGCTTCGAGCAGCCGTACGCCCGCCCGGAACTGGGCGTACACCTCGTCGGCGGCCCACTGCGCGGGTGGGACGGCGAACGACGCCGGGTCGATACCGCCGATCCACGCGTCCCCGGTGCCGGTCAGCACGATGACCTCGTTCGCCGGGTCGGCGCCGGCGTCGCACAGCACCTCGCCCCAGGCGGCCAGCAGTTCCCGGCTGAACCGGGCCGGGCCGCCGCCGGTGTGCATCCGGATCTCGAGCACCCCGGCGTCGTCCCGGCTCAAGGCGAAGAAGCCGGCGTGCCGGCCCGCGTACTCGTCCAGCGATCTCGCGGCCATTCCGGCAGCCTAAACGCATAGCCACCGCGCCTTCGGGGCAAGACCCTGATCAGGATCGAGCCCGACGGAAGGACCGAAGCGTCATGTCGTTTGCCGAGGACCTGGAGCACTCGCTGCCGGAGGGCACGGTGTTCCGGCCGGGGACCTCGGCCTACGGCGAGGCGACATCGCCCGACAACGCCAGCTTCCCGCAGCAGCCCGAAGTCGTGGTGCGGCCCCGGTCGGCCGCGGACGTCGCCACCGCGGTCGCGCGGGCGGGCGCCGCCGGGTGGCGGGTGGCGGTGCAGGCGACCGGTCACGGCTCGGGCGAACCCCTCGGGGACGGCATCGTGCTGATCGACACCTCGTCGCTGGATGCGGTGGCCGTCGACGCGCCGGCCCGGACCGCCCGGGCCGGCTCCGGCGCCACCTGGTCGCAGGTGCAGGAACAGGCGCAGAAGCACGGCCTGCTCGGGCTCAGCGGCACGTCGCCGACGGTCGGGGTGGCCGGATACACGTTCCAGGGTGGGGTCGGCTGGTTGGTCCGGCCGTACGGCCTGGCCTCGGCCTCGTTGCGGGCGGTCCGGTACGTCGACGGGCAGGGACAGGTGCTCGAGGCCGACGCCGAGGCGCTGTGGGCGTTCCGCGGCGGCGCCCCGGTCGGCATCGCCACCCACCTGGAGTTCGACCTGGTCGCCGTGCCCGATCTGTGGGCGGGCTACCTGCTGTGGCCGGTCGCGCACCGGTACGACCTGACCCGCGCCTGGTCCGCCCGGCTCGCCGCCGCGCCCGCCGGCCTCACCAGCACGCTGGCCATCCTGCGCCTGCCGCCCAAGGGACCGTTCCCGGACGATCTGCTCGGGACCACGGTCGTGCACCTGTCGTACGCGTCGGCCACCGGCGAGGACGGGCTGGCGGCGATGCGGTCGGCGATGCGCGCGGTGGCCGAGCCGGCCGTGGACACCACGGGCCCGGCCGACGCCGCGGCCCTGGCCGCGATCCACCTCGACCCGCCCTCGGCGGTGCCGGCCCGGGGCACCGGACTGTGGCTGAACTCGGCCGACACCGACCGGATGGTGGAGATGTTCGAGGCCGCCGGCATCGGCGACGGCCTGAACATGGTCGAACTGCGGCACGTCGCCCCGACCGGCACGCAGACCGCTGGGGACGGGGCGCTGACCGTCGTGCCGGGGCCGTTCCTGCTGCACGCGGTGGGCGGTTCCCCGGACGACGACGGGCGGCGGGCGATCGACGCGCGGCTGGCCCGGGTCGAGGCGGCGGCCGCCCCCGTCGCCGCCGGCCGGTCGGCGCCGGCGTTCCGTGACGGGCAGCCGGACGCCGGGAACGCGTACGACCCGGCCGAGCTCACCCGGCTACGGGCCGTCGCGGACCGCGCCGACCCCGGCCACGTGTTCGCCTTCCAGCGAGTGCCGACTAAACCTTGACCTCGCGCAACCGGCCGGTCTCGACCTCATAGACGAAGCCGCGGACCGAGTCCTTCACCGGGATGAACGGGTCGTCGAGGATCCGCCGGACCGACTGGCGGACGTCCTCGTCCAGGTCGGTGAACGCCTCGGCCGCCCACGACGGCTTGATGCCGACATCGGCCTGGATGCTCGCCTTGAAGTCGTCATCGGTGAAGGTGAGCATGCCGCAGCCGGTGTGGTGGATCAGGATGATCTCCGTCGTACCGAGCAGCCGCTGGCTGATCGCCAGGCTGCGCAGCTCGTCGGCGGTGATCACCCCGCCGGCGTTGCGGATCACGTGGGCGTCGCCCTCGGCCAGACCGAGAACGCCGTACGGGTTGAGGCGTGCGTCCATGCACGCGACCACGGCGACGTGCAGCGCCGGCGGAAGCGGAAGGTGGCCCTTGTCGAACGACGCGGCGTAGCGCTCGGCGTTCGCAAGCAGTTCATCGGTGGCAGTCACGCGGCGACCCTACCTCCAAATCCCATGGGCAAGATAGATTGAGAGACCGGCCGCAAACCTCGAAGCGGTCGGCCACCGCGCCGGAGAGCTCAGCGCCGGAGCCTCAGCGCGGGGGAGCGGTGATCGCTTCCAGGCGGGTGAAGGCGTCGCGCATGTAGTCGTTGAGGGTGGCGTCGTCGTGGGCGGCGACCCAGGCCTCGAAGGCGACCCGGAGCACGACCGCGCCGGTCTCGGCGACGAGCGTGGCGTCGGGCTCGGGCACGCCGCGCCGGCGCAGGCCGGCCGACATTCCGGCGGCCAGCGTGGCCATCTTGATCAGTTCGCGCTCGCGGAGTTCGTCGTTGGCCTCGATCACGGTCTGCCGGAGGCGGGAGTGCTCACGTTGCTGCCCGAGGATGGTGCCGGCGGCGTCGAGGGCGGCCGTGACGACCTCCCGCGGCGTGGCGTCGGCGGGTGCGGACTCCAGCGCCGCCATCACCCCCTCGCGCAGTGCGGACGCGCCGGCGAACAGCACCTCGCGCTTGTCGGTGAAGTGGCGGAAGAACGTCCGGGCGGTGACCCCGGCCTGGGCGGCGATCTCGGCCACGGTGGTCTGCTCGTACCCCTGCTCGACGTACAGCCGCATGGCGGCCTCGCGCAGCCGCCCGGCCGCATCACCCTCCCACCGCGCCATGCCGGTGATTCTAGTCATGTCATCGTGCGACATCACTCGTGCTACGGTGATGTCATCAGGTGACATCAGCAGGAGGTTCAACATGGCCATCTTCATCACCGGCGCGAGCGGCTGGATCGGCTCGGCCGTCACCCGCGAACTCATCGGCGCCGGGCAGCCAGTCGTCGGCCTGGCGCGGTCCGACGCCGCCGCCGCGACCATCGCCGGGCTCGGGGCCGAGGTCGTCCGGGGGGGCCTCGACGACCTGGACACGGTGCGGGAGGCGGCCGCCGCGTCCGACGGCGTCGTCCACCTCGGGTACAACCACGACTTCTCCCGGATGGCGGACGCCGCCACCACCGACCGGGCCGCCATCGAGACGATCGGCGCCGCCCTGGCGGGCAGCGACCGGCCGTTCGCCATCGCGTCCGGCGTGATCGGCCTGGCCTCCGGCCGTGTCGTGACCGAACAGGACACCCCGGTCCCGGGCGGGCACCCCCGGGGGGCGAACGCCGAGCTGGCCCTGTCGTTCGTACCGCAGGGCGTCCGTACGCTCATCCTGCGGTTCGCCCCGACCGTGCACGGCCAGGGCGACCACGGATTCATCTCCGTCATCGCCGGCATCGCCCGGGAGAAGGGCGTGTCCGGCTACGTCGAGGACGGCAGCGCGCACTGGCCGGCCGTGCACCGCCTCGACGCCGCGCACCTCGCCCGGCTGGCGATGGACGGCGCCCCGGCGGGCACCAACGTGCACGCCGTGGCCGAGGAGGGCGTGCCTACCCGGGACATCGCCGAGGCGATCGGCCGCGGCCTCGGCCTGCCGGTCGAATCCATCCCGGCCGACCGCGCGGCCGAGCACTTCGGCTGGATGGGCATGTTCTTCGGCACCGACACGGTGGTGTCGAGCGAGGCGACCCGGCAGCTGCTCGGGTGGAAGCCCGAGCACCCGGGCCTGATCGCCGACCTCGACGCCGGATACTACTTCGGTCAGTAGGCCAGCACCGGATCGGCGTGGGCTCAGGCCGCGCCACGTCGCCGGCGGCGATCACGTGCGCGCACAACGAATCCAGGCCGGACGAGGCCTGTCGCAGTCGAATACGACGGCGTCCACCTTGTCCGGCAGAGGCACAGCGGTGGCCACGGCCTGGGTCATCGGGCGCCGCGGGCGGCCAGCTGCTCGATCTGCTCGCGGTACTCGCGCCGGGTGATCTCGGCCGTGGCCAGCTGACGCAGGAGCGTCATCTCGGCCGCGATGGCCGCGTCCGCACGTCGCGAGGCCAGGCGTTGCGGGGCCAGGAGTCGCGGAGCCAGGAGTCGCGCGGGCCGGCGTCGCGCGGGCCGGGGTCGCGCGGGCCGGCGTCGCGCGGGCCGGCTCGTCCCGGCCGCGAGCACCAGGGCGGCGACACCCAGCAGCACCAGCACGAAGCCGGCGGCCAGCACGCTCAGGGGTCCGGCGCTCGGCACCAGCATTTTCTCATCCTCCCCAGGACGTCGATCCGTTCGGCGCGAGCGCCCGTCCGGCCCGGGGCGACGAGACTCGAGGATACGACGCGCCCGCAGCGGCCGGTGCGCCCGGTCGCATAGCCTTCGATGATGGAGTCGACCACCCGGGCCCAGCTGGATCTGATTCACCGCGTTCTCGACGTGCTGGCCACGGCCGAAGTGCCGGCGTGGCTGTTCGGGGGCTGGGGGCTCGACGCCCGGATCGGGCGCATCACCCGCCGCCACGGCGACGTCGAGTTCTGGGTGCCGCGAACGCACGACGCCCGGTCGAAGGCCGCGCTGGTGGCGGCGGGCTCGACGGCGCTGGTCACCCAGCCCCCGGAGGAGTCGTGCGAGTTCGTCTCCGGCGACGTCGCCTTCAGCACGGCCTACTTCGACCGGGCGGCGGACGGGACGTTCTATCAACCGCTGGGCCGGTGGTCGGACTGGGTGTTCCCGGCCGGCTCATTCGGTACGGACGCCGGGATGCTCGACGGCACACCGGTTCCGGCGATGAGTGTCGCCGGGATGCTGGCGATGAAGGAGCAGTACCCGGCGTTGCGGCACGGCGGCCCGTGGCGGGACAAGGACGTCGCCGACATCGGCGTGCTCCGCGAACTCCAGGAGCTCACCAGGTCTGGTCCCCCACCCGCAGCAGCATCTCGTTGACGGCCACCCGGTGCTCCCGGGTGTCGATGTAGGCGATGGCGTCGCCCGCAGCGCCTCGATCCCGTCGATCTGCCGCCGCGCCGCCGCCCACCGGTTGTAGACGCCGCTGCCGGGCCGGCGACCCGGCCGGCGGTCGAGCTGACGTCGACCAGATCCGCGACCTGCCGCGGCGCCGTCGACGCGGCGTCGATGAGGTACGGGCACGGCGGCGTGGGTGACGAGCCGAATCGCTCCCACGTTGAGGGCGACCATCCGCTCCCATTCCTCCACACCGGCGTGCGGCGCGGAGTTGGGCAGCATGATCCCGGCGTTGTTGACGAGCACGTCGAGGCGCCCGAACTGCTCCATGGTGTCCGGCACCGCCGACGGACCACTCGTTGTCCTGTTCGCCGCCGATGGAAAGTGGGGCGATTCAGCCGGTGACGTCCTCGTCCCCCGCGGGGTCGTCGTCGGCGCGGTTGCCGTGCTCGGCGTTGACGCCCGCGTTGCTGCCGCTCGCCTCCGTGTCCGCCGTGGGCGCCTGGTCGGTGGTGAACTCGCCGGTCTCGCCGCCCCAGCTCACGTGCTGGTCGGTGGAGGCGCCGGCGTCGCGGACCAGATTCTCGTCGCTCATGGATTCCGCCTACCCGGTCGCCGGGCCGTCAATCATCAGACCTCAGTACGGGTCGCCGACGCCCGGAAGGCGACCGTGCGCGAGGCCGCCGGGCCGGCCCGGTTTCGCCGGATCGGTGGACAGCGGCGGGGTGTCCGCGCCGGCGCCGTCGGCCAGCCCCTGAACCAGTTCGAGCAGGGTCGACTCGGCGTCGTGGGCGGGGTGCCAGCCGAGTTCCTTGATGATCCGGTCGGTGGCCATCAGTGGTGCGGCCAGTCCCATCTCGATCCACCCGGCGTCCACCGGCTGCAGCCGCAGCCACCAGGTGAGCGACGCCGCCGCGTGCAGCAACGGCGCCGGCACCGGCACCGGGACGCCGTGGAACAAGCGGGCCGCGACCGCCGCGTCCAGCACCGGTTCGGCGGCCACGTTGAACGCGCCGCGGGCGTCGCCGCGCAACGCCAGCAGGTACGCCTCGGCCACGTCGTCGGCGTGCACCGCCTGCACGCGCAGGCGCGGGTGCGACGGGACCACCGGGATCCGCCCGAACCGCAGCAGCCGGGCCGGCAGCAGCGGCCCGGCGAAGTACCGGCCGATCTCGGTGGCACTGGCCCGCTGGAAGATCAGGCCGGGGCGCAGCCGGACCACCCGCATCTCCGGGCGGGCCGCCGCGACCTGGTCGAGCATCCCCTCGACCAGGACCTTGTGCCGGCTGTAGGAGGACTCGATGACGCCGGTGGCGGGCCAGTCCTCGGTGACGTACGCCCGTTTCGGTCCCGGCGCGTACACCCCCAGCGAGGAGGCGAAGACCAGCGTGCCGACCCCGGCGGCCACCGCGGCGGCGATGACCGTACGGCTGCCCAGCACGTTCGTCCGGTACAGCGCCCGCTGATCGTGGCTGGGCTGGATCTGCCAGGCCAGGTGGACCACGGCGTCGGCGCCGGCGAAGGTGGCGGCCAGCTCGTCCACGGACGCGGTGCCGATGTCGTGGGAATGCCACTCGACCCCGTCCGCCGGCGGCAACCGGCGGGCCACCCCGGCGATCTCGATGTCGGGCTCCAGTCGTAACCGCCGCACCAGCGCCGACCCGACATTGCCCGACGCACCGACCACGACCACACGCATGCAGGTGGGATACCCGCTCGATGCGCGGTTACGCGCGCCACCACGATCGGGATCACCCGGATGGTCACCGCCCGGCGGCGGCTACACGGTGAGCAGGGCGAAGAAGCCGCCCACGACCGGCCGGGCCAGAAAACCACTCTGCCGGTCGGTCACCGTGTCGTACCAGTCGGTCATCGGCAATCGCTGGTCGGTGGTGTCGGCGAACGTGTACAGCCCCTCGATCAGCAGATCCCGGATCTCCCGGTGGTCGGCCAGCCAGGCGGCGGTCCACATCTCCCAGTCCGCCTTGGTGTAACCGTGGCGGATGTCCAGCGGCACGCCGTACGTGGCGACCCGGGACAGGTACCACTCGGCCTCGGCGCGGGCCACCTCGGCCGGGACGAGACCGAGCTTGAGGAGCCGGTCGGCGTACCCGTTGTACTTCAGGCTCCAGGTGCCGTCGGCGTCGTACGCCAGCTTGAGGTGCTTGCCCGAGGAGTCGGTCGCCTTCCGCTGCCACTGTCCGATGTAGTCCCGGGCGACCGACAGGTAGTGGGCGGCGTCCGTGGCCTTCCCGGCGGCCGTGGCCACCTGGCTCATCGCGCCGACGCCGATGATGCCCTTGAGCGCCAGGTTCACGCTGTGTGCGATGAAGCCGGTGAAGTCGTCGGTCTGATTCTGCAGGTCCGGGTCGAGCGCGTTGCCGACGAGGTAATCGGCCCACTGCTTCAGGATCGGGTAGTGCGCGGTCGCGAAGGCCGTACGGGCCGCGGCCGGGATCCGGGCCAGGTACGCGGCGGTCATGATGAGCATGTTGGCCGATTCCTCGACCGGCATGTCCTCCTCGCCGGTGCCGTTCAGGTGCCCGTCGGCGTTCGGGTAGTGGCTGCCGAGGTCGTGCGGGGCGAACACCTTCGGATAGGCGTGGTTCTCCACGTAGTCCAGGATCGGCGCCAGGATCAGACCCAGGTACTGCGGATCGGCCCAGAGGAACACCGGTGTGGCGGGATAGGTGACGTCGATCGTGGACATGTTGCCGTCGCTGGAGATCTCCTTGAGGAACGCCCACGGTGTCCCGTTCCGGCTGACCAGTTCGGTTCCCGCGTACGCCTGCCGCAGGGCCAGCGCGCACAGGGCCGCGTACCGGGAACCGCCCGCCCGGGTGGCCGCGCGCTCGACCTTCGCGTCGAGCGCGGCCGACCGGGCCGCCGCGGTGCCGAAATCCGCGTGGAACGCGCTCACCATCGCCGGCCAGGCCGGCCAGTACGTCTTCCACAACGGCGGCAGCGGCTGCCCGAGGTAACTGGCGGCCGGCTCCCGGACGTGCCCGATGCTCAGCACGAACGGCGCCGTCGCGTGCCGGCCGACCGTACCGAGATCGGCGTTGAACGCGAAGACCGGGTAGCGGTCGTTGATCCGGCGCGGCTTATTCGTGTCGGCCGTGTCGGTCAGCGCGCCGGAGACGGCGATCTGCTTGCGCACGTCCGCGTCGGCGCCGATCTGCCAGGTCAGCCCGGTCCGGGCCGCGCTGGACAGCACCACGGTCCCCCACTCCGCGGAGTCGGCGTTCTCGCCGAGCACGTGCGGGTCGGTCTGCTCGTACGACAGGCTGATCACGCCGCCCGTCGACTGCTGGTCCCAGGTGATCAGGTTGTTGGAGTCGCCCGACGCCCACTCCCCGGAGATGTCGACGTAGACACCGACGCGGTGCTGCTTGCCGTCGGTGCTGCGGGCGGTGGCGGAGAGGTAGCTCAGGGGTGTCGACTGCCGCTTGAGGTCGCCGGGTGAGATCGGCACCAGGAACGTCACGGTGAGTTCGACGCCGGCCTGCTCGAGCACGAACTCCGACCGGGTGGCCGTGGTGGTCAGCGACAGCTGCCGCATGGACGCGAACGGGTACGCGGTGGGCGACGCGGGTGCGCCCATGAAGAGGAACGGGGTGCCGTCGATGGTGGCCAGGCCGGTCATCGCGGTGATCCGGCCGGTCCAGAAAGTGGGCCAGGTGCCGGGCAGGTTGTCGGCGGCGAGCCAGGTGCTCAGATACGGCGAGCGGACGGCCAATGGGACGGCCGGCGGTCGCAAGGCCCGCTTCCCGGTCCCGTCCGGGGCGGCCTCCGCCGGGGCGACGGCCGCCAGCGGGGACACCGCCAGTCCGATCCCAGCCGTCGTGCCGAGCTGAAGCAAACGCCGTCGAGATGCCACACCAGTCTCCCGTTACAGCCGTGTTACAAAATTGATCGAGTGGCATGAATGTAGTGCACGACTGTCCGGCTGCCTAGCGAGTACGTGCGAAGTCGTGCGACTTTGTGGGAAGCGGTCCCGTGGTCCCCCGGACGACCAGATGCGGCGGGACGACGAGGTCGCGGCGGGCGATCGGGGCCATCTCGACGCGCGCGACGGCCTGGCTCACCGCGAGCCGGGCCATCGCCGCCGTGTCCTGGGCGACCGTGGTCAGATTGACGTGGGCCAGCCGGGCCAGGTGACTGTCGTCGTAACCGGCCACGCTCAGGTCCCCGGGAACCGCCACGCCGGCCCGGGACAGTACGTCGAGGACACCCGTCGCGCAGCGGTCGTTGAAGACGGTGACCGCGGTCGGCCGGTCCGTCGATACGCCGGCGCCGAGCAGGGTGCGGGCCGCTGTCGCGCCGTCCTCCTCGGTCAGGCCGCCCGGGATGATCCGGACGAAAGCGTCCCGGCCATGACGGCGCATCGCGTCGCGGTAGCCGCGGCGCCGGTCGGCGGCGCCGGGCGCCCGACCCCCGTCGATGTGGGCGATCCGGCGGTGACCGAGCCCGGCCAGGTGGTCCACAGCCAGGCGGGCGCCGGCCGCGTCGGCGCTGCGGACCACACGGACCGCCGGATCGCGGACGGCGCGGGCCATCACGACCACCGGGAGCCGGGCGGCCAGCCGGCTCAGCTCGGCGCCGGGCGACTGCGGGCCGAGCAGGATCAGCGCCTCACACCGGTCCTGGAGCAGACCGGTGATCGCTTCCGGTTCGGCGCGGAACGGGGTGACCGCGCTCAGCGTGAGCTCGTACCCGGTCTCGCGCGCGGCCTGGTACAGGTCGGTCACCAGGTCGGTGTGGAACGCGTGCTGGATCCCGAACACGACCCCGAGCAGGCGGCTGCGTCCGCTGCGTAGCAATCGGGCCCGGCTGTCGGGGTGGTAGCCGAGTTCCCCGGCCGCCGCGAGGACGCGACGGCGTGTTTCGGCGCCGGCGCCGGGCTCGTCCCGCATCACCAGCGACACCAGCGACTTCGAGACACCCGCCCGGACGGCCACGTCCGTCAGCGTCGGCCTCCGTTGCTCCCCCACGGCCCCAGCGTAATGGCGGATCCTGGAACGTTCCAGGCAACGTCTTGACTTGGATCAGTTCGGTGCCGCAGTGTCGTGGAGACGTTGGTGGAACGTTCCAGGAGGACACGTGGTCGGGATCGCTCTGATCGGATCGGGCCGGATGGGCGCCTTTCACGGCACGACAGTGAGCCGGCACGTGCCCGGGGCACGGCTGGTCGCGGTGGCCGACCCGGCGCCGGGGACGGCCGAGCGGCTGGCGGCCGAGCTCGGCGCCGACCGTGCCTACCCGGACACGGCCCAGGTGTGGGCCGATCCGCAGATCGACGCGGTCGTCATCGCCGCCCCGGCCCGATTCCACGCCGACCTGGTCGTCGCGGCCGCGGCGCCGGGCAAGGGCGTGTTCTGCGAGAAGCCGATGGCGCTGACCCTGGCCGACGCCGACCGGGCGATCGACGCCGCCCGTACGGCCGGGGTGGTTCTGCAGGTGGGCTTCAACCGGCGCTTCGTCCCCGACTGGGCGGCGGCGCGGGCGCTGCTCGACGCCGGGCAGGTCGGCACGCCGCGGCTGCTGCGGTCGCTGACCCGCGATCCGGGCGGCTTCGACCCGGCCCGGGTCGCGCCCGGGACGATCTTCAACGAGACGCTGATCCACGACTTCGACACGCTGTGCTTCCTGAACCCGGGCGCGACCGCCGTCGACGTCCACGCGGTCGCCGACGCCCTGGTCGAGCCGGACTGGCGGGCCCGCGGCCTGCTCGACACGGCCGTGGTCACGGTGCGCTTCGACAACGGCGCGATCGGCACGGCCGAGGCGTGTTTCGAGGCCAGTTACGGCTACGACGTCCGGGGCGAGGTGCTCGGCTCGGGCGGGATGGCGACCATGGGCGACGGCCGCCGTACGGGCATGGCGTTCTCGAACGCGGGCGGGCGGCTCGTCGACACCGCCCGCGGCGACCAGGAGTTGTTCGCCGGCGCGTACATCGCCGAACTGGCCGCGTTCGCCGACGCGGTCCGGACGGGCACCCCGGCGCCGGTCACCGGCGAGGACGCCCGTGCGGCCCTGGCCATCGCCCTGGCCGCGGCGGCATCGGTGCGCGACGGCCGGCCCGTCCGGATCGACGAGATCGACAAGGGAACCGAGGGTGACAAGGGCGAAGGAACCGGCCGGTGAGCGGCTACCGGCTGGCCTCCGGCGATTCCGAGAGGGCGCTGGAGCGTTTCCGGACGGCGATGGCCAGCAGCTGGTTGGCCGGCAGTCAGCAGACGCCGTTCGAGTCGCCGCCGCCGAGACGCTTCCAGATCGCCTCGAGCTGGGAGAGCTGGGCGGGGTCGAGAGGCGCGACGAACAGCGCGCGGACGTCGTCGAGGTGGCGTTTCCGCGCCCCCCGCAGCTTCTGCAACCCGGCCGGGGTGATGACCGCGTTCAGCCCGCGCCCGTCGGTGGCCGACCGTTCCCGGATGATCAGGCCCTGCTTCTCGAGCCGGTCGGCCAGCCGGGTGAACCCGCCGCTGGACATCAGCCGGCGGGCGGCGAGATCCGACATCCGTACGCCCTCGGGGCCCGCCGCCTCCAGCGCGACCAGGACGTCGTATTCCCCCACGGTCACGCCGACGGACGAGAGGCTGGCCTCCATCGCCTTCAGCAACCGCGTGTGGGTGTCCAGGAATCCGCCCCACGCCGCCTGTTCACGGGGCGAGAGACGATTGTCGGTCATGGCTGCACTTTAGCTCCGGCACGTGTGGTCAGCTTCACCTTGCGGAAGCCGTACGTCCGGCAAATACTTAGCTGCGCAGGCAACTAGCAGGGAGGTCTCATGTTCGGCGTGCTGATCACGCGGCCCGAGCTCGCGCCGGTGGCCGAGGATCTCGGGTACGACGCGGTGGCGGTCGAGGACGGCCCCGATACCGACGCCTGGACGGTGCTGAGCTGGATCGCCGGCCGTACCGAGAAGATCGGCCTGCTGGCGATGCCCGACCCGGCGCGGCACAACTCCGTGGTCCTCGCCCACGCCGCCGAGAGCCTGGACCTGCTGTCCGACGGCCGTGTCGTCGAGGCCGGCCCCGATCTGGACCTCGTCCGCGCCGATGACGAGCATGACCTGCGCCGCCTCATCGCCGGCCGCCCGCGACCGGCCCGCCCCGGCCGGCACCCGGGCATCGACTACGACGGCCTGCCCCCGGGACTGGCCCGGACCGCGGTGGAGCCCGGCGACCGGGAGTACGCCCGGGTCCGCTCGACCTACATGCGCGGCGGCGCGCCCGGTCTGGTTCTGCGCCCCCGGACCAGCGCCGAGGTGGTGGCCGCGCTCGCGGTCGCCCGGGCGCACCCGGATATTCCGCTCGGCCTGCGCAGCGGCGGCCACGGCATCAGCGGCCGGTCCACCAACGACGGTGGCCTGGTGATCAGCGTGGCCGCGATGAACCGCATCGAGGTCCTCGACGAGACCGCCCGGCTGATCCGGGTCGGCCCGGGCGCGCGCTGGATGGACGTCGCGGCCGCCCTCCAGCCGTACGGGTGGGCCCTGAGCTCCGGCGACTACGGCGGCGTCGGGGTGGGCGGCCTGGCCACCGCGGCCGGGGTCGGCTGGATGGCCCGCAAGCACGGCCTGACCATCGACCACCTGCGCGCGGTCGAGGTGGTCCTGGCCGACGGCACGGTCGTGCACGCCTCCGCGGCCGAGAACGCCGACCTGTTCTGGGCGGTGCGCGGGGCCGGGGCCAACTTCGGCGTGGTGACGTCGTTCGACTTCGAGGTGGACGAGGTCGGCGACGTCGGCTTCGCCCAGCTCGTGATCGGCGCCGACGACCCGGCCGAGCTCCTGCAGAGGTGGGGCCGGGCGATCGAGGAGGCGCCGCGCGAGGTGACCGGCGCGCTCATCATGGGCGCGACCCGCCCGGGGTCGCCGGCCATCGCCCAGACCATGACGGTGGTCGCCACCGACGACCCGGACACCATCATCGCGGACCTCCAGCCGATCGCCGGCGCCGGTGATCTGTACCAGCAGAACGTCGTGCTGACGCCGTACGCGTCGGTGATGGCCAACGCCCCCGACGAGCCGCACACCGGCAGTGGCGACGTGGTCGCCCGGTCGGCCCTGGTCGAGCACCTCACGCCCGCCTTCGCCCGGGCCGCCGCCGACCTGCTGGCGAGTGGCGCGGTGCACTGGTTCCAGATCCGCTCGGTCGGCGGCGCGGTCGCGGACGTCGACCCGGACGCGACCGCGTACGCCCACCGTTCGGCCAACTTCTCGATCGTCGCCATGGGTGCGTCGGCGGCCCGGGTGGACGCCGCCTTCGCCCGCTGGGGACCGCCCGACACCGGGGTGGCGGCGCCGGCGGACGTGCCGATGCCGGGCATGCGGCTGCTGGGGCCGCCTGGGCCGGACTGAAACCGCACGTCGACGGGCTGTACCTCAGTTTTGAGACCGGCCGGGGTCCGGACCGGGTCGCCGACGCGTTCCCGCCGGCCACCCTGCGCCGGCTGCGGCAGCTCAAGCGCCGTTACGACCCGGCGAACCTGTTCCGGGACAACTTCAACATCGACCCGACGACCAGGGAAGACCGATGACCGACTACCGGCATGACCTGCTCTTCGGCGCCTTCATCACGCCCACCGCCCAGCCCGCGCACCAGGCCGCCGAGCTCGCCGTGCACGCCGACCGCGAAGGGCTCGACCTGGTCACCTTCCAGGATCACCCGTACGCCAACCGGTTCCATGACACCTGGACCCTGATCGCGTACGCGGCCGCCCGGACCGAACGGATCCGGCTGTCCGGCAACGTGCTGAACCTGCCGCTGCGCGACCCGGCGACACTCGCTCGCAGCCACGCCACGCTGGACCGGCTGTCCGGCGGCCGGATCGAGATGGCCCTCGGCGCCGGTGGATTCTGGGACGCCATCGAGGCGATGGGCGGCCGCCGCCTGACCGCCGGGCAGTCGGTCGAGGCGCTGGAGGAGGCCATCACGGTGATCCGGTCGATGTGGGACACCGGCAGCCGGGCGCCGATCCGGTTCGACGGCGACTACTACCAGCTGCCCGGAGCGGCCCGGGGCCCGGCGCCGGCCCACGACATGCCGATCTGGATCGGCGCCTACAAGCCCCGGATGTCCCGGCTGGCGGGGCGCCCGGGCCGACGGCGTGCTGCCGTCGCTGGGATACATGCCGGACGGCCCGGCCGGCTACGCCGAGATCAACAGGTGGGTGGACGACGGCGCCGGGACAGCCGGCCGCGACCCGACGCGGATTCGCCGGCTGCTCAACATCGGTGGCACCTTCGCCCCGGAGGCCCGTGGCCTGCTGGACGGGCCGCCGTCCCGCTGGGCCGAGGACCTGGCCGCGATCACCCTGGAGTACGGGGTGAGCGCCTTCATCCTGGCCACCGACGACCCGGCGACGATCTCCCGCTACGCCGCCGAGGTCGCCCCGGCCGTCCGCGAACTGGTGGCCGCGGGTCGCGGACACGTCTGACGCCGCCACCTTCGTGGGGCGCGGCTCACCGCCGGCCGCCTCGAGTCCGAGCGGCCGGCGGTGGTGTCACGGGCGCGACGCCCAACCCTCAGGCGGTGGTGTACGACATCTGCGGCGTGCAGACGTCACCGAGATACGACGGCGCCGATACGCAGGCCTTGTAGTTGTGACCGAATGCGCCGGCTTTGTATATCGTGCTGGAGTTCTTCAGATCGGCGACCCGGTCATCCCGTTGGGTGATCGGAATGCAACCGCTGCCATTTCCGCTGCACTGGTAGAGCGTCATGTGAATCAGCACCGTCCCGGCGGCGCTGGTACTGAGCTTGTACAGCTCGGCGCGGAATTGGCCGCCTTTCTCGTACACACGCGATTGGAGACAGAGGAAGTAGTTCCCCGTGCAGGTGGCCTTGCTGGGTTTGGCCGCATCAGCGTAGGCCGGGGCGGTCGTGGCCAACAGGGTTGCCACCAAGAATGCGAGCAGGACGATCATCCGCCGCCACAGCGGGCGCTTTCGTAAGGGCCGGCCGGTTTTTGACATCGCTACTCCTGAAGCACCATTCTGGCGCTGCTAGAAGGGATCGATCTGCTGCCTGGCCCGGTATTTACGACGGCATCTTGTCCGGAACAGGCAAATGACCGGCAATATGACGGCAGTAGGCCGGCTGCGCGCCGGTGGGCGCGCTCATGGCCGCCGTCGTGCTGGTTCACCGGTGGCGGAGGGTTCGGCGGCCGGAAAACGGGGATCAGCAGGGGGCTGATCGTCGACCACACCAGGAGAGCCGGACATGAAGGCGACAACCGTTCTGCGCGGCGCCGGGCAGGCCGCACTCGGCGCCATTCTGCTGACCACCGGCACCGCGCACCTCACGGTCGCGCGTAAGGACTTCCAGGCGCAGGTGCCGAACTGGTTCCCGATCGACGCCGATCAGGTGGTTCTGGCCTCCGGCGTAGTCGAGCTGGCGCTGGGAGCGGCGCTGCTGACCACCTGGCGGCAGCCCGCCCGGCGGCTGCTGGGCGCGGGCGTGGCCGGTTTCTTCGTGACCGTCTTCCCCGGCAACGTCGCCCAGTTCACCGAGCACAAGGACGGGTTCGGGCTGGACACCGACGGCAAGCGCGCGGTGCGGCTGCTCTTCCAGCCGGCCCTGGTCGCCTGGGCCTGGGCCGCCACCCGCAAGTAGATCAGGACGTCAGTACGGCCCAGCCTTTCGGCGCCAGCTCGATCATCCGTCCGGCCAGGGTCCCGGCGCCCGCGGCCACCGGGCCGGCGTCGTCGACCGGAACGCTGACGGTCTCGTCGGCCAGGTTGAGCGCGGTCACCACCGCGCCCGACCCCGTCGCCGTCCGGAGTACCAGCTGCCGGTTGTCCAGGTGGGTCACGTCGGTGTGGGCCCGGACCAGCCACGGGTTCCGGCGCCGGACCGCGATCAGCGCGCGGTGCACCCGCAGCAGACCGTTCTCCGCCAGGGGCGCCGGCGGGAACTCGGGCCGGACCGCGTCGTCGCCGCCGAACCGCTCCTCCTTGACCCCCGTCCAGCCGTACTCGTCGCCGGCGTAGACGCTGGGCACGCCGGCCACGGTGAACAGCACCGCCGCAGCGTGCGGCACGAACTCACGCCCGATCGCCGACGCGATCCGGGTGACGTCGTGGTTGCCCACGAACGTCGACGGCACGAAGACGGACAGCAGATCATTGTGCCGTTTGAGCGCGTGGGCCAGCTCGTAGAAGTTCCGGTCGCTGATCCCGTGCCAGATCCCCTGCCACAACTCGTACTGGGTGATCGAGTCCATCATGGACTCCCGGAGGATCTCGGAATAGTCGCCGTGGATGACCTCGCCGGAGAACCACGCCTCCGGATGACCCGCGCGGACCCGGGGCAGGACGTCCGCCCAGAACCGCGGCGGGACGGCGTACGCGGCGTCGAGCCGCCACGCGTCGACGCCGCGGTCGAGCCAGTGGTTCATCACGCCGGCCACCAGATCGGCCACCTCGGGCCGGTCGTGGTCGAGGACGACGAGTCCGTCGTGTCCCTCGAACATCTCGGGACGGCCGTCGCGGCCGATCCGGGCCAGGCCGGCCGCCGGGTGCTCCCGCCCGACGTGGTTGAACACCCCGTCCAGCTGGACCTGCACGCCGCGCCGGTGGGCGGCGGACACCAGCGCGTCGAAGTCGGCGTCGTCGCCGAGGCGGGGATCGATGCGGAAGTGGTCGATCGTGTCGTACCCGTGGGTCTGCGAGGCGAAGATCGGACCGAGCGCGATGCCGTTGAGGCCGAGTTCCACGACGTGGTCGAGCCACCCGTCGATCCGGCCCAGCCGGTGCACGACCGTGTCCCGATCGTCCGGGCCGGGGCTGATCGGCGCCCCGGTGAAGCCCAGCGGATAGAGGTGCCACCACATCACGTGATCCGGCCAGGATGCCATGACGGCAGCATATGCCGACCTTCTTTCAGGTATTAGTAAAAGAGTCTTCCCATTGGTGGGGATCCGGGGCACACTGTCGCCCTGACATTGGTGCCCATCACTGTCCGTCGTGCCCCCCACGCAGGAAGTGCTCCTCATGAAACCGCTACGCCTGGCGCTGACGGCTGTCGCCGCCGTCGCCCTCCCGCTCCTCGCCACGACCGCGTTCGCCGCCACCCACGCGAGTGACCCGGCCGCCGCGGTGGCCGGCCCGACCGCCGCCCAGCTGCTGGCCAAGGTGGCCGGCTGCACGTCCGCCTCGAACGGTAAGTACGGCACCGACGAGGGCGGGCCGTCCACCGTCTCGATCTGCAAGACGCAGAATGCCTACCACTGGACGTCCGACATGGACATCGACTGCGACGGCGTCACCACCTCGCACTGCAGTCACACGACCGATCCGGCGTACTACAACCAGACGTCCTTCCAGACCTCCACCGGTGGCAACTTCACCGCCGACGTCACCCACTACTTCGTCGTCCCGCTGCCCAGCTCGCGGTTCAACTACACGTCGGCCGGCATCAAGCCGGGCAACGTCGGCGCCGTGATCTACCACAACAAACTGGTCTATGCGGTCTTCGCCGACGAGGGCCCGGACGACATCATCGGTGAGGCGTCGTACGCGACCGCGGTGGCTCTCGGCATCGGCCCGAACCCGGCCACCGGCGGCACCGAGGGACCGGTCACGTTCATCGTCTTCACCGGCACCGTGCCCAAGCCGGTGGAGAACAACGCCACCATCGATTCGGTCGGCGCGACCGCGGCGGCGGCCTTCGTCGGCACGGGCACACCGACCACACCGCCCACCACCGCCACACCGACCACACCGCCGGCGAGCGGCGGGCCGATCACCGGGATCGGCGGCAAGTGCGTCGACGTGGCCGGGGCGAGCAGCGCCGACAGCACGCCGGTGCAGCTGTTCACCTGCAACGGCAGCACCGCGCAGACCTGGGCCCGCACCTCCGACAACACCCTCCGCTCGCTCGGAAAGTGCCTGGACGTGAAGGCCGCCGGCACCGCCAACGGCGCCAAGGTCCAGCTGTTCACCTGCAACGGCACCGCCGCCCAGAAGTGGACCACGTCGAACGGCGAACTGGTCAACACCGGATCGGGCAAGTGCCTGGACGCCACCGGCAGGGCCTCGGCCGACGGCACGCCGCTGCAGATCTGGTCGTGCACCGGCGCGAGCAACCAGGAATGGACGTTGTCGTGAAGAAACGCCTCCTGATCGGCGCGCTCGGCGTGGCCGTCCTGGTGGCGGCCGGGACCGGTGTGGCCGCGGCGGCCACCCATCCGAGCGTAGCCGGGGCCGGGGCCGGGGCCGGGGCCGGGGCC
>CAXSDA010000037.1:0-29712 GCA_964236515.1 uncultured Actinoplanes sp.
ATCCTGTCCCACCGAACCACGAAGATCAAATGCTACGACCGACTGAATTCGCCCGGTAGAAGTGGTTGAGCTGCTCCGCCGACGCAGCCGCTACCCCACCGTGCTGATCGATGCGCAGACATGCCGACGTATGCACGTGCTGCCCGACCGCAAGCCGATCGCGCAGTCGGCGTCTCAGGCTGGTGCCGGCCCAGTCGGGGATGCCGGTCCGCTGGGTCGTGGTCCACTCGGCAATCACCGCGTCCAGGACGTCAGTATCGGTGTCGGTGGAGACCCGCCGAGTGTCGATCGTGACGGGAGCCCGGCCGGACGGGCGTCGACCCGCGTGTACGGACTGCTGAGGTCGTCGGTGACCCAGCCGTTCATCGCGGTTTAGCCCTTCAGTCCAGCGGCTGTGGCTGCCGCTACCAGCGCGAGCGCGACCGCGAGCACGACCGCGACCGCGACCGCGACCGCGACCGGATGATCACGGGCCCTGGTCCGAACGGCCGTCAGTGACGGCGAGGAACAACTCCAGCAGACCGTGACACGGAGGCGTGAACGCAGCCTCGCCGGCGGTCGCCAACGATGCTGGATCGGCGGTGGAGATGACAGACTGCGGCACGACGGGGCTCCGTGTGAACCAGATCCGCGAGAAGACCTGGTCTCAACGGAGCTTCGTCCATATCCGACAGGCGTACGCCAGCATCATCACTCACCGCAGCTACCGATCTTGAAACGGCCGTGGCGCCGCCGGACTGGCTCGTTCTTTCCGGCCGTGTCAGTTTTGTTCCGGGAAGGGTCGGTGATGGCCGAGCTTCGCCGGCGCGCGAACGATGTCGACTCGTGTGATGTAGCCGTCAAAAATGGTGAGAGAGATTACTGCGCGGAGTTGGTTGTCCTGGTAGAGCGCGATGCCGGAAGAACCATTGACGTTGACCATTACTAGTTCATAGCCAGGGGCCAATCTGGTTGTAGTTCCGAGAACGAAGCGAGCTACTTTGTCCGACCCATGAATTGGTCGGCGGGCTGCGGTGACTTCACCGCCGCCGTCGCTCGTGAGCACTACCGCCGGATCGAGGGCCGATACGAGTTGACGGAGGTCCCCTCCCGATGCGGCGTTGAGAAAGCTGGTGACGATGGCGCGGTGCTCACGGGACTCCACCGGGATCCGTGGTGCGTGATCATGAAGGTGCCGTCGTGCGCGGGACGCGAGTTGGCGAACGCCGTCGGGTGTCCTGCCGACGACCTGCGCTACTTCGGTGAAGGTGAGCCCGAACAGGTCGTGCATGACCCACGCGACCCGCTCGGCGGGGGACAGCGATTCCAGGACCACGAGCAGAGCAAAGCTGACGGAGTCGTCGATGGTGACGCGGTCGGCCGGATCGCCGGGTGAAGTCACCTCGAGGCGAGGCTCCGGGAGCCAAGGACCGACGTAGCGCTCGCGGCGCCGGCGAGCTGATCGGTAAACGTCCAAAGCGGCACGGGCCACGACCACCAGCCCCCACGCCTCGACATCATGAACAGGTTCCGCCGCGTCGGCAGCCGCAAGTCGTAACCAGATGTCAGAAACGACATCCTCGGCTTCGCTGGTGCTGCCCAGGATCGCGTAAGCGACGCGCACCAGTCGAGGACGTGCGGTCACGAATTGTTGGGCCAAATACTGGTGGCGCTGATCCGTCACGTGTCGACTCTCAGGCATCGTCACGCTGAGCCAACCACGCATCGAAGGTGATACGACCGTGCGGCCCCGAGCCGACCGCTACCAGTCCGCCCCCGGCCATCTGTTTACCGGTTTCGCCGGGTATCCGGACTGCAACGACGCATCGACGTGCACGACGTGCCTTGATGATTCGTCGCGCGAGGTCCGGCACGTCATGAACCTCGGGACCTCCGAACTCCGGAGCGAGACCGATCGGCGCGGCGTCGGCGAGTTCGACCAGCCGGGCGGCGACCTCGCGGGCCGCGACGGTTGATGACCGCATGTGGGGTATGGGGACGACTGGACCCCTGATGCGCGATAGCAGTTGGACCGGGAATTCGTGGAATTGGCTGGCCCGAAGCACCGTCCATGCGCCGCTGCGTTCCGCGATCAGCCTCTCCTGGCGCAGCTTCGCCTGGTAGTAGCCGAACGGGACGCGGTCTACCCCGGCGATGGACAAAGCCACGTGGTGGCGCACTCCCGCAGCTGCCTCGCCCGCGAGAAGGCTCCGCGTCGCTGTCTCGAAGAACGCCAGAGACGTCGCTCGCCGCGTGGTCCCGGAGTCGGTGACATCGATGACGGCGTCGACGCCACTCATGGCCTGGACAACGCCGCGGCCGCTGACCAGATCGATGCCGTTGCTGCGGCTGATCACCGACACCGTATGGCCCGCCACACGGGCGGCGTCAACAACGAACTTACCAACCCAGCCGGTTCCGCCCGCGACCGCAAGCTTCACCGGACTGCCTGCGTCCGACGCGAAGACACCCTCGCTGGCAGCAGCAGAGCGGCAAGAACAACCGTCCCGCCGAGAGTCACCCCATTGCCGACCGCGTCGCTCGTGGAGAACATGTCCAAATGCATCGAGTGATAGATGAGGTGCGGAATGCTGAAAGCAAGCCACGCGACACCGACCATCGCAAATGTCTCTACCCGCGGCCGGACGGCGGCCCACCCGCTGATCACCAACAGCGCCAAATACAAGCCGCCTACATCGCGTGTTAGATGCTCGTTGTAGGGGCCTAGCGGCGAAACCCAGTGGTGACCTGGGAGCGGGAAGGACGTGTAGAACGCGTGCGGAGCGACTGAGGCCCACACACCGGCGAAGGCCGCGGTCAACCCGAGGACGCCAACAACGGCCCGCTTCCAAGATAAGCTCATGACAAGAAGACGAGATAGGTGCGGCCGATTGTGACAGCGTACCTATGAGCTGCATCACTCGGCTCGCGAGCACGACCCGTCCTCTCCCAGCATCCGTTGGGTCAACACCGTCCCCGCCGTCTGGTGACCAGGACGACAAGAGCCGTATAACGAGAGATCGTTACGTACGGTTCTGTGAGAGCCGGGGCTGAAATGCCCCCGGCTACTCGACTACCGCCGTGCTACCTGCACGGGAGCAGATCGTGGACTTCCTGACCACGCTATTTGCCGACGAACGCAAACGTCGGGGCACTCGAGCCGGCACCCGCGCTCTGCCGTGCCGTGACCAGGCGATCCTGGTGTTGCGGTGGTTCCTCGACGGCACCCGGATACGGCAACTGGCCACCGACAACCAGATCTGCGTCTCGACCGCCTACGAGTACCTCAACGAAGCCATCGACGTGCTCGCCGCCCGCTCACCGAGCCTGCACGGCGCGCTGCTCGCCGCCAAAGCAGCCGGCTATGACCACGTGAACATCGACGGCACCCCGATCGAGACCGACCGGTGCCGCACCCCTGGCCCGACTGAGGGCGTCGACCTGTGGTGGTCCGGCAAGCACGACCAGCACGGCGGCAACATCCAGATCGTCACCGCGCCGGACGGCTGGCCGATCTGGACCTCCGACGTGCGGCCCGGCCGCGAGCATGACACCACCGCCACCCGCGCCCACACCGAGATCCTGCCCACCCTCACCGACGCCGGCGCGGACCTTCGCACCCTCGGCGACCTGGGCTACGAAGGGGTCGCCGACACCGTCACGGTCGCGTTCGAGAAACCGAAGAACGGCGGGCTGCTGCTGGTCCAGCAACAGTTCGATAAGGCACACAACAGCCTGCGGGCGATCGGCGAGCGCGGGAACTCGCTGCTCAAGATGACATTCAGAGCGTTGCGTAACGTCAGCCTCGACCCATGGCGGATCGGGAAAATCGTCGCCGCCGCGCGGGTCATCCCCCACATCGAACACAAGCGCACCACATGACACCATCAGTAATCAGTTCCTTGCTCGGACAACCTCAGTGAGCGTGTCGAACGTAGTGCTGACTTATGTGAGAGTTTTTTGGTTGGGAGTTCAGTCGAGGGTGATCACGACGCGTCCGGCGGCGTGCCCGGCGGCGTTCATTTGTTGTGCTTCGGCGGTGGCAGTGAAGGGGAAGACGCGCTCGACTCGCAGGCTCAGTGCGCCGGCTTCGAAGAGGCGGGCCGCTTCGGTGTAGGCGTCCCGTGCGTGGTCGCCTGTGCCGGAGAACTGGGCGCCGTGCCGGGTCGCGGAGTAGTCGGCAATCGATAGTACTTTCTCCGGGTTGCCGGTGAGTTCGATGAGTACCGGGATGATCCCGGAACCAGCCAGGTCGAAAGCTGCGTCGACTCCGCCCGGAGCCAGGGCGCGGACTCGGTCGATGAGGCCGTGACCGTAGGGTGTTGCGGCCGCTCCCAGCGACTTCAGGTATTTCTGGTTGGCCGGGCTGGCGGTGCCGATGACGGTGATGCCGCGGTTACGGGCGAATTGCAGGACTGCGGAGCCGACTCCGCCGGAGGCGCCGCTGACCAGCAGTGTCTGGCCGCTCTTGATGTCGATCTGATCGAGGATTCGTAGCGCCGTTTCGACGGGGATGGGGTAGCCGGCAGCTTCGAGAAAGCTCATCTCGGTGGGCTTTGTCGTCCAGTCCTTCAGGACCGCGTACTGGGCGACGGTGGCCGAACCGGAGCCGAATACGGCGTCGCCGACGCTGACGTCGGTAACTGCTGGGCCGACTTCGTCGACCACTCCGGCGGCGTCGAGACCGGTTCCGCTGGGGAAATTGACCGGCCTGAAGTCCTTCACCAGGCCGGCTCTGATCTTCCAGTCCAGGCCGTTCACGCCAGCGGCGCGTACGGCGATCCGGATTTCGTCGGGCCCGGCGTGTGGCTCGTTGACGTCGGCGATCTGCAAGACCTCCGGTCCGCCGTATTCCGCGAACTGTACTGCCTTCATCGCTGCCTCCTCGAAACGGTATCGGTGAACCGGGGTCCAATGCGGGGGCCATCGGCCGCCTGGTTTGTGGTGTTCGTGGCGAGCGCAGATTGCTGACGGACCATTCGGGCGCGCCGCGATCATGCGGTTGCGCAGATGACGGTTGTCGACACTCCGGTCAGGCGGGCTGGGACAGAAGACGGCTGGTGCGGGCCATGAGGGCGGGGATGTCGCCGCGTTCGTGGCGTAGCTGCCATTCGGCCATCTGCACGGAGCCTTCGACGACAGCGCGTATACGCGGTAGCCGTCGGTCGGTGAACCGTCGGAACAGGTCCTCGTCGATCGTCTTGCTGCCTGTCAGCATCTCGACGAAGACAGAGGCGTCTTCAAGGGCCTGCGCGGCGCCTTGGGCCATGGTGGGCGGGCAGCTATGTGCCGCGTCACCGATCAGCAGGACCCGTCCCCGATGCCAGGGCGGGTTAAGAAGGAACTCGCTGTAGCGGGTGTAATTGGTCGGGGTGTCCGCGGTGAGTGAGTCACGGATGGCATCCCACGGGCCGTGGTAGCCGGCCATCAGGGTGCGTACGGCCTCGACCTGCTGAGCCGGGGTCAGGGCCCGATGATCGTGGTAGTCCTCTACCAGCCAGGCGTACATCGCGTCGTCGCTGATGGGGGCGTAGCCGGCGAAGTAGGCCGGACCACCGTTGATGATCTCGGTTCGCACGACCGTGGCGGGTCGCGGAACTCGGACGCGCCACACTCCGAGCGGCATCAGCCGCGGAACTGACGTGATGCCGATCATCGTCCGGACGCTGCTGTTCACCCCGTCCGCGGCGACGACAAGGTCGAACGGCATCGTGCTCATGGCGGAGCCGGTGAGCGCGGTGACGTGGACCTTGGCGCTATCGAGACCATCATCGTGGCCGACGTCCGGGGGAGGGGATTGCCGGAGGGCGCTGACACGCGTGCCCAGCCGGATATCGACGTTAACTTCCTGCGCGCGGTCGTGCAGAATCCGGGCCAGTCGGGTCCGGGCGATGCCGACGGCCGACGGTAAATCCGGCTGCATCCGGCCTTCGGACAGCTCCCCGACCAGCCGGCCGGTTTCATCAGGCAGCCGGATACCCGTGCTGTCGAAGCCGAACCCGCCGGCTAACACAGCAGACAGCGCACCGGCCTCACGCAGGACGCGCAACGCGTTGGCCTGCAACATGATCCCGGAGCCGATGTCTAGAACGGCGGGCTGGGCTTCCAGCAACGTTGTACGAACGCCCGCATTCGCCAGCAGGATTGCAGCGGTGTAACCGGCCGCACCACCGCCGATAACCGCGACATCCAGCTGGGAAAGTTTCGAGAGTGAAGGCATGACGCTCCAGGGACGGCAGAGTTTCGGCGCAAGCAATGTTCAACGGTCCGTCTGGACCCAGCTCGGGCCGACGCAGGTGCCACCCGGCGCGTCGGACGACGCCATCAACAAACGGCGCCGACACGGACTATACCTGAAGCATCGGCCGCACCCGCCCCGCTCGGCGATCCGCTCTCGCTGTCACGGCGTCCCCAGACCGCAGAGTAGAGCTAAAGCTGCTGGATGCGGCCCTGCGCGACCGACTTGCCGACCCAGTAGTTCTGGCACCTGCGACCGTACGGTTCATCGGCCTGCCTGCGTCAGACGCGAAGGCGACCTCGCCGGCAGCAGTAGGCCGGCGGCCAGGACAATCGTTGCTCCCAAGGTAATAACATTCCCGATGGCGTCGATCATGGAAAACATATCCAGGTGCATCCAGTGATAGATAAAATGCGGTATGCTGAAGACGAGCCTTGCGACACCAGCGATCGCAGGTGTTTCAGCGCGTGGCCGGACGGCTGCCCACCCACTGACTATTAACAACGATAAGTACAAGCCGCCTACTTACGGCAGCCGCCATTTGCTAGGGCGTGTCTCGCGGATCTTGGGTTTGGTTCGTTGTACCGGGCATGGCACGGTTCGATCTGACGGACGACGAGTGGGCAATCTTGGAGCCATTGTTGCCTGAGCAGCCGTTACGCGGCGGCCAGTGGCGTGATCACCGGCAGGTGATCAACGGGATCTGCTGGGTGAAACGCACCGGATCGCCGTGGCGTGACGCCCCGGAACGCTACGGACCGTGGAAGACACTGGCCGGCCGTTTCCGGCGGTGGGCCCTCGACGGCACGTGGGCCACGTTCAAACAGCACGTGATCGCGGTGGCCGAAGCCGACGCGGACATCGACTGGAACGCCCAGGCCGACTCGACGATCGTACGGGCTCATCAACACGCCGCAGGTGCCCGTAAAGGGGGCTCGACACGGCGGATTCGCAGGCACAGCAGGGCCTGGGTCGCTCCCGTGGGGGACTGACCACGAAGGTGCACACTATGACCGACGGGCGCGGGCGGTCCCTCGCCACGCGGATCACCCCG
This sequence comes from uncultured Actinoplanes sp., assembly GCA_964236515.1. Taxonomy (GTDB): domain Bacteria; phylum Actinomycetota; class Actinomycetes; order Mycobacteriales; family Micromonosporaceae; genus Actinoplanes. The sequence continues at coordinate 7,272 of CAXSDA010000037.1, forward strand.
GGTCAGGCTTCCGACACCAAACAACTGGTGCCGTTGCTGGACCAGGTCGCGGTAACCCGCCCTGGGGGTGTCGGCCGGCCCCGTAAGCGTCCCGACTCTCTCGCGGCTGACAAGGCGTACTCCAGCAAGGCAAACCGGGCGGCGTTGCGTGCCCGCAAGATTGACGCCGTGATCCCGGAGAAAACCGACCAGAAAGCCAACCGGGCAAGGAAAAAATCGTCCGGAGGACGTCCACCCGACTTCGACGCCGAGAAGTACAAACACCGTAACCAGGTCGAACGGGGCTTCAACCGCCGAAAGTAGTGGCGCGGTCTGGCGACCCGCTACGACAAGACAATCGACAGCTACCAGGCCACACTCGACCTCGCCGAGACCCTCGACTGGCTCCGCGCAGTCCCGGACCGCACCCCATGATCCGCGAGACACGCCCTAGTTGGCCAGGGAATACTCTCGGTTGAGGCGGTCGCGTTGGTGGAACCAGCGTGCTCGGGCTTGGTGACGGCGTCGCCAGTTGCGCCAGTGGGTTTCGTGGTCGCTGGGTTTGGGCTGGTGCCAGGTGGTGGCGAGCAGGCGTGCGGTCTCGGGGATGGTCAGCGCGATCATGCCGGGTTCGGCCGGTGGCCGCTGATCGGGTGTGTTCGGTGGCGGGGCTTGGGTCTCGGTCCGGGTTTTGAGGTGGGCAGCGGCGATCGCGCAGATGGCCAGGGCGGTCATGACCAGCACGGTGTGCCGGATGATCGCGGTGTGCAGGCGGGCTTGGCATTGGTCGAGGCCGAAGGAGTCCTTGCTGAACTCGAATGTTTCCTCGACCGGCCAGCGCAGCCCGGCTGCCCGTATGAGCCTGGCCAGGGTCAGCGGCCGGCCTTGTGGCACGTAGCTGGGTGCAGCTGCCGTAGACCTCGTCGCCGCAGACGAAGTCGAAGGTGACGCCGTCAGCGTATGCGTCGGTGCAGATGTCGATGGCCAGCTGCCCTTTGGTCCGAAACGCCAGCCCGTCCGCGATACCCATCCCCGCCGCGGTGCCCGCGTCGGTGAGGTGCTCGACCGGAATCCATTGCCGGGCCCCGATCAACGCGTGCCCGACACGTTCACGCACATACGCCAGGTGCACCGTGTTGATCCCGTTTGCGAGCCGACCGGCGCAGCCCATGTACTGCCGTTTCACCCCACACGTCGCCGTGCCGGCCTTCTGCTGGCCGGTCTCGTCCAGCGCGGCGATCCGCAGGCCCCGCCGTGCCCGCCGCCCGGCCACGGTGTCCAGGCCGGTCACGACGAACCGGCGCACCTGACTCATCGCGGCCACTTCGTCCCACCGTGCACGATTGAGTAGCCGCTGGGTCCGATCCGGTGTCCGGTCCCCGGCCTGCTGCGCGATCGTCCACCCGTTGCGCTTCGGGATCTCGCTGACCAGCGCCGATACGTACCGACCCGCGTGCTGCCAGGTCTGCGTCCGCAGGAAACACGACCGCAACCGTCCCAGCAACTCACCCGCGGTCCGGGCCGTTCGGGCAGCCTCTATCCTGGCAGCAGCAGCCGCCTGCGATCTTGTTGTCTTCACACACTAGTCTTGTGAACGAACCCCAGTACATTAGGTAGACTGCTGCAGCCAAATGTAAAGAATAGGTGGCAGTAGGAGGTCGGCCACGAGGATTGCGATGAGCGGACGTGCGGGCACACCGTGCAGGATCCAGGCAACAACTCGCGCGATTCCTGCTGCGAAGAGCACACCGAGTGCGGCGACTACCATGGCTTTGTACCGCACCAGGTCGGATGCCGCGATGAGCAACACTATGCCGAGAAGCGAGAAGCTAACGCCATAGAAACGGTTCTGGCCGTCAAAGGACGGTTCAGCAGCAATCTCGGGCGGGACGGGGGTTCCGAGCATCGCATCTGCCCGCAAGCCAAACACCAGATGAAGTAGCGAGACGGCGATAAAGGCAACCGACAATACGCGCAAAGTCCATATCAAGCCAGTCATACTATTTCACCTTTGCGTAAGTGGGCGCAGGACGTCAAGGAGCTTAACGTCCCGGTGGCGCTGAGCGCGGCCGCAAACGCGGCGTCGACGCCCTTACCGCCGAGATCCAAGCCGGGCTGCGAGTGTCTCATCTGCGCCAGCAGCCGCTCGTCGAGGAAGCTATGGGCGCTACCCTGGCCTTGCTCGCCGCGCTCGACACCGCCTGCACCAACGTCGACCAGCTCGGTGAGGCTTGCGCCGCAGCGTTCGTCCAGCACCCGACTACGAGATCATCACCAGCTTTCCGGGTCTCGGTGACCTCACTGGCGGCCGCGTGCTGGCCGAAATTGGTGGCGACCGTAACCGCTTCGTCCGACGCCCGCGCAATGAATGCCTACGCCGGTTCGGCACCGGTCACTCGAGCCTCCGGCCGCAGCATCTCGATCACCCACCGCCGCATCGATAACGACCGGCTCGCCGCTGCCGGCTTCATCTGGGCGTTCATCGCCACCAAGAATTCAACCGGCGCCAGAGCGCACTATGACCGCCGCCGCCAGCCGCCAGCCGCCAGCCGCCAGGACCACGGAGACCGTCATGCCGCCGCCTTGCGGAACCTGGCTAACCGCTTCCTCGGCTGCCTCTACCAGTGCCTGACCACCGGCCAGACCTACAGCGAAACCAAGGCATTTCCTACTCCGATCGAGGTCACCGGTTTGACGGCTGCGGGAGATCGAGGTCTTACCGACGACTCGTCGGGTCGAAGCGCCGCCGCCGCCGCCGCCGCGGCTGCGGCGCTCGAGCCAGCCTTCGACTCCCTTGCCACCATATTGGGTCGGCCTTGCTGTGGGCGGTGTTCGTGACAAGCGGAAGGAGGACCGTTTGGCGCTGTCGAGTAGTTGCTATTGCGACTAGTTGACATCGCTGTGTAGCTTGCAACCATCACTACTTCGTAGATGAGGCGGACGATGGACGCACCACCGACCACGGCAGACCCGGCGGCGGGATGGCTGCGCGCCGTTCTCGAAGTTGCCGTCTTGGCTGTGCTCACCGAGGGTCCGCGGCACGGTTACGCGCTCGCCCAGCGGTTGGTAGCGGTGGGGCTCGGAAATGTTACAGGTGGGGTTCTCTACCCCGTTCTGGGTCGCCTCGAAGCGAGCGGCGCGGTGACTTCCACGTGGCAGGCCGGCGACGGCGGCCCGGGGCGAAAGGTCTACGAACTCACCAGGACCGGCCGCCGCAGACTCGCGGTGGACCGGACGCGCTGGCGCCACTTCACCATGACGGTCGGTAACCTGCTGACAATGACGGAGGCATGAGATGAGCAGCGAGAACAGCATTGAAGCCCCGTCGTTCGCGGCGTGGGACCTGCGGGTCCGTATCGTCCTGGCGAAGCGACGATTCAACCGGCGCCACGCTGACGTGGCGATCGCCGAGGCCGAGGAGTACTGCGCAGAGACCGGGCAGTCGGTGTTTGAGTTGTTCGGCCCGCCCGACGCGTTCGCTGACATGATCGCGTCCGCGGTCAGCCCGATCGACGAAGGCGCCAGCAACGACAGCGTGTGGGACCGGCTCTGGTCCGGGCTAGTGGTGATCTGCTGGAACGCGTTGTTGTGGAGCTGCCTGTTCGCTGTGGTGACCTGGAGTTTGACCTGGCAGGCGACGCCCACTCGGTTAGCCCAGGTGGGTCTGGTGGCGTTCGCGATCCTGCTCGCCGCTGTCGTGCCGGGCGTCCTGCGCGCGGCGGGGCTGCCCCGGCTGTCCAAGGCGGCATACGTCATGCCGGCCGCCGCGGTGCTCGGCGTGGTCGCCGTCCAGTTCGGTGGCCTGTCGACGCGGTCGCTGTTCACCGTGCCGTACTTGTTGGTCGCCGCCGCGGGCCTGGTCGGTATCGTCACCATGTTCGCAACGATTAAAGGCAACGACGTCCCGGAGCCCACCGACGACGAGGTACGCCGGCTCCGCGACCTCGTACACCGGCTCGCCGGATCGCCTGTGCACGAGCCGGATCAATGGTTTCGTCGGCTGCATGGGCTGCTCGTCGGCCGCCACGAGCTACCGCGGGGCCGCGCTGCGGGCCTAGTCGACGAGGCCCGCGCGCATCTCGCCGACACCGGCGCGTCCCCTGAGCACGAGTTCGGGCCAGTGGGCACTTACGCGGCGGCCGTCGCCGAACCAGCCACACGGCAATCACGGCCGTGGTACCGGGGCGGACTACTGACACTAGTGCTGCATGTCGTGATGGCCCTGCTCCTGACGATGCTCGTGGTCGACAGCTTCCAACAGCACTGGGCCAAGGCGGCAGTCGAAATTGTCTTACTCGCCGTCACCATCTACACCCGGCTGAAAAGGGCCACCCGCAAGCTACGCACCGACACCGCCCCATAGCCGCGCGCCTGACAAGACGGCCGTAAACAACATCCTTGCGACAGGATCATCTACGGCAACCAGGCCGCCGACGATCACCAGCCACGACCACAGCCAGGCCACCCTGATGATCAGAGTATAGATGCCAACCAGGCGGCGGCCGAAGGATCATCGGCGCTTATGCCGGTTCGTCTGGGTCGCACCGAGGTAGTTCAGGATCCCTATGCCCGCCGCCAATGCCGTCGCGCCGGCGAAGAGCCAGGCGAGATCGGCTCCGCGCGGTAGAGCCAGCCGAATGCCAGCCCGGCCAGCGTCAGCGTCGTTGCCCTCCGTACCCGGCGGCACGGCCGGCGGGTAAAGGCTGGGGCGACACTCGGGTGAGCCGCCGGGTGGTCCTCACCGAAGGTCACCACCTCTACCGTGCAGGGACGCTGACACAGACCCGTTACGTGATCTATCAAACGCCTGCCCCACGCGACCGCGCCGGACTGCCTCGTCCACGACCAGCTTGTGGATGCGGTACGACGGCGCTCGGCCACCTGTCAGGATTCCGCCGAGCAACTGATGACCTGCCCGCGGACGACGAACGCGCTTCCCGCTCGATGTTTCGATGCAACGCCTCAAGAAGGCCCGGATCCGCCACCATCGGACCGAACCACTGCTCGACGCCCGCCGCCAGAGCCGTAAAGCCGTCTTCATCGTGTAGGACCGCCGCTTGTACATCCATCAACCAGTGATCTCATCCGTACAGCGGACACCCAAATCTCTCACGGAGTTGATGCCGTCGGTGATCTTGACCGGCGTGTGGAGCGGGTCGCGTCTGGCACTCCTGATGAGATCGCAGGATGTCGATGGGGCGTAGTTCGGGTAGCGCTATTCCGGCGGAGACGGCGTGGGCGGCGAGTCCGCAGGGACGCCTGCGATGCGGGTGCGGGACTTGCTGCAAGACTTGTTCGCCGACGACGATTTCGCCGGTTGGTTTTCTGAGGATGGACGGCGTGGTGTCTCGCCCGCGCGGCTGGCGTTGGTGTCGGTTTTGCAGTACGCGAGAACCTGACTGATCGTCAGGCGGCTCGGGGCGGTGACCTGCCGCATCGGCAGTAATTGTGCGGATCGGTTGGTGAATGCTCGTGGTCGGGCAGGGACCGACTCGACGCATATGCTGGACGGGGTGCGCCGGCTGAGCCGGGTTGAGTTACCGTAGATCGCTCGACTGATCTTGTGGGCGAGTGCCCGGTACAGCACACTAGCCCTTGGAGCGCACTCCAACAGCCGTGCGCGTCGATGCTACGTTCCCGGTCGGGCACATGCCTCAAGCGCGTGGAGTCTCCGAGGAGCAACGACGTGACCGTGCCCCTCCACCCGAGCGATCCGTACCGTCTCGGCCGTTACCGGCTCAAGGCACGGCTCGGCGAGGGCGGCATGGGTACCGTGTACCTGGCCGAGGATCCGGCCGGGCGCGCGGTGGCCATCAAGGCCGTCCGGCGCGAGTATGTCCGCGACGAGCACTTCCGTGGACTCTTTCGCAGCGAGGTCAACCGCGCCCGTGAGGTACCGCCTTTCTGCACTGCCGCAGTGCTCGACGCTGATTCTGAGCACGATCCGCCCTACCTGGTCGTGGAGTACGTCGACGGACCGAGCCTCAGCGAAGTGATCAAGGACAACGGCCCGCTGCGCGAGGGCGACCTGCACAGCGTCGCGGTTGGGGTCGCGACCGCGCTCGCGGCCATCCACGGCGCCGGTGTCGTGCACCGCGACCTCAAGCCGCAGAATGTGTTGTTCGCGCTCGGCATGCCCAAGGTGATCGACTTCGGGATCGCCAAGGCCACTGAACCGACGAGTCAGCACACCCGCACCGCGGAAATGGTGGGCACGCTGGCCTATATGGCACCGGAGCGCTTCGATTGCCCAGCGGCTCGCGGCGCACCCTGCCCCTCCCGGCCGGAGGCTGATGTGGACAGCGGTGGTTGGCGTCATGCTGACCGCGGCGGCCCAGGCGTGGCCAGAAGGCGGAAGCTTCGCCGATGACGTGCGCTTCGCAGCGGTCAGCGGCGGGTTCGGCGAGTTCGCAGCCAGGGTGGGCGGCCAATGGGTGGCTGTGCCACTACTCGGGACCCTATTCGGGCTAGTGGCGGCGACGATGACGTTCCTTGTGCTGACGGCCTCCCTCATGCTGATGTACGCGGTGGACGCCAAGATCGGCCTGCGGGTGACGATCACGCTGATGACGCTGATCGCCGCGGGGGTGACCGCGGCATTCGCCCTGCCGATCACTGGGTCGATGGATGCCACGCTGATAACCGGCGTGGCCGCAACGCTGCCGGGAGTTTGCTCGGTACTTACCGCCCGCTGGTGTTTAGCGCCCCCGCAAGCACCACCCGGGAACTCTGAGACGCCGGTCCGCCTCGGCGATGGCCTCGCCGACAACCCGCGCCGACTCCACCCGTGAGCTCATCATGGCTTCGAGGTTCGCCGCGGTGTATCGGCAGTTCACGACGCAGCCTTCAAAGGTTTCAGGCATTCGGAGGTAATAAGCGCCATCGGTCGGCCATTACCTACTGACAGCATGAACCCTGACCGGAGGGAGTCGTCTCCTTGACAGACGCCGAGCTCACACAGCAGTTCACAGCCTTATACGATGCCTATTATTCCCAAATCTATGGGTATGCGGTCAGCCGTACCGATCACCAGCGAGCGGATGAGATCGTCAGCGACACGTTCACGACGGTCTGGCGCCGGTTAGACGATGTGCCGGACCCACCCCTGCCATGGCTGCTCGGAGTAGCCCGCAACGTCGCTCGCGAGCAAGCCCGCCGATCCGCCCGGCGAGTGTCAGCCGAAATTCGGGTGCAAACCTGGACATCGGCCATGAACCCGGTGGCCATCGACCCTGCCGACGAAGTAACTGATCGCGCCGGCGTCCTGGCGGCGCTGGCGCGGATCAGTGACGACGATCGAGAAGTACTCACTCTGATTGCTTGGCACGGGCTGTCCCCCACCGAGGCGGCCCAGGTGATCGGCTGCACCCCCGCGACCTACTCCGTCCGGCTGCATCGAGCACGTGGGCGCCTACAGCGCGCCATGGCCCTCGATGACGAGCCTGATGTCGCGCACACCATCTATCCACTCACATCGATCCGTAAGGGCGCGGCCTGATGAATGACGAACCCAATGTGATGCGCCTACTCGTCGAAGCACGGCCCATCCATTTCGACCGGCCAGCCGATCCACGCCGCCGGGAAGACGATCTTGCACATATTTTTGCTCAGCCGAGCAAGACTGTCGACCGATTCCCGCCACCCAACGCCGGGACGCGACAAGCCTCGTCCAGCTCACGCCCCTCGCTGAGGCACATCTCCGATCCCACCCGATCTAGCACCCGGTGCCGCGTCGTAGCCCTGACTGCGGCCGCCGGCGTGACCGCGGTAGCACTGATAGCCTTGGGCGCGGTCACCGGATCCGAGCCGGTAAGAAACGACTCCACCGCCTCGACCGGGACACCCGAGCCCGGCCAATCGCAAGCTCTCCTGTTGGCCGCCGAGCATGTCAGCACCGCTCCGGACACAGGCAAGTACTGGCGTACCACTACGGAATCCCGTGATCTTGAACTTGGTAGTACGGCGAAGGGGTCGTTCCGGCTCTACTACAGCGAAGCCGACGAGACGTGGGTTGCTCGCTCCAGCCGCGACCCCAGTCGAGCAGTGTCCCGTCCCTGGTCGCGAGTGCCGGCAAACAGCGAGGACCGGGCCGACTGGCAGCGAGCCGGCTCGCCGACCACGTTCGATCTGCACGACGTGGACCGCAACGGAAAACCCGACATCATGACAGATGTATCCAGCACCAGCGGAAAAGGGACTGTCGTCGATCCGATGAACACCAACAGCGATGTCTTCTTCATCGGCGGCCTCGGCAAGTCGATGAGCGACATCCGTCGCCTGCCAGCCGAGCCCAAGACCCTAACCACCGCGCTACTCGAGAACTACCAACGCAGCATCGACGCGGCTGCGAAGCACGGCCGCGGCCGGCCCGAGAACAACAACGAGGCCAAGCAGCAGTGGCTGTTCAACGCTGCCACCGAAGTCCTGATGCTGCCGGTCACCTCGCAAGTACGAGCCACGGCGTACCGCATCATGGCGGGGCTGGACGGAATAGAGAACCTTGGCCAGGCCAGGGATGTCAAGGGTCGTATCGGCGACGCCGTCGCTTTGCGGTCGAACAGCTCACGTGGACTACAAGAGGACCGGTTGATCATCGAGGCCACGACCGGCCTTCCGCTGGCGCAGGAAACCCGCCTCCTTAATCCGATCGCAGCGATGTCGTGGGTCAACCCGACTGACATCTACAGCACCTCGATCATCACCCACATCGGCTGGACCAACGACAACCCACCGGCACGCACCAAATACGAACCCTCCGGCGATAGCGTCGGCTAACCCGGATGGCTCTGGTGGTACCCAGCCACCAGAGCCATCCACCCAGCGACTGAGCGATTGAGCTAACTACCCTAACTTTTGGGGCTCATGTTTTATGAGGGACCGGTGCTTCCGTCAGATGAACGCGTCTGACGCGGCACGAGCCGCGCTGGCGGCCGCCGTAAGCCTGGCAAACCACCCCGCTCGGTCAAGATCGTGTGAGACACCCCGTGCGAGCGTGGCGTGCTGGCCCGAGGGCGGAAATTTTCAAGGGGGTTGAGGCCAGTGCGTGTTAAACGGTTGCTGGTTCGGGTTGGGTCGCTGAGTTCGGCTCGGTAGCGGTGGGGTCAGTTACGGGTGGATTGATCCAGGCGGTGGCGGGCAGGGTGAGGATCTTCGGGATGCTGCTGCTGGTGAATCGTTCGGGGTTGGCCGTCCGGGCAGTGGCGAGGGCTTGGTGGCGGACCTGGTCGGTAGCTGCGGACAGGCCGTAGTGGACGTCGGCGGGGGTGTGTAGGCCGATGCCGCTGTGGTGGTGTTCGTGGTTGTAGAACTGGACGAACGAATCGGTGAAAACTCTGGCGTGCTGCAGGGATCCGAACCGTTCGGGGAACACCGGGGCGTACTTGAGGGTCTTGAACCAGGCCTCCGAGTAGGGGTTGTCGTTCGATACCCGGGGCCGTGAATGCGACCGGGTGACGTTCAGATCGATCAGTAGCGCCGCGACGGTCTTGGACGTCATCGAGGTGCCCCGGTCGGCGTGCACGACCTGCGGGACGCCGTGCAGGGTGAAGACCTCCTGCATCATTTCCTTGGCCAGGGTTGCGCTTGCTTTCGCGTGGACAGCGGCCGCGACGATGTACCGGGAGTAGATGTCGATCACGACGTAGGCGTCGTAGTAGACGCCTTTGTCCGGGCCGGGGAGTTTGGTGATGTCCCAGCTCAGGACCTGTCCGGGGCCGGTGGCGATGAGTTCGGGGCGGGCTCGGGTCTGGTGGCGGGCCAGGCGCCGGCGGTCCTTGTGCATCCGGTGGGCGGCGAGCAGTCGGTACATCGTGGAGACCGAGCAGAGGTAGCGGCCCTGCTGCAGCAGTGCGGCGTAGATTTGTAGCGGGGTGGCGTCGACGAACCGGTCCTCGGTCAGCACGCTGAGCACCTGCGCCCGTTCGGCGTCGGTCAGCTGGTTGGCCGGTGTCGCGGGCACGGCCTTGAGTAGCACCGCCGGTGCGCGACGGGTCGCTGTTGCGCGTGATACCCCGGCCAGGGCAGCGGCGTGCCGGGTGGTGACCCCGGCGTTGCCGAGGTCGCGGTAGGCGCTCATCAGCGTTTCCTGACAGGCCGCGGATCGTCGTCGTCCGCGCTCTGAGAGATCTCCTCCAAGCTTGAGTTTTAACCCTTTTAGTCAGTTTGTTCTGAGCCTGTGTTGTCTGCCGTGGACCGCTTCTTGCCGACGTCGTGTCTGGTGCGCGGGCGTCTCGTGGTCCCTTTAGGACGACCGGGCTCGGCGATCGTGAATTTTGCCGTTCTGGTTGGGGTGCCGAGATGACGGCGCAGCGTGGAAAACCTCGGCGGACCCTGCCCGGAGTCATCGCCCGTTGCGGGGGTGGCGGCTTCTCCCACCGGCGACGTAGGTCGTCGGTGAGAGTCTGGGCGAGGCGTAGCTGGGCGTGTGCGGCGAGGATCAGCCAGGTCCACCGCTCACCCTGTTCCGGAGTCCGGACTTGTGGGGCGGTCCAGCCGAGCATGCTCTTGAGGAATCGGAAAGTATGTTCCACATCGAAGCGGCGCAGGTAGGTCTTCAATAACAGGTCCAGGTCGAAGGCCGTGCCGGCCGGAGCGGTGTGCCATAGCCACAGATCCTGTGGCGCGCGGTTGCCCGGAAGACGTTCGACCTGGATACGGATCACCGAGCCTGCCACGACGGGCAGACTCCCCACGTGGGCTTTCCACGCGCCCTGGCTGCTCAGTTTCTGATGCAGCCCGTGCCAGGCGCTGACCGTCACCGCTCCGTAGCGGGGGTTGTGGCCCAGCAGCGTCTGCTCGGCCGGGGGCAGGCCCGCCGGGTCAGACAGCTCGAATCGGTTGCCGTGCAGCTTCGGCCGGCCCGGACGGCCGTCACGCAGCCGTCTCGGTGCGGGCGTGTAGAACACCCGGTCGCTGCGCACGCGCCTCAGAACCTGGACCCCATGAGCGCCGGCCAGGTGGGTGATCCGGGTCAGGTCGTAGCCCGAGTCGAACACGAACACCGGGGCCGGACGCCCCTGCAGGGTGCCGGCTTGCGCGAGGCGGGCCACTACCGCGCCGATCTGCGCGACCGTGGCCACGGTGGCGTCGTCGTCAGGCCCGATCCGCGTCGCGTCCAGCACGGCCGTCCAGGACGAGGCGCCCCATTCCAGCCCCGCGGCGAACGAGAACGGCCAACCAGGAACCGTCTTGCGCGAACCGTCGCAGCGACACGCCGTGTAGCAGTGACACAACCCCTCAGACGTCACCGCGTCCGGACGCGGCCACGCCGACACGTCTATCGCGATCTTCACCGGCCCGGCGTCGACCGGCTCCCACGTCCGCGTGATCAATGCCGCCAACGCGGCGACGTCCACTTCGCCAGCCGCCACCGCGTCATACAACGCTCCGTGACCGCGCCGGAATGCCTTCTCCAGCGACAACTCCACCAGCGACGACACCGGACCATCCGCGGTCAGTACAGCATCGACCCGCTCGAACAACGCGTCCGCACGCCGCCCGAAACACTGATACAGCTCCAGTCGGAAATCCACCAGCGCTGCCCGACACGCCACTGGGTCAGTCACAGACACCGCCGACGATCACTGACATAGTAGACCTCACGGCCACCCCGCATCCCTCGAAGCTTCGACACTCCGAAGGATCACGGGTGGCCGTGCCCATGTCCTACGACACACCGAAAACCGCCTCCGCGACCCTCCGATCGTGGAGGCGGCAGGTTAAAACTCAAGCCAAGAGCGCGTGCGCTTTTCCCATGATGTCCAGGGCCGCTTCGGTGATGACCAGACGACGCTCAGACTTGGCCAGTTGGGCTTTCAGCCGGGCGATCTCGGCTTGCTCCGGGCTCAGGCGCCCGATCTTCTCGCCCGGGGTCTTGCCTTCCAGTAGGCCTCCGTCGCGCAGTTTGCGCCACTCGGTGATCTGCGAGGAGTACATACCTTCGCGGCGCAGATACGCACCGCCCTGCCCGCTCTGGCACGCCTGATCATAGGCAACCAGATGAGCGAGTTTCTCCGCCGGGGTGAACGTCCGACGACGTTTCGGGCCGCCGGCATGCGGACGGGATCGGGTCATCGACTCATCATCGAGCATGGGCGAAAGAACAGAACCAGCCATTGGCCTCGATCCGTCAGAGGGTTTTGATCCTCGGTCGTCCGTTTCGGCTTGACCGTTTTGTCCCTCACTGGTGAGTGCGGGTGGGCCGCGTGGTGCCGCGGAAGCGTCCGGTCTCCGTGTCCGGGGACGGCCTTTCTGCTGGTAGGGGCCAGGTGTGGTGGTTCAGGCGGCTGTGGGCAGGGTGCTCAGGCGTTGCCAGCAGAGAGTGAAAGCGTCGGCCCAGGGCCAGTTTCGGGGACGGACAACCGGCGACGACGGGCATGGGTGGTGAGTTTCGCGGGCAGGTGCAGCAGCCGGTAGCGCAGTGTTTCGGGTTCGGCGTGAGCGAGCTCAGGTTGGTCATGCAGGCCGAGTAGCCGGGTCCAGCAGCTCAGATCGGCGGCGATGTTGCAGGCCAGGACCCAGCCCTGGTTGACGGTCCAATCGTTGCTGGGCAGGTTGTTCAGGCCCATGGCTTTGTTCGTCCGGACGCGGTCTTCGACGCCGGCGTGGGAGCGGTGCAGAGCGTCGAGCCATTGCGGGTGGTGCGAGCCTGCCAGGGCGTGCAGGCGGGTGATGTTGGTCGCGACGATCTGGTATCGCCAGCCGGTGGCCTGTTCCAGGGCGGTGAGTTTCTTGGCATGCCGGGCTGACGGGCGCACCCGCCTGACGATCAGTCGTAGCCCGGCGGGCCAGTCGGCGAGTCGTTGGTTGAGACCGGTCAGTTCAGCGATCTGGGCGAACGTGGTGACGGTGCCGTCCTGGTTCAGGCTGTCGGTCCACGCCGTTTCGGGTAGCGCGGCGATCGCCGTCTCGTCGGCCTCGGTGATCGTCCAGCCGACGGTGAACTTCACACTGCGCCACAACCGGTTCAGTTGTTCCAGGTGATCGAGGAGGTCATGGGTCGCGCCGGCCCCGTCGACCCGGACCAGGATCTTGCGCCGGTAGCCGGTGGGCAGTTGCGCGATCGCGTCGGCGAGGACCCGCAGGTGATCGGCGACGGTGTTCGAGCCGGCGTTGCCGGGGCGCAGCAACATCGCGAGGGACTCACCGGTGTTCGCGCACCACCCGCCCAAAGGGTGGAACCCGAAACCTTTCTTGAACGTCGCGGCGGCGCCCTGCTTGGCCGAGTGGGCGGTGATCAAGGTGGCGTCGAGATCGATGACCACCCACCCGGATAGCAGTTTCCCTGCCACCATCAGCCACGGGAAACCCTGAGGACGGCGGGCCAGCAGGTCCCAGACCCGGGCCCGGACTGTCGCCCGGGCCTTCCCGATCCGCTTGAGCATGGCTTCGTCGAGCCCGGCCAGCGCGCGCCGGACCGTTGCTGACGACGGCGGTTCACCGAACACGAGGCCTTGATGGGCGAGCAGAGCGATGTCGGACATGCTCGTCGCGCCGAGCACGATCGCCACCGCGACCGACACCAGAACCGTGCCCCGATCCCACCATCCCGGACGGTTGCCCCGGGGCATAATCCGGTTCAACCCTCCGGTCAGACCGGTCCGATCCGCGCATTTACGTAGCAGCACAGCTCCTGCGTGACCTACGAGGCCTTTCCCGCCCGAGCCGACGACCAGCCGCTGATCCCACCCGCTACCCTTACTCACCAGGAAGGTGCACCCAATTCTACAGTGGATATGACCTAGACAATCACATCCTTGCAGGTCAGGTGCACCTTTCCTTCATCGCCCTCGATGCAACGCATTCAGCCTGATTAGGCGAGGTTGGTGATCATCCAGAATCTCGCCCTGTCGAAGCGGACTTGCTGTGAGCCGCTGGCCTCAACTCACCCTGACAGACAGGGGCAAAGCAAGTTCACAAGGTCAGGCACGCGCGGCACACGCTGACATCGACCCTCGGACGTGGCGGCGAGGGGATGCGCGGACAGGGGTGCCTGCTGGGGCCGCGCGGACATCCCAGCAACGGCCAACGATGCCCCCGTTTACCCCCCGAAAACCCCTGCCAAGGTTCTACTGTCAGTGACAAGCGATGCTGAGTTGACGATCGCGTCTGTGCAGGTCAGCGATGGTTCTTGACGACTACTGACAAGTCCGACACCGTGACTTTCGGTAAGAGGGGGTCAGGAGTTCAAATCTCTCAGCTCCACATATGTAGGGCCCTGACCAGTAAGAATACCGGTCAGGGCCTCAATGTTTATCTATGCGATTTCGAGTCCCCCCGACCCCCCACTAAACGCCTGGCGCCCACCTTCGGTGGGGTGGGCCAACCCCGCACTGCGGGGCGGCCCGGCGTTCGTCTGTGCGGGGCTTCGCTGCCCGGGACGGGCCATGGTCACGGTGTTCCGGGCCGGGTGTCATCGGGCTGGCACCGAAGCGATCGAGCTCACCAACACCCTGACCGCCGCCATCGCCGGGCAAGGCGTCGACGGGCAGAACGTGGCCACACCGCTGAGCAGCATGCTCCGGCCGTCGGGCTTGGCCTACGCCTGGTGGCGCGCCTTCGCTGCGGCCTCGGCTTGTAGGTGGCGCAGGCGGTGATCGTGGCCACTGTCCGGGTGTTCCTGACCCCCTCGGGGCTTGTGGTCTTCGGCATGCTGGCCAGCATTAGCGGGCTGCGAGGAGTGCGGGTCTGCGTCACGATGCTGTGGCTCCTGATCAAGCTCCCCAGGATGATGAACCAGTTCGTCCTCGCCCCGATCGGCCTGCAAAGCCAGGTCGTGGGCTGATCGGGCAACTTATCCAGGCCATCCTCATGATCAAACCCTTGGTGCCGCTGCCGAGTGGGAGGCCTTGGATTTAAACAGCCGGAATCCGCAAGCCTTTGGATACTGCACCTGCTCGCAGCCGAAGCCCCGAGTTACCGTCGGCTGCACTGCTCAGAATTGACGGGAATGCGTCCTGGAGCGCCGAACGACCCGAAAGTAGACGAAGAGGAAGGTGGCTCGGGCGGTGCTGCTTCGCGGTGGACTCAGCTCTGCTGCCATTGCTGGTTGCTTCCGCCGGTGCAGTTCCAGATCTCGACGGGGGTACCGGGCGCGGTCGCGGCGTTCTCGACGTCGAGGCAGAGCCCGGACTGGATTGCGGTGATCGAGCCGTTGCTGTTGAGTTTCCACTGCTGGTTGCCTTGCCCGTTGCAGGTCCAGGTGTCCACGGGTGTACCCGCCGCTGTCTTCTGTCCGGCGACGTCGAGGCAGAGCCCGGATTGAACGCCGGTGAGTGTCCCGTCGGCGTTCAGGTTCCACTTCTGGTTGCTGCCGCTGTTGCATTCCCAGATGTCGATGGTGGCGCCGGGGCTTGTGTTCTGGTTGGCGACGTCGAGGCAGTTACCGGATGCGGTGCTGACCAGCATGTGCGTGGATGAGCTAGTGCCGCCGCCGGACCACTGCCCGGTCGAGGCGTCGATGGTCCAGTTGGTGTACCAGGTCATTGACACCGAGGTCCCGTTGATTGACAGCGGCAACCAGACCAGCGGTGAGGCGCCCAGGTTGTTCGGGGTCCACCGGTCGCCGGCGTAGACGTACGTGGTGGCTGCGCTGCCCTGCACGGTGATGATGTTCGCGGTCTGACTGTTGTACGTGTTGCTACCGGCCGGCGCGAAGTCATTCCACCCGGACCAGGGCCCGGACAGCGACGACGCGGTTGTGTACTCGTTGTCGTTCGTTGACCAGCCGGTCAGGTGCGAGCCCAGCAGGTAATAGGTGCCGCCGATGTGGGCCATCGCCAGGCCTTCCCAGTCGCCCAGGACGGCGACCGTGGACACGACGGACAGGTAGTCGCTGGACAGCCCGTAGATGTGGGCGCCGTGGCCGTTGTCTTCGGAGAGCAGGTACGCGGCACCGTTGGTGTCCTTGAAGAGGCTCATATCGAAACTGTTGTTGCCCTGTGGCTTGAAGCTGCCACGGTAGTTGTACGGGCCGCACGGCGTGGCGCTGGTCGCGACGCCGACCTTGGACTCGCTGTAGCTGGCGCTGTCGATGTGGACGTACATCACGTAGAGGCCGGTCGAGGAGTTGTAGATCACCTTCGGCCGCTCGACGATCTGGCCGGGTCCCAGGTCGCCCCCGCTCTGCCTCTGCAGGGCCTCGCCCTGGTAGGTCCAGGTCGACAGGTTGTTGCTGGAGTAGCAGGGGATCGCGATGAACGAGGTATCGCTCGAGTTCTCGTTGGTCTTGTCCTCGCCGAATCCGTAGAACGTGTCGCCAGACTTGACGATTCCCAGCCCGTGCAGCTGCAGCGGGTTGCCATTCTGGTCATTGCCCAGGGTGCCGGGCGTGATCGTGGCGGGGGACGCCCAGGCGCTCTGAGCAGCAAGCCCCAGACCGGCGACGTTCAGCAGGATGGCCAGCACAGCCACCACGATCCGGGGCGCCCGCACCAGGCGAGGCCTCTCAAGGGAACGGCTCAGGGAACGGACGGACGTCATGGTGCCTCCTGATAGTGGCTGGCAGAAAGGCAATCAGAGCGGTACTGGTGCCCTCGATAGCCCAAGTAGGGCCGAAACAGCTGTGGTCTGCTGAGGGGAACTCCAAGCCAGTCGGGGACGACTCGGCCGTCTCGTATTGGGGGCGAGACCGCCGCTGGGGGAGCGGATTCACGCCCGGCCGCGGGTCGTCCGGCGGGTGGAGAGCGCTCTTCGCGAGGATCTGCCCGCGCCCACCTCGATGTCAATAGATGTTTGTTCGTGTGTCTGTTAGTGCCATTTAGCTTGACAGTTAACAAACCTGTCTGGACACTCTGACAGCGAGAGCGCTCTATACCCCCCCATCGTCTCTCCAGGTTGCTCGCTCCGCAGTTCGCCTCCCCGGGCGGCCGCGGCGTCGGCTGCCGCCAAAGGATTCCCGGTGTTATGCCCGTTCAAGATGCTCGATACATGCGCGGCGGCGGTGACGGTCGTCTGCCTACCCCGTAGCGCAGCTCCGCCGCCGAGCAGTCACCTCCAGCGGTCGCGCCGAGTGCCAGGCCTGGTTCTGACCGGCTGTCCGAGGCAGCGGTGATGCGACGCGATCAGACGCACGGATGCGCAGATCACCGGGCAGCTGCGCCGGGGGACTGCTTCGCCGGCGGCCCAGAAGCGGCTGCGGCCGAACTCGGCGCGAGTTTCGCCGAGGCGTCCATCCGGGCCGTCTCCGAGCCCCCACGCCGGTGGCGACCACGTCGGCCGCCTTGCGATCACGGACCGACGTCAAGGTCGTCACGCCCGACGTCGATCAACTTGAAACGAACACAATCGCACTCTGCGGCCTTCAGGACCCGCTGCGATGAACGGCCACCGCTGGCGCATCGTCGTCGCCACGAACGGTGTCGTGGCCTTCGCGAGCTGTGCGGCTTCATCGCTTCCGGCGGCATCAGCGCGGCAGTGGTGCGACCCGCTGACCGCATCCCCGTTCATGTCCTTCGTCCCGTCCCGACAGGAGCGCCATGAGGTTTCATCAACAACTGAGTCGTCCGTCGCCGCTGACCCGGCTGGTCCGGGTCGCCGCCGTCTTGACGGTGGCGGCCGCGTCGACCGTGGCCGTGTCCCTGCATGCCGAGGCCGCCACCGCAACTGAGGTAGCCGCCGCGGCGACGACCGCAGTCGCCGTGAATGGTGGTGTGGTCGGTCCGGCGTTCGACGGGGTCGGTGCGATCAGCGGTGGTGGCGGCAACTCGCGGCTGCTGACCGACTATCCGGCGGCCCAGCGTTCGCAGATCCTGGACTACCTGTTCAAGCCCGGATTCGGGGCGCAGGTGCAGGTGTTGAAGCTGGAGATCGGTGGGGACGCGAACTCCACCGACGGCTCCGAGCCCAGTCACGAGCACGTGCGCGGTGACGTCAACTGCAACGTGGGCTACGAGTTCTGGCTCGGCGAGCAGGCGGTCGCCCGGAACCCGAACATCAAGTTGTACGGGCTGCCGTGGACCGCGCCGGGCTGGATCGGGAACCACAACTTCTGGTCCCAGGACATGATCGACTATGACATCTCGTGGTTGAACTGCGCCAAGAGCCACGGTCTGACGATCAGCTACCTCGGCGGTTGGAACGAACGCGGCTACGACAAGGGCTGGTACGAGAACCTGCGGTCCTCGCTGAACTCGGCCGGTTACGGTTCGGTCCAGATCGTCGGCGCCGACTCCGACTGGGGCGTCGCCGACGACATGGTCAAGGACCAGGCGTTCGACAATGCGATCAGCGTCATCGGTTCGCACTACCCGTGCGGTGGTGACGGCGGCGACGCCACCTCCTGTTCCACCACGGCGAATGCCCGGGCGACCGGGAAACCGTTGTGGGCCTCGGAGAACGGCTCGCAGGATCAGACCTCGGGCACCCCGGCACTGATCCGCTCGATCGTCCGCGGCTACCTGGACGCGACCATGACCGCGTACCTGAACTGGCCGTTGCTCGCGGCGATCACCCCCAACTTGCCCTATCCGACCGTCGGCCTGGCGACCGCCGGGCAGCCCTGGTCCGGTCAGTACTCGATCGGGGCGAGCACCTGGGCGACCGCGCAGGTCACCCAGTTCGCCCAACCCGGCTGGCACTTCCTGAACAACTCGGCCAGCGGCTACCTCGGCGGGAACCGCACCAACGGCAGCTACATGTCGCTCAAGTCGCCGGACAACACCGACTACTCCACCGTCTACGAGACGACGACGACCACCACCGCGCAGACGGTGAACGTGGCCGTGTCCGGCGGCCTGAGCACCGGCACCGTGCATGTCTGGTCGACCGACCTGAGCTCCACCAACCCGGCCGGCTACTTCGTCAAGCAGGCCGACATCACGCCCATCAACGGGTCGTACTCCCTCACCCTGCAGCCGGACCGGATCTACACCGTCACCACCACGACCGGCCAGGGCAAGGGCGCCGCGGCCAGCCCCGCGTCCGGCACGCTCGCGTTGCCCTACTCCGACAACTTCGACAGTTATCCGACCCGTACGTCGCCGAAATACTTCGAGGACATGCAGGGCTCGTACGAGACGCGGCCGTGTGCGGCCGGCCGCAGCGGTCAGTGCCTGCAGCAGGTGACACCGACCCAGCCGATCAACTGGCAGGACGACAGTGACGCCTTCACCCTGGCCGGCGATCCGTCCTGGTCCAACTACACCGTCAGCACCGACGTGGACATGCAGCAAGCCGGCACGGTCACTCTGCTCGGCCGGGCGAACACCCAGACCCGGCCGCAGAACCGGCAAGCCGCGTACCAGCTCCGCATCAGCGACACCGGAGCCTGGTCGATCGCCAAACACACCACCAGCAACACCAGCACCACCCTCGCCTCCGGCGGCCATGCCGGGCTGGGCCTGAACACCTGGCACACCATCGCCCTCGGTTTCTCCGGCACCCAGATCACCGCCACCCTTGACGGTGCCACCCTCGGCACCGCCAACGACAGTTCCTACGGCCGGGGACAGGTCGGCCTCGGCGTGGTCGGTTACCAAACCGACCAGTTCGACAATCTGTCCGTCACCCCGAACGACGGGCCGCCGCCGCCCAACGATGTTTCCGGGCCCTTGAAGGGTCAGGAATCGGGCCGGTGCGTCGACGTCCCCGGTGCTTCGCAGACCAACGGCACCGTGGTCGCCCTGTGGGACTGCAACGGCAACGACAACCAGACCTGGACCGCGAACGGAGCCGGGCAGCTGAGCGTCTACGGCAGTAAATGTCTGGATGCCAGCGGCGCCGGCACGGCCGACGGGACGCCGGTACTGATCTGGGACTGCACCGGCGGCAGCAACCAGCAGTGGACGGTCAACGCCGACGGCACGGTCGTGGGCGCGGGTTCCGGCAAATGCCTGGATGCCACCGGTCACGGCACCGCCAACGGCACCCTGCTGGAGATCTGGACGTGTAACGGCGGCGCTAACCAGAAGTGGTCCCGCAGCTGACGATCCGGAGCAGGCCGGCTCGCGCCCGGGTCCCGCGGGTGAGGCGGGCCGGCCTCCGTTCCCATGACCTTGCTCCTGCCCGGTGCGGCGCGGCGCGGCTGCACCTCAGCCGTGCCGGACCGACACCCCCTTCCATCCGTTTACGAGCGAGTGAGGGAATTCGAGATGCGCATCCCCGTCAAGCGTCTCCTCGCCGGCACCGCGGCCGCGGTTCTTGGGCTCGGCCTGCTGGCCACGACGTCGAGCAGTCAGGCGGCCACCTCGCCGGCCGCGGGCAGCATCGCCACACTGATGCAGTCCTACGACCCGGCATCGGGGCGTATCGGCGGTGGGTGGTGGACCGGCGCGGTCGCGTTGAGCACGGTGATGACATACCGGCAGGCGACCGGTGATGGCCAGTACGACTACGCGATCTCCGACGCGTACGCCAAGAACTCGTCCTTCACCAACGACTACATCGACGACACCGGCTGGTGGGCGCTGGTCTGGTTGCAGGCGTACGACATCACCGGGAACCGCAACTACCTCGCCGCTGCCGAGACCACCACCAACTACATGCACGACTACTGGGACTCGACCTGCGGCGGTGGGGTCTACTGGAGCACCGCCAAACAGTACAAGGCCTCGATCGCCAACGAACTGTTCCTGGCCGCGTCCGCCGGCCTGCACAACCGGATCACCGGCGACAGCACCTACCTCGGCTGGGCCAACGCCGAATGGAGCTGGTTCCAAGGCGCCGGGCTGATCAACGGCAACCTGGTCCAGGACGGCCTGAACGTGGGCGACTGCAGTCACAGCACGGCCGACTACACCTACAACCAGGGCGTGATCCTGCAGGGCCTGGCCGAGCTGACGAAGGCGACCGGTAACACCGCCCTGCTGAGCACCGCCCGGGCCATCGCCACCGCCGCCACTCAGAAATTCAACCGCAACGGCGTGCTGTTCGAGGGTTGCGAACCCAACTGCACCGGCGACGGCCAAGCCTTCAAGGGCATCTTCATCCGCTACCTGCGGGCGCTGGCCACCGCGGCCGGCACCAGCGACTACAACGGTTTCATCAGCACCACCGCCGCGTCCATTCTGGCCACCGACACCAACAGTGCCGGCCAGCAGGGCGGCTCGTTCGTCGGTCCCTTCGCCCAATGGACCTACAACACCCAAGCGAGCGCCGCCGCCGCGCTGATCGCCAACCTGGGCAACACCACCCCGCCGACCACCACCACCATCCTGCGCAGTCAGGAATCCGGCCGCTGCCTCGACGTACCCGGCTTCACCCAGACCAACGCCACCCCGGTCGACCTCTGGGACTGCAACGGCGGCACCAACCAGGCCTGGACGGCCACCGCCGCGCAGCAGCTGATGGTCTACGGCACGAAGTGCCTGGACGCCAACGCCGGCGGCACAGCCGACGGCACCGCCGTCACCATCTACGACTGCAACGGCGGCACCAACCAGCAATGGACCCTCAACCCCGACGGCACCATCGTCGGCGCCGCCTCCGGCAGATGCCTCGACGCGACCGGACACGGCACCGCCAACGGCACCCTGCTCGAACTATGGGACTGCAACGGCGGCACCAACCAGAAATGGAACCGGTCATAGGCACTCTTCGATCGCCGACGTCCTGCGCTCGCTTCGCTCAACGATCGGGCCTGCAGAATCCGCCCACCGGCCTCAGCGCCTACCCCGTCGAGAAGAGTTGTCCCCCCTTCACCAGCGGCACCGAGGTGCCCTGGGCCAAATCTCCAGATTGGTGAGACGCGTGAGAACTGTCTTCCGATGGGCGGTGGCACTGACCGGGGCCGCCGGAATCGTCGCCGCGATGCCGATGGTGGCGCAGGCCACGCCGATGTCGCCGGCCCCGGCCGGCCAGGTCACGACCACGGCAGCCTGTGCGAAGCCGCTGCACCCGGGCGGCCCGGTCTGCTTTTCCCTGGTGCGTACGGACATCCATGCCGTGCACGCCGATGCGCTGAGCGCCGCTCAGACCCCGGCCGGCTACGGGCCGTCGGATCTGCGCAGCGCCTACAACCTGAGCGCCGCGTCGTCCTCGGCGGGTGGCGGGGCGACGGTGGCCGTGATGGAGAACGCGGACGACCCGAATCTGGAAGCCGACCTCGGGACCTACCGGTCGCAGTTCGGCCTGCCCGCGTGCACCACCGGCAACGGCTGCTTCCGCAAGGTCAACCTCAGTGGCCAGCAGGGCAACTACCCGCCCGGTGACATCGGTTGGGGCACCGAAGCGTCGCTGGACATCGACATGATCTCCGCGATCTGCCCCGCGTGTCACATCCTTGTCGTCGAAGCCGGGGATCTGGCCGCCGCGCAGAACACCGCGGTGTCGTTGGGCGCGCATTTCCTGTCCAACAGTTGGGGCACCGGCGACAACTCCGGCAACGCCGGGACGGACGGCGACTTCAACCACGCCGCGGTGGTCGACGTGGCCAGCTCCGGCGACGGCGGCTTCGGGGTGAGCTACCCCGCGTCCTCCCGCTACGTCGTGGCCGCCGGCGGTACCTCGCTGAACCGCAGTTCCGCCG
>CAXSDA010000037.1:29722-52713 GCA_964236515.1 uncultured Actinoplanes sp.
AGACCGACACCGGGTGCGGCACCCGGACGGTCGCGGACGTTTCCGCCGTGGCCGACCCGGGCACCGGCGTCGCCGTCTACGACACCTACGGCGCGGGCGGATGGTTCGTGGTCGGTGGCACCAGTGCCTCCTCGCCCATCATCGCCTCGGTGTTCGCCCTGGCCGGAGCCCCGGCCTCGAACGCCGCCTCGGTGCCCTACGCCCATCGCTCGAGTCTGAACGACGTGACCTCGGGGTCGGACGGCTCGTGCAGCCAGTCGTATCTGTGCAACGCGGTCGCCGGTTACGACGGCCCGACCGGTTTGGGTACACCCAACGGTCTCGGCGCCTTCACCGGGTCCGGCACCAGCGGCGGCTCGACCGGTGCGGTGAGCTCGGGGGTGGCCGGCAAGTGCCTGGACGACTTCGCCGCCGGCACCGCCAACGGCACGATCGCCGACCTGTACGACTGCAACGGCACCGCCGCTCAGCAGTGGACGGTCAGCAACAACACCCTGAAGACCAACGGCAAGTGCCTGGACATCACCAACGCCGGGACCACCAACGGCTCGGCCGTCGAGCTGTGGGACTGCAACGGCGGCGGCAACCAGGTGTGGCTGCAGGGAGCCAACAACTCGCTGGTCAACCCGGCTTCCGGCCGATGCCTGGACGATCCCGGGTTCAGCACGACCAACGGTGTCCAGCTGGACATCTGGGACTGCAACGGCGGCGTGAACCAGAGCTGGAATCTGCCCTAGCCCCTCGTCGTTACCGCTCAACTCAAGCTCGCTCAGCTTCAAGGGAGTCATCGCATGGTCCGCCGCTCGAAAATAATCTCCACCCTGTCCGCAATCGGGGCGATCGCCGCAGCCGGCACCGTCGCGCTCGGCGCCCCCTCCCCGGCCTTCGCCTCGTCCCCGAACCCGTGGCCCGCGCACGTCTTCGCCCCGTTCGCCGACACCTGGTCGGGGAACCTGACCCTCAGCAACGTGGCCAACAGTTACGGCACGAAGTTCTTCACCATCGCGTTCGCCGACGGCGCCAACTGCCAGTGGTCGATCGGTGAGCAGGGCAGCCTGCAGAGCCAGATCGACAGCCTGCGCGCCCAAGGTGGGGACGTGTCGCTGTCCTTCGGCGGCTACGGCTCCGACTCCGCCCTGACCGAGATCGGGGACGCCTGTTCCTCACCGCAGGCCGCCGCCACGCAGATCGAGTCCGCGGTCACCACCTTCAACCTGTCCCACCTCGACTTCGACATCGAGTCGAACTCGCTGACCAACGGTGCCGGCATCGACCGCCGGAACAAGGCGCTGGCCCAGGTGCGCACCTGGGCGGCGAACAACGGCCGCCCGCTGTCGATCTCGCTGACCATCCCGGCCCTGCCCAGCGGCCTCGGTGGCGACGAGATGAACGTGCTCACCAACGCCCGCGCCAACGGCTTCACGCCCGACATCGTCAACCTCATGACGATGGACTACGCCACCGCCGGGACCGAGATGGGCAACGCGTCCAACCAGGCCGTGGACGCGGCCGCGGGCCAGGTCGCGAGCGTCTTCGGGATCTCCACCGGGGCGGCTTACGGCAAGCTCGGCAACACCCCGATGATCGGCCAGAACGACAGCGCCGGCGAGGTGTTCACGCTGGGTGACGCGGCCAACGTCGAGTCCTTCGACGCCTCCCGGGGCATCGCGATGCTGTCGTACTGGTCGCAGAACCGGGACAACGGCGGTTGCCCGGGTGCGACCGCCGCCTCGGGCACCTGCAGCGGCGTCAGCCAGAACACCGGCGACTTCGCCCGTACCTTCCAGCCCTTCACCGGCGGCGGATCAAGCGGTTCCGCCGGCGCGGTGACCTCGGGCGTGGCCGGCAAGTGCCTCGACGACTTCGCCGCCGGCACCGCCAACGGCACGATCGCCGACCTGTACGACTGCAACGGCACCGCCGCTCAGCGGTGGACCTTCAGCGGCAACACACTGCAGATCAACGGCAAGTGCCTGGACGTCACCGCCCGCGCGACCGCCAACGGTTCACCGGTCGAGTTGTGGGACTGCAACGGCGGCAGCAACCAGACATGGCAGACCGGCGCCAACAACTCGCTGGTCAACCCGGCTTCCGGCCGGTGCCTGGACGACCCGGGGTTCAGCACGACCAACGGTGTCCAACTGGACATCTGGGACTGCAACGGCGGCGTCAACCAGCAGTGGAACCTGCCCTGACCCTTACAACACCCCTGCCCGCTGGTACCTGCTCAGCAGGTACCAGCGGGCCCGGATCCCTCGGCAAGGAGAAGTGGATGTCCCGCAGACACGAATCGCGTGGTCGACGCGGCCGGATCGCGTTGGCGCTGACGGCGGTGGCGGTGGCGGCGGCTGCGTTCGGCGTCGCCGGCAACGCCACCGCGGCGACCACCCACCCGTCGTTGCAGGCGGTGGCCACGCCGGACGCGGTTCCGGGGCCGCCGGCTGGTTTCACGACGACGTGGAGCGACGACTTCACCGGAGCCGCCAACTCCGGCCTGAACACCAACACGTGGAGATACGACACCGGGCCCGGTAGCGGCTTCGGCACCGGTGAGATCGAGACGATGACCAACAGCACGTCCAACGTCTATACCGACGGCAACGGCAACCTGGTTCTCAAGGCACTGCACTCCGGCAGCGACCCGAACTCGGGCTGGACGTCGGGACGGGTCGAGACGCAGGCGGCCACGTTCGGCGCGCCGGCCGGCGGTGTGGTCGAGATGCAGGCGTACCTCCAGCAGCCGAACCTCAACAGCGCCAACGGTGCCGGATACTGGCCCGCGTTCTGGATGCTCGGCTCCCCCTTGCGTACCGGAACCGCCTGGCCGGGCGCCGGAGAGGTGGACATCCTGGAGGACGTCAACAGCCGCAGTTCACTCTTCGGCACCCTGCATTGCGGGGTGAATCCGGGCGGCCCGTGCAACGAGTCCACCGGCATCGGCAGCGGCGAGCACGGATGCGGCGGCTGCCAGACCGGGTACCACACCTACGCCGTGCAGATCGACCGTTCGGTCTCACCGGAGCAGATCCGCTGGTACCTGGACGGCGCCAACTACTTCACGGTCAGCGCCAACCAAGTCGACGCCACGACCTGGGCCAACGCCGTCGACCACCCGTTCTACATCATCTTCGACCTCGCCATGGGCGGCGGCTTCCCCAATGCCTTCGGCGGCGGACCCAACGCGAGCACCGCCTCCGGCGGACAGATGAACATCGACTACGTCGCGGTCTACAACAAGGCCCCGGGCGGCGGCTCGGCCGGTGCGGTGAGCTCGGGGGTGGCCGGCAAGTGCCTGGACGACTTCGCCGCCGGCACCGCCAACGGCACGATCGCTGACCTGTACGACTGCAACGGCACCGCGGCCCAGCGGTGGACGGTCAGCAACAACACGCTGCAGATCAACGGTAAGTGCCTGGACGTCACCGCCGGTGCGACCACCAACGGCGCTCCGGTCGAGCTGTGGGACTGCAACGGCGGCGGCAACCAGGTGTGGCTGCAGGGAGCCAACAACTCGCTGGTCAACCCGGCTTCCGGCCGATGCCTGGACGATCCCGGGTTCAGCACGACCAACGGTGTCCAGCTGGACATCTGGGACTGCAACGGCGGCGCCAACCAGCACTGGAACCTGCCCTGACCTCGCACCATCCCTGGTCGATTCTGCTCCTGGAGGCATTCCATGCCCGATGTACGACCTGGCGAGCGGCGCCGAGCGGACCGGCTGGCCGGTCACGATTCAGGGGCAGGCCAGCAACAACCCCGGTAACACCTTCAACGCCGAGACCGCCAACCAACGACCCGGTCTGCTGCTGCTCGGCGTCGTCTACGCCGGTTTCGCCAGCAACTGCGATTACGGCCCGTACGTCGGCTACGTCGCCGGGGTGAAGACGACGACACCGGCGATGTCGACGCTCTGGTCGACCGAGTCCGGGTCGGCGTCGGCCGAGGCGGGTATCTGGCAGTCCGGCGGTGGTCTGGTCTCCGACGGCCCGGGACGAATCATCGTGGCTACCGGCAACGGTGTCTCCCCGGCGCCCGGCCCGGGGTCGAGCCCGCCCGGAACGCTGGGCGAGTCGGTGGTCCGGTTGCAGGTCAACAGTGACGGTTCGCTGAGTGCGAAAGACTTCTTCAGCCCGAACAACAACAGCAAACTCGACCAGGACGACACCGACTTCGGTGCTGGTGGCCCGATGGGTCTGCCCGCCGGTTTCGGCACCCCCGCGCATCCGCATCTGATGGTGCAGAGCGGCAAGGACGGGCGGGTGTTCCTGCTGGATCGGGACAACCTCGGCGGGATGGGTCAGGGCCCCGGCGGCGGCGACAACGCCGTCGGGGTGCCGGCCGGGCCCTACAACGGCACCTGGGACCACCCCGCTTCTTGGGGCGGTGACGGCGGCGACGTCTACGACGTCGAGAACGGCGGCTTGCTTCACCTCCGGCGCGCCGGTGGTCACCTCGGATGGCACCACGTCCGGCTCGGCCATCGTCTGGGTGGTCTATTCCAGCGGCTAGAGCGGTTCCGCCGGGCAGCTGCGGGCGTATGACGCCACCAACGGCACCCAGATGACCGTCTACGACTGCAACGACGGCACCCACCAGCAATGGAAACTGCCCTAATCGCCGCGTAGTAGCGGCCGGCGTCGACCCAGGCGCAGGCCAGGCCAGGCCGGGACCGCCGGCCGGCCGGGCCGGGCGAATCTCCATGCCCCCAGCCTGGCGGACCGCGGGTGTTGGGTGGCCGACGCAAGGGCGGCCGAGGTGGCCCACCTCCGCGATCATGTACGGATGACGATGCTCATCGCCCACCTCAGTGATCCGCACATCACCTCCGGACCGCTGGCCGGGCGGCCGGCCGCGGGCCTGCAGCTGGCGCTGGCCCGGGTGGCGGGTCTCGATCCGCGGCCGGACTGCGTGGTCATCACCGGCGATCTCACCGATCACGGCCGGCCGGAGGAGTACGAGGCGCTGCAGGAGATCATCGGCGAGGTGCCCGTGCCGGTGCATCTGGCGCTGGGCAACCACGACGACCGGGAGGCGATGCTGGACGCGTTCGCCGGCGGGCCGCTGCTCCACTCGTCGATGGAGGCGCACTACGCGGTCGAGTACCCGGAGGCCACCGTCGTCGTGCTGGACTCGCACGTGCCGGGGT
The DNA here is from genome assembly GCA_964236515.1 of uncultured Actinoplanes sp. GTDB lineage: Bacteria > Actinomycetota > Actinomycetes > Mycobacteriales > Micromonosporaceae > Actinoplanes. The sequence continues at coordinate 34,869 of CAXSDA010000037.1, forward strand.
CGCCGGGCGGCCGGCTCGGGGAGGCGCAGCTCGACTGGCTGGCCGGGGTGCTGAAACGGCGCCCGGACACGCCCGCGGTGCTGGGGCTGCACCATCCGCCCGTACGGGTGGGGATCGAGCTCCTGGACGGCATGCGGCTGGTGGACGGCGAGGCGCTGCTGGAGGTCGTCGGGGCGAACCCGAACGTGGTCCGGGTGATGGCCGGTCACGTGCACCGGACGATCACCGCCGGCGTGGTCACGGTGGCGCCCAGCACGCACCGGCAGACGGAGCTGGAACTGCTTCCCGGCCGTACGCCCGGCTACCTGGACGAGCCGACCGGGTTCCTGCTGCACCTTCTCGGCGACGACTCGTGCGTCACGCATCTGGTGCCGGTGAGCCACTCCGGAGCGCGCCTGGGCGCGTACTGATCACCGCTGAGCGCACGGATCATGAAAACTGTCGCACCCGCGATATACGGTTTGATCAGTCGGAAGGGGATACCGGTGATCGACCACGTGATCCTGGGCGTGCACCATCTCGACGAAAGCAGGTACTTCTATGAGCACTCCCTGGCGCCGCTCGGGCTGAAGGTGGTGGTGGACGAGCCCGAACTGGTCGGGTTCGGCGAGGAGGGCGGCCGCGCGTTCTTCTGGTTGTCCGTGCGCGAGACCACCCACCGCGTGCACGTGGCCTTCACCGCGGCCAACCGCGCGACCGTGGACGCGTTCCACGCCGCGGCGATGCGGGCCGGCGGCGTCGACAACGGGCCGCCCGGCCCGCGGCCGCTGTACCACGAGCACTACTACGGGGCGTACTCGTTCGACGCCGACGGCAACAACATCGAGGCCGTCTGCCACGAACCGGCTTAATTCTGCGGCAACACCATGGTCTTCAGGACGGACGGGTCGGTGTGGCCCATCTTGAGCGCGGCTTCCGACTCGTCCAGCGGCAGCCGCGCCCCGACCAGCGCGTCCAGGTCGATCCGGCCGGCGGCGACCTGGGCGATCGCGTCGGGGTAGGTGTGGGCATAGCGGAAGGTGCCGGTGACCGTCAGCTCCTTGTTCTGGATGACCGCCGTGGGCAGCGTCTGCTCGGCCGCCGCGCCCATGCCGACCAGCACCGCCCGGCCGAGCGGCTGCAGCGCCTTGATCCCGGAGCTGACCACCGGGGCGGCGCCGGTGCACTCGATCAGGATGTCGGGCCGGAAGCCGGCGTAATCGGGACCCTCGCGGGCGTCGATCACGTCGTCGACGCCGAATCCCGACGCCACCTTGAGCCGGGCCGGGTGCACGTCGGCCAGGCCGACCCAGGAAGCGCCGGCGGCCCGGGCGGTCAGCGCGCACAGCACCCCGATCGGGCCGGCCCCGGTGACCAGGACGCGGGAGCCGATCCCGGTGCCGGCCTTCCGGTTCGCCCACAGGCCTACCGACAGCGGCTCGATCAGGGCGGCGGCGTCGTCGCTGAGCGAGTCCGGCACCGGGTGGGCGAAACCTTCGTGCACGGCGACGTACCGGGCCAGGGAGCCGTCGACCGGCGGGGTGGCGAAGAAGACCACGTTGGGGCAGAGGTTGTAATTGCCGTGCCGGCATTGCTCGCAGTGCCCGCACGGTACGCCCGGTTCGATGGAGACCCGCTGACCGGCCGCCATGCCCGTCGAGCCCGGGTCGACCACGACACCGGCCGACTCGTGGCCGAGGATCATCGGGCTGTCGACCACGAAGTCTCCGATCCGGCCGTGCTCGTAGTAGTGCACGTCCGATCCGCAGACGCCGACGGACTTGATCTCGACGACGACCTCGTGCGCACCCGGTACCGGCATCGGCCGGTCCTCGATCCGCAGGTCACCGATGCCGTGCAGGACGGCGGCGCGGTTCTCCATACCCCGAAGCCTGCCCTGGGTCGGCCGCAGCAACAAGGGGTTAAACGCGAGGGTTGCTACTTTTCGGTGGTATGCCTGATACATGAAAGCAGCGCTCCCGGACAACGAGACGGATCGTCTCGCGGCTCTCTACTCCCTGAACGTCCTCGACTCGGTCCCCGAGAAGGACTTCGACGACATCGTCTCGCTGGCCTCAGCCGTCTGCGGCGTACCGATGTCCCTGGTCAGCATGGTCGACGCGGATCGCCAGTGGTTCAAGGCCCGCATCGGCACCGACCTCACCGAGACGTCGCGCGACCTGTCCTTCTGCGCTCACGCCATCCTCGGCCGGGATCTGCTGGTGGTGCCGGACGCCCAGCAGGACGCGCGGTTCCGGGACAACCCGGCGGTCGTCACCGACGGCGGCATCCGCTTCTACGCCGGGGCGCCGCTGGTCACCACCGAGGGCTTCGCGCTGGGCACGCTGTGCGTGGTCGACAACGAGCCTCGGCGCCTCGACGTCGAGCAGCTCCAGGCGTTGCGCGCGCTCGCCCGCCAGGTCACCTCCCAGTTCGAACTGCGGCGGTACGCGGTCGCGCTGGCCAACACCACGGCGCGGCTGCAGGAACTGGAACGGCGCAAGGACGAGCTCGCCTGCCTGGTCGGCGGGGAACTACGCGCGCCGCTGCGACTCATGGCCACGTACCTGGAGGATGTCGGCCGGACCGGGTTCCACGACCACGAGCTGGCCGACCTGGTCGGGCGCGCGACCTCGGCGCACGGGCGGGGCCGGGCCGAACGGCTCGGCCACCTGACCTCGATGGCCGAGGCCGGGGTGGGTACCGAGAGTCTGCACATGCGGCCGATCGACCTGACCCGGATGACCCAGCGTGCGGTCGAGGCGGTGCGGCCGATCGCGGCGACCAAGCAGATCTGGATCCTCAACCACGCCGACGGGCCGCCGATGCCGATCCTCGCCGACCCCGTACGCCTGGAGCAGGTGCTGATGCATCTGCTGTTCGCCGCGGTCAAGTACACGCCGCCGGGTGGGCGGGTCCGGGTGGGCACCGAGATCGAGTCCGGGCCGACCGTACGGCTGGACGACATGGATCTTCCCGGCGGGATGCGGCCGGACCTGTTCCCGCACCTGTACTACGGCGCGATCGCCAATCCGGCGGACGTGCCCGGACCCGACCACGGGCTGGCCGTGGCCAAGAGGATCCTGGACGCCCACCACGCGACGGTGGCGCTCTCCGACCGTCCCGGCGACGGGACCTCGCTGCACGTGGTCTTCCCATTCGCCCAGCGGGACCACGATCTGGTCGCCGCGTAACCATTCGGCGGAACACCGGTCCCGTACCCGCCCGGCTGCAGTTCGAGCGGGTACGGAACCAGCACGTCTCAGCCGATCGACACCGATCCGCCGCCCGGCGGCGAACCCGCCGACGGCATGTCCTCTGGGCGCAGCGGCTGCGCCGGCACCACCGGACGGGCGGTCGCCCGCCCGGACGCCGCGCCGGGCGTGGTCCGGACCGGCACGGTCGGCGGCCACGTGTCGAGCTCGGGAGCGAGGCCCTGCGTGGGCAGCGCCGGCCGCCCTTCGGTGACGCCCCCGTTCAGGCCGGACCGGTGCAACTTGTGCCACCGCAGCCGGCCCCCGGTCAGCGCCGTGGTCACCGACTGGATGAGCACCAGGTACATCAGCTGCCGATACGCGAACTGCTGCAACGGCAACCGCTTGAGCGGGCGCAGCGACTCGCCGTCTATCCGGAACGCCACCGTCGCGGTGAACAGTTGCAACGCCAGCATGCCGATCCAGGCGATCAAGGTGGCCCGCAGCTCCCAGAAGAAGATCCCGTACAGCAGCATGATGTCGACGATCGGGGCCATCAGCGGGAGAGCGACCCCGAACAGGGCCAGGAACGGCAACCCGACCCGCCCGAACCGCCCCGAGTCGCCGGAGTCGGTCAGCGCCTTGCGGTGTTTCCACATCGCCTGCATGGTCCCGTACGACCATCGGTAACGCTGCCGGTACAGCTGCTCGAGGGTGGCCGGCGCCTCGGTCCAGGCCCTCGCCCGCTCCTCGTAGACCACCCGCCACCCGGCCCGGCTCAGCGCCATGGTCACGTCGGTGTCCTCGGCCAGCGTGTCGTCGCTCATCCCGCCGACGTCGGCCAGGGCGGCCCGCCGGAACGCGCCGATCGCGCCCGGCACGGTCGGCATGCAGCGCATCGCCTCGTACAGCCGGCGGTCCAGGTTGAAGCCGATCACGTACTCGATGTGCTGCCAGGTCGCGACCAGCGTGCGGCGGTTGCCGACCTTGACGTTGCCGGCCACCGCGCCGACCGACGGGTCGCCGAACGGCTGCACCAACTTCCGGATCGAGTCCCGCTCGAAGATCGTGTCGCCGTCGACGGTGACGATCAGGTCGTGCTTGGCCAGCGCGATCCCGGTGTTGAGGGCGCTCGACTTGCCGCCGTTGGGCACCCGGATCACCCGTACGTTCGGCAGTCGCAGACTCTCCACCAGCACCGCGGTGCCGTCGGTGGAGCCGTCGTCGACCACCACCACCTCGATCTTCCGGTAGTCGCCGGAGGCCAGCGACTTCACCGTCGCCTGGATGCCCTCCTTCTCGTTGAAGGCGGGCACGATCACCGACACCGGCTGGATGACCGGCGGACCCCAGCTCCAGTCCGGTCTCCGGCGTTGCCGGGCGTGCCGCGTCGCCAGGAGCAACAAGAAGGCCGTACGGGCGATGGTGAGCAACCCGACGACCAGGAAGAGGCCGGCCAGCGCCCAGACGATCCACTCCGAGATGCGGATGGCCCACACCACCGCGTCGCCGCGGATGACCTCCGCGCGGGTGGCCGGGGGGTTCGTCGCGACCGGCGGCTGCGTGGTCACCTGGGTGCCGGCGGTGCCGTCCAGCGCGTCCCGGGTCTGCTGGGCGATCCGCAGGTTCAGGCCCTCGGTGATCGTGGTGAACCGGTAACCGCGGGCCTGCATCATCGGGATGTACTGCTTCAGCGCGGCCACCGTCTGCGACCGGTCGCCGCCCGCGTCGTGCCACAGCTCCACCGCCGGGTCGCTGCGCCGCGGCGTCGCGTTGCGGATGATCGTCGGGACGCCCGGGCGCTGCCAGTCCTCGCTGTCCAGGTCGTTGACGACCGTCAGGTACCCCTCCCGGCCGACCTCCTGGACCAGCTTCCAGTTCTCGTTGTCGATGGCGCTCGCCTCGGACGAGTACGGGAAGCGGAACAGGTTGCTGTGCACGCCGGCGGCCCGCGCGATCGCCGCCTGGGTCTGGGACAGCTCCATGTCGCGGCGCCACTGCGCGATGTTCTGCATGTTGGGGTGGGTGAACGTGTGGATGCCGAGCTCGTTGCCGCCGGCGACCAGGTCGCGGGTCAGCTTCGGGTGGCGTACCACCTCGGAACCCACCACGAAGAAGGTGCCGTGGGCGCCGTACTGCCGCAGGATGGCGAGGACCTGCGGCGTCCACTTCGCGTCCGGGCCGTCGTCGAAGGTCAGCGCGATGGTCTTGGACGGCAGGCGGATCGAGGTCTGCGCCCCGCCGGTCGTGTTGATGATCGGGCCGCCCTTGTGGATCTGCGGCGGTACGCGGCCTTGGTCGCCGACGTCCTCGATGACGTGGTCGCTCTTGAATTCGGCATTGGCGTACGTCTGTACGAGCAGGACGCCGGCAAAGACCAGCAGCACCAGGATCGCGACCATGACCCGGGGACGGGGGAGGAGCCGGCGGCGGGGGCGCGGTTTGTTCCGCGTGTGGATGCGGACGGTGGTCATGCCGCCCCGTCGCTGTTCAGAATGCTGCCGATCTCGGTCCCGATCTCGCCGGCCAGGCTGGTCCCGGTCTCGGCGCTGAGCCGGCGGCCGACCTCACCGGCGTCGTTGCTGGTCGCGTCCGAGTCGTTGCTGGTCGCGTCCGAGTCGTTGCTGGTGGCCTCCGAGTCGTTGCTGTCCTTGCGGCCGGTCGCGACGCCGGTGCCGCCGGTGCCGTCGGTGCCGCCGTCGGTGCCGCCGGTGGTGCCGTCGGTGCCGCCGGTGGTGCCGCCGGTCCCGCCGGTGGTGCCGCCAGTGGGTTCCGGGCCGCTGGCGGTCGTTTCGGTGATGTCGTCGGTTCCGGTTCCCCCGCCGGTGCCGCCGGTCGAGGTGCCGCTCGTGGTGGTGCCGCCGGATTTGGTGCCGCCGCCGGTGCCGCCGCCGGTCTTGGTGCCGCCGGTCGTGGTGCCGGTCGCCGGCGGCGACGGCGGCACGACGGACGCGCTCGACGACGCCTTGGGGGAACCGCTGGCCGAGGCTGTGGCCGAGGCGCTGGTGCTGGTCTTGGAGGTGGACTCCACCGAATGGCTCGTACTGGCCGAGGCCGAGGCCGAGGGCCGGCCCGTCGCCGAAGACGGCGGCGGGATCACAGTGGGCGTGCGCCCGGCGCCGGCCGGACGGGCGAAGTCCACCGAACGCCGGGTCAGCGGGGCCGCGAACTCGGTCGGCGGCGGGGCCACGGTCGGCGCCGGCCGCGGGCTCGCCTTCGCGGCGGCGGGTTTCGCCACGTGCAGGGGCAGGTCGGGCAGCGGCAGGATGGCGCTCGAGCTCACCGGGCCACCGGCCAGACTGACGCTGATCAAGCCGGCGTACAGCAGGGCTAGACCGCCGAAGGCGTACGCGAGCCGTCGCAGCACCTTCCGCCGGCGACCCGTCGAGTCGACGAACACCGGTGTTGGCGCCGACAGGGCGATCACCTCGGTGTCAGGGATGTCGCGGTCGGCGGATAGCGATGTTTCCGGGTCGTGCACAGTCACGCGGCGAGCTTAAGAAGATCTGCTGGGATCTTGATTCCGATCACCCGAAAGGACGACGGCAAAATGGGTGCCGAAAATCCCCCGAAACGGTGACCACTTGCGTTTGACCTGGTGGCACCCGGTGTGAGTGAGCGTTGCAGACATCATCTTGAGCTGCGGATAAACGATCCGGTCGGGAAGGTTACGCCATTTCGGCCGCGGATTTACTGTCGCATTCCGGACTGATCCACTGAGCACTTAACGAATCGTTCTCATGAGATTGCGAGTCCGCTTGGAGCGATAATACCTATATGCCCGTTTGGCGCAGAGCTTTAGGACGGATTTGCGCTCTGTGTCCACGGCGTAACGGCCCGCATATGATCGCCCGAACGGGCATCGAGAAAACCCGAGAACTGAGTAACCCCGCCCGTTGTGCGACACAACACCTGTCGTTAAACTTCTTCTTGCGCGCTCCTATCGCCCGCTTCCCCCGTGGCAGGCGATCGGGGCGCGCTCTATTTATTTCCGGCGCACGTGCGGAGTTCCCGCTGACGCCGACGAAATTCTTGATCTGTGAAGCGCGCCGAGTAGTGCGGCGAGGCTCGGCGCTCAGGCGAAAACCCGGGTCGGCGCGTCCGAGATGTCCGCCGGTCCGCGGACCCGGACTGCGACGCCGGGTCAGATCCAGCGGCTGCCCAGCCACATGCGGTGCTGCCACGCCGTGTAGGTGATGCTCTCGCCGACGAAGATCGGATAGAAGTACGCGAAACAGAGCGCGACCACCAGCACGTACGCCCCGGCCACCACCGTTCCGACCAGCTGTCTGTCGGTTCGGGCCGGCCCGGAGGTGACGCCTTCCGGTGGTGTCATGATCGCGCCCAGCACGTACACCACCGCCAGGATCAGGAACGGCAGCGCCGGCAGCACGTAGAAGTTGAACATCGTGCGGCCGTCCTTGACCGCGAAGTAGAACCACGGCAGCAGACCGGCCACGACACCGGTGCCGATCGCGTACGCGCGCCAGTCCCGCCGGGCGATGCCGAACCACACCAGCGCGGCCAGCGCCGGGATGAAGCTCCACCACAGGATCGGCGTGCCCAGCAGCAGCACCTCGCCCGCGCAGCTCGAGCCGCCGCACGGGCCGTTGCCGTTCCAGTAGAAGGCGACCGGGCGGCCCAGCAGCAGCCACTGCCACGGCCACGACTGGTAGATGTGCTTGTCGGTCAGCCCACTGTGGAACTCGTACGCCTCGTGGTGGTAATGCGCCAGGTTGAGCAGCGCGCCCAGGAACGGCGGCTCGCTCAGGTGGTTGTCCCGGCGGAAGTGGCGGAAGTAGCCGTCGTTGGTGACGAACCAGCCGGTCCACGTGGCCAGGTAGAAGATGACCGTCAGGCAGAAGCTGCCCGTCAGCCAGCCGAGGTCGCCGAACAGGTTCGGGAGGAACGGGCGCTTCACGCCGGCCGAGCGGCGGGCCTGCACCCGCCAGACCACGATCAGCGCGAAGTAGAACGGCAGGAAGAACAGCGCGCTCCACTTGACGCCGTTGGCCAGCCCGAACAGGACACCGGAGGCGAGCAGCCACCACGGCGTCGCGTACGGCGGCCGCTTGCCCGTACTCGGATCCCAGCCGTTCTCCAGGGCGACCAGGAGCCGTTTGCGGTACTTGTCCCGGTCGATCAGCATCGCCGCGAAGGTGGCCAGCACGAACAGGCCGAGGAAGATGTCCAGCAGCGACGTCCGGGACAGCACCAGCTGGAAGCCGTCGAGCGTCATCAGCATCCCGGCGGCGCCGGCCAGGACCACGGAATGGAACATCCGGTATGCGATCCGGATCAGGATGACGATCATCAGGACGCCGGCCACCGCGGCCGGGAAGCGCCAGCCGAGTTCGTTGTTGCCGAAGGCCTTCTCGCCCAGCGCGATCAGCCACTTGCCCAGCGGCGGGTGCACGACGTACGCGGGCCCGTTGGTCTTCTCGTCCCACTCGACCCCGTGGTGGAGCATGTCCCAGGCGTCGGTCGGGTAGTAGACCTCGTCGAAGATGTAGCCCTTCGGCTTGGTGATGCCGTTCAGCCGCAGGATCGCCGCGACCACCCCGATCACGCCGGTGACCAGCCACGAGTACGGGTCGAGCCAGTTGTCGAGCGTCGTCAGGCGACGCCGGACCTGCTCGGGTACGAACGAACGCCCACCGGTGTCGTCGGCGGGCGCCGGGCTGATGAGGTCACTCTCGGTCGCCGCCGGGGACGCTGTCGCCGAAGTCACCCCGAGATCGTAGGCTGCCCGGCTGGGGCTTGGTGCCCGAGCCCTCACGAGCCGTGTGGTGGGATGGCCGGATGACCGGACGAGTCATTCTGGCCGGGGCTCCGCTCGGCAACCCCGGGGACGCCTCGGCTCGGCTCCGCGACGTGCTGGCCACCGCCGACGTGGTCGCCGCCGAGGACACCCGCCGCCTGGCCCGGCTGGCCCGCGACCTGGACGTGACGGTGACCGGCCGGGTGATCTCCTACTTCGAGGGCAACGAGGAACGCCGTACGCCCGATCTGATCGAGGCCCTGCACGGCGGCGCCACCGTGGTCGTGGTGACCGACGGTGGCATGCCCAGCGTGTCCGATCCGGGCTACCGGCTGGTCCGGGCCGCGCTCGACGCCGGCTACCCGGTCACCGCCGCGCCCGGTCCCAGCGCCGTGACGACCGCCCTGGCGCTGTCCGGCCTGCCCAGCGACCGGTTCGTGTTCGAGGGGTTCCTGCCGCGGACCGGATCGGCCCGGCGTGGCCGCCTCAAAGAACTCGCCGCCGAGCCGCGCACCCTGGTCTTCTTCGAGGCGCCGCACCGGATCGCGGCCACCTTGGCCGACCTGGCCACGGTGTTCGGCGCCGACCGGGACGCCGCCGTCTGCCGGGAGCTCACCAAGACGTACGAGGAGATCCGCCGCGGTCCGGTGGCCGAACTGGCGGCGTGGGCGGGCGAGAGCGGGCCGCGCGGCGAGATCACGGTGGTGGTGGCCGGGGCGACGCCGGGTGCGGCCGAGCGGCCGCCGGACGACGAGCTGCGCGCGGCCGTGGCGACACGGGAGGCCGCCGGCGACTCCCGGCGGGACGCGATCCAGGCCGTCGCCGACGAGTACGGCCTCCGCAAGCGCGACGTGTACGCGCTCGTGCACAGCCCCTAGTACGCGATCAGTACGCGACGGCCAGGAACCCACCCAGCAGCAGCACCGGCCCGGCCACGCTCATCAGCAGCGCCACCCGCCGGGCCCGTACGGTCTCCAGCTGCCGGGTGCCGGTCAGCCCGGCGATGCCCAGCCCGGACAGCAGCACCAGCAGGAACCCGAGGATCCAGCGCAGCTGAACGAGCGGCCCGGCGGTCCCGACGTACGCCTGGGTGCTCTTGGCACTGACCATCCGGGCCAACGCGACCGCGCCCGGGTTACGCGCGCCCGGTTCGACCCCCAGCAGGGCGACCGTCTGCCGGCTGAACGTCCCGTCGGCGGCCGCGAACGAGCCCGCGCACCGCTGCGTGATACCGGTTCCGGTGCAGCGGGCGACGGTGACGACGCCCGGCGTGCCGTGCCCGGTGGCCAACCAGAACGGCTCGGCGCTGACCCAGGAGAAGAACGCCGCGATGAGGGCCAGCCCGATCAGCCCGAAGACGCCCGGGGCGGCGTTCTTGGGCGTCCGCGGTCTGCGGCGTGGCGGGCGGCCCTGGCCGTCCTCGAACTCCGGCGGCGAGTCGGCCAGCTTGGTCCGGGTCGACACGGTCGGCCAGGCGTTGGTGGCAGCGGCGCGTTCGTCGGAGTTCAACCAGAACGGTGAGTGCTCCAGCCGGGACAGCTTGATGTCGAGCTCGGCCGGGGACAGCCGGCCGCGGCGGGCGAGACCGGACTGGCCGGGCAGGGACACCGTGGGCCGGTTCTGCTCGGGTTCGGGGAGGGCCATGATCTCCGGTACGCCTTCCGGCCGGTGGGCGACATCGGGGCGGTCCGGCGCGTACCGCTCGGCCGTGGGCTGGTCGTGGTCGTGGTCGCGTTCAACGGCCGGTGCGCCTTCGTCCTCCGCGTGGGCCGGCGAGTACTCCGCGGGCGGATGTCCGACCGGTGACGGGGAGGTGAAGATGGCGACCGTGTCCTGCACGCCGACGGCGTGGGCGTCGAAGGCCTCGGGAGCGAACGCCGGGACGTCGTCCGGCTCGACGGCCGGGGTGCCGTCCGCGCCCAGCGGCGACCGGCGGCGCGGGTGCCGGGGACGGGCGGCCGCTTCGGCCAGCGCCTCGGCCCGTTCGCGGTCGCCGTCGCCCCGCCACCACGCCTCGTCAGGGTCGAACGACCACGGGTTGGCCTCGGTGCGGGGTGTTTCCCCTGGCTGCGGCGCGTCTCCGGTCACGCTTTCATGGGACCACCTCCGGCGGCGGCCGGTGCGGTACTTTCCGGGCGTGTCGGGATAAATGCCACTGGGTCGAACTCGTTCGCCACTGCCGTACGCCGGTCACTACGCTTGTGCACCATGAGTCACGTTCTCGCCGCGGTCGCCTGGCCCTACGCCAACGGCCCGCGCCACATCGGTCATGTCTCCGGCTTCGGGGTGCCCTCCGACGTGTTCAGCCGGTACATGCGGATGACCGGCCACGACGTGCTCATGGTCTCGGGCACCGACGAGCACGGCACCCCGATCCAGGTGCAGGCCGACGCCGAGGGGGTCACCCCGCGTGAGCTCGCCGACCGGTACAACCGGGTGATCGTGGAGGACCTGGCCGGCCTCGGCCTGTCGTACGACCTGTTCACCCGGACCACCACGCGCAACCACTACGCGACGACCCAGGAGCTGTTCACCGGGCTGTACGAGAACGGCTACATCATCCGCAAGACCACCCTCGGGGCGATCTCGCCGTCCACCGGGCGGACGCTGCCCGACCGCTACATCGAGGGCACCTGCCCGATCTGCGGGTACGCCCACGCCCGCGGCGACCAGTGCGACAACTGCGGCAACCAGCTCGACCCGGAGCAGCTGATCGATCCGCGGTCGAAGATCAACGGCGAGGTCCCGACCTTCGTCGAGACCGAGCACTTCTTCCTCGACCTGCCGGCGTTCGCCCAGTCGCTGGCCAAGTGGCTGGACACCCGCGAGGGCTGGCGGCCGAACGTCCTGAAGTTCTCCCGCAACCTGCTCGACGACCTGCAGCCACGGGCGATCACCCGGGACCTCGACTGGGGCGTGCCGATTCCCCTCCCGGAGTGGCGGGACCGCACCGACAAGCGCATCTACGTCTGGTTCGACGCGGTCGTCGGATACCTCTCGGCGTCCATCGAGTGGGCCCGGCGCAGCGGCGACCCGGAAGCGTGGCGGCAGTGGTGGTCGGCCGACGGCGAGGGCAAGGATGCCTCGGCGTACTACTTCATGGGCAAGGACAACATCGTCTTCCACTCGGTGATCTGGCCGGCGCTGCTGCTCGGCTACTCCGGCGAGGGTGACCGGGGCGGTGAGCCGGGCACGCTCGGCCGGCTGAACCTGCCGACCGAGGTGGTGTCGTCGGAGTACCTGACCATGGAGGGCAAGAAGTTCTCCTCGTCCCGCCGGGTCGTCATCTACGTCCGCGACTTCCTCGAGCGGTACGACGCCGACGCGCTGCGCTACTTCATCGCGGCGGCCGGGCCCGAGTCGAACGACACCGACTTCACCTGGGCCGAGTTCGTCCGCCGCAACAACGACGAGCTCGTGGCCGGCTGGGGCAACCTGGTCAACCGGTCGATCTCGCTGACCGCCAAGAACTTCGGCGCGATCCCGGAGGCGGGCGAGCTGACACCGGAGGACGAGGCGCTGCTGGCCGCGGTCCGGACCGGGTTCACCACGGTCGGTGAGCTGATCGGCAAGCACCGGCAGAAGGCGGCCATCAGCGAAGCCATGAAGGTGGTGGCGGAGGCCAACAAGTACCTGTCCGACCAGGCGCCGTGGAAGCTCAAGGCGGAGGCGGAGAAGCCCCGGCAGGGGACCATCCTGCACGTCGCGCTTCAGGCCGTCGGCGACTGCAACACGCTGCTGAGCCCGTTCCTGCCGCACAGTGCCCAGAAGGTGTATGAGCTGCTCGGCCAGGCCGGGGTGCACCAGCCGATGCCGGTCATCGAACAGGTCGACGACCTCGACGGCGGGCCGTCCTACCCGGTGCTGACCGGCGACTACACGGTCGGCGCCAAGTGGGAGTCCGTACCGCTGGTGGCCGGGACGCCGCTGGCCACGCCGACGCCGGTGTTCCGGAAGCTCGACCTGTCGGTCATCGACGAGGAGCTGGCCCGTCTGGGCTCATAGGGGATATTGGATGTCGGTGACGTGGTGGTCGGCGAGTTCGCCCAGCGGCGCCCACGCCTCATAGACGCCGCGCTCGTAACACCGGGCTCCGGTGGTGCTCAGCGCGTCGCCGTCCGGCCGGATGATCCGCAGGCGGGCCCACCGGTCGTCGCGCTGCAGCACCCAGCAGTCGACGTCGCGCCACTGCGCCCGCTCGGCGCGGCGGCTCAGCGTGCTCACCGGGTACCGCGCGGCCCGGGTCAGGGCCAGCACCCGGAACTCCTCCGGCGGGTCGGCCACGGCTTCGTACTCGTGCTGGTTGATCCGGCCGACGAGGCGAGCCGACGGCGCCTCGGTGCAGGGCACGAAGTCCTGGTCGGGGCTGATCCCGGGCAGACCCTCGAGGACGTACCGGGTACGCGGGCCGGCCAGCCGCAGCCAGGCGCGCTGTTCCGGCTGGTAGCTGTAGAGCAGGACCTCCTCGCCACCGGCGGTGTAGGCGAGGATCTGCGCGTTGGCCGGCATCGGCAGGTCGGCGAACCCGGCGGTGACGTACTCCGGGATCAGGTCGTCGATGCTCGGCGTGAAGCCGGTGCCGAGCACCAGCGCCCCGACCCGGGTGTGCGCCGGCAGCGTGGGCAGACCGGGCTGCTCGGGCGCACCCGGGATCTCGTAGTCGGCCGGGTCGACGGCCCGCCAGCGCAACGCGTACCCGACCTCCACGTCGGCCGCGCCGTCGGTGCGCAGCAGCGACAGCTCCGCCGGCCGTTTCAGGTGGGCGATGTCGCCGGAGCGGTAACAGAAGCCGTACGGTGCCCAGCCGCCGAGATGACCGGCGACCTGGGCCGCGGAGAGCACCTTGGTCATCCGGGTGCCGCGCCGCACCGCCGCGGTCTCGCGGATCCGGCGCAGCTGCGGATCGTCCCGGTGGGCCGCGGACTGGCTCATGCGCTGCACCGTGGCCCAGCTCAGCTCGCGCCGCAGCGGAGCCGTCAGGGGCGGCTCGAGGGGGTCGGTGCCGACCGAGTTGTCCTCACCGGTCACAGTCACCCGGGGGAAGTTATGCGCCGACCATGGACAGCAGGTGAACGACCGAAGTCGGCGACACCGGAAGTGCAGAATGTCTCACGTTAGGCGGGCGAACCCCGATGAACACTGACGATCAACCGTCCGAGTCCCGGAAACAGCGGGCGGCGCGCCGGGCCGGCGAGTTCCCACCCGCCCCGGAACCGCTGGCCGTGCCGGTCTTCGACAGCCACACCCACATTGACCTCACCATCCACGAGGCCGGCGTTCCCGGCGGCGGAGACCCGGTCGAGACGCTGCTCGCCACCGCGGCCAACGCCGGCGTCGACCGGATCGTGCAGGTCGGCGTGGACGTCGCCTCCTCGCGGTGGAGCGCCGACCTGGCCGCGCGGCACCCCGGGGTGCTGGCGGCGGTCGCGCTGCACCCGAACGAGGCGCCCCGCCTGGCCGATCTCGACGAGGCTCTCCGGGAGATCGAGGCGCTGGCCGGGCAACCGCGGGTCCGGGGCATCGGTGAGACCGGGCTGGACACGTTCCGCACCGGCGACGACGGCCGGGTCGCGCAGGAGACCAGCTTCCGGGCGCACATCGCGATCGCCCAGCGGTACGGCAAGGCGCTGATCATCCACGACCGGGACGCCCACCAGCGGGTCCTGGAGGTGCTCGACGACGAGGGCGCGCCGGACAGGGTGATCCTGCACTGCTTCTCCGGCGACGCCGAGTTCGCGGCCGAGTGCGTGCGCCGCGGGTACCTGCTCAGCTTCGCCGGCACGGTCACTTTCGGCAGCGCCGCGGCGTTGCGGGACGCGGCCGCGCTCACGCCGATCGACCAGATGCTGGTGGAGACGGACGCGCCGTACCTGACGCCGATGCCGTACCGGGGCCGGCCGAACGCGTCGTACCTGATCCCGCTGACCGTGCGCCGGCTGGCCGACGTGCGCGGCGCCGACCTGGACACGCTGTGCGCGGCCATCTCGGCCACCGGCGAGCGGGTCCTCGGCCCGTGGGCCTAGTTCTCCTCGATCAGCCAGGCGGCGCAGTGCAGGTCGCGGCCCAGCGCCTCCAGTTGCTCCCGGAAGCTGTCCGGGGCCGAGTTGACCGGTCCCCGGGCCAGGAACCGGGAGGCCCACCGGTTCCGCTCGGCGACGTTGAAGATCTCGTGGACCACCTGGGAGCCGCGCGGGTCGGGCTCGATCCGGGTCACTCCGCGGTACCAGAACTCGCCCTGCTGGGTCACCGACCGGGCGTCCCGATCGACCCGTACGGTCAGCCGGCTGCCGTCGAGGTTCAGCACGAACTCGCCGCCGTCCTCCTCCTCGATCATGCCGTTCCGGGCCAGCGGCGAGCGCCCACCCGGCCGGACGTCGAGCAGGACGTCGGCGACGGAGTCCGGGGACGCCTCGACCACCCCGCGCAGCTGCAGCAGCCTCATGCCGTCCATTCAACCGTGCCCGCGCCCGTCCGTACGCTGTGCAGTCATGGCTGACGTCCTGCTCGGCCCGGCGGAGATCCGGGAACTGGCCGCGCGGCTCGGCGTCACGCCGACGAAGAAGCTCGGCCAGAACTTCGTGCACGATCCCAACACCGTGCGCCGGATCGTGGCCGCCGCCGGGCTCACCCCGTCCGACGTGGTCCTCGAGGTCGGGCCGGGGCTGGGCTCGCTGACGCTCGGCCTGGTCGGCGCGGCCGCTCACGTGCACGCGGTGGAGATCGACCCGGTGCTGGCCGCGGCTCTTCCCGAGACCGTACGGTCGGACCGGCTCACCGTGCACGCGGCCGACGCGTTGCGGGTGACCGCCGCCGACTTCGACCCGGCGCCCACCATGCTGGTCGCCAACCTGCCGTACAACGTGGCCGTACCGGTCGTCCTGCACCTGCTGGCCGTGCTTCCGAGCCTGCGCGGCGGCCTGGTCATGGTGCAGAAGGAGGTCGCCGACCGGCTCGTCGCCGGACCGGGGTCCAAGGTGTACGGCGTCCCGTCGGTGAAACTCGCCTGGTACGCCGACGCCCGCGCGGCCGGCCGCGTCCCGCCCGCGGTGTTCTGGCCGGTGCCCAACGTCGACTCCGGCCTGGTCGCGTTCACCGGCCACCGGCCGCCCGCGGACGTGCCGCGGGCCCAGGTGTTCGGGGTCGTCGACGCCGCGTTCGCTCAGCGCCGCAAGACCTTGCGGGCCGCCCTGGCCGGCTGGGCCGGGGGCGCTGACCAGGCGGAACGGTTCGTGCGTGCGGCCGGGGTGGATCCGTCGGCGCGCGGCGAAGCCCTCACCGTGACCCAGTTCGCCGCGATCGCGGCGGCCGCCACCGCGGCCGGGCACAGCGGTAAGCTCACCCGATCCGAGCACCACCACCAGGAATCGCCGGCGTCCGAGGGGGACCAGTGACCGTCACCGGGCCGCATCCGCGGAACGCCACTCCGTGACCGAAGCCTGGGGACCCGGCGGCGACGGGCCGCGCCGGCCGGCCGGTCCGGTCCGGGTCCGTGTCCCGGCCAAGATCAACCTCCACCTCGGGGTGGGGGCGCTGCGGCCGGACGGTTTCCACGAGCTGGCCACCGTCTACCACGCGATCAGCCTCTTCGACGAGCTGCGGGCCAGCGCCGGCGACACGCTCACGCTGACCATGGAGGGCGAGGGCGCCGGCGAACTCGCCCTCGACGACAGCAACCTGGTCATCCGGGCCGCCCGGACGCTGGCCGCGCACACCCGCGTGCCCGCCCACGCCCGCCTGCACCTGCGCAAGTCCATCCCGCTGGAAGCCGGCCTGGCCGGCGGGAGTGCCGACGCGGCGGCCGCGCTGCTGGCCTGTGACGTGCTCTGGGGCACCGGGCTGACCCGCGACGAACTGGCCGAGATCGGCGCCCAGGTCGGCTCCGACATCCCGTTCCTGCTGTACGGCGGCACCGCGCTCGGCACCGGCCGGGGAGAGCAGATCAGCCCGATCCTGGCCCGGCCGACCACCTGGCACTGGGTGCTGGCCGTGGCCGACGGCGGCCTGTCCACCCCGGAGGTCTACCGGGAGCTGGACCGGCTGCGCGCGAGCAGCTGGCCGCCGACCCCGGTGCCCGACCCGGACGCGCTGATGACCGCGCTGCGCCAGCGCAACGCCGAGGTGCTGGGCGCGGCGCTCGGCAACGATCTGCAACCGGCCGCCCTGTCACTGCGGCCGCACCTGGCCGACGTGCTCAAGGCCGGGTACGACGCCGGCGCAGTCACCGGACTCGTCTCTGGTTCCGGGCCGACCTGTGTTTTCCTGGCCACCGACAGCGGGCACGCGGAACGGCTGGCGGAATCGCTGACCGTGGCCGGGGTGTGCCGCGACGCCCGTACGGCCCGGGGTCCGATGCCCGGGGCGCGGGTAATCTAGGCGGATCGTGGCCAACATCGTCAATCTGGACCGGGTCAACAAGGGTTATGGCGCCGCCGGTCAACTGCTCACCGACGTCTCCCTCGGGCTGGACGACGACGCCCGGGTCGGCATCGTCGGACTCAACGGCGCCGGCAAATCCACCCTCCTGCGAATGCTCGCCAAGACCGAGGAACCTGACTCCGGCCGGATCACCCTCCGCCGTGACCTGCGGGTCGCGGCGCTGCCGCAGACGCTGACCCTGGCCGCCGAGGCCACCGTCCGGGACGTCGTGCTCGGCACCGCCTGGCTGGGCGAGAGCATGGGCGCCGAGCACGAGTGGGCCGGGGACGCCGGCGTCCGGACCATCCTGAACGGTCTCGGCATGGGTCACCTCGGCCTGGATGCCGCGGTCGGCCCGATGTCCGGGGGCGAGCGCCGCCGCGTCGCCCTGGCCGCGCTCCTGGTCCGCGAGTCCGACCTGCTCATCCTGGACGAGCCGACCAACCACCTCGACATCTGGGCGTGCGACGCCCTCGAACGCTCGATCCGCGAGTTC
>CAXSDA010000037.1:52723-83470 GCA_964236515.1 uncultured Actinoplanes sp.
ATCCTGGACGAGCCGACCAACCACCTGGACGTGGCCGGTGTCGACTGGCTGGCCCGCTACCTGCTCACCCGGCGCGGGACGCTGGTCGTGGTCACCCACGACCGGTGGTTCCTGGACGCCGTCTGCACGGCCACCTGGGAGGTCGTGGACCAGCAGGTGCAGACGTACGAGGGCGGGTACGCGGCCTGGACGCTGACCCGCGCCGAGCGCCAGCGGGTGGCCGCCGTGACCGAATCGCGCCGGCAGAACCTGCTCCGGAAGGAGATCGCCTGGCTGCGCCGCGGCCCGCCGGCCCGCACCTCGAAACCGCGGTTCCGGATCGATGCCGCGAACGCGCTGATCGCCGACGTGCCCCCGGTCCGCGACACCGTCAGCCTGCAGCGGCTGGCCACCACCCGGCTGGGCAAACAGGTCTACGACCTCGAGAACGTCACGCTCGACGCCGGCCCGAAACGGATCTTCACCGACCTCACCTGGCAGGTCGGCCCCGGGGACCGGATCGCGATCCTGGGTGCCAACGGGGCGGGCAAGACCACGTTGCTGCGTCTGCTGGCCGGCGTGATGCACCCCGGCGGCGGGCGGTTGGTCACCGGTTCGACCGTACGCCCGGCGTTCCTCTCCCAGGAGCTGACCGAGCTGCCGTCGGCGTTGCGCCTCCTCGAAGCGGTGGAGGAGGTGGCCAAGCGGGTCCGGCTGGGCGACCGGGACCTGTCCGCGTCGCAGCTGGCCGAGGTGTTCGGCTTCACCGAGAAGCGGATCTGGACACCGGTCGGCGACCTGTCCGGCGGCGAGCGGCGGCGGCTGCAGCTGCTGCGTCTGCTGGCCGGTGAGCCCAACGTGCTGCTGCTCGACGAGCCCACCAACGACCTGGACACGGACACGCTGGCGTCGCTGGAGGACCTGCTGGACTCCTGGCCGGGCACGATGATCGTCGCCAGCCACGACCGTTACCTGGTCGAACGGGTGACCGACACGGCGTACGGCATCTTCGGCGACGGCCGGCTGGTGCATCTGCCCGGCGGCGTCGACGAGTACCTGGCGCGGACGGCGACGCCGCTGTCCGCCTCGTCCGCGGCGTTCCCCGCGTCGGCGTCCTCCGCCGGCCTCCCGGCGATGAACGCGGGGGACCTGCGCACGGCCCGCAAGGAACTGGGCCGGCTGGAACGGCAGCTCGGCAAGCTCGAGGACCGCATCGTCAAGATCAACACGGGTCTGGCCGAACACGGCAGTGACTACGCGAAGATCGTCGAATTCGAGACCCAGCTCAAGGCCGTCCAGGCCGAGCGGGCCGCGGTCGAGGAGGCTTGGCTCGAGCTGGCCGAGCAGGTTCCCGAGAACTGATCCGGGGGTGCTCCCGCATCCCGGCGAGTGATGCGCGACAATCGGGGCCGACAGAGTCGTAGCGACGTTGGAGACGGTCACATGGCGCACACCCCGGTCAACCACCCGCTCCGGCCGCTCTACCGTCTTCTCAGCGCTCTGGTCGGCATCTATCTGCTGCTCTTCGGCATCGTCGGGCTGATCACCACGTCCGGCGACGACTTCACCGGGCGGGCCCCCGACCGCATCCTGGGCCAGGGCGGCAACCTGCTGTGGTCGATCGTCTCGCTGATCCTGGGCGCCGTCGTGCTGCTCGGCAGCGTGATCGGCCGCAACATCGACCTGGCCATCGACCAGTACCTCGGCTGGGCGATGCTCGTGATCGGCGCGTTCGGCCTGGCCACCGCCCGCACCGACGCCGATCTCCTCGGCTTCACGGTCTCCACCGTGGTCGTCACGTTCCTCGTCGGCCTGGTGCTCATCGTGTCCAGCCTCTACCTCAAGATCGCTCCTGAGTCCGAGGCCGGCGCGCCCCGCCACGTCCGCGAGGCCGAGGTCCGCGAGGGCCAGTCCGCCTGACCGAGCCGGCCCCGCGAGCCTCGCGTCAGCGGGTCTTGCGGGTCAACCGTCAGCGGGTCTTGCGGGTCAGCAACGTGGGCTTGGCCTCGAGGTGGGAGAGGCCGTTCCAGGCCAGGTTGACCAGATGCGCGGCCACCATCTCCTTCTTCGGCTTGCGCGCCTCCCGCCACCACTGACCGACCAGCGCCACCATGCCCACCAGCGCCTGCGAGTACAGCTCGGCGAACTTCGGGTCGAATCCGCGCTGCTTGAACTCCGCGCCCAGGATGTGCTCGACCTGGTGCGCGACGTCGTTCATGACGCTCGAGAAGTTCCCCGCGGGCGACAACACCGGGCTCTCCCGCACCAGCACCCGGAAGCCGTGCGGCTCCTCCTCGATGTAGTCGAGCAGGGCCAGCGCTGCCTGTTCCAGCAACTCCCGCGGGTGCCCGGCGGTCAGCGCGGCGGCGATCCGGTCCAGCAGCGCCCGCACCTCGCGGTCGACCACCACCGCGTACAGGCCCTCCTTGCCGCCGAAGTGCTCGTACACCACGGGCTTGGAGACCTTCGCCCGGGCGGCGACCTCTTCCACACTGGTGGCGTCGAACCCGCGCTCGGCGAACAACTGCCGCCCGATGGTGATCAGCTGCTCCCGGCGCTGCGCCGCCGACATCCGGACCCGGGTCGCCCCGGGCGCCACCGCGGTCGGACCGTCCGGCGTGGAGTGCGCGCGCCGTGCCGGTCGCCGTCTTGCACCGTTGGTGTCGCCTGGGTCGGTCACCCGGCCATCCTGCCAGCCCGTCTCGGATTCGGTCCTACCGGAAATCGTGGGATCCACCGTTACGATGTCGGCACCTTGACCATCTTCGCCGCCAGGCGCTCGGGCTTCGGCCACCGCACGTCCGTGGCGGCGCCCATCTTCTCGAAGATCCAGATCAGACGGGCCGAGCTGTCGAGTTGCCCGCGCAGCACCCCGTGCCGGGCGCAGGTCGGGTCGGCGTGGTGCAGGTTGTGCCACGACTCGCCGAACGAAATGATCGCCAGCGGCCAGAAGTTCGAGGCGCGGTCGCCGTCGCGGACCTCGAACGGGCGCTCGCCGTACACATGGCACACCGAGTTGATCGACCAGGTCACGTGGTGCAGCAGCCCGATCCGGATCAGGCCGGCCCAGAAGAACGCCGACAGCGCCCCCTGCCACGACCAGGTGATCAGGCCGCCGAGCAGCGCCGGGCCGAGCGTCGAGAAGAGCACGATGAACGGGAACGCCTGGTCGACCCGCCGGATGTCCTTGTCGGCCAGCAGGTCGGGGGCGAACCGGGCGCGGTTCGACAGCTCGCGGCTGAACATCCAGCCCACGTGGGCGAAGAACAGGCCCTTGGTCAGCGCCCAGTACCCGGTCCCGAACCGCCACGGCGAGTGCGGGTCACCGTCCTGGTCGCTGAACGCGTGGTGCCGGCGGTGGTCGGCCACCCACTGGATGATGTTGCCCTCGATGGCCACCGACCCGGCCAGCGCCAGGGCGATCCGCAACCAGCGGGCCGCCTTGAACGAGCCGTGCGTGAAGTACCGGTGGAAACCGACTGTGATGCCGAGACCGGACACGAGGTAGAAGACCGTCGCGATGGCCACGTCGGTCCACGAGAGCCAGCCGCCCCAGGCCACCGGGATGGCGACCAGCACCGCCAGGAACGGCAGGATCACGAACGCGTAGAGCGCGATCAGGATGCCGCGGGGCTGCGGCCCGTCGGTCAGCGGCTTCGGACCGGCCTGCGTGGGTCCGGCGAGCACAGACGTCATAACACCTCATCGAAACGGCAACGGGGGAGTGGCGTGGCCCGATCGCGACGATGATCCAGTAACCTACGCCTACGTCACCGTAACCTACGTAACCGTAACTTCGCCACCGCAGGTTTTGACACCTCTGGGATAGTGAGTTCCGGGAGCCGGTCACCAAACGCTATCGTGGCGATCGGACCATTCGGCCGTGGTGTAATTGGCAACACCCCACCCTTTGAAGGTGGTTTTGAAGGTTCGAGTCCTTCCGGCCGAGCATCTCCCCGGTTGGGTCACCCTGGACAGGGCCGCCCTGGTCAGGGGTCGCCCTCGTCCATGTCGCCAGAGCCATATGGGGTCCGCGTGAGCCAGGTTCCGAGCCGTACCGTGATCGTTCTTGCCGCCGGTGAAGGCAAGCGGATGAAGTCCGCCACCCCCAAGGTGCTGCACCCGTTGCTCGGCCGGACGTTGCTCGGTCACGTCCTGGCCGCGGCCGGGGCGGCCCGCGCGGAGCAGACGATCGTGGTCGTCGGGCACAAGGCCGACCAGGTCAGTGCCCACCTGGCGCAGATCGCCCCGGCGGCCGAACCGGTGCTGCAGGCGCAGCAGAACGGCACCGGGCACGCCGTCCGGATCGCGCTCGAGGCCGCCCCGGACGCGGCCGGTACCGTGGTCGTGCTCAACGGGGACGTCCCGCTGCTGCGTCCGGAAACGGTGGAGGCCCTGGTCGCCGCCCACGAGCAGGCCGGTACCGGCGCGACCGTGCTGGCGGCCGAGGTGGCCGACCCGACCGGCCTGGGCCGGATCGTCCGGGACGCCGCCGGGCACCTGGAACGGATCGTCGAGGACCGCGACGCCAACGCCGCCGAGCTGGCTGTGCGCGAGATCAACGCCGGCATCTACGCCTTCGACGCCGCCCGGCTGCGCGAGGCGCTGAGCAAGCTGTCCACCGAGAACGACCAGGGCGAGGAGTACCTGACCGACGTGTTCGGGCTGCTGGCCGCCGTCGGGCACTCGGTCGGCGTGTTCGTCGCGCCGGACGCCGAGGAGACGCTGGGCTGCAACGACCGGGCCGAGCTGGCCGGCCTGCGGGCCCGGCTGCGCGACCGGGTCAACACGGCGTGGATGCGGTCCGGGGTGTCGATCATGGACCCGGCCACGACGTGGGTCGACGTGACCGTGACGCTGGCCGCGGACGTCGTGCTCGACCAGAACACGCAGCTGCAGGGGACGACCACGGTGGCCACGGGTGCGGTGATCGGCCCCGACTCGACGCTGATCGACACCACCGTCGGCGAGGGCGCCACCGTCCTGCGGGCGCACACGGTCGGCGCCCAGATCGGCCCGGCGGCGACCGTCGGCCCGTACTCGTACCTGCGGCCGGGCACGAAGCTCGGCGGCAAGGGCAAGATCGGTGGCTTCGTCGAGACGAAGAACGCGGACATCGGCGAGGGTGCGAAGGTGCCGCATCTGTCGTATGTGGGGGACGCGACGATCGGGCGGAAGGCGAACATCGGCGCCGGCACGATCGTGGCCAACTACGACGGCCTCACCAAGAACCACACCACCGTCGGTGACGCCGCCTTCGTCGGCTCGAACAGCGTGCTGATCGCGCCGACCGAGATCGGGCCGGGAGCGTACGTGGCCGCGGGCAGCGCCATCTCCCCGCCGGTGCCGGCCGGCGCGCTCGGCGTAACTCGAGCCCAGCAGCGCACCATCGACGGCTGGACCGCCCGCAAGCGCCCCGGAACCGTGTCCGACGAAGCGGCTCAGCGGGCGCAGGCCGAAACCGAAGGGTGAGACTGCCCACGTCGGCCGTCCGGCCCCGTGGCAGGAAAACGGCCGCAGGGAATACTCGAACTGAACAATCCCCTCGACCCACGGGAGCGGACGAGCCGATGGGCAGCATCGTCGCCGAGAACCGCAAGAGTCTGATGCTTTTCTCCGGGCAGGGCTTCCCGGAACTGGCGGAGGAGATCGGCCAGGTGCTGGGCGTCGGGCCCACGCCGACGGACAACTACGAGTTCGCCAACGGCGAGATCTTCGTCCGGTACCGGGAGTCCGTCCGCGGCTCGGACGCGTTCGTGGTCCAGTCGGTGACCGAGGGCGTGAACCGCTGGGTCATGGAGACGCTGATCATGGTCGACGCGCTGAAGCGCGGGTCGGCCAAGCGGATCACCGTCGTCCTGCCCTTCTACCCGTACGGCCGGCAGGACAAGAAGCACCGGGGCCGTGAGCCGATCTCGGCCCGCCTGATCGCCGATCTGCTGAAGACCGCGGGCGCCAACCGGATCCTGACCGTGGACCTGCACACCGCCCAGATCCAGGGGTTCTTCGACGGGCCGGTGGATCACCTGTTCGCGATGGACATCCTGGCCGAGCACGTGCAGCGCAAGTACGCCGACCGGCCGATGACCGTGGTCGCGCCGGACTCCGGCCGGGTCCGGGTGGCCGAGCGCTGGACCGACCGGCTGGGCGGATGCCCGCTGGCCTTCATCCACAAGACGCGCGACCCGATGAAGCCCAACCAGGTCGTCGCCAACCGGGTGGTGGGCGACGTCGAGGGCCGGGTCTGCCTGATCGTGGACGACATGATCGACACCGGCGGGACGATCACCGGGGCGGCCGACGTCCTGTTCGATGCGGGCGCGGCCGACGTGATCGTCGCGTCGACGCACGCGCTGCTGTCCGACCCGGCGACCGAGCGGCTGAAGAACAGCCGGATCAGTGAGCTGGTGGTGACCAACACGCTGCCACTGCCCCCGGAGAAGTGCCTCGACAAGATCACCGTGCTGTCCATCGCGCCGCTGCTCGCCCGGGCCATCCGCGAGGTCTTCGACGACGGCTCGGTGACCACCCTCTTCGGCGGACTGAGCTGATGACCAGGCATCGACCGGGTGAAGTTTTTGCGCAGTGCGGACCCGCTTAGCCGGCGTTCGACGCGGAAGGTAAGCTGGCACGGTTGCCACGGCGAGGGTGCCCCGTGGGTTGCTGACGTTCGCAGCCGGCGTGGAGGGCACCGTGATCGACGCGGTGCTCCGGGCTCGTGCCCAAGCGC
Organism: uncultured Actinoplanes sp.; assembly: GCA_964236515.1. Classification (GTDB taxonomy): domain Bacteria; phylum Actinomycetota; class Actinomycetes; order Mycobacteriales; family Micromonosporaceae; genus Actinoplanes. The sequence goes on from CAXSDA010000037.1 coordinate 59,433, forward strand.
CCTTCGCCCGGCACCGCAGAGCATGCACCGCCGCCGCCCGCCGACTTAGCCGCAGCCGTTCGACAAGAGTTTCAGGAGTTTCCCCGTGTCCGAGGTAAAGATCAGCGCCGAGCCCCGTACCGAGTTCGGCAAGGGTGGTGCCCGCCGCACGCGCCGGGCCGGCCTGGTGCCTGCCGTGCTGTACGGCCACGGCGAGAAGCCGCAGCACATCGCGCTCCCCGCGCGTGAGTTCGCCGCCGCGATCCGGCACGGTGGCCTCAACCAGGTGTTCACGATCGACATCAACGGTGCGTCCGGCACCACGCTGGCGCTGCCCAAGGCGATCCAGCGCGACCCGATCAAGGACACGTACGAGCACGTGGACCTGATCATCGTGCGCCGCGGCGAGAAGGTTCAGGTCGACGTCCCGGTGACGCTGACCGGCGAGGCCGCCCGCAACACCCTGGTGGTGAGCGAGTCGACCACGCTGGCCGTGATCGCCGAGGCCATGCACCTGCCGAACAGCTTCGAGGTCTCGATCGAGGGCCTGGAGGCGGGTTCGCAGATCACCGCCGCCGACGTGACCCTCCCGGAGGGTTCGGAACTGGCCGTCGACGCGGACTACGTGCTCGCCGTGATCAGCCAGGCGCAGACCGCCGAGCAGCTCGAGGGCGACACCGGCGACACCGCCACGGAGACTGCCGAGGGCGATCCCGAGTCGGAGCCCACGGCGGCCGAGTAGGCGCCGAACGTACGGACCGAACAGGGAAAGTGCCGGCCGGCACTTTCCCTGTTTTCGTGGGGGAGAGTCTTCGTGGGGGAGAGGTAGATGACGGACGAAGCGCCGTTCCTGGTCGTCGGCCTGGGCAACCCGGGCAAGGAGTACGCCGGGAACCGGCACAACGTGGGCTTCCTGGTCGCGGACCTGCTGGCCGGCCGGATCGGCGGGAAGTTCGGCCGGTCCAAGCGCGGCCACGCCGACGTGGCCGAGGGCCGGCTCGGGTTCGGTGGGCCCCGGCTGGTGCTGGTCAAGCCACTCACCTTCATGAACCTGTCCGGCGCCCCGGTGGCGTCGCTGGCGCAGTTCTTCAAGGTGCCGGTGGACAACGTGATCGCCGTGCACGACGAGCTCGACCTGCCGTACGGGCAGATCCGGGCGAAGCGCGGCGGTGGTGAGGGTGGCCACAACGGGCTGCGCTCGATGTCGAAATCGTTGGGCAGCAAGGAGTACGCCCGGGTCCGGTTCGGTATCGGCCGGCCGCCGGGGCGGCAGGATCCGGCCGATTACGTCCTCTCCGACTTCTCCGCGGCCGAGCGCAAGGAGCTGGAGTTTCTGGTCGATCGCGCCGCCGACGTGACCGAGGCGGTGGTGGTCGAGGGGGTGGAGTGGGCGCAGAACAAATACCACGGTTCCTGAATCAATGCGCGCAAATTGATTGATCGTTTGGACCCTTTTGTCCGTCTATCGGTTCCGTGACGCTTTCCCCGATCAGCCGTTGGTCATGTCAAAAGCACATGCGATGACGCCACGGGGAGGTTCGGCTGTGCAGAGGAACCTGGCCGAGGAACGCCGGAGAGCGCTCAACGAGACCACGGTCGTGCTGCCGCTGGTCCCGGAGGCCGAGCCGCCGGCGGAGAACTACGGCCGGGCCAACCATCCACCGGCCAATCGCGGCCCGCGGACCCGCCGGCCGTCGCCGAAGCAGCCACACAGCCGCAACCGGATCACGTCACCGGCGATCCCGTCCAGTCCGGCACCGGCCGGGGCCGGCGGCCACAACGCACCACCCCGCGCGGCCACCGGCAGCCGGACGCGCAACCGGGCGATGGACCGGATCTGGATCGACGAGCCCAACAAGTCGTCCGCGGTCCGGCCGCCGAGCCGCCCGTTCGTCCGGATCCGGGGCCGGCACGCGGCGATGTCGCGGCGGCAGCGCTGGGAAGGGCGGTACGTCCGGACCCTGGTGCTGATCGACCTGATCGCCGGCACGGCCGCCGGAGCGGTCACCTTCGAGTTGCGCTTCGGCGAGGCGGTCACCACGTACAACCGGGCCTATCTGGGTCTGTCGGCGGTGCTGCCGGTCGTCCTGCTGCTGGTGCTGGCGGTGAGCCGGGCGTACGAGCGGCGGTACCTGTTCGTCGGCACCGACGAGTACCAGCGCGTCTTCCGGGGCGGGGTCGGCCTGATCGCCGGCGTCGCGGTCCTGTCGTACGCGCTGAATCTGGACCTGGCCCGGTCGTACGTGCTGGCCGCGATCCCGACCGCGATCGTCTCGGTCGTCGTGCTCCGGTTCACCCTGCGCAAGCGCCTGCACGTGGCCCGGGAGCGCGGCGAGTGCCTGCGCCGGGTGCTCGTGGTCGGGCACGAGCTGTCGGTCATCGGCATCACCCGCCAGCTGCGGCGCGAGCGGTACCACGGGCTCGAGGTGGTCGGCGCGTGCCTGCCGCCGCAGCACGACGGCGTGCTCGATCTGCCGGTGTTCGGCACGTTCGACGACATCAGCCAGGCCGTCGACGTGGCCGAGGCCGACACCGTGGTCGTGCTCAGCTGCCCCGAACTGGACGGCGCCGCGCTGCGCCGGCTGGCCTGGCGCCTGGAACGCGACGAGGTCGACCTGGTGGTGGCCAGCGCCCTGGTCGACGTGGCCGGCGCGCGGACCACCATCCGGCCGTTCGACGGGCTGCCGATGCTGCACGTCGAGCACCCACGCCTGCACGGCGGCGTCCGGGTGGTGAAGGATCTGGTCGACCGGATCGCCTCGGTGCTGCTGCTGATGCTGTTCGGACCGGTGCTGCTGGGCGTCGCACTCTGTGTCCGGCTGACCTCCCGGGGGCCGGTACTCTTTCGTCAGGTACGGGTCGGCCGTGACGGCCGTGAGTTCCGCATCTTCAAGTTCCGCAGCATGTACGTGGACGCGGAGTCCCGGCTGGCCGAGTTACGGCACCTCAACGAGCACGACGGGGTGCTGTTCAAGATGCGTGACGATCCGCGGGTCACCCCGGTCGGCCGCTGGCTGCGCCGGTTCTCGGTGGACGAGTTGCCGCAGCTGCTGAACGTGGCCGCCGGGCAGATGTCGCTGGTCGGGCCCCGCCCGCCGCTGCCCGCGGAGGTGGCCGCCTACGCCACGGACGTCCGGCGCCGGCTCGCTGTGAAACCCGGCATGACGGGCCTATGGCAGGTTTCCGGACGTTCGGACCTGTCGTGGGAGGAGGCGGTACGGCTTGACCTGCGCTATGTGGAGAACTGGTCACTCAGTTTGGACCTGGTGATCCTGTTGCGGACCATGACCGCGGTGGTTCGGTCGTCGGGGGCCTACTGATGAGGGAGCAAGACGATGGGCGATACCGGGACAGCGGCGCGGCTGTTCGGTCAGCGTGAGGTCGCCGAGGGCGGTGCCCCGCCGCCCACCGACGGCGCGTTCGCCCGCTGGCTGGCCGACCGGGCCGGCCAGTTGCTGCTCCGGGTGCGGAACGAGGTCGGGTACGCCGACGCCGCCGCGCTCAAGTCGGCCGGGGACAACGCCGCCCACGATCTGATCCGGGCCGAGCTGGCCCGCTGGCGTCCCGCCGACGCGGTGCTGTCGGAGGAGGACGCCCAGTCCCGGGTGGCCTGGCCGGACGGCGAGGCGGTACGGAACCGGCCGGAGCGGCTGGGGGCGTCCCGGGTGTGGATCGTCGACCCGCTGGACGGCACCCGCGAGTTCTCCGAACAGGGCCGCACCGACTGGGCCGTGCACGTGGCCCTCTGGACCGCCGAGTGCAGCCGCCCGCACTGCCTGTCGGCCGGCGCCGTGGCGATGCCGGCCCAGCACCGCACGCTGGCCACCGACCAGCCGCCCGCGTACCCGCCGCTCCCAGTCCCGACCGCCACCGGCGGCCCGATCCGGATCGCGGCCAGCCGCACCCGGCCGCCGGCCTTCGTCACCGCGCTGGCCGAGGAGATCGGGGCCGAGCTGGTGCCGATGGGCTCGGCCGGGGTGAAGATCGCCGCGGTGATCAGCGGCGACGCCGACGCGTACGTACACGCCGGCGGTCAGTACGAGTGGGACAGCGCCGCGCCGGTGGCTGTGGCCACGGCCACGGGCCTGCACGCTAGCCGAATCGACGGATCTGCGTTGAAATACAACGAGGCCGATCCGAAGCTGCCCGACCTGGTGGTGTGCCGCAAGGATCTCGCTCCTCGGTTGCTCGCAGCGCTGCGGCGACACATCCCGATAGCCTGAGCGCCGATCCGTACGGCCGTATCTCGGAAGGTTTGCCCACATCCCTATGAGCCAGACAAAGCGCTATCGGGTCTCGCACCTCGAAGCCCTCGAGGCGGAGAGCATCTTCATCATGCGGGAGGTGATGGCCGAGTTCGAGCGGCCGGTGATGCTGTTCTCCGGGGGCAAGGACTCGATCGTCATGCTGCGGCTGGCCGAGAAGGCGTTCGCCCCGGCCAAGATCCCGTTCCCGGTCATGCACATCGACACCGGCCACAACTTCCCGGAGGTGCTCGAGTTCCGGGATGTCCGGGTGGCCGCGCTCGGCCTGAACCTGGTGGTGGCCAGCGTGCAGGAGGCGATCGACACCGGCCTGGTCCGCGAGCTGCCGGACGGCACCCGCAACCGGATCCAGACCCCGGTGCTGCTGGCCGCGGTGGAGAAGTACCGCTTCGACGCGCTGTTCGGTGGCGCCCGCCGCGACGAGGAGAAGGCCCGGGCCAAGGAGCGGGTGTTCAGCTTCCGCGACGAGTTCGGCCAGTGGGACCCGAAGAGCCAGCGGCCGGAGCTTTGGGAGCTCTACAACGGCCGGCACCACCCGGGCGAGTCGATCCGGGTGTTCCCGCTGTCCAACTGGACCGAGCTGGACATCTGGCACTACATCGCCAAGGAACGCATCGAGCTGCCGAGCATCTACTACGCGCACGACCGCGAGATGATCGAGCGCAACGGCATGTTCTACGCGGTCAACGAGTTCATCCGCCCCAAGGAGGGCGAGGTGCCGTCGGTCATGCGGGTCCGCTACCGGACGGTCGGCGACGCGTCGCAGACCGCGGGCGTGCTGTCCGACGCGGACACCGTGGAGAAGGTCATCGACGAGGTCGCCGCCACCCGGATCACCGAGCGCGGCGCGACCCGGGGCGACGACAAGGTCAGCGAAGCGGCGATGGAAGACCGCAAGCGGGAAGGGTACTTCTGATGAGCCAGGCCGTGCTGGAGTCCGAGGCCGCGTCCGCGCGGAGCATGGACCTGCTGCGGTTCGCCACCGCCGGAAGCGTCGACGACGGCAAGTCCACCCTGATCGGGCGGCTGCTCTTCGACACCAAGACGATCTTCGCGGATCAGCTCGAGGCGGTCGAACTGGCCAGCGCCTCGCGGGGCGACGAGTACACCAACCTGGCTTTGCTCACCGACGGCCTGCGGGCCGAGCGGGAGCAGGGCATCACCATCGACGTCGCCTACCGCTACTTCGCGACGCCGCGGCGGAAGTTCATCATCGCCGACACCCCGGGGCACATCCAATACACCCGGAACATGGTCACCGGCGCCTCCACCGCCGACCTGGCGCTGATCCTGGTGGACGCGCGCAAGGGCCTCGTCGAGCAGTCCCGCCGGCACGCCTTCCTGACCAGTCTGCTGCGGGTGCCGCACCTGGTCCTGTGCGTGAACAAGATGGACCTGGTGGACTGGGACCAGTCGATCTACGAGAGGATCGCCGACGAGTTCACCTCGTTCGCGGCCAAGCTCGACGCGCCCGACCTGACCGTCATTCCGGTGTCGGCGCTCAACGGCGACAACATCGCCTCGCGCAGCGACAAGAGCCCGTGGTACGAGGGCCCGTCGCTGCTGCACCACCTCGAGCACGTGCACATCGCCAGCGACCGTAACCTGGTCGACGTGCGGTTCCCGGTGCAGTACGTGATCCGCCCACAGTCCACCACCGTCACCGACTACCGCGGCTACGCCGGTCAGGTGGCCTCCGGCGTGCTCAAGCCGGGCGACCAGGTGATGGTGCTGCCGTCCGGTCTGACCAGCACGATCGCCGCCATCGACACCGCCGACGGCGAGGTGCCGGAGGCGTTCCCGCCGATGTCGGTGACGGTCCGGCTGACCGACGAGATCGACATCTCGCGCGGCGACATGATCTGCCGGCCGCACAACGCGCCCACCCCGGCCCAGGACATCGAGGCGATGATCTGCTGGATGGACGAGTCGGCACCGTTGCGGGTCGGGGCCAAGTACTCGATCAAGCACACCACCCGGAGTGCCCGCGCCGTGGTCCGCGGCCTGCAGTACCGGCTGGACGTCAACACGCTGCACCGGGACGAGACCGCGGATCAGCTCGGGCTGAACGAGATCGGCCGGGTCAAGCTGCGTACGACGGTCCCGCTGCTCGCCGACGAGTACCGCCGCAACCGTACGACCGGTGGCTTCATCCTGATCGACGAGTCCACCAACCGCACGGTCGCCGCGGGCATGATCATCGAAGCCCAGTAACCGCGATTTGTCGTCGGGCTCGAGACCCTCGAGCGTCTCGGTCTCGCCGAACGGGTGCTCGCCGTGCTCCCGCTCCGGTTCCAGCTCGGGCGTGGTCGGGTCGCCGGCGAAGCCCGCCTCGTTGGGCTCGTCCTCGTACTTCTGCTCGTCGGTCATCACATGGGTTGTACCCGTTCAGAGCCGCGTCGCACCCGCGCTCGGAACTGCCGTGAACGGAGTCGGCGCGGTGAAACCCCGCTGCGCGTACGCGTCGGCCACGGCGGCCGCCACGGCGTCGGCCCGGTCCGCGTCGACCAGCGAGATCACGCATCCACCGAAGCCGCCGCCGGTCATCCGGGCGCCGTACGCCCCGGCCGCCAGCGCCGCCTCGACGGCCACGTCGACCTGCGCCACCGTGATCTCGAAGTCGTCCCGCATCGACGCGTGCGACGCGGTCAGCAGCGGCCCGATCTCCCGGATCCGCCCCGACCGCAGCGTCGCCACGGTGTCCAGCACCCGCTGGTCCTCCGTCACCACGTGCCGCACCCGCTTGCGCGTCACCTCGTCGTCCAGCCGGGCCAGCGCCTTGTCGAGGTCGTCGAACGCGATGTCGCGCAGCGCCGGCACGCCCAGAATCCGGGCTGCCTCCTCGCACGACTTGCGGCGGGCGCCGTACTCGCCGTCGCTGTGATGGTGCGGGGCGTTGCTGTTGAGCACCAGCACGGCCAGCCCCTCGGTGGTCACGTCGAACGGGATCTGCTCGACCTCCAACGACCGGCAGTCCAGGAACAGCGCGTGCCCGGCCTCGCAGCGCAGCGACGCCGACTGGTCCATGATCCCGGTGGGTGCGCCCACGTAGACGTTCTCGGTCCGCTGCACCAGCTGCGGCCGTTCGGCCATCGGCAGGTCCAGGTGTCCGAGGTCGCACAGCGCGGTCAGCACCGCGCACTCCATCGCGTGCGACGACGACAGACCCGCACCCACGGGTACGTCCGAGGCCAGCGCGATCCGGGCCGGCGGCACGTCGAAGCCCCGGTCGCGGAGCGCCCAGACCACGCCGGCCACGTACCCGGCCCAGTCCTCGACGCTGCCCGGCTGCGGGTCGTCGAAGGACACCGCACCCTCGGCGAAGTCGGTGCACACCTGCCAGCCCGGGCCGGACCAGGCGGCGGCCGCGGCGACCACCCGCTCGGGCAGCGCGAACGGCAGCACGAACCCATCGTTGTAGTCGGTGTGCTCGCCGATCAGGTTGAGCCGCCCGGGTGCGGCCCACAGACCGGCCGGGGTCTGGTCGAAGCGTGCCCGGAACTCGTCGGCGGCCCGGCCGGCCACATCGGTGTCGGTCATTCCGTGATCAGATCACGCCACGTGCGCCCGGTAGAACTCCCAGGCGTCGCCGATCATATCGGCCAGCGTGTTCCGCGCCGGGATCCAGCCCAGCTCGGCCCGGGCCCGCTCGGACGACGCCACCAGGGTGGCCGGGTCGCCGTCGCGCCGGGGGGCGATCTCGACCGGCAGCTCGGCCCCGGTGACCGCCCGAGCGGCGTCGACCACCTGCAGGTTGGAGAAGCCGGTGCCGTTGCCCAGGTTGTAGATCCGGTGCTCGCCGCCGGTGGCCGCGTCCAGCGCCAGCAGGTGGGCGCGGGCGAGGTCCTCGACGTGGATGTAGTCGCGCACGTTGGTGCCGTCCGGCGTCGGGTAGTCATCGCCGAACAGCTTGAGCTTGTCCCGCTTGCCTGCGGCCACCTGCAGGGCGATCGGGATCAGGTGGGACTCCGGGTCGTGCCGCTCGCCGACCGCGACGCCGGGCCGGATGTACGCCCCGGCCACGTTGAAGTACCGCAGCGAGACCGCGCCGAGCTTGTGTGCGAACGCCTCCGAGGTCAGCGCGAAGTCGAAGGCGAGCTTGGTCGCCCCGTACGTGTTGGTCGGCGCCTTGGTCGCGCCCTCGGTGATCGGGTTCTCGCTCGGGTTGCCGTAGACCGCCGCGGTGGAGGAGAAGATCAGCCGGGGCACCCCCGCCGCCCGCACCGCGTCCAGCAGGGCCAGTGACTTGACCAGGTTGTCGTGCCAGTAGAGCTCGGGCTTGACCATCGACTCGCCGGCCGCGATCAGCCCGGCGAAGTGCAGCACCGCGTCGAATCCACTGCCCGGCGTGAGCACGGTGGCCGCGTCCGCGATGTCGGCCTGGACGAAGGTCGCATCGGGTTGAACCGCTTCTCGGAAGCCGGTGACCAGGTTGTCCAGGACGACGACCTCGTGGCCGGCGTCGAGCAGCAGGCGGCTGGTGACGCTACCGACGTAGCCGGCCCCTCCGGTGACGAGCAGTTTCACTTTCGACCCCTTCGATCGGTGAGTTCCAGCGTAGACAGAGCAGGCGGTTACTCGTCAGTTTCCACCAAGAACGCTCATGAGTCAACATGTTCGAACACGGGGCCACGCCTACCAAGGGTGTTCGCCATGTGCGGGTAGTGACTGACACAATGGCGCTCATGTCCGACGCAGCCTCGCGCCCCCGCGTGCTTTCCGGCATCCAGCCGACCGCCGACTCGTTCCACCTCGGCAACTACCTCGGGGCCGTGCGCAACTGGGTGTCGCTGCAGGAGACCTACGACGCGTTCTACTGCGTGGTCGACCTGCACGCGATCACCATGGGGCACGACCCGGTGGCCCTGCGGAACCGGACCCGGCTGTCCGTGGCCCAGCTGCTCGGGCTCGGACTGGACCCGGAACGGTGCACGCTGTTCGTCCAGTCGCACGTGCCCGAGCACGCGCAGCTCGGCTGGGTGATGAGCTGCATCACCGGGTTCGGCGAGGCCAGCCGGATGGTTCAGTTCAAGGACAAGTCGGCCAAGGCGGGACAGGACTCGACCACGGTCGGGCTGTTCACGTACCCGATCCTACAGGCCGCCGACATCCTGCTCTACCAGGCCGACCAGGTGCCGGTCGGCGAGGACCAGCGGCAGCACCTGGAGCTGACCCGGGACCTGGCGCAGCGGTACAACACCCGGTACGGCCCGACCTTCCGGGTCCCCTCGCCGTACATCGTCAAGGACACCGCCAAGATCACCGACCTGCAGGACCCGACCTCGAAGATGTCGAAGTCGTCGTCCTCGCCCAACGGCATCATCGAGCTGCTCGAGGAGCCGGCCCGGTCGGCCAAGAAGATCAAGTCGGCAGTCACCGACACCGGCCGCGAGATCCTCTACGACGAGGAGAACAAGCCCGGCGTCAGCAACCTGCTGACCATCTACGCCGCGCTCACCGGGCGGGCCATCGACGAGCTGCTCGAGCAGTACGACGGCCACGGCTACGGCGATTTGAAGAAGGACCTGGCCGAGATCGTGGTCGAGTTCGTCAAGCCGGTCCAGCAGCGCACCCGGATGTACCTCGAGGACCCCGGTCACCTGGACAAGGTGCTGGCCGAGGGGGCGGAGAAGGCGCGCGCGGTGGCCTCGGTGACGCTGGCCCGGGCGTACCGGAACATCGGGTTCCTGGCGTCCAGCGGCGGGATCTGACCGCGTGGAACCGAGCACGACCCGCATCGGAGTCGCGATCGACGTCCCGGAGCCGTGGGGCAGTGCCCTGACGCGGCGGCGGGCCGAGGCCGGCGATCCGCACGCGGCCTGGACCCCGGCGCACGTCACCCTGCTCGGGCCGACCGAGGTGCCGGCCGACGCGCTGCCCGCCATCGAGCGTGACCTGGAGAAGGTGGCGGCCGACCACCCGCCGTTCACCATCCAGCTGCGCGGGACCGGCACGTTCCGGCCGATCACCGAGGTCGTCTTCGTGACCGTGGCCGTCGGGATCAGCGAGTGCGAGCTGCTGGCGGGGGAGATCGCCGCGGCCGGAGGAGTCGAGCGCGACGCCCGGTTCCCGTACCACCCGCACGTCACCGTGGCCCAGGACGTGCCGCCGGCGGCCCTGGACGCGGCGTTCGACGATCTCGCCGGGTTCGACGCCCGCTTTCCGGTCAGCTCGTTCACGCTGTTCCTCCACGGTGGCGCCGGGATGTGGCAGCGACACCGGGACTACCCACTGGGCTGATCGCGGCGGGAATGTCGCCGTCGGTTACGGTCTGCGCGTGAACCCGATCGACCGGGCGTACGACGCGGCCGTGTCGCGAATCATGCGCTGGCGGTACCGCTCGCCGTATTTCGATCACTTCAGCCGGGCCTGGCTGCGGTACGACGAGGTGCAGGGCGGACGGCTGGCCGCGGCCATCGCGTACTACGGGTTCTTCGCGATCTTCGCGCTGCTGCTGATCGGCTATTCGCTGTTCGGCATCCTGCTCACCAACAACACCGAGCTGTTCGACATCGTCCACGACTTCCTGCGGCAGAACCTGCCGTTCCTCGACCTGCAGCAGATCCTCAACAGCGGCAAGACCGTCGGCATCGTCGGCATCGTCGGCCTGACCTTCACCGGCATCGGCTGGGTGGAGGCGATCCGCTCGTCGCAACGGCTGATCTGGCGCCTCAACCAGCAGCCCGGCTACATCGGCGTACGGCAGGCGGTCGACCTGGTCGTGCTGATCGGCATCCTGCTGCTGCTGGCGCTGTCCCAGCTCGGTGTCTACGGGCTGGAGAAGCTGCTGGACTGGCTCTTCGGCAATCACCTGGCGTTCGTGGAGTCGGCGATCAGCCTGATCCTGACCGTGGCGGTGAATATGCTGCTGGCCACCGCTCTGCTGGCCGCGGTGCCCCGGCTGCGGATGACGGTCCGCCGGCTGATCCCGCCGGTCCTGCAGGTCGGGGTGGGCATCACGCTGCTGAACACGGTGGGCAAGTCGTTCGTCGGGCTGGTCGAGCGGAACCCGGCGTATGGCCTGGTCGCCAGCGCCGTCGGCGTGCTCGTCTACCTGTATGTGTTCAACCAGCTGCTGCTGTTCGGGGCGGCGTGGTCGGCGACCAGCCCGCACGGCCGCGTGGTCGACCTGTCAGCTGACGATAAAACTGCCCCGGTGGGGCAAAACATCTGGATTCGGCACGACCGCCCGCAATGATGTGCCGGTGGGCACACTCATGACGCTGGACCTGCCGGTCGGCTCGCCCGTGGCGGATCTGCCGTGGGTCATCACCATCGGGCCGCTCGACGAGGACGAAGGCTGGGAACCGGTGGTCTGCGGACCGTACGAACGCGCGCACGCGCTCGCGCTGGGCCAGGCCGTGGTGGCCGACGAGGAGCTGATGGCCGTGGTCGAACCGCTGCTGCCGCTGGTCGACGCCGAAGCCATCCGCGACGAGATCGAACTGGCCCGCACCGCCGTCACCGACGAGTCGGAGGAACTCCCGGAACTTCAGTGGGAGACCCGGCACGTGACGGTCGGACGCGCCCCTACCGAGGCCGAGGTCAAAGCCGGCTTCGCCCGCATCGCCGGCCGCCTCCCGGGCACTGACACACTGGACCGGTGATGATCTCGCGGCGGTGGGCGGCCTTCCTGGTCGGCGTGGGCGTCTGGAGCTGGCTGATCTGGCCCCGGTTCGCGGTGGCGATCGTCAAGGACGGCCGATCGTTCTCGGACGGGACACCCACCACGTTCCTCTGGGTGCACGCCGTCCTGATCGCCGCGTCGCTGGTCATCGGGACCACCGTCGGGGTGCTCGGGGTCAAGGCCTGGCGCGTCTCGAGCCGTACCGAAGAATCCGCCGTCGTCGCGGCGCGGGCGCCGAAAGATTAACGGCAGGTTTCCCGGTCCACCGGCTAATTCGCTCAAACGCCAGCACTCCGGTCGTGGCCGTATAACGGTGCGCCAACAGTCCGGGCCGATCTCCTGACGCGGCTCTGGCCTGCGCGTACGCTCCCGCCTGAGACTCACCGCGACGTGCCGGTGTGTTACTGGAAGGAGGGCGTTTTGCGCCCAGTTACTGGGAAGCGAATCGTTGCGGTTCTCGCCTCCGGTGGGCTCATGCTCACGGCGGCGGCTTGTGGCAACGCCCCCGACAAGACGACCTCGAGCGGAAGCAGCGGTGCCAGCACCGCCGCGGCGTACAAGGCCTGCATGGTGACGGACACCGGCGGTATCGACGACAAGTCCTTCAACGCGTCGGCCTGGGCCGGCGTGCAGGCGGCCAAGACCGAGGCCAGCAACGTCGACCCGCAGTACGTGGCCTCCAATGCGGAGAGCGACTACGAGCCGAACCTGCGCAGCTTCGTCACCAAGAAGTGCAACTTCATCCTGGCCGTCGGCGGCCTGATGTCGGACGCGACCAAGAAGGTGGCGGCGGAGAGCACGAGCTCGCAGTTCGGCATCGTGGACAGCGCCGTGGCCGGTGCCACCAACGTGTTCCCGATGCAGTTCGCCACCGACGAAGCCGCGTTCCTGGCCGGTTACCTGGCCGCGGGCTACTCGAAGACCGGCAAGGTGGCCACCTTCGGCGGCCTGAAGATCCCGCCGGTGACGGTGTTCATGGACGGGTTCGCGGACGGCGTCGCGTACTACAACCAGAAGAAGGGCAAGAGCGTCCAGGTCCTGGGCTGGGACAAGGCGAAGCAGAACGGCAACTTCGCCGAGAGCTTCACCGACCAGAACAAGGGCAAGGCGATCGCCAGTACCTTCGTCGGCCAGGGCGCGGACGTGATCCTGCCGGTCGCCGGTGGCACCGGTCTGGGCGCGGCCGACCTGGCCAAGGCCTCCGGTGGCAAGTTGTCGATCATCTGGGTCGACCAGGACGGTTGCAAGAGCGCCGCCCAGTACTGCGACGTCTTCCTGACCACGGTGGTCAAGAACGTCACGGACGCGGTCAAGACGGCCGTCGCGACCGGGGCCAAGGGCCAGGCCCTCGCGGCCGCCCCGGGCTACCTCGGCAACCTGAAGAACAACGGTGTCTCGCTGGCGCCGTACAGCCAGTTCGACAGCAAGATCGACTCGGGCCTGAAGTCCGAGGTCGACCAGTTGAAGCAGGACATCATCTCGGGCACTGTGAAGGTCGAATCGGCCAACGCGCCCCAGTGATCCTTCGCTAGGTGGCATCGGCCGCCGCCCGACCGTGACTGGTGGGGCGGCGGTCCTGCCGCGTCCGAAGCAAACGCCCCCGGGAGATTCCGCTGAGACTCGAACTGCGCGGCATCACCAAGCGCTTCGGCGACCTGGTGGCCAACGACCACATCGACATCACGGTCGAGCCGGGTGAGGTGCACGCCCTGCTCGGCGAGAACGGCGCCGGCAAGTCGACGCTGATGAACCAGCTCTACGGCCTGCTGCAGCCCGACGAGGGCGAGATCCTGGTGGACGGCGAGGTCAAGACGTTCCGCAGTCCCCGGGACGCGATCGCGGCCGGCATCGGCATGGTCCACCAGCACTTCATGCTCGTGCCGGTGTTCACCGTGGCCGAGAACATCGCGCTCGGCGCCGAGGAGACCACCGGCGGCCCGCTCGGCTGGCTGGACCGCCGCCGCAGCCGGCGCGACGTGCTCGAGGTGTCGAAGCGGTACGGCCTGCCGGTCGACCCGGACGCGCGGGTCGAGGACCTCCCGGTCGGCGCGCAGCAGCGGGTGGAGATCGTCAAGGCGCTCACCCGGGACGTCGACCTGCTCATCCTGGACGAGCCGACGGCCGTGCTGACCCCGCAGGAGACCGAGGAACTGCTCGCGGTCATGCGGTCGCTGGCCGAGACCGGCAAGTCCATCGTGTTCATCACCCACAAGCTCAAAGAGGTCAAGGCGATCGCCGACCGGATCACGGTGATCCGCCGCGGCCGGACCGTCGCCGTCGCCACTCCGGACACCGGAGAGGACGAGCTGGCGTCGCTGATGGTCGGCCGCGAGGTCAGCCTCGAGGTGGCCAAGTCCGCCGTCGAGGTGGGCCGCGCGGTGCTCAAGATCGCCGGCCTGGTCGTCGAGGACGACCGCGGCATCCGTGTCGTCGACGGTGTCGACCTCGAGGTGCGCGCGGGCGAGGTGCTCGGCATCGCCGGCGTCCAGGGCAACGGGCAGACGGAGCTGGTCGAGGCCGTGATGGGCCTGCGGCCGGTCCGGGCGGGCACGATCACCGTGGACAACGAGAACCTGCTCGACATGTCTACCAAGCGGATCCTGCGGTCCGGCATCGGTTACATCCCCGAGGACCGCAGCCTGGACGGCGTGGTCAAGGAGTTCTCGGTAGCCGAGAACCTGGTGCTGGACCAGTACGACCGGCCGCCGTACGGCAACGCGTTCCGCCTCAACCCGCAGGCCATCGACAAGTCGGCCCGCGACCGGGTGGAGCAGTTCGACATCCGCACCTCGTCCCCCGACTCCGCGGTCAGCACCCTGTCGGGTGGCAACCAGCAGAAGGTCGTGGTGGCTCGGGAGATGTCCCGCCCGCTGCGGTTGTTCGTCGCGTCGCAGCCGACCCGGGGGGTGGACGTGGGCTCGATCGAGTTCATCCACGGCCGGATCATGCACGAGCGCGAGGTCGGCACCGCGGTGCTGGTCGTCTCGTCCGAACTGGACGAGGTGATGGGGCTGGCCGACCGGGTCGCGGTGATGTACAGCGGGAAGGTGCTGGCGATCGTGTCGCCGGACACTCCACGGGAGGCGATCGGCCTGCTGATGGCCGGTATCAGCGGCGACCGGCCAGCCAGCGAGGAGGCGGCGCAATGACCACCGACGTGGACTCCCCGATCGAAGCGCCGCCACCGGCGAAGGCCGACGAACCGGGTCGGGAGACGTTCCTGAGCGTCTTCCTGAAGAACCTCTGGTCGGCCAACACGGTCACCGTCACGGTCCTGTCGATCCTGCTCGCCCTGGTCATCGGCGCGATCCTGATCGTCGTGTCGGACTCCGACGTGCTGAGCCAGTTCAGCTACTTCACCGCACGGCCGAGCGACGCCCTGACCGGCAGCTGGAACCTGATCGGCACCGCCTACTCCGACCTGTTCAAGGGCGCCGTCTTCGACCCGGCCGCGATCTCGGCCTGGATCGACGGGAGCGGCACCTGGCAGGCGGCGCTCAACCCGATCTCGGAGACCCTGACGTACGCCGCCCCGCTGGTCTTCACCGGCCTGTCGGTGGCGCTGGCGTTCCGCGGCGGCCTGTTCAACATCGGCGGCCAGGGTCAGGCGGTGGTCGGCACCATCGGCGCCGCGGTGGCCGGCTTCGCCTTCGGCCTTCCGCCGGTAGTGAACCTGCTCGTGGCGCTGATCTTCGGCATGCTGGCCGGCGCGGTCTGGGGGTTCGTGCCCGGCATCCTCAAGGCCCGGACCGGGGCCCACGAGGTGATCACCACGATCATGCTCAACTACGTGGCCATGCTGTTCCTGGGCTGGCTCATTCTGCAGAAGAGCGTGCAGGCCACCGGGCGCTCGGACGCGGTCAGCAAGACCGTCGCCTCCTCGGCCCAGCTGCCCGGGCTGGGCGGCGCGCTACGGGTCAACCTCGGCATCGTGCTGGCCGTCCTGGTCACCGCGGGTGTGGCCTGGCTGCTGAACCGATCGGCGTTCGGGTTCGAGCTGCGCGCGGTGGGCGCCAACCCGGCCGCCGCCAAGACCGCCGGGATCAGCGTGGCCCGGACGTACACCCTGCTCATGGTCGTCGCCGGGGGCCTGGCCGGGCTCGGCGGCGCGGCTCAGGTGCTCGGGGTCGCGTACCGGCTGACGCCGCAGGTGGCCGGCAACATCGGGTTCGACGGGCTGCTGGTCGCGCTGCTCGGTCGGAACCGGCCGTGGGGCACGCTGTGGGCGGCGGTGCTGTTCGGCGCGCTGCGGGCCGGCGGCAACCTGATGCAGGTCGACGCCCAGATCTCGCTCGAACTGGTGACGGTGCTGCAGGCGCTGATCGTCATCTTCATCGCCGCGCCGGCCCTGGTGAAGGCGATCTTCCATCTCCGAGCGGCCCGGTCGGGGAGTCTCGGCGCATCCGTGGCGAAGGGTTGGTGACGCAGATGTCGTCTGCGACCATCGAGGCGCCGGCGGCTGAGGCCGTCGTGCCCCGCCGGTTCTGGGACCGGTCCCGCCGCCTGGGCGTCGCGCTGGTGCTGCTGGGCCTAGTCGCCGCGCTCGTGTTCGGCGCGGTGGCCAAGTCGCAGGCCGCCCGGTTCACGCTGAGCACCGACTCCAACGGCGCCGCCCTGAGCATCAACGGCAAGATCGGCGCGGTCCTGTTCGGCATCCTGACCCTGGCTGCCGGCGCGCTGCTGCTGAGCAGCCTGGGCTGGGCCGCCCGGCATCACACGACCCTGCTGTCGATCGGTGTGGTCTGCTTCGTCCTGTCGTTCCTGTGCTGGCAGGTGGCCGGGCAGTTCCTGCCGCTGGTGGACACGGCCAGCGGCAGCCTTCAGCTGGCCCTGCCACTGATCCTGGGCGCGCTGGCCGGTGTGCTGGGCGAGCGCTCGGGCGTGGTCAACGTGGCCATCGAGGGCCAGTTCCTGATGGGCGCGTTCGGCGCGGCCCTGGTCGGCACGCTGGCCACCAGCGTCTGGGCCGGCCTGATCAGCGCGGCCATCGGCGGCGTGATCATCGCCTGGATGCTGGCCGTGCTGGCCATCCGGTTCCTGGTCGACCAGGTCGTGGTGGGCATCGTGCTCAACCTGTTCGCCACCGGCGTCACCGGGTTCCTCTACGAGCGGCTGATGCAGCCGAACTCACAGAAGTACAACCAGCCGCCGCAGATGGCCACCTGGCGCATCCCCGGCCTGGCCGACATCCCGGTGGTGGGCCCGGTGCTCTTCAACACCAACTTCCTGGTGTACTCCGCCCTGGTGCTGGTGTTCGTGCTGCACTTCGCGCTGAACCGGACCCGGTGGGGGCTGCGCACCCGGGCGGTCGGCGAGCACCCGACCGCTGCCGACACGGTCGGTATCCGCGTCCGCGGCCTGCGGTACACCAACGTGCTGCTCGGCGGCGTGGTCGCCGGATGCGGCGGGGCGTACTTCACGCTGGTCGCCACCGGCAGCTTCAACAAGAACATGACCTCGGGCGCGGGCTTCATCGCGCTGGCCGCGTTGATCTTCGGACGGTGGACGCCGTTCGGGGCGCTCGGGGCGGCGCTGTTCTTCGGATTCGCGCAGAAGCTGGCCACGTATCTGAGCGCGATCGGCAGCCCGGTGCCCAGCCAGTTCCTCAACATGCTGCCCTACCTGGCCACCATCGTCGCCGTGGCCGGACTGGTCGGCCGGGTGCGCGCGCCGGCCGCCGATGGCCTGCCGTACGTCAAGGGCTGACCCGGCAGGGCAGAATCGGTAGCTATGGAGATCGACTGGCAGGAGCTGCGGACCGCGGCCATCGAGGCGATGCGGCACGCGTACGCGCCGTACTCCGACTTCCCGGTCGGCGTGGCCGGGCTCGTCGACGACGGCCGGGTGGTGGTCGGCTGCAACGTCGAGAACGCGTCGTACGGCGTGGGTCTGTGCGCCGAGTGCGGGCTGGTCTCGTCGCTCGCCGCCACCGGAGGCGGCCGGCTCGTCGCGGTCTCCTGCGTCGACGCCACCGGCAACCCGTTGATGCCGTGCGGCCGGTGCCGGCAGCTGCTGTACGAGCACGGCGGCGCCGACTGCCTGGTCGAGGCGCTGCCCCGCCCGTTGCGGATGGACGAGCTGCTGCCCCGCGCGTTCGGCCCGGACGATCTGGACAAGGTGAACGGCCCGGCGGCCGTCCCGTCGGTTCCGGAACGGCTGGCCCGGTATCGCGGGCGCGGCACCGTCTTCGTGCACCCCGACCTGGCCGGCGGCGAGCAGGTGTGGACGGCGTACTGGGAACGCTCCGGCGGCAGCTCGGACGCGGGGGACGAGGAGAAGGGCGTGCTCGAGGAGGGCCCGAACTTCCCGACCACGGCCGGCGCGATCGCCTGGGCCGAGGTCCGGACACCGCGGATCGTGGTGGTGGACGCGGACGGCGGCCTGTCCTGGGCCGGCGACGGAGAGCCGCCGGACGGCATCGGCGTGCGCTGGGAGGAATCATGACTTTCGCCGCGGTCGATGTGATCATCGCCAAGCGGGACGGGCACGTGCTGTCCGACGCCCAGATCGACTGGGTGGTGGACGCGTACACCCGGGGTGACGTGGCCGACGAGCAGATGTCCGCGCTGGCCATGGCGATCCTGCTGAACGGCATGACGCCGGCCGAGATCGCCCGCTGGACCGCGGCCATGATCGCCAGCGGCGAGCGGCTCGACCTGTCCGCGGTGTCCCGCCCGACCACCGACAAGCACTCCACCGGCGGCGTCGGCGACAAGATCACGCTGCCGCTCACCCCGCTGGTGGCGGCCTGCGGCGCGGCGGTGCCCCAGCTGTCCGGGCGCGGCCTCGGGCACACCGGCGGCACGCTGGACAAGCTGGAGTCGATACCGGGCTGGCGGGCCACGCTGAGCAACGCCGAGTTCGTCGCCCAGCTACAGGAGGTCGGCGCGGTCATCTGTGCGGCCGGCGAGGGCCTGGCCCCGGCCGACCGCAAGCTGTACGCGCTGCGCGACGTCACCGGCACGGTCGAGGCCATCCCGCTGATCGCCAGCTCGATCATGAGCAAGAAGATCGCCGAGGGCACGGGCTCGCTGGTGCTCGACGTCAAGGTCGGCTCGGGCGCGTTCATGAAGGATCTGGACCGGGCCCGCGAGCTTGCACGGACGATGGTGGAGCTCGGCGGCGCTCACGGGGTGCGGACGATCGCGCTGCTCACCGACATGTCGACGCCGCTGGGCCGGACCGTGGGCAACGCCATCGAGGTGGCCGAGGCGGTCGAGGTGCTGTCCGGCGGCGGGCCGGCCGACGTGGTCGAGCTGACCCTCGCCCTGGCCCGGGAGATGCTGGTCGCAGCCGGGTTGCCCGACGCCGATCCGGCCAAGGCGCTGGAGTCGGGCGCGGCCATGGACGCGTGGCGGGCGATGATCCGGGCTCAGGGCGGCGACCCGGACGCGTCGCTGCCGGGCGCGCGGGAGACCGAGACCGTACGGGCCTCGTCGGCGGGGGTGGTGGGTTCCGTGGACGCGTACGGCATCGGCATCGCCGCCTGGCGGCTGGGAGCCGGCCGGGCCCGCAAGGAGGACCCGGTGAGCTTCGGCGCCGGGGTGGTGCTGCACGTACGGCCGGGGGATCGGGTGGCCGCCGGGGACCCGCTGCTGGAACTGCGCACCGACGACGGGAGCCGGCTGGATGCCGCCCGGGCCGAAGCGCAGGCCGCGGTCGTGATCACCGAGTCCGCGCCGACCCCTGTTCCGCTGGTTCTCGACCGCATAGCCTGATCGGCCATGACCAAGGCGGCGCCTGACCCCCGTGCGGTGCGCGAGGCCAGCCTGGACGAGCTCGAGCGGCTCGCCCTGCCGTTGCCGCCGCCGGAGTTCCCGCTGGTCTGGGAACCGGGCGACCGCGTCGAGCTGCGCGAGACGCTGGACATCGAGGCCCGGGCGGCGGTGCTGCACGTGGTGGTGGCCCGGTGTTTCGGCATGCCGACCGAACTGGCCATGGGGTGGCTGCTGGGGTCGCATCTGGTCGACCTGGTGACGCCGCCGGAGTGGCAGTTCGTGGTGGGCGCGCGCGGCGATCACCGCTCGTTCGTGCTGCACCACGACGCCGTCTTCGCGCTGGCCTGGCTGCTCGGGCTCAGCCGCCACCTGGACCCGACGGCGCCGCCGGACGACCGGATGCTGCGGCAGCTGCCCGACCTGCCGGCCGGTGAGACGTTCAGCGAATGGCGGGGGCGGTCGCTGGTGGCGCCGCGGGATCCGGTCGAGGCGGCGGTGCTGCTCGACCTGCACTACTGCCTGGACTGGGCGTTCCAGGAGGCGGAGAGCAAGGGGATGGCATTGCCGGGCGAGATCGGCGGCAACGCGATCGGGCAGCGGCGGTGGGCTCTGGAATGGGCGGTCGTCTTCGCCGGGCCGTACCACGACGCGCCGCCCGACTGGGAGGAAGTGGATCTTTCGGTCTAGCGCCGGCGCCACGCGGTGACGTCCACGGCCGCCGTCACCGCTTGCGCGGACAGACCGGACAGCTCGACGTGGCGGGCGCTCGGGGTCATGCCGATCAGCGTCCGGATCTCCTCGCCGGTCAGGCTCATCGTCCGGCTCACGCGCCGCATACCGGCGCGGACGAAACGGTCACCCAACGCGCTCCGTACCCGCTCGGCCTTGTCCGGGTCGACCCCGATCAGCCCGTACGCGTCGATCAGCTCGGTCAGATGCCCCTCGGCCGGAGTGACCACGAGCAGCACTCCGCCCGGCGCCAGCACCCGGTGGAACTCCGGCCCGTTGCGGGGTGCGAACACGTTCAGGATCACCGCCGCCGCCCCGTCCGCCACCGGCAGCGGGCGCCAGAGGTCGGCCAGCACGGCCGCGGCCCGGGGGTGGGCGCGGGCCGCGCGGCGCAGTGCCGGCTTGCTGACGTCCAGGCCCAGGCCCAGCGCGTACGGCCGGTCGGTCAGCACCCGCGCCAGGTAGTACCCGGTGCCCGTACCGGCGTCCAGGACCAACCCCGCGGTGTCCGGAACCGCCCCGGCGAGCGCGCCGGCCACGAAGTCGTAGTGGCCCGCGGCCAGGAACACCTCTCGGTCGGCGACCATCGCGGCGCTGTCCCCGGCATGCGGCGTCCGTCCCACGGTCAGCGTCAGGTATCCCTGCCGGGCCACGTCGAAGCGGTGCCCACGGGTGCACGTCACCGTCTGCGGACCGTCGGCGGACAGGGTCGACGAACAGTTCGGGCAACGGAGGTGCGGCAGCACGGCGTCGTTCATGTCGGCCTGAGGTTACGTGGCCTAATGTCTTGCCATGGTTGCCATCTCCCACGCCGACATCGTCAAGGCCCCGAAGGCGCTGCTGCACGACCACCTGGACGGCGGCCTGCGCCCGGCGACCGTCGTCGAGCTGGCCGATCAGATCGGTCACCCGCTGCCGGAGACGGACCCGGAGGCGCTCGGCGCCTGGTTCGTCCGCGCCGCCGACTCCGGCTCGCTGGAGCGGTACCTGGAGACGTTCGCGCACACCGTGGCCGTCATGCAGACCGAGGCGAGCCTGTTCCGGGTGGCTCGCGAGTGCGCGCTCGACCTGTCCGCGGACGGGGTGGTCTACGCCGAGATCCGGTACGCGCCGGAACAGCACCTGGAAGCCGGGCTGACGTTGGACCAGGTGGTCGAGGCGGTGCACGCGGGGTTCGAGGCCGGTCGGGGCGAGGCGGCGGCGCTGGGTCGGCCGATCGTCGTCGGGGAACTGCTGACCGCGATGCGGCACGCCGCCCGGTCGCAGGAGATCGCCGAGCTGGCCGTCCGGCACCGGGACGGCGGGGTGGTCGGGTTCGACATCGCCGGGGCCGAGGCCGGGTTCCCGCCCACCCGGCACCTGGACGCGTTCGAGTACCTGCAGCGGGAAAATTTCCACTTCACCATCCACGCCGGCGAGGCGTTCGGGCTGCCGTCGATCTGGCAGGCGTTGCAGTGGTGCGGGGCGGACCGGCTGGGGCACGGCGTACGGATCGTGGACGACATCACCGCCGGACGGCTCGGACGTCTCTCCTCGTACGTCCGGGACAAGCGCATCCCGCTGGAGCTGTGCCCGTCGTCCAACGTGCAGACCGGGGCGGCGCCGTCGATCGCCGAGCACCCGATCGGCCTGCTGGCGCAGCTGCGCTTCCGGGTGACGGTGAACACCGACAACCGGTTGATGAGCGGCACCTCGATGTCGCGGGAGATGGCTCTGCTGACCGAGGCCTTCGGGTGGGGGTGGAGCGAGTTGCAGTGGCTGACGATCAACGCGATGAAGTCGTCCTTCATCCCGTTCGACGAGCGACTGACGATCATCAACGAGACGATCAAGCCGGCGTACGCCAAACTGCTCGCCTGAATCCGCTTATTCCGGCTATCTCCACATAGGTACGTACTAACGGACGGCGAAACTACCGAGTCGGTCGGAGGGGTCGTCCGTTCGGCCAGTTTGCTATCTACAAAAACTGCATAATCCGGCATCTTGCCTTGTCGCTGGCCGATGTGCGCGCAATCGTCTGTCCTGCCGTGATCCGGTGTGATCAGGCCCGGCCGTACGGAGTGACCCCCGACCCGAAGCAACCGTCATGAGTAACGGTGAGAGATGTACCTATATACGAGCAGTGATCACAGACCGCTGATGTTCAACTCCCGCGGGGCAACATCGCGTCACACAATCGGTCCGGGTCGGCCTGCTCTTTCTCTTTGACACTCGTCGTGATGGAATCTCGGGGGTTCGACCGGCGAGTCGGCCGTTGTGCGGTGCCCGGTCGAAACGGCGGTCGGAACCGAAACAGGAGGACGGTGACGTGAGCAAGCGCCCCAGGACGGCGAACGCGGTCATGTCGCGTCTCCGTCGGCCCGCAGGCCGCCTCCGAGACCTGCCGATCTGGTCGAAACTCGGACTGATCATGCTGGTGCCGACGCTGGCCACGATCCTGGTCGGCACGCTCGGTCTGGTCGACCACATCCGGCAGGCCAGCAACGCCGACCGCGCCCGGACGCTGGCCGTCCTCTCCCAGGCCTCCGGTGGTCTGGTCGAGCAGCTGCAGAACGAGCGGGCGTACGGCGTGATCATCGCCACCACGCCCGCGGATTCGGTGGCCAATACGCAGGCCAAGGCCACCTACCGCGCCCAGTGGGCCAAAGTGGACGCGGCCAAGCTGCCGTACGCTCAGCAGCGCGCGGCCCTGGAGGACGTGCCGGACAAGGTGGACCTGCTTCTCTCCCGCCTGGACCGCAACCTCCAGGACATGCCGGCCACCCGCACCCAGGCCGCCAACGCGAGCATCTCCACCGGCAACACCGCGGACATCGAGAAGTACTACAACGACGTCATCACCGACCTGCTCAGCATCCGCGACGACAGCGCACAGCTGGCGTCGGACACCACGCTCAGTGATCACATGCGTGCGGCCGCCGCCATGGCCCAGGCCAAGGAGTACATCTCCCAGCAGCGCGACGTCGGCCACGAGATCGTCGCCCAGGAACGGCTGACCCCGTCGTTGCGCAGCAAGTTCCTGCTCACGACCACCGGCTTCGACATCTCGACGTCGAACTTCGGCGCCGTCGCCACCGACCTCGAGCAGCAGCAGTACAGCCGCACGGTCACCGGCGAGAAGAAGCGCGCCGCCACCAACTACACCGACCCGCTGCCCAGCCTCGAAGGTGTGAACACCTCGGTCATCCCGTTCACCCACGCCTCGTGGGAGACGGCGATGGTCGGCTACAACGCATTGTTCCGGCAGGTCGAGAACGACTTCGACCAGAACATCGTGTCCGAGGCGACCAGCCTGCGCGACGACACCAACCGGCGGGTCCTGCTCGAGACCAGCGTGCTGCTGGCCATGCTGCTGCTGGCCATCCTGTTCGCCTGGCTCGTCGCCCGGTCGATGGCCCGCTCGCTTCGCGAACTGCGGCAGGGCGCGCTCGCGGTGGCCCAGTTCGGGCTGCCGAACGCGGTCAACCGGCTCCGGGACCCGTCGCTGCACGGCTCGCTCACCCCGGCCCAGGTGGCCGACCAGGTCGCCGAGCCGCTGCCGGTCCGCAGCCGGGACGAGTTCGGCCAGGTGACCGAGGCGTTCAACGCGGTCCACCTGGAAGCCGTCCGGACCGCCGCCGAGCAGGCCGCGCTGCGGTCCTCGGTCGCCACCATGTTCGTCAACCTGGCCCGCCGCTCGCAGATCCTGGTCGACCGGCTGATCGGTCACCTGGACCGCCT
>CAXSDA010000038.1:0-45034 GCA_964236515.1 uncultured Actinoplanes sp.
GGTTGTGGTCCCGGGGGTCGCGGGTTCAAGTCCCGTCGGTCACCCCAATCAGCGGTTCGGAGAGGTTCGGTACGGTCGGAGCATGGCCGACACCGCGCAGGTCGCCTCCGAGCTGACCATGGCGATCACCGGCCTGCGCGCCCGTCTCCGGCTCGAGTCCTCCGCCCCGACCAGGGGCTGGACCTGGTCCCAGTTGGCCACGCTGTACCAGCGCGATCACGTACGGCCATCTGGTGTACGACGGGGTCGTCTCCACTCGCGAGGAGTGGCTCGCCGGTGCCCTGGACGCCGTGGCCACGCCCCAGGAACGGCGGCTGCTCGCCGACGCGGCGAAATTACTGCACAAGCTGGCCGAGGCCCCGTGACGTCTCAGCCGACGGTGGCCAGGCCGCTCTCGTCGCAGACGACGACCATGTCCGAGCCGGCCTTGCTGACCGCGGCCACCTTGTCCGGCTGGTCCGGCCCGGTCGAGGCCGCCGTCGCTGCGAGGTAGGCCGTGCTCAGCCGTCGCGCGGCGTCGGCCAGCGGCGCGTCCGCGGTCCCGCTGGCGTCGACGATCGCGTCGACCACGCCCGGCTGCATCAGCGTCGCCCCGTTGATCGCCGTCACCAGCAGTCCGCAGGTGTTGCTGCCGGGCGGCTCGTCGATCGGAGCCATGGACGGCGACGGGAAGGGCGCGTGCTCTCCGGCGGCCGACTCGACGGGAGCGGGCGAGCCGGCCGAGCAGCCGGCGAGCAACGCGATCGACAGCGCGGTGACGGAAAGCGGACGAATCACCTACTCAGGGTAGGGACCTACTTGTGGGCGCGGTCCCGGAAGGTCCAATTCGACCCCATCGGGGTGCGCCGGGGCAGCGCGGCCGGCGGCTTCGGCTCGGCCGGGACCGCCGGGGCAGCGCCGAGCGCCGAGGCCAGCAGGATCGTCTCACCGTCACCGGCCGCGGGCGGTCCACCGGCGGCCGCGGACAGGCGGGCCGCCAGGTACGCGGCGCCGGCCCGGTCCTCGTCGGTCGGTGCGGCCATCAACGCGTACGCCAGCCCGAGCAGGCCGAACAGCACCGCCACCGCGATCGGCGCCAGCAGGGTGCCCGCCGTGGCCCCGGACGGCTGGCCGGTCGCCCCCGACGGATGCACCGACATCGCCGACATGCCGGTGAAGTGCATGCCGTTCACGGCCACGCCCATGATCGCCGCGGCCACCCCGATGGCGAGCGGGCGCTTCACGGTCAGCGCCAGCCACAGCGCGACCGTCGCCGCCACCACCGCGATCACCACCGAGAGCGCCACGCGGGTCGCGCCGTAGTCGATTCGCCCGTCGAGGTTCATCGCGGCCATGCCGGTGTAGTGCATCGCGGCGACGCCGAGGCCGGCCAGCAGGCCGCCGATCACGATGCGGAACTGCCGCAGCCCCGATCCGAGCAGCGCGATGACCAGGCCCAGCCCGACGGTGACGACGGCGATCAGCGCGCTCGCGGCGGTGAGGCCCACGTCGTACCGGATCGGCAGGCCGACCACGCTGAAGCCCATCATGGCGACGAAGTGCATGGTCCAGATGCCGGTCCCGCCGAGCGACACCGCGGCCAGCGACAACCACCAGACACGCCAGCCGGTGCTGTGCGCCGACCGCAACCGCACCGCGCAGATCAACCCGAGCAGCGAGCCGAGGACGGACAACAGGTAGCTGAGTACAGGAGTCACCCATCCGTGATCAAAGTGGTGAATCTCCGCCATGCCGAATCCTCCTGGGTCGAAGTACGCCCAGCATTTTGCTCCCGTACATGCGTTCCGGTCACTGTTTGTGGGGCCCGTCTCACCACTTCAGGACGTTGGGACGGTACGGCGCTGGGCCGTCCGGACCGTCGCCGGGGGCCGAGCGCATGAGGTCCGCTCAGGCGGCGTCGACGCGGGAACGGCGCCATTTCTGGTTGGAAGCGCCGGCGCAGGTCCAGATCTGCAGAGCGGTGTCGGCCGTACGGGCGTCGTCCTTGGCGTCCACGCAGGCGTCCGCGCGGACGTTCACCAGGTCGGCGGCGCTCTCGAAGCGGAACCTCTGCGCGACCGCCCCGGGCCGGCAGGCCGACACGACCATCGCGGTGCCGTTCCGGGTGGCGTCCTTCGTCGTCGCCAGGCAACGCCCGCCGGTGCGGACGGTCCCGTCGGCGGCGAAGGTCCAGCGCTGGCCGGGGCGGGTGGTGATGCAGGGCTCGAGCCGTACCGGTCGGTCGGTGCGCTGGGTGGCGCCCAGGGCCTCCATGCAGAGGCCGCTCGACGCGCCGACGACCTGGTACGCCAAGCCGGCCGTGGGTTTCGGCTCACCGACGGCGGAGGCGGTGCCGCCGCGGTGCCACAGCGGGATGCTGCCCGCCGCCAGCAGAGCGATCGCCGCCGCCACGGCGACCAGTACTGTCCGCCGGCTCGGCGCGTGCGAGGGGCGCTTCGACGGGCGTACGGGCATCTCCATCGCGACCGTGGTCGTCCCGGCGACCACCTCCCGGAGCATCGCCTCCGTCTCGTCGAGGGTGAGCCGCTCGACCGGATCGCGCTGCAGCAGCCCGTCCAGCACCGGGGCCAGCGGGCCGGCCTTCTCCGACGGGTCGGGCGGCTGGGTCGCCACCGCCGCCAGCATCGACACCGAGGTCGTCCGGGCGTAGATCGTCCGGCCCTCGACCGCCGCGTACATCGTCGCGCCCAGGGACCACAGGTCGGCGGGCGGTCCGACGGTCAGCCCGAGCGCCCGCTCCGGCGCCATGAACGCGGGCGAGCCCATCACCACGCCGGTCTCCGTCAGCCGGCCGTCGCCGCTGATCTGGGCCATCCCGAAGTCGGTGAGCAGCACCCGGCCGTCCTCGGCGAGCAGCACGTTGGCCGGCTTGACGTCGCGGTGCAGTACCCCGGCCAGGTGCGCGGCGCGCAGGGCGGACAGCAGCGCCAGGCCGATCTGGGCGGCCTCCTCGGGCGTCGCCGGGCCACCGTCGTGGATGGCGTCGTCCAGCGACGTGGCGTCGACGAGTTCCATCACGATCCACGGCTCGTCGTCGTGCTGGACCACGTCGTACACCCGGACCACGTGCGGATTGGCGACCAGGGCGACGGCGCGGGCCTCCCGGAGCGTACGGGCGTGCATCTCGGCCCGTTCGTCGTCCTCGATGCCGGCCGGCAGCACCAGTTCCTTGATCGCGACGTCCCGGTGCAGCATCTCGTCCCGGGCGTGCCAGACCCGGCCCTGACCGCCCTGCCCGATCCGGGCGAGCAGCCGATACCGGTCGGCGATCAGTAGTTCTGCGGCACGGCGCACCGGCGGAGATTAGCCTGGTCGGGCGGTGTCCGGCCAACAGGACCCGCGGTTGAGGTCCATTGAGGCACACGGATGCGCCAAGGGGCACGCGATGACCGTTCTGCACCACCGCGAGTCCGGCACCGGGCCGCCGGTCGTCTTCCTGCACGGCAATCCGACATCGTCGTACCTGTGGCGGGACATCCGGCCCGTCCTCACCGGCCACCGCTCGATCGCCGTCGATCTGATCGGCATGGGCGACTCCGCCAAGCCGGACATCGCCTACCGGCTGACCGACCACATCGCGTACGTCGAGGCGTTCCTCGACGAGCTCGGCCTGCGCAACGTCACCGTGGTCGCGCACGACTGGGGGTGCGCGATCGCGCTCGGCCTCAGCCGGCGCCGGCCCGATCTGGTCGGCGCGCTGGCTCTGATGGAAGGCCACCTGCGCCCGCTGCCGGACTGGACGACGGTCGAGGTCTTCCGGGCGATCCGGGAGCCCGGCGTGGGGGAACGGATGGTGCTGGGCGAGAACTTCCTGCTCGACACGCTGCTGCCGGCCGCCCTGCCCGGCTCCGACCTCTCCGAGTATCGCCGGCCGTACCCGGATCCGGCATCGCGCCGGCCGCTGCTGAGGTGGACGCGCGAGATCCCGGTCGCCGGCGACCCGCCCGAGGTGGCCGAGCTGCTCACCGCGGGCTGGGCCGCACTGGCGCAACGCCAGATCCCCAAGCTGCTGCTGTACGCGACCCCGGGCGCGGTGATCGGCGCCGACGTGGTCCGGTGGGCCGTCGAGACGCAGCCCGGCCTGGCCACCGTCCACGTCGGCGCCGGTGGTCACTTCCTGCCCGAGGAGTGCCCGGGCGAGGTGGCGGCCGCACTGTTCGAGTGGCTGGCCGTCACCGTCTCGTAACGCTCACGGTCCGGCCGCCGGTGGATACTGCAGGCATCACACCGCAGACCGGGGGGGTCGACATGATCACCGAATGGATCCGGGAGCGCCTCCGCCTCACCGAGGCCGACCGGCGCGGCGCCCGGCTCGCCGAACTCCACCACATCGCCGCCCTGACCGGCGAGGCCGCCCGCACCGCCCAGCGGGGATGGGCGCCGTCGTCCTGGTACGGCGCGGCCGGTGAGGCCTGCCTGGTCGCCGCGATCGTCCGCGCCGCCGGCGGCCCCCGGACCGTACGGTCACAGCTGGTCCGGCGCACGATCGACCTGGTGTGGCACGCGCTGCGCCGCGACGGTGTCCCACCGGCCGAGTACTGCCCGGCGCCGGTCATCCTGCAGGCGCGGATACGTGACCTGACCCGCTGGAACGACACCCCCGGCCGTACGCCCGCCGAGGTCGTCGGACTGCTGGCCGCGACCCGGGAAGTGGCCGTGGCCGAAGCTCAGCGCCTCCGCGGAGTCCCCGTCCCGGCCTGACAAGGGCTGCCGCTGCAATCATCATCATCGATGGTCGACAACTCGGAACGACCAGTACAGCCTGTCTCAAGTTCTTCGAGTGACCCCGTACGCGGCGAACGACCGCCGATCGCCCTGCCACGCCCCGCGGGGAGCCGCCGCCTCCAAGGCGGCCAGGTCGTCGGCGGTCAGCGCGATCGAGCCGGCGGCTGCGTTCGAAGCGATCCGCAACGGGCGCCGCGACCCGGGGATGGGCACGACGTCCGGCCCCTGAGCCAGCAGCCAGGCCAGCGCCAGTTGCCCCACCGTCACGCCGCGCGCGGCGGCGATCCGCGACAGCGCCTGCACCAGCGCGATGTTCGCCGAGAGGGCGGAACCGGCGAACCGCGGGTCGCCGGCGCGAAAGTCGTCCGCGGCGAGGCTCGGCAGAGCGCCGGTGAGCAGGCCGCGGCCGAGCGGGCTGTACGGCACCAGCCCGATCCCGAGCTCCCGCGCGGCCGGCACCACGTCGTCCTCCGGCTCCCGCCAGGACAGCGACCACTCGAACTCGACGGCCGCGATCGGATGCACCGCCGCCGCCTGCGCGAGCTGGCCCGGATTGGCCTCGGACAGTCCGAGATGCCGCACCTTGCCCGCCGAGACCAGTTCGGCCATCGCGCCGACGGTGTCCGCCACCGGCACGGACGGGTCGATCCGGTGCAGGTAGTACAGGTCGATGACATCGACGCCGAGGCGCCGCAGCGAGGCGTCGCAGAACTCCGGTACGCGGAGGGGCCGCGCGTCGACGTGGGTTCCGTCCGCCGTCCGCACGATACCGAACTTGGTGGCCAGCAGGACGTCGTCACGGCGACCGGCGACGGCCCGCCCGACCAACTCCTCGTTGTGCCCGGAGCCGTAGCTCATCGCCGTGTCCAGCAGGGTGATCCCCGAGTCGAGGGCGGTCCGGATCGCCGCCACCGACTCGTCGTCGTCCGCCGGCCCGTACGCCTGGGAGAAGCCCATGCAGCCGAGTCCGACCGCCGAGGTGGTCAGCGGGCCGAGTTGTCGTGTGTCCATGACCCGAGCCTGACCCGGCCGTACTGATAAGTCCAAGTCCCGTTTGCGCTGGCACCCATCGCGCAGCACGATGAATCCATGGAGCTCCGGCAGCTCACCTACTTCGACGCGGTCGCCCGGCTGGGCGGGTTCACCCGGGCGGCGCGGCACCTGCACGTCGCCCAGTCGGCGGTGTCGGCCCAGATCCGGGCGCTGGAGCGGGAACTCGGCGTCACCCTGCTGGCCCGCACCACCCGGACGGTCACGCTGACCCACGCCGGCGAGCTGTTCCTGACCCGCGCCCGGGCGGCACTGGGCGAGCTCGACCGGGCCCGCGGCGAGCTGGCCGAGCTGTCCTCCGCGCTGACCGGCCGGGTGACGCTGGGCGCGACGTCGGTGCTGGGCTCGTTCGACCTGCCGCCAGCGCTGGCCGGCTTCGCCCAGCGCTATCCCGGCGTCGGCGTCTCGATGCGGTCGGCGCTGATCGCGAAGCTGCTGGACAAGCTGGACGCGGGCGAGGTCGATCTGGTGCTGGGGCCGGTGCACGAGGATCTGCCGTCCCGGTTCTCGGCCCAGCTGCTGGCCCGCGAGCAGCTGGTGCTGGCCCTGCCGCCGGGCCATCCCCGCGCCGGCCGGCCGAGGGTGGAGATGGCCGAGCTGGACGGTGAGGTGTTCGTCTGCCTGTCTTCCGAGAGCGGTCTGCGGTCCATTCTGGACACTGCCGCGGCCCGGGCCGGTTTCACGGCAGACGTCCGCTTCGAGACGCACAGCCCGGCCGGCATCCGCGAGCTGGTCAGCGCGGGCCTCGGCGTGGCGTTGCTGGCCGCGTCGGCCACGACCAGAATCGGACCCCCGATTGCCGTACGCCCGGTCCACCCCGCCCCGCCCCACCCGCCGATCGGCCTGATCCACCACCGCGACCGCCGCCTGACCGCCACGGTTCAAGCCCTGCGCCGCCACCTCGTTCAGGCAGCGACGCAGGGCTGAACTGTCAGAACGGCCAGCCAGCGTCCCGGCCCGCCTCGAGCAGCGGGATCATCCGGAACGTGGCGTCGGTCAGACCACCGAACTCGATCCGGTTCGGCGTGCCCGCGTCGAACGCCGTCTTCGCGTACCCGCCGAGGTTGAAGCCGTACAGCGATGTCCGCCGCGGCACGACCTGATGCACGTCCGAGCCCGGCGCGGTCGCGAACGTCTGCATGTCCGAGACCACGAAGACCCGGTCATGCCCCCGCAGCGTCCGCCGGATCGACGCGGCGATCTGCGTGCCGTGACCGACCTCGCCGGTACGCGCCACGAACCGGTCCACCTCGCGGATCACCGACGCGCCGACCGGCACCTCGTGCCGGAACACCCTGTCGGCGAACCCGTACAGGTCGACCTTCTCGCCCCGTGCGGCCAGCGCCACCCCGAACACCGCCGCCGCCTTCGCCGGGGTCATCGCCGACCGCTGGGAGAACCCGCGTGACGTCATCGACGCCGACGTGTCCACCAGGATCAGCGAGCGACCCGCCAGGGCCGGCAGCCTGGACAGCGACAGCTGCAGCGCCCGATCCAGCGCCACCCCCCAGCGCAGCGACGGCGCCTCGCCGTACGCGGCCAGGAACCGGTACGGGAACTGCCGCGACGCCGCCACGGCCGCCGGGTCCGCCAGTCGTGCGCACACCTGCGCCGCCACGTCGTCCCCGATGCCGGCCTGGTCGAAGTTGCGCAGGTTCCGCAGCAGCGCCATGTAGCCCATGCCCGGAATCAGCGCCGTCCACAGCTGCTCCCTGTGCAGTGTGGACCCAGCCATCGACAGCGCGTCCTCCCACGTCATACCGCCCCGGCGTCCAGCAGGACCTCCGGGTCGCCGGCCGCCGCCGAACGCAACGCGGCGTTGGCCACCAACGTCGGCAGAACGTCAGCCGGTACGGTGTCGCGCCCGTGCCGGCGCTCCAGTGCGTACGCGAAGAGCGCGCCCTGCCACGCCTTGCCCTCGGCCGGCGCCGGGTGGGTCAGGTCGAGCACGTCGGCGAACCGGAACCTGTGCGAGCCGGTGTCGTACTTCAGCAGCGCCTTCTCGGTGTAGAGCCGCGCTGCCGCGTCGGCGACACCGCGCTTCACCGGCTTCGGCACGGCCCCGCCGTACGTCGACGTCCAGTAGGCCAGCGCCTCACCCGGCTCGTCCGCCCGCTGCAGCACCGACGCGACGATCGCCCGCCCGCCCGGAATCCCGGCGTCGCGCATCGCCGCGGCGGCCTCGAGCGCACCGACCAGCGACGCCGATCGCATGTGGGCACCGTTCCGCAGCCAGTGCAGGAACCGGGCCGTCCACTCCGGATCCTCGACGGCCACCCGGCGTACGAGCGCGGCGAACCGCGCGTCCCGGTCGGACGCCCTCTCGTAGAACGTTTCGGTGCCGACGAAGTTGGCCACGGCCAGCAGGAACAGCTCACTGCGGGCGTCGTGACCGAAACCTGCGCCCCCCTCGTAAGTGCGGCCGGAGGGGACCGCCGCGCTCGGCCGTGGTCCCGCCGGCGAGCCGGTAGCCGAACACCTCGTCCCCGGGACGGATACCGGTCACCCCGTCGCCGACCTCGTCGACCACTCCGGCGCCGTCCAGGCCCACCACGTACGGCAGGGTCAGCGGCACCCGGTCGCGCCAGGCGCCGGACCGGATGGCGGCGTCGCCGGGCGACACCCCGGCCGCCCGCACCGCGATCCGGATGGTGCCCGGTCCGGCCTGCGGCGACGGGACCTCCCCGACGGTCAGCACCGCCGGATCGCCGTACTCACGGAACAGCAGTGCCTTCATGGGTGAAGCGTAGGTGATCCCGACGGGCCGACCCACCGCTCGAAGAGCCGGTCGGAAGTCCGTGAGTAGTCACCGACCGCGGCCGTCAGCGCCCCGCGCACCTCGTCCTCCAGCCGCGCACGGCTGAGCCGGCCGACCGTCCCGGGCTCGACGGTGACCTCGATGTCGCCGTGGTCGTCCCGGCGGACCTCGACGTAACCGTCCGGCGAGACTCCGCGCACCGGGCTGGCGTCCAGTTCCGACCGGAAGTGCTCGAGCACTTCCGGAGTGGGCTCCACGACGTCGGAGACCACGTCGGCGATGAGTGCCCGCTGCTCCCGGCGGTACGCGGCCAGGGTGATCCGTGCCGACCCGGCGACCTGACGGGCCAGCGCCGAGTCGGACGGGATGCCGCCGGACAGCTCGACCTCGACCCCGCCCCGCCCGGTCAGCGTGATCGTCACCGACCGGTCGGCCGAGACGCCCACCGCCCGCAGGTGGTCATATCCGTCCGCGATCACGCCCATGACCGTCGATGATAGGGGCGCTCAGGCTCACTTCGCTGTCCCGATCGTGGGTGAGCTCGGCCGCGGTGCCGACGATGAATTCGGCCCGCTCCCACGGCCGGTCGGCGAGCATGAACGGGACCTCCTCGCGCTCCCACTCCTCCCACACCCGCACCGCCTCGGCCTCACCGCGGCCGAGAACCATGTCCCGTTCGAGGCCGCGGCGGCGGGCATCGGCGAAGTCGGACTGCGCCCAGATGCTCGTGTCCAGCCACGGCGTCAGGGACGGACGGGAGACGCCGACGCCCTCGATGAACACGGTTTGGAGGCCGGCTGGCACGTCGATGTGCTCGTGCCGGCCGCGGCCGGGCCACGACGGCGGCTGGTAGTGGACCGCGTCGCCGGCGTGCAGCGGCCTCAGCACGCCCTCGATCATCAGGTCGTCCCAGGCGAAGACGGAATGGAACCAGGCCACGTCGTCGGAGTGGACGACCGCGGTGTCCGGCAACACCCCGGCCAGCCGTCCGGCGAGCGAGGACTTGCCGCCCCCGCCGCGTCCGTCCACGGCCACGATCCGCGGCCGCCCGGCGGGGGTGCCGGCGGCGTCGGTGACTGCACGGGCGAACTCGTCCAGCGGGACCACCTGCCACGGTCCGGCGTCCGGCTCGCCCGGTGGGAGTTCCATCAGGCCGCCACGAGCCGGAGGGTGACGGCGCCGGCCTCCCCGACGACCGGGTCGACGTACTGCTTCGGGTACTTGTCGTACTTGGCGTGGTAGGCCTCGTCGATCGCGGCGTTCGCGGCCGGGTCGCCCGCCTCGAACGTGACGTCGTGTTCGACCCCGCCGGCCTGGATCCGGCCGCGGCCGGCGGCGAGGGCCCGCCGGTACCAGCCGTTGGCGGCTCCGTGCGCACTGCGGACGAACAGGTCGTCGCCGGCCCGGACCACCCAGATGATCACGGACGGCCGGAGGCTTCCGTCGGGCCGCCGCGACGATATCCGCAGCTCGTCGGCCCGGCCGACCTCGTCGAGTTCCGCTGGACTCCATGTCACGGCTGGATCATCACCTCGATGCATGGCCCGACGCTACTTCGAGACCTGTGAGCGCGGGAGGTTCTGTCGATACCGGCTTACGATCAGGCGATGGGTCGACGGCCGACGATCTACGACGTGGCACAAGAGGCCGGCGTGGCCGCGTCGACCGTGTCGCGGGCGTATTCGCGGCCCGGCCGGGTCAACGCCGAGACCGCCCAGAAGGTGTTCGAGGCGGCCGAGCGCCTCGGCTACCGGTCCGGCCCGCCGCGCGGCCAGAACCCCGGCGACACCGCCGTGCACGAGTCCATCGGGCTGGTCGTCGCCGACGTGACCAACCCGTTCTACGGCGAGATCATCAAGGGCGCGTACGAGGCCGCCCGCGAGCACGGTTACCAGCTGATCCTGACCCACACCAACGAGTCGCCGGAGGTCGAGCGGCAGTCCATCGAACGCGAGATGGATCAGGTCGACGGCGTGGTCATCGCCAGTTCCCGGATGAACGACTCGGCGTTGCGGATGACGGCCAAGCAGAAGCCGATGGTTTTGCTGAACCGCACGATTCCCGAGGCCATCTGCGTGATCAGCGACGGCCACCGGGGCATGCGGCAGGTGGTCGACTACCTGTCCGGCCTCGGCCACGAGCGGATCGACTACGTCAGCGGACCGGAGAACAGCTGGTCCGACGGGGTGCGCTGGCGGGCCCTGCTGGAGGCCGCGGCCGAACTCGGCGTGGAGGTGCGCCGGATCGGCCCGAACGAGCCGACGATGCTGGCCGGTCTGGCCGCGTCCCGCCGGGTGGTCGCGCTCGAGTCGACGGCGGTGGTCGCGTACAACGACGCCGTCGCCATCGGTGTGATGAAAGGCCTGCGAAAGCTCGGCATCTCGGTGCCCGGCGAGGTCAGCATCGTCGGGTTCGACAACATCGTGTACGACGAACTGGTCGAGCCGGCGCTGACGACGGTGGCGGCGCCGCTGTACCGAATGGGGTTCACCGGCGTCCAGAACTGCATCGCGCTGGCCCACGGCGCCGCCCCGACCGGCGCGCCGCTGGTGCTGCCGGTCCGGTTGGTGGTCCGCCAGTCGGCCACTCAGTGCAGACGGAAGAGCACCTCACCGGCGCGCGGGACGACCAAGGTGCCGGGGTCGGCCTCGAACTCGGCCACGTCGATGGACGCCGGGTCGCGGTAGCCCAGGTTGACCGCCCGGCACACCTCCTCGGGGATGCCGGTGGCCAGCGTGACGTTCACCCGCAGCGTTTCCACGCCGCCGTCGTAGGTGCCGGCGCCGCGCAGATGCGTCGAGTGCGCGAGCACGCCCCAGTGCACGCCGGAGAACCGGTCCCACTGCTTCACGAAGTAGTCGCGGCAGTGGTAACCGATCTGGTAGATCTCCGGGTGGCTGGACGCGATCTCGCGGATGTGCGGCGCGTACAGGATGACCTCGCCGCCGTCGGCGACGATCGGCTCGGTCTTGTAGAACCCCTTGGCGCCGGTCCAGATCTCGTCGTACATCGCCGGGATCAGCGAGAGCACCCGCCGTACGGGCCGGTTCAGGTACGTCACGTGAGTGGCCGCGGTGACCTCGGCCGCGTCCGCCCACGAGGACTGGCAGTCACCGAACGAGATCGAGTGGAGGCCGTCGTCCGAGGACGCGGTGACCACGCAGAACGCGTACGTCTCGGCCGGGATCAGTGCCGCCCCGTCGTTGATCAGCGCCCGCACCGGGGTGATCCCGGTGGTGCCGATGATCTCGGCCGAGGTGATCAGCGCGCCCAGCCAGTGCGACACGTCGATGATCCGCTGACCGGCCACGCCGGGGAAGAAGTACTTGTTGCCGCCGGACATGCCGACCACCTCGTGCGGCAGCACCGGCCCGACCACCAGCGCGATATCGTGGTCGACGACCGCCCGGTTGAGGTGCACCTCGACGTCGCCGGTGATCCGCCCCTCGGACAGCTCCTCGATCCGCGCGGACGGAATCGTGCCGAGATGGGCGAACGTCGACGGTTCCCACCACTCGTGGTTGATGACCGTGGTGTCCGCGTACTCGCCCACATGTGATGCCAACGCCGACGAGGTCATCGCGCCGTGCGTGCCCAGCGCGACCAGCACGGTCAGCCGTGACACCCGGCCGTGCAGCGCCTCGTGCACGGCCCGGACCAGCAGGGGCAGCGGCACGCTGCGGGTCGCGTCCGGCACCAGCACGCACACACTGCGCCCGTCGACGTCCAGCTCGGCCAGCTGTTCCTTGATGAAGCCGCGGACCTCGTCGTCGGTCAGGATGCGGTCGGGGCCGCCGACCCGGGATGCCGTCATGGGAGCCTCACCTCAAAGACACCGGCCGGCCGGTGCGAGCGGATTCGTACACGCCGGTGATCACGCCGATCGACTGCCGGTTCGTCTCCAGTGTCACCCGCAGCTCCTCGGTCCCGTCGAGTGCGCCGAGGAAATTCAGGTACTGCAGGCGGTGTGCGTCCGACAACTGGCTCGGATCGCTGCCGGCGGTCTTCTCCGGCGTCTCCCGCGCCGACGTCGACCCGTACGACCGGTCCTCGGCCTCGGCCCCGGGCTCGGTCACATGGAAGAAGGTCAGCTGGTCGTTGTCGATGACGGCCGAACCGCGGTCGCCGTGCACCTGCAGCCGCGCACTCAGGCCCGGGTAGGCGGCCGTGGTCGCGTGCAGCACCCCCAGCGCCCCGCTCTCGAACTTCACCACCCCGACGGCGACGTCCTCGACCTGGATCCGCTCGTGCGCCAGCGTCGCCGTGTAGGCGAACACCTCGACCGGCCGCCCGAGCGCCGCCACCAGCAGGTCGACGGTGTGCACGCCCTGGTTCATCAGCGCGCCGCCGCCGTCCAGCTCCCACGTCCCGCGCCAGTCGCCGGAGTCGTAGTAGCTCTGCCCCCGCCACCAGTCGATCGACGCGATACCGGAGGTGATCCGCCCGAACCCGCCGCCGGCGATGGCGGCCAGGATCCGTTCGGTCGACGGGTCGAACCGGTGCTGGGAGATGACGGTGACCATCGTCCCGGCCTTCTCCTGAGCGTCGATGATCTCGTCGGTCCGGGCGGTGGTGATCTCGGCCGGCTTCTCGATGATGACGTGCTTGCCCGCCCGCAGCGCCTCGATCGCGACCTCGCCGTGCGACCCGGTCGGCACGCACACCGACACCACGTCGATCTCCTCGGCGGCCAAGGCCCCGGTCAGCGACGCGTACGGCCGTCCACCGTGCCGGGCCGCCAGATTCTCCGCCTTCGCCGCGTCGACGTCGACGACCGCGACCAGCTCGACCCGGTCGGTGAGCTGACTCATCACCAGCCCGTGCTGTTTGCCGATGACCCCGGCGCCCACCAGTGCGAACCTCATGCGTACTCGATCCCTTCCGCGATCAGCAGATCGGTGAAGTCTTTCCACGAACGTTCGAACAACGCCGGACCGGAGAATCCGCCCGTACGCCCGGTCGACGCGAGATGCGGCTCGAGCGAGAAGAATCCGTCGAACCCGTCGTGCCGCAACGCCCGGACGGTCGCCGCCAGCTCGCCGTCGCCGTGGCCGGCGGTGACGACCGACCCGTCGCCGGCCAGCGCGTCCTTGATCTGGATGTACGCCAGGTGCGGGCGCAGCATCGCGTACCCGTCGGTGTACGGGCGGACCCCGACCTGCACGAAGTTCGCCGGGTCCCAGGCCAGCCGCAGGTGCGGCGAGTCCACCGACCGGACGATGTCCAGGCACCGGCTCGGGATGTCGCCGTAGATCTCCTTCTCGTTCTCGTGCAACAGGATCAGGTCGGCCTGCTCGGCCACCCGGGCCAGCGCGCGCATCCGGCTGATCACCTCGTCCCGCAAGTCGGCCGGGTTCGTGCCGGGCCGCAGGAAGAACGAGAAGATCCGGACGTACGGCGCGGACAGGAACTGGGCGACCTCAGCCGCGTGCCGCATCCGGTCGAGGTGCGCGCCGAAGTCGTCGTCGATGAACACCTTGCCGATCGGCGACCCGATGCTGGACACCTGCAGCCCGAACTCGGCCAGGGTGTCCCGGACGCCGGTCAGCTGCTCCTTGGACAGGTCCAGGATGTTCACCTCCCAGGCGCTGCGCACCTCGGCGTACTTCAGCCCGAGACCGGCGGCCACCCGGCACTGCTCGGTGAAGTCGGGGGAGATCTCGTCGATGAAGCCGGACAGTGTCCACATCGGATATCGCTCCTCAGATGCTCTGGCGGTAGATGTCTTCGATCAGGCGCAGCGATCTGACGCCTTCGGCGGGCGAGATCCAGAACGGTTCCGGGTCGCGCAGCCGGCGGTAGAAGTCGGCGATGAGCAGTTGGTGGGAGGCGCCCCAGTACGCGCGGCCCGCGGTGGCGACCGGCTGGTCGGCCACCACGTCGACCCGGCCGTCGGCGTGCGTGACGGTCAGGTCGCCGCGGATCCGCAGGGTCGCCCGCTCGGTGACGATCTCGATGGTCACCGGCGCGTCGGCCACGTGGGTGGTGGTGGCGAACATCACGCTGCGCGCGCCGCCGTCGTGGTCCAGCAGCAGATGCGCGGTGTCCTCCACGTCCACGACCCCCGCCAGGCCGTACGTGCCGGCGTGCCCGCGCACGCTCGTCACGTCCCCGAGGAGCCACTCCATCAGGTCGACGGTGTGGATGGCCTGGTTGATGAGCACGCCGCCGCCACTCTCGGCGGACCGGCCGCGCCAGGGCCGGTTGGCGTAGTAGGCGGCGTCGCGGTGCCAGAACACGGTGGCCGAGCCGCCCCGGACGGCGCCGAGTTTCCCGGACGCGAGCAGGTCCCGGGCCGCGACCACCGGCGGGTTGTAGCGGTTCTGCAGGCAGATCCCGATCTTCACCTCCGGGTGGGACGCGGCGGCCGCGATCACCCGGCCCGCGTCGGCCACCGTGCGGCCCACCGGTTTCTCCAGCAGGACCGCCACGCCTTTCTCGAGCGCCTCCACGGCCAGGTCGGCGTGCTGGTCGTGGGGCGTGGCGATGTGCACGACATCCGGGCGTACGGCCTCGATCAGCTCTTCCATGGTTTTGTAGGCAGCGGAGTTCCATCGGTCGGCCGCCGCCGAACTCCGGGACGGATCGGCGTCGGCGACCCCGACGAGGTCGACGCCGTCCAGGCCGTCCAAAGTCGAGAGATGGACGATCGACACGTCGCCGCAGCCGACGACCGCTGCCCTGGTCACTTCACGCCACCCGCCGTG
Source organism: uncultured Actinoplanes sp. (assembly GCA_964236515.1). Lineage (GTDB taxonomy): Bacteria > Actinomycetota > Actinomycetes > Mycobacteriales > Micromonosporaceae > Actinoplanes. The sequence goes on from CAXSDA010000038.1 coordinate 15,241, forward strand.
AGACCGCCGACCAGGTAGCGCTGGAATCCCATGTACAGCACCACGACCGGGATCGCGGATACCAGCGAGGCCGCCATCACCTGGGAGTACACCGGCAGTGCGCCGCCCTCCTGGCTCGACGAGAAGATCTGCAGCGCGACGGCGGCGGTGTGCGTCTCCGGCCGGGTCAGCACCGACGCGAACAGCACGTCGTTCCACCCCAGCAGGAAGGCGAAGATGCCGGAGACGACGATCGCGGGCAAGCTCAGCGGCATGATGATGCGGAACAGCACCGTCATCGTGCCGGCGCCGTCCATCCGCCCGGCCTCCTCCAGCTCCCGGGGCAGGCCACGCAGGTAGGTGACCATCACCCAGGTGGAGAACGGCAGGGCGAACGTGAGGTACGCCAGGAACAGTCCCCAGCGCGTGCCGACCACGGTCAGGCCGAGGTAGTTGCCGGCCGACGAGAACAGAACGAACACCGGCAGCAGCATCAGCGTGCCCGGGATGCTCTGCAACCCGACCAGCCCGCGGAGGATGGTCAGCCGGCCGAAGAACGTGTACCGCACCAGCACGTACGCCGTGATCGTGCCCAGCAGCGCCGACGCGATCGCGGTGAACCCGCACACGATGATGCTGTTCAGCAGTCCGGTGCCCAGATCCGCGGTGGTCCAGATTTTGCTGTAGCTGGAGAACGAGAACGTGCTCGGCCAGAACTCGCCCGACGCCACACCGAGGTCGGAGTTGAACGACGCCAGCACGATGTACACCGTCGGGATCGCCACCATCGCCGCCAGCAGCACGACGATGACGATCAACAGCGGGCGGGGGAGCAGCCGTTGCGCCTCTTTGGCCGCACTCACCGTGGCCATCAGCGTCCACCGTCCTCGTGCACGTCCAGGCGTACGGCCCGGAGATAGACGAACAGCGGGATCGCGATCAGGATCAGCGACACCACCGCCATCGCCGCCGACAGCCCGAACCGCAGGCTCTGGAAGCTGGTCACGTAGACCAGCGCGGGCAGCACGTTGACGCTGTCCGGCGTGGGCACCCCGAACAGGACGAACGGCAGCGAGAAGTTGTTGATGTGGCTCAGCGTGGCCAGCAGGCAGGCCAGCAGGAGCGGCCCGCGCAGGTAGGGCAGGATCACCCGGCGCAGCTTCGGCCACCAGGTCGCCCCGTCGATCGCCGACGCCTCGTGGACCTCGCTGTCCACCGACTGCAGGCCGGACAACGTCAGCAGGTAAATGAACGGCCATGCGGCCCAGATCTCCACCAGGACCAACGTCCAGTACGACTTCGGCCCGCTCAGCCACAAGCCGCCGTCGACGCCCACCTTGTGCAGCAGGTTGTTGACCACCCCGTCGGGCTGCAGCATGGTCCGCCACACGGTCGCCACCACGAACGACGGCAGCACGTACGGGATGAGGAAGATACCTCGGACCAGCGCCCGCCCGCGGAACGCGTTCTGGGTGGCCACCGCCGCCGCGACCCCGATCGGGATGGTCACCAGCGTGGACAGCACCGCGAACGAGACGCTGATCCAGATCGAGTGCAGCAGCCCGGACTGGAAGGCCTCGGTGAAGTTCTTGATCCCGATGAACGGCGCGTCCAGCCACCGCCGCAGCGTGTACTGGTCCAGGTCGATCAGCGCGATCCAGATGGCCAGCAGGAACGGGATGATGATGATCAGCGTCATCAGCAGCCCGCCCGGCGCCAGCAGCCACAGTGGCCGGTGCTGCTGGGTCACCCCGCGTTTGCGGCCCTTCTCCGGGGGATCGGCCGTCGCCGGGACGACCTTGTCGACGGCGGTGCTCACTTGGCCCGGTCCAGCGACGACTGCGCGGTCTTCTGCGCGGCGGCGACCTTGCTGTCGATGCTGGCGTCACTCACCGAACCCTTGGACAGGTCGGGCAGCGACTGCACCACCGTGTTGGTCAGCGCCAGCTGGATGTCGCCCCAGGCGCCGGTGAACGGCGTGGCCACCGACTTCTGCTGCGCCTGCACGATCGCCGCCAGCTTCGGGTCGGACACCAGCGTCTGCGCGCCGGCCGCGTTGTCCGGCAGCTGGCCGAGCTGCTTGTAGATGTTGACCTGCTCGTCCTGGTCGGTGATCAGCTTGACGAACGAGAACGCCAGGTCCTTGTTCTTCGAGTAGTCGGCCACGAGCAGGTTGTCGCCGGAGAGGATGCTGGCCGCCTCGACCCCGTTGGCCGGCCGCGCGGTCTGGCCCGGCGGCACGGTCGGCAGCAGCGCGTAGGACCACTTGCCCTTGACCGCACCCGAGTCCAGCGCCTTGATCGAGGTCTGCGAGGTCAGCAGGAGGTAACCGGTCTTGCCCTTGGCGAACGCGGCCGTCGCCTGCGGGTTGGTCCAGCCGATCGCGGCCGGGTCGACCACCTTGTCGGTGGTCAGCCATCCGAAGTAGGTCTGGTAGGCCTTCTTGACGATCGGGTCGTCGAGCTTCGCGGTCTTGCCGTCCACCAGCGGATCACCGGCCTGGATCGACATCTGCCAGATGAACTTCCACGGGTCGAAGTTGTCCTTGTACGCGACGGCCAGCCCGTACTGCCCGGCCTTGGTCAGCTGCTTGGCCTGCGCGCCGAGCTCGTCCCAGGTGCTCGCCGGCTTGTCGATGCCGGCCGCCTTGAGCAGGTCGGTGTTGTACGCCATGACGAACGGCCGGCCCACCCACGGGATGCCGATCTGGTTGTTCTGGTCCGGGCCGGAGATGCCGAGCGTGGACGGGATGAACTTGTCCTTGCCGCCGATCTTCTTCCACTCGTCGTCGCCGAGCTTCACGAACGCGCCGGTGGAGTACGCCGTGGGCGTGAACGTCGTACCGACCGCGTACACGTCCGGCCCGCTGCCCGACACCACCGACGTCTGGATTTTCGTCAGCTCGTCGTTCGCCGACGCGAACGTCTCCCACTTCAGCGTGGCGCCGGTCTGCGTCTTGAACTTGTCGCCGACCGACTTCTGCCACGCCGCCTGCTCCTGCGGGTACTGGGTGTTCGCGGCGATCAGCACGTCCAGCGTCTTGCCGGCGCCACCACCACCACCGGAGTCGTCGCCACCGCCACCACAGGCCGCGAGCGCGGCGGTCAGCGCGGCCACACCGGCAACCGCCAGGGTTTTCTTAACCTTCATCGCCATCTCCTTGTGAGGACCGTCACGCTCGGAGCAAGTTACGAGATGGTTTCGTCAAAGATTGATCAGAAACAATGAGTTGCCTTGTGTTGCCTTCGTGTTACGGCAACAAATGGCAACTTCTGGCCCGCTCCGTGAGAGTCCGCGAGGCTCAGCGCCATGACCCCCCACCCCGATCGGCTGCTGCCCGCCGAGCCCGCCGTCCGTGACATCGCCCGCCGGCTGTACGAAACCGTCCGGGACCGGCCGATCGTGTCGCCGCACGGGCACGTCGACCCGCTGCTGATCGCCGACGACATCCCGTTCGCCGACCCGACCAGCCTGTTCATCCAGCCCGACCATTACGTGACACGGCTGCTGCACTCGGGCGGGATCGGCCTGGACGAACTGGGCGTGGGCGAGGGGCCGCTTCCCGAAGCGCAGGCGCGCTCCGCCTGGCGGTTGCTCTGCGCGAACTGGCATCTGCTGCGGGGCACGCCGGTGCGGTTCTGGTTCGAGAGCTCGTTCTCGTCGATCTTCGGGATCGATGAACGACCGTCGGCCGCGAACGCCGAGCGGCTGTACGACGAGATCGCCGCCCAGCTCGCGGCGCCCTCACACCGGCCGCGGGCGTTGTTGCGGCGGTTCGGGATCGACGTGCTGGCGACCACGGACGACCCCGCCTCCGACCTGTCGGCGCACGCCCGGCTGGCCGCCGACCCGTCGATCACTACGCGGATCGTGCCGACCTTCCGTCCGGACAAATACCTCGAGCCGGGCCTCGCGGGCTGGGCGGACGCGGTCAAGGGTCTGGGCGAGGCGGCCCAGACCGATGTCGGCGACTATGCCGGGTACATCGGTGCTCTCGAGGAACGCCGCCGGTTCTTCGTCTCGCGCGGCGCGGTCTCGGCCGACCACAGCCACCTCGACGCCGTCGCGGCGCCGCTGGACGTCTCGGAGGCCGCGCGCATCTACCGGGCGGCTCTCGCCGGCCCGGTGCCGGCCGCGGACGCGGTGGCGTTCCGGCGGCACATGGTCTTCGAGATGGCCCGGATGTCGTGCGAGGACGGGCTGGTGATGACGCTTCACCCGGGCGTACGGCGAAATCACCACCCGGACACCTTCACCCGCTTCGGCGCCGACACCGGCCACGACATCCCCGTGGCGGTCGAGTACACCGACGCGCTGCGCCCGCTGCTGTCCCGCTTCGGTACGTATCCCGGCTTCCACCTGGTCCTGTTCACCGTCGACCCGGACGTCTTCGCCCGCGAGATCGGCCCGCTGGCCGGCTTCTACCCGTCGGTGTACGCCGGCGCACCCTGGTGGTTCCTCGACAATCCCGCACTGATCCACCGCTACCAGGAGTCGGTCACCGAGATCGCCGGCTTCAGCCGCCTGTCCGGTTTCATCGACGACACCCGCGCCTTCTGCTCCATCCCCGCCCGCCACGACATGTCCCGGCGCCTGGACGCGGCCTTCCTGGCCAACCTGGTCGCCACCCACCGCCTGGACTCCGACGAGGCCGCCGAAACCCTCACCACGCTGGTCGCCGACCAGCCCCGCCGCGTCTTCAAACTGTAGGGGTCCGGCAGCGTGCTGCCGTTTGCCTCGGGAGGTGGCGTGATGACCGATCACCACGAAAAGGTCATCGTCGACCACGCTGCGATTCCCGTGGCGAAGGTCGTGCCTGTCGGAAGCTCGGTCAAGCGCACCACGACGGGCTCTCTCGCCGGCCGACTCGATCTGTCCGGCGACTGGGACGCACCGCGCACGAATGCTGAGATCGCCGACGACTTCGCCTGAGCGAGCTCGCCGAGATCACCGTGAAGTCGTCAGAGAGGCCGGCTGCCGCGGGCAAGGCGTTTGTTCCCTCGGTGGATGGTCCTCGAGGATCCCGAGGGCAACGAGTTCTGCTTGATGTCCGCACGCATCCCGCCCGAGCCGGCGCCGTTTCACGAGCCGTGAGACGGGCAGCGAATTGCCGCCGTTTCCCTACTATGCGCCGGTGATCATTCGGCGCCTGGCGCTTCTTCTCGTTGCCGCACCCGTCCTCGCCGCGTGCGCGGCCCCGCACACCGCCGCCGCGCCCGCCCCCGCCTCTCGGCCACCGGCCGTGCGCACTTCGCCCTGGACGAGTCCGACCGCAGCGGCGTCACCGACCTCCTCCAGACGGTCCAGAGCGCCACCCTCAACGGCACCGTCGTCACCGGCACCCTCGACGTCGCCCAACTCAAGTCGGAGTCCGGCCCGCTGCGGTACCTGCGGTCACAGCTCTCCGGCCCGAGCGCATTCACCGCTCAGCTCGACCCGCAGGGGCGTCTGACCAAGCTGGCCGTCGACCTCCCGGCCCCCGGGCACGTGGACCTTGGACATCACCGGGTCCGGCGCCGCCACCCCGCCCGCGAAGCCGCCGACGTTCGACGAAGAGCCGGACAGTGTCTACCAGGTGCTCGGAACGATTGCGGCGCCTCTCACGAGCCGTGAGTGGACTGTGACAGGTCTGTTAGGGTGCCGGTGTGCCGAGTGGATCGACGTACACCATTGTGGGCGATGATCTGTCGGCGGATGCGCTTCGCTCGCTTCGCCGGTGGCTGTTCGACGTCGGCGGCCTGAGTGGACCGATTGATCTTCGTTCGGCCGAGCCGCCGCCCGGTGGGCTCGGCACCGCCACCGATGCGCTGATCGTGGCCCTCGGTTCCGGCGGCGCGGTCACCACGCTGGTCGGCGCCCTCGTCTCCTGGCTGCGGAACCGGACCACGGACGTGACGATCAAGCTCGTACGGCCGGACGGCAGCTCGGTGAAGATCGACGCCCGCCACGTTCGCAGCCTCGACGCCGGAGATGTGGAAAACATGGTCAGGGAACTGGTCGTGCCGCCACCGCCAACGGAAACCGACGCCCGGGACTGATCGCGCGTGCTGGACGAGACGGGGGTCAAGGATCCGGACGGTGGGCATCACCGCCCGCGGCAACTCTCCGGGGCCACCGTCGTGCTCTGCGGCACCGGTACGTACGGCAGCCGCAAGCTGGGCGACATCCCGGCGGTGACCACCACTCTCGACGCGTTCGTCGATGTGCTGGTCCGCCGGTGCGGCGCCCCGCCCCCGCGGATGGTGCCCGACCCGCCGACGGCGAAGGCCCTCGGCGACGCCATCAGCCAGGCCGCCGCCGACGCCGAGGACGTGCTGCTCGTCTACTACGTCGGGCATGGTCTGGTCGATAACGACGGAAGGCTCTATCTGGCGGCCGGGGACACCGAATCCGGGTCGGGATCCGTCCAGCACAGCGCCCTGTCGTACCAGGCCGTGCAGGCCTACGTCGAGGACAGCCCGGCCCAGGTCAAGATCGTCATTCTGGACTGCTGCTATTCCGGGATCGCGGTCGGCAACCTGGGCGACGACGACGATGACATCGAGAACCGGGCCGCGATCGCGGGCACCTACGTCATGACGGCGGCGGCCCGCAACGAGGCCGCCATCGCCCCGCCGGGCGAGCCCCTGACGGCCTTCACCGGCAGCCTGATCGCGCTGCTCGAGAACGGCTATCCGACCGTCGGCCGTCACGTCACCCTGGACTCGGCCTACAAATACCTGGCCTGGCGGCTGCCGGCGAGCGGCTATCCCCGCCCACGGTCGAAGGCCATCGACGCCCCCGGCCAGTTCGTGCTGACCGACAACCCGGCGTTCGACGCCGCCGCCCCGCCGCAACCCCCGTTGCCGCCACCCCGCCGCCGGGTTCGTGTCCCGATCATCGTCACGTCGGCGCTGGCCGGTCTCGCCGGTGTCCTGACCTTGTCGTCCTTCCAGCACGGCGGCTCATGGCATCCCCCTCCGGCCGGGGTACGCGGCGACGTGCTCCGGACGTGGTGGGGCGTGCTCCTGCTGGCCTCCCTGATCACCCTCGTGGTGGCTCTGCTCGCCGGCCCGGCGGCCCATTGGATCTCCCGTCACCGCCGGGTCCGCAGCGCCCGCATGCCCCTGCTCGGATTGAGCGCGTTCCTGCTCTCGGCGCTGCTCGGCGGCACCGCCCTGACGACCGGCGCGAGCGCCCGGGTGTGGCTGGCCGGCTGCCCGATCGCCCCGGTGGTCAGCGTCCTCGCGCCGGCCGGCAGCGCGGCGCCGGCGGGCGAGCTGGCCCAGGCGTACGAGCGGAGCACGGCCACGGGAAACTTCGGCTGCCCGTCGGTGCAGATGCTCGTCTACTCGGCGACCGCGTCCCAGATCGACGACGCGCTGGTCGACGGCTGGGGAGATCGGGAACACGTCCAGATCGGACCGGCGCCGGACATCTGGCTGCCGGACTGGTCGGGGGAGGTCCGGCAGGCCAAGGCAGGCGCCACCCAGGCCGGCCGGACGCTGCCGATCGCCGAGTCCCGGACCGTGGCCACCACCCCGATGGTGCTGGCCGTCCCGACCGACGCGCCCGCCCCCGACGGGGTCGACGACGGCACGGCCTGGCCGGCCACGTTGACGGCACTGCAGACAGACGGCTGGAACACGGTCGTACCGGATCCGGACACCGCCGTCGGCGGCCTCGCCCGCGTGCCGCTCTACACCCCGAAAACGGTGAAGGCCGTCGAGCGGTACATCGACCAGTCGTACGACCGCGGCCGTTTCCCCCTCGGCGCCGACGACGCGGCCATGCTGTGCGCGCCCGCCGGCATCCGCGCCCGTACGGCCTACGTGGTCACCGAGCAGGACGTGGCCCGCTTCAACCACAACGACCCGCTCGGCCCGTCCTGCCTGCAGCGGCCGGACGTACGGCTGCGGGCGGTGTACGCCTCGGACACCCCGATCCTGGACCGCCAGGCCGTCCGGTTCGACTGGTCCGGCTCGGCCGGCGAACGCAGCCGGGAAGCGACCCGCTTCGTCGAGTGGCTGACCGCACCGGGTGGCCGGGCCGCGCTGACCGCGACCGGCCTGCGTCCGCCTCAGCCGGCGTCCGGGGCGCCCCTGGGTCCCGAGTGGGGCGTGCAGCCCGCGGTGCATCCCCGGCCGGCCGTCGTGTCGGTGGACCTCGTCGCGGAGGTGAAGACCCGGTATTACCCGACCCAGCGCTCGGGACGGGTCCTGATCGCGATCGACGCATCCGGCTCGATGGGCCTCGCGTCGCCCGGCGGCTCGTTGTGGCAGGTGGCTGCGCGGAGCGCGAACCAGGCCTGGGGCCTGGTCGGTACCGGTGACCAGCTCGGCGTCTGGGCCTTCCAGGGTCAAGGTACGGCCGGCATCCGCAAGCTGGTGCCACCCGTGGTTTCCGGCGCGGGCGTACGGAAGCGGACCGCCACCGCCCTGGACAAGATCCGCCCCCGCGGCCCGGCGCCGCTCTACAACGCCATCGTGGCCGCCGTGGCCGAGGCCGGTCCCAGCACCGACGACCGGGTGACGGCGGTAATCCTCCTGACCGACGGCGAGAACGACAACGCCAGCGTGCTCGACACCGGCCAGTTCCGGACGGCAGTCGAGGGTAGGCACGTCCGAGTGTTCGCGATCGCCCTCGGCTCCACCGGTTGCGCCGCGCCGGTCCTGAAGACGGTCACGACCGCCACCGCCGGCACCTGCCTGGAGGCCGATCCCGGCAGCGCGGCCGGACCGATGGCGACGATCTTCGAGGCGGTGCTGTGACTGCGATCTGGGAATGGATCCTCACCCGGCGAGGCCGCGCCGGCCTGGTCGCCGGGCTAGCCGCCGGCCTGGTCTCCGGACTGCTGCTGACCGTCGCCGTGCCCGCGCTGATCCATCGCGATCAGCTCGAGCCCGGTGAGCTCGTCATCCTGAGCAGCGTCGACGAGAGCCAGGGCGGCCAGCGCAAGCGGCTGATCGACCAGTGGAACGCGATCCACGGCGACACCAACCCGGCCCGCATCGAGTCGGTCAGCCGCAGCCCCGAACAGGCGCACGCCGAAATGCTGAACGCCGGATCCGACGTCGACATCTACAACCTGGATGTGACCTGGACCGCCGAGTTCGCCGACGCCGGCCGGATCCGGGCGCTCGACCGCGACGACCTCAAACGCCGGTCCGTCCTGGACGGCTTCCTCGACGAGCCGCTGCGGACGTGCGAGTACAAAGATTCGCTGTACGCGCTGCCGTTCAACACCGACGCCGGCCTGCTCTACTACCGGACCTTCCAGCGTGACGGCAGGACGTGGCCCGATCCGCCGGCCACCTGGGACGACATCCAGAACGACAGCGACGACGCCCTGGGCCGGCATCTGGACCTGAAGATGGAAGCCGGGTATGCCGGCCAGCTGTCCGACTCGGAGATCCTCACTGTCACCGCGCTCGAGGCCATCTGGTCCGCCGGCGGTGACGTGGTCGACCCGGACGGCAACGTGGTCATCGACTCCGCGGCCGCCGAGCGCGGCCTGCGCCGCCTCTCGGACGGCTTGAAGGCGTCCACCCGCCCGCTGATCCTGCTCGACTCCCGCACCTTCGACGAGAAGACCAGCACCGAGGCGTTCGCCGACGGCCGCGTGCTGGCCATGCGCAACTGGCCGGTCGCGTACCGGGACCTGCAGTCGGCGTCCTTCAAGTACGCCGTGACCACGGTCCCGGGCAAGGTCAGCGTCCTCGGCGGCCAGAACCTGGCGATCGCCGCGGGCAGCAAGAAACCCCGCGCCGCGCAGGCCCTGATTGAATTCCTCACCGGCGAGCGAAGCCAGCAGATCCTCTTCGAACACGGCGGCTTCGCCGCGACCCGCGAGATCGTCTACGGCGACTCCAACGTCATCGCCAATTACCCGTACGCCACGACGCTGCTGGACGCGATCCGCCGGGCTCGCACCCGGCCGGTCACCCCGCACTACACCCAGTTCAGCCTCGAGTTCCGCAAGGTGGTGATGGAGGCCTGGCGCAACGACGGCAACATCACCCCGGACGAGGCCCGCCGCCTCCAGAACGCCCTCCAGGGCAAAGTCAAAGACTGAACCCGGCCTACGTCATCGGCCTTGCCCGACCTCACGAACCTCTGCGCCGACCGGGTTCTGGTCCGTGTCCAGGTAGCCGCCGCGCAGCTCCCACCGCACCCCATCGGGCAACTCCACGTCGGCGAGGCTCAATACCGCTCGCCGCGTGTCCGCCACGACGCGTTCTCCGTGAATCGTCCACTCGCTGGCGCGCTTCGGCTCGGCGGTCACGGCCGCACGGTAGTCGCGGAGAGGCCGACCGGAAACTCCCAGCCCCGTCGATCGTGACCACAAACGGATGGCGCCCGGGGCCGAAGCCCGGGCGCCATCGGAGTCGGATCAGGAGCCGTAGACCTGGAACTCCCAGAGCGAATAGCCGTAAGCCGTCCCGCGCTGAGTTCCGTTCACCCGCACGTAGCGCCCCGACCCGGAAACGGCGAGGGTCTGGTTCCCGCCGGTACCCGTCGTGGTCGAGTAGATCGACGTCCAGGTCGTGCCGTCGTTCGACGTCTGGATCTGGAAGGCCTTTCCGTAAGCCGCCTCCCAGTTCAGCGCCACCTTGCTGATCGCGTGCGTGGCTCCCAGATCCACCTGCAGCCACTGCGGGTCGCTGAACGCGCTCGACCACCGCGTGGCCGTGTTCCCGTCCACCGCCGCCGACGCCGGGTAGGGCCCCGGGTTCTCGCTCGACGACGCCGTGGCCGTCTTGCCCTGCGACAGCAGCGTTCCGCCGCCGGTCGAGCCGCCCGGCGTGCCGGCGACCGACATCTCGAACAGCGAGTAGCCGTACGCCGTCGCCCGCTTGGTGCCGTTCATCCGCACGTACCGGCCGGAGCCGGTGACGTTCAAGGAATCCGTGCCGCCGTCGCCGGTGGTGGTTGAGTAGACATTGGTCCAGTTCGTACCATCATTCGACGTCTGGATCTGATAGGCCGACGCGTACGCCGCCTCCCAGTTCAGCGTCACGTTGCTCAGGTTGTACGACTGGCCGAGGTCGACCTGCAGCCACTGCGGGTCGCTGAACGCGCTCGACCACCGCGTGCCGGTGTTGCCGTCGGTCGCGTTGGAGGCCGGGTAGGACGCGTTCTCGGTCGACGACGCCGTGGTCGGCTTGCCCTGCGCGATGTTGGCGCCGTTCGGCGGCGTGGTGGTCGGCGGCGGGGACGTCGGGGGAGTGGTGCTGCCCGGGCCCTTGTTGTAGACGGCGACCCAGTCGATGTTCATCTGGCCGCCGGAGATGGTGGCCGCGGTGGGTCCGCCGCCGAAGGCGTCCGGGAACCCGCCGCCCATCGCCAGGTCGTAGATGATGAAGAACGGGTGGTCGACCGCGTTCGCCCAGGTGGTCGCGTCGACCCGGTTGGCCTGCAGGGTGAAGTAGTTGGCCCCGTCGAGGTACCAGCGGATCTCCTCCGGGCTCTTCGACCGGTCGATCTCCACCGCGTAGTCGTGGTATCCGGTCTGGCAGCCGGCGCAGGCCTTCTCGCCGCTACCGATGCCGGTGGACTCGCCACACGGACCGCCCGGGTTGACACCACAGTGGAGCGTGCCGAAGACGGAGCTGCGACCGTTGATGTCCTCCAGGATGTCGACCTCACCGCTGGTCGGCCACGACGTGCCGGTGCGCAGCGTCGAGCCGAGCATCCAGAACGCGGGCCAGTAGCCGGCGCCGTTCGTGGTGTTCACGTTCGGCTGCTGGATGAGCGATTCCATCCGTACGACCCCGCCCGCGGGCGCCCCGAACGTCGCCGCCTGCGTTTCGATCCGGCCGGACGTCCAGCCGGCCCGCGCGTCGGAGCCGCTGTGCAGAGCCCGGAGCACGAGGTGACCGGCGCCGTCCTGGAAGACGTTGCTGGTGCTGTTGGTCATCGTCTCGATCTCGCCGGTGCCGAACGTGCTGCCCGGGCCGGTGTCGTACTTCCAGTTGCCGGTGTTCACGCCGGTCCCGGACGCGCCGGTGAAGTCGTCGCTCCAGGTGAGCGAGAAACCGGGCGGGGGCGCGGCCACGGAGGCGGCCTGCACGGCGGCCTTCGGGGTGTCACCGGCGTACGCCATGGCGGTCACGGCCAGCAGCCCAGCGGTGGTCGCGGCGGTGGCGGCGGCGATCCAGACGCGCGTACGTCTGGGTCGACGGGGGTTGTCCATCGTTCTCCCTCGGGGGCGGGATGCGCCCGTCCCAGGGTGACGACACGTCGGTCGCCGGCCAGCCGTGCGTCGCACGACGAACCGGCAAAGGACCTGGGGACGGGTCCGGGTGACGCCGCCGACGCCGGGGTGCGCCTGCGGCATTTCATGGAGGTTGCAGAGAGCGCTCTCGGCTGCACTAAACCGCCAACCCGATCCCGGCGTCAAGCCCTTCGGGAAGCGCTTGACGGAAGTCTGCCCGAACGCGCTCAGTGCCGGATCGGGACCGCGATGGCCGCCTGCAGGGCATCGAGGTTGGTCACGATGAGGTCGTGGAGGCCGACGTCGTCGTCGCGGTCGAGCCACTCCTCGAGCGACACGAACAGCAAGGTCACGCACGTCTCGGCGAGCAGCGCGGCGGCCACCGGATCGACCCCACGGCCGGCCAGCCCGGCTCGGATGGCGGCGCTCAGCCGGGCCCGCTTGCGCAGATCGCGTTCCTGCAGCCCCGCGTCCGAGCGGATGATGTCGCGCCGGACCCGGATGTCCGCCCGCCGCCCCTCGAACCGGGCCGCCGTGACCTCCCGCAGGCCCTCGAGAATCAGAGTCATCGGGTCGAGTGACTCCGGCGCCTCCGCGATCAGACGCGTCGCGAAGTCGGGGATCTCGCTGTCGGCGAAGATCACCTCGCGTTTGTCGGTGAAGTGTCGGAAGAACGTCCGCGTCGTCAGCCCGGCCCGCGCCGTGATCTCGGGGACCGTCGTCTCCGCGAACCCCTGCTCGAGGAACAGCTCGATGGCGGCGCGTTCGAGGCGCTCCCGCGCGTCCGGCTGCCATCTGCTCACATCTCGAGTCTACGTGATGACACGCGATGTCATGAAGAGCTATGGTGATGACACGCAATGCCATTGGAGGGGAAGACGCCATGAGCGACGAGGTCTGGATTCTCGGCGGTACGGGCCGAAGCGGTCGCGCGATCGCCGTCGAGCTGGCGAGCCGCGGCATCAAGCCGGTGCTGGTCGGCCGCGACCCGGACCGGCTGGCCAAGGCGGCGGCTCAGGTCGGCGGCGACCGTACGGTCGTGGCCGGCGACGTGGCGGCGATGGTCGCCGAGATCCGCCGCCGGGAACCGGCGGTGGTGATCAACACGGTCGGCCCGTTCACGTCGACGTCGGTGCCGATCGCCCGGGCCGCCCACCATTACGTCGACCTGGCCAACGACCTGGCGGCGGTGTCCGCCCTGCTCGGCCTCGGGGGGATCGAAGGGCGCACGGTGGTGACCGGCGCGGGCTTCGGCGTCACCGCCACGGAGAGCGTCGTGATCAAGCTCTGCGAAGGCCGGCCCACCCCCAGCCGCGTACGGGTCGACATGGTCCCGTCGCTGGAGTCCGAACCCGGCCGGATCGGTGACGCTCTCGCCGCGACCATCCTCGACGGCATCCCCGGCGTCGAGGGCGGCGGCCGGTTCCAGGGCCGCCGGTACGACGGCGGCCGGCTCGTGCCGGCCAAGCTCGGCGGCGACCCCATCACCCTCACCCTGCCCGACGGCACGCCGGTGAGCACGGCGAGCATCCCGCTCGGCGAACTCATGGCCGCCCAGCGGGCCAGCGGCGCCCCATCGGTGACGGCCGCCTCGAGCGAGGCGCCCAGTTCGCCGGTGATCCACGCGGTCATGCCGCTGGCGACGTCACTGCTGGCCATCGGTCCACTGCGAACGTTCGCCAAGCGCCGGCTGGCGGCGGTCGAGATGAAGGCGCGCCCCCGTCCGCGCGAGTTCTCGTGGGGCCATGCGCGCATCGAGTGGCCCGGCGGCGAGGTCCGGGAGGGCTGGCTGCGCCTCGGTGACGCCCAGGTCTTCACCGGCGCCGTCCCGGCTGAGATCACCCGGCGCCTGCTGGCCGGCGAGGGACGTCCCGGCGCGTACACCCCGGCGGCTCTCTTCGGACCGGAACTGGCCGAAGCCTGCGGCGGCACCTACCTCCTGGACCCGACCCGGGCGAGTTCGTAACCGCCGCCCCGCATGTACGGCTCGTGCACCCAGGAGGGGAATGCGGCCGGCGCGGCCGGTGACGAGCCGCCGGCCCAGTACTCCGCGTGATCCGCACCGACAAGCCGGCGCTGCCCACCGACGAGGTGGCGGCCGGGGTGATCCCGTTCCAGACCCTGATCCCGTAGCTGCCGACGCTCATCGGCACCGAGCGCGCACTGCTCACGGAGCGGCCGCAGCGCCGTCGATGAGACGCTGCGCCAACGCCCGTACCTCCTCGCGCAGCGCCTCCGGCGCCTCCACCACGAACGACCGATTCAACCCCGCGAGTACGCCTGGCACCCAGTCCAATCGCTCCGCCTGCAGCCGTACGCGCACCCACCCGTCGCCAAGTTCGTCCACGGTCGCGAGCCCGGCCGGCAGCCGGCGCCGTACCTCCTCGGACGTCCCTTCCATGCGCACGGAAACCGCATGCGCCCGCGGCATCCCCGCCAGACTCGCCAGAACGTGCGCCGCCGGCTCAAATCCGGCCGGCGCCTCGAACGACCCCTCGGCGACGGTCGCCGACGAGATCCGATCCAGCCGGAACGTCCGCACCTCACCGCTGGACGAATCCTTCCCGGTCACGTACCACCGTCCGGAGTGGACCACGATGCCGTAGGGATGCAACGTCCGCTCGCCGCCCTTGTACCCCAACGCCACCGGACGCCCGCCCCGCGCCGCCTCGGCCAGCGTCAGTAACAACCGGGTCTCCGGCGCCTCCACCGGCCGCGCCGGCGCGGTGAACCCGGTCGTCTCCAGCAACGCGTCGAGCCGCCGCCCCAGCGCCTCCGGCAACACCCGCCGCACCTTGGCCGCCGCACTCTCCGTCGCCGGCGCCGACGACATCGACAATCCCAGCAGTACGGCCACCGCCTCGTCGTCGGTCAGCATCAGCGGCGGCATCCGAAACCCGGGCGACAGCCGGTACCCGCCGTACCGCCCCCGCACCGACTGCACCGGCACCTCCAGGTCGACGAGGTGCTCGACGTAGCGCCGCACCGTGCGCTCATCCACCCCGAGCCGCCCGGCCAGATCCCCGACCGTCCGCGTCCCACCCGCCTGCAGAATCTCCAGCAGCGCAAGCACACGAGCAGTCGGCCGGGTCATACCGGCAAGCATGTCAGCTGTCGGGCGTCGAACCGTTCGGTGACGGTGACGGCGTGTCCGCCGCCGGGTAAGGGCCCGATGTGAGGTAGATCCCTTTCGCCGGCCGGTCCTGCCGTCGTTGCCGAGGGGCAGAACATCCACCTCGGTGGACATGGTGGCTTCGGCCGGAAGCTCGTCCTCGCCTCAGGACCTCGGCTCGCTCCTCCCGGGACAGCAGACCACCCATGGGTGAAGCTCGGAGAAGTGGAGTTCGACTCCGCGGTCGGGAAATGGAGACGGCCGGCCGCGCTGGGAGATCACGCTAATGTGCGGATCTCAACCAGCGGCAGCCGGCCGCCACCTCGCCCAGCGGCCTGATCAAGGGTCGCTGGGTTGTTTGATTACAGCGGGCGGATGTTCTCCGCCTGCAGGCCCTTCTGGCCCTGGGTGATGTCGAACTCGACGCGCTGGTTCTCCTCGAGGCTGCGGAAGCCCGAGGACTGGATGGCGGAGAAGTGTGCGAACACGTCAGCGCCGCCACCATCCTGCGTGATGAAGCCGAATCCCTTGTCGCCGTTGAACCACTTGACGGTACCCGTAGCCACTATCTATCTCCTACCGACTGATGAGGAACCACACCTTGCGGAACCCCGTGCCGCCGCCTTGACTGCCCCGAAATCCGAGTTCCGGTTAAACCAAAAATGCCCGAGGGGGCTGAGATGGCCCCTCAGGCGCTTGGAACGTCTAAGGAAATCAAAACTGCAACTCCACGAACCTAGCACAACCTTCGGTGCGCCGTCAGGAACGGCGGGATCCGATCTCGGTGGCGGGGTCGGCCCGAGGGCCGCGCCGGGCGAACGAGGGCGGCGTGACCACGAGCGGTCCTGACGGGACGTGGTCGGTAGGCGGGCCGCCCGGGCGGCCCGGGACGAGCGCCACGACGAATATCGATGCGGATGGTCCGGCGGGCGGCTCGTACGCGCGTAGAACGATCGTACGGACCGCATGTCCTTGTTGGACCTCGTCCCGCCTTGTCGTCTGCGTCCAGACCCGCGCTTACCCCGGGCTCCACGACGGGAAGCCGATCGCGATCCAGACCGATCACCGATATCTGCCCTCTGCCCTGCCGGTGAGCTCCCGTATTCGTACCGCCGCGTTCTGTCGGGCCCTCGCCGCCGCCCGGTATGCGCCGTCGGTGTACAACCGGCAGGCCTGGAAGTGGCGGTTGACCGACGACGGGCTGGACCCTATCGCGGAACCGCGCCGGATGGCCGGGGTTGACGAGCTGGACGAGCGGCTGGTGACCATCGGCTGCGGCGCTCGCTGGGCGACCTTGGTCATCCGTACCTGGTGATGCGTCTCGGACAGCCCGCCTCGCCGCACCGGCCCGGCACCCCATCGACCAGATTGTCGATCGACCAGCGGCTTGAAGGGCCGAACGAAGTGTCAAGCTGCCGAATCGGGGTAACTCCGCTCTGCCCGCTCTGGTCCCAGGCGGCAACGTCTGGTCGACCGTACGAGTGGGAGCGGTGGATGCAGCCCATCGGTGTGTCTGTGGGGCATCGGTCCGGAAGTGGCGAACGAGGCAGTGCCTACGCCGCGCTGTCCCGTGAGATCAAGCAAGCCGGCCTGCTGGAGCGCCGGTACGGCTATTACGCCGTCCAGATCGCCGGGCTGTTCGCCGTGTGTGCAACGGCCGTCACCGGTTTCGTGCTGATCGGGGATTCCTGGTGGCAGCTCGGGACGGCCGTGGTGTTCGCCGTTCTGTCGACGCAGCTCGGGTTTCTCGGGCATGACGCCGGGCATCGGCAGGTCTTCCGATCGGCGCGGGCCAATTACCTCCTCGGGGTGGCCCTCGCCAATCTCGGGGTCGGGTTCAGTTACGGCTGGTGGATGGACAAGCACAACCGCCACCACGCGCACCCGAACGACGAGGAGAAGGACCCTGACGTGGGGGCCGGCGCGCTGGTCTTCACCGCCGGGCAGGCGCGGGCCAGCAGCCGGTTCGCCGGGATGATCTACCGGTATCAGGCGTGGACGTTCCTCCCGATGCTGTTGCTCGAGGCGGTGAATCTGCGGGTCGCGAGTGTGCGGTTCCGGCCGCCTCTGCGCGAGTGCCTGCTGCTGTTGGTGCACGGCATCGCGTACCTCGGAATGGTGTTCCTGATTCTGTCGCCGGGTAAGGCACTGGTGTTCGTCGCGGTTCATCAAGGGCTGTTCGGGTTGTATTTGGGGTTGTCGTTCGCCCCGAACCACAAGGGCATGCCGACGCTCAGCCCGGCCCAGGACGCCGACTATCTTCTGCGTCAGGTGCTGACGTCGCGGAACATTCGCGGGCACTGGCTGACCGACCTGGCGCTCGGTGGCCTCAACTACCAGATCGAGCACCATCTGTTCCCGTCGATGCCGCGGGGGAATCTGCGGCACGCCCAGCCTGTGGTACAGGCGTTCTGCGACGCACGGCAGGTGTCCTACCTCGAGACGGGTCCGATTGCGTCGTACGCGCAAGCCCTGGGCCACCTGGACGCCGTGGGGCGACTCGCGGCGGCCTGAGTAACAGAAGACGGTAATCGTGCGGCTGCCGGCATCGATCGACGGCGGTAGACTGCCGGGAAGCGTGGTCGTCCTAGTCCCCGGCGGCAACACCAGCCGTTGTCGTGCGCTGCGGGAGCTTGATGATGACCGTTACGTGGATGCCCAGCCTTGTCGACGCGGCCGTACGGCTGGACTTCAGCCTGGTCATGGACCGGGTGCGGACATCCATCGCCGACCAGGGCGTGGTCTGGGCCTGGGAGCAGCTGATCTCCCCGTTGCGGGCCGAGGTCGCCGCGAGCGGCGACGAAACCGCCCGGCGGCTGCTGGACCGCGAGGTGTCCCTGGTGCTGGCGGCCGTCCGGCGGCTCCTTGATCAGGCGCCCTGCCAGGCCCTGCTGGGGTGCACGGAGCGGGACAACGACGATCTGGCCCTGGACGCGCTCGGCGCCGCGCTGGCGGAGGCGGGCATCGGCAACACCGTGCTCGGCGGCGACCTTCCGCCGCAGGCCCTGGCCACGGCGGCCGGGCGCCTGCACCCCGACGTGATGGTCGTCTGGTCGGGCGGGAGTGGGACGGCCGACGAGGAACAGATCATGGAGTTGGCGCGGATCCGGCCGGGCGTGGCCGTGCTGCGCGCGGGGCCCGGCTGGGGAGCCGCGCCGTCCAGCTATCTGATCGCGGCGTTGGCGGGCGTACGGGCTCTGGCGGCCTGATCGGCCCGCGCGACGGGATCGTCCCAGCCGCGCAGCCGTGCAGCAGATCGGCGACGAGGTAGATCACGGGCCGCGGCGAACAGGGAGGCGGTGAGCACACGCTGTCCTGAAGTTCCTCCGCGCGTGAGATGTTCAGTCGGAGCCGGCGCTCGGGACGATGATGCCGCGGCCGACGGAGCCGCTGACCAGGTCGGAGACGGCGTCCTCGATCCGGTCCAGCGGGTAGTGCGTCCCGATGAGCTGGTCGATGGGCAGGCGGCCGGCCTGGTACAGGGCCAGCAACTTGGGCACGTCGACCTGGGGGTTGGCCGAGCCGTAGAGGCTGCCGACCACTCGGCGTTCCTTCTGGACCAGGGGATTGAGCGGCAGGCTGAACTCTTCGCCGGCCGCGCCCAGGCCGATCGCCACCAGGGCGCCGCCCGGCCGCAGGGCGTCGAAGGCCTGCCGCAGCGTCGACGGGCGGCCGATCGCCTCGACCGCGTAGTCGAGGCCCTCGGGGTCGATGGCGGCCAAGCCCTCCGGCACGTCGGCGGAACTCGCGTCGATCGTGTGGGTCGCGCCCAGGCGGACGGCCGCGGCCAGGCGGTCGGCGATCATGTCCACCGCGACGATGGGGTACGCCCCGGCCAGCACCGCGCCCATCACCACCGACAGGCCGACGCCGCCCGCGCCGAAAACGACCAGGCCCCGGCCGGCGCACGGGCCGATGGCGTTCAGGACCGTTCCCACCCCGGTGATGACGGCGCATCCGGTGATCGCGGCGATCGACGGTGGTACGTCCGGCGGGATCCGGACCACGGCCCGTTCCGACACGATGGCGTGGTCGGCGAAGCAGGAGACGCCCATCAGATGGTGGACCGGGTCTCCGTCGGAGCGCCGCAGGCGGGTGGTGCCGTCCTGCAGGCCGCCCGACGTTGCGTGGATGGCGCCGGACTGGCACAGGCCGGGGCGGCCGGTCAGGCAGTAGCGGCAGTGTCCGCAGCGGGGGCGCCACATCAGCGCGACCGAGTCGCCGGGTCTGACCGCCGTCACCGCCGCGCCGATCGAGGAGACCACGCCCGCACCTTCGTGACCGGGGACGAACGGCATCCGGCTGACCAGGTCGCCGGTCAGGTAGTGGTAGTCGCTGTGGCACACGCCGGCCGCGTCTATCCGGACCAGGACCTCGTCGGGGCCCGGGTCGGCCAGGTCCAGTTCCTCGATCTCCATGCCGCCGCCGGGAGACGAGCACACCGCGGCCCGGATCCGCCTAGGCATCGAGCCGCACCGAGGTGGAGGTCGAACCCGGCGTGACGGAGACGGGCGCGCCGGAAACCCTGTAGTCGCCGAAGAATCCGCGTACCAGGACTGTCCCGTCCGGACGGGTACGCATGACGGTGGGCGGCAGCCACCACTCGTCCTTGATCAGCGACTCCAACGCGTCGTACGACGGCTTGCGCGAGCCGTCCCTGCGCACCAGGCCGACCGGCGCGCCCAGCCAGGCCCCGTCGTCGGTCAGGCCCCAGTAGTTGATGGACTGGACCGCCGGATGTTCGACCAGCGACCGGTAGTGCCGCACGATCTCGTCGGCTTGGCGGGCCTCGCCGTCGCCGGTCGTGGGCCAGTCGGGGATCTGATAGTCGTTGAGGTCCTCGATCGTCGCGGGCATCTCGTGACCGGAGACGAGGGTGGACTCGGTCAGGTGCAGCGGCAGCCCGAAACGCGCGAACCGGTCGAGCACGCTTCGCACGTACTCCTCGCCCGGGTAGCCCTTGTGCATGTGGGTCTGCAGGCCGATCGCGTCGATCCGGATGCCGGCCTCGAGGACGCCTTCGATCAGGCACTCGTACGCTGAGCTGAGGTCGAAGTCGTTCAGCACCAGGGTCGCCGACGGGTTCGCCGCCCGCGCCTCCTCGAACGCCAGTCGCACCATGGCGATCCGGCCGCGATCCCACGCCAGCGGCGTGATCGCGTTGTTCCCATTGGTGAAGACCGGCATGATCACCGTCTCGTTGATGGCGTCCCACAGGTCGATCGTGCCGGCGAATCCGGTGACCAACGAGCGGATTCGCCCGCGAAGCAACGATTCCACCTCCTCCGGCGGCAGGCCGATCAACCAGTCGGGCTGCACGGTGTGCCACACCAGGGGATGGCCTTTCACCGTGACGCCCCGGTCGGCCAGCCAGCGTGCCGCGGCCAGACGCCGAGCGGTGTCGGGGTGGCCGCGCTGCGGTTCGTACGGGCCCCAGTAAAACGGGAGCGTCGCGGTGTTGAACAGGTTGAGGAACAGCGGGCCGAGCGTGTCCAGGTCGAGGTCGGTGGCGCCGCCGAAGACCGGAGGCGGCCCGTCGCCGCCGACCAGCCGGACGAAGTCGAAACCGATGTTGCCGAAGGCGAACGCGTGCCGCTGCTGGGCCACGGTGACGTCCCGGCCGGCCACGGGCTGTCCGTCGGGGCCGAGCACGGTGACCGTGACCTCGCCGATCCGGTGGGCGTAACGGTCAGGC
Organism: uncultured Actinoplanes sp.; assembly: GCA_964236515.1. Classification (GTDB taxonomy): domain Bacteria; phylum Actinomycetota; class Actinomycetes; order Mycobacteriales; family Micromonosporaceae; genus Actinoplanes. Next base: position 36,223 of record CAXSDA010000038.1, read on the forward strand.
ACCGAGAACCTCCGTCGTCACGTGGCAGTGCCGGTCGCGGGTGTGGTCCAGCTCCCGCGTCGGGCCGGTCATGGTCAGCGGTACGGTCATCCGGATGTCCGCGCTGGACGCACCCAGCCGCAGTTCCAGCCGGCCGGGTTCGACGATGCGGGTCAGGTCGGGTCCGATGAACGAGGTGACCGACGCCGGGATCTCGAAGGTGACGCGGGTGGCCGCCGCCGGGGCGAGCGGGGCGCGGGCGAAGCCGATCAGCCGGATCACCGGCCGGGTCACCGACGCCGCCGGGTCGTGCAGATACAGCTGCACCACCTCGGTTCCGGGCCGGTCGCCGATGTTGGTCACGGTCAGCGTCACCGAAGCGGAGCCGTTCGTGGGCAACTCATCGGAAGAGACCGAGAGATCCGACCAGTCGAAGGTCGTGTAGGTCAGGCCGCTACCGAACGGATACGCGGGCGTCGGGTCCAAGTTGGACACCTCCGAGGCCAAGGCCAGCTTCTGACTGAGGTACGTCCAGGGCTGCCCGTACGGGGTGGCCGGCACGCTCACCGGCAACCGGCCGGACGGCTCGACCCGGCCGCTGAGCACCCCGGCCAGCGCCGGTCCGCCCTCCTCGCCCGGGAAGAACACCTGCACGATCGCCGCCGCGCGTTCGGGCGCGGTGCCCAGGGCGTACGGCCGCCCCGAGTCCACCACGAGCAGCACCGGCGGGCCGGAATCCAGCAACGCATCGAGCAGCGCCGACTGGACACCCGGCAGGTGCAGCGACGGGGCGTCGCAGCCTTCCCCGGACGTACCGCGGCCGAACAGGCCCGACCGGTCCCCGAGCGCGGCGATCACCAGATCCGCGCAGGCGGCCAGTGACAGAGCGTCGGCGAACCCGTCGGTGCCGGGATCGCGCACGTGACAGCCCGGCGCGTATGTGACGGTGGCGTCGGGGAACTCGGCGCGTACGGCGTCCAGGATCGTCGGGATGTCCACGCCCAGCGGCAGTTCGGGGTGGTGCACGCCGATGTGCGCCGGGAACGAGTAGCAGCCGAGCAGTGTGATCGGGTCGTCCGCGGTCGGCCCGATCACCGCGATCGAGCGTGGCGACGCCAGCGGCAGCAGCCCGTCGTTCTTCAGCACGATCACCGCCTGCTCGGCGATCCGGCGGGCCAGCGCCCGGTCGGCGGGCGGGTCGAGGTCGACCGGGCCGTCCGGGAGCGCATCGCCGAAGGACGGGTCCAGCAGTCCGAGCGCCAGTTTCTGATGCAGGACCCGACGCAGCGCGCGATCGACGTACGCCTCGTCCAGCCGGCCGGACTCGACCTCCTCGATCAGCGGTCCGGCGTACGCCTTGGGCCCCGGCAGTTCCACGTCCACGCCGGCGGTCAGCGCCTTGATCGCGGCCTCGCCGAGCGTGCCGGCCACGCCGTGCAGCAGCTGCAGGAAGGCGATTCCGAAGTAGTCGGCGACCACCGTGCCGTCGAAACCCCAGATGTCGCGGAGCAGATCGGTCAGCAGCGCCCGGTTCGCCGCCGCGGGGACACCGTCGACCTCGGCGTACGAGTGCATGACCGACCGCACCCCGCCCTCGGCCACGGCCATCTCGAACGGCGGCAGGATCACGTCGGCGAACTCGCGCGGGCCCATCGACACCGGGGCCAGGTTCCGGCCGGCGCGGGAGGCGGAGTAGCCGGCGAAGTGCTTGAGGGTCGCGACGATCCCGGTCGATTCGAGGCCCCGGACGTACGCGGTGGCGATGGTTCCGACCAGGTACGGGTCCTCGCCGATGGTCTCCTCGACGCGTCCCCACCGCAGGTCCCGGACCACGTCCAGCACCGGCGCCAGGCCCTGATGCACGCCGACCGCACGCATGCTCGCACCGATCCGGGTCGCCATCTCCTCGACCAGCGGGGGATCGAACGTGGCGCCCCAGGACAGCGGCACCGGGTAAGCGGTGGCGCCCCAGGTGGTGAACCCGGCCAGGCACTCCTCGTGCACCAGCGCCGGGATGCCGAACCGGCTGGCCGCGGTGATCTCGCGCTGCGCCCGGACCAGTGCCGCGGCCCCTTCGTTCGCGTCGACCGGCCGGGTGCCGAAGACCCGGGTGAGCTGACCCAGCCCGTACTTGATCATCTCGGCGTAGTCGGTGCCGTTCTCCAGCTCGGTCTGGTGCGGCGCCACGCCGGGGCCGTCCGGGTCGGTGCCGACCCACAGCCCGTACAGCTGAGCCACCTTCTCCCTCAGCGTCATCGCCTCGATGAGCGCGTCGACGCGCTCCTCCGGGCTGCGCGACGTGTCCTGCCAGATCGCCAACCGGCTCACCCGCTTAGAAAAGTTTCGTAGACATTGCGAAAATGTCGCGGTGAGCGGCAGCATAGGAGTGCCGGCGGTCCGGGGTCAAGAGAGCGCCGCCCAGCACAGATAGGCTGATGCGCATGTCCAGCGACCGCTCTCGCGCCACCCTCTCCGAGGTGGCCACGCTGGCCGACGTCTCGGTGTCGACCGTCTCCAAGGTGCTCAACGGCCGGTCCGGCGTGTCCAGCGGGACGCGGGCCAAGATCGAGGCGCTGCTGGCCGGCCGGCGTTACCAGCAGCGCGGCGGCAAGCGCCCGGTGGCGCCGTTGCTCGACGTGCTCTGCTACGAGATCGAGAGCCCGTTCGCGAGCGAGGTGCTGGCCAGCATCGAGCTGGCCGCCCGGGGGCGCCGGATCGGCATGGTGCTGACCGGCGCCACCGAGTCCCACCTTCCCGAGCCGACGTGGGTCGACGACGTGCTGCAGCGCGCGCCGGTGGGCGTGGTGCTGGTCGCCTGCGCGCTGCCGCCGGCCGACAAGCAGCGGCTGCGGTCGCGCAACATCCCGCTTGTCATGGTCGATCCGGCGGGCACCCCGGCGCCGGACGTACCGTCCATCGGCTCGGCCGACTGGAACGGCGGATACCTGGCCACCCGGCACCTGATCGACCTCGGGCACCGGCGGATCGGGATCATCGCCGGCCCCAACGACATGCTCGCCTCCACCGCCCGGCGCTCCGGTTACCGGGCCGCGCTGGAGTCGGCCGGCATCCCGGTCGACGAGGAGCTGATCCGGCCGGGGGAGTTCCACCACGCCGACGGCCTGCGCGAGGGCCGCGTCCTGCTCACCCTGCCGGACCGGCCGACGGCCATCTTCGCCTCCAGCGACCTGTACGCGCTGGGCGTCTACGAGACCGCCCGCTCGCTCGGCCTGTCCATCCCCGGCGACCTGTCCGTGGTCGGCTACGACGACCTGAGCATCGCCCAGTGGGCGGGTCCGCCGCTGACCACCGTGCACGTGCCCCTGGCAGCCATGGCCGAGCAGGCCGTACGGCTGGTCATGCGCATCGCCGAGGAGCCGGAGCTGTCCTTCAGCCGGATCGACATCGACACCTCGCTCGTGATCCGGGACAGCACGGCGACCCCGCCGGCCCGAGTTCGTCGCGCGAAAGTTTCCACCGTTTAAAGAAACCTTGACGGACAAGTTGCGCCCGTCCTAGCCTGAGGCTTCATTCCGAAACAATCGCTACAGCCGTCTTCCGCTCCTCGTCGACGCCGGAAGGCCTGACTTGTCGCCCCGTCCTCGGGCCGAAACATTTCGTTGCTCCATGGAGAGTGGAGAGAGTTCCAATGCGCCTTCTGCCGACGTCGTCCACCCGTACCCGGTCCCTCGCCGCCCTCGCCGTGGCGACGCTGGCCGTCTCCCTGGCCGCCTGTGGCGGCTCGGACAAGCCCAAAGACTCCTCCAGCGCCACCTCCGGCACCATCAACTGGTGGGGCTGGACGCCGACCGACACCGCCACGGCGAACACCTACATCAGCGCGTTCAACAAGCAGTTCCCGAACGTCAAGGTGAACTACAAGCTGGTCAACATCTCCGACTGGGTCGCCGCGCTGCGCCCCGCGCTCGCCTCGGGCAAGGGCCCGGACATCTTCGACATGCAGCCCGGCGCGTACGTCACCCAGTTCAAGTCCTTCGCCGTCGACCAGACGTCGATGGCGCAGTCGGCGCTGGGCAGCGACTGGAAGTCGAAGATCGCCCCGATCGGCGTCAGCGGCCTGTCCGCCGACGGCAAGCTCACCGCCATGTCGGTCGGCTCGGTCTACGCCGGCATGCTGTGGATCAACGGCGACATCTTCAAGAAGTACAGCCTGCAGCCGCCGACCACGCTGGCCGAGTGGGAGCACGTCTGCTCGGTGCTGAAGCAGAACAAGGTCGGCTGCTTCGTCCAGGGCGCCGCGCAGGAGGGCTTCGACCAGGACACCCTGCAGTCGATCGCCAACTCGGTGCAGCCCGGCCTGTGGACCAAGGCCTCGACCGGCGACGCCAAGTGGAACGACCCCGGAATCGTCAAGACCCTGGGCATCTGGAAGCAGATGTTCGGCGACGGCATCATGCAGGCCGGCGCGGTCGGCTACCAGCAGTACCCGGACGCCAACAACGACTTCCTCACCGGCAAGTACGGCATGGTCATGATGGGCACCTGGTACACGCAGTACGCCACGACCAAGGCGATGACCGCGGCGCTGTCCGCGGCCGGCGTGAGCGGGGCCAAGCCGTTCCCGATCATCCCGGTGGCCTTCCCCGACGTGGCCGGCGCCGGCCACGCCAGTGAGATGTACGGCGACGCCGACTTCGGCCTGGCCATCTCGACCAAGTCGCAGAACCAGGCGGCGGCCGAGACCTTCGTCAAGTGGATGACCACCTCCACGACGGGGCAGCAGGCCATCGCCGACCAGCTGAACGACCTGCCGTCACTGAAGGGCGTGCAGCCCAACTTCGACAGCATCACGCTGGTCGACCCGGCCACTCAGAAGACCCCGGTGCAGGATCTGATCACCAAGGTCGGCACCATCACCGAGGCCCGCGAGGCGCTGCTGGGCACGGACGTCCAGACCGCCATACTGGCCGCGGCGACCTCGGTCGCGACCGGCAAGGCGACCCCGCAGGCCGCCGCCGACACCCTGCAGAAGGCCGCCGAGGCCGCTGGAGTGACCTTCAAGTGACGTCGACCCCGACCCGATCTAGAGGGATCCGACCAGATCGGTCCGGCCGCGTGGATCGCGGGGGCGTCGGCCCTCGCGGTCCGCGCAAGCCGCCCGGCCTGCCGTGGATCCTGCCCGCGCTGGTTCTCAGTGTCGGCCTGATCTACTACGGGATCGGGTACACCGCGTACATCTCGACCCTGAACTGGGACGGCCTCAGCCCCGGACCAGAACACGTGGGCACGAAGAACTACACCCGCATCTTCTCCGACCCGGTGTTCTGGGACGCGGTCCGGCACACCGTGGTGTTCTTCGTCGTCACGTTCGCCCTGCAGACGATCCTCGGCCTGGCCTTCGCCGTGCTGCTGCACAGCAAGATCCGGCTGGCCGCGCTCTACAAGGTGATCGTGTTCATCCCGGTGGTGCTGGCGCCGGCCATCATGGCCCCGGTGTTCCGGCACATGTTCGCCCCCGACGGCGAGCTCAACGCGTTGCTGACCCACGTCGGGCTGAGTTCGCTGACCCAGCCCTGGATCGGCCAGACCAGCACGGCGCTGCCGGTCATCATGTTCATCACCATCTGGGAATGGACCGGCGTCACCTTCGTCCTCTACTTCGCAGCGATGACCCAGGTCGATCCGTCCATCCTGGAGGCGGCCCGGATGGACGGCGCCGGCAACTGGCGGACCCTGCGCAGCATCATCTGGCCGGAGCTGCGTGGCACCACCGTGGCGCTGGCCATCCTCGGCGCGATCGGTGCGCTGAAGACGTTCGACGTGCCGTACCTGGTGACCATCGGCGGGCCGAACTACGCCACCGAGTTCCTCGGCACGTACATCTACCGTCAGACCATTCCGCTCAGCCACGTCGGCTACGGCGCCGCGCTGTCGGTCATCCTGCTGTTGGTGGCGCTGCTGATGGCGCTGATCCTGAACCTTGCCGGACGTGACCGGGAGGCGAACCGCTGATGCTGTTCGAAGTCCGCAGCCGGACCGGCCGGATCATCCTCCAGCTGGTCACCACCATCCTGATCCTGCCGTACTTGTTCCCGCTGATCGTGATGATCAAGGGCGCGTTCGCGGGGGAGGGCGCCAAGAACTTCAGCACGGTGCTCGGCGTCCCCGGTTTCGGCCGGTTCTTCGTCAACAGCATCATCATCGCGGTCGTGGTCATCGCGCTCGTCTACGTGGTCACGATGATGGCCGCGTTCGGGTTCGCCAAGCTGCACATCCCGTTCCGGGAGGTGTACTTCTGGCTGCTGCTGGCCTGCCTCACGCTGCCCGAGGTGGTGCTGCTGACCCCGCTGTTCGCGACCGACACCAAGCTCGGGTTGTACGACACGTACTGGGCGGTGATCCTGCCTCTGGCCGCGTTGCAGGTGCCGTTCGCCGTGCTGCTGACCCGCAACTTCATCAACGGGCTGCCGGACGAGCTGTTCGAGGCGGCCCGGGTGGACGGCGCCAACTCGTGGCGCGGCTTCCGCTACCTGGTCATCCCGCTGACCCGGCCGATCGCTGCCGCCATCATCATCTTCACCCTGGTGGCCGCCTGGAACGACTACCTGTTCCCGCTGGTCTTCCTCCAGTCGCCGGACCTGCAGACCATCACGCTGGTGCCGCAGTTCTTCGTCGGCGAGTTCAGCAACGACCAGACGAAGATCCTCGCCTCCGCGGTCATCACCGCGATCCCGGAGGTCGTCGCGTACCTGAGCCTCCAGCGGTTGTTCGAGCGCGGCCTGTCGGCCGGCGCGATCAAGTGAAAGGAACCACCCGTGCCGCTCATTGAGGTCCACCTCGACCGAGGCGTGTTCGACAAGTCCCACGAGGACATCGGCAACGCCATCCACGACGCGCAGATCGAGGCGCTGGGCATCCCGGCCGACGACCGGTTCCAGATCTTCTCGCCGCACGACACCGGCGAACTGAAGTTCGATCCCGGCTACAACGGCGTCGACCGCCGCTCGCTGCTGGTGATCCGGGTCATCGCCGTGCACATGTACCCGGTGGCGATCAAGCAGGCGTTCTTCCGGACCGTGGTGGCGAAGCTCGAACCGCTCGGCATCCGCGGCGAGGACGTCCTCATCAGCCTGACCGAGAACGGCTTCGAAGACTGGTACGCGGGCAAGAGCTGAGCGCGAGGAGAGACGACATGCTGTACCAGGACTCCGCTGATCTCAGCGTGCTCTTTCTCGGTGGCACCGGCACGATCAGCGCGTCCAGCGTGCGGGCGTCGGTGGCCGCCGGGATGCGGGTCACCGTGGTCAACCGCGGTCGCAACACCGCCGAACGCCGGCTGCCGGACGAGGTCGAGTCGCTCGTCGCCGACGTGGCCGACACGACCGCCCTGGCCGGCGCGCTCGGCGACCGCGCCTTCGACGCGGTGGTCAACTTCCTGTCGTTCGACCCGGCCGGCGCCCGCACGATGGTGGCGCTGTTCGGACCCCGGACCCGTCACTACCTCCACATCAGCTCGGGCTCGATCTACACCAAGCCGGTGCGGCAGAGTCCGATCAGCGAGTCCACCCCGGTCGGGCCCAACCCCTTCCTGCCGTACGCGACGGCGAAGTGGGAAGCCGAGCTGGCCCTCGCCGACGCCCACGTGACCGACGGCTTCCCGGTGACCATCGTGCGGCCGTCCCACACGTACGACGATGCGAACCCACCGCTACCCGGCGGTTGGTCGGTGGTCGACCGGATCGCCCGCGGCCAAGAAGTTCCGGTGCACGGCGACGGTACGTCACTGTGGACGCTCACCCACGCCGAGGACTTCGCCCAGGGACTGGTCGGTCTGGTCGCCAACCCGCGGGCGATCGGCGAGACCTTCAACATCACCGGTTCCGACGTCTACACCTGGGACCAGATCTACTCCATCATCGCCGCCGCGCTCGGCGTCCAGCCCCGGCTCGTGCACGTCGCGTCGGAGATGTACCCGCTGATCGCCCCGGACTGGTTCTGGTCCGGCGAGATGCTCGGCGACATCGGGCACAGCGCGGTCTTCGACACCACCAAGATCCGGACGTACGTGCCCGGCTTCGCGCCCAAGCTCACGTTCCACCGGGCGGCGACCCGGATGATGGGGTGGCGCCGCGACCATCCGGGCCTGGCCAAGGGCGACGCCGGCACCGACGCCGTGCTGGCCCGGATCGTCGACGCCTATCACGCCGCCCGCGAGGTGTTCGGGGCCGCGTCGTGAGCCGCGCCCTGGGATCCACCGGCCTGACCGTGTCGCCGTTGTGCATCGGGACCAGCCCGCTGGCCAGCATGCCCGGCCTGTACGGGTACACGGTCGACGAGGACCGTGCGGTCGCCACCGTCGACGCCGTCCTGGACAGCGGCGTCATCACCTTCCTCGACACGTCCAACGGGTACGGCACGGACGGCTCGGCCGAACGCCGCGTCGGCACCGCGCTGCGCCATCGCGGCGGATTGCCGCCCGGCTTCCTGCTGGCGACCAAAGTGGACCCCGACCCGTCGACCGGCGACTTCTCCGGCCCGCGGGTCCGGGCGTCGCTGGCCGAGAGCCTGGACCGGCTCGGGCTGGACCGGATCGAGCTCCTGCACCTGCACGACCCCGAGCGCATCCCGTTCGAGCAGGCGACCGCGCCCGGCGGGCCGGTCGAGACGCTCGCCGAGGTGAAGCGTGAAGGCCTGGCGGCTCATCTCGGCGTGGCCGGCGGGCCGGTGGCCGAGATGCAGCGGTACCTCGACACCGGCGTGTTCGAGGTGGTGCTCACCCACAACCGGTACACGCTGCTCGACCGGTCGGCCGAGGACTTGTTCCGGCAAGCCCACGCGGCCGGTATCGGGGTGCTCAACGCCGCGCCCTACG
>CAXSDA010000038.1:45044-81960 GCA_964236515.1 uncultured Actinoplanes sp.
CGGGATGCTGGTCCGCGAGCAGGCGACCTACGCCTACGGGCAGCGGGACGACGCGATCGCGGCCACCGCCGCCAAGATGCGAGCGGCCGCCACGGCGGCGGGGGTGCCCCCAGCCGCGGCGGCATTGCAGTTCTCCCTGCGGGCCGGCTTCATCGACTCGACCGTGGTCGGCGTCTCCTCGCCGTCACGCGTCGCCGAGACGCTCGCGCTCACCGCCGTCGAGGTGCCGGACGAGCTGTGGGCCGAGCTGGAGTCGCTGACCCCGCCGCGTTCGTTGTGGCTCGACTCGTGACCGTCATCGGACTGCTCGGCGCGGCCGGGATCGCGGTCAACGCGGTGATCCTGCCGGTGCGGCGCCGCGACGACGTGACGATCGGGGCGGTGGCGTCGCGGTCCGGGCCCGGACATTACGCGCGGCGGCACGGGATTCCCCGGGCGTACGGCACGTATGAGGAACTGCTCGCCGATCCGGACGTCGACCTGATCTACAACGCGCTGCCGCCGTCGATGCACGCCGAGTGGACCATCGCCGCGGTGCGGGCGGGCAAGGACGTGCTGTGCGAGAAGCCGTTCACGATGACCGCGGCCGAGGCCCGGCGGGTCGTCGCCGTGGCCGCGTCGTCCGGCCGGCGAGTGGCCGAGGCGTTCCACGACCATTACCATCCGGTCAGCGCGTGGATCCGGGAGACGGTGGCGAGCGGCGTGCTCGGGCCGATCAGCCGGGCCGAGGCGGTGTTCACTGGATCCAACCCGTACGTACCGGGAACGCTGCGGCACGAACCCGCGCTCGGCGGCGGTGCCCTGATGGACCTCGGCTGTTACCCCGTGCACTGGCTGCGTACGCTCTTCCGCGGCGAGGCGACGGCGGTCGCGGCCGAGGCCACCCGGAACCCGGCCGGCGCCGACCTGAGCATCGAGGCCGAGCTCGACCTCGGCGGGATGGCCGCGGTCGTCCGGGCGAGCATGGTGGAGAACGTCCCGCTCGACTCATCGCTGGTGCTCACCGGCGAGCGTGGCGAGCTGCGGGTGGACAACATCGTGTTCCCCTCGAACGGGCACAGCCTCCGCCTCACGCTCGACGGCGTGCCGCACGTGTCCACGGTGGCGGGGCGGACGACGTACGACCATCAGCTCGACGCCGTGCTGGCCGCGCTGCGCAACGGAACGCCGCTGCCGACCGAAGGTGACGACCCGATCGGGAACATGGCGGTCATCGACGCGATCTACGCAACCGCCGGGTTCGAACGGCCGTGGTCCTGATGGCCGGGTACGCCACCTACCCATCGCTGCGCGGGCGGGTGGCGTTCGTCAGCGGCGGCGCGTCCGGCCTGGGCGAGGAGTTCGTGCGGCAGCTGGCCGGGCAGGGTGCGCGGGTGGCGTTCGTGGACATCGACGCCGATCGCGGGTCTTCTCTTGAGCGCGAACTCGGCCGCGACACCATGTTCCTGCCCTGCGACGTGCGGGACGTCCCGGCGCTCACGTCGGCACTGGCGGCCGCGGCTGACCGTTTCGGGCCCGTACGGGTGCTGGTGAACAACGCCGCCGACGACCGGCGGTACCCGGTCGAGGAATTCGACGTGGCGCTGTGGGACGACCGGATGGCCGTCAACGTGCGGCACCATTTCTTCGCCGCGCAGGCCGTAGCTCCCGGAATGCGGGACGCCGGCGGTGGGTCGATCATCAACCTGGGGTCGATCAGCGCGCACATCGACCTGCTCGAGCTGCCCGCGTACATCACCGCCAAGGCCGGCATCGAGGGCCTGACCCATACCCTGGCCCGCGAATACGGCCGGTGGCAGATCCGGGTGAACTGCGTGATCCCCGGCTGGATCATGACGGAGAAACAGCTCACCCGCTGGGTGACCCCGGAAGCCGAGGCGTCGATCGTGCGTAATCAGTGCCTGCCGGGGAAGTTGTACCCGGACGATGTGGCCAGAATGGTGTTGTGGCTGGCGGCCGACGACTCGCGGTCGTGTACGGCGCAACGGTGGATCGTGGACGGCGGGTGGATGTGAGCGCAGCGGAACAGGTGACGGATGTCGTCACCCATCACGGCGAGGGCCCGTTCTGGGACGCGGCCGCCGGCCGGTTGCTGGTGGTCGACATGCTGGCCGGGGCGCTGGTCGCGCTGACCCCCACGGGCGAGGTCACCCGGTACGAGGTGGGTGGCGTCGCGGCGGCGATCCGGGCCCGGCGGGGCGGCGGGTACGTGCTCGCGATCGAACGCGGGTTCCAGCTCTACACCGCCGACCTCACCCCGGACGGGTCGCCGATCGTTGCGTTCGACGACCCGGCGATCCGGATGAACGACGGCGGTTGCGACCCGCAGGGCCGGTTCTACTGCGGGACGATGGCGTACGCCGAGACTCCCGGTGCGGGCACGCTCTACCGCCTCGACCCCGACCTGACGGTGCACCCGACGCTGACCGGCGTCACCATCTCCAACGGCCTGCAGTGGGCCGCCGACGGCCACCACGCCTACCACAACGACACCCCGACCGGCCGGGTCTCCCGCTACTCCTTCGACCCGTCCACCGGCACCTTCGCCGACCGCGAGACGCTGACCGAGGTCAAGCAGCCGGACGGCATGGCCATCGACTCCGAGGGCGGCGTGTGGGTCGCGCTGTGGGGAAGCGGCGAGATCCACCGGTACGCGCCCGACGGCAGCCTGACCCACCAGATCACCGTGCCCGCCCGCCAGACCACGGCGTGCACGTTCAGCGGCACCACCCTCTACATCACCACCTCCCGCGACGGTCTGGGCGACAACGCCGAGCCCGGCGCCGGCGCCGTCTTCGCTGCCGACGCCGGCGTCACCGGCGCTGTCCAGCACGCCTTCGCCGCCTGAGCTACTTGTAGTAACCGTTGTTGTCGCAGGTGCGGCGCTGGCGGATGCAGTCCTTGGTGCGCATGTTCATGGCGTCGGAGTCCCACATCACGAAGGCGTCGCCGTGCATCGAGGAGGCACTTCTGCCCTTCGGGTCGGAGGACAGGTAGTAGCCGGCCGGCGTGCCCTTGGTGCCGTACTGGATGTCGAAGGTCAGCGCCGGGATGCGGACCGGATGATCGGCCGGGCAGCGGGTGTTGTCGCCGTACGCCAGGTGGTCCTTGTGGTTGGGGCTGTCCAGGTGCTTGCCGTCCCAGCAGTCCGGGAACTGCAGCATGAAGTGCAACGTGGCGTAGCTGCCCGGGTCGCAGATCGGCCAGTTGCCATTGGTGCTGCGGGCGACGCCGTCGAGGTCGCCGGGGCCGTAGAAGGCGCAGTAGAACTGGCCCTGCGCGCCGCGCGGCGTCGGCACCTTCTTCTTCGCGTCCCCGGCGACGATGCGCAGCCCGTTCGGGATCGGCAGCACGCCGGTGGAGTTGCTTCGCAGCGAGCGGTAGTAGACCCGGAAACCCGTCGTCTCCACCGGTTTGCCGGTCGCGTTGTCGTAGAGCGTCGGCACCCAGTACGCCGAGTGGTCCAGGGCCGGCTTGCACGTCGACGCGGTGAACGTCGTCAGGTCCCCGGCGGTCGTGTTCGCGTCGACGGCTTTGTTGCCGACGAACGAATGCATGTGCGAGGCGCCCGGCAGGCCGGGGAAGACGATCGGGTCGTCGGTCAGGCGGTGGCTGTACCGGCAGTCGGCGCGGAACTCCGGTTTGCCGCCGACGCCGGCCGGGACGGGATCGACCCTCCGGGCCCGGTACGCGCCGACCTGAGCCTGGTAGGCCGCTGCGTCGACGGGGATCCAGCCGTTGGCGGGCACAGGCGCCGCCGCCGAGGGGGAGACGGACGGGGACGGCGACGCTCTGGGGGACGACGCGCTGGGGGACGACGCGCGGAAAGACGGCGAGAGCGACGGCTGAGACGAGGCGTAGGCGGCCACGCTTGACGTTGCGGGCTTGCCGGCGGCGTTCGCCCGGTACACGCCCGACACCGCGACGACGGCCACGACGACCGCCGCCGCGGCCACGGCGATGCGCTTGTTCACAGGCGGCAGCCTAGGTTCGGCCCGGCCGTACGCCCAAGGTGCTTATGACTGCCTTAAGGGTGGTGGCCCGAAGGGGCCGGAACCGACTGCCGATCGGCGAATCCCCGCGCAGAAGCGTTATCCGTGGCCGGAAGCGTCAGTCGAAACCAGGCCCCCGACTCTCCGTCGGCGACGACCTCGAGCGTGCCGCCCAGCCGGGTGGTCAGCTCGCGGGCGATCGCCAGGCCGAGGCCGGTGCCGCCGGCGTGCCGATCGCGCGCCTCGTCGAACCGGGTGAACCGGTCGTCCACCACCACGGCGGTACGCCCGGACCGGGGCACCGCCGTCTCCTCGGCCAGCCGGGCGGTGACGAACGGAGTAGAGGTTCCCGGGACGGGTAGTACCCGGTGATCGGCGCCCCGCCCGCAGGGCGCTGACCTGCGTCGACGAATGAGGAGTACTCGTGACTGACGAATCGCACGTCCCGCTGGCCGCCGCGCCGGTCGGCATTCATCATGTCCGGCTGACGGTCACCGACATCGCCCGATCGAAGAAGTTCTACAGCGAGGTGTTCGGTGCTCAGCCGGCGGTCGACTTCAGCGATCACGTCACCGAGCCCGGCGTGCAGGACGACCCGGACCGCCTTTACGGTGGCTGCGTCTTCTCCTACGGTGACCAGCTCGTGGGACTGCGTCCCGTCGCCCAGGCGCCGGACACCTTCGACTCCACCCGGGTCGGGCTGGACCACATCAGCCTGACCGTGAGCTCCGTAGAGGATCTGCGCTCCGCCGCCGACCGGTTGACGTCGGCGGGAATCCCGCACGGCGACATCAAGGAGTTGTCGCCGCAGGGGATGGCCATCCTCTCCCTGCAGGACCCCGACGACATCAATCTCGAACTGACCGCCCTGCTGCCGAACTGACGAACGCGACGGAGAGAGGGACGGTCGGTCGGCTCAGGTCAACCGGCCGGACCAGCCGGGCGGCGGATTGATCGACGTACTCTCCTGGTCGGCCCAGACGCGGAAGGACTCCATGGCTGACAGAGATCGCCCGGGGTGGTCCCGCTGGGTCCTGCGGTATCTCTGGCGGCCGCGGCACGGCCGGGACGAGGAGGCCCGCGGCGTCAGCTGGACGGCGATCGCCCTGGTGGCCGCGGTCGGTCTCGGAATCAGCTCGGCGGCATACGCCGGTTTCCGGATCGCCGGCGACGGGCGGTCCCCCCGCCGGCGGCGACCTGGTGCTGCAGGACCAGGGCCGGACCGTCTGGCACACCGGCACGACCACCGGTGTCAAGCTCGTCATGCAGAACGACGGCCACCTGGCCGCCGCCGCGCTTCTGGCCGGTGGGCTGTCGATGCGCGTCCGTGATACCTGAGTCCGCCGGAACTTCGTCGTGCCTTGATCCTCAACTTCTCAGGACGGCGACCGATAGGACGTACGGCCCCCCGCCTCTATTTGTCGTGGGCGGAAGGTGGCACGGTGTTCGGACTTCGGTTTCGGCCTTGGGCTGGTGCGACGGTTACGGCCTTGGTGTGCGGATTTCTCAGCGTGGCGGCAACTCCGGCGCACGCGTCGCCGGCCCCGCCGCCGGCACCGGGCGGAGGCGCATCGGCCGACTCGCTGACCGACGCCACCTTGAGCGGGCTGACCGTCACCGGAGGCGCTATGACCGGTCTGGCCCCCGGTTTCGATCCCGCGAACAAGGTGTACGAGGTGATCGCGGGCGACAGCGGCACCGCGACCGTGACCCCGACTGTGGCCTCGATCGGCGCGACACCCGTGGTCAAGGTCGGCTCCACCACGTATCCGTTGTCCAACGGGGCGGCTTCCGTTCCGATCACCCGTAATCGCAACGACATCGCGGTCGTCGTGACGAGTCCAGACGCGTCGGCCTCGATGACCTACCGGGTCACGGTCTGGCGCCTGGCCGCGCCGACGTCCCAGGTGGTAGGCCTGGCCGACTCGACCAGCACGGTGTTCGGCGGCGTCCGGACGACGGTGACCCTGGCCGACGGCGGCCTGCCGAGCGGGTGCAGCCGTAGCTACACCATCGGCGGTCGGAACTCCTACCTCAACAGCGGCACCCGTACGTACGACCCGGCCTCCGGTCTGACCACCGAGGTGCTGGACATTCCCCGTGCGGAGGACCACCGACCGGGCCACGTGGACCTGGTCGTGACGAATTCCTGCTCCCTGCCCGGCGGGGGCGGTGCCCAGGCCACCACTACGGTCCCCGGTGCGATCACCTACCTCGCCGGCTACCCGGTCCAGCGGGCCGACGTGCCGGCGAGGGTCACGGCGGGATCCCGGATCACGGTCTACGGTCCCGGCGTCAACGAGTACACGGACGACGTCTACTACTGGATCGACAACGCACAGGGCCAGAGTCAGAAGCTCGACGACTGGGACTGGACCGGCAACGACAACGACAAGCTCTACGTCGATTATGACTCCGGCAACGACTGGTACCGAGGATCCGGGCCGCGCACCCTGCACGCCGGCTACTGCTTCGATCGCCCCCGGGACAACGATTTCTCCGGTTGCACCAGCACCTTCTCCCAGACGGTGAACTGGGTGGCGCCGGTGCCGTACGGGGTGACCTTCACCCCGGCCAGCGGCCCGGTAAGCGGCGGCACCACCATCCGGATCAAGGGCCGGCTCGTGCTGTCCGGCGCCGGCAACACCGTCGTCAAGGTCGGCGACCAGGCCGTCAGCTACAACTACGTGTACGGGGCCGAAGAGGAGGAGGGCACGTTCGACGAGTACACCCAGGACCAGGACATCATCGAGATCACGACGCCGCCCGCCACGACTCCCGGTCCCGTGCCGATCACCGTCACCACCGACTACGGCACGACGACCGCGGCCGGGACGTTCACCTACGCCGCGCGGCCGGCCATCACCTCGGTCAGCCCGAGCTCGGTGGCCAACACCGGTGGCTCGGTCATCACCCTGCAGGGCACCGACTTCGGGACGGCCGGGCGGCCCACCGTCATCATCGGCGGCGTCAAGTCCCCGTCGGTGACCCGGATCAGCGCGACCCGGCTGACCGCCGTGGTGCCCCCGTCGAGCGCCACCGGCCCGGTCGACGTCACCGTCGCCTCGCCCCAGGGCGGCGGCGTCTCGCTGGCGGCTAGCCTCACCCTGACCGCTCCCGGCACGCTGCCGGTCATCTCCCGGCTGTCGGTCGCCTCCGGCCATGCCGGCGACGAGGTCACCATCACCGGAACCGGCTTCGGGGCCCCGGGCACCGCCGGCGTCAGCGTCGACGGCGTCTGGGCGCGGGTGACGGCGAACTCCGCCACCAGCATCACCTTCGAGGTGCCCCCGACCGACACGGCCGGCCTCAAGGACCTCATGGTCGCCGCCACCACCGGCACGGTGACCCGCAGCGGCGGGTTCACCGTCCTGCCGGACGCGGCGATCACGTCGGTCTCGCCGACATCGATTCCGTCGTACGCCACCGGAAGCGCCGCGGCCGTGACCCTGCAGGGCGCCGGGTTCGGCACCACCGGCACCGTCAAGGTGGGCGCGGCCGCGGCGGTCGCCTACACCGCCACTGCGTCCGGCACCCGTATCGCCGGGGTCGTGGTACCCACCACCACCGCCGGGTCGCTCCCCATCGTGGTGACGCCGGCCGGTGCCACCACGAGCCTGCGCTCCAGCGTCTTCGTCAACGGACCGTCGATCACCTACGCCGGCTCGGATCCGCACCGGAGTGTGTACGAGAACCCGAACGTCGACAGCGGCGAGACCGGGTTCGTGCTCTCGGTGCCGACCACCGGCGGCATCCGCATGCGGGTGGAGGGCACCGGGTTCGGCACCGGCGGAGTCCTCAAGCTCGGCGGTACGACCGTGAGCACCACCTCGTGGACCGACACGGCGATCACCTTCGCCGCGCCGGCGCACACCGCCGGGACGGTGCCCCTGACCGTAATGCCGACCCGTTCGTCGCTGACCGCCACCCGGGCCGTGGCGGCGAACTACCTCGCGGTCGAGGGACAGCCGGCCATCGGCCGCATCGCCTCGGTCGTCGACCACAGTTACAGCGAGCGCAACGACTTCGATCCGGTCGCCGACGTCTCCAACGCGTTCACCCTCACCGGCGTCAACCTGGCCGGTACCGCGCCCGCGGCCACCCGCGTGGTCGTCGACGACGGCTCGCAGACCTTCACCATCGTGCCGACCGGGGTCAGCGCCACCTCGCTCACCTTCGCCGCCCCGCGCGGCTTCACCGGCGGCGGCTGGAAGACCGTGACGGTCACCACCGGCATGGGCGCGGACCTGGTCACGCTGGGCCTGAACTACCTCACTGCGGGCGTGACGCTCACCCGGAGCCCGAACGACGGCCTGTGCCTGCGTGCCGCCACCTCCGGTTACACGCCGGCGGTGGTCACGATCAGCAACTCCGGCGGGCTCTTCGGTTCCGCCGGAGCCGTGAAGATCGACGGTGTCGCGGTCACGCCCACCACCTACAACGACGGCCAGGTGGTCTTCACCATGGCCGGATTAGCCACCGATCTGCCGAACCCGTGGGGCGGCAAGGCGATCGTCATCACCCCGGCCGACACCACCAAGCCGGCCCAGAGCGTCGGGTTCACCTGCGGCGTCACCCCGGCGGTGGCCACCACGGCCAACGGTTCGACCACCGCGCTGAGCGTCGCGGCGGGAACGAGCTATTCGGTCGGCAACGCCGCTACCGGCTTCATCGGCACCAACGGTTTCGCCGCCACGGCGCCGGCCGGCTACGAGTACGTGACGGCGGCCGACTTCGGCTCGACCGGGTTCGACCGCAACGTGCGCGCCGGGGCGCCGGTCGCCGCCGGTGCCTACTACGTACGGGTCGCCCTGTCCCGCGCCACGTACGCCCGGGAGAAGTACCTGCCGTTCTCGCCGGCGCCGGTGCACGTGACCATCACCGGCACGCCGATCACCATCACGCCCACCTCCACCGGCGGATCGACGATCGTCTACAAGGGCCAGTTGACCGACCGGGACCTCACGTACACCCCGAGCAGCACCACCGACCCGATCACCCGGGTGGTCTGGGAGTACCGGGACACCGTGTGTGCCGGCCAGGGCGCCACGGCGGGCTGGACCGAAGGCCTGCCGCGCAACGTCGCGGTGTCGTCCACCGCCTGTGGCGGCGACGGCGTCACGCCGTCCGGCTGGGAGGTGCGGGTCAAGTCCTTCGAGATGACGACCGGCGGCACCGACCGCTCGATCTACTACGCGGCCACCCGGCCGTCGACGACGGTCACCATCACACCGCGGCCGCTGACCCCCCACCCGGGCCGTGCGGACAAGGTCTACGACGGCACCACCACCGCCGTCATCGGTGACCTCACCTTCACCGGCGTGGTTCCGGGCGACGACATCACCCTGACCAACGGCGCCGGCGGCGGTACGTTCGCCGATCCGTCGCCGGGTGTCAACAAGCCGGTGACCCTGTCGTCGGACATCGTCCTCGCGGGGGCCGCGGCGACGAACTACACGCTGACCAACCCGCGCCCCACCGTCGCCGGAACCATCACCAAGGCGTCGGCGATGCTCAGCCTGGCCGCATCCACCACGTCGGTGCTGCTCAGCCAGAACACGCCGGTCACCGTCACACCCACCGTCGTGGACACCCGCACCGGCCAGCCGATCGACCCGGCGGCCAACGCCGCCCCCGTGGTGCTGACGTCGGGCACGCCGACGGTCTGCACCGTCAGCGGGACCACGGTGACTGCGGTGCACGCCGGGATCTGCATCATCAACGGCGTGCAGATGGCGTCGGCCAACTACCAGGCCGCCACGGCCGCCTCCGACACTGCCGGCACGACCGAGTCGGTGCAGATCACGGTGCTGGCCGCGGCCCAGTCGTTGTCCGTGGTGGCCGACGACCTGACCGTGGCGGTCGGCGACCAGATCACCCCGACCGTACAGATCAGTGGCCTGTTCGACGGCGACTCGATCAGCGGGGTCGACTACGACTACTACTCCGGCACCACGCTGCTGAACACGGCGCCGACCACGCCCGGCACGTACCGGGTCGTTCCGCGCGGCGGCGCCCTGCAGGCGGCCGACAGCGGCGCCTACACCAACCCGACCTCGTTCGCCTACGTGGCCGGCAGCCTGGTCATCACCGCGCTGCCGCCCGTGATCACCACCGTCGCGTCGGCGATCGGGCCGATCACCGGCGGCAACCGGGTGACCGTCACCGGCACCCGGCTCGACACGGTGGGGTCGGTCCGCATCGGTGACACCACCCTGCGGCGCGGCTCGTTCACGGTCAACCCGGACGGCACCGAGCTGACCTTCACCGCGCCCGCCGTCGGCGATCCCGGGGCGGTCGACCTGACGCTGGTCGCGGGGGCCGCCACGGCCACCGAGGTCTACACCTACGTCACACCGGACGTCGTGCCCACGGCGCCGGGCGCTCCGGCGTGGGTGAGCGCCACGGCCGGGAACGGGCAGATGACGGTCACGTTCACTCCGCCGGCCGCCATCGACACCGCACCCGTCACGGCGTACCAGCTCAGCTTCGACGACGGCCGTACGTGGCGGACCGTGGCCACGGCCGCTGCCGGGCAGCACCGCACCGTCACCGTGACCGGGCTGAGCAACGGCGTGACGTACCCGGTCCGGGTGCGGGCCGTCAACCGCATCGGCGCCGGGACCGCCTCGACCGTACGGGACGTCATGCCCAACGCGCCCGCGCTGCCGCCGGTCACCCACCCGGCCACGCAGATCCCGGTGCCGGCCAGCCCGGATGCCTACAAAGGACAGCAGAAGTTCACCCGGGCGCTCGACACCAGTGCGGCCGGCATCGGCGCGCATCTGATTCCCCAGCTGGGGGCCCGGCAGTTGGTCCGCGGGGAGGCTGCGACCCTGTCCCGCAAGGGGCTGTTCGAGTTCGACAGCGCCGTCCTGACGACCGCGGGCCGGGCCGAGGTCCGGGCGCTGGCCACGCATCTGCGCGCCGCCAAGTCGGTGACCTGTGAGGGCTACACCGACTACGCGGGCGAGAAGGCGCACGAACTGACGCTCAGCCTTCAGCGGGCCACGGCGGTCTGCAAGGCGCTGGTGCAGTACGGGGCGAACGTGCACATCGCGTACCGCGGCTACGGCGGAGCCCGCCCGGTGATCGTCGGTGGCACCGCGGAGTCCCGCGAGGCCAACCGCCGGGTGGTGGTCGTGGTCACCGGCTGACCACCCGGGACCGCCGTCACAGGCTCAGCAGGAGGTCCCGGACGGCGGCGGGTTGAGACAGGAACGGGTGGTGGCCGGCGTCGAGCTCGACGACGCGGCCGGCCCGGCGGGCGAACTCGCGCTGCCGCCGGGCCGGGGTGCCCCTGTCCTCGACGCACACCAGGTAGGTGGACGGCACGTCGTGCCACGCCGCCGCCCCGACCGGCTGCCCGGTGACCCGGACGCTCTGCCGGGCGAGATGAGCCGCCGCCTGCGTCTGGACGTCGGCGTCGCAGTCCGGCAGGAACGTGTCCACCAACAGCTCGGGCCGGACCCCGAACGTCCCCGCGTCCGGGTCGACGTCCAGGAACGGGGCGGGGGCGCCGTCGCCGAAGTCCGACAGGCGCTGCCCGATCTCGGGCAGGTAGCTGGAGATCAGCACCAGATGGCGCACCGAGCCGACGCCCGCGGCCGCCTCGGCGGTCACGATGCCGCCGTAGCTGTGGGCGACCACAACGGTGGGTTCGTCGCCGTCCTGCAGCACCCGCCGGACGGCGGCGACGTCCTCGGCGAGCCCCGGCCCGCCGGCCCCGCCCGGCGCGCCCGTCTCGCCGCAGCTCGGGAGCGCCGGAGACGCGCTGGTCACGCCCTTCTCCAGCAGGAGCCCGGCCGTCCGGTGCCACCACCACGACCCGTCCCGTACGCATGCCCCATGAACGAACACGATCCTCATCGCGGCCTCCTCGGCTGTCCCCATCAACATTAGACGTAGCGTTCGTTACGTGAAAAAGTGTGGCGATGGGACGCCGACCGCAGCCGGAGATCAAGCAGCGGCTGCTCGATTCGTGCACCGACCATGCGCTCGCGCACGGCCTGCCCGACCGGCTCGAGCCGCTGGCCGCCGCGGCCGGCACCTCGGCCCGCATGCTGATCTACCACTTCGGCACCCGTGACGCCCTGCTCCGGGCCGTCCTCGGGCACGCACGGCAACGCCAGCTCGACACCTTCGGCGCCCTCCTGCGGGCCCGGCCCGGCGAGGTGTACACGACCACGCTGAGCCACGCGTGGACCGCGATGACCGGCCCGGCCGGCCGGCCGTTCCTGCGCATGTTCGGTCAGCCGCGGGAGAGCCTGTGGCCCGACTTCCGCCGGACGGCCACCACCGACTGGCTCGGGCCGCTCGCCGACGGCTTGCGCAGCATCGGCCGGGAGCACCTGGCGACGCTGGTCCTGGCGGTCATCCGCGGCCTCCTGATGGACCTCGACGCCACCGCCGACCGGACCCGCGCCGATCAGGCGTTCCATGATTTCCTCAGCACCCTGGACCACCCGAGCGCACCGCACTGAAAGGACAATCCCGTGCACCATCCGCGATTCGTCGAACTGGACTGGGCGCCCTCCCGCATCGGCGAGATCAGCTTGCGCCGGCGCCTCGAGCCCACCACCCAGACCGAGGTGTACGAGGTCAAACTCGGCGACGAGTACCTCATGTCCAGCATGTTCACGGTCGCCGAGGAGGAACTGGCCCGGCTCACCCTGGCCGCCGTGCCGGGGGGCCCGCTGGACGTCGTCGTCGGCGGACTCGGCCTCGGCTACACCGCCCGTACCGCCCTGGCCGACGTCCGGGTCCGGTCCCTGATCGTGGTCGAGGCGCTGGCACCGGTGATCGACTGGCATCGCCGCGAACTGCTTCCCGAAGCGAGCACTCTCACCACCGATCCCCGCACCGCCTTGGTGGAAGGTGACTTCTTCGCGCTGCTGCGCGACGGCACGGGTTTCGACCCGGTGGCGCCGGACCGCCGTTTCGACGCCATCCTGGTCGACATCGACCACTCGCCCGTCAACGTCCTGGACCCCACCCACGCCGACCTCTACACCGCTGCCGGTTTGACCCGGCTCGGCCACCGCCTGCGGCCCGGCGGCGCGTTCGGTCTGTGGTCGGACGACGCCCCCGACGACGCCTTCCTGGCCGTACTGCAACAGTGCTTCGCCGCCGCGACCGCTCACGTGGTGACCTTCGCCAACCCGTTGACCGGAGGCACCTCCGCCAACACGGTCTACGTCGCCACCACCGACGTCCGGCCCCGGTAGGCGGTGGGATCAGCGGCTGGTCACCAGGTCGCTCAGGTCGGCAGGGACATCATCTCAGTTGTCGACACCGCTGAACCGTATAAGTGGTGTTGGATGTCGCCAACACCGCCTTCGGGATACATTGGTGTCGTGGCTGATCTGGTGATGGTCGAGCAGTTTCTCAACACGGTCGACGAGCGGACGTTCACCTCGTACGGGGAGAAGCACGTCCCCAGTGATGCGCTGACCTCGATCGAGGAGCTGTCCGCCTGGCTCGAGGCGCACGCGCTGATTCCGGCGGGCGGCCGACTGCGGCCGTCCGACCTGGCCGCGGCCCGCGCCCTGCGCACCGCCCTGCGGCAGGCGCTGACCGACGGTACCGGCGGCGTCGAGGCCCTCGCCGGCTTCCCGTTACGGCTGGCCCCGGACACCTCCGGGGGTTTGCGCATCGCCGCCGACAGCGGAGTGGCCGGCCTGGACACCATCGTCGAGACGGTGGCCACGAGCGTGGCCGGCGGCGGCTGGAGCCGTCTGAAGCTGTGCTCCGCGGTGGACTGCCGCTGGGCCTTCTATGACTCCTCGCGCAACGGCGGCGGTCGCTGGTGCTCGATGGAGGCGTGCGGCAACCGCAACAAGACGCGCGCTTACCGGCAGCGCAGACCTTCCCACTGATCACTCGCCGTGATAGACAAACTTCGTTGCGATGAACTTCGATACATGATCGAAACGAGGAGTTCGCCATGGCCACGTCCGTCAGCCGTCGAAGCGTTCTGGCCGCGGGTGCGGGCGCCGCCGCCGGCCTGGCTCTGCCGAGCGTGGCGGCCAACGCCGGTGGGCACTCGAGCACGCGCGTGGGCTTGACTCTCGACGCCCGGACGCTCGACGGCGGGGAGCAGGTCGTCGCGGTCACCCTCGGCACCGGTCGCCTCGGCCGGATCGACCCGGCGAGCCTGACGCCCGGCACGTTCACCGTGCACGCGAAGGCCACCAGCCCGATCCCCATCGCCCCGGGCGACCAGATCTTCAGCGAGTACGACCTGGATCGCGCGGTGACCGCCGTCCGGGTCGACCACCGCGGCGACATCGTGCTCGATCTGAGCTACGCCGAGGGACAACTCGGCGGCGGGACCCTGGGATACATCGTGAGCGCGGGACGCAACGTCCAGCTCGACCTTCTCTACACGATCACGCAGCACGCCCCGTTCACCGTTCGCGGCCGCCGCCCGGTCACGATCACCGACTTCGTCCAGGGCCGGCTGTCCAACCCCGAGGTGGACGCGTTCAGCTACCGGATCTCCGGCTCGGGCATGAAGTACCGGTTGTTCTCGCCCGAACACAAGGCCGGCCGACACGGCCGGCGTCCACTCGTCGTGTGGCTGCACGGCGGCGGCGAGGGCGGCCTGCTGTCCGAGAACTACTACGACAACGAGACCACGCTGCGCGCCAACCGCGGCGCGCTCGGCTTCGCGACACCCGAGGCCCAGAAGATCTTTGCCGGAGCGTACGTCGTGGCTCCGCAGAGCTTCTCCTACTGGCTCGAGGACGGTGACCGGTACGCCCCGCTCATCCGCGAGATCGTCCGCGACCTCGCCCGCCGCTATCCGATCGACGGCGAGCGGATCTACGTCGCCGGGTGCAGCAACGGCGGGTACATGAGCCTGAAGATGACCACGGTCTACCCGGAGACGTTCGCCGCGTCGGTCCCGATCTGTGGCGTCGTCGCGCCCACCGAGCCCGGCGGTGCGCCGATGATCACCGACGCCGAACTGCGGGACATCGACACCCCGACGTGGCTCGTCGCCTCACTGGACGACGACACGGTGAACCCGCAGGAGAACACGATCCACGCGCACGACCTCATCCCGGGCTCCCTGGTGTCGTTGTACGACCACGTGATCTGGAACGGGTACCAGTTCCCGGGTCACTGGTCGTGGATCTACGTCGCCCGCAACGACCCGAGCACCCACGGCACCCACATCTGGCAGTGGATCGCCCAGCAGCAACGCTGACCGCGGGCCGGCCACACCGTATCGGCGGTCCTCGTTCCGTGACGCCTGCTCGAACTCCTCGAAGAACGATTCGAGGTCGGCGGTCCGGTCGGTGGTCATGGCTGCTCCTCGAGCAGCTCATCGGGGAAAAGGGCCTTGGACACTTGCGTAAGCAAACTTACGTATCCTCGCCTGGGCAACGACCAGTCCCGTCTGGTATTTCCGGCACCATGGGCTGAACCAGGCCGTCTGCGGGCACCTGCGTTAAGAACGCGTCAAGAAAGCCCGGCCGGGCGTAGCGGTCCCGTCAAGGCCGCTGACAACCGGTACCGGCGCGCGCTGTGCTTCCGGCGAAGGAACGAAAACCCCCTCGTCAAGGAGACAGTCGTGGCTGATCTCGTGTTCGTCGTGCTCACGGTGGTGCTGTTCGCCGGCCTCACCGTGCTGATCCGGGCGGTCGAACGCTGGTGAGCGCCGTCAACCTCGTCGGCCTGATCGTGGCCGTCGCCCTGGCCGGCTTTCTCGTCGCGGCGCTGCTCTTCCCGGAGAAGTTCTGATGGCGGGCTGGCTGTTCGTCGTCACGCTGGCCGTCGCCCTGGTGGCGGTGTACCGGCCGTTCGGCGATCACCTGTACCGGTCGCTGACCGGCACCCGGAACGGGCGCCTGGAGAAGGTCGTCTACCGGGTCGTCGGTGTCGATCCGGCGGCCGGGCAGACCTGGGGCGTGTACGCCCGCAGCGTCCTGGCGTTCTCCGCCGTCTCGGTTCTGTTCCTGTACCTGTTCCTCCGCGTCCAGAGCCATCTGTTGCTGTCCCTCGGCTTCCCGGACGTCCCGGCCCACATCGCGTGGAACACCGCCGTCAGCTTCGTCACCAACACCGACTGGCAGGCGTACTCCGGTGAATCGACCATGGGCCACCTCGTGCAGATGGCCGGCCTGGCGGTGCAGAACTTCATATCGGCCGCGGTCGGCATCGCCGTCGCGGTCGCGCTGATCCGCGGGTTCGCCGCCCGGAGGGACGGCACTCTCGGCAACTTCTGGGTCGACCTGACCCGGATCACGCTGCGGATCCTGCTGCCGGTGTGCGTGCTCGCGACGATCGTGTTCATGGTGGCCGGCGTGGTGCAGAACCTGTCCGGCGGCACCGACGCGACGACGCTGGCCGGAGCGACGCAGCACCTCACCGGCGGCCCGGTGGCGTCCCAGGAGGCGATCAAGGAGCTCGGCACCAACGGCGGCGGCTTCTACAACGTCAACTCCGCCCACCCGTTCGAGAACCCGGCGGCGTGGACCAACTGGCTGCAGATCTTCCTGATCTTCCTGATCCCGTTCTCCCTGCCGCGGGTGTTCGGCCGAATGGTCGGCCAGAACCGGCAGGGCTACGCGATCGTGGCCGTCATGGCCGTCCTCGCGTGCGCGGCCATCGCGCTGACCATCGGCTTCGAGGTCCACGCCGGGGGCACGGTCCCGCAGGCGGTCGGCGCCGCGATGGAGGGCAAGGAGGTCCGGTTCGGCGTGCCCGACTCGGCGACCTTCGGCGCAGCGACCACGCTGACGTCGACCGGGGCGGTCGACTCGTTCCACGACTCGTACACCGCCTTCGGCGGCATGATGACCATGGCCGACATGATGCTCGGCGAGGTCGCCCCGGGCGGGGTCGGTTCCGGGTTGTACGGGTTGCTGATCCTGGCCGTCATCACGGTGTTCGTGGCCGGGCTGATGGTCGGCCGCACGCCCGAGTACCTGGGCAAGAAGATCGGCGCCCGGGAGATGAAGCTGGCGTCGCTGTACTTCCTGACCACGCCCGCGGTCGTGCTGATCGGCACGGCGGCGGCGTTCGCCACCGGCCACAACTCCACCGCGCTGAACGTCGGACCGCATGGTCTGTCCGAAGTGCTCTACGCGTTCACCAGCGCCGGTAACAACAACGGCTCGGCGTTCGCCGGCATCACGGTGAACACGCCGTGGTGGGACACCGCCCTGGGCCTGGCCATGCTGCTCGGCCGGTTCCTGCCGATGGTGCTCGTGCTGGCCCTCGCCGGTTCGCTGGCCCGGCAGAAGGTCAGGCCGGAATCCGGGGGCACGCTGCCCACCCATCAACCCCTGTTCGTCGGAATGGTCGTCGGCGTCACCGTCGTCCTGGTGGCGCTGACCTTTCTGCCCGCTCTCGCTCTCGGACCCATCGCGGAAGGCCTGTCGTGACCACCCCCACTCTGGCGAAACCCACCACCGCCGTACGCCCGGCCGAAGCCGGCCGGCGGGTCGGCGGCGGCCTGCTCGATCCGGCACAGCTGTGGCGTTCGCTGCCCGGCGCCGCCCGGAAGCTGGACCCGCGCACGCTGTGGCACAACCCGGTGATGTTCATCGTGGAGATCGGCGCGGTGTTCACCACGGTGCTGTCGATCGCCGGCCCGAGCGTCCTGTCCTGGTCGATCACGGTCTGGCTGTGGCTCACCGTCATCTTCGCCAACCTGGCCGAAGCGGTGGCCGAAGGCCGCGGCAAGGCCCAGGCGGCGACGCTGCGACGGTCCAGGACGGACACCATGGCCCGGCTACCGGACGGCCGGACCGTTCCCGGGCCCGATCTGAAGCCAGGAGACATCGTCGTCGTCGAGGCCGGCGAGACCATTCCCGGCGACGGTGACGTGATCGAGGGCATCGCCAGCGTGGACGAGTCGGCCATCACCGGCGAGTCGGCGCCGGTCATCCGCGAGTCCGGCGGCGACCGGTCCGCGGTCACCGGCGGCACCAAGGTGCTCTCCGACCGGATCGTCGTACGGATCACCCAGAAGCCCGGCGAAAGCTTCGTCGACCGGATGATCGCCCTGGTCGAGGGCGCGAACCGGCAGAAGACGCCGAACGAGATCGCGCTGAACATCCTGCTCGCCGCGCTCACCGTCATCTTCCTGCTGTCGGTGGTGACGCTGCAGCCGCTGGCCATCTTCTCGAAGGCCTACCAGGCCGCCGCGCCCGACTCCGAGGCGATCGACGCGCACGGCGTCACCGGTATCGTGCTGGTCTCGCTGATCGTCTGCCTGATCCCGACCACCATCGGCGCGCTGCTGTCGGCGATCGGGATCGCCGGCATGGACCGGTTGGTGCAGCGCAACGTGCTGGCCATGAGCGGCCGCGCGGTCGAAGCGGCCGGCGACGTGAACACGTTGCTGCTGGACAAGACCGGCACGATCACGTTCGGCAACCGGCAGGCGTCCGAGTTCGTCCCGGTCGACGGGGTCACCCCGGCCGCGCTGGCCGACGCGGCGCAGCTGTCCAGCCTGGCCGACGAGACACCCGAGGGCCGGTCGGTGGTCGTCCTGGCGAAGGCCGGCTTCGGCCTGCGGGAGCGCGAACCCGGCCTGATGGGCACGGCGACGTTCGTGCCGTTCAGCGCGCATACCCGGATGAGCGGCGTGGATATCGGCGACCGGCAGGTCCGCAAGGGCGCCGCCACCGCGGTGATGACGTGGCTACGGGAGAACGGCGGCCATCCCAGCGAGCAGGCCGGCGCGATCGTCGACATGATCAGTGCCACCGGCGGCACGCCCCTGGTGGTCGCCGAACACGTCACCGGCGAGCCGGCCCGGGCGCTCGGCGTCATCCACCTCAAGGACGTCGTCAAGGCCGGCATGCGGGCGCGCTTCGACGAGATGCGCACGATGGGCATCCGTACGGTGATGATCACCGGCGACAACCCGCGCACCGCCAAGGCGATCGCCGACGAGGCCGGTGTGGACGACTTCCTGGCCGAGGCCACCCCCGAGGACAAACTCGCCTACATCCGCAAGGAGCAGGAGGGCGGCCGCCTGGTCGCGATGACCGGTGACGGCACCAACGACGCCCCCGCCCTGGCCCAGGCCGACGTCGGCGTGGCCATGAACACCGGCACGTCGGCGGCCAAGGAAGCCGGCAACATGGTCGACCTCGACTCCGACCCGACCAAACTGATCGAAATCGTGGAGATCGGCAAACAGCTGCTCATCACCCGCGGAGCCCTGACCACGTTCTCCATCACCAACGACATCGCCAAGTACTTCGCGATCATCCCGGCCATGTTCGCCGGCGTTTACCCGGCGCTCGACAAGCTCAACATCATGCGGCTGTACTCGCCCGGCTCGGCGATCCTGTCCGCCGTCATCTTCAACGCGCTGGTCATCGTCGCGCTCATCCCGCTGGCCCTGCGGGGTGTGCGCTACACCCCGTCGTCCGCCGGCTCGCTGTTGCGCCGCAACCTGTGGATCTACGGCCTGGGCGGCGTCGTCGCCCCGTTCATCGGCATCAAACTCATCGACCTCGTCGTCATGTTCATTCCCGGAATCAGGTGACCCATGAGACTCCCCAGTTGGCTCGCCCAGCACATCGCGGCGCTGCGCGCGCTGCTCGTCTTCACCGTCCTTCTCGGACTCACGTACCCGCTCGTGATGGTGGCCGCCGGCCGGCTCCCGTTCCTGGCCGGCCGAACCGGCGGCTCGCTGGTCATGGTGGGGGACACCGTCGTCGGCAGCCGGCTGATCGGGCAGGCGTTCACCGATTCCGGCGGCAACCCGATCCCGGTGTACTTCCAGAGCCGGCCGTCCGCGGCCGGTGAGCACGGCTACGACCCGACCGCGACCGCGGCGAGCAACCTCGGCCCGGAGAGCGTGGTCGACACGGCCGGGGCGAAGTCGTTGCTGACCCGGGTCTGCGCACGCAGCCTGGCTGTCGGCACGTTGGAGAACGTCGACGGCCGCCGCCCGTACTGCACGGGGGACGGTGTCGGCGCGGTCCTCGCGGTGTTCCGCCGCGACGGACTGACCGGGCCGATCACCCGGGTCGTGTCGGTCAACCAGACGGGCACACCGTTCGCGCCGGCCTATCACGGGGTCCCCGTTGAGCCGGCGCGGCCGGGCGTCGATTACGTGGCCGCGGGCGGAGTGGTCACGCCGATCCGGGGGACCGCGCCGGCCGCTCCGGTCGTGCCGTCCGACGCGGTCACCGCGAGCGCGAGCGGCCTCGACCCGGACATCAGCCCCGCCTGGGCCGACCTGCAGGCGCCCCGGATCGCCCGGGAGCGGGGCCTGAGTCTCGAACGGGTGCACGCTCTCATCGCCGAGTACACCGACGGCCGCGCTCTCGGCTTCATGGGCGAGCCCGGCGTCGACGTTCTCGAGCTGAACCTGGCCCTCGACGGACATCACTGACCCGGCCGTACGGACGGAGGCGGTGCCGGGATGGCCCGTGGCGAGCTACGCATCTTCCTCGGGGCCGCCCCCGGGGTGGGCAAGACCTACACGATGCTCGAGGAAGCGCACCGCCGGGCCGGGCGCGGCGCCGACGTGGTCATCGCGTTCGTCGAGACCCACGGCCGCCCCCACACCGCCGCGATGCTCGGCGACCTCGAGACCCTGCCCCGGCGGACGGTCGACTACCGCGGGACCGGGTTCACCGAGATGGACCTCGACGCGGTGCTCGCCCGCCGGCCGGAGATCGCCGTCGTCGACGAACTCGCCCACACCAACGTCCCCGGCTCCCGGCACGCCAAGCGCTTCCAGGACGTGGAGGAGCTCCTCGCCGCCGGCATCACCGTGCTGTCCACCGTCAACGTGCAGCACCTCGAGTCACTCAACGACGTGGTCACCCGGATCACCGGCGTGGAGCAACGCGAAACCGTGCCCGACGCCGTGGTCCGCGCCGCCGAGCAGGTGGAACTGGTCGACATGACACCGGAGGCGCTGCGCCGGCGGATGGCCCACGGCAACGTCTACCGGCCCGAGAAGATCGACGCTGCCCTGGGCCACTACTTCCGTACGGGCAACCTCACCGCCCTCCGCGAGCTGGCCCTGCTCTGGCTCGCCGACAAGGTCGAGGACCAGCTCGACCGGTACCGCGCGGACAACGGGATCCGCACCACCTGGGAGACGCGGGAGCGGGTCGTCGTCGCGCTCACCGGCGGCCCCGAAGGCTCCACCCTGATCCGCCGGGCGGCGCGTATCGCCGCCCGCTCGGCCGCACCACGGGCCGGGGGCGCCGACCTGATGGCCGTGCACGTCACCCGTGACGACGGGCTGGCCGATGTGGATCCCGCCGCCCTGGCCCAGCAACGCGTCCTGGTGGAAAGCCTCGGCGGCTCGTACCACCAGGTCGCCGGCACCGACGTGCCGCAGGCCCTGCTCGACTTCGCCCGCGCGGTCAACGCCACTCAGATCGTGCTCGGCGTGAGCAGCCGGAGCCGGCTCGCCCAGATCCTCGCCGCCGGCGTCGGCGTCACCACCACCGCGCTGGCCGGCAGCATCGACGTCCACCTGGTTCCGCATGAACGCGCCCGGCCGGGCCGCCGGTCCGCGCGCCTGCCACCGGCGTTGTCCCGCCGGCGCCGGATCGCCGGCCTCGTCACCACCCTGCTGGGTCTTCCCGCGCTAACCGCGCTGCTGCACCTCGGGGCCGGGCTGTCGCTGATCAACGACATCCTGGTCTTCCTGGCCGCAGTCGTCGGGGTCGCCCTGATCGGCGGGGCGTGGCCGGCGCTGCTCGCCGCCGTCGCCGGATCGCTGCTGCTGAACTGGTTCTTCACCCCGCCGGTGGGGCGGTTCACCATCGCCCGGGGCGACAACCTGATCGCCCTGGGCATCTTCGTCGTCGTGGCCATCGCGGTCAGCGGGGTCGTGGACCAGGCCGCCCGCCGCACCCGTCAGGCGGCGCAGGCCGGCGCCGACGCCCAGACGCTGGCCACCGTGGCGGGCAGCGTCCTGCGCGGTGAACGGCCGTTGCTCGCCCTGCTCGAGCGCCTGCGCGAGACGTTCACCCTCGATTCGGTGACGCTGCTCGAGAACGGCACCGTGGTGGCCGGGGTCGGCGCGCCGGCCTGCACCCGCGCGGCCGACGCCGACGGCGAGGTCGAGGTGGACGACGACATGGTCATGCTCCTCAAGGGACGGCCGCTGCGGGCCGGCGACCGGCGCATCGTCGAGGCCTTCGCCGCCCAGGCGACCCTGGCCCTGCGGCAGGAACGCCTCGCGGCTGAGGCGGCCA
Organism: uncultured Actinoplanes sp.; assembly: GCA_964236515.1. Classification (GTDB taxonomy): domain Bacteria; phylum Actinomycetota; class Actinomycetes; order Mycobacteriales; family Micromonosporaceae; genus Actinoplanes. The sequence continues at coordinate 67,237 of CAXSDA010000038.1, forward strand.
CCGCCCGGCCGCTGGCCGAAGCCGACCGGATGCGGACCGCGTTGCTGACCGCGGTCAGCCACGACCTGCGTACGCCCCTGGCCTCCGCCAAGGCCGCCGTCGCCGGCCTGCGCAGCGCCGACGTCCAGTTCGACGACCACGACCGTGCGGAGCTGCTCGCCACCGCCGACGAATCCCTCGACCGCCTGACCCGGCTCGTCACCAACCTGCTCGACATGAGCCGGCTTCAGGCCGGAGCGATCGGCGTGGCCGCCATCGCCGTCGGCGCCGACGAGGTCATCCCCCGCGCCCTCGACGATCTCGGCCCCGACGGCCGGACGGTGGCCGTCCACCTCCCCGGCGATCTGCCGTCGCTGCACGCCGACCCCGGCCTGCTCGAGCGGATCATCGTCAACCTGGTCGCCAACGCCCTGCGCCACAGCCCGCCGGCCCGCCCGCCGCTGATCACCGCCGGCACGCTCCGGGACACGATCGAGATCCGGGTCGTCGACCACGGCCCAGGCATTCCCCGTGACCGCTGGGACGACGTGTTCCTGCCCTTCCAGCGACTCGGCGACCGCGACAACCACACCGGTGCCGGCCTCGGACTCGCTCTCTCCCGCGGCCTCACCGAGGCGATGGGGGGCACGCTCACCCCCGAGGAGACCCCCGGCGGCGGCCTCACCATGACCCTGGCGCTGCCCACCCGGAACCCAACGGAGTAGGCCTAACGGGCCGAAGCGTCCGCCGATCATCGGATCATCCCGGGTCGGAAGATCCCGCTAAACTCCATGCGTACCGGCGGACACGCGGTTCCGGCCGTGCGGCCCTGGAGGTGACGTGCGCGTCAGCGATGTGATGGCGGCGTTCCCGGCATACATCCGGCTCGGCGCGACCATTCGGCGGGCGGCCGAGGTGGTCAGCGTGTCGGAGGTCGGCCAGCTGATGGTCCTGGACCACGAAGGCCGGTTCGTCGGGTCACTGTCGGAAGAGGATCTGGTACGGGCCATTCTGCCCGGCTTCGCCGACGTCGCCGACGGCGGTGGCACGCTGGCCGACGCGTTCCGGCTCTTCCTGGAGCGGGGCCGCGCCCTCGCCGACCGCGTCGTCGACCCCCTCGTCGTCCGGGACGCGGCGACGGTCCGGTCGACCGACGAGCTCGCCCGGGCAGCGATCGTGATGATCGACCGGGGGATCCGGCGGCTGCCCGTGGTCGACGACGGGCAGCTCGTGGGCACGTTGTCCCGGGCTGATCTGTGCCGAGCGGTGATCTACCATTCCTGAACTGCGGCTGGTCCTGACCGACCGGACCACTCGGGCGACCAGCGAGCGGCTGTGCGCGCTGCCGGCCGTTCTCGGCCGGGACAGCGGTGTGCCGGTGACCCTCGACGACCGCAACGTCTCCCGGCGACACGCACGGCTCGAGATCATCGACAACGAACTGGTGCTCACCGATCTCGGCAGCACCAACGGGACGTTCGTGAACGGCGAGCGGGTGGCCCGCCGGGTGCTCGGCCCGGGGGACGGCCTGCGGATCGGGCAGTACGACCTGGCGTGGACGCTCGTCGACCCCAACGCGACCGCGCTCATCGACGAATCCCTGCTGCTCGAACTGCGGCCGGACGTCAGCGCGCGGCGGGTGGTCGAGGCCGCCGAGGCGTACAACCGGCAGGCCGGCCACGAACTCGAAGGGTTCCTGTCGCTCGCGCACGGGTTCCTGCCGGCTGAACCACCGTTGCTGGCCCTCCCGGATTCGCACCGGGCCTGGGACGAGATGACCGAACGGCTCCCCGACCTGTTCCGCCGGCTCATGGTGCGCCGGGCGTTCGACGCGATGCCGGTGCTCGACGCCCGGCCCGAGGCGCTGCCCGATCGGTATCTGCTGCGCGCCTCGACCCTGCTCGGCGTCTTCGCCCACGCCTATCAGTACATGGCGATCGACCCGCCGACCGCGCTGCCCGACTCGCTGCTGCGGCCGTGGACCACCGTCTCGCGCCGGCTCGGCAAGAAGGCGCCGGCCGTGTCGTACATCGATCTGTTCTTCTACAACTGGCGGCTCCGGGATCCGTCCGGACCGCGCGCGCTGGACAACATGGACCTGCTCGTACCGACCTGGAACAACGCCGCGGAGCGGGTCTTCTACCTGGTCACCACCGAGTTCGCGATGGGACTGACGCCGGCGCTGGGCGCCATGCTGGACGCCCAGGAGGCCGTGGTCGCGGACGATCCGGCCGCCCTCGAGGACGCACTGCTGGTCATCCTCGACCGGCTGCAACACGTCACCCAGTCCGTCTACCCCCAGATCGATCCCAACCCCCGCGCCCGGCAGCCGCTCGACCAGGTGCTGTGGGCCAAGACGGTCGGCACCGCCGGGGTCCCGATCTTCGACGGCGCACCGAGCCCGAGCGGCACTGCGCAGCCCCAGATCCACGCGCTGGACGCGTTCCTGGAGCGCCGGGAGTTCGGCTCGCTGGTCGGGAAACAGAGCGTCTACCTCGCCGGGTTCTTCCCGCGGCACTGGCAGGAACTGGTGGCGGCGCTGCGCGAGGTGTCGGTGCGCCAGTACGTCGAGGACACCCGCAGCAGCGCCCTGCGAGGCGTCTACAACGCCGTGCTCGACGCCTATGTGGGTGACCGCGGCTGGATGGGACTGCATCGGATCAAGGCGTACGGCTTCCTCGAGGTGGCGTTCAAAGTCGGCCGGCAGGTGACCACGGGCGCCCGGTTCACCGGGCTGTTCAAGGACCGGACCTGGGACAGGGTGGACGGCGAACTGGCCGTCGTCCGCGACGAGCGGCGCCCGCCGGTGGGTGCGCCGGTGGTGTTCGGTACCGCGCGCCGGGGCCGGGTCGTCACCGGCGAGTCCGGCGTCTGGACCTGCTATCTGGACATCGACGTCGCCGGGCTGGGTGTGCACCACCTGCCCGGTGACCGGGTCGGTGTGCTGGCCGAACACGAGGACGAACTGGTGCGCCGCACGGTGGCCGCCCTGCAGGCCACCGGTGACGAGTTGGTGCCGCTCACCACGACGTGGCGGGCCGCGGTGGCCTGCCGGGAGGGCTACGGCGAGGTCGACGTGCTGCCGCTGCGGACCCTGCTGCGCTTCGCTCAGCTCCGGCCGATCGGGCGCGAGGTGGCGAAACGGCTGGTGAAACTGACGGCCGTGGGTGCGTGGCAGCGGGTGGTGGACGCCCGCATGGAGGACCAGTGGGAGCTGTGGGACGTCCTGAATCTGCTGTACGCCGGCGGATACGACGTCACGCGGCTGTGGAAGGCCGACTCGAGTGAGAACGACGCCTTCTGTGCGGTGATCGCGCCCGAGCCGTTCCGGCTGTACTCGATCGCTTCGGCTCCGCCGCCCGGCGAACCGGCCACCACGCTGCAGCTGGTGGTCGCCGGACTCGACTACACCTCGGCCCGTACGCCCTGGTCGTACGCGCGGAAGCGGCAGGGTGCGGCCTCGCACTTCCTGCGCCGGGCGGGTCTCGACGGCCGGCAACGGTTGTCGCTGCAGATCGTCTCCACGCCCCGGTTCCGGCTGCCGGTCGATCCGGCCCGGCCCGTCATCATGTTCGCGGCCGGCTCCGGGATCGCTCCGTTCCTGGGTTTCATCGCGGCGCGCACCGGATCCGGCGAGAACCGGCTCTATCTGGGGATCCGGACACCGGACGACTTCGTCGAGCGTGCCGACCTGGATGCGGCCGCGGCCGCGGGCCGGTTGACCATGTCCGTCGCGTTCTCCCGGGCCGACGCCACGATCGAATTCGACGGGCGGCGCCATGTCGCCGGGGCCGGGCTGCGGCGCCGCGTGGACGACGTGATCCGCGCCGAGGCGGACGCGCTCCGGGAGTTGCTGCAGCCCGCGGAGGAGGGCGGTGGCGGCGCGTTCGTCTACGTCTGCGGCAGTTCGCGGTTCGCTGTCTCCGTACTGGCGGCGTTGACCGACATCGTGCCCGGCGACGGCCGCGAGTTCCTCCGCCAGTTGGTGGCCGACGGACGTCTCGCCGAGGACGTCTTCACCACTTATCTGGGTCACGCGCAGGAGACGCCCCGCCTCGAGGTGTCGGATCTGGTGCAGCACGACACGGCCGAAGCGGGCTGTTGGATGGCCATCGGGGGTGCCGTGATCGACGTCAGCGAGTTCATCCACCTGCACGTCGGCGGCCCGCACATCGTCCGCAACTACGTCGGGATGGACGCGACCGCGGCGTACCGGAAGGTGCTGCACCACGCGCACGCCGAGATCGACTCCCAGCTCTCGATGTACCAGATCGGCCATCTGCGCCGACTACAGTTCGGCGAACGCTGGGGCGTGGTGCTCACCGAGGACGGTCTGCACTCGCTGCCCCTCGAGGAACTGTTCCGGACCTGGGTCCGGTTCCTGTACATGCTGGTGGCCATGGGCAATGCCCTGACCGCCGACTACGGTTTCACCACCTCGGTCGCCACGCTGGGGGAGGACCCCCGGGAACTGACGCCCTTCAAGGCGCAGTACGTCATCGAGGGGCACCGGCGGTTCCTGGTCAGTTACCTGGACGGGCTCCTGCACGACGATCTGCGTACGTTGTGGCAACTCACCGTCGGATTCTGCGACCCGCACCAGGATGTCCGGTCCTTCGACACCCAGCTCGCCGCGATGTCGGCACAGCCGGACACCGTACTGGTGCGGCAATCCGTGTCCGCCGTCAAGGAGCTGTTGCTGGCGGAGGACGACTCCCGGCGGGTCACCGCGCTGTGCCGCACCTACGCGCACGCCGACGTACAACTGCTCCGCGACCTGAAAACCGCTGTGCTGCAGGGAATCCGGGCGTTCGAGGTCCACGAGGCCGACGTGGTCGAGCAGGCGGGAGCCACGCTTCTCAACGCGACCCGCGACGCGCTCGCCGCGGTCTCCGCCTACTATCAGCGCCTGGCCGGGCAGACCCGCAGCCACGGCATCGCCGCCGGCGACGCGGTCGAGGAGGCGATCCTGGCCGACCGGGGCCTGCCCGGCCACGGCGGTCCGCTGCTGCTTCCCGACTGACGGTCGGCCGTCCCGCACTACGACTGGCGGGACTCCCTCGCGTCGTCGTGCTTCTCGGTGTCGCGCATGGCGTCGAGGGTGTTCATGTCGGCGGCGGAGATCTCGAAGTCGAGCTCCGCGTTCTGTTCGATGTGCGCCGCCGAGGTCGCCTTGGGCAGCACGACCGCACCCTTCTGCAGCAGGTACCGGATGCACAGCTGGGGCGCGCTGACGCTGTAGTGGGTCGCGATGTCGGCGATCTCGGGGGGGTTGACGATCAGGCCGTGGGCGAACGGGGAGTAGGCCTCGACGACGATGTCGTGCTCCGCGCAGGTGCGCACGGTGGCCGACGGGTCGAGGCCGATGAACCAGCGGATCTGGTTGACCATCGGCTTCGTCTCGCACGCCGGAAGGAGACTCTCCAGATCGCCGGAATCGAAGTTGGAGACGCCGATGGCTTTGACCCGCCCGTCGGCCAGGAACTTCTCCATGGCCTTCCAGACCTGCCGGTTCTCCTCGCGGCAGTCCTTGCCCATCTCGTCCCACGGCCACGGCGCGTGGATGAGGTACAGGTCGAGGTGGTCGAGGCCGATCTCGCGCATGGTGGTCTCGAACTCGGCGATCGCGGTGTCGTAGTCCTTGGCTTCGGCCGGCAGCTTGGAGGTGACGTAGATCTGCTCACGAGGAATGCCGGAGTCGCGTACCGCCCGCCCGACCGACGCCTCGTTGCCGTACGCCCGGGCGGTGTCGATGTGCCGGTATCCGAGTCGCAGGGCGTCGGCGACGGCGTGGTAGCACTCGTCGCCGTCCTCGAGCAGCCAGGTACCGAACCCGATCCGGGGGATCCGGTCGGTGTTGCTGAGGGCGAGGGTGTCGGTGAGGACGCTCATCGGTGCTCCTTGGCAGTCTCTGACGGGTCGGCCGTGGCGGCCCAGCTGGCGATCAGGTTGAGGGCGTCCTGGTCGGGTGAACCGGCTCCGGCACTGTAGGCGTTCAACCGGAGTCCCTGGTCGGTGATGAGGTCCATCGACTCGTACGTGAGGCTGAGGTCGCCGACGAGTGGGTGGTGCAGGCGCTTGGTGCCGGAGCGGTGCAGTCGCACGTCGTGGGCGGCCCACCAGGTGCGGAACTGCTCGCTGCGGGTGGACAGTTCCCCGATCAGGTCGGTGAGGTCCTTGTCGTACGGGTTGCGTCCGGCCTCGCCGCGCAGGAGGGCGACGGTGTCCTCGGCCAGTTGTTCCCAGTCCCGGTAGAAGCTCCGAGCGGCGGGATCGAGGAAGATGAACCGGGCGAGGTTGGGCCGGCCGGTGACGTTCTGGAAGACGGGAGCGAACACCGCGCGGCCGAGGTGGTTAGCGCCGAGGATGTCGAGCCGTCCGTTGCGGACGTAGGCGGGCGCGCCGGTCATCGCGTCGAGCAGCTGCTGGACGGCCGGCCGGACGTCCGCGGTGGTACGGCGCCGGGTGCTGCGGGCGCGCGGGCCGGTGTTGGCCTGCCGGGCGAGGTCGAAGAGATGGTCGCGTTCGGCCTCGTTGAGTTGCAGTGCCCGGACCAGGGCGTCGAGAACGCTGTCGGAGACGCCGCTGAGGTTGCCCCGTTCGAGGCGGGTGTAGTAGTCGACGCTGACCCCGGCGAGCATGGCGGCTTCCTCGCGGCGCAGCCCGGGCACGCGCCGGCTGGTTCCGTAGGCGGGCAGTCCGGCCTGCTCGGGCGTGATGCGGGCGCGGCGGATGGTGAGGAAGTCACGGGTCTCGGCGCGGTGGTCCATGCCGTCGAACCTACGTCCGGCACTGTCCCGCGGGGAGGTTCTGTCGTTACCGGTCATCGTCCGGTCATGCTTTCGCCGGTGCGATCTCGTCGAGGGCGCGCAGCGCGTTGTTCGGTAAGGACGTCGTTGGTGGCGTGCAAAAAGTCGAGGACCTTGCCCATTCCCGCGTACGGGACGGTGACCGCGAGCGTCGAGACCTCGCCGGGGAACAACTCGTCGTGGTTCTTCCGTGCCGCATCGCTGATAGCCATGAGTGAACCGTATTTCCGCAATGAACCGGTCACCAGAGGGGCTCCGCCAGGGGCGAGGTGGTCCTTTCGCCCTGTGGGGGTGTCTGTCAGTACCGGGAAGAGCCGTCACTGCCTGCCCGTCCGGTTCTGGGTTCTCTTGATGTGGTCGCCGACCACCTCATCGCCACCGGACCGCGCGGAGCCACCCTCCAGGTCCGTCCGGCTTGACCGAAGCATCGGACAGGAGATCTTTCATGCGCGGGGCGATCATCTACGGTTCCAAGGACGTCCGGTTCGAGGACCGGCCCGATCCGGCCGTCGTCAATCCCACCGACGCGGTGGTCCGCACGGTGGCCGCCTGCGTGTGCGGTTCCGACCTGTGGCGCTACCGCGGCATCGCCGACGTGCCCAAACCGACCCCGATCGGGCACGAGTACGTCGGCGTGGTCGAGGCCGTCGGTGCCGGCGTGACCACCGTCAAGCCCGGCGATTTCGTCGTCGGCGGCTTCCTCACCAGCGACAACACCTGCGTCCGGTGCCGGGCCGGCGCGCACGCGAACTGCCTGCACGGCACCGGGTACGACGGCTGTCAGGCCGAGCTCATCCGCGTCCAGAACGCCGACGGCACCCTGCTCGCCACCCCGGAGAAGCCGGCGGACGCGATGGTGCCCAGCATCCTCGCCCTGTCCGACGTGATGGGCACCGGCTGGCACGCCGCCGTGTCCGCCGACGTCCGGCCCGGCGGCACCGTGGTCGTCGTCGGTGACGGCGCCGTCGGTCTCTCGGGCGTCCTGGCCGCGTCGCAGCTGGGCGCCGAACGGATCATCGCGATGAGCCGCCACACCGACCGGCAGCGCGTGGCCCGCGAGTTCGGCGCCACCGACATCGTCGCCGAACGCGGCGACGAGGGCATCGAACGCGTCCAGGAACTCACCGGCGGCGTCGGAGCCGACTCGGTCCTCGAATGCGTCGGCACCCATGACTCCGTCGTGCAGGCGCTGCGGTCCGCGCGGCCCGGCGGCATGGTCGGCTGGGTCGGCGTACCCCATGTCACCGATTTGCCCCAGGAGCACATGTTCTGGAAGAACGTCGGCCTGCGCGGCGGGCCCGCGCCCGTACGGGCGTATCTCCCCGACCTGCTCGACCGGGTCTGGGCCGGCCGCATCGACCCAGGCAGGGTCTTCGACCTCGAGCTGCCGCTCGACCAGGTCGCCGAAGGGTACGCCGCCATGGATCAGCGCCGCGCCATCAAGACCCTTCTGCGTCCGTGACCAGCGCAGCGAGCCGGACGGCCGGCACCCCGGTCGTCATGGAGTCCTCGCCGTGGGCGCCGCTGCGGCAACGGGTGTTCGCGGCGCTGTGGGTGGGCGTGCTCATCTCCGGCATGGGCACCTGGATGCAGACCCTCGGTGCGCAGTGGCTGCTCGTCAACACGCCGAACTCGGACGCCGTCGTCGCCCTGGTGCAAGCCGCGAACACCCTGCCGGTCATGCTGCTCGCGCTGCCCGCCGGGGTGATCGCAGACAGCTTCGACCGGCGCTGGGTTCTGTTCGCCGTGCAGGGGTACTTCCTGATCGTCGGTGTTCTGCTGCTCGCGCTCACCCTCGCCGGGCTCATGCCGCCGGCGCTGCTGCTGACCTTCACCTTCCTGCTCGGCGCCGGCGCTGCCGTCCAGCTTCCAGCCTTGCAAGCCAGCACGCCGGAACTCGTGCCGCGCAACCAGATCCGATCCGCCGCCCGGCTCGAGATGGTGGGCGTCAACCTCGCCCGCGCCGCCGGGCCGGCCCTGGCCGGATTCGTCATCGCCGGGTTCGGCGTGCCGCTGGTGTTCGGCCTCAACGCGCTGTCGGTCATTCCACTGGCCGTCGTCCTGCTGTTCTGGCACCGGAAGCCCACGGTGACGGCGAGCGCCCGGGAACGGTTCTGGCCGGCTCTGCGGGCCGGTGCGCGGTACATCTGGCACGACACGTCCGCCCGCCGCGTCCTGGTCCGGCTGACCGTGTTCATCCTTCCGGCCAGCGCGATGTGGGCGCTCCTGCCGCTGGTCGCCAGCCGCCGCCTCGGCGTCCAGGCCGACGGTTACGGCATTCTGTTCGCCGCGCTCGGCGTCGGAGCGATCGCGGGCGCGCTCGTGCTCGGCCGGGTCCGGCGGGCGTTGTCGGCCAATGCGGCCCTGTCGGTCGCCGGTGCGATCCTGGCCGTGGCGCTGGCCCTGCTGGTCTACGTACCGGTCTTCGTCTTCGCCCTGCTCGTACTGGTCTTCGCGGGTCTCGCCTGGACCAGCACGATCTCGACGCTGATCGCCGAGCTCCAGCTGTTCCTGCCCCGTTGGGTGATGGCTCGCGGCATGGCGGTCTGGACCATGCTGTTCACCGGTTCCCAGGCGATCGGCGCCCTGATCTGGGGACTCGTCGCCCAGGAGACCGGCCTCACCGTGACGTTCTCGGCCGCGGCGATCCTGGAACTGGCCGCCGTCGGAGTCGGGCTGCTCTGGCCGGTGCCGGAGGCCGGTCACGCCGACGCCGATCCGGCGGTCTACTGGAGCGAAGCCCGGGTCAGCCTCGACCCCGATCCGGCGACCGGCCCGATCCAGGTCGCCGTCACGTACACCATCGCGCCGGACCGGGAACAGGCGTGGCTGGCCGCGATGCAGCAGCTCCGCCGTTCCCGGCTACGCACCGGCGCGACCCGCTGGGAGCTCTACCGCGACGCCGACCGCCGCGACCGTTTCATCGAACAGTTCCGCGTCGCCACCTGGGACGAACATCTGCGCCAGCACGACGGCCGGCTGACCTCCGTCGACCAGACAGTGGAGGAGGAGGCGCTCGGCTTCTCCGAGCCGCCGGCCACCGCCGACCACCTTCTCCCACCGTGACGGAGCTGTGGTCAGCGCAGGCTGTCGACGTCGATGACGAACCGGTACCGTACGTCCGACTTGAGGACCCGCTCGTACGCCTCGTTGATGGCGCCGGCGTCGATGACCTCGACCTCGGGGGCGATGCCGCGCTCGGCGCAGAAGTCGAGCATCTCCTGCGTCTCGCCGATGCTGCCGATACCGGAGCCGGCGAACGAGCGGCGGTTGCCGAACAGCGCGAACACCGGCACCGGCAGCGGTTCCGGCGGGGCGCCCACGCTGACCAGCGTGCCGTCAAGGCGCAGCAGACCGAGGTAGGCGGCCATGTCGATCGGCGCACTGACCGTGTTGATGATCAGGTCGAAGGTGTTCTTGAGGGCCTCGAACGTCGCCGGGTCGCTGGTGGCGTGGTAGTCACCGCCCCCGAACGCCAGGCCGTCGTCCTTCTTGCCGAGCGTCTGCGACAGCACGGTGACGTCAGCGCCCATCGCGGCGGCGATCTTGACCGCCATGTGGCCGAGGCCGCCCATGCCGACGACGGCGACCTTCCGGCCGGGTCCGGCGTTCCAGTGCGCCAGCGGCGAGTACGTGGTGATGCCCGCGCAGAGCAAGGGCGCTGCCTTCTCGTACGGGATGCTCTCGGGCACCCGCAGCACGAAGTCCTCGTCGACGACGACGTGGGTCGAGTACCCGCCCTGGGTGATCGTGCCGTCGCAGTCGACCGAGGCGTACGTCCCGGTGTTGCCGTTGGTGCAGTACTGCTCCTGGCCGGCCCGGCAGTTCTCGCACTCGCGGCACGAGTTGACCATGCAGCCGACGCCGGCCCGGTCACCGACGGCGTGCTGGGTGACGTCGCCACCGACCTCCGTGACCCGGCCGACGATCTCGTGGCCGACGGTCAGCGGGTAGGCGACCTCGCCCCACTCGCCGCGCACGGTGTGGATGTCGGAATGGCAGACGCCGGCGTACCGGATCTCGATCAGGACGTCCCGTGGTCCGAGGTCGCGCCGCTCGATCGTGGTGCGGACGAGCGGTTCGGTGGCGGAGGTCGCGGCGATGGCGTTGACGGTGCGAATGGTGTGCTCCCGATCAAGTGGTGGTGGTCCGGTTCGTCGCCTCCAGACAATCGCATTCGGGGCCTACGGGGGAGTTACTGATGAAAGGTGTACCCGCCGTACACCATTCGCCGGGCGGGCGACGACGAGCAGGCCGATCATGGACACCGCGGCGCCACCGGTCATGAGCAGGGCCATCGGAACGGCGGTGTGTTCGCCGCCGAGCCCGGCGATCGGCGCGATGGTCCCTGCCGCGAGCCATTGGACGAAGCCGAGCATCGCCGAGCCGGTTCCGGGATGGTCGGGCACTTCGGCGGAGGCCAGCGCGCCGCCGTTCGGTCCGATGAGCCCCTGCGCCGTCATCAGGACGAGGAAGCAGACCACCGCGAGCAACAGCGGTGTGCCGAACCACAGCGCCCCGGCCAGCATCGCCACGCCGGCGATCAGCGCCGCGATCTGCCCGGCCAGGATGACCGTACGGGTCGCCACCCGGCCGGCCAGGCGGGCGGCGACCAGCGCGGCCACCGTCATGCCCGCCGCGTTGGCGGCGAAGTCGACCGAGTACGTGATCGGCGACAAGCCGTTCATCGACTGCAGCACGAAAGCCGAGGTGGCGACGTAGGCGAACAAGGCGCCCATCGCCGAGCCGCTGACCAGCAGGTAGCCCACGTAGCGGCGCTGCCCGAGCACCTGCCGGCCGGCCACCGCGAAGGCCCGCAGGCCGCCACCGTGCCGCCGCTCCGGGGGAAGTGACTCCGGAACGGTGACCAGTGCGGTGAAGGTCATCGCCACGCCCATGGCGGCGACCACCCAGAACGACACCCGCCAGTGCGTCAGCTGCAGGATGACCGCGCCGAGCAGCGGCCCGGCGATCGGGGCGATCCCGCCGACTCCGGCGATCACGTTCAGCACCCGGACCAGCCGGGCACCGCTCGCCAGGTCGACGATCACGGCCCGGCCGATCACCATGGCCCAGCCGCCGCTGAAGCCCTGCACGAACCGGGCCACCATCATCATCGAGATGGACGGGGTCAGCGCGCACACGATCGACGCGACGCTCATCAGCACGATCGCGGCGATCAGCAGCCGGCGCCGGCCGTACCGGTCGGAGACCGGGCCGCCGATCAACTGACCCAGCGCCATGCCGACGAAGAACGTGGTCAGCGTCAGCTGCACCTGGGTGGCCGTCGCGGACAGGTCACCGGCCACCCGGGGGAACGCCGGCACGTACATGTCGGTGGCCAGCGGGGCGATCGCGGTGACGAAGATGACGGTGGCGATCAGGGCGCTGGTGAGCCGGGCCTGGCGCCGGACCCGTTCGGGTGACGCCTGCGCGGCGACGACTGCGGGCATGCGTCCAGCACACCTGCCGGTAGCGGCGCGGGGAAGTCACCGATGATGGGTGTATCAGCAGTACATCCCAGTTCGCGGTGACCCGTCGTACCGTCGACGATGTGAACAACCACGTCGAGGTGCGCGAGTTCCTCACCTCCCGCCGCGCCCGCATCACCCCGGAGCGGGCCGGGATCCCGGCCGCCGGGCAGCGCCGCGTACCCGGGCTGCGCCGCAGCGAGGTCGCCTCGCTGGCCGGGATGAGCGTGGAGTACTACGCCAAACTCGAACGCGGTCAGCTGGCCGGGGTGTCCGCCGGCGTGCTCGAGGCCATCGCCCGCGCGCTGCAGCTCGACGACGCCGAACGCGCGCACCTGACGCGTCTCGCGCAGGAGGCCAACGGCAGCAACGCGCTGCTGCGGACCGGCCGCCGCGCCAAGCAGTGGTCCGTACGGCCCAGCCTGCAGTGGTCCCTCGACGTGATCACCGCCCCGGCGATCGTGGTCAACGGCCGGCAGGATCTGCTCGCCGCCAATCTGCTCGGCCGGGCGATGTACAGCGACATGTACACCGACCCGTCACGGCCGCCGAACTTCGGCCGCTTCACGTTCCTGGACAGCGCCGCGCACCGTTTCTTCCCCGACTGGAACCGGTTCGCCGAGATGACCGTGGCCAACCTGCGCACCGCCGCCGGCGTCGATCCACACGACAAGGGACTGCACGACCTGGTCGGCGAGCTGTCCACCCGCAGCGACGATTTCCGCCGCCGCTGGGCTTCGCACAACGTGCGCATCCACGGCACCGGCATGAAGACCTTTCACCATGGCGTCGTCGGCGACCTCGACCTCGCGTACGAAAGCACCGCCCTGATCGCCGAGCCGGGACTGGCCATGACGATCTACGCCGCCGAGCCGGGATCGCCGACCGCGCAGGCCCTCGCGCTGCTCGCCTCCTGGGCCGCCACCACAAGCGACACTCGTCTCCCGGCCTCGCAACCGAGTTGATGCCGGCCGGATGTTCAGGGGCGGTCAGTTGAGCCTGCGCGGAGCGGGGGCGGTGGTCGAGCATGCGCACCGGGGCCGCCGTGCCGTCCTTCGCGGCCACCTGGGTGAGGATGCGGGGGGTCGAGAAGCGTGAATCGCAGTTTGGACGGGTGCGCCACTCCGCCGTAAGGGACATGAGGCCGGCTGATCAGGAACTGGTCGCCGGGGCCGAACGTGTTCTCGGAGCCAGCACCGTCCGTACGGATGGTGCTGGTGACGACATCGCAGATGATCAGCAGGTCCGGTGGTTCGGCGATCGCTCGGAATTCACCGCCTTTCGGCCGTCACGCGTGCAGGGTCTGGTCAGGCCGCGTGCCGTACTGCTGCCGATAGAGGCGCGTGAACCGGTCGGTGGGGCGGAAGTTAACTCATCGCAGTGGTGCCGTTGTGGTGGTGCGGGCCACCGCGACGCTGGACAGGTGGGTGACCGCGTCAGATCGACCACCAGCTCGTGGGTGCCGCCGTCCATGTGGCCGGTCTACCAGCCTTCGGCGGTGCACCGGTGCACATAGTTCTAGCGTTGCTAGGAGAACTGTCGACACTAGTGTTAGTGTTGCCCTTGCTCCTAGCCGCGCTGGACGTCCTGAGAGGAGGCTCGCGGTGCTCTCCCCCGTTGCCTACGGACTCGCCGTCGTCCTCGACCTCTTCATCGCCTTCATCGGCGCCCGCTTCCTCCTCGCCCCGCGCGCCGCGGCGGCGGGCTACGGCGTGCCCGCCAGCCCGACCGGCGATGGCGCCTACCTGGCCGTCAAGGGCGTACGCGACCTCGCTCTGGGCCTTCTCGGCCTGGCCCTGTTGGCCTTTGCCGGCGCGCGGGCGGAGGCCTGGTTCATGCTCGTCGCCGCTCTGATCCCTCTCGGCGACATGCTGATCGTGCTACGCCACGGCGGTACGAAAGCCATCGCCTTCGGCATCCATCTCGCCACCGCCGTCGTCGTACTCATCAGCGCGGCACTGCTGTTCGCCGTTTAGTCGCGCGATGCTCGGAGTCGCGTTCGGCGAGCCTGGTGATTACCGGCGGCCTCTGTTCGGTGGTCCGACACTGCTGCGCTCGATGAGGGTGGGCTCGATCGTCCGGCGATCAGCGGACGGCTGATGTGACTCGATCTGGGCGAGCAGCAGTTCGAGCGCGGCTGAAGCGACGGCGTCGAAGTCGGGCCGGACCGTGGTCAGTGGCGGGGTGTAGTAAGCAGCCTCGGGGACGTCGTCGAAACCGATGACGCTGACATCGCGCGGGACTTTCAACTTCACCGCGCCAAATGCCTCCATCGCGCCGATGGCGACTTCATCGTTCTGACACATCAAAGCGGTGGGGGCCAGAGTACTCCAGTCCTGGGCCAGCCACTGCGCGACGGATTCGCGCCCGGCACGCACGAACTGCTCGCCGAAATCGTTGCCGAGTGGCAAGGCGCGCTTCCAGCGCTGGGCGCCGCTGTTGCGGTCGAGGCCGCGCACGACATT
>CAXSDA010000039.1:0-9558 GCA_964236515.1 uncultured Actinoplanes sp.
CGCGGCGTGGGCGGGTGACGGTTCGCACCGGATCCCGATGATGGAACGCGCCAACATGACACCGGCGTTCGACGCGGTCCGCGTCACCGTCCGCAACGGTGGCGGCCAGTAGCTACCCCGGTGCGGAGCCCCTGCCGCGATCCGGGACCCGAATCTCTCCGGGGACGGCGTCACTCGACCTGACGCCGCTCCCGGCGGGACCCCCCATCGGAACCGGCCGCTGCCCACCCCCCTGAGGGCAGCACCCGCGGCAGGCGGCCCGAGTACGGAAACGAGCTGACGAAAGGAGGCGCGGGACCACGCTCGGGCCGGGCCTACCAGCTCCGGCACCAGGGCGAGACGGACCGACTCGGGTATCCGTCCCTCGCCCACCCGATGGCCCTGACCGGGAGCGCGGTCAGGGCCATCGGACTGCCCGGACCGGGACGGTTGGTTCGTACGCCCGTACGTGGCACAGTGTCGACGTGGAGATGACGGTGACCCGGACTCTGAGCACTCCGGAGGGCTACCGCTTCACCGCCTCGGTCGCCACGCTGCTGACCCGCCGCACCGACCCCTGCGCCACCCTCACCGGCCGGGACCTGTTCTTCGCCGCCCGTACGCCCGACGGCCCGGGAACGCTGCGGCTGACCCGGACCGCCGACGGGCTGGACGCCGTCGCGTACGGGCCGGGGGCTCCGTGGCTGATCGACCGGGCCGACGCGTACGCCGGTCTCCGCGACGACCTCGCCGGATTCGCCCTGCTCGCCGTGGCCCACCCGGTGGTGGCGCAACTGGCCCACACGTTCGCCGGGAACCGGATGCCCGCCACCGGACTGGTCTTCCGCCGCCTCCTGGTGGCCGTGCTGGAGCAGAAGGTGACCGGGACCGAGGCATATCGGGCGTACCGGGGAATCGTCGCCAAGTTCGGTGAACCCGCCCCCGGACCGGTCCCGCTGACCCTGCCGCCCGACCCGGCGGCGATCGCGGCCACGCCGTACTGGGAGTTCCACCGGTTCGGGGTCGAGCAGCGGCGGACCCAGGCCATGCTGCGGGTCGCGCTCGACGCCGCCCGGCTGGAGCGTTGCGCCGACGCCGCCGAGGCCACCCGGCGGATGACGGCCCTGCCCGGGATCGGCCCGTGGACCGCGGCCGAGGCGGTCCGGACGGCCTACGGCGACGCGGACGCGGTCAGCGTCGGCGACTACCACATCCCGAACACCGTGGCCTGGGCGCTGGCCGGCGAGGCGCGCGGCACCGACGAGCGGATGCTGGAGCTGCTGGCGCCGTACGCCGGTCATCGCGGCCGGGTCTGCGACCTGCTCGCCGCGGGCAGGATCGGAGCGCCCCGATTTGGTCCACGGATGCCGATAAGGTCGTTCGCGCGTTTCTAGCGCAGCGCGCGTCCCGATTGGTCGCTACCGTAGGCGCTCCCGATCGGAAACCGCAGGGACGTGAGCAATGGGTGGCATCGGCGGCGAGATCATTCTCGTGCTGGTCCTGATACTGGTGAACGCGGCGTTCTCGGGCAGTGAGATGGCCCTGATCTCGCTGCGTGACACCCAGGTGCAGAAGCTGGAACGGCAGTCCCGGCGCGGCCGCAAGCTGGCCCGCCTCACCCGCGACCCGAACCGGTTCCTGGCCACCATCCAGATCGGTATCACCCTGGCCGGGTTCCTGGCGTCGGCCGCGGCCGCCGTGTCGCTGTCCGAGCCGCTGATCAAGCCGCTCAGCTTCCTCGGCTCGGCCGCGCGGCCGGTCGCGGTGGTGATCGTCACCATGGTGCTGACGTTCGTCACGCTGGTGATCGGCGAGCTGGCCCCGAAACGGGTCGCGATGCAGCGCACCGAGGGCTGGGCGCTGGTCGTGGCCCGGCCCATCGACGCGCTGTCCACGTTCACCAAACCGGTGGTGTGGCTGCTCGGGGCGTCCACCAACCTGGTCGTACGGCTGGTCGGGGCCGATCCGCACGCCCAGCGGGAGGAGGTCACCACCGAGGAGATCCGCGACCTGGTGGCCGCCCGGCAGGAGTTCTCGGCCGAGCAGCGGACCATCATCTCGGGCGCCTTCGAGATCGCCGACCGGATCCTCCGCGAGATCCTGGTGCCCCGGCGCGACGTCCTCACCCTGCCCACCGGCATGTCGGCGCACGAGGCGCTGCGGCAGCTGATCGACGGCGGCCACTCGCGGGCCCCGGTGGTCGGACCGGCCGGCCTGGACGACGTGATCGGCGTGGTCCACCTGCGCGAGCTGGTCGACGCGTCCGGTCCGGTGGACCGGCTGTGCCGGCCCGGGCTGTTCCTGCCCGAGACGCTGCGGCTGTCCGACGCGATGCTCCAGCTGCGGGTCGACCACCAGCAGATGGCGCTGGTGGTGGACGAGCGGGGCGCGATCGACGGGATCATCACGATGGAGGACCTGGTCGAGGAGATCGTCGGGGAGATCTACGACGAGACCGACCGGGACGTGCAGTCGGTGGTGCACGAGAGCGACGGCGCGATGGTCATGCCCGGCTCGTTCCCCATCCACGACCTGCCCGACCTCGGCTTCCGCGGCGACGGCCCGGAGGAGGGGGAGTACACCACCATCGCCGGGATGGTGCTGGCCGCGCTCGGGCACATCCCCACCGCGCCCGGCGAGGTGGTCGACCTGCCCGAGTTCACGGCCGAGGTGCTCGAGGTGACCGGCCGGGCGATCACGCGCGTACGGCTGCGGCCGACGCCGGGCCTCGACACCGACGACGACTGAGTCACGGCCGCCGACAATTGCCTTGACGCTCCCCGGTCGGGGCAGGACACTGGCCGCTCGCGAGAAAGCGCTTCCCCGTGGTTGGGGAGCCGAAGGCATCCGGCGAGCCGACGGGGGTCATCCGGCCGCCTGGTCGGTGTTCGGGGGTGGACCGCGGTGGTGGTGGCAGGTCAGGAACAGGTCCGGATCGATGTGCTCGGCGCGATGGAGGTCCGCGCCGCCGGCCGGCTCGTGCATCTCGGTGGTCCGAAGCAACGGGCCCTGCTGGCGGCGCTGGTCCTCCGGCACGGCCGGGTGGTCACCCTGGAGGAACTCGTCGGGGTGCTGTGGGACGGCTCGCCGCCGGCCACGGCCATCACCAAGGTGCAGGGGCACGTGTACGCGATCCGCAAGGCGGTCGCCGAACGCGGCCGTACGCACGGGGTCAGCGCTGTCGAGACGCGCCCGCCCGGCTACCTGTTACGCCGCGAGCCGGTGGCCACCGACCTGGCCCGGTTCGAGGGGCTCCGGGTCGCCGCCGCGGCCGCCCGCGACCAGGGTGACCGGCACCGGGCGGCCGGGTTGTACGGGGCGGCGCTGGCGCTGTGGCGCGGGCCGGCGTTCGCGGACGTGCCGTCGGCCGCGATCCGGGCCGCGGCCGTCCGGGTCGACGAGTGGGTGCTGACCACGGTCGAGGACAAGGCGGAGGCCGACCTCGCGCTGGGCCGTCACCGGCAGGTCGCCGCCGACATCGGGCGGCTCATCGCCCGCCACCCGGACCGCGACCGGCTCCGCCGCCTTCAGCTGGCTGCGCTGGACTGACCGGGCCGATCCGACTGACCGGGCCGATCCGACTGACCGGGCCGATCCGACTGACCGGGCCGGCCCGACTGACTGGTCCCGTGTTCCACGCAGGCCGCCGTCCAGCCGGTCGGCACCACCTGCACCTTCATCCGGCGCCGGCACTGCGGGCAGTACCGCGGCGGCTCGAGCGCCCGGGCCACCCGGCAGGCCCGATGGTCGACCCCCTCCGCGAGCTGCCCGCAACGGTCGCAGTACGTCACAGCGTCGCCGACAACGCCTTGACCGGCATCTTCAGCTCGGACAACAACGCCAGGTCGTCCGTCGCGGGCCGGCCCAGTGTGGTCAGGTAGTTGCCGACGATCACGGCGTTGATGCCACCGAGCAGCCCGTCACGCGTACCGAGGTCACCCAGGGTGATCTCGCGACCCCCGGCGTACCGCAGGATCGTTCTCGGCATGGCCAGCCGGAAGGCGGCGATCGCGCGCAGCGCGTCCTTGCCCTCGACCACCGGGCGGTCGCCCAGCGGCGTGCCCGGGCGGGGGTTGAGGAAGTTCAGCGGGACCTCGTCCGGGTCCAGTTCGGCCAGCTGGGCGGCGAACTCGGCCCGCTGCTCGATCGTCTCGCCCAGGCCGAGGATGCCGCCGCAGCAGACCTCCATGCCGGAATCGCGCACCATCCGCAGCGTCGACCAGCGTTCCTCCCACGAGTGCGTGCTGACCACGTTCGGGAAGTACGACCGGCAGGTCTCCAGGTTGTGGTTGTACCGGTGCACGCCCATCGCGACCAGTTCGCCCACCTGCTCCTGACTGAGCATGCCGAGGCTGGCCGCCACCTGGATGTCGACCGCCGCCCGGATCGCGGCCACCCCCTCACGCATCTGCGCCATCAGCCGCGCGTCCGGGCCCCGCACCGCGGCCACGATGCAGAACTCGGTGGCGCCCGTCGCCGCGGTCTGTTTCGCCGCCTCGACGAGAGACGGGACATCGAGCCAGACCGACCGTACGGGCGAGGTGAACAGCCCCGACTGCGAGCAGAAGTGGCAGTCCTCGGGGCAGCCGCCGGTCTTCAGCGAGACGATGCCCTCGACCTCGACCTCCGGGCCGCACCACGTCATCCGTACGTCGTGGGCCACCTGCAGCAGCTCGGGCAGATCCGCGTCGGGCAGCCGCAGGACGTCGAGCACGCCGGCCTGATCGAGGCCGGCGCCGGTCGCGAGCACCTCGGTACGGGATCGGTCGAGGATCTCTGGCATGCCCGTACCCTACCGGTGGTAGTTTCTCGGTCTGTTCCGTGACCGTGGGGAGTCTGTTGTCCGGCTGGGAGGATTCGCTCGATCGCCTGGCTCAGGCGCGGGCCAAGGCCGGGCTGACCCGTCGTCTGCGACCGCGGGCCGCCGGTGACGGGGTCGTCGATCTGGCCGGCAACGATTATCTCGGCCTGGCCGTCCACCCCGCGGTGATCGCGGCCTCGACCGCCGCCCTGCAGCAGTACGGGCTGGGCGCGACCGGGTCGCGGCTGGTGCGCGGATCGACCGACGCCCACGCCGCGCTCGAGGCCGACCTGGCCGGGTGGCTCGGGTTCCCGTCGGCGCTGGTGTTCTCGTCCGGGTACCTGGCCAACGTCGGGGCGGTGCGGGCCCTGGCCACGCTGCGGCCGGGCACGCGCATCATCTCCGACGCGTACAACCACGCCTCCCTCATCGACGGCTGCAAGATGTCCGCCGCGCCCGTGGCGGTCGCGCCGCACGGCTCGCCGGCCGCCGTCGCCGCGCTACTGGACGCGTCCGATGCGCCGGCCATCGTGGTCACCGAGTCGGTGTTCTCCGTCGACGGTGACCTGGCGCCGCTGGCCGAGCTGTACGCGGTGACGTCGTCGCGGGACGCGCTGCTGCTGGTCGACGACGCGCACGCGCTGGGCGTGCTCGGTCCGGCGGGGGCCGGCGGGGTGGCGGCGGCCGGCCTGGCCGGGGCGCCGGGAGTCGTCGTGACGGTGACGCTGTCGAAGTCGCTGGGCGGTGCCGGTGGGGTCGTCGCCGGGCCGGCCGCGCTGATCCGGCATCTGGTCGACACCGGGCGGACGTTCATCTACGACACCGCGCTGCCGCCCGCGGTGGTCGCCGGGGTCCGGGCCGCGGCCGGTGTCGCGCGGGCCGGTGACGATCGCCGCGCGGTTCTGCGGGCCCGGGCCGATCTGGCCGTACGGCGTCTGGGTGCGGCCGGATTCGCCCTGCCGCCGCCGGCCGCCGGGGTCCTGTCGGTGGTCGCGCCCGGGCCGGAGGCGGCGGTCGCCTGGGCGGCCGACTGTGCCGACCACGGGGTGGCGGTCGGGTGTTTCCGGCCGCCGTCCACACCGGACGGGTCGTCGCGCCTGCGACTGACCTTGAACGCGGGCATCGCCGAGGCCGATTTCGCCCGGGCCCTGGACGTCATCGTGGAGTGCGCGCCATGAGTAGTTCACCCCGCCGGCCCGGCGTCCTCCGCCGCCTGTTCGGCCGCTCCGGCGATCCCGCCGACCCGCCGCCGGCCGACGTGTCCGCATCGGACGGTGTCGCCGTTCGCCTGCCGGAACAGCGGTTGCCGGAAGCGCCGGTCTCGCCTGCGCCGGTCTCGCCTGCGCCGGTCTCGCCTGCGCCGGTCTCACCCGCGCCGGCCCTTGCGCCGGAAGCGCCGGTCTCGCCGGCTCCCGATCTGGCGGCCGCGGCGCCCAGCGTGGAACCGGAAGCACCCACCGTGGTGCCCGACGCGCCCGTGTCACCGGCGCCCGTCTCGCCCGCACCGATCCTCGTACCCGATGCGCCCGTCTCGCCGGCTCCGGTCTCGCCGGCTCCCATGTGGCCCGTGCCCGACGCACCCGTGTCGCCCGTGCCGATCTCGCCCGCGCCGATCTCGCCCGCGCCGATCTCGCCCGTGCCGGGTGCACCCGTGCCGGACGCGCCGGTCTCGCCCGCGCCGGCCGGACCCATGCCGGACGCACCGCCCGACCTGCCGGCATCGGCGCCCGCGAGCGTCGGCGACGAGATCGCGGCCGAACTCGCGGCCGAACTCGCGGCCCAGACCCCGTCGGCCGAGGCCGCCCCGCGCCCGGCCGAGACCGGCGAGTGGCGCGGCGTCGTCCTCGTCACCGGCACCGACACCGACGTCGGCAAGACCATCGTCACGTCGGCGATCGCCGCCGCCGCCGCCGCGGCCGGTCTGCGGGTGGCCGTCATCAAGCCCGGCCAGACCGGCACCGCGAACGGTGCCCCCACGGACATCGACCTGGTCACCCGGCTGGCCGCGCCGGCCACCGCGCGCACCCTGGCGTCCTACCCGGACCCGCTGGCCCCGCTGGCCGCGGCCCGGGTCGCGCACCTGGAGCCGCTGGAGCTGTACGAGGTGGTGGACGCCATCCGGTCCGAGTCGGCCAAGCACGACCTGGTGCTGGTCGAAGGCGCGGGCGGGCTGCTGGTGCCGATGGGCGTACGGCCGTCGGGGGAGGCCTGGACCCTCGCCGACCTGGCCACGACGCTCGGCGTGAGCGCCATCGTGGTGTCCCGGGCCGGTCTGGGCACGCTGAACCACACCGCGCTCACCCTGGAGGCGTTGTCCCGCCGCGGGATCCCGGCCGGGGTCGTCCTGGGCGCGTGGCCGGCCGAACCCGAACTGGTCCACTGGGCCAACCTCAGCGAGCTGCTCCCGCACTTGGTCGGGGCCCTGCCCGACGGCGCCGGCGCGATGGAACCGGGCGTCTTCCGGCGCTCGGCTCCGGGCTGGCTCACCCCGGCCCTGTACGGCGTCCTCGACGACTGGCGGGTCTGGGCCGACGAGGTGCGCTGACGGGGTGCGCTGACGGGGTGCGCTGACGGGGTGCGCTGACGGGGCGGTCGTTCGCAAACAGGTGCGGTTGGACGCCCACCGGGAGCGCCTGGTCGCCCGGCTCCGCGAGTTGTCCCAGCGGAGCGCCGCCGTCGACCAATTCCTCGAGAAAGGATCCCCCGTGCCCCCCTGGTCGACGACGTCGGCGCCGTCCACGCCCGCGCTCTCCGGGCCGGCGCCGCCGAGGAGCACCCGCCCGCGGACTTCGCCTGGAAACCGCGCACGTCCTGCGTCAGCGACCCCGACGGGAACCGGATCGACCTCAGTCAGGCCTGAGCCCCGCGACGCTGCCGCTGCGCCTCGTAGAGAACGACGGTCGCCGCGGCGGCGGCGTTCAGGGAGGTGGCCGCGCCGGTGATCGGGATGCGCAGCATCACGTCGCAGGCGTCCCGCCAGCCCGCGCTGAGCCCGTGCGTCTCATTGCCGATGACCAGGACGTACGGGCCGGTCAGATCGTGGTCGGCGATGTCCGCGGCGCCGTGCTCGTCCGTCCCGGCGACCCGCACCGGGCGGCCGCCGGACCGCAGCGACGCCACCCGGTCGAGCACCTCGCGGTGGGACTCGGCCCGCAGCACCGGCAGCGCGAAGATCGACCCGGTGCTGGCCCGCACCGACTGCGGGTCCCACGGGTCGGCGGCGTGCCCGGTGACCACCACGGCGGTCGCGCCGAACGCGTCGGCCGAGCGGATCAGGGTGCCCACGTTGCCCGGCGACGACGGTCGGTCGAAGACCACGACGAACAGGTCCGGGACATCGGGGAGGTCGAAGGGCGCTTCCGGGACCGCGACCACGGCCAGCATCTCGGCCTCCTCCTTGCCGGCGAGTTCGGCCACCAGTTCCGGGGCCATCGCCACCCGGGTCGCCCCGGTGCGCTCGAGCGTCTCCCGGGCCCAGGCCGACAACCCGGCCCGGTCGGGATAGATCAGGGCGCGCACGTCCCAGCCGTACTCCACGGCCAGCGTGATCGGGCGTACGCCCTGGACCAGCGCCTCACCCGCGCGCTGGCGCTTCGCCCGGTTGGTCAGCAGCGCCTGCCACTGCTGAAAATTCGCGTTCCGGCTGGTTACCCTCAATGGCCTGCTCATCGGCGCAGAGATTACCGGGTGCGTCCGGCACACTGGACCGCGTGGCGTTCACTCTGACGATCGATTGCGGTGGCGGCGGCATCAAGGGTTCGGTGCTGGACGAGGCCGGGACGATGCGGGCGCAGCCGTTGCGGGTGCCCACACCGTACCCGTTGGCCCCCGATCTGTTCGTCAAGACGCTGCTGGAGCTGGGGGAGCGACTGCCCCGTGCCGACCGGGTGACGGTCGGCATGCCCGGCATGCTGCGGCACGGCGTGGTGGTGGCCACGCCGCACTACGTGACCCGCAGCGGGCCGCGGACCCGGGTCGATCCGGAGCTGGTCGACGTGTGGCACGGGTTCGACGCCCGGACCGCCCTGGCCGAGGCGTTCGGGCTGCCCACGCTGGTGCTCAACGACGCTGAAGTGCACGGCGCCGGGGTGGTCGCCGGGACCGGGTGCGAGCTGGTCATGACGCTCGGGACCGGGCTCGGCTGCGCGCTGTTCGACGGCGGCGCGCTGGCCCCGCACCTGGAGATGTCGCAGGCCCCGGTGCGCTGGGGGATGAGCTACGACACCTACATCGGCGAGCACGAGCGCCGCCGGCTGGGCGACGCGCTGTGGTCGCGCCGGGTCCGCAACGTGGTCGAGGGGCTGCGGCCGGTGTTCCTGTGGGACCGGCTCTACCTCGGCGGCGGGAACTCCCGGCTGATCACCGCGGCGCAGCTGGCCCGGATGGGCGACGACGTGGTCGTGGTGCCGAACACGGCCGGCATCCTCGGCGGCGTCCGCGCCTGGACGCTCGGCCCGAGCCGCTGACAGACTGGGACGGATGCTGCCCCCGCCGACCGCCCTGCTGCTCGACTTCGGTGGTGTGATCGCCGACGCGCCGCCGCAGCGCACCGCACCCAGCGAACTCGTGCTGCGCGTGTTCAACCTGACCCGGCAGGCGCTCCCGCCGGGGGAGATCCAGCGCTCGCTGACCGAGGGCGCGGAGGCGTACGCCCGGTGGCGCGACGAGGACCACCCGGACGAGTTGCCCCAGGCGCAGGTCTGGGAGCGGTTCGTGATCGACGGTTGGCCGGCCGGCGCCCAGGCCCGGGTCCGCGCGCAGATCGCCAAACTGAGCTC
>CAXSDA010000039.1:9571-26918 GCA_964236515.1 uncultured Actinoplanes sp.
TACGAGTGGGCGTGGCGGCACAACTGGGCATTGCGTCCGGGCATCGCCGACACGCTGGACTTCGCCGCCGACCGGAACCTGCCGCTGGCCGTGGTCAGCAACACGCTGTCCGGGGCGGCGCACCGGGACTTCCTGGAGAAGGCGGGGGTGGCCGGGCGGTTCGCGGTGCAGATCTACAGCGATGAGGCGGGCGTCCGGAAACCGAACCCGCAGATGATCTGGGAAGCCACCGACGCGCTGGGCGTGCACGCGACCGACTGCTGGTTCGTCGGCGACAGCCGGCGCCGCGACATCCTGTGCGGGCGCCGCGCCGACGTCCGGGCGGCGATCCTGATGCGCTCCCTCCGCACCGGAAGCGAGGGCACCAGACGCGAAGGCACCGGAATCGAGGGCACCGGACGCGAGGGCACCGGCGCCGGCGACTGGCCCGACCCCGACGCCACCGTCGACGACGGCTTCGGCCTCCTCGATCTGCTGACGGCCGCGTTCTAGGGCCGGACCTGCCAGACCGTGGTGTGCCGGACGGGGACGCTCTCCAGATCCTCGATCACCGGGACGTCGTACGCGGCCCGCCGGATCATGCCCTCGACCGGGAGGTACGCCCGGCCGGGGTCGCCGACCAGCACCAGCGAGCCCCGCCCGGCCGCCCGCCGGAGGTACGGCAGCACCCGCCGGGCCATCGCCCGGCTGTAGAACACGTCCCCCGCCAGCACCACCCCGTACTTCTCGTCGCCGTCCAGGAGGTCGCCCTCGACGAGTTCGAGCCGGATCCCGTTCGCGTCCGCGTTGGCCTGCGCCGCCGCCAGCGACAACGGGTCGACGTCGTTGGCGGTCACCGGGGCCGCCCCGGCCCGGGCCGCGGCCAGCGCCACCAGCCCGGACCCGGTGGCCAGATCGAGCACGCTGCGGCCGGCCACCAGCTCCGGATCGTCCAGCACGTGCCGGGCCAGCGCCTGCCCGCCGGCCCAGGCGAACGCCCAGAACGGCGGCGGCTGGTCGGCGCCGGCGGCCTCGGTCTGCTCCCACAGCGCGATCACCTCATCGGCCTGGTGGAGCTGCAGCTCGGGCACGAACGGCACGGGCGCGAGGTGGGTGTGGGCACGGACGAAGTCGGCGGGCATAGCCGCGATTGTGCCGGTTTTACTCATCTCCTTACGCCGCGGGCCGATCGGGAAGAGGCGTCGCGGACAGCCGGGAGGGGTACAGATGCCGACACGGTTCGCGGCCACCCTGTACGGCCTGGTGATGGTCGCCCTGGCGGCGATCTTCCACCACGGCCGGACCTGGCCGGTGCAGACTCCGGTCCGCCTGGTCGCCGGGGCCGCGGTGGTCGGTGCCATCGTGCTGGGCGTACGCCGCTTCAAGCCCCGCCGCACCGGCACCTGGCAGCTGCTCGCGGTCACCCTCGTCCTGTCCGCCGCCGGCACGGCCGGGTTCACCTCCCCGGTGCCGTGGCTGCACACCACCGGGACCTGGGTCCTGCTGGGCGTCTACCCGCTGCTCGCGCTGGTGCTGCTGGGGTTCGTGCGACTGCGTACGGGCGGCGTCCCTGACCGTGGCAGCCTGCTCGACGCGCTCACCGTCACCTCCGGGGTCACGCTGCTGGCCTGGACGTACGCGATCGGCCCGCATTTCCGGCACCTGCCCCTGCACACCGCCGACCAGTGGTTCGCGGTGGCGTTCCCGGTCGGCGACCTGCTCTGCCTGGGCATGCTCATCCGGTTGCTGACCACCTACCGCCGCCGGGTGCCGGCGGTGGTGCTGCTGAGCGCCGGCATCGTCGCCATGCTCGCCGCCGACGTCGGCTACAACCTGGTCGAACTGCGTGGCGACCTCGAGCTGCTGGCCGCGGTCGGGCGGATCCCGCTGTACGCCGCGGCCGGCCTGGCCGTGCTGCACCCGTCGATGCTGGAACTCACCCGCCGCGGGCCCGGCCCGGCCACCGAGTTCAGCAAGATCCGCCTGCTGTTGCTGGCCGGCGCTTCGCTGATCGCCCCGACCGTGCTGGTCACCCAGGTCGGCACCGGCCGGCCGTACGACCTGCCGGTGATCGCGGGCCTCAGCGCCGTCACGTTCCTGCTCGTCCTGGCCCGGATGGCCGGCATCATGGCGAACCACCGGCTGGCCATCGCCCGGGAGCGCGGCCTGCGGGTGGCGGCGGCGGCCATGGTCTCCGCGGCCGACGCCGACGCGGTCGCCGTGGCTGTCCGGGCGGCGGTGGCCGGGCTGATGCCGCCCGACGCCCCGCACGGTGTGGTGCTGACCATGGCCGTCTCCGGCCACGTCGAGAGCCGGGTCGAGAGCGGCCAGGCCGAGCTGGACCGGGCCGCGGGCACGGTGGCCCGGATGATGCCGACCCGGGACGTCGACTGGGCCACGTCGGTCCGGCTCAACCAGTTCAGCACCGTGCTGCGCTGCCCGCTCGTGCTGCCCGACCGGCCCACCGGCGACCCGCTGGTCGGCGTCCTGACCGTGGGCGGCCCGGCCGCCGTGCTGACCGGGCTGCAGCCGGCGGTCGAGGTGCTGGCGGCGCAGATCGCGCTGGCCCTGGAACGGATCGAGCTCAGCGAGGAGGTCACCCGCCGCAACAGCGAGACGTACTTCCGCACCCTGGTGCAGAACACGTCGGACGTGATCCTCATCGTGGACGAGTACGACCGGGTGGCGTACGCCAGTCCGTCGGCCGGCCCGGTGCTGGGTGGCGATCCGGTCGGCGCGTCCCTGGCCCAGGTGATCCACCCGAGCGACCAGGAGCGGCTGGGCGGCCTGCTGGCCGCGATCCGGTTGGGGCAGGCCCCCACGGAGGGGCTGGACTTCCGCGGCCGTACGGACGTCATGCTCGAACTGCACTGCCGTGACCTGCGCGCCGACCTGACGGTGGCCGGTCTGGTGATCACCATGCGCGACGTCACCGAGCGGCGGCGCCTCGAGCGCGAACTGATGCACCAGGCGTTCCACGACTCGTTGACCGGTCTGGCCAACCGCGTCCTCTACACCGACCGGCTGGAGCACGCGTTGCACCGCGGCGCCCGCGACGGCTCGACGGTCGGCGTGCTCTTCATCGACCTGGACGATTTCAAGATCGTCAACGACACGCTCGGGCACGCCGTCGGCGACCGGCTGCTGATGGCGGTGGCCGACCGGATCAGCGGCGCCCTGCGGGCCGACGACACCGCTGCCCGGCTCGGCGGCGACGAGTTCGCCGCGCTGGTGGAGAACGTGCAGGACCCGGGCGCGGTCGAGGAGACGGCCAACCGGATCCTGGCCGCGCTGGCCGAGCCGATCCGGATCGACGACCAGCTGCTGTACGCGGTGGCCAGCATCGGCATCACCACCACCCCCGAGGCCGACACCGCGGCCGCACTGCTGCGCCAGGCCGACCTCGCGCTGTACGTGGCCAAGGGTGCCGGCAAGAACCAGTGGCGGCGCTACCAGTCGCACCTGCACAGCCAGATGGTCGAGCGGCTCGAGCTGCGGTCGGCGCTGGACCACGCGGTCAACGAGGGCAGCTTCGTGCTGCAGTACCAGCCGATCGTGGACCTGGTCACGGACGAGGCGGTCGGGTTCGAGGCGCTGGTCCGCTGGCAGCACCCGGTCCGCGGGGTGATCGCCCCGGACCAGTTCATCGAGGTCGCCGAGGAGAGCGGGCTGATCGTGCCGCTGGGCCGCTGGGTGCTCGACCAGGCGCTGCACGCGGTCGCCCAGTGGCGCCGGATCGCCTCCGGCCGCCCTACGTACGTGAGCGTGAACGTCTCGGTGCGGCAGTTCCGCGAGTCCGGTTTCGTCGACCAGGTCCGCGCGGCGCTGCGGTACGTCGACGTGCCGGCCGCGGCGCTGATGCTGGAGATCACCGAGACGTTGCTGGCCGGCGACGACGAGCGGATCTGGGCCGATCTGGTCGAGCTGCGGGCGATGGGCGTACGGATCGCCATCGACGACTTCGGCACCGGCTACTCGTCCCTGGGCTATCTCCGGCAGCGCCCGATCGACGTGGTGAAGATCGACAAGAAGTTCATCGACGACATCGTGGGCGACGAGCAGCAGCACGCGCTGGTGGCCGGCATCGTCGGCCTGGCCCGGTCGCTGCACCTGACCGTGGTGGCCGAGGGCATCGAGACCACCCTGCAGCGCGACGTGCTGACCCTGCTCGGCTGCCCGCTCGGACAGGGCTTCCTCTACTCCAGCCCGGTCGGCGCGGCCGAGGCTTTGGCCTGGCTGGCCCGGCCCCAGGTGATCGCCGCCTGATCGAAGGTCTAGGTTGCCCTGAGGCATCGTTCACCTTCCTGGGGGGAGATCAGCGTGAATCTGCGTTTCTCGCGCAAGGTACTGGTCACCGGGCTGGCCGCGGTCACCGCCGCGGCGCTCGGCGGAGCGGGCATCGGGTACGCGGCGTCGGCCGCCACCGGCCCGGCGATCCAGACGTCGAGACCGAAGTCCGAGAAGGACATCACCAACATCGACGTCCTGCGCCAGCAGATCCGCAACTACTACGGAGACGCGCTCGGTACGGGCACCTTCTCCGACACCAGCAACTACGCCAAGGAGGCCCGCCACGTGGCCGCCGACGGCAAGCGTTACCTGTCGTACGGGCACCGGACGTACAAGACCAAGGCCATCGTCCTCGACGTGGACGACACCTCGTTGGCCACCTGGAACTACGAGGTCGCCAGCAACTGGGCGTTCAACCCGGCCACCAACGGCCAGTTCGTCACCGGCCAGCTCTTCCCGGCCGTGCCGGGCATGGTCGACATGGCGACGACGGCGGCCAAGGAGGGCTACGCGATCTTCTTCCTGACCGGCCGCGGGGCCGCGCAGGAACCGGCGACGCTGGGCAACCTCACCGCCGACGGGATCGGCGTGGACGCGGGCTTCCCGGCCCCGACCGCCCTGCGCGACGGCGAGGACGGCCTGTTCACCAAGCCGGCCGTGGCCGACTACCCGGACTACCTGAAGACCGCCTGCGCCTCCGACCCGAACGGCAGCTGCACGACCATCCACTACAAGTCGGCCACGCGGGCGCACATCGAGTCGCTGGGATACGACATCGTCGCCAACTTCGGTGACCAGTACAGCGACCTCAAGGGCGGCCACGCCGACCGTACGTTCAAGCTCCCCAACCCGAACTACTTCCTGCCGTAATTCGCTCGCTGGTGATGTAGTGGCCGGGCTCAGTCGGGGTGCGGCTTGACCCTGTTTGGCATTGCGGGTGTTGGGTGTGGTTTGACCCGTCTGGGCTTGCGCTTGGTGGGTGAGGCTTGACCCGTCTGCCTTTTGCGCTTGGTGGGGCGGGCTGCTGAGCTTGATGGTCGTCGCTGCGCTCCTCCGGGCAATTTGCGGTGCTCGCGTGGCGGAGTGTTGACGAGTAAGGCGGCGAGTTGACCGTCGGGCTCGGGGTGAGTCGGACGGTTTGACGCGTCGCACGGCCCGCTGTTTGGTTGGCCGGGGTAGGGGGCTGGTGGGGGCGTCAGTCTTCGGTGCCGGAGCGGAGGCCTACCCGGCCGGCCTTGGCTGTGGCTTTGCCGGCGAAGGCGCGGTCGACCACCGACGGCAGGGCGTTGGCCAGGGGGATGGCCAAGCGGTATCGGAACGGGACCACTATGCGGCGGCGGGGGCGGCGCAGGGCGCGCTCGACCGCGGCCGCCACGATCTCCGGGCCGGGCAGCCGGCCCTGGCGGCGGTTGCCGGGGGTGGCGATGTAACCGGGTTCGATCAGCGTCACGCCGATGGGGGTGCCGGCCAGCTCGCGGCGTACGGAATCGGTCATGCCGCGCAGCGCGAACTTCGTCGCCGAGTACGCGCCCCCGATGCCGATCTCACCGGCGACCGAGCCGATGTTGACGATCGACCCGCCGCCCTGCGCCTGCATGATCGGCACGACGGCGCGCATCAGCCGGATCGGCGCCCGCAGGTTGACCTCGATCATCGCGTCGACCACGTCGTCGTCGGTGAGGATCGACGGATGGCCACCGACACCGGCGTTGTTCACCAGGCCGTCGATCCGCCCGGTGACCGTTCCGGCCCGCTCGACGAGTGCGGTGACCGCGTCCGGGTCGCGGACGTCGGTCGGCACCGCCAGGGCTTGCCCGCCGGCGGCGGTGATCCGGGCGGCCACCTCGTCCAGTTCCGCCTCGCGGCGGGCGGCCAGCACCACGACCGTTCCGGCCCGGCCCAGCCGCATCGCCGTCGCGGCGCCGATGCCGCTGGACGCTCCGGTGACGATGACGACGCTCATGCAAGGCTCCCCACAATGCAAGAAACGGCGTCTCCACTAGCGGCGACGCCGTTTCTTCTGGTTGTTCCCCGGCAAACTTATCGCTTGCTGTGGTAAGCCTCCACGATCGTGCTCGGGATGCGGCCCCGCTCGGAGACCTCGTACCCGTTCTTGCTCGCCCACTCGCGGATAGCCTGATTCTGATCACGGCTGGACCGGGCGCCGACTGCGGCCGGGCGGCGGGCGGCGCGGCCGTCGGCCGCGCTGCGTCCGACCCGGGTGGCCACCGTCATGTACGGGTCCAGCACCTTGCGCAGCTTGCCGGCGTTCTTCTCCGACAGGTCAATGGTGTAGTTGACACCGTCGAGTCCGAACTCGACGGTGCGATCGGCCTCGCCGCCGTCGAGGTCGTCGGTCAGAAGGGTTATCACCTGCTTGGCCATGATGTCCTAACTCCTGGAAAATGGCGTCATTGTGTGACGACAATCGGTACGCGCAGTCGAAGCCACGGAATAACTTCTCACACGCCATTCTGGCGAACTTGTTCGCCGTGTGCAAATCACACCGCGCATGTCGCATTCTGAACACCCGGTCGCGTCCGCGAGTAGGGCGGAATCCGGTTCAACGCCATCAATATGTTGTCGGACCGGCCGGTGGGTTGCCCAGGCGCACGAATACCGGAGCAGAAGGAGGAACCGCCGGCGTTCGGGCTTCGACCGGGCGCATGCGCTCGTATTGCGCGCCGAGCGGCGGCCGCGGATCGGCGTCGCCGGTGTTGGGCCAGAAGGAAAGGGCGCGTTCGGCGAGCGCCGTGATGGTCAGCGAAGGGTTTACGCCCAGATTGGCCGGAACCACCGAACCGTCGACGACGTGCAGGCCCGGATATCCGAAGACCCGGTGATAGGCGTCGACCACGCCGGACGCCGCCGATTCCCCGATCGTCGCGCCGCCGAGAATGTGCGCGGTCATCGGGATGTCGAACACGTCGCCCACGGAACCGCCGGGGAATCCGCCGATCTTCGCCGCGATCCGCCGAACGGCGTCGTGACCGATCGGGATCCAGCGGGGATTCTGCGGACCGTGCCCCGGCGCCGTGGTCAGCCGTCCGGAACTCGTCCGCCGTACGGTCAGGGAATTGTCCAGCGACTGCATGACCAGGGCGATGATCGTTCGCTCGCTCCAGCGTCGTTTGGACAACGACCGCAGCAGTACGCCCGGATGCCGCAGCGCCTGCCCGAGGAAACGCACCGGCCGCGGCGCCCGGCCGTGTCCGTCCACCAGCAGCGTCGACAACAGGCCCATGGCGTTGCTCCCGGGCCCGTACCGCACCGGTTCGATGTGCGTGGACGCATCCGGGTGGAAACTCGACGTGATCGCCACGCCCCGCGAATAGGGCGCGGCCGGCACGGTCGGCGCCTGGGCCCCCAGCAGCGCCTCGGAGTTGGTCCGGGTCAGCGCGCCCAGCCGCGGCGACAGGCCGGGCAGCACCCCGGTGTCCTTCATCGCGTGCAGCAGCCGTTGGGTGCCCAGCGCGCCGGCGGCGAGCACCACCTGTCCGGCTTCGAACACTCCGGCGGACGTGCTGACGACCCAGGCGGCCCCATCTGGCCGCACGGCGGAGACCGTCGTCGACGGGTGAATGACCGCGCCGGCCCGCTCGGCCAGGTACAGATAGTTGAGGTCGAGCCGGTTCTTGGCCCCGTGCCGGCACCCGATCATGCAGTCGCCGCACTCGTGACATCCCGTACGGTCCGGCCCGGCGCCGCCGAAGTACGGGTCGGGCACGGTCTTGCCGGGCGTACCGAAGAAGACCCCGACCGGCGTCCGGCGGAAGGTCGAACCCACGCCCATGTCCCGGGCCACCGCTTCGATCACGACGTCGGAGGGGGTCATCGACGGCTGGGTCGTGACGCCGAGCATGGCCGAGGCCAGGTCGTAGTGCGGCGCCAGCTCGGCCGCCCAGTCGGTGATGCCGGCCCAGCGCGGATCGGCGAAGAACGCCGCCGGCGGCCGGTAGAGCGTGTTCGCGTACACCAGGGAACCCCCGCCGACCCCGGCCGCGGACAGCACCACGATGTCCTTGAGCAGCGTGATCCGCTGGATGCCGCGGAACCCGAGCCGCGGCGCCCAGAGGAAGTTCCGCAGATCCCACGACGTTTTCGGCAGCGTGGCCGGGCTGAACCGCCGTCCGGCCTCGAGCACACCGACCGAATACCCTTTCTCGGCCAGCCGGAGGGCGGTCACACTGCCGCCGAACCCACTGCCCACGACCACCACGTCGTACCGCATTCAATGGACGTTAGGTCGCCCGCGAGCGCCGCGCCACACCATCGGCGCATGACGAACACCGCGCCGCCACCGCCGCCGATCCCGGGGTACTGCCTGCCGATTCTCATGGCCTTCCGTCGAACACGCCCGAAGGATCGGGGGTGAGCAGCACCTTGATGTGACAGCCGCTCTCCGCATCGCGGAAGGCGGCCGCCGCGTCGTCCAGCGGGTGCACCGCGGTGACGAACTCGTCCGCCGTGACCACCCCTGCCCGCAGCAGGTCCATCGCGCCGGCGTAGTCCCCGGGGAGATAGGTGGCGCTGCCCTGGATCCGGATCTGGCTGTCCTGGATGACGGGCAACGGGATGGTGACCTCAGCCGGCGGCACGCCCACCACCACCACCGTGCCGCCTTTGGCGGCGAGAGCGATCGCCTCATCCATGGTGGACTGCTCGGCCACGCAGTCGAAGACCACGTCGGCGCTTTCCCCCAGCGCCGGCCCCACGGCGCCCGGCGTCACCGCGGCGTCCGCCCCGAACCGCAGGGCCCGGTCGCGGTTGGCCTCCGACCGGGCGGTCATGACGACCCGGCGGGCGCCTCCGGCCTTGGCCGCGCGCATCATCAGCAGCCCGATCGTGCCCGCGCCGAGAATCGCCACCGCCTTGTCCCGTACGCCCCCGGCCAGCCCGATCGCGTGCACCGGCGTGGACAACGGCTCGATCAGCGCAGCGGTCCGCCAGTCGAGCTCGTCCGGAATGACGTGCAGCCGGCGGGCGTCGATGGTGAACCAGCCGGCCATCCCGCCCTGATCGTGGGCGCAGCCGAAGAAGCGCAGGTTCTCGCAGATGTTCGACCGGCCGGCGAGGCACTGCTTGCACGTCCAGCACGGCAGCGGCGGCTCGACCGTCACCCGCGTCCCGGCCGGCAGCGCGCCGCCCTCATCCACGCCGCCCTCATCCACTCCGCCCTCATCCACGTCACCTTCTTCCACGGCGCCGCAGACCTCGTGCCCCGGGACGTACGGCAGGCGGATGAACGGATGCCGGCCGTGCAACGCGTGCGTGTCGGACCCGCACACCCCGGCCACCACGGTCCGCACCAGCACCTCGCCCGGCCCCGGCACCGGCTTCGCCACGTCCCGCACCTCGACCCCGCCCGGCGTCACCACGACCTGCCGCATCGTCATCGGCCGACCTTAGCCCGACGTTCGGAGGATGCCGCACGTGTTCTCTACGTACATAGAGTTTCGCCGTGACCCTGACGTCGCGCCGTCGCCGGTCCCCTCTTGAGGCCACCGGCGCGCCGGTCAGGGCAGACAGCCCAGCCGGCGGGCGGTGACGAGCGTTTCCATCCGGCCGTGCGTGCCGAGCTTGCGCATGGTGTTGCGCAGGTAGCTCTTCACCGTCTCGGGCAGGATGCCCAACCGGCGGGCGGCCTCGGCGTTGCCGCACCCGACCGCGACCATGGCCAGCACGTCGAGCTCGCGGGGCGACAACGGGTTGGGCCCCGTGGGCGAGCTGCCCGACCGGGACAGGCGGTCGCACACCAGCTGCACCCGCGAGCGCAGTGCCGGATCGTGGATCTCCTGGGCGATCGAGCGCAGATCGGCGTGGGCGCGGCGGACGTCCTCCCACTCCGGCGCGGTCGGCATCTCGCGCGCCGCCCGGGTGAGCGCGGCCGTCTGGAGTTCCGCCATCCGGCGCTGAACCTCACGCCGTACGGTCAATTCGGTCCCCAGCCGCAGCGCCACCCGGCTCATCGCGTCCAGCGCCCGCGAATCCACCGACAACGGCTCCCGGGTACCGGCGTAGAGCACGGCCAGCACCGAATCGCCCATCGCCACCGGCACCGCGGCGATCGCGCGCAGGCCTTCGGCAGTGACCGGCTTGTCGTACTCGTGGCTGATCCGCGGATCGGCGGCGTAGTCGGAGACCCGGCCCGCGCGGGCGGTCGCCACTACCCGGCCGCCGAGCCCGTTGCCGGCCGTGATGACCAGCCCGTTGAGCGCGGTGGTGAGCGTCCCGGCGAAGTCGGAGAGCCGCATCGTGCGGCCGCCGGCCGCGACCTCGCCGCCGAACGCCACCGGAAGGCCCGTCGCCCGGCGGATCCGGCCGAGGGCGGCGCTCAACTGCGGCTCGTTCGTTACGGCCATGAGAACAGCATGTCACGAGCCACCCCTGAACGGGGGTGGTGAGAGCCCGGCCGGGACGCCCATGCTGCGGGGATGACGTTGTCGTACAACTCCGGGATCTCCGACGTGCCCCTGCTGGGCGAAACCATCGGCGAGAACCTCGAGCGCACCGTGGCCCGGTTCGGCGACCGGGAGGCGCTGGTCGACGTGGCCGCGGGCACCCGGTGGACGTACGCGCAGTTCGACACCGCCGTCAACCGCGTGGCCAACGGCCTCCGGACGCGCGGCATCGTCAAGGGGAACCGGGTCGGCATCTGGGCGCCCAACTGCGCCGAGTGGGTCATCGCGCAGTACGCCACGGCCAAGATCGGCGCCATCCTGGTCAACATCAACCCGGCCTACCGCACGCACGAACTGCAGTACGTGGTCGGACAGTCCGGGCTGTCCC
The DNA here is from genome assembly GCA_964236515.1 of uncultured Actinoplanes sp. Lineage (GTDB taxonomy): Bacteria > Actinomycetota > Actinomycetes > Mycobacteriales > Micromonosporaceae > Actinoplanes. The sequence goes on from CAXSDA010000039.1 coordinate 20,630, forward strand.
TGCTGATCAGCGCGGTCAGCTTCAAGACCAGCGACTACCGCGGCATGGTGACGTCGATCGGGTTCTCCAATGTCGTCTACATCGGTTCGCCGGAGTGGGACGAGCTGGCCGCCGGTTCGGACGAGGCGCCCGACATGTCCGGCCTGTCGTTCGACGACCCGATCAACATCCAGTACACCTCCGGTACGACCGGCTTCCCCAAGGGCGCGACGCTCTCGCACCACAACATCCTCAACAACGGGTACTTCGTCGGCGAACTGGTCGGCTACACCGAAGCGGACCGGGTCTGCCTGCCGGTGCCGCTCTACCACTGCTTCGGCATGGTGATGGGCAACCTCGGCGCCACCTCGCACGGCGCCTGCATCGTGCTTCCGGCGCCCGGTTTCGACCCGGCGGCCACGTTGCGCGCGGTGGGGCTCGAGCAGGTGACGTCGCTGTACGGCGTACCGACCATGTTCATCGCCGAGCTCGGCCTCACCGACTTCGGCACGTACGACCTGTCATCGTTGCGGACCGGCATCATGGCCGGCTCGCCCTGCCCGGTCGAGGTGATGAAGCGTGTGGTCGCCGAGATGAACATGACCGAGGTGGCCATCTGCTACGGCATGACCGAGACCTCCCCGGTGTCGACCATGACCCGGCCCGACGACACCCTGGCCCGGCGCACCGAGACCGTCGGCCGGACGATGCCGCACCTGGAGTCGAAGGTCGTCGACCCGGCGACCGGGCTGGTGGTCCCGCCCGGCGAGCCCGGCGAGCTGTGCACCCGCGGCTACTCGGTCATGCTGGGCTACTGGGAGCAGGCCGACGCCACCGCCGACGCGATCGACGCGGCCCGCTGGATGCACACCGGCGACCTGGCCACGATGGACGCGGAGGGCTACGTCAACATCGTCGGCCGGATCAAGGACCTGGTCATCCGCGGCGGCGAGAACGTCTACCCGCGCGAGGTCGAGGAGTTCCTCTACACCCACCCGGACATCTCCGACGTCCAGGTGATCGGCGTGCCCGACGAGAAGTACGGCGAGGACCTGATGGCCTGGGTGGTGATGCGCCCGGGCGCCGGTCCGCTGACCGCCGAGGCCGTCCGCGAATTCTGCGCGGGCAAACTGACCCACTACAAGATCCCGCGGTACGTCCACGTCGTCGACGGCTTCCCGATGACGGTGACGGGCAAGGTCCGTAAGGTCGAGATGCGCGAGAAGGCCGTCGAGCTGCTCGACCTCGGCGCCGCCGCCGACATCCGGAACGCCTGACCGCGGCACCGGTCGTGGCTCAGGTGGCTTCGGGTGCGGCCATCCCGGTCAGATCGGGCAGACCGCCGCTGGTGAGCCAGTCGGAGAACTCGCGACGTTTGTCGCGGTTGTCGACTGCTTGAAGTGCAGCATGGATCGTGGCCTTCGTCGTGGTCGTACCGAAGATCCTCGCGGCCTCCGCCAGCAGTTCGTCGTCCACATCCAGGGTGGTTCGCGACATGACGGTCACGTCCTCACGATGAGCCGTTCGTATCAAAAGCGACCGCTCAGGAAGCGGATCGGCCGTCGGTGAACTCGCCCTCCGGCTCGGCGGTGGGGTCGGCGTGCTTCTCCTTCTCGGCGGCGCGGAGCTCGACCCGGCGGATCTTGCCGGAGATGGTCTTCGGGAGGTCGGCGAACTCCAACCGGCGGATGCGGGCGAACGGCGACATGTGCTCCCGGGCGTACGCGAAGATCGCCGCCGCCGTGTCCGCGGTCGGCTCCCACCCGGCCGCCAGCACGACGTACGCCTTGGGCACCGCCAGCCGCAGCGGGTCGGGGGACGGCACCACCGCGGCCTCGACCACCGCCTCGTGCTCGATCAGCACCGACTCCAGCTCGAACGGCGAGATCCGGTAGTCCGACGCCTTGAACACGTCGTCGGTACGCCCGACGTACGTGATGTAGCCGTCGGAGTCGCGCGAGGCCACGTCGCCGGTGTGGTAGTAGCCGCCGCCCATCCGCTCGGCGGTCAGCTCGTCGTCGCCGTGGTAGCCGACCATCAGCCCGAGCGGCCGCGGGTCCATCTCGACGCAGATCTCGCCCTCGTCCACGGGGTCGCCGGTCGACAGGTCGAGCAGCGCGATCCGGTAACCGGGCACCGGCCGGCCCATCGAGCCCGCCTTGACGTCCTGGCCGGGCGAGTTGGCGATCTGCACGGTGGTCTCGGTCTGCCCGAAGCCGTCCCGGATGGTCACCCCCCACGCCTTCTGGACGACCTCGATGACCTCCGGGTTGAGCGGCTCGCCGGCGCCCACGACCAGCTCCGGCGGGGTGCGCAACGCCGACAGGTCGGACTGGATCAGCATCCGCCACACGGTCGGCGGCGCGCAGAAGCTGGTCACCCCGCACCGCTGCATCTCGGACAGCAGCCGGCCCGCGTCGAACCGGGTGTAGTTGTGGATGAACACGCACGCTTGCGCGTTCCACGGCGCGAAGACGTTGCTCCAGGCGTGTTTGGCCCAGCCCGGCGACGAAATGTTCAGGTGGACGTCGCCCGGGCGCAGGCCGATCCAGTACATCGTGGACAGATGACCGACCGGGTACGACGCCTGGGTGTGCTCGACCAGTTTCGGCCGGGCGGTGGTGCCCGAGGTGAAGTAGAGCAGCAGCGTGTCGCCGGCCCGGGTCACGCCGCCGGCCGCGAAGTCGCCGCTCCCGGTGAACGCGTCGGCGAAGCTCAGCCAGCCATCGACCGGCTCGCCGACCGTGATCCGGGTGACGTCGTCGGCGACCTGGTCGAACTTCGCCGCCGCGGCCGAGGTGGCGATGATGTGCCGTGCGCCGCCCCGGGCCACCCGGTCGCTGGTGTCGGCCGGGCCGAGCAGCGGGGTGGCCGGGATGAGGACCGCACCCAGCTTCATCACGGCGAGGATGGTGTCCCACAGCTCGACCTGGTTGCCGAGCATCAGCAGCACCCGGTCGCCGCGGCCGACGCCCTGCGCGCGCAGCCAGTTCGCCACCTGGTTCGACCGGTGGGACATCTCGGCGAAGCTGAACTTCCCCTCGGCACCGTCCTCCTCGACGATCCACAACGCCGGGCGGTCGTTGCCCGCGGCGATCACGTCGAACCAGTCCAGCGCCCAGTTGAACTCGTCCAGTTCGGGCCAGGAGAACTGGGCGTACGCCTCGGCGTAGTCCTCCCGGTGCGCGATCAGGAAGTCCCGGGCCGTACGGAACTTCGCGGTGCCTTCGGTCTCCACCATTCCGACAGACTGCATCCCCGACGCGGGCCCGCGCCACCCCCGAGCGGGGGTGATGATCAATCAGATCACCAGCGTCGCCGTGGCCGGGCCGTGGAGCACCGACGCCACCGGCGCCGCCGACGGGGCCGCCCGTCCCAGGTTCAGCCGGCTCGTCTCGTACCCCGGCGTGACGTACGGTCGTAGAGCGAGTAGCGGCCGTCGGAGTCGGCGTGCCACAGGTACACGGCCAGGCCGCTCGCCGGGCGGCCGTCCCGCAGCAGAAGCAGCCGTACGGTCAGCGGAACGCCCCGGGCGACCCCGGACGCCTTGCCGAAGCTGCGCCGGATGTCGGACCGGACGACACCCGAGCGGCGGGCGGTGATCGGCGCCGGGCTGGGCGAGGCGGCCCGCGCCGGCCCGCTGAGGGCGGCCGTGGCCGGAGTGGCCACCGTGGTGCCGCCGACCAGGCCCATCAGTCGGCGCCGGCGCAGCAGGGGGAAGTCCTGGGACAGGCCCGTGTCGTGGTCGTGCAGCATGCCGGTGTGATCGGCGGTGCGGCGTCCGGCTGAAGAGAAGTGGTCAGTGCCAGGTGAACTTCTGCGCTGCGGTCTGGTTGCAGTCGTAGATCTGCAACCGGTCGCCGGAGTGCGCGGCGCCGCCGGCGTCGTCCAGGCACCGCCCGGACTGCGGGTTGAGCACGCTCCCGTCGGCCCGGGTGACCCACTGCTGGGCGCCCGTGCCGTTGCAGTCGAACAGCTGCACCGCCGTGCCGTTCGCGGTCAGGCCGCCGTGCACGTCCAGGCACTTGCCGAACACCCGGATCGTCTTGTCGCCGGGCGTCGAGAACCGCTGGGCATCGCTGTTGTTGCAGGCGTAGAGCTGTGTGTTCGTGCCGGTGGCGGGGTCGGCGTCGGCCACGTCGGCGCAGAGCCCGGCTGGGCCGGCCAGCCCGCCCGGCGGCAGTTGCCACTTCTGGGCGGCCGTCTGGTTGCACGTGTAGAGCTGCACCGTGACCGCTCCGGGGGTCGCGTTGGCGCCCGGCACGTCCAGGCAGCGGCCGTCCGGGGCGACCAGGCTGCCGTCGGAGTTGCGGACCCACGCCTGGTTGGCGCTGCCGCACGCGGTCACGGTCACCGGTGAGGTCGCGGTCAGGCAGCCGCCCTGGACGTGCGCGGCGCCGTCGAACGTGACCGTCTGCGCCGTCGTGTGGTCACAGGCCTGGATGCGTACGCCCGACCGTACGTCCAGGCAGAGCCCGGCCAGTCCGATCACCTCACCGCCCGCGGGGTTGCCGGCCGCCGAACCGGTCAGCGTGATCGTCCGCGCGGTCCCGGCGTTCACCGTCAGCGTCCGCCGATCGCTGTTGTACGCCCACGTCGTCTCCGGCAGCACCACCCCGTCGGCGCTGACCGCGGTCGGTGCGCCCGTGTTCGACAACCGCAGGGTGTACGCCCGGGAGGAGTCGCCGATCGTCAGCGTCCGGGTCGAGTCCGCCCAGGTGTACGCCGTGGTGGTGCCGTTCGCGGCCCCGTCGCCGCCGTCGGTGTAGAGCGAACCCGAACCGTTCGCGCCGGCGGCCACGTTCAGCGTCACCTGGGTCAGCGGCGCGGTGTCGTTGCCGGTGTAGTTGGTCCGGGTCGGCACGATCCCGCCGGCCTTCATCAGCACGGGCATCCGGGTCAGCGGCGAGCTGATGGTGACGGTGGCCGGCCCGGTGTACGTGGTCCCGGTGAACCAGTCGGTCCAGGAGCCCGGCGGCACCCACACCGACGTCGAGCCGGACGTGGTGGTGATCGGCGCGACGAGCAGATCGTCGCCGTACATGTACTCGCCGGTCTTGTCGACGGCGGCCGGGTTGTCGAAGTACATCGGCCGGACGATCGGCACGCCGCTGGTGTTCGCCTGCCGGGCTGCGGTGTACGTGTACGGCAGCAGCGCCGACCGCAGCCGAAGGAACCGCTGCGCACTCGCCGCGGCGTCACCGGTGTAGTCCCACGGCAGCCGGTCGCCGTGGTCGGAGTGCAGCCGGTCGACCGGCTGGAAGGTGCCAAGCTGCACCCACCGCGCGTACAGGTCGTCGGCGAGATGGCCGCCGTGGAAGCTGCCGATGTCGTGGCTGACGTTGGACAGGCCGGCCGCGGCCTCGTCCGCGGTGTAGTGGACCTCGTACGCGAGCATGTCCCAGGTGGCGGGGGTGTCGCCGGTGAACTGGAGCGTGTTGCGCCGCTCCGACCACGGGCCGATCGGGTACGCGCTGGCGATGCCACCGCGCTCGGAGCCGCCGATGCGGGCGAAGGAGAAGCCGCGGACGCCCCGGCCGGTGAACTCGTCGGCGTACGCCTGGTTGATCAGGTTGTCCGGGGCGACCTGCGGGTCGGAGGCCAGCGACGAGCCGCACGAGGTGCAGTAGTCCAGCCACCACGCCCGTACGCCCTGGTCCTCGAACGGCCGGTGCAGGTCGAGGTAGGCGGCCAGATGGTTGGGGTTGGACCAGTCGAAGGCGCCGTTGGTGCCGTCCGGCACCAGGCCGCCGGCCCTCGAGTTGGCCGTCGCGTACCGAGGGTCGTCGGTGGCGATCGACGGGTGCACGTTGAGCGTCACCGACAGGCCTTCCGACTTGGCCCACGTGAAGAAGGCCGTCTCGTCGCCCAGCAACGACGTGTTCCAGTTCCAGCCGTTCCACTGGCTCGGCGACTTCCAGTCGGTGTCGACCACCAGCCAGTCGAGGCCGATGGCGGCGTCCCGGAACTTGGCCAGCAGCGTCTTGTAGTCGGCCGCCGAGTAGGCGTAGTACCGCGAATACCAGAGGCCGTACGCCGACTGGGGAAGCAAGTTCGCCGGTCCGGTCAGCGCGTTCAGGTCGCCGAGCGCCTTCTTGTAGTCGGTGCCGTAGCCGAAGAAGTAGCCGTCCTGGTACGGCTGGGCGCCGTGCGACGGACGGTCGCCGGTGCGCAGCGCGGTCCGGGTGTCGTCGAGCAGGTACCAGCCGCCGCGGTTGAGCAGCCCCGGATGTTCCGGGACGGGCACGACCGGCGGGTTGTCCAGCGACCGGGTCCAGCCGCCGAGTGTGCTGTTCGGACCCGCACCGTA
>CAXSDA010000039.1:26928-79412 GCA_964236515.1 uncultured Actinoplanes sp.
GCCCATCGCCGCCACGACCATCGCGCTGCGGGCCAGCCGGTCGAGGTCCGCGACGGCCAGCGCCGCGTCGGCGAGCACGGCTGCGTTGCTGGACATGAAGGTCAGCGCGTCCCCGGCCCCGAAGTGCACCGACTGCTGCAGTGGGGGCTCGCTGACCCGTTCGCCGCAGAGCACGAGCGCGGTGGTGGCCAGGGCCGTCGACGCGCCCGGGTAGCCGGACGGCGCCACGGCCAGGCTGTCGATGTTGACCCGGCCGGAGTCGGAGTCGTCGCGGAGCACGCTGAGGCGGTTGGTGCCGGCCCGGAGCGTGACCGTGGTCTCGGCGACGGCCCAGGTGTCCCAGGAGGCGGTCGGGGCCAGCGTCAGCTTCGGTCCGGTGGCCCCGTCGACGTGCACGGTCAGCGTCCGGGAGGCACTCTGCCCATCCGAGCCGACCGCGTTGGCGTACCGCACGGCCAGCCGGTACGACCCCGCCGCCGGAACTGCCGAGACGTCCGTGCCGAAACCGCTCCCGCTGTCCTCGAACCCGTTCACGAAACCGGACCCGGTGGCGCCGGTGTGGTCGGCGGCCACGCCCGCGTGCCGGTAGAGCAGCCCGTTCTCGGCCTCGCAGAGCGTCGACGCCGTGCAGTAGCTGGGGAACACCGGCTGGGCCGAGACGCCGGTGCCGGTGATCGTCACGTTCGCCGGGGTGAACGGGCCGCTGCCGCGTTTGTACCGCAGGGTCAGCGCGCCGGTGCTGATCTCCCGGTAGCCGTCCGCGGTGACCGACGTGGTGATCGTGGTCGCCGGAAAACTCCGGTTGACGGCGGTGAACGTGGCGGCGTCCTGGAACGCGCCGTCCCCGGCGTACTCCATCCGGATCAACGTGGGGGAGAGGACCTGGAAGCGGGCGCTGCCGTCGGTGACCGTCGAGGCGGCGGCGGCCGCGGGCACGGCGGTGCTGCCGATCAGGGCGACGGACGACAGAAGGACGAGGGACGCGAAACCGGCGAGCCGCATGCCCTCATCAGACATTCATCGACACCAATAAATCAACAAAAAAGTTTCTTGCTGATTACGGCGGAGGTCATCGACGTTCATTTCGAGACCCGTTCGGGTCGTAGCTGTTCCGGGCGTCCCCGGCCGCCTGCACCTTCGGCCGGGCGGCGTCGAGGGTGAACGGCGGGAATGGCGGACGTCTGGTCATGGTTCGACGATCGGGCTTGAGGGCCGCCCACAGGATGGACGGAACGGACACCTGCTCGCGCGCTGACGTAGACTCGAGGGTCAGGCCGAGAGGCGCTGCAACGGGGTCATTCCCGCCACGCTCGTCCTGTTCACCGACCCAAGGGCGCCTCCGATGTTCCTCCGGAGGGGGTCGGTATGAGCAACGTCACGTCCGTGACCAGTGCTCTTCGCCAGCTGATGAGCGAGCGCGTACTCGTGCTGGACGGCGCCTGGGGCACCATGCTGCAGGGTGCCCAGCTGAGCCCGGCCGACTACCGCGCCGACCTCATCCCGGCCGATCACGAGCAGGACGTCACCGGCGACCCCGACCTGCTCAACCTCACCCGGCCCGACGTGATCCTGGACGTCCACCGGCAGTACCTGGCTGCCGGCGCCGACATCACCACCACCAACACCTTCACCGCGACCAGCATCGCCCAGGCCGACTACGGGCTCGAGTCGCTGGTGCGGGACATGAACCTGCGCGGCGCCCAGCTGGCCCGGCAGGCCGCCGACGAGGCCGGCGGCAAGTTCGTGGCGGGGTCGGTCGGACCGCTCAACGTGACTCTGTCGCTGTCCCCGCGGGTCGACGAGCCGGCGTTCCGGACCACCGACTTCGAGCGGGTCAAGGCCGCCTACGCCGAACAGATCTCGGCGCTGGCCGAGGGCGGCGTGGACCTGCTGCTGATCGAGACGATCTTCGACACGCTGAACGCCAAGGCCGCCATCGCCGCCGCCCGCGAGGTCGCCCCGGAGCTTCCACTGTGGATCTCGGTGACGATCGTCGACCTCTCCGGTCGTACGCTCTCGGGCCAGACCGTGGAAGCGTTCTGGCGTTCCATCGAGCGGGCCGAGCCGCTGGTGGTCGGCGTGAACTGCGCGCTCGGCGCGGCCGAGGCGCGCCCGCACGTGGCCGAGCTGGCCCGCCTGGCCGGCACGTACGTGGCCGCGCACCCCAACGCCGGCCTGCCCAACGCGTTCGGCGGCTACGACGAGACGCCGGACGAGACCGGCCTGCTGCTGGGCGAGTTCGCGAACGCCGGCCTGGTCAACATCGCCGGTGGCTGTTGCGGCACCACCCCGGCGCACATCGCGAAGATCGCCGCGGCGGTCGCCGGTGCCGCCCCGCGGGTGATCGACGCGCCCGGCCCGGCCACCCGGTTCAGCGGCCTCGAGCCGTTCGAGATCGGCCCCGACACCGGTTTCGTGATGATCGGCGAGCGCACCAACGTCACCGGCTCGGCCCGGTTCCGCAAGCTGATCGAGGCCGACAACTACCAGGGCGCGGTCGACGTCGCCCTGGAACAGGTCCGCGGCGGCGCCAACCTCCTCGACGTGAACATGGACGCCGACCTGCTCGACAGCGAGCAGGCGATGACCACGTTCCTCAACCTGATCGCCACCGAGCCCGAGGTCGCCCGGATCCCGGTGATGATCGACAGTTCGAAGTGGACCGTGCTCGAGGCCGGGCTGCGCTGCGTCCAGGGCAAGGGCGTGGTCAACTCGATCAGCCTCAAGGAGGGCCCGGAACCGTTCCTGGCCCAGGCCCGCAAGATCCGCGACTTCGGCGCCGGTGTGGTCGTGATGGCCTTCGACGAGAAGGGGCAGGCCGACACCGCCGATCGCAAGGTGGCCATCTGCGGCCGGGCGTACGACCTGCTCGTGGCGGACGGTTTCGCGCCCGAGGACATCATTTTCGACCCGAACGTGCTGGCCGTGGCCACCGGCATCGCCGAGCACAACGGGTACGCCAAAGCGTTCATCGACGCCCTGCCCCGGATCAAGGAACGCTGCCCCGGCGTGCGGACCAGCGGCGGGATCTCCAACCTGTCCTTCTCGTTCCGCGGCAACGACGTCGTGCGCGAGGCCATGCACTCGGCGTTCCTGTTCCACGCGGTCCGGGCCGGGCTCGACATGGGCATCGTCAACGCCGGCCAGCTCGCCGTCTACCAGGACATCCCGGCCGAGCTGCTGGAGCTGGTCGAGGACGTGATCTTCGACCGCCGGCCGGACGCCACCGACCGTCTGGTGACCTTCGCGACCACGGTCACCGGGTCGGCCACCAAGCGAATCATCGACCTGTCCTGGCGCGAGGCCCCGGTGGCCGATCGCCTGTCGTATGCGCTGGTTCACGGCATCGTGGACCACGTCGAGGCGGACACCGAGGAGGCCCGGCAGATCCTGCCCCGCCCGCTCGACGTCATCGAGGGCCCGCTGATGGACGGCATGAAGGTCGTCGGCGACCTGTTCGGCGCGGGCAAGATGTTCCTGCCCCAGGTGGTCAAGAGCGCCCGGGTGATGAAGCGGGCGGTCGCCTACCTCGAGCCGTACATGGAGAAGGAGAAGCAGTCCGCATCCGGCCGGGGCAAAGTCGTGCTGGCCACGGTCAAGGGCGACGTGCACGACATCGGCAAGAACATCGTCGGCGTGGTGCTGGGCTGCAACAACTACGAGGTGATCGACCTCGGCGTGATGGTGCCCGCGGCCAGGATCCTGGACACCGCGATCGCCGAGAACGCCAGCGCCGTCGGCCTGTCCGGGCTGATCACCCCGTCCCTGGACGAGATGGTCAACGTGGCCGCCGAGATGCGGCGCCGCGACCTGCACCTGCCGTTGCTGATCGGCGGCGCGACCACGTCTCGGCAGCACACCGCGGTCCGGATCGCGCCCGCCTACACCGGTTCCACCGTGCACGTGCTGGACGCGTCCCGGGTCGTCGGCGTGGTCTCCGACCTGCTCGACCCCGGCCGTGCCAAGACCCTCGACGAGGCCAACCGGATCGAGCAGGAACGGCTGCGGGTGCAGCACGCCGCCCGGCACACGCAGCCGATCCTCACCCTCGACGCCGCCCGCGCCAACCGCGAGAAGGTCGACTTCGCCGGCCTGCCGGCGCCCGCCTTCACCGGCGTCCGGGTGGTCGAGCCGTCCATCGCCGCGCTGCGGGAAATGATCGACTGGCAGTTCCTGTTCCTGGCCTGGGAGTTGAAGGGCAAATACCCGGCGATCCTGGACGAGCCGGTGGCCCGCGAGTTGTTCGACGACGCCAACGGTCTGCTGGACGAGATCATCGCCGACGGCTCGTTCACGGCCCGCGGCGCGTACGGCTTCTGGCCCGCGCACTCGTCCGGCGACGACATCGTGCTGGGCGACGGGACGCGCTTCCCGATGCTGCGGCAGCAGACCCGCAAACCGGCCGGGCGCCCCAACCGTTCGCTGGCCGACTACATCGCCCCCGCGGACGACCATCTCGGCGGCTTCGCGGTGTCCATCCAGGGCGCCGACAAGCTGGCCGCCCGCTACGAGGCCGACCACGACGACTACAAGGCCATCATGGTCAAGGCGCTGGCCGACCGTTTGGCCGAGGCGTTTGCCGAGTACCTGCACCTGCAGGCCCGCCGCGAGTGGTTCGAGCCCGACGCCGCCCCCGCGCTCGAGGATCTGCACGCCGAGCGCTTCCGCGGGATCCGCCCGGCCCTCGGCTACCCGGCCAGCCCCGACCACACCCTGAAGGGCGAACTCTTCGACCTGCTGTCGGCCGAGGACATCGGCATCGGCCTGACCGAGACGTACGCGATGACGCCGGCGGCGAGCGTCAGCGGCCTCATCTTCGCCCACCCTTCGTCCCGCTACTTTACCGTCGGCCGGCTCGCCAAGGACCAGGTCGAGGACTACGCCAAGCGCACCGGCAAGGACGTGGCCGAGGTCGAGCGCACGCTGCGCCCGAACCTCGGCTACGAGATCGACTGACGCTGTCCGCCCGGCACATCGCCCCCGTCGGCCCCTCAAAGGAATTGCATAAAGGGATTGTGCCGCCTTCTCGGGCGGCCTATTCTTGAATTCGTTCCGAACGAAATCTTCGAAGTGGGGAGTCGAGATGTTGAGGCAGCCGGCCGGCAACGTGCGACGGCAGATGCCGTTCGGCGGGGCTGAGCTGTATCTCGGTCTCGTTCCTCTAGGCCTCCGGACCAGCGAATCCGCCCTACTGCGGCGGAGCGCGCGGGCCGAGGGAGTGGGCTGGCGACGCGGCTGAACGCCGTGACGGTTCCGCCGCCGCCCATCCGCTCCCGGGTGTGGCGGCTTTTTCGTATCCGAATTGGCAACGGTCGCCGACCGGTGCTGAATGCTGCCTCCGAACAATTTCATAGCGTATTCACGCCCTTTCCGGAAAGGCCATTCCGGGAGGGGCGAGGGCGGCGGCCGTACGGGCCGGCTGCGGCGGCGGTGGCGTGGGGTTCGTCCGCGCACGGGGGCGCCGCCGGGCTCGCCGGCCGGGACGACTTGCGCTACCCGGCCAACGTAGGGTCCGCCGCCCGCGACACCCGCGACATCCGCCGCTCATCCGAGCCGCGGTCCACTCGACTTCGCTCCGGACGGCTGTCGGCTCGATCAGCCGACGACCGGGCCGGGCTGACGTCTCGACCCCTCGTCAGCTTGACCGGCCCTCGTAGCCCAACTGGCAGAGGCCTGGCGTTGAGGGCGCCAGCAGTGCGCGTTCGACTCGCGCCGAGGGCACCTACCGCCAACGTCTTCAGCCCGGAAGCGCCTCCGCGGCCGGGACCACCCACCCAGGTCGCCCGGCGGAGGCGCGAGCCTTCGGTGGGCGTACCAGACAAAGATCTCGAATTCAGGCCCGGGTAGCCCAACTGGCAGAGGCCCACCGCTCAGGACGGTGGTGATGCGCGTTCGAATCGCGCCCCGGGTACGCACGTGAAGGGCCCGTAGCTCATCGGGGAGAGCACCCGCCTTGCAAGCGGGAGGTGGCCGGTTCGAGACCGGCCGGGTCCACGACGCCCTTGTAGCTCAGCGGACAGAGCACCGGACTACGAATCCGGGGGCCGGGAGTTCGAGTCTCCCCGAGGGCACGTGGGTGCGCCGGCGCGGGAGAGCCGGGGCTGCCTGTAACGCAGCCGCACATGGTGCTGAGCGGGTTCGAATCCCGCCACCCACACGTAGTGAAGGGCCCCTGTAGCTCAGCGGACAGAGCACCGGCTTCCGAAGCCGGGCGGCGGAAGTTCGATTCTTCCCAGGGGCGCTGCCGGGCAGAGCAGTCCGGAGTGCTCGCGGGCCTCATAAGCTCGAGATCGTGGGTTCAAGTCCCACCCCGGCAACCACGACACAGACAGGGCGACGCGATGGATCTTCGGCTCAGGGACAAGGTTGCTGTGGTGACCGGGGGCAGTGTGGGGATCGGGCTGGCGGTGGCCCGGGGGCTCGCCGCGGAGGGCGTGCACCTCCTGCTCTGCGCGCGCGACCAGGAACGTCTCGACGGCGTCGCCGCGCAGATCCGGGACGAACACCAGGTCCGCGTCATCACCGTGGCCGGGGACATCGCCCGGCCCGAGGCGGCGGCGGAGCTGGCCGACGCGGTGCAGCGGGAGTTCGGCGGGGCCGACATCCTCATCAACAACGCCGGTACGGGCAGCGAGGAGACGATTCTCGACGCGCCCGACGAGAAGTGGCAGGCGTACTGGGAACTGCATGTGATGGCGGCCGTGCGGCTGGCCCGGACCATCGCGCCGCAGATGAAGGCCCGGGGCGGCGGGGTCATCCTGCACAACGCCTCGATCTGCGCCAGCCAGCCGCTGGGCTACGAACCGATCTACAACGTCACCAAGGCCGCGGTCGTGATGTTCTCGAAGTGCCTGGCGAACGAGCTCATCGGCGACGGGATCCGGGTCAACGCCGTCAACCCGGGGCTGGTCATGACGCCGGACTGGGAGAAGACGGCGAAGCTGCTGACCGCCGGCACGGACACGTCGTGGCAGGACCACCTGCAGAAGATCGCGGACGACAACGCGCCCATCGGCCGGTTCGCCGAGCCGGATGAGATCGCCGACCTGTTCGTGTTCCTGTGCTCGCCGCGGGCGTCGTACGCGGTCGGGTCGACCTATTACATCGATGGAGGTTGGTTGAAGGCCACCACCTGAGGCACGGTAGCCTCGCGCGATGCTGCTGGGTCGGCTCGGCCGTGTCGCGTACCGCCGCCGCGGCCTGGTCGTCCTTCTGTGGCTGGCGGCCGCGCTGGCGTCGAGCACGCTGTCCCACGCGTTCGGCGGCGAGTTCGGAGCGGACTACTCGGCTCCCGGCTCGGACTCCCAACTGGCCCAGGAGATGCTGGCCCAGCGCTTTCCGGCGGAGTCGACGCTGTCGGTGACGGTGGTGATCCGGGCCGGGTCGGGCGCGGCCGCGGTCCGCGGCGACGCCACTGCCCTGCTGCGTGAGCTGGGCACGGTCCCGCACGTCACCGCCGTCGAGGACCCGTACCGTACGGCCGGAGGGGTGTCGGCGGACGGCCGGACGCTGATCGCGCACCTGCGCCTCGACCTGACCAGCCCGGACCGGATGCCGGTGGCCGACAGCCGCCGCATGATCGACATCGCCCGGCACGCCGGCTGGTCGGGGATGCGGGTCGCGCTCGGCGGCCCGACCATCAACGCGGCCGAACAGGGCACGATCGGCTCCGAGGGCATCGGCCTGGGCGTGGCCGCGCTGATCCTGCTGGTCACGTTCGGCACGGTGGTCGCGGCCGGCCTGCCGATCGGCGTGGCCGTCCTGGCGCTGGTGGTCGGCGGCGGCCTCACCGGCCTGGCGTTGCGGCTGATCCAGGCGCCGAGCTGGTCGACCTCGCTGGCCACCATGATGAGCATCGGTATCGGGATCGACTACGCGCTGCTGATGGTGACGCGGTTCCGGGACTGGCGGGCGGCCGGCCTCGATCCGGAGGCGGCGACCGCGGCCACCCTCGACACCGCCGGTCGCGCGGTGCTGGTGGCCGGCGGCACGGTGGTGGTCAGCCTGATCGGGCTGCTCGGCATGGGCGTCTCCTACATGCGCGGCGCGGCTGTCGTCACCATCCTCGGCGTCCTGGTGGTGCTGCTGGCGGTGATGACGCTGTTCCCGGCGCTCCTGGGGTGGTTCGGGCCGTACGTCAACCGTCTCCCGGTGAGGCGCCGCCGCCGGGCCACTCCGGTGTCGGGGGACGGTCACGTGATGCCGAGCCGGGCGGTGACCGACGGGCTGGCCGGCACCGGCCGCGTGATCACCGCCGCCGCGCTCATCATGATCGCCGTGTTCCTCGCCTTCGTGCCCAGCCCCGAGGTCATCGTCAAGGTGATCGGGATCGGCATGGCGTCGGCGATCCTGCTCGACGCCACGGTGGTGCGGCTGCTGCTGGTCCCGGCGACGATGCACCTGATGGGCCGGTTCAACTGGTGGCTGCCGCGGTGGCTGGACCGGCTGCTGCCGGAGCTGCACATCGAGGGGCGGCCGGAGAGGTACCTGCCGGTCAGCGCCGCACCGGCGAGCCGACCTCGGGAAGAGCTGTCATTGCGTCGGTGAGGAGGGCGAAGCCGGGAAGAGATCCGGGGTTGCCGGTGGCACGTCATCGAGAAACGCGCTCACCATCGGCGCCAGAACCGCGGACTCCGCCGAGATGCCGATGTGCGTCGTCGCCGGGAGAATCACCAGGCGTGCGGCCGGAACCGTCGGCAGTATCCCCACCGTGGCCGCCTCCTCGTAGCCGCCTCCGCGCAACCTGAACATCGCCAGCGCATGTTCCGGCCGTACGGCATCGGCATCACCGACGACGACCATCGTCCGGGCCGAGATCGACGACACCTGGGCGTCGCTCATGTGGTGGTCGTTGATGCCCAGGACCTTCATCTTCTCGACGTAGGCGTCGAACGCCCTGGCGTCCGGCGTGTGCGCGCGGAACGCCTTCTCGACGGGCGTGCCGGCGAACGCTCCGGCGGTGAGACCCTCGATGCCCGCCAACGCCGACTCGTACCAGCCGTCCCTGCGGTAGGCGGCGGACAACGGGACCAGCTTGCCGACCAGCGCCGGGTGGCGCAGCGCGAGCTGCAGCGCGACCGCGCCGCCCTGCGAGTAGCCCATCACGTCGGCGCGCTCGACGGTCAACGCGCGCAGCAGCGCCGCGGCGTCGTCGGCGAACTGCTCGTAGGACATCGGGCGCGACGAGTCCGGGGTGCGGCCGTGCCCCTGCTGGTCGAAGACGATCACCGCGCGCCCGCCCGCGAAAGCCGACACCCACGACGTCATCGAGCCGGTGTCCATGAACGCGCCCGGGATCAGCAGCAACGGAGACTCCGTCGACGGGCCGAGCTCGCCGTACACCTCGTGATAGAGGCTCAGCCCGTTGATCGGCAGATGACCACTGCGCGACGGTGTCGTTGTCATGGCCGGGGCGACCAGCCCAGCGCCGGGCCCAGGTGGGTCGCCATGTCGGTGAGGATCTGCACGTAGTCGTCGTGCCGGAAGCTGAACGGCAGCGCAAACGCGACCTCGTGGATCTCCCGGAACGCGGCGTGCGCGTACAGCTGCTCGGCGAGCTGCTCGCTGGTGCCGATCAGGTCGCGGGCGAACAGCATCCGGGCCGGCCCCTGCGGGCTCGTGGTCCGCGGGGTGCGCCGGGCGACGTACTCCTCGTACCGCGACACCTGGTCGGGGGTCGCCGAGTCGGTCGGAATCACCACCAGACCCTGGGAGACGCGGGCGTTCGCGCCGTCGGGGTGGTTCTCGCGGAACGTACGGACGTGGGAGAGCTGGATCTCGGCGAAGTCCTCCGACTCCTCGGCCCGGACCACGCTGCTGGTCAGGAAGTTCATCCCGTGCTTGCCGGCCCACTCGGCCGAGCGCAGCCCGGCACCGCCGTACCAGAGCCGGCCGGCCAGGCCGGGCGAGTGCGGCTGAACCGAGTCGGAGAAGTCCTCGAAGCCCTCGCGGCCGCGGAAGTCGGTGGCCGGCTCGCCCCGGATGAACGACAGCAGACGCTCGACCCGCGCGTACGAGAAGTCCTCGGCGTCGGCCGTGTCCGGGTAGAGCGCCTCCTTGACGTCGTCCCAGCGCATCGGCGGCCCGACGCTCATGCCCGGGTTGAGCCGCCCGCCGGAGATCACGTCGACGGTGGCCCAGTCCTCGGCCAGGCGCAACGGGTTCTCCCAGCCGAGGGGCGTCACCGCGGTGCCGAGCTCGATCCGGCGGGTGCGTTGCGAGGCGGCGGCCATCACCGCCACCGGCGACGAGATGCCGTACTGCAGATGGCGGTGCCGGAGCCAGGCGCTGTCGAAGCCGAGCTGCTCGCCGAGCTGGATGATCTCCAGCGTCGACTCGTGGCCCCGGCCGGGGTCGGACTCGTCGAACAGGCCGATGGTCAGGAAGCCGAGCTTCCGCAGTGGTTCCGAAGGCGTGGGCACCCGGCCATTCTGCCTGCACGAGGGGTGGTAGCCCTACCGACAGCGGCGCGCGTCACCACGACAATGGGGTGATGGAGACGCGGGACTGGATCTCCGACGGGCGAAGGGCGATCGGCCGGTCGGCTCTGTCACTCGGGCTGGCCGTGCTCAACCTTCCGATCTTCGGGCTGTTCGTGGTCGCGCTGGTGCTGTGCTGGATCCCGGGGGTGCCGGCGGCGGCGACGGCGATGGTCCGGGGCCGCGCCGACCTGGAACGACGGATGGCCGCGTCGGCCGGGGTGCTGATCGACCGCCCGTACCGCCCGGCGCCGCCCGCGTTCCTGAGTCCACGGCGGATCCGCTGGACGCTCACCGATCCGGCCACCTGGCGCGACTTCGCCTGGCTGCTCCCGGGTTTTGCGATCGGCGTGGTGGCGGCCGCCGTCGGCCTGGCCCTGCCGTTGTACGGGGTGCAGGGCATGCTGCTGATCCCGCTGTGGATCTGGCTCGGCACCGGCGGATACGGGTACGGCGTCAACTGGCCCATCGAGTCGTTCGGTCAAGGGCTGTCGGCGCTGCCGCAGGGCGTCATCTTCCTGCTCGTCGGAGTGGCTCTGGCCCCGTACGTACGCCGTCTCGACGCGGCCTTCGACCGGCTGCTGCTGGGCCCGACCCGGGCGGCCGAGCTCCGCCTTCGGGTCAGCCGGCTGACCACCACCCGGGCCGAGACGGTCGACGCGCAGGCCGCCGAGCTCCGCCGGATCGAACGCGACCTGCACGACGGCGCGCAGGCCCGGCTGGTCTCGCTCGGCATGGCGCTGGGGCTGGCCGAGGAGATGTTCGACCGGGACCCGGGCGCGGCGCGGAAGCTGCTGGCCGAGGCGCGGGAGTCCAGCGGTGCGGCGCTGGTCGAGCTGCGCCACCTGGTCCGCGGCATCCACCCGCCGGTGCTGGCCGAACGGGGGCTGGAAGGCGCCGTCCGGGCGCTGGCGATGAGCCTGCCGCTGCCGGTCGCGGTGGACGGCACCCTGGAGGGCCGGCTCGACACGCCGGTCGAGTCGGCCGCCTACTTCGCGGTGGCCGAGGCGCTGACCAACGTCACCCGGCACAGCCACGCCTCGAGCGCCTGGGTCAGCCTGCACCATTCCGGCGAGGCGCTGTCGATCATGGTCGGCGACGACGGTACGGGCCGCGCGCACCCGTCCGGCGGCACCGGCCTGCGCGGCATCGAACGCCGGCTGGCCGCCTTCGATGGCACGATGACGCTGTCCAGCCCGCCGGGCGGGCCCACGATCGTCACCATGGAGCTGCCGTGCGTGTTGTCCTCGCCGAAGACCACGCTCTTCTCCGGGACGGACTGACCCGCCTGCTGAGCGCGTACGAGTTCGAGGTCGTCGAGGCGGTCGACAACGGCCCGGCGCTGCTGCCCGCACTGACCCGGCACCGGCCGGACGTGGCCGTGGTCGACGTCCGGCTGCCGCCGACCTTCACCGACGAGGGTCTGCAGGCCGCCATCGCCGCCCGCCGCCGGACCCCGGGCCTGCCGGTCCTGGTGCTGTCCCAGCACGTCGAGCCGCTGTACGCCCGGGAACTGCTCACCGAACCCGGCGGCGGCGTCGGCTACCTGCTCAAGGACCGGGTCAGCAACGTCGCCTCGTTCGTGGACGCGGTGCGCCGGGTCGCTGCCGGCGGCACCGCGATGGATCCCGAGGTGGTCGCCCAGCTGCTGGCCCGGCGCGAGCCGCCGCTGGCCGTACTGACCGCCCGCGAGCGTGAGGTGCTGGGCGGGATGGCCGAGGGGCGTTCCAACGCGGCCGTCGCGGCCAAGCTCGTCATCACCGAGAAGGCGGTCAGCAAGCATATCAACAACATCTTCACCAAGCTCGGCCTGCCACCGTCCGATGACGACAACCGGCGGGTGCTGGCCGTGCTGGCCTACCTCAACGCCTAGGAGTTCAGCCAGGCGGCCGCGGCCGCCTGCCCGTTGGCGGTGATGGTGGCGTTGTCCTCCACCTGCGGCATGACCTCGGAGGCGATCAGGTCCAGGTGGTCGAGGTCGTCGAAGTCGGCCGCCCGCAGGTAGACCGCGTCGGTGCCCAGGGCGGCGTACTGGCCGAGGAAGTCGACCATCTGGTCGACCGAGCCGACCGCGCCCGGGTCGGAGGAGCGGGCGCCGGGCGGGCGCAGGAAGTCGGCGCGGCGGGCGATCTGCTCGGGGGTCTTGCCGGCGCCGGCGTTCAGGCAGACGCTGTGGCGCAACGCCGGGCGGCCCAGGCGGGCGCCGGCCTCGTCGACCCGGGCGTACAGCTGTTTCGTCTCGGCCGGCGGGGCGAACTGGACGTTGAACTCGGTCGCGTAGCGGGCGGCGATCTCCGGGGTGCGGCGCGGGCCGCGACCGCCGACGATGATCGGCGGGGCCGGGGACTGCGCCGGGCGTACGGGCGGAGCATCGTCCAGCTGGTAGTACCTCCCGGCGAAGCTGAACCCGCCGGGCGAGGCCCACAGCCCGGTGACGACGGCCAGTTGCTCCTCGAACCGGTCGAACCGTTCCTTCAGCGGCGGCAACGGGATGCCGAACGCGGCGTGCTCCCGCTCGTACCACCCGGTGCCCAGGCCCAGCTCGACCCGGCCGCCGCTCATCTCGTCGATCTGCGTGACCGACACCGCCAGCTGCGCCGGGTGGCGGAACGTGGCCGCACTGACCATCGACCCCAGCCGGATCGCCGAGGTGTCCCGGGCCAGGCCGGCGATGGTGGTCCAGACATCGACCGGGTTGCCGTCGTTGCCGGCCACCGAGACGTAGTGGTCGGGCTGGAAGAACCCGTCGAATCCGCACTCCTCGACGTGCCGGGCGAGGGCGGCGATCCGGTGGTAGGAGGCGCCCCCACGGGCCGACGCGAAGATCCGTAGACGCATTCGCGGACAGTACACCCCCGATTTCGCCCCCGGGTGCACAATGCAGCCGTGGCCCATACGACGGTCGGGAGGGTCGGCACGGTGATCATCGCGATCCGCGGTGGCGACCTGGCCGGCGAGGTTCGCGTAACGCATGACGGCATCGCGCACTACTACCTCGCGTACGCCCCCGATCCCATCCCGACCGGCGAGCAGGTTCTCATCATCCATCACCGTGGCGCGCGCCAGGTCGACGTCGAGCCATGGCCCGTGACTGCAGAAGGGCAGTGACGTGTTCGGTTACCGGGTTCCCGCACCCAACGAGGCTCTCCTCATCAGCGGCCGGAAACAACGGGGGGAAGACGCGCTTCCGTTCAAGATCGTCACCGGGCACGGCGTGTTCGTCGCGCCCATCTTCTCCAAAGCCACCCGGCTGACCTTGGCCATGCAGGAGGCCGAGGTCTTCGAGGACTGCTACACCCAGCAGGGCCTGACCCTGTCGGTGCAGGCGGTGATCGCGTTCAAGGTCGGCGACGACCACGATTCGATCGCCGCCGCCGCGCGCCGCTTCCAGGGCGACCAGACCCAGATGCCGACGCTGGTCGGCCGCATCTTCTCCGGCCACCTGCGCAGCATCATCGGCAGCATGACGGTCGAGGCCATCATCCGCGAGCAGCAGACGCTGGCCGACGCCATTGTGGACGCCAGCAAGACCGAGATGGCCCGGATCGGCCTGGCCGTCGACTCGCTGCAGATCAGCAGCATCGACGACAAGGGTGTGGGCTACATCCGGGCGCTGGCCGCGCCGCACCAGGCGCGGGTCAACCAGGACGCGAAGATCGCGCAGGCGGCCGCCGACCGGCAGAGCGCGGAGGCCGAGCAGGAGAGCCTGCGGCACCAGGCGGAGTACGCCCGGCAGACGGCCATCGCCCGGGCTCAGTACCAGGCCGAGATCGACCAGGCGCAGCGGACCGCGGCTCAGGCCGGACCGCTGGCCGAGGCCCGGGCGCAGCAGCAGGTGCTGGTCGAGCGCTCGGTGGTGGCGCAGAAGAACGCCGAGCTGCGGCAGGCCGAGCTGATCGCCGAAGTCGTCCGGCCGGCCGAGGCCGAGGCGGAACGGATCCGTACGCTGGCCAAGGCGCAGGCGGACGCGACCAAGCTGTCGGCCGAGGCGGCCGCGGCGCAGGACCGGATCGCGCTCGACCAGGCCATCATCGCGCAGCTGCCGGACATGCTGCGGGCCGCGGCGGCCGGGCTGCAGGGCGCCAACGTCACCGTCCTGGACGGCGCCGAAGGGCTCAACAGCGTGGTCGCCTCACTCGCGGCGCAGGGCATGGCCCTTCTGGATTCCGTCCGTACGGGCGTGAAGACGTCGCCGGGCACCGAGATCGCCAAACTGAACGGGTCGCCCGTGCAGTAGCGAGAAGCCGGCCGCTCCCGGTGAGCGGCCGGCTTTCTGTCACCAGTGGAGGGTCGCGACCCGGCCCTGCTCGCCGGACGCCCAGCAGCCCCCGCCGGCGCACTCGACCGCGTCGAAGCTGCCGGTGTCGAACGCCGTCCACGTCCGGCCGCCGTCGAACGACAGGTCGCTGCCGGTGGGACCGACCGCCAGCGCGGTGTCACCCCGCGCCCAGGCCGAACCGGACCGGTACTCACCCGGCACGGTCCGCGAGACGGTCCACGTCCGGCCGCCGTCGCGGGTGGTGGCCGATCCGTCCGGCGCCGCCGTCGGCGCGGCGTAGTCGCCACCCACCGCGATGCCGTGCCGCGGGTCGCGGAAGGCCAGGCTGTAGATGCCGGCGGACGCACCGGACGGAATCGGGCTTGTCGCCACCGACCATGTCCGGCCGAAGTTGCCGCTGTGGAAGACCCGCGACGCCGAGCCTCCGCCACTGGCGAACCAGGCGTCGCGTCCGGCCGAGACCAGGCAGGTGCCGCTGGCGGCGAAGGCGAACTCGCCGTCGAGCGCGGCCGGCATCCCGGCGTTCGACTGGACCGCCCACGACCGGCCGCCGTCGCTGGTGGCCAGGATCCGGAACTTGCCGCCGACCGGGTCGGACAGGGCCAGTCCGTGCCGCCGGTCGAGGAACGTCATGCAGTCGTAGAACGCGGCCGGCTCGGTGTTGCGGAACGTCTCGGTCCACGACCGGCCGCCGTTCGCGGTGACGTACACGCGGGACTGGTCGCCGTCGCCGATCGTGAGAGCGACCGCGTGGTCGCGGTCGAACGCCTCGATGTCACGGAACTGGAGAGCGGCCGCGGCCGCCGGGCCGACGCTCTGCCAGCTGCGCCCGCCGTTGGTGGTGCGCAGCACGGTGCCCTCGGTGCCGGCCACCCACGCCACCGTCGCGCTGACCGCCGACAGACCCCGGAAACGGGCGGTGACGCCGGTCGGTGACAGCGACCACGAGGGTGCGCCGTGACCGAACGCCGCGGTGGCGGCCAGCACGGCCAGGCACACCGCAGCGATCGACAACCTTCGCAGTGATCTCATGAGCGGAACATACGCCTGTCCGGGCCGGACACCAGCCGGTAACGGCCGGGATATCGGGGAGCAACGATGCAGGTCTTCACTGCGAGGTGACTCGCCGCATGGTGAGGCGCGCCTAGGGTTCCGCCCTCTGCCGAGGGGACTGGTCCGAGAGGTGCAGGCGTCCGTACGGGCGCTCCACGGCGGGACAAAAGCCCGGGAGAACAGCCACGGTCCTGGCTGCTCTCCAGCCGGGGCCCCGGAAATCCGGAGGCGCCATGGGCCTGCACCACGACCACTCGCAACTTCCGCACACCGACTCCGAGCCGACGCTGCACGACCGGTACGGACCGGAGGCCGCCTTCGCGGTCGCGGCCGAGGCGAAGATCCCCACCACGCGGTGGGAGGAGGAGATCGCCCGCGGCCTCGAGTACGGGCTGCCCGGAGCGGATTCGATCAAGGATCGGTCCATCCCGACGTTCTCCCGGGGCGAGCTGCCGCACTTCGCCGGCATCAACACCTTCCTCAAGGCGCCGTACGTCGAGGACGTGCGGCGGTGCGGGGAGTACGACGTGGCCGTCCTCGGCGCCCCCTTCGACGGCGGGACCACGTACCGCTCGGGCACCCGCTTCGGCCCCCAGGGGATCCGGAAGATCTCCGCGCTGTACGGCCCGTACTCGTTCGAGCTCGGGGTGGATCTGCGCGAGACGATCACCATGTGCGACCTCGGTGACATCTTCACCATCCCGGCCAACATCGAGAAGACGTTCGACCAGATCAGCAAGGCCGTGGCCCACGTGTACGAATCGGGCGCGTTCCCGGTCGTGCTCGGCGGCGACCACTCGATCGGCTACCCCACCGTCCGCGGCGTCGCCCAGCACCTGCAGGGCAACCTCGGGATCATCCACTTCGACCGGCACGTCGACACCCAGGAGACCGACCTCGACGAGCGGATGCACACCACGCCCTGGTTCCACGCCACCGACCTGCCGAACGTACCGCCGAAGAACCTGGTGCAGATCGGCATCGGCGGGTGGCAGGCGCCGCGGCCCGGGGTGAAGGTCGGCCGGGAGCGTGGGACCACCATCATGACCGTCACCGACGCGGTCGAGATGGGCATCCAGGAGGCGGCCGAGCGGGCCCTCGAGGTGGCCTGGGACGGCGCCGACGCGGTCTGGCTGTCGTTCGACGTCGACTGCCTGGACGCCGCGTTCGTCCCCGGCACCGGCTGGCCCGAACCGGGCGGGTTCCTGCCCCGCGAGGTGCTCAAGTTCATCCAGATCATCGCGGACGCGCGGCCGCTGGCCGGAATCGAGATCGTCGAGTGCGCGCCGCCCTACGACAACGCCGAGATCACCGCGCTGCTGGCCACCCGGGTCATCTGCGACACGCTCGGCTGCCTGGTCCGCTCCGGCCACCTCCCGAAGGGCACGTCATGAAGAAGCTGCTCGCTCTCGTTGCCACCCTGGTTCTGCTGGCCGGTTGCGCGGACAAGGCGGACACGGCCTCGGCGGCGTCCGGGACGACCGTACGGCTGGGTTTCTCCGCCTGGCCGGGCTGGTTCCCGTGGCAGGTCGCCCAGGAGCAGGGCCTGTTCGCCAAGAACGGGGTCACCGTCGACCTGAAGTACTTCGAGTCCTACACCGACTCGCTGAACGCGCTGTCCACCGGCAATCTGGACGCCAACAGCCAGACACTCAACGACACGCTGTCGTCGGTCAGCGGCGGCGCCAAGCAGACGGTGGTGCTGGTCAACGACAACTCCACCGGCAACGACCAGATCATCGCCCGCCCCGGCATCCACTCGGTCGCCGACCTGAAGGGCAAGAAGGTCGCGGCCGAGCAGGGCACGGTCGACCACTACCTGCTCCTGCTGGCGCTGCGCAAAGCCGGGCTGACCGAGAAGGACGTCCAGTTCACGCCCCTGGTCACGGACGCCGCCGCGGCCGCGTTCGTGGCCGGCAAGGTGGACGCGGTCGGCGTGTTCGCCCCGTTCACCACCACCGCCCTGACTTTGAAGGGAAGCACGGCGATCGCCACGTCGAAGGACTTCCCCGGCGCCATCCCGGACCACCTGGTGTTCGGCTCCGACTTCGTCAAGGCCCACCCGCAGCAGGTGCAGGCGATGGTGCAGACCTGGTTCGACACCACGGCCTGGATCAAGGCCAACCCGGCGAAGGCGGTGGACATCATGGCCAAGCGGGGTGGTGTCAGCGCGGCCGACTACTCCAGCTACGACGCCGGTACGACCATCTTCACGCGACAGCAGAACCTGGACGCCTTCGCCGGTGGCAGCTCACCCGCCAACCTCGACTACCAGGCGGCGCAGATCGGTGACTTCCTGGTGTCGACCGGGCTGACCGATCAGAAACCGTCCCTGGACGGCCTGCTGGAGCCCAAGTTCGTGCAGGCAGCGAAGGAATGAGCGCGTCCGTGGTCGACACCGCGCCCGCCCGGCCGTTCACCGATCCGCTGCCCCGCCGCGCCCCGGTGCGGCGGGCCCGGGTCTGGGCGATCCGGGCGCCGATCCCGCGCGGGTGGCGGATCGCGCTGATCGTCAGTTCGGTGCTGGTGCCGTTGCTCGCCTGGGTGGTGGTCAGCGCCACCGGCACCGTTCCGGAACAGTTCCTGCCGTCGCCGGGCGCGGTCTGGTCGGCCGGGGTGGACATGGCGCGGTCGGGCACGCTGGCCACCGACACGTGGGCCAGCGTGCGCCGGATCCTGATCGGGTTCGGGCTGGCCGTCGCCGTCTCGGTGCCGCTCGGCCTGCTGATGGGCAGCTTCGCCGCCGGGCAGGCGCTGTTCGAGCCGGTGGTCGGGCTGCTGCGGTACCTGCCGGCCAGTGCGTTCATCCCGCTGCTGACCATCTGGCTGGGCATCGGCGAGCCGTCCAAGGTGATGCTGCTGTTCATCGGCACGGTCTTCTTCAACACGCTGATGACCGCGGACGTGGTCCGGCAGGTGCCGTCGGCGCTGGTCGACGTGTCGTACACGCTGGGCGCGCGGCGGGGCGAAGTGCTGCGCAAGGTGGTCGTGCCGCACTCGCTGCCCGGGATGATCGACTGCATCCGGGTGAACGCCGCCGCGGCCTGGAACTTCGTGGTGGTGGCCGAGCTGATCAATTCCGAGCAGGGGCTGGGCTACCGGATCGCCCGCAGCCAGCGCTTCCTGGCCAGCGACCGGATCTTCGCCATCCTGGTGGTGATCGCGGTGATCGGGCTGGCCATCGACATCGCCCTGCGGGTACTGCGGGACCGTGTGGGGCGGTGGACCTGATGTTGTCGCTGGACTCGGTGTCGATGCGGTACGGCGATTTCACCGCGCTGACGGACATCACCCTGGACGTGCCCGACGGTCAGTTCGTGTGTCTCGTCGGCGCGAGCGGCTCGGGCAAGTCCACCCTGCTGTCGCTGCTCGCCGGGCTGACGTCACCCAGCGCGGGCACGATCACGCTGGACGGCGCCCCGGTCACCGGCCCCGGGCCCGACCGCGGCCTGGTCTTCCAGTCCGGCGCCGTCTATCCCTTCCGGACGGTCGAGGGCAACGTCGGCTTCGGCCTCGAACTGCTCCGCCTGTCGCGGGCCGAACGCCGCCTCCGGGTGGACTGGTATCTGGCCGAGACGGGACTCACCGCATTGCGCTCGAAACTGCCCAAGCAGCTCTCCGGCGGCCAGCGCCAGCGGGTGGCGATCGCCCGGGCGCTGGCCGGTGAGCCGTCGGTGCTGTTGCTGGACGAGCCGTTCGGCGCGCTCGACGTGCAGACCAAGGAGGACATGCAGCTGTTCCTGCGCCGGGTCTGGCGGGACACCGGCACCACCGTGGTGATGGTGACCCACGACGTCGAGGAGGCGGTCTTCCTCGGCCAGCGCGTGGTCGTCCTGGCCTGCGACCCGGGCCGGGTCGCGGCCGACCTCACCGTCGGGCTGCCGGCCGACCGGGACCTCTCGGCCAAGCGCGACCCGGCCTTCCTGGCCCTGCGGGCCACCGTCGAGGATCAGGTCCGCGCCTACCATCACGCCGTCTGACGGACCCAGTCGTACGGGTGAGCGTCAGTTGACGATGGCGCCGCAGCTGTGGTTGATCGTGGTGGCGGTCAGGGCGGACGCGGCGTCGGAGGCCAGGTAGACGGCGGTGCCGGCGACGTCGGACAGGCGGGGGAGGCGGCCGAGCAGGGTGTCGTCGACCATGAACTGGACGTCGGCGTCGGTGATGCCGAGCGTCGCCGGGACCAGGTTGGTGCGCAGGCCGACCACGCGCACGCCGTGCCGGCCGACTTCGCCCGCCAGGCTGCGGGTCAGCGCCTCGACGGCCGCGTTGGCCGGCGCGAAGCCGCCCATCTGGTGGCGGGTCTCCCAGCTGGCGCTGGCGGTCAGCATGATGATCACGCCCGAACCCTGCGGGATCATCCGGCGGGCGGCCGCGGTGGCGGTCACGAAGTGCATCTTCGCGGCGTCGGTGATCGGGTTGATGAAGTGTTCGTACTCGATCTCGGTCAGCGGGATGTTCTGGATGACGTTCAGGCCGAGCGCGTTGAACGAGACGTCCAGGTGATCGATCGCGACGGCGTGGGCGTCGACCGCGGCCTGATCGGTCGCGTCGAACGCGGCCACCTCGGCCCGGCCGCCGTCGGCGCGGATCTTGCCGGCCAGGGCCTCGAGGGTGTCGAGCGTCCGGCCGACCAGGAACACCCGGGCTCCGGCCTGCGCGAAGGCGGTGGTCACGGCACTTCCCATGTGGCCCGCGGCGCCGTACACGACGGCGTTCTTCCCGGCGAGTTGCATCTCGTTCTCCTTCATCCGTCGATCGGTGTCACGGCGGGAACGAAGCTGGTCCGCCGTTCTCGACACCCGGGGCGGAAAGTAGCTTGGCCGGCGCGCTCTCCTGCGCGATCAGGCGGAACACCTCCCGCTCGGCCACCGTCTGGGCCGCATCCGCGTAGGTGTCCCGCAGGCCGATCAGGTCGTCCTGGCCCAGCGCCCGCAGCATCCGGATCGCGTCGGCGGCCTGATCGAGTTCTCCGAAGCGCATCCCGATCCCCTTGCGCGCCCGGTCGATCAGATGGATAGTGGCTCTATCCGATAATGGACTGTGCTGCTATCCGATCAAGCGGGGGAGAAGAGCATGGTGACCAAGGGCCGGATGACCGCCGATCTGGACGGCGACTTCGTGGTGTTCCTCATCGGCATGCGGGTGAACAAGCCGTGGAAGCTGCACAAGTGGATCCCGGTGTTCAAGGCGATGGTTCCGATGATCATCACGTTGCGGACGCGCAAGGAACTGGGGCTTCTCGGCTTCCACCAGTGGATCGGGCCGTCCGGCCCGCTTCTGGTGCAGTACTGGCGCAGCGTCGAGCACCTCAACCGGTTCGCCTCGGACAGTTCGCTGCCGCACCACGCCGCGTGGCGGGCGTTCAACCGCCGGGTCGGCACCGACGGCGACGTCGGCATCTGGCATGAGACGTACCAGGTGGCGGCCGGCCAGTGGGAGGTCATCTACAGCAACATGCCACGGTTCGGCCTGGCTGCCGCGGGCGAGACGATGCCCGTGGCCCGCAAGGGCGAGAGCGCCGCGGAACGGATGCGCCCGGCCGCCTGACGTTCGCGCCCCGGCCCGATTAGGTTGGGCCGATGGAGATCGCCGTGCGGCGCCGCGCGACCGAGGTGCACGCCCGCCTGCTGCCGGCGCTCGCCGCCGAGGCCGGGGATCGTCTGGGCCGGGCCGAGGCGGTCGCCTTCCTGGCCCGGCTGGACACGTCGCTGCTCGATGTCTTCGAGCCGCTGGCGCGGGTGTACGGCGACGACGACCTGCTGGATCGCCTGGTCCGGGTGGCGCTGACCGCGGCCGCGGACCGGCCCGTACAGCTGCGGGAATTGGATCGGCGACGCGAGGTCGACCACAACTGGTACCAGCGGGCGCGGATGGTGGGCTACGTCGCCTACACCGACCGGTTCGCCGGCGACCTGCGCGGACTGCCCGACAAACTCGGCTATCTGGGCGAGCTCGGGGTGACGTACCTGCACCTGATGCCGCTGCTGAGGCCGCGGCCGGGGGAGAACGACGGCGGGTACGCGGTGATCGACTACCGGGCGGTCGACCCGCGGCTGGGCACCATGGACGATCTCACCGCGGTGGCCGACGCGCTGCACGAACAGGGCATGAGCCTGTGCGTCGACCTGGTGCTCAACCACACCGCGCGGGAGCATCCGTGGGCGCGGGGCTGGGCGGCCGGTGATCCGGCGTACGCGGACTTCTACTTCTCCTTCCCCGACCGGGAGATGCCCGACGCGTACGAACGGACCATCGTCCCGGTCTTCCCCGACCGCGCGCCCGGCTCCTTCACCCGGGTCGGCGACCGGTGGGTGTGGACCACGTTCTGGAGCTACCAGTGGGACCTCGACTACACCAACCCGCGGGTGTTCGAGGCCATGCTGGAGACCATCCTGTGGCTGGCCAACCGGGGGATCGACATCTTCCGGCTGGACGCCGTGCCGTTCATGTGGAAGCGGCTCGGCACCACCTGCATGAACCAGCCCGAGGTGCACCTGCTGGTGCAGGCCCTGCACGCGCTGGTCCGGCTGGCCGCGCCCGGGGTGATCTTCAAGGCCGAGGCGATCGTCGCGCCCGACGACCTGGTGCCCTACCTGGGCGGGCACGACCGCTACCGGCCGGAGTGCGAGCTGGCCTACCACAATCAGCTGATGGTGATGCTGTGGAGCAGCCTGGCCACCAAGGACGCGCGCCTGATGGCCCAGTCGCTGCGGCGGCTGAGACCGATTCCGGACGAGGCGTCGTGGGTGACCTACGTGCGCGGGCACGACGACATCGGCTGGGCGATCAGCGCCGAGGACGCGGCCGCCGTCGGTTGGGACTGGTGGAGCCACCGGAACTTCCTGAACGACTTCTACTCCGGCCGGTTCACCGGGTCGTACGCCCGGGGTGCCCTCTTCCAGGAGAACCCCGAGACGCGGGACGCGCGCATCTCGGGCTCGGCCGCCTCGCTGGCCGGCGTCGAGACCGAACCGGAGGCGGGCGTACGGCGGCTGATCCTGCTGTACTCGGTGATCTTCGCGTACGGCGGCATCCCGCTGATCTACATGGGCGACGAGCTGGCGATGCGCAACGATCCCGGCTATCTGGACGATCCGGCGCTGGCCGACGACAACCGGTGGATGCACCGCCCCTACATGGACTGGGCCGCGGCCGCCCGCCGGCACGACCAGCGCACCGTCGAGGGCCGGGTGTTCAGCTGGATGCGCCGCCTGGCGATCGCCCGGAAGGACACCTTGGCCCTGCGTACGGGCGGTATCAGTGAAGTGCTCGGAGTGGACAACGGCGCCGTCTTCGCGTGGCGCCGCCGGCACCCGAGGAGCGGCAACTTCATCGGGCTGGCCAACTTCGCGGACACACCGCAGACGGTCGGGACGGCGGCGTTCGGTTCGTACGGCTGGCTGGAGACGGCCGTGAGCAGCGACGGGCCGCTCGAAGTCATCGAAGGTCGAGCACGTCTGAACCCTTGGGGTTTCGCCTGGCTCGTGGAACGCTGAGGTTCCGCAGAAGGTGCCTTCCGGTGAGGGGGTTTCGATGCGCCTGCGTAACTGGATCGCGGTGACGGTCACCGTGATCCTGCTTATCGGCGTGGGCATCGTCGGCCTGATCGTGAACCGGTCCGCTTTGCGGGCGGCCGACGCCGTGCACCGCTCGGACTCTCAGACCCTGGTCGAGAACAACGCCCGGCTCATCTACCAGCAGCTGGCCGGGCTGACATCGGCCGAGATGGTGGCCTTCCTGCGCGACCACCGGCTCGGGCTGGACAGGAAGAGCGCCGCCGACTCCCGGACCCTCACCGCATACCTGGCCGAGTCCGTGTATTTCTCCTACGCGCTGACCCTCACCGACGCGAACGGCGGCGTACTCACCGCGGTCGGCAAGTCACTGCCGGCTGCCAACGACCCGGGGTACGCGCCGCTCCGTCAGCTGCTCGCCCAGGGCACCGTGGGTTACTCCTCGCTGATGTTCGCCCCCGGACGTGTTCCGGTGATCGCCGTCGCCGTGCCGATCACCATCAAGAATGCCCGGGTGGCCTACCTGGCCGGCTACATCCCGGTGCAGGGCAGCCAACTTCAGAGGTACGTGGAAAGTCTGAAGGACCCGATGTATCACAGCTGGATCGTCGACAGCACCGGCCACGTGGCGTTCGCCAACGACAAGACCATCGGAGCCAAGGTCGACCCCGCGATCATCGGTGCCGCGAACCACACGTCCTTCATCAAGTACCGCAGCGGCGACACCAAGATGGTCGCGGTGGTCAACTCCGACGTTCCCGGCAACTGGAAGTACGCGCGGGCCCAGACGCAGGCGTCGTTCGACGGCGCGGTGCACACCCGCAGCCAGACGATCAACCTGTTGCTGCTGGCCATGCTGCTGATCGGCGTCGTCGGCATCACCATCCTGGGCTACCGCACGGTGATCACCCGGCGCCGGGCCGACGAACGGTTCCGGGCGCTGTTCCAGCACGCCCCGGACATGGTCGCCGTGCTCGACGACGCCGGCCTGATCCAGTTCGCCAGCCCCAGCGCCGCCCAGGTGCTGAGCCTCAAACCCGGGTCGCTCACCGGCACCAGCGTCTTCGAGCTCGTGCACCCGGACGACCGGGAACGGATGCTGGAGTCGTTCGGGTTGCTGATGAGTGAGCAGGACGCCGTGGAACGCCTGCAGTGCCGGGTGCTGACCGTCGCCGGCGACCCTCGCTGGTTCGAGTTCACCGCGTCCAACCAGAGCAGCAACCCGTCCCTGCACGGCGTGGTCATCAACGCCCGGGACGTCAGCGAGACCCGCGTGTTCCACGACCGGCTGGCCCACGAGGCGGCGCACGACCCGCTCACCGGACTGCCCAACCGGCGGCGGATGCAGGAGGCGCTGGGCGCGTCGCTGCAGGCCGGGTCGGTAGGGGTGCTGTTCGTCGACCTGGACGGGTTCAAGCCGGTCAACGACGCGTACGGCCACGAGGCCGGCGACGAGTTGCTGCGCCAGGTGGCCACGCGGCTGGGGTCGTGCGTACGGGCTCAGGACGTGCTCGCCCGGGTCGGCGGCGACGAGTTCGTGGTGCTCATGCCGGGCATCACCGACCAGGCGGACGCGGAGGCGATGAGCGTACGGGTCCGGGACGCGCTGAGCCGGCCGTTCCTGATCGCCGGCCACAGCGTGACGATCGGCGCCAGCGTCGGCGTCCACCTGGCCTCCAGCGCCGACGACCCCGACCAGGCCCTGCGCGCCGCCGACCACGCCATGTACGAGATCAAACGCGCCGGCGGCGGCCGCCTCGGCATCACCTCCAGCGCCTCCACCGGCCGCCACCGCGCCCGGGGCTGACGTCCGGCCGGCTCAGCCGCTGAAGACGCCGGTCACCGGAAGGCCGCAGGCCTGCTGGGCGGCCCGAGCGCCGGTGTCGACCGCATTGGGCGCCGGCGTCGACCATGATCCGGGCCAGGGCGGCCAGGGCGGCCTGGGCGGCCAGCGCGTACGGGTCGGCCCGGGGCGGTCACGCGAACACCGCCGTCACGGAGCCCCGCCGGTCGAACGTCGCGTTCACCGAGTCGCCGGCGGCCACCGGCACCGCCGCGGTCACCGAACCGGTCAGGATGACCGCACCCGCCGCCCGTTCCACACCGCGGGCGGTGAGCACCGCCGGCGGATTCAGCCGGTCGATGCGCGACCTGGGCTTCCGCAGCGCCGACATGTTCATGGCTCAGGGCCGCAAAATCGGCAACCGGCGTTAGGTTTCTTTCCATGGCCGGTTCCAGCAGCAAGACGCCCGCGACGGAGGTCGAGGCCGGGGACTTCGACGTCCGGATCTCGAATCCCGACCGGATCTACTTCCCGGAGCTCGGACTGACCAAGCTCGACCTGGCCAAGTACTACCTCTCGGTGGGTGACGGGATCGTCCGGGCGCTGCGCGAGCGGCCGTGCATGCTGCACCGGTTCCCGGACGGTCTGTCCGGCGACAAGGTGCACCAGAAGCGGGTGCCGCACGGGGCGCCGCCGTGGCTGGAGACCGTCCGGGTCAAGTTCCCGCGCTACAACCGGTACGCCGACGAGCTGTGCGTCACCAAGATCGCGGACGTGATCTGGGCGGTGCAGATGTCGACGGTCGAGTTCCATCCGTGGAACTCGCGGCGGGCCGACACCGAGAAGCCGGACGAGTGGCGGATCGACCTCGACCCGATGCCCGACTGCCCGTTCTCCCGGGTCCAGAAGGTGGCCGGGGTCGCCCACGAGGTGCTCGAGGAACTGGGCATGACGGGCTACCCCAAGACCTCGGGCGGGCGCGGGCTGCACGTGTACGTCCGGATCGAGCCGTCGTGGGCGTTCGGTGACGTCCGGCGGGCCGCGCTGGCGTTCGCCCGTGAGGTCGAGCGGCGGCTCCCGGCGGACGTGACCACGACGTGGTGGCGCAAGGACCGCGATCCCGAGGCGCTGTTCATCGACTACAACCAGAACGCGCGCGACCACACCATCGCCAGCGCGTACTCGGTCCGCGGCAACCTCGAGGCCACGGTGTCGGCGCCGATCCGCTGGGACGAGGTCGAGGCGGTCTCGCCCAGCGATTTCACCATCGAGACGATGCCGGCGCGCTTCGCCGAACTGGGCGACCTGCACGCGGGCATCGACGACGTCGCGTTTTCGCTGGACACGCTGCTGGAGTGGGCCGAGCGGGACGAGAAGGCCGGCCTCGACGGCCCGGCCGACGCCGACTAAAGCAGGGCCGGTCCGGCGATCCCGGCTGCGGCGAGGATGAAGAGCAGGAGGCCGAGGACGACCGCGACAGCGTGCGGAAGCAGCACGTGCGGCATCCAGTAGGGCCGCCGCAGCATCTTGTGGATCTCCTCCGGCGTCCGCCGCCAGGGTGGGTCGGTGCGCCAGTCGACGCCGTCCGATCGCGGGTACGCCCAGTACATGTCGATCCGCGGGCTCGACACCTGTCCCAGCGGCACCGGGAAGTCGGTGTGCCGCGGGTCGACGTCGTTCAGCTCGACGTGGTTGAGGTTGTACGCGGCGACCTCGATGTCCCGCATCCGCGGGTAGTACCGGAGTTGATGCCGCTTGGTCGTGGCGTCGATGAACCAGAACCCGAGCGCCGTGACGCTCGCCAGCCCGAACAGGGCGTAGTGACCCTGCTGGAAGCCGAGCCCGAGGGCGGCCAGGGACAGCGTCACCGACCAGCCCTTGATCGTCATGATCCGCCCGTCGAAGCCGGTGACCACGTCCAGGATCGCGTAGTACTCCTTCAGCAGATCCTCACGGAGCCACGCCGCCCCGTCATGCCCGGTCGGTCGCGTGTCAGCCACACGCAGAAGGATGCCATCCCGGCGCCCGGTGCGTAACTGCGCCAGACTGGGCCGATGGTGATGACCGTCTACCGTGACGACTGGGGCATCCCGCACCTGCGGGCCGGATCGGTCCTGGAACTGGCGTTTCTGCAGGGGCGGACCACCGCCGCCGACCGGGGTCATCAGCTGGAGGTGGACCGGCGGCGGTCCGAGGGACGGCTGGCCGAGACGGCCGGGCCGGACGGGCTGCCGTGGGACCGGTTCGCCCGGCGGGTACGGCTGGACGACACCGCGCGGCGGTGCTTCGAGCGGCTCGACGACGAGACGAAGGCGTGGCTCGACGCGTACGGGCAGGGGGTCTCGGCCCGGCTGGACGGCTGGAAGCCGTGGTCCTCGCTCGGCGTGTTCCTGGTGCGGCACATCCTGTTCGGGACCTTCCCCGGCAAGATGTTCCGCGCGCACGTGACCCGGACCCTCGGACCGTCCGCAGTGGACTGGTTCGCCACCGAGCAGCGCACCGCCGGCAGCAACTCGTGGACCGTGCCGGGGCTGGTGGCGGGGGATCCGCATCGGGTGATCGAGCTGCCGAACGTCTACCAGCAGGTGCGGCTGGCCTGCCCGGAATTCGACGTGGCCGGGCTGGCCTTTCCCGGCGTGCCCGGCGTGCAGCACTTCGGGCACACCGGCGGGGTCGCGTGGGCGGTCACCAACGCGATGGCCGACTACCAGGACCTGTACGTCGAGGACCTGCGGCGCACGGTGGACGGTGGCGTCGAGGTGCGCGAGGCCGGCGGCTGGGTCGCGGCCGCGGTGCACACCGAGACGATTCCCGTACGCGACTCCGAGCCCGAGGCGGTGGAGGTGATCGAGACCGCTCGTGGCCCGATCGTCGACGGGTCGCTGAGTCTGCGCACGGTCGCCCGGGTCGAGGGGGAGCTCGGGTTTCGGGCCCTGCTGCCGTTGCTGCGGGCGCGGACGGTGGACGACGTGGCCGAGGCGTTCGCCCAGTGGGTCGAGCCGGTGAACAGCGTCCTCACCCAGGACACCACCGGCCGCACACTTCAGCTGGCGGTCGGCCGGGTGCCGGTTCGCGATCCGCTGAACCGCCGCGTGCCGGTGCCGGCAGCCGATCCCCGATACGCCTGGCGCGGTTACGAACCGATGGCCCGGACCCCGGTCGACGGCATCGCGGTCAACGCCAACAACCGCCGGCCCGACGTGGTGAACCTGGGCGACGACTTCGCGCCGCCGCTGCGGGCCCGGCGCATCCGGGAACTGCTGGAGGCGGGCGCGGCGCCGGAGACGATCCACATGGACAGCCGGATCGGCGGCGTCGAGATGGACGCCTCCAGTGCCGAAGCCGGCGCCCGGGCGGCCCACCGGACAGCGCTGGCCCGGTCGCTCGCCGCGCATCCGGCGCTGCGCCGGCTGTTCGAGCCGCACGGCTACGACCCGTTGTTCAGCGCCTGGCTCGACCCGTACGTCCGGATCGGTCTGGCCGTCGACCGGCTCGCGGCCGAACTGGGCGTGCAGGAGCCGCCGGTTCCCTCGGCGCGGTGGGGCGAACGGCACGTACTGGCGCCGGTAGTCGCACCCGGCCTCGACCCCGGCGCGTTCCCGGTGGTCGAGTTGTCCGGGGACAGCGACTGCGTCCTGGCCACCACCTCGATCCCGGGGGTGACCGACGCCTGCAACCGCGGCCCGGTCGTCCGGTACGTCTGGGATCTCACCGACGCCTCCCGCAGCCGGTGGATCGTGCCGTTCGGCGCGACCGACCGGCCGGGCGACCCGCACCTGGTCGATCAGCTGCCGTTGTGGACGGCCGGTGAGCTTGTCCCGGTGGTGTTCGACTGGCGGCTGCTGACCGAGGAGATCGACTAGTCTGGCCGGCATGGAGTTCCGAGCTGAGCTGGAGCGCACCGGCGGTAACACCACCGGATTCGAGGTCCCGCCGGCCATCGTGGAAGGCCTCGGCGGCGGCGGCCGGCCCAAGGTCCTGGTGACCGTCAACGGGTTCGAGTTCCGGTCCTCGATCGCCAAGATGGGCGGCCGGTACCTGCTCGGCGTCAGCGCCGACCGCCGGACCGCCGCCGGGATCGACGGCGGCCAGGTGCTCGACGTGACCGTCGTGCCGGACACGGCCGAGCGGACCGTCACCGTGCCCGGTGACCTGGCCACGGCGCTGGCGGCGGCCCCGGCGGCGAAGGCCGCCTTCGACCGGCTCTCCTACTCCCACCAGAGTCGGCACGTGCTGGCCGTCGAGGGCGCCAAGAAGCCGGAGACCCGCGCCCGCCGGGTGGCCGCGACCATCGAGGAGCTCGGCGGCTAAGGGGTTGCCTCGGTCGGGGTCCGACCCCCATACTCGGTCCACTAATCAATTAGTGGACTGGGTGTGATGATCGCTTTCCGGATCGACCGGCGCTCGGGCACGGCCGTGTACGCGCAGCTGGTGTCGCAGGTCCGGCAGGCGGTGATGACCGGCCGGTTGTCGCCGGGGGACCGCCTGCCGACCGCCCGGGAAGTGGCCGAACGCAACGGGATCAACCCCAACACCGTGCTGCGGGCCTACCGAGACCTCGAGGTCGCCGGGCTGGTCGAGCCGCGTCAGGGCACCGGAACGTTCGTCCGCCAGTCCCTGCCTCGTCCACCGATCGACGTCCGCGAGCTGCGTCAGGAACTGGCGGGCTGGGTCGATCGGGCCCGCGCCGCCGGTCTGGACACGGCGGACATCCAGGCGCTGGTCGCTGACGTCGCCGAACAAGGGGATCTCGATGTCCGTACCCGATAGCGCGCTGACCGTGGACGGCGTGAGCCACTGGTTCGGCGCCACGCCCGCACTGCGGGAGTGTGCCTTCGCCGTACCCGCCGGAGCCGTGGTGGCTCTCGTCGGCCGCAACGGCGCCGGGAAGTCGACGCTGCTGCGCGCCGTCGCCGGGATACTGCGGCCGGACCGGGGAACGGTCACGGCGTTCGGCCGGCCGGTCGCCGAGGTCGTCTCCCGGATCGGCTACGTCGGCCAGCAGGCGCCGCTGTACCCGATGCTGACGGTGGCCCAGACGCTCCGGCTGGGAGCCAGGCTCAACCCCGGATGGGACACGCCGTACGCCCGGGAAACGGCCGGACCGCTGCGCCCGCCGGCGAAGGTCGGCTCGCTGTCGGCGGGTCAGCGCACCCGGCTGGCGCTGGCCATGGCCCTCGGCAAGCGGCCGGACCTACTGGTGCTGGACGAGCCGCTGGCCGGCCTGGATCCGGTCGCCCGTACCGAAACGGCCGGCACGCTGATGGCGGCGGTCGCCGAGCGGGGAACCACGGTGCTGATGTCGTCCCACGTCGTGGCCGACGTCGAGGGTGTCTGCGACCGCGTCGTCGTGCTCGCCGAGGGTCGGGTCCGGCTGGCCGCCGAGGTCGAGCCGGCGCTGGCCGAACACCGGATCCTGGTCGGCGCCACCCATCAGATCGGCGCCCTCGACGGCCTGGAGGTGGTCGAGCTGCGCCGGGACGACGGCGAGTTCACCGCGCTGGTCCGGAACACCGCACTCGCCGTGCCCGGCTTCCTGCGGCAGGCGCCCAATCTCGAAGAGCTGTTACTGGGATACCTGCGCGACGAGGAGGTGGCGGTATGACCTGGCTCGCGCTCCGGCTGCTCCGCCCGTACCTGATCGTGGCGGCGGCGGTGACCGCCGCGGCCACCGCGTACGTCCGGTACGCCGCCGCCGTGGTGCAGCAACAGCTGGACCGGGCCGGCACGCCGGGCTGCGCCGACCCGAACGTCTGCTACCCGCACGGCGCGGCGCTGAACGCGGTGCTCGGCATGGAGCTCTGCGCCGCCCTCGTCCCCGCTCTGCTGGGCCTCATCCTCGGCGTCGCCTTGTTCGCCCGCGAACGGGAGGACGACACCATCGCCTTCGTGCTGACCCAGTCGATCTCCCGCCGGCGCTGGGTGCTCACGAAGTTCGGCTGGGCGCTGGCCGCGGGCGTCGCCTGCTCGGCTGCCGTCGCGGTCACCCACCGCCTGGTGGCTACGAGATACACCGCGCTGGCCGGCGACACTACGAGATGCTGCAGCTGCTGCACCTCAACAACGTCGCGTACATGGTGGCGCAGACTCTCGTCCTCATCGCCCTCGGCGGCGCAGTCGGGCTGAGCGTCGGCCGGACCCTGCGGACGCTGGTGCTGACGGTCGTCGCCGGTCCGTTCGCGCTGATGGCCGCGGCCGGCGTCGCCGTCATGCTGTCCTACCCGTTGCGGTACGTCAGCGCGCCGGCCGGCGACCTCTACCTCCTGGACCCGCTCGCCTACCTGATCGGCGGGGTGGCCGGCGCGGGCGCGATCGCCCTGGTGCTGCTGGCCCCGCGGATCGGCCGGGTTTAGGCGGCCCAGGGACCGACGCCGCCGACGCGCTCGACGCGGTACCGGACGATGAAGCCGGGCCCCTTCGGCGCGGGGAACGCCTTGCCGGGACCGAGGTAGACCTTGGTCAGGCCGTCGAGGAGGTCCCACGCGGCGTCGCTCGGTTCCACCGTGGCCCGGGCGTGGACGACCGCGTACGGGTTGAGGAACGCCTCGGGGTCGCGCGGCGCGTCGAAGGACAGCACCACGCGTGGGTCGCGCTCGATGTTGCGGAGCTTCTGGTTGTGCGGCAGGTGCCCGCTGACCAGGTCGTCGCCGTCGATGCCGATCCAGATGACGCTGACCTGGGGGCTGCCGTCCGGGTTGATGGTGCTCAGGTGGGCCATCGGCCCCGAGGCGACCAGGTCACGCAAGCTGTCCACAAGAGCCACGGCCCGCAGCCTACCGCGCTACTTCCGGACCGTACGGCCGAGGAAGAAGACGCCCGGCAGGCCGCTGGTCTCGAAGCCGGCGCTCGGGTTGCCCTTCAGGGTCGCGCCGCGCAGGTCGAGGGTGCCGGTGCGGTCGTTGCTGACGAAGAAGACGGCGCCGCCGCCCTCCTTCGCGTGGTTGTCCTCGATCAGCGAGCCGGCCAGGGTCAGCGTGAAGTTGTTGCCGTCGTTGTAGATCGCGCCGCCGCTTCCGCCGCCGGGGGTGCCGCCGCGGGCCGGGTTGGCGCCGTTGCCGATGGCCTCGTTGTCGCGGAACAGACTGTTCAGCACGGTCCAGGACACCTGGATGCTGGACAGGGCGCCGCCGTTCGAGCACGAGCCGCCGGTGAACGTGCTGTGCACGATGTAGACCGGCAGGTCGTGGTACTGGCTGAGTACCCGGATGGCGGCGCCGCCGAGGTCGGGACCCGTACGGTCGCAGCGGTTGCCGGTGAACCGGGAGTTGGTCACCACGAGCCGGCCGCCCCGGACGAAGATCCCGCCACCCCCGCCACCCTCGGTGGTGATGCCGGTGCTGTTGCCGCCGCTGAAGGCGAGGTTCTGCACCACCAGTTTCGGCGTGGCCTGGTCCTGACAGTGCGAGCTGGTGATGCCCTGGGCCGGATCGCAGGTGTTCTGGTAGAGGATGCGCCGCTTGCCGGCACCGCTGAGCGTGACCTTGCTGCCGCCGTCGAGCACCGTCAGGGAATGGTTGTTGCGGACCTCGGCCGTCGCGGTCATGGTAATCGTCACCGGCGCCGGGCCGCAGTCGAAGGTGATGATCCCGCCGGCCGCGACCGCCCTGACCACGGCCGCCGAGGTGCAGCCGGCCGGCGTCCCGGAGCCGATCACATGGTTCGGTTTGCTCGTACCGACCGCGCGCCCGTCGGCGGGGACGCTCGCGTGGCCGCCCGGGTTGCCGGGGGAGGGAAGCAGCTTCACGACCGGCTTCACCGACGCCGACGGTGACGGTGAGACCGAGGCGGACGGCGTGGGCGATGGCGGCAGCGACGACGGCGACAGCGGCGGGGACGACGACGTCACCGGGCTGAGATCGACGAACTGCGCCTGCTTCTTGTCGTGGCCGCCGCCGCACCCGGCCAGCGCCAGTGCCGCCGCCAGCGGAACGATCAGCATCGCTTTCCTCAACACCCGACAGAGGCTTCCACAGAATTCCGCTCCCGTCGCCCGGGCGTTAGGTTGATCCGATGTCGAGCGCTTGGTTGGACGGAGACGCGTATGAGGCTTATGTCGGCCGCTGGAGCCGCCAGGTCGCGCCGCTCTTCGTCCGCTGGCTCGATGCCCCGGCGGGCGATGCCCGTGCGGGCGATGCCGCTGCGGGCGGCCGGTGGCTCGACGTGGGCTGCGGCACCGGGGCGCTGACCGAGGCGATCCTGGCGGCGGCCCGACCGGCCCAGGTGGCTGGGATCGACCCGTCGATCGGCTTCCTGGCGGCCGCCCATTTCCGGGACCGGGTCGCCGGCGACGCCCGCGCCCTTCCGATCCGCGACGGGGTGGCCGACGCCGTGGTCAGCGGCCTGTCACTCAACTTCGTGCCCGACCCGGCGCAGGCGGTGGCCGAGTACGCCCGGGTCGCCGCACCCGGGGCGGTGGTGGCCGCGTACGTCTGGGACTACGCCGGCGGCATGGAGATGATGCGGCTGTTCTGGGACGCCGCCGCCACCCTCGATCCGGCGGTGGCGGAGAAGGACGAGGCCGCGCGCTTCCCGATCTGCCACCCGGACGCCCTGCGCGCCGCCTGGACCGCGGCCGGTCTGCGCGACGTGCGCACCGACGCGATCGAGATCCCCACCGACTTCGCCGACTTCGACGACTTCTGGCGCCCGTTCCTCGGCCGGCAGGGCGCCGCCCCGGCCTATCTGGCCACGCTCGACGGCGACCACCAGGGGCGGATCCGCGAGGAACTGCGGTCACGCCTGCCGGCCGGTCCGATCGCCCTGCGCGCCCGGGCGTGGGCGGTCCGCGGTCAGCGGTAGGTGAGCTGCTCGTCCCAGGTGGTGCCGCGACCCTCGGGGATCAGGTCGAACAGGTTCCACAGCGGTTCCAGGGTGCCGACGTGGCGGCTGTCCTGGCCCGGCTCGCCCGGCGCGTACAGCAGCTCGGATCCCCAGAAGTGGCGGATCTTGTCGCCGTGGCGGTGGAAGACGTTGAGCATCGGGCGCTGGTGGCCCTCGGCGGTCTCGCCGTGGTAGTCGCGGTTGTACGTGGTGTCCAGCGACGACAGCAGCCGCAGATGGCGCCAGCCGCGCTCGCGGGCGAAGGTCGTGATGACCGAGATCGGGGCCTTGCCCACGACCGCCAGGTTGACCCGCTGGGTGGCGTGCCGGGCGGCGCCGTCGAGCTGGTCGAGCAGCGCGGTGCAGGACGGGCAGGGGCCCTGCAGCAGCGGGAGCAGCGCGGACCGCCCCTCGGCCGGACCCGGGCGGTCGTCCTCCGGGTCGCGGGGGAACATCATGTTGTAGACGATCAGCGAATCCCGGCCGGGCGCGAAGAGCTCCGACAGCCGTACGTCCGCCGGGTCGCCGTGGAACCGGTAGTCCTGCGGCACGATCCCGCCCGGCGGCAGATCCCGCCGGGCCTCGGCCACGGCCTCCGTGGCGCGCCGCAGCTCGACCTCCGCCCGCAGCAGCTCGTCGCGGGCGGTGCGGTACTCGGGGGACTCGTCGGGGAAGCGCATCGTCAGCTGGACGCGCCGGCCAGCAGGCGGCTCGCCTTGCGGCTGTCCAGCACGACGTCGACGATGCCGTACTCCTTGGCCTCCAGGGCCGTCATGATCTTGTCGCGGTCGATGTCGCGGGTGACCTGCTCGAGCGGCCGGCCGGAGTGCTGAGCCAGCAGCTCCTCCATCTGCGACCGCATCCGCATGATCTCGCGGGCCTGGATCTCCAGGTCGCTGCCCTGGCCCTGGGTGCCCTGCAGCGCCGGCTGGTGGATCAGGATCCGCGAGTTCGGCAGGGCCAGCCGCTTACCGGGGGTGCCGCCGGCCAGCAGCAGCGCCGCCGCCGAGGCCGCCTGGCCGAGGCAGACTGTGGAGATGTCCGGGCGGATGTACTGCATCGTGTCGTAGATCGCGGTCATCGCCGTGTACGAACCACCGGGGGAGTTGATGTAGATGGTGATGTCGCGGTCCGGGTCGGTGCCCTCGAGCGTGAGGAGCTGCGCCATCACGTCGTTGGCGGACTGGTCGTCGACCTGGACGCCGAGGAAGATGATGCGGTCCTCGAACATCTTGCTGTACGGGTCGGACGACCGGGTCCCGTACGACGTGCGCTCGACGAACGACGGGATGATGTAGCGGTTGTTCACGGTCATCATCCGACCGTAGCCATCAACTCCCCTCCCGTACCGCCCTGTTCGCCGACAGCGCAGCCGCACGCGCGTAGTCACGTTCGGTGAGTTTTATACGATCTTCGGGGGAACGGCACGGGATTTCACCTGTTCGGGTCTTTCCCGCCGGACGGGGTGGCTGCTTACCTCTATCGTCCCCGGCAGAGAAGGCAGTCATGAATGTCCTCCAGGGCGCCCATCGCCGCGCCCCGGCGTCAGGCGTCCTGCAACACCTCGGTCACGGCCCGGAAGATCACCAACTCCAGCGCCACCCAACAGGGCCGGGACAACGCCGCCGACGCGGCCGTCCAGGCGGCCACACTCGGCCTGGCCAAGAACAGCGTGGTCACCTTCGACATGGAGGCGTACGACAGCACCGACGCCGCCTGCGCCGCCGGAGTGCTGGCTTTCCTGCACGGCTGGACCACCGGGGCGGCGGCCGCCGGATGAAGCAATACGCCGGCGGCCACCCGGAGACGTGGGGCGGCGTCACCATCAACGTCGACAGCGACTACCTCGACATGTCGCCGATGTCAGCCACCACGATGGGTGACTTCACCGGCAACGGCTACGCCGACGTGCTCGCCCGCAACAACACCAACGGCCAGCTGAACCTGTACGCCGGCCAGGCCTCCACGGTGGACCCGGTGCGCACCGTCGGCACCGGGTGGGGCTCGATGAACACCATCGTCCGGATCGGGGACATGAACCGCGACGGCCGGGACGACATCCTGGC
Organism: uncultured Actinoplanes sp.; assembly: GCA_964236515.1. Classification (GTDB taxonomy): domain Bacteria; phylum Actinomycetota; class Actinomycetes; order Mycobacteriales; family Micromonosporaceae; genus Actinoplanes. The sequence continues at coordinate 62,925 of CAXSDA010000039.1, forward strand.
CCGCGAAACCTCGACCGGGTACCTGTGGTTCTGTCCGGGCACCGGCACCGGGTTCGGCGCCAAGAAGAAGGTCGGCAGCGGCTGGAACCGCATGAAGGAACTGACCCCGATCGGTGACTTCACCGGCGACGGCGTGCCCGACCTGCTGGCCGTGAACTCCAGCGGAGTCATGTATTTCTATCCGGGGCGGTCCACCATCTCGTTCGGGACGAGCGTCCGGATCGGCGCCGGCTGGAACTCGATGAGCGAGCTGGCCGGGGTCGGCGACTTCGACCGCAACCGCCGGCCGGACCTGGTCGCCCGAACGTCCGGCGGGGTCCTCAAGCTCTACCGCGGCACGTCAAGGGTTTCACCCCGAGCGATCTGCAGACCGGCTGGGGCGACCGGCGCGACCTGATCGGGGTGGGTGACTTCGACCGCGACGGGTACCCGGACGTCGCCGCGGTCACCACCGCCGACGGCATGCTGCGGCTCTACCGCGGCACCGGGAACGGCTTCGTGGCGGACAGCGTGGCTCTCGCGTCCGGATTCGGTGCGCGCAGTCTCGTGTGATTCCCAGTTTTCCCGGGCCTACGGCCGGGCACAGTGGGGGCATGACGACTGACCCCGGCCCCACCGTGTTCGTGCTCTTCGGCGCGACCGGCGATCTGGCCAAGCGGATGGTGCTGCCGGCGTTCTACACCCTGGCCGCCGAGGGTCTGCTGCCCCAGCAGTGGATCCTGGTCGGCAACGGCCGGGGCGACGTCTCGCACGAAGACTTCCGCGGCCGGGTCCGGGACGCGCTGAACGAGTTCGGGCCCAAGCCGGAACCGGCGACGTGGCGGACGTTCGCCGAGCGGCTGCGCTTCGCCGGTGGCGGGTTCAACACCAGCGACCCGGGCAGCCTGCTCGACGTGATCGGCGACGCGCGCACCGACGTGGGCCACAACGCCCAGCTGGTGCACTACCTGGCGGTGCCGCCGGTGGCCTTCCCGGAGATCACCAAGGCGCTCGGCGAGCACGGGCTGGCCAAGGGCACCCGGGCCGTGTACGAGAAGCCGTTCGGCACCTCACCCGACTCGTTCCGCAAGCTCAACCGCATGGTGCACAGCGTGTTCGACGAGACGCAGGTGTACCGGATCGACCACTTCCTGGGCAAGGAGGCGACCCAGGACCTGCACGTGCTGCGGTTCGCGAACGAGCTGTTCGGCGCGATGTGGAACTCGCACCACATCGAGAGCGTGCAGATCGACGTCCCCGAGACGCTGGACGTCGCCGATCGCGCCGAGTTCTACGACGCCACCGGCGCCGTCCTCGACATGCTCGTGACCCACCTCTTCCAGGTGGCGGCCGAGGTGGCCATGGAACCGCCGGCCAGCCTGAGCGCCGACGACCTCCAGTCGGCCCGGGAGAAGGTGATCCGCTCGTTCCGGCCGCTGGATCCGGCCGAGGTGGTGCTGGGCCAGTTCGACGGCTACCGCGACATCAAGGGGATCAAGGCGCGGTCGAAGACCGACACGTTCGTGGCCGCGAAGCTCTGGATCGACAACCCGCGCTGGAAGGGCGTGCCGTTCTACCTGCGGACCGGCAAGCGGATGGCGGCCGGCGCGCAGAAGGTCAGTGTGGTGCTGCGGACCCCGCGAACGCCCCTGGCCAAGCTGCCCGCGCAGTCCAACGTGCTGACCTTCTCGCTGTCCGGGGACGGCGAGATCGACCTGTCGTTGCTGGCCAAGAAGCCGGGCGTGGACCTGCGGGTGGACGCGGCGTCGGTGGCCCTGCCGCTGGGCACGCTCCCCGAGGCCGAACCGCTTCCCCCGTACGTACGGCTCATTCACGATGCCCTGCTCGGGGACCGCTCCCTGTTCACGCGGCCGGACGGGCTGTCCGCGGCCTGGAAGGCGGTCACGCCGATCCTGGACAACCCGCCGCGCCTGATCACGTACAAGCCGGGGACGTGGGGACCGGCCAAGGCGGCCAAGCTGGTCGCACCGCACCACTGGATCGTCGGCCAGTGAACCTTGGCCGAACACCGGCCACCTGCCTGGTGCAATCGGCCTGCGACGGGCCAGGATCGGCGTCATGGAGCCTGTCCTGCGCCCCCTCGGCCGTACGCCCGAGGACTTCAAGCGCGACCTGATGAGCAACCTTTACTACGAGCGCGGCACCACCGTCGAGTCGGCGAGCACCCAGGACATGTATGCGTCGCTGGCCGACACGGTCCGCGACCGGCTGGCCGGCCGGCGGGCGGCGACGGCCGCGGCGCACCGCGAGGCCAACCCGCGCTGGATCTACTACCTTTCGGCCGAGTACCTGCTCGGCCGGCAGCTGAGCCAGAACCTGCTCTACTCCGGTACGGGCGACCTGGCCCGGGCGGCCGTGCCCGACTTCGACGAGGTGGCCGCCCAGGACGTCGAACCCGGGCTGGGCAACGGCGGCCTCGGCCGGCTGGCCGCCTGCATCATGGATTCGCTGGCCACCCTCGACATGCCCGCGGTCGGCTACGGCATCCGGTACGACCTGGGCATCTTCAAGCAGGGCTTCGACGACAACGGCGCGCAGGTCGAGCACCCCGACGACTGGGCCTTCCAAGGCGACCCGTGGGAGTTCCCGGCGCCGGACGACACACAGATCGTCGGTTTCTACGGCAAGACCTCGTCGGTCGGCGACGACCCGCTCCGGCGGCAGTGGGAGCCGGGCGAGACCGTGCTCGGCGAGCCCGGCCACATGCTGGTTCCCGGGTACGGCACGGAAACGGTCAACATCGTACGGTTGTGGCGCGCCCGGGCTGCCCGGGAGTCGTTCGACCTGAGCCGGTTCGCCCACGGCGAATACGCCGAGGCGGTGGCCGAGGTCGTCCGGTCGGAGAACATCAGCAAGGTGCTCTACCCCGACGACAGCACCGAACTCGGGCGGGAGTTGCGGCTCAAGCAGCAGTACTTCCTGGTGTCGTGCTCGCTGCGGGACATCATCCGGCGCTTCCGGTTCCGCAACACCAGCTGGAGCGACTTCCCGGAGAAGACCGCCATCCAGCTCAACGACACCCACCCGGTGCTGGCCATCGCCGAGCTGATGCGCCTGCTGGTCGACGAGTACGAGCTGGGCTGGTACCCGGCCTGGGACATCACCCGCCGGACGTTCGGCTACACCTGCCACACGCTGCTGCCCGAGGCGCTCGAGACCTGGCCGGTAGCGCTGTTCGAGCGGCTGCTGCCCCGCCACCTGGAGATCATCTACACGATCAACCTGTACTTCCTGCGGGAGGTGGAGGCCAAGTTCCCCGGTGACGTCGACCGGGTCCGGCGGATGTCGCTGATTCAGGAGGAGCCGGAGCGGCGGGTCCGGATGGCGAACCTGGCCGTGGTCGGGTCGCACGCCGTCAACGGCGTGGCTGAACTTCACTCCAAGTTGCTGGCCGAGACGACGTTGCACGACTTCGCCGAGATGTGGCCGGAGAAGTTCCGCAACGTGACCAACGGCGTCACCCCGCGGCGGTTCCTGAAGATCGCCAACCCGAAGTTGTCCGACCTGATCAGTGATGGCCTCGGCGGCGAGGAGTGGCTGACCGACCTAGACCGGTTGGGCGGCCTGGTGCCGCTGGCCGGCGACGCCGCCTTCCGCGAGCGCTGGCGGCAGATCAAGCGGGCGGCCAAGGCCCCGCTGGGCATCGACCCGGACGCGCTCACCGACGTCATCATCAAGCGGTTCCACGAGTACAAGCGGCAACTGCTCAAGCTGCTGCACGTGATCACCCAGTATCACCGGATCAAGGCCGGCGCGACGCCGCCGCCGCGGACCGTGGTGTTCAGCGGCAAGGCGGCTCCGGGCTACTGGGCCGCCAAGGACATCATCCGGCTGATCAACGCGGTGGCTTCCGTGGTCAACGCGGATCCGGCGGCCGCGCCCTACCTGAAGGTGCTGTTCCCGGCCAACTACAACGTCACCCAGGCCGAGCTGATCATCCCGGCGGCCGACCTGTCGGAGCAGATCTCGCTGGCCGGCAAGGAGGCGTCCGGCACCGGCAACATGAAGCTGGCGCTGAACGGGGCGGTCACCATCGGCACGCTCGACGGGGCCAACATCGAGATCCGGGACCGGGTCGGCGCGGACAACTTCGTCCTGTTCGGACTGAACACCGACGAGGCGGTGGCGCTGCGGAACGGCGATTACCAGCCGTACGACTGGTATCAGGGTGACGACGAGCTGCGCGCGGCGATCGACGCGATCGCCGGCGGCGACTTCTCGGGCGGTGACCGGAACGCGTTCCGGTCGGTGGTCGATTCGCTGCTCGGCCGGGACGAGTATCTGGTGCTGGCCGACTACCGGTCGTACCTGCAGGCCCAGGAGCGGGTCGACGAGGCCTGGCGGGACCCCGACCGGTGGACGGCGATGTCGATCCGGAACACGGCCGGCAGCGGCTTCTTCTCCTCCGACCGCACGGTCCGCGACTACGCCCGGACGATCTGGCACGTCGACCCGGTGCGAGTATCTACGGCGTGAGCGAACTCGACGAGCGGGCCCGACAGGTCATCGACGCGAACCGGTACATGACGCTCGGCACCACCGAGCCCGATGGCCGGCCGCGTCTGTCGCCGGTCTGGTTCACCCACACGGGCTACCGGGACTTCTGGTGGGTGTCCGCCCCGGACGCCCACCACACGGCCAACGTGACCGCGCGGCCAGGCGTCGCCCTGGTCATCTTCGACTCCACGGCGGCGGTCGGCGAAGGCCGCGCGGTCTACATCACGGCCGACGCGACCGAGATCGGCGTGGACGAACTGCCCGCGGCGTGCGCGACCGCCTTCCCGCCGGCCGGGCCCGAAGTGATCGCGTTCACGCCGGACGAGCTCACCGGGGACGCGGACCTGCGCCTGTTCCGGGCGCGGGCCACGACCCACGAGCTGCACGTGCCCGGCCGCGATCCGGTCTACGGCGCCGGGATCGACCGCCGGGTGGCGGTCTCACCGGAGCAGTAACGCCACGAACGCGATCACCGCCGCCGCGCACCGCAGCGAGTCCAGGCGTTCCCACCGGGCGATGGTGGTCTGCCAGCCCGCCGGGGGAGCGGCCGCCGACCAGGCCAGCGCGGCGGCGTTGATCGGCACCGTGCCCAGGAACGTGACGCCGGCCCAGCCGAGCAGGGCGAGCACGCCGATCGCGCCGCCGGCGGACGGCTCGAGGACCAGCGCCGCCGCGGCGACCAGCAGGGCCGGCAGGAACAACGCCGGTACCAGGACCCGCAGGGTGCGGATCAGGCCCTTCCGCAGCCGGATGTGCGGCTCGTCGGGCAGCGCCGCCAGCGGACCGCGCACCCCGAACCGCACGACGACCTCCTCGCCGGCCAGCAACCCGGCGAAGAACACGCTGATCAGCCCCAGAACCATGACCAAAAACTTACAGTCACAGTAAAAATCTGGCAACCCTCAGCCGTACGACCGGAGCCCGTCGTCGATCAGCCGCGCCGCCCGGCGGACGTCCGCGATCACCGCGTCCCGCACCCGGGCCGGCGTCCGCAGCCCCGCGTGCCGCCGCATCGACCGGAACTGCACCTGCCACAGCCCGATGAGCGCGGCCGCGGCGATCTGCGGTTCCGGGTCGGCCGGATCGGCGCCGGTGCGCTCGGCGACCGCCTCGGCCGCGATGTCCGTGAGGTCGGCGGTCATCCGCTGACTCGCGGCCCGCAGCGACGGGGTGCGCTGGATCAGCTCGGCCACGCCCCGCGCGGCTGCCGGGTCGAGCACGGGATGGTCGTACTGGCGGCGGACCCGCTCCTCGATGACGTCCGCGGTCGCCTCGGCCAGCGGGGTTCCGGCGCCGCCGGATCCGAGCGCGGCCCGGATCGCCCCGGCCCAGTCCGCTTCCTGGTCCAGCACAAGGGATTCCTTGGCCGGGAAGTAGTTGAAGACCGTCTTCTCCGACACCTCGCAGGATCGCGCCACCTCGGCCACCGTGACCGCGTCGAACCCGCGCTCGAGGAACATCGCGGTCGCGGTGTCCGAGATCCGCTGCCGGGTCAGCCGCTTCTTCCGCTCGCGCAGTCCCTCCGTCACCCGCTCAACGTATCCGCTGCGCGGGCCACCGCGGCCTCGGCCTGCGCGGCCAGCCTCTCCACGAGCGCGGTTGCCGGCGGGCGGTCGTGGATGAGGTCGAGGCCTTCGCCCGCCCACACCGGCAGCGGCGGGAGGTCGCCGCGCGCGATCGCGGCCCGGTACTGCTCCCGGGCCGCCGCCGGGCCGGCCTCGAGCTCGGCCTCGCGGGACCGCCACCGGTCCACGAAGGCGTTGTCCAGCGTGCGGGCGCTGTACCGGGCCGGCCACCGCGATCCGCGGGCGATGTCCTCGATCCGGCCGCGCGACGTGTCCACGCCGGCCCCGGCGACGATCGCGTCCACGATCGACGGATCGGCCAGCGCCTCCGCGGTCGCCTGGAACCGGGTGCCGACCACTGCACCCGCCGCCCCGAGCGCGAGCGCGGCGGCGATCCCGCGGCCGTCCGCGATCCCGCCGGCGGCCAGCACCGGCGCCGGCCCGGCCAGGTCCACCACCACCGGCACGAACGGCAACGTGGACCGGCCCCGGCGCGCCCCGTGACCGCCGCTCTCGGTGCCCTGGGCGACGATGACGTCGGCGCCCAGATCGACGGCCCGCCGAGCCTCGTCCAGGTCGGTCACCTGCAGGATCAACGGGACGCCGGCCCGGTGCACGAGGTCCGCGTACGGCGACGGGTCTCCGAAGGACAGCATCACCGCGTGCGGCCGGTGGTCCAGCGCCCGCTCGACCACCGTCGGGCCGATCGCCCACGTCAGAAAGCCGACGCCCCAGGGCATCCCGCTTCCGGTGACGAGCGGCAGCTCCCGCGCGAGCCACGCCGGATCCCCGTCACCCGCTCCGAGCAGTCCCAGGCCGCCGCCGCGCGACACGGCCGCGGCCAGCGCGCCGCCGGCCGAGCCGCCCATCGGCGCCAGCACGATCGGGTGCCGCACTCCGAACATCCGCGTGAACGCCGTCGTCAGTCCCACCAGGCGATTATGCGCGGCGGGTGCGCTGGATCAGCACGACGCAGACCAGCACGACCAGCGCCGCTCCGAGGGACGCCGGCGTGACGGTCTCGCCGAGCAGCAGCGCGGACCAGAGCAGGGTGAGGACGGGCTGCCCGAGCTGGATCTGGCCCACCTGGGCGATGCCGCCGCGCGCGAGACCCGCGTACCAGGCGAAGAAGCCGAGGAACATGGAGATCGCGGTGAGGTAGGCGAACGCCGACCAGGCGGCGGCCCCGGCGTGCGGCGGATGAACCGCGGCGGCGACGAGGGTGACGGGCAGGGTGACCGGCAGCGACAGCAGCAGCGCCCAGCAGATCGTCCGGGCGCCGCCCAGTTCCCGGGCGAGCGCGCCCCCCTCGGCGTACCCCAGTCCGCACAGGACGACGGCCGCGAGAAGGAACAGGTCGGCCGGCGACACGGCGCCACGCACCGACCCGCTGACCACCAGGAACGCCAGGACCACCAGCAGTCCCGCGGCGCCGGCGACCCAGAACAGCGCGGACGGCCGCTCACCCGCCCGGAGGACCGCGAACACGGCGGTCATCGCGGGCAGCACCGTGACGACGACCGCGCCGTGCGCCGCGGTTTCCGTGACCAGGGCCAGTGAGGTGAACAGGGGGAAGCCGACGACGACGCCGAGGGCGACGGTCAGCAGCCGCCGCCCCTGGTTGACCGAGGGCCGCGGCGCACCGGTAAAACGCAGGTACGCCCACGCCAGCAGCGCCGCCCCCACGGCCCGGCCGAACGCCACGAACCACGGGTCGAGCTGATGCACGGCGAGCCGGGTCATCGGCAGGGAAAGGCTGAAAGCCAGTACCCCGAGGGCGCCGAGAGCCAGCCCGGCCGTGCGATCCGTTACCGCCGGCGTGACGATAGCGCTACTCTTGTCACTCATGAATGACGGTAACGCAGTGGCCCGCGTTATCCAACATCTGAGCGCGCTGGTGGCGGAGGCCGACCCCGGCGGGCGGTTGCCGCCGGTCCGCGAGCTGACCGCCCGGCTGCAGGCGTCGCCGGTCACCGTGGCCGAGGCGGTCCGGCGGCTGGTGGCCCAGGGGCTGGTCGAGACCCGGCCGGGCCAGGGCACCTACGTGACCGCCCGTCCACCCGAGCGGCGCGCGCCCGACGTGTCGTGGCAGACCGTGGCGCTCGGCGCCGGCCGGCCGGGCGAGGACGACATGCGGGCGTTGCTGGCGCTGCCGCCGCCCGGAGCGATCGCGTTGTCCGGCGGCTACCTCGACGCCGACCTGCAACCGGCGGCGGCGCTCGGGGCGGCGCTGGCCCGCGCCGCCCGCCAGCCCGCGACCTGGTCGCGGGGACCGGCGGAGGGGCGGGCCGACCTGCGGGCGTGGTTCGCCCGGGAGGCCGGCACCGGGCTGCACGCCGACGACATGGTCATCTGCCCCGGCGGGCAGGCGGCGTTGTCGTCGGCCCTGCGCGCGCTCGCCGGCCCCGGCGACACCCTGCTGGTGGAGTCCCCGACGTACCTGGGGGCGCTGGCGGCGGCCCGGGCGGCCGGGCTCCGGGTGGTGCCGGTGCCCGCCGACCACGACGGCGTACGGCCGGATCAGCTCGCCGCCGCGTTCGCCCGCACGGGCGCGCGGCTCTTCTACTGCCAGCCGCTGTACGCCAACCCGACCGGCGCGACCCTGGCCGCCCGCCGCCGGTCCGAGGTGGCCGCGGCCGTACGGGACGCCGGTGCGTTCCTGATCGAGGACGACTACGCCCGGGACCTCACCATCGACGGGGAGGCCCCACCTCCGCTGGCCGCCGACGACTCCGACGGGCACGTGATCTACCTGCGCTCGCTGACCAAGTCGGCCGCCCCGGGCCTGCGGATCGCGGCGATCGGCGCCCGAGGCCCGGTCGGCGCGAGGCTCCGCTCGGCCCGGCTGCTCGACGACTTCTTCGTCGCCGGGCCGCTGCAGCAGGCCGCGCTGGAGTTCGTCACCGCCCCGGCCTGGGACCGGCATCGCCGCACCTTGCGCACCGCCCTGCGGATCCGGCGGGAGGCGCTGCTGACCGCGCTGCGCCGGCACCGGCCCGCGCTGGTCCCGGCAACGATCCCGCGCGGCGGCCTGCATCTGTGGGTCCGGCTGCCCGGTCACACCGACGACGTCGCGTTGACGGCGGCGGCGGCGGCCGAGGGCGTCATCGTGTTCGCCGGCCGCCCCTGGTACGCGGCCGAACCCCCGGCCCCGCATCTGCGTCTGACCTACGCCGCCGCGGCGCCCGATCTCATGGACGAGGCCGTCCGCCGCCTGGCCCGGGCCCTCGACGTGGCAGGCTGCGGCGCATGAGGAAGTGGCTGTACCTGGCGCTGGCCATCGGTTCGGAGGTCAGCGCGACCCTGGCGCTGCGGGCCGCCAACGGGCACCCGGAGTGGCTCGTCCTGGTGGTGATCGGGTACGCGCTGTCCTTCGGGTTCATGTCCCTGCTCCTGCGGGCGGGGATGTCGGTCGGTGTCGCGTACGGGATCTGGGCCGCGACCGGGGTGATCCTGACCGCGCTGCTGGCCGTACCGCTGTTCGGCGAACGGCTGACGTGGGTGATGGGGCTGGGCATCGCCGTGATCGTCGCCGGGGTCCTGCTCGTCCAGCTCGGCTCCCGGAACGCCGCCCACCCGCGATGAGCTGGGCCGCTCTGATCGGCGCGATCGTCATCGAGGTCAGCGCCACCATGGCCTTCCGCGCCTCCGAAGGGCTCCGCAAGAAAGCCTGGGCGCCGGCCGTCATCGGCGGCTATCTCGTCAGCTTCACCCTGTTCAGCGTCGCGCTGCGGCACGGGATACCGGTCGGCGTCGCGTACGGCATCTGGTCGGCCACCGGCATCGCCCTGGCCGCGGTCCTGGCCCGGATCGTCTTCTCCGAGCCCCTGACCAGGACGATGGCGGCCGGCATCGCGCTGATCGCGGTCGGTGTCCTGCTGGTCGAGCTGGGCGGCCACTGACTTACGATCGGTCCGTGCATCCCGATGACCGGCGGAACGCCCGCGATCACGCCCTCGACGAGCGTCAATGGGCCCTGGACGCGCGGGACCGGCTGCTGGATGCGCGCCAGGAGCGGCTGACCGTCCTGGAAACCGACCTCAAGAACCGGAAGGCTCAGCTGGACGCGCGGGAACGGGTACTCGCCGAACGCGAGATCGTCGCCGAACGGCGGGAGCAGCTGGCCAACGAGCGCGACGTCCTCGCCAACGGCCGGGAGACCACCGCCACCGCTCGCGAGCACGTCCTGGACCAGCGCGAGACCGGGGACGACTCCGACCCGGCCGACCCGAGCGAGCGGATGGGGGACGCCTTCGCCCGCGAGGTCGCCCGGCTGGACCGCAGCGACGCGTTCCTCGACCGGTCGCGGGCGGCCGTCCAGCGCGCTCAGGACCGCCTCGAGACCTTGCGCCGGGCCAAGCGCCCGCCGGCGTCCGGCGTGGAGGACTGACGTCCGGCGGTCAGGGCCGGTCCAGCAGCGGAAGCCAGATGTCGTCGACGATGTCGCGGATCGACTCGTCCGGCACCGGTCGCATCGTCATGATCACGTCGTGCCGGACGAGGTCGAACGGCAGGTTCACCACGCGGTCGGAGCGCGGCCGGTCGGGCAGCTCGCCGCGGGCGACGGCGCGGGCGACGATCGTCTCGAGGGCCGTCGGCTCGCCCGGTGGCCGCAGGATGTCGCGGAACTCGCTGATGCTCGTACCGGTGTCCCGGAAGAAGTCCGCCAGCTGAACGCTGATCAGCGTGATCATGTGTATCCGCCCGGCCACGGCGTTGTGCAGGAAGCCGAGCGCGTCGTCGCGGAGCCGGCCCGTGTCGGGGATGTCGATCGGTCGTGACCGCCAGTACCGGGTGATCGTGGCCAGCAGCAGGTCGTCGCGCTGAGGCCAGCGCCGGTAGAGCACGGGCCGGCTCGTCCCGGCGCGGGCGGCGACCGCCTCGTACGTGAAACCGGGGTAGCCGTGCTCGGTCAGCACCTCCCACGCGGCGTCGAGGATCGCTCCCTCGAGCTCGGCGCCGCGCCGCCGGGAAGTCTTTAGGTCCACTTGCGTATCTTATCGCGACGCTCTACGGTGTCAACGAGTAGATACATCCGCGTATCTTAAGGCGGCTGCCATGACCACCTCCCGGATCGACCGAACCGCCCTGCGCATCACCGTCGCGGTGCTGGTGGGCGGTATCACGGTCATCCTCGACTCGACGATCGTCAGCGTCGCGCTGCATCAGCTCGGCGCCGACCTGCACGCCGGCGTGGACGCCATCCAATGGGTCAGTACGGCGTACCTGCTGTCGCTCGGCGTGGTCATCCCGGTCGTCGGCTGGCTGCAGAGCCGCCTCGGCGCCAAGCGCCTCTGGATGGCCGCGCTGGCCGTGTTCCTGCTCGGTTCCGTGCTGTGCTCGCTCGCCTGGGACGCCCCCAGCCTGATCGGGTTCCGCGTGATCCAGGGCATCGGCGGCGGCGCGATGCTGCCGCTGATGACCACCATGATCATGCAGGCCACCCCGGGCGCCGACCGCGCCCGCCTGATGTCGGTGGTGGCGCTGCCGGCCGCGGTCGGCCCTATCCTCGGCCCGGTGATCGGCGGCCTCATCCTGGGCGCCGGCAGCTGGCGCTGGCTGTTCCTGGTGAACGTTCCCCTCTGCCTGGCCGGGCTGTACCTCGCCCACCGGCTGATCCCGGCCGACGAGCCGGGTCGCCGCGTACGCCTCGACGTCGTCGGCCTGGTGCTGCTGTCCCCGGCGCTGGTGGCGCTGCTCTGGGGCGTGTCCAACGTGAGCGGCGCCGGCGGCTTCACCCGGGCCGACGTCCTCGTCCCGATCGTCGCCGGTGCGGTACTGCTGCTGGCCTTCGTCCTCTGGGCGCTGCGCCGGCCGGCCGACGCCCTGGTCGACCTCGGCGTGCTGCGCTCCCGCCCGACCTGGGCCGCGACGGCGCTGATGTTTCTGTCCGGCGCGTCGCTCTACGGCGCGATGCTGCTGTTGCCGCTGTACTGGCAGGAACTCCGCGGCACCGACGCCCTCGCCGCCGGCCTGCTGCTGATCCCGCAGGGCGTCGGATCGCTGCTGAGCCGCAGCGTCGCCGCCCGGCTGCTCGAGCGGGTCGGCGCTCGCGGCGTGTCGGTCCTCGGCTTCGTCCTGGTCGGCCTGGCCACCGTGCCGTTCGCCGTCGCCGGCGCCCACACGTCGACCTGGGCGCTGATGGCGACCCTCTTCGTGCGCGGCCTCGGCCTCGGCATCGTGGTCATCCCGGTGATGACGGTGGCCTTCGTCGGCCTGTCCCGCGACCGGGTGCCGCACGCCAGCATCGTGACCCGGATCGGCCAGCAGGTCGGCGGCTCGGTCGGTGTCGCCCTGCTCGCCGTCATCCTGACCTCGTCCACCGCCCGGACCGGCTCCCTCACCACCGGGTTCGACACCGCGTTCTGGTGGTCGGTCGCCTTCACCGGCGTCGGGCTCCTGCTGTGCTTCGCTCTCCCCGGCCGTACGGGCGCCGCCGTCGACCCTCCGGCCGTGGCCAAACCGAACCAGCTCGCCGGCGACCCGGCCTGACCATGCTCCGCCGGATCGCGATTCATCAGCGCCGGTACGGTTCGGCGGTGAGCACTCGCGCGCCGGCCCGCCTGTCGCAGGCGCGGATCGCGACGGCGGTCGTCTTCGGGTTGCTGGGATTCCTGCAGGGCACGCTGGCGGCCCGTATGCCGGGCATCAAGGATCACGCTCAGCTGTCGGACGGCCTTCTGGGCCTCGCCCTTCTGGGCATGCCGGTCGGCAGTATCGCGGTGATCCAGGCCACCGGGCGCTGGATCGCCCGGTGGGGGAGTTCGCCGGTCATGACCGCCGGCCTCGTCGTGCTGTGCGCCGGAACCGCGCTCCCCGGGTTCGCCACCCGCCTGTGGACCCTGCTGCCGGCGTTCATCGTCTTCGGCGTGGGCATGGGGCTGACCGACACGGCGATGAACGCGCACGCCGTGACCGTGGAGCAGCGGTACGCCCGGCCGATCATGTCGTCCTTCCACGGTTTCGCGAGCCTGGGCGCGTTGGCGGGTGCACTCGGCGGAGCCGTCACCGCCCACGCCGGCCTCGGCATCGGCGTCTACTTCCCCGTCGCCGGCGCGGTCGGTCTCGCCGCCGGTGCGGCCTTCCGGGGCCGGCTGCTTCCGGCGTCGGCGGACGCGCACACCGCCGCGGACCGTGACGCCGGTGGTCACCGGGCTCCCTGGTCGAGAGCGTTGGTGCTGCTGGCCGCGGTCGCGTTCCTGTCGCTCCTGGCGGAGCTGGCGGTCGGTGACTGGAGCGCGGTCTATCTGCGGGACGACCTCGGTTCGCACGCCGGCACCGCGGCGTACGGCTATGCGTTCTTCTCCTCGACCATGCTCGTCACCCGCTTCGGCACCGACCGCCTCACCGCCCGGGTGGGATATACCCGGATGCTCCGCTGGGGCGGGCTCATCGCCGGCGCCGGCCTCGCCCTCGGACTGCTGACCCACAGCGTGGCCGGCGCCGTACTCGGATGGGGGTTCGTCGGGTTCGGCCTGGCCGCGGTCGTGCCCATCGCCTTCACCGCGGCCGGGAACCTCGCCGGCATACCCACCGGAGGAGCGGTCAGCAAGGTCGCCGGCGTCGGCTACCTCGGCATCATGGTCGGGCCGCCGCTGATCGGCTTGACCGCCGAGGCAACCTCGCTGCGAGCCGCGCTGTTCGTGATCGCCGCCGCGTGCCTGTCCGTCGGTATCATCGGGCCCTTCGCCGCTCGCGCCGCCACCGATCGCCCTGGGATGTGACATGCAATTCGGCGCCCATCTGCCCCTGATCGACTTCGACGGACGTGGCTGGCCGGCCGGGAGCCTGGCCGCCTACGCCGGCACAGCACGGCGTCTCGGGTACGAGTGGTTGACCGTCAACGACCACCTGGTGTTTCAGCGACCGTGGCTGGACGGCATCGTCGCGCTGGCCAGCGTGCTGGAGGCCAGCGGCGACCTGCGCCTGGCCACCAGCATCGCGCTGCCGGTGATCCGGGGAGCGGCGGCGGTGGCCAAGGCGGCCGCCGCGCTGGACATCCTGTCCGGCGGCCGGATGACGCTCGGCGTCGGTCCGGGCTCGTCGGCGCGCGACTACGATCTCGCCGGGGTGCCGTTCGACGAGCGCTGGCCCCGGTTCGACCGGTCGGTGCGGGCGTTGCGCGCGCAGCTTTCGGTCCAAGACGCGGCCGAACCGCTGCGGCCGGCGCCGTCCCGGCCGGAGGGTCTGCCGATCTGGGTCGCGAGCTGGGGCTCCGACGCCGGCCTGCGCCGGGTGGCCCGCCTCGGCGAGGGCTGGCTGGCCTCGGCCTACAACGCCGACCCGGCGGAGATCGCCGCGGCCCGGACGAAGCTCGGCGCGGCCCTGCACTCCGCCGGCCGGGACATTTTGGGGTTTCCCTGCGCTCTGGCGACGATGTGGACCTACGTGACCGACGACGAGCACGACCGCCGTACGCGCCTGGCCGCACTGGCCGCCATGCTGAAACGGCCGGCGGAGCAGCTGGCCGGTCGGGTGCTCATCGGCTCGGTCGAGCATTGCGCCGGCGTGGTGCGGGCGTACGGCGAGGCCGGCGTCGACCACTTGTTCATCTGGCCGCTGGCGGACGCCGAGGGGCAGTTGGAGCGCTTCATGGGCGACGTCGTCCCGGCCGCGCGATAGGTCGCTCTGCTGGTACGCCGCCGGGGAGTCGAACCCCGAACCTGCAGAGTCCCGGCGGTGCGGTTGACTGAGGCTCGTCCCGCAGGTCAGAGGCCGATCCGATGCCTATGTGGCTGTTGCCCGCGTTGCCGTCAGCTCCTGCCGTCAGCGAGTCCACCGAAGCGGTGAAGGCTGATGTGAGGTGTCCCGGCGGCGTGGATCATCGCGGTGCCGGGACACCTCCGACGCGGGTTGTCATTCTCGACGCGTCATCACCGAACTGGCCTAGCGTTGCCGGACCGTAGTTCGATATCGCCATCTTGTCGTACTTGCCAATCCTTGGCAACAAGGTGGGGCGGTGAGTCACCGGTGCTGACCGAGGACGCGGGACCAGCCTCGGCAATCGCCGGCCCCGCGTTCACCCCCGCTCGGCGCAACGAATCAGGGGGTGATGATGATCGGGTTGCCGGCGGCGCGGGCGGCGTCGAAGCGTTTGATCACGTCGGCCCAGTTGACCATCGACCACAGCTTGTCGACGTAGTCTGGGCGGACGTTCTTGTATTGCAAGTAGTACGCGTGTTCCCAGGCGTCGAAGACCAGGATCGGCGTGGACGCCTGCCCGATGTTGCCGTGGTGGTCGTACACCTGCTCGACGATCAGACGTTGCGACAGCGGTTCCCAGGCCAGGATGCCCCAGCCGGAGCCCTGCACGCCCTTGGTCGCGGTGGACAGCTGCGCGGAGAACGCGTCGAACGAGCCGAAGTGCTCCTCGATCGCGGCGGCCAGCTCCCCGTTCGGGCGGTCGCCTCCGTCGGGGGACAGGTTGTTCCAGAAGATCGAGTGCAGGACGTGCCCGGACAGGTTGAACGCGAGCGTCTTCTCCAGCCCGACCAGGGCGTGGTAATCGCCTTTGTCGCGGGCCTCGGCCAGCTGGTCGAGGGTGTCGTTGCTGCCCTTGACGTACGCGGCGTGGTGCTTGCTGTGGTGCAGTTCGAGGATCTGCCCGGACATCGCCGGCTCGAGTGCGCCGTAGTCGTAGGGCATGTCGGGAAGCGTGTAGACGGCCATCGCCAACCTTCCATCTGCCGTATCTTGGCTGTTGCCAATATCTTGCAACACAGCTGACTTGCTGCTGGAGTAAGGCTGCCCTTGCCGTCAGGGGTCCGGCGCCGTGTAGAGCAGAAGCGGTGACCCGTCGACCTCGTATCGGAGTCGGCGGCACCATCCCAGCGCGTCGTACACCTGTGCGGCGGGTGCGTCGGGGTGGGTACTGAGCCAAGCCGGTGTGCCGGGCGGGACGATCCGGGTCATGAGGGTGCGGGCCACGCCCCGGCGGCGGTGCGCGGGAGCGACCATCAGTTTCGCAACCAGCAGTGCGGGGGCAACCAGCCGCGACAGCAGCTCGTCGGGTGCGGCCGCCGCGACCGCCTGCAGGTCGGCGTTGTCTACCGGAAAGCTTTCGGGCATGGGCCACGCGATGGCAGCTCCGGCCAGGTTAGCGCCGTCCTCGGCGAGCTCGGCGTGGGCTCCGGGACGGAGGGCCATCCAGGCCATACGTGCCGGCAGCGCCGCGAGGCGCTGCTCGCTCTCGAACCACGGCGCTGCCCCGAAGCAGGCCCGGAACAGCGGGTCGAGCCGCGGGGTCAGATCAGGGAACCCCGCGGCGTCAATGGTCCGATAGCGGTGGGTCACTCCCCGGCCGAGGCGAGGCCGGCGGTCCAGCGTTCCTCGATGTGGCCGAAGCGCCAGACCGCGATGGCGATGATCCACGCGATCACGAACAGTCCGACGATGCCGTACCCGGCGTAGTCCAGCGGGATGGACG
>CAXSDA010000040.1:0-69124 GCA_964236515.1 uncultured Actinoplanes sp.
AGCCGCGCAGCTGGGACAGGTTCAGCGTCTCGGCGACCACGCCCTGGCCGGCGAACGCGGCGTCGCCATGCACCAGCACCGGCAACACCGTGTAGCCGTGCAGGCCGAGGTCGAGCCGGTCCTGCTTGGCCCGGACGATGCCCTCCAGCACCGGGTCGACGGCCTCCAGGTGGGACGGGTTGGCGACCACGCTGACGGTGGTCGCGTGCTCGCCGTCCGGTGTCGTGTACTTGCCGGTCTGGCCCAGGTGGTACTTGACGTCCCCGGAGCCGTGCGAGGTCTTCGGGTCCATCTGACCCTCGAACTCGTTGAAGATCTTCTCGTACGGCTTCCCGACGATGTTGGCCAGCACGTTCAGCCGGCCGCGGTGGGTCATGCCGATGACCATCTCGTCCAGGCCCTCTTCGGCCGACGACTGCAGCACCGCGTCCAGCAGCGGGATCAGCGACTCGGCGCCTTCGAGCGAGAAGCGCTTCTGCCCGACGTACTTGGTCTGCAGGAAGGTCTCGAAGGCCTCGGCCGCGTTCAGCCGGTTGAGGATGTGCTTCTGCTCGTCCGAGTCCGGCTTGGTGTACTTGAGCTCGATCCGGTCCTGGATCCAGCGCCGTTCCTCCGGGCCCTGGATGTGCATGTACTCGATGCCGACCCGGCGGCAGTAGGTGTCGCGGAGCACGCCGAGCACGTCGCGCAGCTTCATCCGCGGCTTGCCGGCGAAGCCGCCGACCGGGAACACCCGGTCCAGGTCCCACAACGTCAGCCCGTGCTGCAGCACGTCCAGGTCGGGGTGCCGGCGGATCTTGAACTCCAGCGGGTCGGTGTCGGCCATCAGGTGACCCCGGACCCGGTACGCGTGGATCAGCTCGATCACCCGCGCGGCCTTGTCGATCTGGCCCTCGGATGTACGGGCGACGTCACGCACCCAGCGCACCGGCTCGTACGGGATGCGCAGCGAGACGAAGATGTCGTCGTAGAAGTCGTGCTCGCCCAGCAGGAACTCGTGCATCGCCTTGAGGAACTCGCCGGACTGCGCGCCCTGGATCACCCGGTGGTCGTACGTGCTGGTCAGCGTGGTGATCTTGGAGACGGCGGACTCGGTCAGCGTCTCGTCGGACATGCCCGAGTACGGGGCCGGGTACTCCATCGCGCCGACCCCGACGATCGCCGACTGGCCGGCCAGCAGCCGCGGGATGGAGTGGACCGTGCCGATGCCGCCCGGGTTGGTCAGCGAGATCGTGGTGCCGGAGTAGTCCTCCATGGTCAGCTCGTTGCGGCGGGCGCGGCGGACCACGTCCTCGTACGCCTGCCAGAACTTCCGGAAGTCCATGTCCTCGCAGTTCTTGATGGAGGGCACCACCAGCGAGCGGGAGCCGTCCTTCTTCTGCAGGTCGATCGCGATGCCCAGGTTGATGTGCTCGGGCTGGACCAGCGTGGGCTTGCCGTTGACCTCGGCGAACGAGTAGTTCATCTCGGGGTGGGACAGCACCGCCCGGACCATCGCCCAGCCGATGAGGTGGGTGAAGCTGACCTTGCCGCCCCGTCCGCGGGCGAGGTGGTTGTTGACGACGATGCGGTTGTCCACCATCAGCTTGGCCGGCACCGCCCGGACCGAGGTCGCGGTCGGCACCTCCAGCGAGGCGTCCATGTTCTGCACGATGCGGGCGGCTACGCCGCGCAGCGTGGTCAGCTTGGCGCCCGCCGGGGTCGCGGAGCCGTTCGAGGCGGCCTTGGGTGTGACCTTCTCCACCGGCGTGGCGGGCGCGGGTTTGGCCTCCGGAGCGACCGGCGCGGGCACGGTCGGCTTCACGGGAGCGACCGTGGCGGCGGCCGGGGCATCCGTGCCGGCACGCTTCGCCGTGGCCGTGGCGGTGGCCGCCTTGGCCTCGTCGGGCGTCACGATCGACCCGGTGGCCATCGCCGGCTTGTAGTCGGCGAAGAAGTCGTGCCAGGCGGGATCGACGCTGGTCGGATCGGCCAGGTAACGCTGGTACATCTCGTCGACGATCCACTCGTTGGGACCGAAATCCGCGAGTGGGTTCCCCTGCGAAGTCTGCTGGGTCGACACTTGGAGTGTTCGCCTCTTTCACCGTGTGTCAGCACCCCGTGCGCTGTCGTCACGGGGGACGGAAAGGATTCCTATCCAGGCTACGCCGTTACCGAACCGGCTTCGTCCGGACGTCCGACCGGTGGACGTGGAATGTGTTACAGGCGTCAACTGATGTCTCTGCGCCGGGTGATGGCCGTGCCCAGCAGTCCACTGATCAGTGCGTAGCCGAGCAGGACGGCGGCGCCGACCCATCGCGGCGGGTTTCCGGGCAGATCGGTGCCCGAGATCATCAGCTGCGACGCCACCGTCGGGATCAGCACCCGGAGGTTGTTGATCCAGTCGGCGATCCTGTCCGCGAGCAGGGTGAACACCAGTCCGAGGCCGGACGTGCCGATCAGGTACGTGCCGGCCAGCGTGAGCGTGGCGGCCAGTTGACTGCGGATGAGAACCCCCACGCCGACGCCGAGAATCGCCCAGACGGCGTACGCCAGCGCGTTCAGCCCGATCGCCCGCCACACCGCCGGCTCGCCGAGTTGCGCCCCCACCTTCAGGTGCCGCAGCACGAACGGCACCACGATCAGGTTTCCGACAGTCGTGACCGCCCAGAACGCCAGCCCGATGAGCACCCCGACCACCAGCTTGGCGACGATCACCCGTTCCCGTCTCGGCGTGACCAGGAACGTGGTGGTCGCCGTGAGGTGGAAGTATTCGCTGGTCACCAGGATCGCGCCGAGCAGCAGCACGAGCAGGACGCCGAGGTACTGCCCGCTGGTGTAGAGGTTGGTGGCCACGTTGACCGCCTGCCGGGCGGTGTGGACCTGGTCCAGTTGCTGCTGGTTGAGCCCGGAGTCCGGGGTGCCCGCGGTGACCGACGCGGTCAGCCAGTTGATACCGACCGACGCCCCCCACAGCGGCACCATGATCAGTCCGAAGATCCACCACAGCGACGTGGTCAGCACCTTGGTCAGCTCGGCCCGGACGAGGTTCATCGGATCTCCGCCTTACCTGCGGTGAGCTGCAGGAACACCTGTTCCAGATCGGCCCGTTCGGTGGTCAGCTCGTGCAGTTCGACCGCGGCGGTGAACGCGGCGTGCCCGATCACGGCCGCGTCGGCGCCGGTGACCAGCAACGCGCCGTCCGGCAACGGGCTGACCGTGGCGTCGACCGCGTCCAGGGCCACGGTCAGCGCGTCCGGCTGGGGCGTACGGACCCGGACCTGGGCGCCGCCGGACCCCAGCACCTGCTCGACCGGGCCCTGCCGGATCAGCCGCCCCGCGGCCACGATCACCACGTCGTCGGCCAGTTGCTGCATCTCACCCAGCAGGTGACTGGACACCAGCACCGTCCGGCCCTCCCCGGCCAGGCCTCTCAGCAGGTCGCGCATCCAGCGGATGCCTTCCGGGTCGAGGCCGTTGGCCGGTTCGTCGAGGATCAGGACGCGCGGGTCGCCGAGCATGGCCGCGGCGATGCCCAGCCGCTGCCGCATGCCGAGCGAGTAGCCCTTGAACGTGCGACCGGCCGCCGGGGTCAGCCCGACCAGGGCCAGGGTCTCGTCGGCGCGCCGCACGGGCAGGCCGGCGGCCTCGCAGATGACCCGCAGGTGGTTGCGCCCGGTCCGGCCGCGGTGCGCGCTGGACGCCTCCAGCACCGCGCCGACGTGCCGGATCGGGTCGGGCAGGTCGGCGTACCGGACCCCGTCGATGGTGGCCGTGCCGGCGGTCGGCGTGACCAGGTTGAGCAGCATCCGCAGGGTGGTGGTCTTGCCTGCGCCGTTGGGCCCGAGGAACCCCGTCACCCGGCCGGACCGGACCGAGAACGACAGGTCGTCCACGGCCCGCAGGCGCTTGTACTGCTTGGTCAGGTGTGACACCACGATGTCTCCCACGGCGGACCAATGTATCGGATCCGGTCCACGTCGCAGGCGTTCACCTTCCGGACATACGCCGCCACCGCGACCGACATTCCGTCGGCAGGTCCGGCCCTTACACATGAGATATGGCCGTACTCCTGACCGCCCCCGCCTCGACCGGGACCAGCGGCTACTCCCTTCTCATCGCCGACGACGCCAGTTACGTCGCGGCCGCGCAGCGGCTGCGCCACCAGGTCTTCGCCACCGAGCTCGGCGCGCATCTACCCGGTGCCGTGGACGGGCGCGACGTGGATGAGTTCGACGACTACTGCGACCACCTGATCGTGCGCGACGACGCGACCGGCGACGTGGTCGGCACCTACCGGATGATGGTGCCGAAAGCGGCCGAGCGGGCCGGGCGCCGCTACGCCGACACCGAGTTCGACATGAGCCGGCTGAACCCGCTGCGCGACCAGCTGGTCGAGACCGGACGGTCCTGTGTGCACCCGGACCACCGGTCCGGCGCCGTGGTCAACCTGATGTGGGCCGGGATCGCCCGCTATCTGCTGCTGAACAACCTGCGCTGGCTCGGCGGCTGCGCCTCGGTGCCGGTGGACGACGGCGGGCACACCGCGGCCGGCGTGTGGTCCCGGGTGTCGCAGAAGCACATGTCGCCGCCCGCCCTGCGGGTCACGCCGCGCAATCCGTGGCTGTCCGCCGGGACGCCGGCCGGCGACCCGCGGACGCCGGTCCCGCCGCTGCTGCGGGGCTACCTGCGACTGGGCAGCTGGATCGGCGGCGAACCGGCGTACGACCCCGGGTTCGGCTGCGCCGACTTCTACGTCCTGCTGTCGATGGACCGGATCGACGCCCGGTACCTGCGGCACTTCCTGGGGGCGGCGTGATGAGCTGGCAACCGGTCTCCGGATGTTCGGACACGTGCCGGGTGGGCGGCGAGGACCGCGTCCCGGGCTGGGTCGCGGGCCTGCGGATCCTGCGGTGCGCGGCCGTACTGCTGCTCGGTCTGATCCTGCTTCCGGTGCTGCGCGGGTCCGCCGCCGCGGCCGTGTCGCGCGGGATCATGGCGGCTCTGGGCGTACGGCTGGTCTGGCGCGGACCGCGGCCCCGGCCGGGCTCGCTGCTGGTCGCCAACCACGTCTCCTGGCTGGACGTGACGGCGCTGCTCAGCGTGGCGCCGGTGAAGCTGGTGGCCAAGGGCGAGGTCCGCAGCTGGCCCGGGATCGGCCGTCTGGCCACCGTGCTCGGCGCCATCTTCCTCGACCGCTCGCGGCCGCGTACGCTGCCGGCGACGGTGGCCGAGGTGACCGCCGAGCTGCGGAACGGCCGGTCGGTCGCGGTCTTCCCGGAGGGCACCACCTACTGCGGGCAGGGCGCGGACGACACCGGCGGATCCGGGCATCCGAGGGGGCGCTTCCGGCCGGCGATGTTCCAGGCCGCGGTGGACGCGGGCGCCCCGGTGGTGCCGGTCTCCATCTCGTACGACTCGACCGCGGCCGCGTTCGTCGGTGACGACTCGCTGTGGGAGTCGGTCCGGCGGGTGGCCGCGCTGCGCACGCTGACTGTGACCCTGGTCGGCTCGCCGGCGTTGCGGCCGGCCGAGGGTGCTAGCCGCAAGGTTCTGGCCCGGGCCGCCCAGGCGTCCATCGGGGTACGGGCCGTGGTGCGGCCGGCGCCTCGTCGTACGGTCGTGGAGCCGGGCCAGGCGGACGCCGGCGGCTTGGGGCTGGCTGCGTAATCGGCGGTCTACCTGACAGTTCTCCCAGAAAACTTTCAGTCGGCATCCAGCGTGGCCGCAGCGGATTGCTGAACAATCGGTGTCATGGCCGCACCACAGACCCAGCAAAAGTCGAGCGAGGCGAAGCTCCTGGTGGTCGAGGATGACGCCAACATCCTCGAGCTGCTCTCCGCCAGCCTGCGCTTCGCCGGTTTCGACGTCAGCACCGCCACCAGTGGCAGCGCGGCCGTGACGGCGGCCAAGAGCGCCCACCCGGACCTGGTGGTGCTCGACGTCATGCTGCCCGACCTGGACGGGTTCGAGGTCATCCGGCTGATGCGTGAGGGCGGCGCCCGTACGCCCGTGGTGTTCCTGACCGCGCGGGACGGCACCGACGACAAGATTCGCGGTCTGACCCTCGGCGGTGACGACTACGTGACCAAGCCGTTCAGCCTGGAGGAGCTCACCGCCCGGATCCGGGCCGTACTGCGGCGCACCAGCCAGGGCGACGAACAGCCGTCCCGGCTCTCCTTCGCCGACCTCGAGCTGGACGAGGAGACGCACGAGGTGTACCGCGCGGGCCAGCGGGTGCAGCTGTCGCCGACCGAGTTCAAGCTGCTGCGCTACCTGATGCTGAACGCCAACCGGGTGCTGTCCAAGGCACAGATCCTGGACCACGTCTGGAAGTACGACTTCCGCGGTGACGACAACATCGTCGAGTCGTACATCTCCTACCTGCGGCGCAAGGTCGACAACGTGCAGCCCCGCCTGATCCATACGCTGCGGGGCGTCGGGTACGTGCTCCGCAAGCCCGCCACCTGAGCCTCCGGTGACCCTCGCCGAGCGCATCCGCGCCGTCCACCCGCCGCGTCCCGAACTGCGGCGGGTGCCGCTGCGCATCAAGCTGGTGGCGGCGGTCCTGGTGCTGGTGTTCGCGGCGCTGACGCTGATCAGCGCAGGTAGCACCCTGGCCCTGCACAGCTACCTCATCGGCCGGATGGACCAGCAGCTCGCCGCGTTGGCCGGCACGGTCGAGGCGGCCCAGGCGGCGCAGCGGCGGTCGGTCATCGTCGTGCCCGCCGACTTCCTCGTCGCCCAGGTGTCCGTCTCCGGCGTCGGGCCGACGCCCTTCTACGACGACGTCCACCTCAAGGCCGCCGACCTGCCGCTGCTGATCAAAGGCGCGGAGGACGTCAACAGCCACCTCGACCAGCCGTTCACCGCCCGCTCGGCCGACGGCAAGTTCTGGCGGATGCTGATCACCTATTCGTCCAACGGTTCGGTGATCCAGGTCGCCCAGCGGATGTCCGGCATCGACCTCGCCATCACGCACCTGGTCTGGGTGGACGTGCTGGTCGGGGCAGGTGTCCTGATCGCGCTGGCGGCGGTCGGGGCGGCCGTGGTCCGGCAGACCTTGATCCCGCTGCGGGACATCGAGCAGACCGCCGGCCGGATCGCCGCGGGTGACCTGACCCAGCGCGTTCCCGACCCGGAACCGGGCGAGCTGGAACCGCAGACCGAGGTCGGCCGGCTGTCCAAGTCGCTGAACGTGATGCTGACCCAGATCGAAGCCGCGTTCACGGCGCGGGCGCTGTCCGAGACGGCGGCCCGCGCGGCCGAATCGAGCGCCCGGGACGCCGCCGAGTCCGCCCGCTCCTCGGAGACCCGGGCGGTGCGCTCGGAGGAGAAGATGCGGCAGTTCGTGGCGGACGCCTCGCACGAGCTGCGAACCCCGCTGACCAGCATCCGCGGGTTCGCCGAGCTCTACCGGCAGGGCGCCGTCCAGGACCCGGCCGACGTGACCCGTCTGGTGCGCCGGATCGAGGACGAGGCCGCCCGGATGGGGCTGCTGGTCGAGGACCTGCTGCTGCTGGCCCGGCTGGACCGGGAGCGTCCCCTCACGCTGGCTCCGGTGGAGCTGCCGGTGCTGGCCATGGACGCGGTCCTCGCCGCGCGGGCCAGCGCACCCGACCGCTCGATCGAACTGGACATCCGGGACCGGCCCGAGGAACTGATCGCGTTCGGCGACGACGGGCGGCTGCGGCAGGTGGTCGGCAACCTGATGACCAACGCGCTGGTGCACACGCCGCTGGAGGCCGCGGTGACGCTGCGGCTGTCCGCGGAGAGCGGGCACCGGGCGGTGATCGAGGTCTCCGACACCGGTCCGGGTCTGAGCGCCGAGCAGCGCGGGCACGTGTTCGAGCGGTTCTACCGGGCCGACGAGGCGCGGACCCGGCACACCGATCGGCAGGCCACCGGCACCGGCCTGGGTCTGGCCATCGTGGCCGCCATCGTGCGGGCCCACCACGGCACCGTCGACGTGCTCAGCGAGCCCGGTCAGGGCGCCACGTTCCGGATCACCCTGCCCGCGGTGGTCGTGGAGAGCATGTCCGAGGTGTAACGCCCGCATTCTCAGAAAACATTCAGGGGCAACACAGGACGATACGAGACCGGGCGGGCAATGTTGTCCTCATGAACGAGCACGAGACCGACCCGCAGCGGCACGAAGGCTCCTCGCCCGAGGAGCGGTCGCCGTCGCCGGCGGAGACTTCCCCGCAGAGCGGCGCCCCGGCCGAGGGCCAGTCTCCGTACGGTGAGCCGCCGACCGCTCAGCAGCCGGCCGTCGCGCCGCCGTCCTGGCCGCAGTCGCCCGCTTCCCCGCAGCCGCCCGCCTCCCCGTGGCAGTCCCCGCAAGCTCAGTCCCCGCAGCCGCAGTCCCCGCAGCCGCAGGGCCAGTCCCCGCAGGGCCAGCAGACTCAGGGCCAGCAGACTCAGGGCCAGCAGCCGCCGTACGGATATCAGCAGCCGTACCCCGGTTACGCCGGCTACCCGCCCCAGCCGCAGCCCCAGTACGCGTACTCGGCCGGCCCGGGTCAATCGGACTACCCGACCACGGGTCAGCCAGGTCAGCCGGGTCAGCCGGCTCCGTCGGAATACCCGGCGTGGGCGCATCCGGTGGGCGAGCCCCAGGCCGACCCGGCCCGGCGGGCCCGCGGCCGGCGGATCTTCGTCACCGGCGCGGTCGCCGTGCTCATCGCGCTCGGCGCCGGCGGGGTCGGCGCCGCTACCGCGCTCGCGTTCGACGACAACAACGGCTCGTCCGCGATCAAGACCAGCGACTCCTCGGTGACCCGGGTGGTCGACCGGTCCTCGCTGGCCCAGATCGCCTCCGCGGTCCGGGACAGCGTCGTCTCGATCACCACCCAGTCCGGTGAGGGCTCCGGCGTGATCATGAGCGCCGACGGCTACATCGTCACCAACAATCACGTGGTGGCCACCGCCACGGGCGGCACCGTCCAGGTCATCTTCGCCAACGGGAAGAAGGCCACGGCCACCATCGTCGGCACCGACCCGCGTACGGACCTGGCCGTGGTCAAAGCGACCGGCGTCTCCGGCCTCAAGGCGGCGACGTTCGGCTCCAGCGCCAACATGCAGGTCGGCGACACCGTCCTCGCGCTGGGCAGCCCGCTCGGCCTGGAAGGCTCGGTGACCTCCGGCATCATCAGCGCCAAGGACCGGACCATCCAGTCCAGCAGCGAGGAGCAGCAGACCCCGCAGAACCCGCTCGGCAACGGCAACAGCGGCAGCCAGACGCAGGGCTCGTCGACCACCATGACCGGGCTGCTGCAGACGGACGCCCCGATCAACCCCGGCAACTCCGGCGGCGCGCTGGTCAACACCAACGGCGAAGTCATCGGCATCAACTCGGCCATCGCCACCTCGGGCTCGAACTCCGGCAACATCGGCCTGGGCTTCGCCATCCCGAGCGACAAGGTCAAGCAGGTCGCCGACGCTCTCAAGTCCGGGCAGAAGATCAGTCACCCGGCTCTCGGGGTCAGCGTCACCGAGGCCGACGGCGGCGGCGCCCTGGTCAGCACGGTCACTGCGGACAGCTCCGCGGCCAAGGCCGGCCTGCTGCAGGGTGACGTCATCACCTCGGTGAACGGCAAGGCCATCAACGACTCCGACGACCTGGTCGGAGCCATCCAGGCGGCCAGCGTGGGGGACCGGGTGACCATCCAGTTCACCCGCAACGGCGCCCAGAAGACAGTGACGGCGACGCTGGCCGAGGCGGGCTGACCGACCTGGGCGCCGGCCGGGTCATCGGCGCGGTGTTCCTCCCAGCGATGGGCGGATATGGCCAAGGGGGTTGGCCGTGTCCGCCCATCGCGCATTTTTTTACAACGGTTCGCCCGGCTTTCCGAGTCGTAACGGCCACCAGGACTCGCGTTCGGACGGCCGCACACCATAGTCTCCATTCGCCGTGCGCGAGTGAGAGGCCGCAAGTGACGTCTGTCGAGACCCGGATGAATGTCTGGGAAGCCCTGGCTGGGCGCGCACCGGGTGCTCCGGTGGGCCCGGCCGATCCGGGCTTGTGGGGCGCCGTCGTCGACCGGCTCAACCCCGCCCGGGCACGGCCGATCCTGCGGGCCGGCATCGAGGCCGTGCAGCTGGTCAGCGTCCGCGGCACCGAGTACGTGATGCTCCGTTCCCCGGACGACGGCAAGCGGGCCTGCTACCTGCGCCTCACGCCGGACGAGTGGGCGCTCGCGCTGATGATGGACGGCACGCTGACCGTGGCCCGGCTGGTCGCCGAGTTCGCCCGGATCGCCGGCCGGCTCGCCCCGGACCAGGTCCGCCGCGTGGTCGCCGACCTGGCCGGTAACCGGATGCTCGAGGAACTGCCGGTCGACGCGTTCCGGCCGCTGCACGAGATGGTGCGCAAACCTCTGCCCGTACGGGTGGGTGGTGGTCTGCTCGCCGCCGCCCGCGGCCGCCGGATGCTCGTCGTCGACGTGGACCCGCTGATCACCGTGCTGTA
Organism: uncultured Actinoplanes sp.; assembly: GCA_964236515.1. Classification (GTDB taxonomy): domain Bacteria; phylum Actinomycetota; class Actinomycetes; order Mycobacteriales; family Micromonosporaceae; genus Actinoplanes. The sequence goes on from CAXSDA010000040.1 coordinate 10,451, forward strand.
CCGGGCCGGCGGGCGGCTGTTCTTCGGCCGGTTCGCCCGGGTGCTGCTGGCCACGGTCGCGGTGCTCGGCTTCGGCGTGTTCGTGTGGACCTGGTGGCGCGGCAGCGACGCGGTCTTCCTGACCCACGGGTCGTACGTGTGGGGCGCGGTCGTCCTGCTGCTGCTCAACGTGCTCGCCCTGGCCAGCCACGAGCTCGGCCACGCGCTGGCGACCAAGCACGCCGGGCGCGAGGTCCCGGCGGCCGGGCTGCTGGTCTACTTCGGCATCCCGTCGGTCTTCGTGGACACCACCGACGTGTGGATGGCCGGTCGCCGCGCCCGGATGCTCGCCACCGCCGCCGGACCGGCCACCGGTCTCGTGCTGGCGGGGGCGTCGCAGCTGGTCGGGCTGGCCGTGCCCGCGCTCGGCTCGATCGTCTTCAAACTGGCCTTCGCCTGGTACCTGAACGCCCTGTTCAACCTGAACCCGTTCCTCGCCCTCGACGGCTACTACCTGCTGATGGACTGGCTGGAGATCCCCAACCTGCGGGCCCGCGGCCTGTCCTGGGTGTCCAGCCGGCTGCGCGGGCGGCCGCCGCGCTGGTCCGGTCTGGACCGCGAAGGCCGGATCATCGCCCTGTACGGCATCCTGGCCCTGCTCTGGCTGGCGGTGGCGGCCAACCTCGCGTGGCGGGTCTGGGCCGACCGCGTCGCCGGGCTGGTCACCGGGCTCTGGCACAACGGGTACGCCGCCCGGCTGCTGCTGGTCGTGGTCCTCGCCGGGCTCCTCGCGCCGTTCCTCTACCTGGGCCTGGGCCGGCTCGGCAAGTGGTGGAGGCGCAGCCGGCAGCAGCGGGCGGAACGTGCGCGGGCCGCCGACACGCCGCGGCGGCTGGCCGCGCTGCGCGCCTCCGACCTCGGCGGACTGCCGCCGCAGGCGCTCACCGGACTGGCCACGCGGGCCCGCTGGATGCACCCGCCGACCGGCCGGCAGCTGGTCGTGGCGGGCACCGCGCAGCCCGCGGTCTACGTCGTGGTGGACGGTGCGCTGGACGCCCGGATGCCGGACGACCCGGGCGGCACCATCCGGCACCACGTCGGCCCCGGTGGGGTGGTCGGGCTGGCGGCGGCTCTGACCGGGCGTACGGCCGCGTTGAACTGGCACACCGCGGGCACCACGCTGCTGGCCCTGCCGACGGCGAGTGTGGCCGGCGTGATCGGGCCGCTGCCCGGCCCGCCGCCCAAGGACCGGGCCGAGGCCGAGACGCTGTTCGCCGACACGCCCGCGCTGGCCGCCTTGGCCGGGGACGAGCGGCTGGCGCTGATCGCCGCCGCGCATCCGGTCGACCTGGAGCCCGGCGCCCCGGTGATCCTGCCCGGCCCGACCCACGCGGTGGTCGTCGAGTCCGGTGTGATCGCGCTGCCCGACGGCGTCGAGCTGCGCCGCGGCACGCTCGTCGGCCCGGTCGGCGACGGCACCCCCGGCATGGTGGCGCAGACCCGGACCCCGGTCCGGCTCTGGGTCATCCCGGACGCCTCCGAGCTGCCCCCGCTGGTCGGCGCCGCCCATCGCGGCCCGGGCGGTGCGCCGGTCGTCCGCGGGCAGACCGGACCGTCCGCCGGCGTGCACCCGACGGGGACGTACCCGCCTCTGGCCGTACCGCCGGGTCCGCCCGACGGTACCGAGAACCCGGACGTGGACCGGCGCTTCGAGCGCCGCATGTGGTGGCTCGTCCTGCTCGCGCTGCTCCTGGCCCTGCTGCTCACCGCGACCAACTTCGCCCCCGGCCCGGCCTGGGCCGAGATGCCGGAGAACCGGGCGCTGCTCACCGTCGACCAGGGCCGGCTCATCGCGGTCATCGGCGGCGCCAACGTCACCCTGGAGAAAGGCCAGCGCCGCTACGTCGGGGCCGGCACCCGGATCGAGGTGAACGACCGTTCCCGGGGCAAGCTGACGTTCCTCGGCGGTTCGGCCACGGTGCTCTGTGCGAGCTCGCAGACCCAGGTCGGGCGGTTGTGGACGGATGCCGGGCGGTCCCGCGACCCGCACGCCACGCTGCGCGTGGCCGAGGGCCGGGTGCTGGCCGACACGACCAGTACCAGCGGCGCCTTCCGGCCGCTGTCGCTGGCGGTGAACCGGCTGGCCGACGAGGTGAGCAACGCCGGGGTGGCCTGGGTCGCGGTCGAGCCCGACACGCTGACCGTGTCCACCGGCCAGGTGCTGGTCAACGGCACCCGGGTGCCGGACACCGGTGACGCGCTGAGCTGTGGCGACGGGGTGCCGGTACAGCCGCCGGCGGCCGGGCCGAGCGAGGAGCCGCCGAGCGACACCCCGTCGGACGAGATCAGCGTGCCGCCGTCGGTGCTGCCGTCGTCGGTCCCGCCGGCCCCGACGACACCCGCGCCGCCGGTGGTCCAGCCGCCGCCGCAGCAGCCCAACCCGCCGGCCAACCCGCCGCCGGCGACCACGCCGAAGACGACGAAGCCCACCACTCGACCGACCACCCGGCCGACCACGGCGCCGCCGACCAAGCCGCCGGCCGATCCCACGCCGACACAGGGCCCGCCGCCGACCACCGCGCCGGCGTCGACGCCGCCGGTCATCACCTGATCCGATCGCTGAAAGGAACACCTCCGGTGCTTTGCTGGTTCTGCGCCAAGCCGGCGCGGGCGTCCTGCCGCTTCTGCGGCCGCGGGGTCTGCGAGGATCACGCGCGCTTCGGGCCGTACCTGTTGCAGGTCAGTCGGTCGGACACCCGGCACCGGGCCGAGGCGCTGGTGGTCGAGGACGCGGTGCAGTGCGGTACGTGCCGCCCCCGCCCGCAGCCGGTGGCCATGCCCGAACTCGACTGACGGGCCTACCGTGATGCCATGAGTGACTTCGACGAGGTGCTCGAGCGGTTGCTGAACGATCCGCCGTTCGCGTCCGCTCTGGCCGCCGACCCCGACGTCGCCCTGGCCGGCTACCGGCTCGACGACAGCGAGATCGAGCTCCTGCGCAGCCAGGTGGCCGGCGACACCGCCTCCGACGTGGCCAGGGTGGAGACGCGGACCAACAAGTCGAGCACGTTCGGCCTGCTGGCGCCGTTCGCGGCGCTCGGCGGGCTGTCCGAGTCGGTCGGCCACTCGCTGGCCGCCGGCGCCGACGTCACCAGTCACACCGGTCTCGGCAACGCGCCCGGCGGCCCCTGGGGCTCCGGCGGAAGCGGGGCGTCCGGTGGGACCTGGGGCTCGGGCGGCGGTGCGGCACCCGGCGGCGCGTGGGGCGCGAGCGGCGGTGCTGCCCCCGGCGGCGCGTGGGGCGCGGGCGGCGGGATGACGTCCGCACACGAGGCTCTCGGTAACGCCCCGGAGGCCCAGCAGGGGTTCGGCGGGTCGCCGCACGAGGACTTCGGCGCGGCCCCTTCCGGGCACGGCGCGCCGGTCGAACAGGCGCTGCCGCGCGGCTACCACCCGCGGGTCGACGTCGACGGGGACGGCCACTGGGACCACGCGACGTACCGCAGCGACGGGCATGGCGGCGCCGAGATCGTGGTCGACCGCAACCACGACGGTAAAGCCGACTTCATCGGCCACGACACCGACCTCGACGGCAAGGTCGACTACGCCGACTACGACACCGACCACGACGGCGTGATGGACAAGCGCATGGTCGACGACAATCACGACGGCTGGCTCGACCGGACCGTCCGGAAAGATTCCGGCAGCTGACCTGGTGCCCGGACGCTTCCGGGCACACCATGAATGCCATGGTCGCCATCTCGATGCGGTCGTTGGGCAAGACGTTCGACGGTGGGGTGGTCGCCGTCGACGACCTCGACCTGGACATCGAACCCGGCGAGTTCCTGGTGCTGCTCGGGCCGAGCGGGAGCGGCAAGTCGACGGTGCTGCGGATGATCGCCGGGGTGGAGCCGCCGACCACCGGCGAGGTGCTGTTCGACGGCGTCCCGGTGGCCGACATCGACCCGCCGGACCGCAACGTCGCGCTCGTCTTCGCCAACTACCGGCTCTACCCGCACCTGACCGTGGCCCAGAACATCGGCTTCCCGCTGCGCGCCGGCGGCCACAAGGCGGACGACATCCCCGCCCGGATCGCCGAGGTGGCCGCGTCGCTGGACATCTCCGAGCTGCTCAACCGGATGCCGGCGCATCTGTCCGGCGGCCAGCAGCAGCGGGTGGCGATGGCCCGGGCGATCATCCGGCGGCCGGCGGTGCTGCTGCTGGACGAGCCGCTGTCGAACGTGGACGCACGGATCCGGGCCGAGGTGCGCACCGACGTGTCGGCCCTCACCCGGCAACTCGGCCTGACGACCGTGTACGTGACGCACGATCAGGGCGAGGCTCTCAGTTTGGGCGACCGGATCGGGCTGCTGCGCCGGGGCCGGTTGCAGCAGGTCGGCCCGCCCGGCGAGGTGTACGACGATCCGGGCACGGTGTTCGTGGCCGGTTTCCTCGGCACGCCCCGGACCACGCTGCTGCAGGGCGCGATCTACGCCGGCGACGGGTCGGTGGTGCTGGATCTCGGTGACCAGGCCCTGCCGCTGCCGGCTGCGCTGGCCGACCGGCACACCGAGCGGGTCACGGTGGCGGTCCGGGCGCTGCGGCCGGGGAAGGCGTTGCGCGGCGTCGTCCGTACGGTCCGGCAGGTCGGTCACGAGGTCGAGGCGCAGGTGGACATCGGCGGCGTGCCCAGCCTGGCCGACGCCGAGCTGCCGCCGACGGACGAGGTCGGCGTGTACGCCCGTTTCCCGGCCGCCGGGGCGCCGGTCGTGGGCGCCGAGATCACCCTCGGGGTGGAACCGGGCGATCTGTTCCTGTTCGACCGTACGGGCCGGCGCATCGAGGTGCCCGGGGGTATGGACAGGAGTAGTTAACAGTCCTAATAATTGGGCCCACTGTCGATGTCTCGACCAGGAGGCCAACCCCCCATGCGCCGTCCGATCGTCCTGACCCTCGTCGCCGCGCTGGCGGCCGGCGGATCCGCCGTCTACCTCACCTCGTCCGCCGGGAACGCCGACGCCGCGGCCGCCTGCGTCGCCGCCTGGAGCTCCACCCAGGTCTATGTCAGCGGCAACCAGGCCTCACAGAACAGCCACAACTACACCGCCAGGTGGTGGACCCAGAACGAGAGCCCGGCCACGCACAGTGGACAGTGGGACGCCTGGGCCGACAACGGCACGTGCGGCGGCACCACCACCCCGACCACGCCACCGCCTACCACCAAGCCGCCGACGACGCCGCCCACCACGCCGCCGACGAAGCCACCCACCACCACGCCTCCGACCACGCCGCCCACCACCCCGCCGAACTCTCCGCCACCGAACACCGGCATCCCCAAGCACGCGCTGATCGGTTACCTGCACTCGAGCTTCGGCAACGGCACGCCGTACGTCCGGATGGCCGACGTCCCGGCCGACTGGGACATCATCGACCTGGCGTTCGGCGAGCCCACCTCGGTGACCTCGGGTGACATCCGGTTCAACCGCTGCTCACCGGCCGAGTGCGCCGGCGTGGAGAGCGACGCCGACTTCGTCGCCGCGATCAAGGCCAAGCAGGCCGCGGGCAAGAAGGTGCTGCTGTCCATCGGCGGCCAGAACGGCGAGGTGCAGCTCACCTCCACGGCGGCCCGGGACACCTTCGTCAGCTCGGTCAGCGCGATCATCGACAAGTGGGGCCTGAACGGTCTGGACGTCGACTTCGAGGGTCAGTCGCTGTCGTTGAACGCCGGCGACACCGACTTCAAGAACCCGACCACGCCGACGATCGTCAACCTGATCAGCGCGCTCAAGTCGCTCAAGGCCCGGTACGGCGCGGGCTTCGTGCTGACGATGGCCCCGGAGACGTTCTTCGTCCAGCTCGGCTACCAGCGGTACGGCTCCGGCCCGTACGGCGGCGACGCCCGGGCCGGGGCATTCCTGCCGGTCATCTACGCCATGCGCAACGACCTCACGATCCTGCACGTGCAGGACTACAACTCGGGTCCGATCACCGGGCTGGACGGCCAGTACCACACCATGGGCGCAGCCGACTTCGACATCGCCATGACCGACATGCTGCTGACCGGCTTCCCGGTGCCGGCCGGCAGCACCAACATCTTCCCGGCCCTGCGCGCCGACCAGGTGGCCTTCGGCACGCCCGCCGCAAGCTCGGCCGGCAACGGGTACGTCAGCCCCGCGGTCGTCGAGCAGGCGGTGACCTGCCTGGTCAGGAACACCGGCTGCGGCGGCTATACGCTCCGCAGCGGCAGCAACCCGAACTTCCGCGGCGTGATGACCTGGTCGATCAACTGGGACAGCTACAGCAACTGGGATTTCAAGAACAACGTCGGCCCCTACCTCAAGGGATTGGGCTGAGTTGGAGCCCGGCGGCCACCGCGTCGGCCACGGCCACGCGGTGGACGTCCGGGTTGGACCAGCTCCAGTTTGGGTGGGCGCGGTTTGTCAGCAGCACCAGGACCAGCTTGCGCTTCGGTTCGACCAGCAGCGACGTGCCGGTGAAGCCGGTGTGCCCGAAGGTCTGCGGCCCGGACAGCGCGCCCATGAACCAGTCCTGGTTCAGCTCGAACCCGAGCCCGTGGGTCGACGTGCGGTGCGGCCGGTCCGGGTCGACCGCCGGCTTGCCCGCGTTGGCGTTGGTCAGAGCCTTGGCCACGAGGCTGGTGGAGAGGATTCGGCGGCCGGCGTACGTGCCGCCGTTCAGCAGCATCTGGCCGACCTCGGCGACGTCGGCCGCGGTGCCGAAGAGGCCGGCGTGGCCGGCGACGCCGCCCAGGGTGTTGGCCACGTCGTCGTGGACCGTGCCGCGGAGCAGCCCCCGGGACGTACGGGCGTCCGTCGCCACCAGCCGGGACTTGTCGGTGACCCACTTCAGTGGCAGGTAGCCGGTGTCGCGCAGCCCGAGCGGCGTGGTCAGCTGGTCGCGGACGACCTTGTCGAGCGAGGCGCCGGCGAACTTCTCGACCAACCGGCCCAGCACCATCAGCCCGACGCTGGAGTACCGGAACGTACTGCCCGGCGCCTGGCCCTCGACCAGCGGCGTGTTCATCACCGACGTCCAACGCGCGGCGTTGGTGCTGAAGCCGGTGACCATGGCCCCGACCGGCAGCGCGCTGGTGTGCGCGAGCATCATCGCGACCGTGCAGGCACCTTTGCCCGTCCCGGCGAACCCGGGCAGGTACTTCTGCACCGGCGCGGCCAGGTCGATCGTCCCGGCGTCGGCCAGCCGCAGCACCAGGACCGCGGTGTAGATCTTGGTCAGCGAGGCCAGATCGAAGATCGAGTCCGTACGCATCGCCACCCGCTGACCCGTCGGCAGCTCCACCGGCCCGGCCTTGTACCGCAGCGCGTCGCCGACCGCGGTGTGCACTAGCGTCCGGCCGTCCACGGTCAGCAGCGCGACGGCCCCGGCGTACCCGGGATGCTTCGGGTTGTCCGGCGTCGGCTTGAGGTACCGGGTCAGTACCGCCCGCACCGAGGCGGTCAGCGAGGCGTCCCTCGTCGGCAGCGTCGGCGAGTGCGCCCCCGGCGGCGGGGCGCTCGACACGGGCGCGGTCGCGGGCAGGGCTCCGCGCTGCGCGACCGGTTCGGCGGGCTCGGCGGGCTCGGCGGGATCGGCGGGATCGGCCCACACCGTACGCGCGGAGTCACGGCAGCCACCCACGGTGACCACAGCACCGGCCAGACCGGCTCGCAGCAGCGCACGACGACCCACCGACATGCGCGAGATCATGACACGTCCCGGCCCGCCCGGAGTACCCCGGCCATCGTGGGACCATCGAACTCATGGTCGACGGTCCGGTGGCGTACGTGCTCGGTGGTGGCGGTGTGCTCGGCGCGCTCGAGGTCGGCATGCTGCGGGCGCTGTTGCGGGCCCGCTTCCGCCCGGACATGGTGGTCGGCACGTCCATCGGCGCCGTGAACGGTGCGCTGGTCGCCTCCGACCCCGAGGAACGGGTGACCGAGCGGCTGGTCCGGCTGTGGGCCTCGCCCGAGGCGGCGGCTGTCTACGGCGACTCGATCGCGCGTCAGGTCCGCCGGTTCGCCGCCCGGACGCATCTGCACTCACCGATGCCGTTGCGCCGCCTGATGGAGTCCGAGCTCGGGGCCGACTCGACCTTCGCCGACCTGAAGGTGCCGTTCCACTGCTGCGCGGCCAGCATCGAGCGCGCCGCCGAGCACTGGTTCGACAGCGGCCCGCTGATCGACGCGGTGCTGGCCTCGGCATCGGTGCCGGGGCTGCTCCCGCCGATGCAGATCAACGGCGAGCACTTCGTGGACGGGGGCATTGTCAACTCGATCCCGATCGGCGAGGCTGTCCGGCTGGGGGCGAAGCGGATCTTCGTGCTGCAGGTCGGCCGGATCGAGCGTCCGCTCACCCCGCCGCGACGACCGTGGGAGGTGGCACAGGTGGCGTTCGAGATCGCCCGCCGGCACCGGTTCGCGCGGGAGATGGCCGATCTGCCCGACGACGTCCGGGTGCACGTGCTTCCGACCGGCGGCGGCGACTCCCGCGACGACACGCCTTGGGCGTACCGCGACATGGCGGCCGTGGGCCGGCGGATCAGCCGGGCCTACACCGCGTCCCGGCGCTATCTGGCGGCCAACATCCCCGAAGGCCCGTGATGCCCCCCGTCTGGATCCGCCGCCTCGTCATCGCCCCGGCGGTGGTGGCGCTGGCCGTCACCCTGGTCACCACGCTGCCGGTGTGGCTGATCGTGGCGCTGGCCGCATCTCCGCTGGTCCCCGGTCATCTGCGCGTGCTGCGTCTGGTCTGGCTGGCCATCGTGTACGTGGTCTGGGACGCGGCCGCACTGGTCGTGCTGTTCGTCACCTGGGTGGCGTCGGGCTTCGGCTGGAAGATCCGCACGCCCGTCTTCCAGCGTTTCCACTACGTGCTGACCGGCCGGTTCCTGGGCGTGCTGTTCTGGCTGGCCCGCTGGTCGCTGCACCTCGCCGTGGAGGTGGTCGGCACCGATCCGGACACCGCGGTGCCGGGCCGGCCGGAGATCGTGGTCAGCCGGCACGCCGGGCCCGGCGACTCGTTCATCCTGATCCACGGGCTGGTCAACTGGTTCGACCGGGAGCCGCGGATCGTGCTCAAGGCCACCCTGCAGTGGGATCCGGCGATCGACGTCCTGCTCAATCGGCTGCCCAACCGGTTCATCTCACCCGGGCGTACGGCGTCGGCCACGCTCGAGGGCAAGATCAGTGAGCTGGCCACCGGGCTGGACGACAACGACGCCTTCGTGATCTTCCCCGAAGGCGGCAACTTCACCCCGCGGCGGCGGTTGCGGGCGATCGCCAAGCTCCGCGCCGGTGGCCTGAAGGAGCTGGCCAACCGGGCCGAGCATCTGCACAACGTGTTGCCGCCGAAACCCGGTGGACTGCTGGCCGCGATCGACGCCGCGCCGGACGCGGGGGTCATCTTCGTCGCCCACACCGGCCTGGACCGGATGATCACGGTGGCCGACGTGTGGCGGGAACTGCCCATGGACAAGCAGCTGATCATGCGGTTCTGGAGCGTGCCGCCGGAGGAGGTGCCGGTCGGGGAGGAGGCGCGGACCGTCTGGCTCTACGACTGGTGGGCGCGGATCGACGCCTGGATCGACGAGAACCGGCCGGCACCGCACCCCCTCAGCACGGACTGGGGGGCGCGGCGCGAGAGCCGGGTCTGACCGGGCTACTTGCCGCCCAAGGTGGTGTAGACGTTGGCCGGCGCCTCGGTGATCTCCGACGCGGCCGGCTTCTGCACCGACACCGTGGTGCCGTAATCGGTGTAGAGGATGTCGATCGGCGGGTTCTGCTTGCCGTTGACCGGCGGCAGCGTGATCGTCATCTCGGACGGGCGGCCCTGGGCGTCCAGGCCGATGGTGAACGGGACCTTCGACGCCGCGGCGCCCATGCCGTCCACGGTGACCTGGTCGATGCCGCCGATGCCGAGCACCTTGGTCAGGTCCAGCGTGCCCGAGTAGCTGCCGGATCCGGTCTGCTTCACGTCGGTGGCCGAGGACAGCGCCTGGGCGGTGTTGGCCGGGTCGACCTGGCCGGGGCGCAGGCCGAACGTGGTGCCGTTGGGGAGCCGGCTGACGTCCAGGTGGGTCCAGGTACCGGTGTTGGTGACGCCGGGAATCTGCACGTACACGTCCTGCCCGACGAGCAGGGCCTTGACCGTCAGGCTGGCGTTCGGCCCGGTGAGCTCGGCGTCGCTGCTGCCGGTGCCGCCGACCGGGTCGACCAGGGCGGTGATCTTGACCCCGGGGCCGCCGGTGAGGATGGCCTTGAAGCTGGTGTTACCGAGCGCCGCGGAGGCCTGGCCGAGCGCCATCGTCGCGGACGGGTCGGCGGCGGCGGAACTGGCCGGTGCGCTGGGGGTGGCCGAGGACGCGCCCGCGCCCGGCGTGGAGCTGTCGGGGTTACAGCCGGCCAGCGTGAACGCCGTCGCCGCCAGCATGCCGAGCCCCGCTGCAGCCAGCCGTCGAGTTCGCATGTCCGTCCTTCCGGTTCGAGCGAATGGTCAGCGTCCTCTGTGCCCGAAGCCGGTTCCGCGCAAACGGAGCGCACCTCGCGTGCCCCGAGGCCCTACAGTTGGGTCATGGCTGACCTGCTCGATGCCGAGTCCCTGCGTACTGCCGTGGCCGTTCTCGACGGCTGGGAGGGTGGCTCGGACGCGATTGTCCGCACGGTCGGCCTGAGCAGTTTCCCGGTCGCGATCAAGGTGGTCGACCGGGTGGCTCAGGTGGCCGAGGAGATGGACCACCACCCCGACATCGACATCCGATTCCGCACGCTGACGTTCCGCTGCGCCACCGAATCCGCCGGCGGGGTGACCACCCGTGACATTGCGCTCGCCAACCGTATCGATAGGATCGTCGCGGACGCTTCCTAAGGCGGCCTTAAGCCACTGATTTCCTGCTCGTGATACATGCGGGGCATGATGGCCCCAGGTAGTCGTATCCGCACGTACAGGGAGATCTTGTGAGATTCGAGGTCAGCAAGGTCCTCGACGCGATCGAGGCCCGGCTCACCACCGACCCGGCTCTCGCGCGGGCGGTGGTCGACCTCTCCGAGGTGGTGCGGTACGCCGATCTCGACGGCGGCCGTCCGGCCAGCATGTTGCGCCTGGGCCTGGTCATCGACGCGCTCGGCCGGCACGTCTCCGAGGAGAGCGTCCCGGTGTACGCGGTCGCCCCCCGCGCTCTGCTCTCCGACCTGGATCTGACCTCGAACGAGCGGATGGTGGTCCGCCGCTGGGCCGACGACGGCAAGGTCGAGGTGGTCCCGCAGCTCGACGACCGGGTGCTCGAGGTGGCCGAGCTGCTCGGCGTGCCGGTGCTGACCCGGTCGCGCGAGGAGCAGTTCTCGGACACCCGTCCGTGGGTGACCGAGCCCGGCCGGTTGCTGGCCGCGGTGCCCGGCGCCGGCGGTCCGGTGCTGGTGGCCCGGGTCGGCCGGGGCGAGGTGCCGGCCGTCGGGGAACGGTCGCCGATGGGCGCCCGACTGCTGGCCCGGGTGTGGAAGTGCCCGGAAAGCAACTGCAACATGTTCGGCGCGGCCGACGACTCGGACAGCCCGTTCGCCGACATGCGCACGTACAGCAGCCCGGTGGCCCAGGCGCCGCCGACGCTCAAGGCCGCGGTGCCCAGCTGCCCGCGGCACGGCACCAAGCTCACCGACGCCGGTCCGCGGCCCGCGGTCGAGGTCCTGTCCGTACGCATCGACGGCGTGATCCGCCGCCGGTTCGTGGTGTCCGCCGACAAGCCGGTGGTGGTCGGCCGCGCCCCCGACGACGGCATCATGCTCGGCCAGTGGCTGACCGACGACGCCCGCAAGTGGATCAGCCGCGGGCACGTCCGGTTCGCCCTGGACGGCGGACAGCTCACCGTTACCGACGTCAGCACCAATGGCAGCGGCGTGCGGCCCGGCGGGTCGGTCGACGACGACGAGCGGGTCACGCTGAACCGGGACGAGACCCGGGTGCTGACCCCGTCCGACGTCGTCGAGCTCTACGCCGGCGTGAACGTCGGACGGGCGCGGATGTGGGCCACCGGCGGGGTCGCTCAGCCGTCCTCGGTGATGGCCGAGGCCCCGACGATGGCCATCCGCAAGTTCCAGCGGTAGAGACCGAGCCTGCTAAAGAATGGCCTCCAGCTGGGCCACCGCGTGGTCCAGTTCCTGCTCGGTGACCACCAGCGGGGGCGCCAGCCGGATCGTCGAGCCGTGCGTGTCCTTGGCCAGGATGCCGCGGGCGGCCAGCCGCTCACAGGCCTGACGCCCGGTCATCAGCGCCGGGTCGATGTCCACGCCGGCCCACAGGCCACGTCCGCGGACCGCGACCACGCCGTGTCCGACCAGCGCGTTCAGCTTGTCATGGAGGTGCGCGCCGAGCGCTTCCGAGCGCTTCTGGAACTCGCCCGTCTCGAGCAGCTTGACCACCTCGATGCCGACCGCGCAGGCCAGCGGGTTGCCGCCGAACGTGGACCCGTGCTCGCCCGGCTTCAGCACACCCAGCACGTCGCGGTTCGCGGCCACGGCGGACACCGGCACGATGCCGCCGCCGAGGGCCTTGCCCAGCACGTACATGTCCGGGACGACGTTCTCGTGCTCGATGGCGAAGGTGCGGCCGGTGCGGCCCAGCCCGGACTGGATCTCGTCCGCGACGAACAGCACGTTGTTCTCGTCGCAGACGCGGCGCACGCCGGCCAGGAAACCGGCCGGGGGCACGAGCACGCCGGCCTCGCCCTGAATCGGCTCCAGCAGGACGGCCACAGTGTTCGGCGTGACTGCCGACTCGAGCGCGGTCAGGTCGCCGTACGGGACGATCCTAAAGCCCGGGGTGTACGGGCCGAAGTCGTCGCGCGCGTCCGGGTCGGTGGAGAAGCTGACGATCGTGGTCGTCCGGCCGTGGAAGTTGTTCGCCGCCACGATGATCTCGGCCTGCCCGTCCGGCACGCCCTTGACCTGATATCCCCACTTCCGGGCGACCTTGATCGCGGTCTCGACGGCCTCGGCGCCGGTGTTCATCGGCAGCACCAGATCCTTGCCGCAGAGCTCGGCCAGGCGGTGGCAGAACTCGGCGAACCGGTCGTGCACGAACGCGCGGCTGGTCAGCGTGACCCGGTCGAGCTGGGCGTGCGCGGCCGCGATCAGGTCCGGGTGGCGGTGGCCGAAGTTGAGCGCCGAGTAGCCGGCCAGGAAGTCCAGGTAGCGGCGGCCGTCGACGTCGGTCACCCAGGCGCCGTCGGCCTCGGCGATCACCACCGGTAGCGGGTGGTAGTTGTGCGCCGTCCAGCGCTCGGCGTCCTCGAGAGCCTCGGGCGTACGCGTGTCGACAGACGTCATGATCGAACCTCCAGCGTGCAGCACTTGGGTCCGCCACCGGCTTTGCGCAGCTCGGAGACGTCGACCCCGACGGTCGTGTAGCCGCGCGCCCGCAGGGCGGCGGCCAGGGAAGTGGCCTGGACGGGCAGGACGACGGTGTCCCCGTCGCTGACCGCGTTCAGGCCGAGGACGGCGGCGTCCGGCTCGGTCGCCAGGATCGCGTCCGGGTAAAGCCGCCGCAGCACCGCCTGCGAGCCGGGCGAGAATGCCGACGGCAGGTAGGCCACGGTCCGCTCGTCCAGCACGCACAGCGCGGTGTCCAGGTGGTAGTACGCCGGGTCGACCAGCTGCAGCGTGATCACCGGCCGGCCCAGCACCTCCTGGGTCTGGGCGTGCGCGGCGTGCACCGTCCGGAACCCCGTACCGGCGAGCAGGAAGTCGCCGGCCAGCAGGATGTCGCCCTCGCCCTCGTTGGTGTGCTTCGAGTCGGTCACCGGGAAACCGGCCGCCTCGAACCACGCCTTGTAGGCCGGCGCCTCGTCCGCCCGCTCCGGGTCCCGGAACTGCACGGCCAGCACCTTCCCGTCGATGACGGTCGCGCCGTTCGCGGCGAACACCATGTCCGGCAGTCCGGGCAGCGGCTCGATCAACTCGACGGTGTGTCCGAGGTCCAGGAACGTCCGGTGCAGCGTCTCCCACTGGCTGATCGCGAGCGCGTTGTCGTACGGCGCCGTGGGATCCATCCACGGGTTGATGCGGTACGTCACGGCGAAGTACGTCGGGCGGCACATCAGAAAGCGACGGGTCGTCATGCGGCCCACGCTATGCGGGATGCACCCTTCGCAGCCCGCGATCAACAATGCGCGCGGCGCGGATTCGTTGCGTCTCGGCCCGCCGCCACGGCGATTCGTTGCGCCGGCTTCCTGGATGACGGCGGAGGGGAGAGGCGGCAGCCGAACTGTGGAACACCCGACGGCGAAAGGCGACGCCGGAACGGCGTCGCCTCTGGTGAGCAAAGACGATCAGAAGCGGTTGACGGTGTTCACGTCGAGCCAGTGGCGGATGCTGTCGACCGGATGCATGTCGGTGCCCAGCCAGGAGAGCGAGCCGGTCAGCGCGAGCACACCGACGACGATCGCAGCCAGGGCCAGCAGCATGCCGATCACGGCGTCGAGGCGACCGGCGACGTGGCGCTTGCCGGTGGCGGAGATACCGCCGAGCGAGAGGATCAGGGCCAGCACGGACACGCCGATGCCGTAGCCGAGCAGGGGACCCGACAGCACGAGCAGCGCTCCGCCGACGCCCAGGATCAGGCCCAGGGTGGCGAGCAGGCTGGCACGCGGCCGGGGGCCGGCGACGACGGGAGTCTTCTCCTCGGCGACGCGCTCTTTGGTCCGGGCCGGCGCCTCGACCACCGGCGGGGTGACGTTGGCGTCGCGGTTCGCGGCGGCCCGGTCGTCCTGGGCGGCGGCGGAGCTGCGGTACTCGCGGCTGGCGACCGAGCGGTCGTCATCGCGGACGGCCCGGCCGTCGGTGAGGGTCGGTTCGTCGTCCCGCGCGCGGCGCGGCTGGATCGGCTCGCTGTTGCCGCCGGTGGCGACGGTGGTGGGCTCGTCGTTATCGGAATCGGAGCGGCGGGAGAACGTCGGGATCCTCACGTCGGCACCTCCTGTCCATCGGGGGATGTGAACTCCTTACCCCGATGGACAGGAAACGACACCGGACCGGTCAGCTCAGGATCGGTCGGTCAGGGTCGGGGACGCACCCACGGACACGTCGGACGCCTTGGTGATCACGTGGTCGATGATCCCGTACTCCTTGGCCGCGTCGGCGGTGAACCAGCGGTCGCGGTCGGCGTCGCGCTCGATGTCCTCCGCGGAGTGCCCGGTGTGGAAGGCGATCCGCTCGTTCATCACGGTCTTGATGTGCAGCATGCTCTCGGCCTGGATGGCGATGTCGGCCGCGGTGCCGCCGATGCCGCCGGACAGCTGGTGCATCATGATCCGGGCGTGCGGCAGGGCGTAGCGCTTGCCGGCCGTACCGGCGCAGAGCAGGAACTGGCCCATCGAGGCGGCCATGCCCATCGCGATGGTGGCCACGTCGTTCTTGATCCACTGCATGGTGTCGTAGACGGCCATGCCCGCGCTGATCGACCCGCCGGGCGAGTTGATGTAGAGCGCGATGTCCTTCTCGCTGTCGGCCGAGGCCAGCAGCAGCAGCTGGGCGCAGATCCGGTTGGTGACCTCGTCGTTCACCTCGCTGCCGAGGAAGATGATCCGCTCCCGCAGCAGGCGCTCGAAGACCTGGTCTTCGAAGGACGCGCCACCGGCGCGCATCACGACGCCTCTACCCAAGCCTGGACTAGCAGTCGGCGGAGCCGGCTTGTCAGTGTTCATGTCGACAGCCTCTCGCACGGGACGCCGGATCAGCCACTCGTTCACCTGTGGGCGAATCCGCTGTCGGCATAATGCCCTACTCGCCGGCGGCCGGTGGGTCGGTCACGATCTGGTCGTCCGGCGCCGGGGTGCTCGGCGGCGCCGAGGCCGGGGGCGTCGACGGCGGCGCCGGACCGGACGGTGGCACGGGCACGGTGGTCGTGAACCGCTGGGTGAGATAGGGCAGTAGTTGCTCGTACGCCGCGATCGTGTCCGGCTGGTTGAAGTCGTGGGACAGGATGATCGACCCGGGGCGGACCGTGTCCCGCACCGTCCGGATCACCCGGTCGACGTGCGCGGCGTCGGTCTCCAGCGGCAGGTGGTTCCAGTCCTGGGGATCGACCTGCCAGTAGAGCGAGGTCATCCCTTCGCCGTACGCCTCGGACACCAGCCGGTCGGTGAAGTTGCCGCCCGGCGCCCGGAAGAACGGGATGGGCGCGCCCGGGGCGGCGGCCTGGATGGCGGCCGTGGTGCGCTCCAGATCGGCCCGGATGGTCGCGGTCGACTCCCGGCCGATGACCAGACTGTGGTTCCAGGTGTGATTGCACAGCGTGTGACCGTCGGCGACGATCTCCCGGACGATCTCCGGATGCCGCTCCACGTTGGTCCCGATGAGGCAGAACGTCGCCTTGATCTGGTACTTGTCCAGCAGCGCGAGGATCTTCGGGGTCTGTACGGGGTCGGGGCCGTCGTCGAAGGTGAGCGCGATGGCCGTCGAGCCGGTCACCTTGAGCGATTGGGCAGGCCCGGTACCCGGCGGCACGACCTTCTCGTCCGCCGGCGGCGTGGCGGCGCTCGGCGGGGGAGTCGCCGGAGTTTTGTGGCCCGTCCGGGTACCGCCGGCGCGGGTCGGCTTCGGGGTCGGTGGGCCCGCCTTACCGACGGACTTGTGACCGGGTACGGCCTGGGTGATGGTGCGGTCCGCGGCGGCGATCGGGTTGACCTCGACGTGCCGCTCGATCGGGATCATCACCAGGGCCAGGCCGACGGCGACCAGGGTGGCCAGCAGGGCCTGCTGCCGGCCGCGGCCGACCAGCAGCCAGGACTCGATGGGCAGGGTGCCCGGGGCGCGATGGCTGCCGACGGCCGGTCGCTCGGCCGGGGTCAGCGCCCAGTCGCGGGCGTTGACCATGGCGTCGCGGACCACCGGCAGCGGCCGGACGGTGATGTCCAGCGAGGCCGCGTGCTTACCCCGCCCGCCTCCGCGCCGCGCCTCTTTTCGCCGGCGCGGACCGGTCGCCTCCGGCGGCGCGGTCGTCGCCTCGGCGCGGCGGCGGGCGGCGCTGATCGCGTCGGCCTGGCGGCGGCGCCGGGCGCGGGTCGGATCGTCCGGGTAGCCCTGCTCGATGAAGCTCGGCGCTTCGTCCGCGGACCGGCGGCGGACGCCGGGCGTCGCGGGGGCCGGACGCCACCGGGTCGCGTCCGCCAGCGTCTCCGGGCGATGGTGCCGGCCGCCGGCCGCAGGCGTGCCCGGTCCGGCCCCGGCCGCATGCCGCGGCCGGTGCCCGAGATCCGGCCGTTCCTCCGATTGCGGCGGCATCCGTCATGATTACCGTCTTCCATGATCCGGCGCGATACCGTGATCGTGATCGATTCATGACCCGCCGTCATAACCCCAGTTCAGCGCGGTCCGTCCGCATGCACCGCGTCGGTCGCCTTCCGCGCTGCGACCAGCACCGGATCCCAGACGGGGGAGAACGGCGGCGCGTAACTGAGGTCCAGCGCGGTCATCTCCTCGACCGTCATCCGGTTCCAGACCGCGATGGCCAGCCCGTCGATCCGCTTTGCGGCTTCGGCCCGGCCGACGATCTGCGCACCCAGCAGCATGCCGGTCCGCTTCTCGGCGATCAGCTTGACGGTCATCGTCTCGGCCCCCGGGTAGTACCCGGCGCGGCTGGTCGACTCGACGGTCGCCGTGACGTACGCGTACCCGGCGGTGGTCGCCTCTTTGCTGCTCATCCCGGTCCGGGCCACCTCGAGTTCGCACACCTTGGTCACCGCGGTGCCGATCACGCCGGGGAAGGTCGCGTAACCGCCGCCGATGTTGATCCCGGCCACCCGGCCCTGCTTGTTGGCGTGCGTGCCCAGCGGAACGTGCACCGGTTGCCGGCTGAGCAGATGCAGCGTCTCGACGCAGTCGCCGGCCGCCCACACACCGTCGAGTCCGATGACCCGCATGCGCAGATCCGCCCGGACGCCCTTCGTCGTCCCCACCGGCAGGCCGCTCTCCTGCGCCAGGCGCGTGTTCGGCCGTACGCCCAGGCCCAGCACCACGATGTCGGCCGGCAGCGTCGCGTCCGTGGTGACCACCGCCCGCACCCGGCCGCCGCCGGTGTCCAGCCCCTCGATGTGGGCGCCGGGCAAGACTTTGATGCCCATCCCGCGCATCGCCTCGGCCACCCGCTCGCCCATGTCCGGGTCCACCGTGGACATCGGCTGGGCCGACTTCTCCAGCAGTGTGACGTCCAGCCCGCGCCGCACCATGGCCTCGGCCAGCTCGACACCGATGTAGCCGCCGCCGATCACCACCGCGGTCCTCGGCGTCGGGTCGGAGTCCAGCCAGGCGTGGATCGCGGCGCCGTCGTCCAGCGTCTGCACGCCGAACACGCCGCCCCCTTCGACCTCGGCCCACGGCGGCGTCAGCGGCACCGCGCCGGTCGCGTACACCAGGTGGTCGAAGCCCTCGCGGACGTCCCGGCCGCGCTCCAGATCGCGCGCGACGACCTCACGCCGGTCGAGGTCGATGCCGATCACCTCGTGCCGCATCCGGACGTCGATACCCGTTTTGCGGTGCTCCTCCGGGTGCCGCGCGACCAGCTTGTCCGGGTCGTCGACCAGACCGCCGATCCAGTACGGGATCCCACACGCCGAGTACGAGGTGAAGTGGCCCCGCTCGAACGCGACGATCTGCAGCTGCTCCTCGGGCATCCGTTTGCGGGCCTGGGACGCCGCCGACATGCCGCCGGCGTCGCCGCCGATCACGACCAGCTTCACGCAGTGCCCCGGGTGGCGGCCGCGGACCAGTCGGCGAGGTCGGCCAGGGTGGCGCCGTCGCGGGCCATCACGGCGCGTTGCCGGGCGGCGCCGGTCCCGCGGGTCCGCAACCGGCCCATCAGGATCGTGGCCAGCTCCAGGTCGCCGTGCCGCTCGAGTTCCGTCCGTACGTAATCGAAAAGCTGGCGGATCAGGCGCCACGCCGGGCGCGGCTCACGGGTCGCCATGTCGATGTTCAGCCCCTCCAGCCCGTCATGCGCGGCCCGCCAGTGGGCCGCCATGAGCAGCGGATGCGGAACGTCCGGGGCGGGAATGCCGTCCTGCACGTCTGCCAGAATCGTAGCCACCAGGGCCCGGGCCAGGGCGGCCAACAGCAGAGCGTCGTCCAGCGTGGGGCACACGTCACCCATCCGGATCTCCACCGTCGGGTACCGCGCCGACAGCCGGGCGTACCAGTAGAGCATCCCCTCGTCGATCATCGCGCCGCTGGTGACCAGGTCCGCGAGCAACGACTCGTACTGGTCGTACGACTGGAGGTACGGCGTCGGGCCCACGGTCGGCCAACGCTCCCACAGCATCGAGCGCCAGCTGGCGTACCCGGTGTCGCGACCTTGGGCGTACGGCGAATTGGCCGTGGCCGCCTGGAAGATCGGCAGCCAGGGACGCAAGTGGTTGAGAATCTGCACGCCCGTCTCCGGATCGGGGACGCTGACGTGCACGTGCATACCGTTCATGCCCGGACTCGGGGACAGGTCGCCGTAGCGCTGGCGCATCCGGTGGTACCGCGGCTGGTCAGTGACGTCGACCGGGGGCTGGTCGGCGATGCCGGTGCCGATCGCCACCAGCCGGACACCGGCCCGCCCGGCCGCGTCAGCCAGACCCGTACGCAGCCGGGCCATCGCCGTGAAGAGCGAGCTCAGTTCCAGCTCGGGCGGGGTGGCGGCTTCGATTTGGCTGAGCTGGAACTCGTGCTGCACGTACGGCCGGATGTCCTCCGCGACCTCGGCCGCGACCTCCTCGACCTTGGGCGTGGCCCGGGGGCTGTCGCTTTCGACGAGGAGATACTCCTCCTCGACGCCGAGGGTGAGCAGCCCCTGCGACTCGGCCTCGTCGGCCAGCTCCGGAGAAATCGTGGTCGGGCCGGTCGCCATGTCCATGGGCCGCAGGTACCCGATCCCCGGAGGGCAGAAACCGGGCCCGGGTGGAGTGGGCGCGGTACCGTTTCGGGCATGCTGCTGTGGGTCCTGCTGGCCCTGCACATCCCGTCGGCCTCGGGCTCGCCGGCGCCGTACGCGGCGGTCGGCCTGGGGCTGGCCGTGCTGGCGACGGTTCTGGTGGTCGCGGTGGCCGCGGCCGGCCGGCCGGCTCGGCGTCCGGGTGCGGCCGCCTGGTTCGTGGGGGCGCGTGCCCGTATTCGCGCTTACCGCACGCCCCGCCTCAGCGACCCCGACGCCGCCGGGCGGCCGCGGCCGCGAGCACCCGCTTCGCTTCCCGCGGGGATCTGAGTACCCCCACCCCTCCACTGTCTGACCGCCTGACCCGGCCGACGGCTGCTTCGCGGGTTGCTTTCGCGGGGTTGCACCGACTGCGTCTTCGCTTACGGCGCGTGATCGTGCCGACGAGCCGCGGTCGCGGGCCACGGGTGCGTCAGTGGTACACCACGTGCCTCAAGCCGCTCCAGAACCACACTTGCCGTACCACTGGCGCGCTCCAGTGGTACAGCCGGTGAGAGCGGTCCGCAGCCAGGTACCAGTGGCACGTCACGGTGTGTGGTGCTCGGACTCCGCTTCCGCGTCCCGAATCGTCTCGGACCGTTGGAGCGTTCCATGTCCATTTCTGCTGCTTTCGGCGCCGTGGTCGGCGTCGCGCACTCCGCCCTCGAACACCTCGCCACCGTGCTCACCCCCTTTGTCGGCGGTCTGGCCGGCGCGCTCGCCATCGTCGTGTTCACGCTGCTCGTCCGCTTGCTGATCAGCCCGCTCACGTACCTCCAGGTCCGCGCCGAACGCCGCCGCGCCGCGCTCGCCCCGCAGCTCGAGGAGCTACGTCGCAAGCATGGGGACGACCGGGTGGCCCTGGCCACCGAGACGCTCGGCCGGCAGCGCGCGGCCGGCGTCGGCCCGTTCGTCAGCCTGCTGCCGGGCCTGGCCCAGACGCCGTTCTTCATGATCATGTTTCGCCTGGTCCGGCCGGCGGCGGCGGTGGTGACCGGCGTGCTCGCCGGGGTGCTGTTCGGTGTCCCGCTCACGGCCCACATCTTCGCCAGTGCGTCCGGAGCGGCTGTCTTCGCCACTCTGCTCGCCCTCGGCGTGGCCCTGGCCCGGTGGAACTCCCGCCGGCTGCGGCAGGCCCAGATCGCCGCTGTGGACAACGCCGCAAAACTGTCGGACCCCCGTGCCAAAGTCGCCCCACCCAACCAGGGGCGGGGTGCGCCCGCCCCCGCCCGCGGCGCCAAGCCCGCGCGCGGCACCGCCCACACCCCCGGCGAGGGCGTCACCGCAGGTTTCGCCCGAGTGATGCCCTGGATGCCCTACCTCACGGTGGCGGTCATGGCATCCCTCCCGCTGGCCGGAGCGATCTACCTGCTCACCTCGACGGCCTGGACGGCACTCGAACACGCGATCTGGCGCCGCCCCATCACCATCAGCAATCAATAAGCGCCAATGTTGACAACGCCCGGAAACGCGCAGTTAACTTCGTGAGAGCGCTCTCAGGAGCATGACCACAGCGAAGCCAAGACGTCGTCCCCCAATTTCCATCCCACCGTGGAAAGGCCTGACCCATGCAGAAGAAGATCGCGCGAAGACTGTTCGCCGTGGCGGCCGCGATGGTCGCCGTCGGCGCCTCCGCGACGTTCGTGATGAATGCTGACGCCGCCGTGCCCGGTCCGCCGGCCGGCATGTCGTTGGTGTTCAGCGACGACTTCAGCGGTGCCGCCGGCACCGGGCTGAACCGGACCAACTGGCTCTACGACACCGGCATCGGATATCCCGGTGGCGCCTCCAACTGGGGCACCGGCGAGGTCGAGACGATGACCGACTCGACCAACAACGTCTATCAGGACGGCACCGGCAACCTGGTGATCAAGCCGATCCGGGACGGCGCCGGGAACTGGACCTCGGGGCGTGTGGAGACGCAGCGCACCGACTTCGCCGCGCCGGCCGGCGGCAAGGTGCGCATCGAGGCGCGGCTGCAGCAGCCGAACGTCAGCGGCGCCGCCGCGGCCGGGTACTGGCCGGCGTTCTGGTCGATGGGCGCGGGCGCGCGACCCGTCGGCGCGACCAACTGGCCGAGCATCGGCGAGTGGGACATCATGGAGGACATCAACGGGCGCAGCAGCGTCTTCTCCACCCTCCACTGTGGCGTCGCCGCGGGCGGCCCGTGCAACGAGACCACCGGTCTCGGTTCCGGTGAGCACGCCTGTTCGGGCTGCCAGACCGCGTTCCACACGTACGCGGTGGAGTACGACCGCAGCGTCTCGCCCGAGCAGATGCGGTTCTACCTCGACGGCAACAACTACTTCACCCTGAACTCGGGTCAGGTCGATGCCACCACCTGGAACAACGCCACCCACCACGGCATGTTTGTGATCCTCAACGTGGCCATGGGCGGCGGCTTCCCGGCCGCCTTCGGTGGCGGCCCGACCGCGGCCACCCAGTCCGGCGTGCCGATGCTGGTCGACTACGTGGCCGTGTACCAGTCGGGTGGCGGCACCACGCCGACCACTCCGCCCACGACCCCGCCCACGACTCCGCCGACCACCCCGCCGACCGGTGGACAGAACGCGTACAGCCAGATCCAGGCCGAGTCGTTCAACGCGCAGTCGGGCACCCAGACCGAGGCCGCCTCGGAGGGTGGCTCCGACGTGGGTTACATCGCCAACGGCGACTGGCTGCAGTACAACAACGTCAACTTCGGTACGGGCGGCGTCCGCGACTTCGTGGCCCGGGTGGCCTCAGGAGCCGGCAGCGGCGTCAGCGGCCTGGTCGAGGTCCGGGTCGACAGCCGCAGCAACGCGCCGATCGGCAGCTTCGCGCTGGGCAGCACCGGCGGCTGGCAGAACTGGGTGTCGATCCCGGGCAACGTGTCCAACGTGACCGGTACGCACACGGTGTACCTGACCTTCACCAGCGGCCAGCCGGCGGACTTCGTGAACGTCAATTGGTTCCAATTCCGGCGGTAGCCACTTTCATCAATAGGTAAATGAAAGGGGCCGGTCCGCCGGCCCCTTTCGCATTTAAAGAAAAATTAAGACCGGTTGATCTGGACTTGAACTGTTAACAGTCCTAATAATTATGAGCACTGTCCCCGAGCGGGAGGCCCACCCCCATGCGCCGATCCCTTGTCCTCACCGTCGTGGCCGCGCTCGCGGCCGGCGGATCCGCCGTCTACCTGGCTTCAAGTGCCGACGCCGCAGTGGCCTGCGTCGCCGGATGGAGCTCCACCCAGGTCTACGTCAGCGGCAACCAGGCCTCGCAGAACAACCACAACTACACCGCCAAGTGGTGGACCCAGAACGAGAGCCCGGCTTCGCACAGCGGCCAGTGGGACGTCTGGGCCGACAACGGCACCTGCGGCGGCACTACGACGCCGACGACCCCGCCACCCACCACCAAGCCCCCGACCACCCCGCCGACCCCGGCGCCCACGACCCCACCGACCACACCTCCGACGACCGTGCCTCCGACGACCGTGCCGCCGACGACCGTGCCGCCGTCCAACGGCACGCTGCCGAAGCACATCCTCACCGGCTACTGGCAGAACTTCGTCAACGGCGCGACCCCCCTCAAGCTGGCCGCCGTCCCGGCCGACTACGACCTGATCGCGGTCGCCTTCGCCACGGCCACGTCGACCCCGGGCTCGGTCGCCTTCAGCCTCGACCCCGGCCTCGCGAGCGCGGTCGGCGGTTACTCGAGCGACCAGTTCAAGGCCGACATCGCCACGCTGCACGCGCGCGGCAAGAAGGTGATCATCTCGGTGGGCGGCGAAAGCGGCACAGTCAGCGTCGGCGACTCGGGGGCGGCCACCAACTTCGCCAACTCGGTCTACTCGCTGATGCAGACGTACGGCTTCGACGGCGTCGACATCGACCTGGAGAACGGGGTCAGCCCGACCTACATGGGTCAGGCGCTGCACAGCCTGCGGACCAAGGCCGGCGCCAACCTGATCGTCACGCTGGCTCCGCAGACCATCGACATGCAGAACGTGCAGTCGTCGTACTTCGCGCTGGCGCTGACCATCAAGGACATCCTGACCGTCGTCAACACGCAGTACTACAACTCCGGCACGATGCTCGGCTGCGACCAGTTCGCGCCGTGGAGCCAGGGCAACGTCGACTTCATCACCGCGCTGGCGTGCATCCAGCTGCAGAACGGTCTCCGGCCGGATCAGGTCGGGGTCGGCCTGCCCGCGTCCAGCTCCGCGGCCAGCGGCGGCTACCAGTCCCCGGCGAACGTCAACGCCGCCCTGGACTGCCTGGCCCGCGGCACCAATTGCGGGAAGTTCAAGCCGCCGGCCACGTACCCGGGCATCCGGGGCGCGATGACCTGGTCGATCAACTGGGACGTCAAGAACGGCAACGCCTTCGCGGCCACCGTCAAGCCCCACCTGTCCACCCTTCCCTGACCCACCCCGAATCCAGGAGAAGCAACCCCCGTGAAACTCAAGAAGAGGTACGTCGCCGTCGCCGGTGTCGTGATCATCTCTGCGGCCGCCGCGATCCTCCCGATGGCGATCTCGGACGCGGCCACCGCGTGCGCACCGGCGTGGAGCGCCGGCCAGGTGTACGTCGGTGGCAACCAGGCCTCCCAGAGCGGCCACAACTACAACGCCAAGTGGTGGACCCAGAACGAGAGCCCGGCCACGCACAGTGGACAGTGGGATGTCTGGGCCGACCAGGGCACCTGTGGCGGTAGCACCCCGCCGCCGACCACCCCGCCGCCGACCAGTCCCACCAACCCGCCGCCCAGCACCGGCACCAAGATGGCCGCGGCGCCCTACATCTATCCCGGCTGGGGCAACCCGCCGGCGCCGTCCACGGTCATGAGCGCCACCGGCATCCGAGCCTTCACCATCGCGTTCGTCCTGGCCAACGGCTGCAACCCGGTGTGGGACGGCGAAGGCGGCATCACCGGCGGCGTGCACGCCAGCACGATCAACGCGATCAAGGCGGCCGGCGGTACGGTCGTCCCATCGTTCGGCGGCTACAGCGGCAACAAGCTCGGCCCGAACTGCTCGACCGCCGACGCGCTGGCCGGGGCGTACCAGAAGGTGATCGATGCGTTCGGCCTGAAGGCGATCGACATCGACATCGAGAACTCGGACGAGTTCGAGAACACCACCGTCCAGGACCGGATCCTCGGCGCTCTGAAGATCATCAAGCAGCGCAACGCGTCGGTGACCACGATCCTGACGTTCGGCACCGCGACCACCGGCCCGACGTACTACGGCACGCGGCTCGTCCAGCAGGCCAAGGCGCTCGGCGCGAACGTCGACGTCTTCACCCAGATGCCGTTCGACTTCGGCGGCGGCAGCAACATGTACCAGAACACGGTCAACGCCAGTGAGGCGCTGAAGAACCTGCTGAAGTCGACGTTCGGCTACAGCGACTCCCAGGCGTACTCGCACATGGGCATCTCCGGCATGAACGGCCTGTCCGACCAGCAGGAGTTGACCAGCGTCGCCACCTGGACGCAGATCCGCGACTACGCCAAGTCGAAGGGATTCGCCCGGTTCACCTTCTGGGCGGTCAACCGAGACCGCGGCTGCGCCGGCGGCGGCGTGGTCTCCACCTGCAGTGGTATCGCCCAGAACGACTGGGACTTCACCCGGGTCACCGCGGGCTTCTGACCCGCCTCGCCCCGACGCGCGGTCGCTCTCCGGAGCGGCCGCGCGCCGTCGTTTCCGGACTTCCCGGCCAGATCCGCCGCCAGGCGGTCGGCTTCGGGGTGCCGGTGGCGGTCACAGTGATCTTCCCGACCTACGGGGGTCGGCAGGTTCCAGCCGGCTGGCCGAGCTGGTTCGCCACGGGCGCGAGGCGGATCAGCGGGAGATGGCGCCGGGGCGGTAATGTCGCCGCGCGATGGAGTGCGCATGGAGACGTTGAGCAGGCCGGGGCGGGCGATCCGGGTCGCCGTGGCCGTGGCCGCGCTGGTACTGCTCGTCGGCGGCACGCTGTGGGGGCAGGACGACGATTTCCCGTTCGGGCCGTTCCGGATGTACTCCACCGCCCCCGGGCCGAACGCCGACGCGCCCGACACCCGGGTCGAGGGCGTCGACACCACCGGCCGGACGGTCGTGCTGACCGAGGCCAATTCGGGCCTGCGCCGGGCCGAGATCGAGGGCCAGCAGACCCGGTACGTGTCGGACCCGGCGCGCCTGCAGGAGGTCGCCCAGGCGTACCACGACAAGACTCCGGCCGCTCCGCCGCTGACCGAGGTGCGGATCGTCATCCACTGGGTCGGCATCCAACACTCCCGCCCGACCGGGACCAGCCACGACCAGACCATCGCGCAGTGGCGGGCCGGATGAGCGCAGTGGCGGGCCGGATGAGCGCGGGGGTGGCGTCGTGAACGCCGTCACCCGGTGGCTCACCGAGCCCGTCCCGCGCGGCCGGATCGCCGCCTTCCGGACCGTCGTCTACCTCTTCGTCGCCGCCGACCTGGTGATCTTCACGCCGTGGGTGCGCAACCACGCCAGTACGCCCGGCGACCTTTATCAGCCGCTGCTGGTCGGCCGCGTGCTGCCGCTGCCGGTGCCGACCCCGCTGCTGGTCCACTCGATCTTCTGGGTGCTGCTGGCCACCACGCTGGCCGCGAGCACCGGGCGGGCGCCGCGGCTGCTCGGCTGGACCGTCTTCGCGCTGTACTTCGAGTGGATGATCATCGCGATGAGCTACGGCAAGGTCGACCATGACCGGTTCGGGCTGCTCGTCGCGCTGGCCGCGTTGCCCACCGTGGGCCGGGCCCGGCACGGTGATCCCGAGTTGACCGAGAAGGGCGGCTGGGCGTTGCGGGTCACCCAGATCGCGGTGGTCTGTACGTACTTCCTGTCGTCCTGGGCCAAGCTGCGTTTCGGTGGCCTGGACTGGACGACCAGCTCGGTGCTGGCCCACGCGATCGTGCGGCGCGGCACCGGCTTGGCTGATCTCATCGCCGGCGTCCCCTACCTGCTGATCGTCTCCCAGTTCGGGATCGTCGCGTTCGAGCTGACCAGCCCGCTGATCTTCGCGCTGAAGCCGAAGTGGCGGAATTGGGCGGTGGCGCTCTTCTACTCGTTCCACGCGGCCACGTTCGCCACCATCACGATCTCGTTCGCGCCGCACCTGGCCGCGCTGACCAGCTTCCTGCCCCTTGAGAAGGTGCGTCCCGTCGTCCGGGTCCGCGGTTTCGCCGCCCGGTCCCGGGGACAAGTAAGAGAGCATGAGCGACCGGTGGTATGACAAGGCCGTCATCTATTGCCTCGACATCGACACTTTCGCCGACTCCGACGGGGACGGCTGCGGTGACATCCGTGGCGTGATCGGCCGGCTCGACTACCTGGCCCGGCTGGGGGTCACCTGCATCTGGCTGAACCCGATCCACCCGTCGCCGGACCGTGACGACGGTTACGACGTGGCCGACTTCTACAACGTCGACCCGCGGTTCGGGAACCTCGGCGACTTCGCCGAGCTGCTGCACCAGGCGGGCAACCTCGGCATCAAGGTGATCATCGACCTGGTCGTCAACCACACCAGCGACCAGCACCCGTGGTTCCAGGACGCGCGCTCGTCGCCGGACTCGAAGTACCGGGACTGGTACGTGTGGTCCGAGTCCGCACCGGCCGACCGCCACCAGGGCATGGTGTTCCCGGGCGAGCAGGCCGAGACGTGGAGCTTCGACCGTACGGCCAAGCAGTGGTACTACCACCGCTTCTACAAATTCCAGCCCGACCTGAACATCACCAACCCGCAGGTCCGCGAGGAGATCAAGAAGATCTGCGCGTTCTGGCTGCAGCTCGGGGTGGCCGGTTTCCGGATGGACGCGGCGCCGTTCATCATCGAGGAGACGACGCCGGACAACCCCAACCCGCGCAAGGACCTGGAGTTCCTCACCGAACTGCGGCAGCACCTGCAGTGGCGCAAGGGCGACTCGGTGCTGCTGGCCGAGGCCAACGTCGAACCGGACCAGCTCAAGGTCTACTTCGGCGACAACGGGGGTTCGTCCAACCGGATCCACATGCTGTTCGACTTCATGCTCAACGGCCGGATGATCCTGGCGCTGGCCCGCCACGACGCGGAGCCGGTGATCGACGCGCTGCGGGACACCCCGACCCTGCCGGACGGCTCCCAGTGGGCCACCTTCCTGCGCAACCACGACGAGATCGACCTGTCCCGGCTCACCGCCGACCAGCGCGACCTGGTGTTCCACGAGTTCGGGCCGGACGAGAACATGCAGCTGTACGGGCGGGGCATCCGCCGCCGGCTGGCCTCGATGCTGGGCGGCGACCGGAAGCGGATCGAGCTGGCCTACTCGTTGCAGTTCACGCTGCGGGGCACGCCGGTGATCCGGTACGGCGAGGAGATCGGCATGGGCGACGACCTGTCGCTGCACGGCCGGGACGCCATCCGTACGCCCATGCAGTGGAACCTGACCAAGAACGCCGGCTTCTCCCACGCCGACGCGGGCGCGCTGATCCGCCCGATCATCTCCGCGGGCGAGTTCGCGTACCAGAAGGTCAACGTCACCATGCAGCGGCGGGACCCCGGCTCGCTGCTGTCCTGGTTCGAGCGCATGATCCGCACCCTGCGGGAGGCGCCCGAGGTCGGCAGCGGGACCTGCACCCACGTCGACGTGCCGGCCCCGGTCGGGGTGCTCGTGCACCGCGCCGACGGGGACACCGGGACCATGGTGTTCGTGCACAACCTGGCCGAGACGGACGTGACCGTCGACCTGAGCACGCTGGCCGAGGAGGCGTCGATGCCGAACGACGTGCTCGCCGACCGCGATTACTCCGAGGTCGGCGACTTCGCCAAGGTCGAGGTCGGCGGGTATGGGTATCGGTGGATCAGGCTGCGGCGCCTCCCGTGAGGTCGGTTATCCTCGCCGCATGACTCAGCCTGCACGCGTCGCGATCGTCACCGGGGCCGCCCGCGGCATCGGCGAGGCCACCGCCCGGCGGCTGGCCGCAGACGGGCTCGCGGTCGCCGTCGTCGACCTGGACGAGGGCGCCTGCGCGACCACGGTGACCGAGATCCACGACGCCGGCGGCTCGGCGACCGCGATCGGCGCCGATGTCTCCGACCCGACCGCGGTGGCCGCGGCCGTGGAGCGGGTGGTGGCCGAGCTCGGGCCGCCGACCGTACTGGTCAACAACGCCGGTGTGCTGCGCGACAACCTGCTGTTCAGGATGAGCGAGGACGACTGGGAGACCGTCATGGCGGTCCACCTGCGCGGCGCGTTCCTGTTCAGCCGGGCGGTGCAGAAACACATGGTGGACGCCGGGTTCGGCCGGATCATCAGCCTGTCCAGTACGTCCGCGCTCGGCAACCGGGGGCAGGCCAACTACGCCGCGGCCAAGGCCGGCCTGCAGGGCTTCACCAAGACGCTCGCCATCGAGCTGGGCAAGTTCGGCATCACCGCGAACGCGGTCGCGCCCGGCTTCATCGTCACCGACATGACCGCGGCCACCGCGGCCCGCGTCGGCATCGACTTCGAGACGTTCTCCAAGGCCGCGGTGAGCCAGATCCCGGTCGGCCGCGCCGGTCGCCCCGAGGACGTCGCCAACACCATCGCGTTCCTCGCCTCCGAGGGCGCCGGCTTCGTCTCCGGCCAGGTCATCTACGTCTCCGGAGGGCCTCGCGACTGACCCGTGGCGGCTTCGCGGCCGACCGGTACAGTGGTCGGCTGTGACCCGACGGATGACCTCGCGCAGCGTGTCGCTGAGCAGTACCTTCCTTCTGCTCGCGGCGGGCGGCTCGGCCGCGTGTGACAGCTCGCGGCAGTACCACGACGAGGGCTTCTACTGCGCCGACACGAACGGCGTGGTCGTCGACGAGAACCTCTGCGACGACAACCGCCACTACGCCGGCGGCGTCGTCCCGTACTACATCTGGCATTCGTCCCTCTACTCGGCGGGCTGGCCGGTGGGCTACCGGCTGCCGTCCGGCGGTCAGCGGTTCGCCTACAACGACCAGTCGTCGCGCAGTACGTACGGCCTGCCCAAGACCGGGCGGATCGGCAACGGCACGGTGAAGACCAGCGTCGTGGGCAAGGGCGGCGACGGTACGAGGACCACGTCGCACTCGTCGGGCAGCTGATGCGCCGCATCCCGTACGGCCCCGTCCGCGACGGCTGGGAGCTGACCAACTACAGCCTCGGGCTCACCTACAACGACACCGAGCTCCCCGACGGCACCTTCGAGTCGTACTGGTCGGAGGGCCCGTACTACGACTTCACGCCGGACGAGATCGAGGAGCTGGAGGCGGCCACCAACGCGCTCTACGCGATGTGCATGGAGGCCGGCGACTGGATGGTGTCGCAGTGCCCCCGGAACACCGCGCAGGGCCGGCGGGACGGCTACTTCGGCGCGGTCTGCAACCCGTCGACGTGCTACCTGGCCCGCCTCGGCATCCCCGAGTTCGCGCACGAGCAGATCATCCGTACCTGGTGGGACGGCGACCCGCAGACCTGGACCCACGAGGACAAGGACCCGGACCGCCGGTACCCGGTGCAGACCCCGGACTTCTCGCCCACCGTCTACGGCCGCTTCGACCTCTGGTACGACGGCGCCGGCTCGGCGCCGAAGCTGTTCGAGTTCAACGCGCAGACGCCGACGTCGCTGGTCGAGGCGGCCGTCATCCAGTGGCACTGGGCCGACCAGACCAACCTCACCCGGCACCCGTGGCGGCAGTGGAACTCCATTCACGACCGCCTGGTCGGCTGGGCGGCCGAGGACGACGAGCCCGCCAACCCCGGCGCGTGGCGGCGCAACCTCGGCAAGCTCCGCGAGGCCCGCCCGTGGCTGCCGGAAATGCCGAAGATCTTCTTCGCGTACGAGACCAGCGAGCCCACCGGCGAGGACCGGATGAACGTCGCCTACCTGATGTCCACGGCCGAGGAGTCGGGTTATCCGGTCGAGTTGATCGCGATGAGCCAGATCGGCTGGG
Source organism: uncultured Actinoplanes sp. (assembly GCA_964236515.1). Lineage (GTDB taxonomy): Bacteria > Actinomycetota > Actinomycetes > Mycobacteriales > Micromonosporaceae > Actinoplanes. Next base: position 41,320 of record CAXSDA010000040.1, read on the forward strand.
ACGTCGAAGGTGACCGGGTCCTGTTCGTGCCCACTCCCGGGGCCGAGGACAAGGCCGAGCCGATCGACGTCATCTTCATGCTGTACCCGTGGGAATGGTTCTGGACCGAGGAGGGCGGCAAGGCGTTCTTCCGGAACATGGGCGACCCCAACAAGCGCGGCACGGTCTGGATCGAGCCGCCGTACAAGGCGGCACTGCTCGGCAACAAGGGCCTGCTGCCGGTGCTGTGGCAGATGTTCGGCGCCGACCCCGAGCGCGGGAAGTACCTGCTGCCGGCCTACTTTGCCGACTCGCCCGAGGCGGCCGCCCTCACGTCGTACGCCAAGAAGCCGGTCTGGGGCCGCGAGGGCGGCTCGGTCACCCTGGTCCGCGACGGCGCCACGATCACCAGCTGCCCGTCGGAGTACGGCGCGGACGGCCGGTTCGTGCTGCAGGAGCTGCGCGAGCTGCCCACCTTCGACGGCTTGGAAGGCCCGGTCCACCCGGTGATCGGCTCCTGGCTGATCGACGGGGAACCGGCCGGCATGGGCATCCGGGAGGGCGTCGGCGTCAAGGGCCTGATCACCCAGGACCACTGCAACTTCCTCCCGCACACGATCGGCGCGGACGGCTAATCCGCTCGACACCGAGCTCGGGCCGGGACATCGTGGCGGCATGAACGAGGCGGCGCGGCGGGTGTGGGGGCGGCTGCCGGCCGGGAGCCGGGAGGCGCTGGCCGGGCTGTCGCCGACGGATCTGCAGTCGGTGTTGATGGACCTGGCCGGCGAGCGGGCCAGCCGGGTGCGGGCGGCGGATCTGGTGCGGCGGTGGAAGGCCAACCGGTTCGTCCGGCCGGCTTCGGCTGATCCGCGGGCGCTGAACGAGGTCGAGGCGTTGCTGTGGCGGCTGTTGCCGGACGAGGTCGGGCGGGTCGAGCTGTCGCCGGTGGGGCCGCTCGGGGTGGCGAGCGTGGTCGGGCCGGTGAGTCAGAACCGGGTGGTGTCGACCGTACGGACGTCCGAAGTGGTCAGTGACCCGACCAACGTGCTGGCACTTGAGGCGGCCGCCCGGCGGAAGGGGCACGATCACGCGGTGCATCTGGCGACCAGCCACCGGGTGCTGCGAGCACAGGACTTCGGGGCCGGCTGGTCCTCGCACTTCCGGCTGTTCGCGCTGGTGTCGTCGGCGCGCGACGCCGGGTCGTCGCGGACCGAGATCGGGTTGCTGCGGTTCCATCTCGAATACTGGGGGCGGGTGCTGGCCGGCCGGGCGTACGGGCTGGAGTTCACGGTGTTCGACGATCCGGTGCTGGCGGAGCGGTTGCGGGCGGCGGGGCTGCCGGCGGTGGAGGACCCGGCACGGCAGCGCGGCCGCGGCTACTACACCGGGGCTGCGCTACGGATCACAGTGGACGGTGGTGAGGTCGGCGACGGCGGATTCACCACCTGGACCGCGCAGTTCCTCAACGACGCGAAGGAGCGTTGCCTGATTTCGTGTCTGGCGACGGAGCGACTGCCTCCCGGCGACGCCGCGGGATGATCGTCGCCCGGCGCCGGAACAGCCCCGAGACGGCCAGGCCGAGGACCACGGTGAGCAGCGAGCCCTCGATGCCGAAGGCGCCGCCGGACAGGATCGCCGGCCCGGTGAGGTGGGCTCGCAGCAGACCGTCGACGCTCAGGCCCGAGACCGGGACGGACAGCCCGGATCCCCACCGCCAGCGTGCACATGGCGGCCCCGATCGATCGCGGCTCCGGTCCCGAGCTGCCGGTAGCCGCCGATCAGTTCGGCCGGGCGGGCGTCCTTGAGCAGGAAGCCGCTGGCGCCGGCCCGCAGCGCCTCGTACACGTACGCGTCGACGTGGAACGTGGTCACCACCAGCACGCGCATCCGAGCACCACGCCGAACGCATCCAGCGACCGCAGGTGCAGCTAGCCCAGGATGATGCCGTTGCCGGTGAAGCCGGGGACGAACGCGAGCGCGGCCAGCACCGGCACCAGCGCCGCATCCTGGACGTACGGGCGCCTCAGGCCTGCGGGCGCCGGCGCCACAGCCACCACAGCCCGATGAACGGCAGCACCAGCGGCACGTACCCGTACCCGCTGCCGTAGCCGGACCACACCGTGGCGTCCGGGAAGGCGGACTTGTCGGCCAGGCTCAAGGTGCCCACCACGAGCACCCCCAGCAGTTCGATCGAGCAGCTGGTGAGCGCGATCCGGCGGCCGCGCGGGCCGCCGATGGCCAGGCCCACGGTGGCCGTGATGTAGATGACCGCGGCCAGCGCCGACAGCAGGTACGCCAGCGGGGCCCCGGAGAACTTGGTGGCGATCTGCACGGCCGCCCGGGCGCTGGCGGACAGCGCGAAGACGCCGTACACGAACAGCAGCACCCGCCCGAGACCGGTGCCGATCGCGGCGTCCCGGGGGCGGGTCGTAGTCTTCGGCTCAGCCACCGGTCACCGACGCAATCTGCTGCAAGCGCAGCACCAGAACCGGTATCACCAGGCAGGCGACACCGAGGATGAGGTTGCCGTAGCGGGTCGGTTCCATCCTCGCCAGCACCCATGCCGTCGGGACGAACGCGATCGTGGTGATCAGGTATCCGGCAAAGGTGCCCGTCTCGGCCGGCCGGGGCGGCGAGACGAGCCCGATCACGGCCACGATCACCAGCACCACGACCACCGCCGACAGACCCAGCGCGGCGATCAGGTCGGCGCGGTTCGGCGGTCGGTTGAGGGCCGACCGGACCAGGAACCAGACCGCCAGCACGAGCGACACCACGATGGTCGCGACCGACAGAGGACCGTTCACCCGACACAGCGTACTGACCATGAACAGCCTGATAGCTTTCGGCTGGACAACCCGGCTCACGGAAGGTGGTCGGTGGCCGTGCGCTTCGGACTTTTCGGTACGGGACCATGGGCGCATCTGGCTCACGCGCCCGGTCTGGCCGCCCATCCGGACGTGGAGTTCACCGGCGTCTGGGGCCGGAACGAGGCCAAGGCGGCGGATCTGGCCGGCCGGTACGGGGCCAGGGCGTACGCCGATGCCGACGCGCTGATCGCCGACGTGGACGCTGTCGCGGTCGCGTTGCCGCCTGCGGTCCAGGCCCCGCTCGCGCTGCGGGCGGCCGAAGCCGGTAAGCACCTGCTGCTGGACAAGCCGGTCGCGCTGGATCCGGATCTGGCCGACCGGATCGCCGACGCGGCCGAGGCGAACCGGGTGAACTCGGTGGTGTTCTTCACCCGGCGGTTCATGCCGATCGTGCGGGAGTTCCTCGCCGGCACCGTCCGGACCGGCGGCTGGATCGAGGCCCGGGTGGACCACGTCGGGTACATCTACGAAGAGGGCAACCCGTTCGCCGACTCGCCCTGGCGCATCGAGCAGGGCGGCCTGTGGGACGTCGGCCCGCACGCGCTGGCGCTGATCCTGCCGGTGCTGGGCCCGGTGACCGAGGTGACCGCGATGGCCGGCCCGCACGACATGACGCACGTGCTGCTGCGCCACGAGTCGGACGCGATCAGCACGCTCGAACTGTCGGTGCAGGTCCCGCCGGCCGCCGCCCGCGAGGAGGCGGTGTTCGCCGGGACGGCCGGGCGGGTGGAGGTGCCGGACCAGCCGTGGGAGCCGGTCGAGGCGTTCGGGGCGGCCCTGGACGCGTTGTTCGCCGGGTCGTCCGAGCTCGACGTGCGATTCGGCGCCCAGGTGACCCGCATCCTGGCCGCGGTGGCGTCGGCCGTCGCCACCCGTACGGTCGTGCGGGTGGCCCTAAGCTGACGCTCATGTTGCAGAACGAGCTCGCCGATCGGATCGCCGACAGCCTGCACGCGGCGCTGGACAGCAAGGTGTCGGCCGAGATCTTCGTCGGTCACGCCGAGCGCGGTCTGGCCGCCGGGGGACCGGAGGAACCGATCATCGCGCTGACCGTGGAGGAGGTCGCGCGGATCGCGGCTCGGGTGGCCCGGGAAAATCCGCCCGCCTGACCCATCCGCTTCGGGCCTGGCCACCGAATACGGTTTGTGCGATCTGATCACTTCTCCGGTTGGGGTACGGCATGACGGACGCAAGCGGCGCACGGCGGCCGGACCATCTCTCCGCCGTGCCCTCGCCCGCGGGACCGTCCTCGCCCGATCCCGCCGACCTCCTGCATGAGGTCGCGCGGGGCGACGAGAAGGCCTTCGGGATGCTGTACGACCTGGTCGCGCCGCGCGTCTACGGGCTGATCCGGCGCGTGCTGCGGGACCCGGCGCAGGCCGAGGAGGTCGCGCAGGAGGTTCTGGTCGAGGTGTGGCGGACGGCGTCCCGCTACGACGTCGCGCGGGGCTCGGCGACGTCGTGGGTGTTCACCATCGCGCACCGGCGGGCCGTCGACCGGGTCCGCTCCGAGCAGGCCGCCGCCGACCGGACGATGAAGGTCGGCATCGCGACCGTCAGCCGGCCGTACGACGAGGTCGTCGACGAGGTGTCCGGGCGGCTCGAGCGCCAGCAGGTGCGCCGTTGCCTGGACGACCTGACCGAACTGCAGCGGGAAGCCGTCACCCTGGCGTACTACCAGGGCAACTCATACCGGGAGGTGGCCGAGTTGCTGTCCACCCCGCTCCCCACGATCAAGACCCGGATGCGGGACGGCCTGATCCGGTTACGCGACTGTCTCGGTGTGGAGGTGACGGCATGACCAGCACCGACATTCACGCGCTGGCCGGCGCGTTCGCGCTGGACGCGCTGGACGACATCGAGCGGGGCGCCTTCGACCGGCACCTGGCGTCGTGCGAGAGCTGCCGGATCGAGATCGACGAATTCCGCGAGACCGCGGCCCGGCTGGCCGACAGCACCTGGTCGGTGCCGCCGCCGCGGTTGCGGGACGACGTGATGAGCGTGATAGCGCAGACCCGTCAGATCTCCGCGGCGCCGGCCTCCGACTGGCGTAAGCCGCGGTCCGGGTGGCGCCGGCGGGCGATCGCCGTGGCCGCCGCGGTGGTCCTGGCCGCCGGGGTCGGTACGACCGTGTTCGCCGTGCAGGACCAGCGCGTACGGAACGAGCGTCAGGTCGCCGCCGAGGCCTCGCAGCAGGCGGCGGCGTCGGCGCAGCAGACGGCCCGCGTCCGGCAGATTCTGGCCGCGCCTGACCTGGAGGTGCACACCAGCCCGGTGGTCGGTGGCGGCAAGGTCACGGTGGCGGCGTCGTCGTCGCTGGACGCCGGCGTGGTCCTGATGGGCGCGACGGCGGCGCCCTCGGGCGGCCGGGTGTTCGAGCTCTGGACCATCCGCGGCCAGACGCCGGCCAAGGCAGCGGTGCTGGCGGCCGGGCAGATCAACGCCGTCCAGGTGGTCGAAGGCCTGCCGGGCAGCGCCGCGGTCGGGGTCAGCGCCGAGCCCGTCGGTGGCTCGCCCGCGCCGACCTTCCCGCTGGTCGCCACGGTGTCCCTCACGTAGTCACCAGGGCGGCCTCGACCGCGGCGGTCGTGCGGGCGAGGTCACCGGTGGCGAGCAGGTCGAGCAGGGCGCCGCGGAGGACGGCGAGCACCTCGGTGCAGCGGGCCGCCGTCGCGGAGGAGTCGGCGGCGGCCAGCAGCGCCAGCCAGTCCGCCACGGTGCCGGCGGCGAAGCCGGACCAGGGACCGCCCGGGTCGAGCAGGGAGCGGGCGTACGCCTCGGTCCACAGGACGAGCACCGCCCGGTGCGCGGGCGCCGACAACCAGGACCACACCTCGCGCGCAACCGCGGTCAGGCCGCCGGCGACGCGGGACTGCGCCAGGAACGACAGTTCCTCCTGCCGGGCCCGGGCCAGCAGCGCCCGGACCAGGCCGTCCTTGGAGCCGAACAGGTACAGCAGCACCCGCGGACTCGACCCGATCACCGCGGCCAGCGGGCGCAGCGACAGGTCGCCGAGCCCGTGCTCCAGGACGTACGCGTACGCGGCCTCGAGCAGCTCGACCTGACGGGGGCTTGCCGACGGGGTCTCCACCGGCGCATTCTGTCACTGAAACGATCGTTTCAGTGAGGTGGCGCGTGGAGATACGGCGGTTGGGTGAGCCGGGTGACCTGGGCTGGGTGGTCATGGCCCACGGCGAGACGTACGCCCGGGAGTACGGATGGGACGGCACCTTCGAGCAGCTGGTGGCCCGGATCGCCGCGGACTGGAACCCGGCCACCGACGCGGCGTGGATCGCCGAGCTGGACGGCGAGCGGGTCGGCTGCGTGTTCTGGGTGGCCGGCGAAGGAACGGCCAAGCTGCGCCTGCTGCTGGTCGAGGGGAAGGCGCGCGGGCACGGCCTCGGCGGCCGCCTGGTCGAGAAGTGCGTGGCCCATGCCCGGGAGGCCGGTTGCCGGCGGCTCTCGCTGTGGACCAACGACGTGCTGACCTCGGCCCGCCGGATCTACGTGGCGGCGGGGTTCCGGCTGGTCGACCAGGAACCGCACCACAGCTTCGGGCACGACCTCACTGGTCAGACATGGGTCCTGGAGCTGTGAGCGACAGCACCGGACCGGGGGCGGTGCAGATCCCGAACAGGGCGAGCACCCGCCCGGCGCCTTCCGGGAGGCCGGCGCTCCAGCCGATCAGCTCGAGGTCGTCGCCCGCGCCCGCGGCGTCCAGGAGCCGGGCCAGGAAGGCGGCGGTGTCCGGGGCCGACGGTTCCGGCGCGGCGACCAGCTCGATGTAGTGGGCGGCCAGGTCGCGGTTGGCCGCGAGCAGCCGGCCGACCGGGACGGTGGTCGTCTCGAAGACGTGCCGGCCGGACACCCGGGTTCCGAACGCGGCGTCGGCCGGGCCGGTCGACGGGCCGATCCGGGACTGGAGGCGGCGGATCTCCGCGGCGCGGTCGCCACCGGCCCGTACGGCCTGGACGACCTCGCGGACCGCCTCGACCGTGTCGGCGTCGTCGGGCGCGGCCGCCGCCCGGTGCACGTGCCGGTGATCGGTCGGCCAGAGCGAGCACCACGGGCCGTCGATCGGCCGGGACGAGTGGGCCATGTGCACGGCGTGCGCGGGCAGGCTGAGCCAGACGCCGATCGCGCGCATGTCGAACCCGCCGGGAATGCGCTCTCCGGCCAGTCCGACCCGCGGAACAATGTCGAACGGCGGAATCCCCTCGACGTCCACGGTGAACGCCAGCGCCGCCGGGCCGTCCCAGCCCGCACCCGGGAACAGCCGGTACCGCTGGTCCGGAGGGTGCAGTGGCCGCAGGAGATCGAGGATCAGCGGTTCGGTCCGTTCGGCGAGACTCGCCCGCGGCGGGCCGATCGCCCCGTTCACCCGTTGGGGTGGGTGTTGCGGAAACGGGCGATCCGCGTCGCGCGGCGGATCCGCGCCGCCGGGCAACCGAGAAACCGGCTCCGGCTGCGCCCCGGGCCGGGCAAATTCGCCGTACATAGGGGCACTCCGTCCGCCGTACCTCCATCAAGAGTGACAGGCGGACGGAGACCGCGGTAGATCAGGGAAGAGTGCGTTCGATGGCGGCCGCGCCGTCGCGCTCGAGCTCCTGACGGGCGCGCTCGACGTTCGCCGGCGTCGGGTCGCGGCCCTCGGCGACCGCGAGATCCTCCGGATCCCAGGGCTGGTCAGAGCCCGTCCGGTAGTGCGGCTCCTCGCCCGGCTGCAGGAACTCGGGCGAATCCCGGTCGGTCCCGCCGCCATCGATGAACGCGGGCACGGCCACGTCGTCCTCCACCGCGTCCGCCACCTCCTGAGACTCCTCCAGCGGGGGGCGGTATTCGTCGGTCATGATGTGCCTCCGTGGTTGATCGGTCCGGTCCTTCTTACCCGGACCGGTCGGTGAACGCACCCCCGCGCAGCCGGAACGAAGATCAGCAGAATCGGACTTTCGCTCAGTCTGGGGCCGAACTGAGCGCTAACTGGACAACGCCTGCGCGCATCGGATGGACTCTGCGTAGCGAGCCGAATACATTCGTCGCTTGCGAGTGTTGCGGCGATCCGGCGGGGATCAACCAGGCGAGTACGCCCGGCGGTACGTCCCGGGACCGCGCCGAGCGCATGCGGAGGAGCGAAACGCATGACCGAGTGGAACAGGCCGGCAACGTGAGCAGCCTTCCGGATGCTGAGCGTGACGCCGACGACGTGGTCCAGGCCCTGGCCGCACTTACCGCGTTGTTGTCGCGCCCGCTGTCCGAGCTGGACGATCCGTCTCTCGCCGACGCGCGGGCGACCTTGCGCAGCCTGGCCGAGGACGGCGGCGTGGCCGCGGTCCGGGTGCTGAGCTACCTGCGGGCCCTGCGGGGCGCCGGGGACGGCGACGCGGTGGCCGTGCCGCCTCGGCTGGGTCAGTGGCGCGAATGGGTGCCGCCGCGCGGTTACCTGCTGGGCAGCCCGGCGCCCGAACGGCGCGTCGGCGAGATGCACCCGCGCCGGGCCGACCCGGGGGAGTGAACCGCAGTCACCCCTGGCGGAGGGTCTCGGACGGGCTCTCGCTGAACTCGGCCCGATAGGCCGACGCGAATCGCCCCAGGTGGGCGAACCCCCAGCGGTGGGCCACGGCGGCCACCGTGGTCGCGGACGGATCCGCGCCGCGCAGAGCCGCCCGGGCCCGCGCCAGCCGGACCTGCTGGAGATGGGCCATCGGCGGCGCGCCGACGTACCGGCGGAAGCCCTCCTGCAGCGACCGCACGCTCATGCCACCGAGCCCGGCCAGCGTGGTAACGGTGAACGGTCGCTCCGGTTCGTCGTGGATCGCGTCCATCACCCGGCGCAGAGCCCGCGGTGCGACCGGCAACGGCGGACGGAGGAGTTCGTCGAGGTAGCGGTGCGGGACGCTGAGCAGCAGTCCACTGATCACGCTCTGTCGCAGCTGCTCGCCGATCAGTGGGTGGTGGACGAGGCTTTCGGCGTTGCCGATCTCGCTGTGCACCATGCGGACGAACCGGCCCCAGCCGCGCCCCGCCCCGTTACTCAGGTTCATGCTCGAGCCCAGGTCGAGCGGCCCGTCCACCGGATGGCCGAGCTGCGCGGCCAGTTCGGCTTCGAGCTCGGATCGCTCGATCTTGATGTCGAGTTCGCACGAGTCGGAGGGGTGCCGGGTGTAGACCGGCCAGCCCGGCCCGAACACCGCGGCCGTCCACGGGTCGGCCACCACCTCGGAGCGGTGGTGGCGGGTGTGGACCGGGCCGGAGATCGGCAACGTCACGTGATAGCCGTCCAGTTCCTGCGCACACAGCGTGGTGGCGGCGCCGAGGGTCAACTGACCGACCGTCAGCGGTCCGAGTTGGATCACACTGAGATCCAGCGAGAAGCCGCCCCCGCCGTCCGGCACCCCGATCACCAACGGGTAGTAAAGCCGTTTCAAGAGAGCCCGGGCGTCATCTACATCGGTGGTCTTGACCTCGATCGACTCGGACGCCGGAAGGTCGCCGGAGAACACGTCAGTCATGCGGATCCACGGGCCCATGCATACGGGGAGTATTCGGCGCGATGTGTCCACCGTCAACGGGCCCGCTACCCTCTGACCGTTCCCGCACATTCCGGCCATATGAACTACTCTGGCGTTCCGCGCCTACGTGGCGTAACTTGCGAACCAGCGGATAGTTGTAGGAACGCGGTTCTGGACGGCACCCGGCGAGGTGCCTGGATGCGCGGGACGTCAGCGCGCATCACCCCCGCGAAAGTCCGGCGTCGATCTGCGATGCCAGGAAGAGGGCAGCCGTGTATCTGCCGATCACCACCCGTCAGCTGGCCGACGGCACGGCCGAGATCGCTCCCAGCGGGGAGATCGACCTCGACAACGCGCATGTGATGCGAGACGCCGTCAACGATGTGCTCACCACCTCCGCACCGGAGCGCATCTGCCTCGATCTCCAACGGGTGATGCTGATCGACAGCATCGGAATCGGCATCCTGGTGGCCTGCTTCCACGTTGCCGCGGCCAGCGGGGTCAAGCTGGTGGTCAGCCATCCCAGCGCGATTGTGTACCGGCAGCTGTGGGTGTCCGGGCTGGTCGGTTTGCTTGGGTGCGCTGAGCCCCCGGTTCATCAGACTTCGGTGGGGTTGCGGCCCGCCTAGGTTTTGGTGGGGTAGCGGCTCGCGTAACTGTGGTGGGTTGCGGCTCGCGTGATTCGCTGCTGAGTTTGATGGTCGTCGCTGCGCTCCTCCGGGCAAATTGCCCCGGGGAGCTGATGAGGAGCCGTACCGATTTCAGCCTGCGCAAGAACGGCTTCGGCTGAAATCGGTGCGGCTCCTCATCAGCGGGCGATTTGCGGTGCTCGCGTGGCAGCGGAGTCACGGGTAAGACGGCCCGTTTTGGGTGGGTCGTAGCCCTTGGGGCTCTCTCACTTGGGGCTCTTGCCTTGCCTTGCCGCGCCCCCGTCGCCTTGCCGTGCCCCCGTCGCCTTGCCCTGCTCCCGTCGCCTTGCCCTGCTCCCGTCGCCTTGCCCTGCTCCCGTCGCCTTGCGTGCCCCCGTCGCCTTGCGTGCCCCCGTCGCCTTGCCGTGCCCCCGTCGCCTTGCCGCGCGCTCGCCGCCGCGCCTGCCGCGGGGTCGGGCTGGGTGGGTGGGCGTGGTGGAATGCGGGGATGTCGGTGGTTCGGTCTTTGGGGTTGTTCGTGCTGGCGGCTCTGGCGGAGATCGGCGGGGCGTGGCTGGTCTGGCAAGGGGTTCGGGAGCACCGCGGGCTGTGGTTCGTCGGGGCCGGGATCGCGGCGCTGGGGGCGTACGGCTTCGTCGCCACGCTGCAGCCGGACGCCAACTTCGGCCGGATCCTGGCCGCGTACGGCGGAGTCTTCGTCGCCGGGTCCCTCGCCTGGGGGATGCTCGTCGACGGCTATCGCCCCGACCGGTACGACGTGATCGGGGCGATCGTGTGCCTGGTCGGGGTCTCGGTGATCATGTACGCACCCCGCCACGCCTGACGCTCGACCAGCACTGTCCTACTGCTGGGTGACGTCCAGGCGCTCGGCCTCGTTCAGCAACGTCACGAGGGCAGCCGCGTCCACGTCGGGGCCATAGGCGGGGGTGTGCGGCTCGAAGCGCCACGAATCGTCCAGCCCGCCGACGTCGACCGCGTCGAAGCCGATCTCGTCGACCAGGTCGAGCACCCGCCGCTTGCCCGCCGTGTCGTTCCCGGCGACCGGCAGCGCCCGCCGGTCGTCGGTGGCCGGGGGCTGCGGACGCGACAGCAGCTGGCTCGAGTAGATGTTGTTGAACACCTTCACCACCGGGCGGCTGAGCTGGTTCGCGACCCACCGGGCCGACGTCTCGCCGTTGTCGATCGGGCCGATCCGGTCGTCCCGCTGCGGGTAGTAGTTGCAGGTGTCGATGACCACCGCGTCCGGCCGGGCGGCGTCGACGATGCCCTTGGGCAGCGCCTCGACCGCGTGCAGGGGGATGGTGACGACCACCACGTCGGCGTCGCGGGCCGCGTCGGCGACCTCGGCCGGGGTCGCGCCGGTGCGCTCGGCGACCTCGGCCAGCGTGGCCGGGCCGCGCGAGTTGGCGATCGAGACGTCGTGACCGGTGCTGGACGAAAAGCTGAGCCAGGTTGCCGCCGATGTGCCCGGCGCCGATGATTCCGATCTTCATGAGTCCCATCCTCGCTCGCGTCGGTGCTGCGTCAGTCGTTGAGCTGCGTGTGCTCGATCTCGGTGAGCGCGGCGGCCAGGATGCCGGCGGTCGGCCGGGGTCCGAGCTGCTCGGCGAACAACAGGGCGGCGTGGCGGGCGAGCACGGCCGGCGCGGGCGGTACCACCTCGTCGCCGAGATCCACGCCGAGGGCGCCGGCCAGCAGGATCAGCACCACGTGCGGGTCGACGGCGGGCAGCCAGGCGGCGCCGCGGACGCACCTCTCGAGCGCCGCCTTGATGTCGTCACTGGCCAGCCCGTCGGGGTGGGCCGCCTCGAGCAGCAACCGGATCGCCGTGCCCAGCACCAGACCGACCTGGGCCGCGTCGAGCGCGCCGAGGGTGTCGGTGGCCGCGTCGAAGGCGTCCGCGTCCCGGTCGCGGACGGCGGTGACGGCGGCGTCCGCGGCCGCCGCGATCGGCCGCGCCGGGACGGGAAGGGCGCGCCACGTCTGAGTCATGAGCGGACCTTATCCACAGGCTCCGACAGAAATCCGCCACCGGGGTTAGCGTCTGGGTATGCCGGATCAGATGCGAGCGGTGGGTTACCTGAAGAACCTGCCGGTCACGAATCCCGAGAGCCTGGTCGATCTCACCCTGCCGGTGCCCGAGCCGGGGCCGCACGACCTGCTCGTGCGGGTCGAAGCCGTGTCGGTCAACCCGGTCGACGTCAAGGTCCGGGCGAGCAACGACCCGGGCGGCCGGCCCAGGGTGCTGGGGTTCGACGCGGCCGGCACGGTGGTGCGCACCGGCACCGCCGTCACCCGGTTCCGGCCGGGCGACGAGGTCTACTACGCCGGCAGCATCGCCCGGCCCGGCACCGACTCGGAGTTCCACGTGGTCGACGAGCGGATCACCGGACCCAAGCCGGTCTCGCTGGACTTCGCTCAGGCGGCCGCGCTGCCGCTCACCGCGCTGACCGCGTGGGAGTCGCTGTTCGACCGGTTCCGCCTGACCCCCAGCAGCCCCGGCACGTTGCTGGTGCTGGGCGCGGCCGGCGGCGTCGGCTCGATTCTGGTCCAGCTCGCCCACCGGCTGACTGAGCTGACGGTGATCGGCACGGCGTCCCGGCCGGAGTCCAAGGACTGGGCGCTGGAGATGGGCGCGGACCAGGTGATCAACCACCACGAGGGCTTCGACGACCTGGCCAACTCGGTGGACTACGTCTTCTCCCCGCACTCGGCCGGGATGGTGGACACCTTCGCCGGCATTCTCCGGCCGTACGGCGAAGTGGTCGCCATCGACGAGCCGGACGGCCTGGACCTGGTCCCGCTGAAATCGAAGAGCGTGGCCTGGCACTGGGAACTGATGTTTACCAGCGCCTTGTACTACCCGGAGAGCGACGCCCAGCACCGGATCCTGACCCAGGTGGCCGAGCTGGTGGACAAGGGTGTGCTGCGTTCGACGATGACCGAGCGGATCGACGGCATCTCGGCGGCGAATCTGCGGGACGCTCACTCCGCCGTGGAGAAGGGGTCGTCGATCGGCAAGACGGTTCTGGCAGGGTGGCCGCATGTCTCTGCATGACGCGATGGCCGCCCGGATCGACAAGGGCGAGTTCCCCGGCATCGTCACGCTGGTCGCCCGCGGTGATCAGGTGAAGGTGGACGCGATCGGGACCACCCGCTTCGGCGGCGACGAGCCGATGCGGCGCGAGCTGCCGTTCCGCATCGCCTCGATGACCAAGCCGATCCTGGCCGCGGCGACCATGGCCCTGGTCGAGGACGACGTGATCGATCTCGAGGAACCGGTGCACACGTTGCTGCCCGAGCTGGCCGGCCAGCCGGTGCTGGCCCGGCTGGACGGTCCGCTGGACGAGGTGGTGCCGGCGCAGCGGCCGCCGACGATCGAGGACCTGCTGACCTTCCGGTACGGGTACGGCCACATCACCGAGCCCGAGTTCGACCCGCCCTGGCCGATCGTGCTGGAACCGCGCGAGCTGCACCTGGAGCTGGGCGCGCCGTACCCGCGGACGCCGTACGGCCCGGACGAGTGGATCCGCGTGTTCAGCACGCTGCCGCTGATGTACCAACCGGGGGTGAAGTGGGCCTACAACGTCAGCGGCCTGGTGCTCGGCGTGCTGGTGGCCCGGGCGGCCAAGCAACCGCTCGGCGACGTGCTGCGCGAGAGGATTCTGGAACCGCTGGGCATGCGGGACACCGGCTTCGTGCTGACGCCGGAACGGGCGGCCCAGCTGCCCGCGTACTACACGACGGACCAGGCGACCGGGAGCATGACCGAGCAGCCGGACAGCGCACCCGAGCTGTGGGCGACCCCGCCGCGGTTCCCGTCCGGCGCCGGCGGGTTGCTGTCCACCCTGGACGACGTGCTGGCCTTCGGCCGGATGCTGCTCGACGGCGGCGTGCACGGCGGCACCCGGGTGCTGTCGGCGGCGTCGGTCGAGCTGATGACCACCAACCGGCTCACCCCGGAGCAGGTCGGTACGGCCGGCGTGCTGCTGTCCGGGGCCGGCTGGGGTCTCGGGACGGCGGTGACGGTCGCGCCCGACGAGATCTCCGGGCCGGGCCGTTACGGCTGGTCCGGCGGCTACGGCACGACCTGGTTCAACGACCCGGGCGAAGGACTCGTCGGGATCGCCCTGACCCAGGTCAGCGACTTCCTGTGGAGTGGCGCGCTGATGGAGTTCGAGAAGCTGGCCTACGGCGAGACCGTCTAGGGTCGGGCCATGACGAGCCTCGATGCGGTGACGGCGTGGATCGGGAACTACCGGACCGCCTGGGAGAGCAACGACCCCGGCGACATCGGCAACCTCTTCGCCGAAGACGCCGCCTACTTCACCGAGCCGTACGCGAAACCGTGGATGGGTCGAAAACAGATCGTCAAGAAATGGCTCAAGCGCGCCGACAAGCCGGGTACCACCGACTTCGAATGGCACCCGCTGATCGTCACCGACGAACTCGCGATCATCGAGGCGACGACGAAATATCCCAAGAGGACGTTCAGCAATCTGTGGGTGCTGCGGCTGGACGGGTCCGGGCAGGCCCGCCAGTTCACCGAGTGGTGGATGCAGCACCCGAAGGACAAGGACTAACCGACCGGCAGCCGCAGCGACGAGCCGCGGCAGTCGATGGTGTGCGTGGACGGCCGCAGCGCGCTGCCGTCCAGCGGGGTGCCGTCCGTGCCGAGGTTGCGGGCGTATCGGGGGAACGCGCCGCCGGAGACCTGCAGCCGCACCTGGTGACCGGCCAGGATCCGGTGGAAGCACGGGTCCAGGTCCACCTCGAGGTCCTGCGTCTCACCGGCCGGGACCGAGGGGTCGAGGCGGACCAGGCGGTCGGCGACGTTGCGGGAACGGCCCCGGGCGTCCACGTCACACAGCCGGACGAAGACATCGGCGTACGGGTTGTCCACGGTCAGCGCCAGGGTGACCGACGGCCGCCCGGCCAGGTCCAGCGGTTCCGGCAGCGGGTCGGAACTGAACGTGACCACGTCCGCGCGCGACTCCAGCGCCTTGTTGTTCTGCACGCCCATCGAGCCGACCAGCACCCGGCCGCCCACCGACGGGGTCGGGTCGGCCGGGTCGTACCGGAAGGTGACCGTGCCCGACCGAGCCTTCGGGCCGAGCCGGCCGTCCGGCAGCACCGCGTACGTCCGGGTGGTCCGGGCCGCGGGTGGCCAGTCGGGAAGCTGGTACCAGGCGTTCTCGCCGGTCCGGTACACGTGCACCGGCTGGGGCCGGCCCGACCGGGCGCCCCCGAGGTGGGTCTCGAGCCAGTCCAGGGACTCGCGGGCCACCAGCCCGGCGCCCTTGGAGAGGATCTCGGAGTGGGTCCACGGGCCGACCGTCAGAGCCACGTCGACGCCGCGGTCGCGCAGCGTCTCGTACTGCTCCAGCGTCTGCTGGAGGAAGAGGTCCTGCCAGCCGCCGACCAGCAGCACCGGCGCGTCCACCTTGGCCAGGGCCGAGCCCGCCCGGTAGGGCCCCCACCACGGGTCGTCGCCGTCGGGATGGGCGAGCCACCGGCGGTACCAGGAGGCGCGTCCGCGCAGCAGCGGCTCGGCCGCCTCGCCCAGGGGCAGGCCGGCCAGCGCCGGGGGCAGCGTGCGGCGGGCCACCGCACCCCGGATCAGTGCCTTGGGCAGGCTCGGATCCTCGCGCTCGGTCATCTGGTGACTCCAGCCGAGGAAGTCGCCGACCGTGAACGCGCCGGTGCCGAACACCGCCTCCCGGAAGTCGTGCGGGCCGACGTAGACGATCGCGGCGCGGAGTTCCGGCGGCGGGTCCTGCAGCAGCGACCACTGGGTCCAGCCCAGGTAGGAGGCACCCAGGGTGGCCAGCCGGCCGCCGAACCAGGACTGTTCGCGCAGCCAGGCCACGGTGTCCTGGCCGTCGTCGGTCTCCTGCGCCATCGGGTCGAAGTCACCGCCCGAGCCGTACGTGCCGCGCACGCTCTGCAACAGCACGTGGTAGCCGCGGGCGGCGAACACCCGGCCGTTCAACGTGTCCAGCGGGAAGCCCCGGCCGTACGGGGTGCGGACCAGGATCGTGCCGCGGCTCCCGACGGTGCCGGGTGAGTGGAGGTCGCCGACCAGTTCCACGCCGTCACGCATCGGCGTCCGTACCCGGGTCGTCGTGTAGGAGGTCGACGTGGCGGGCAGACGCAGCACCCGGGTCCAGGCCGCCTCCGCGAACCGTTGCCCCCGGGAATTGGTCATCGTCGTCCCCCGTCCGTCAGCAGCGATCTACTTACGAAATCCGAGTGAATTACCCATTCCGTGAGTTCGGCCAAGGTGAATGCTAATTCCCGGCACCCGTCGTTAGCGAATTCCCGGATCTCCGGGCAGACTGCCTCGGGTGGAGGGGCAGCAGGAGATTCTCGGCGGCCGCTACCGGCTGATCGATATCCTCGGCAGCGGCGGCATGGCCGTCGTGTGGCGCGCCCGGGACGAGGTTCTCGCCCGTACAGTGGCGGTCAAGGTCCTGGCCGGCCGCTACGCCGACGACCCGCAGTCGCGCGCCCGCATCCACGAAGAGGCCCGGGCCGCCGCCCGCCTGTCCCCGCACCCGCACATCGCCCAGGTCTACGACTACGGCGAACACTGCGAGGAGGGCGAACCCCGGCCGTACGTCGTGATGGAGCTGGTCAACGGCCCCACGCTGCAGCAACGGCTGATGGCCGGCCCGTTGCCGGCGACCACCGCGTTCCGGCTCTGCGGCGAGGTCGCGTCCGCGCTCGCCGCCGCGCACTCCGACGGGCTCGTGCACCGGGACATCAAGCCGGCCAACGTCATGGTCACCACCGCCGGCGCCAAGGTGGTGGACTTCGGCATCGCCGCCGCGTCCGGGCCCGGCGAGCCGGAGGAAGTGCTGCTGGGCACGCCCGCCTACCTGGCTCCGGAGCGGCTGACCGGAGGCTCGGTCGAACCGGCCACCGACGTGTACGCGCTGGGCGTGCTGCTCTACCGGATGCTGTCCGGCACGGCGCCGTGGACGGTGGACAGCACGACCCAGATGCTGACCGCGCACGTCTACATCGAACCGGCGCCGCTGCCGCCGCTGCCGGACGTGCCGGCGGCCGTGGCCGGTCTGGTGAACCGTTCCCTGCGCAAGGATCCGGCCGGGCGGCCGACCGCGGCCGAGATGGCGGCGACCCTGGCCGATGCGGCCGGCGAGTCCCCGGCCTGGGCCAACGTGCCCCTGGGCGAGGAGACCAGCGGGTCGTTCGAGCCGCTGGCCGCGGCCGGGCCGACCACGCACGGGTCGGCCGACCCCCTGGCGTCGCAGCGGGCTCAGGCGCTGCAGCGGCTGGCGACCGAGCGCGGCGCGATGGCCAACGCGATGACCTCGTCCGGGAGCCGGGTGCGGGCGAACCGGTCGGGCGTAGCCCTGGCCGGGGAGGCCGACGTCGCCGGCGGGGCGCCGGAAGCCGCGGCGGCCGCCCCTCCGGTGCCGGGTCCGCGCCGAAGCGCCGGAGCCTCGGCCCCGGCGGCGGTGCCGGATTCGGACAACGATCCACCAAACCGCCGCCGCCGCGCGCTGCTCGTTCTCGGGGGCGTCGCCGCCGTGGTCGTGGCGGCGCTGCTGGTGTGGCTGGTCCCGGCGGGGGGCGACCGGACCGATGCCGGCGGCGGTGGCGGCTCGGTCACGATTCCCCCTCCGGACGAGGTCGGGCAGACGACAGCCGTGCCGGTGGATCCGGCCGGGACCAAGGCCGGCGGTCCCGGCGGGGGGAAGGCGACCGGAGCGGTGGTGCCCGGCGGGCCGGCGCAACCCGGACCGAAATCTCCGGCGCCGCCTGCGACCGGTGCTCCCACCGACCGGGTGGTGCCGCCGCCGATCACGCCGACCCACCCGACCACCGCCCCGACGACGGCCGCCCCGACCGGCGTCACCCGCACACTGGATTCATCCGGGGGCTCGGTGAAGGCGAACTGCCAGGCCGTCACGGCGACCCTGCTCGACTGGCTGCCCGCCTCCGGGTTCAAGGTGCAGAAGGTCGACGCCGGGCCCGGGTTGACCACCGCGATCGTCTTCCAGAACAAGAAGACCAAGATCCGGATGACCGTGACCTGCGTGGCCGGCGTCCCGACCACGGTCAACCTGCCGCTGTAGGCGCCTACTGCTCGTTGTAGCGGGTGGGTGGGAACGGGTTGTCGCCGGTCAGCGGAACGGTCTCGCCCTCGTCCTCCTGGCGCGCGGCGACGCCCTCGATGTCGTCCGCGACCGTGTCCTGCGAGGGGTCGAACGGCACCGGGTCGTCGGTGGCCGGCGGCACGTCGGCGTCGTCGTACGTGCTCACGCCGGCCTCCACCCGGTCGCGCTCGAGGCGCGTCTCGGCCGCGTCGTCGTCCGGGTGGACCGGCGCGCCGCCGTGCTCGTGCCGGTCGCGGTGCGGAGTGGGGACGTCGGTCTCGAACGGTTCGGACATCACAGCTCCTGTTGATCAGTGGATGGAACGCCTCGATCTTCCCCCGCGGGTCCGACCCTAATCCCCGGGGGAAGACTGTGGGCATGGCGATCTACTACGGCGGCGACTACAACCCGGAGCAGTGGCCGGAAGAGGTGTGGGACGACGACATCCGGCTGATGCGGCGGGCCGGGGTCAACCTGGCCACCGTCGGTGTCTTCTCCTGGGCCCGGATCCAGTCCGACGAGGGCGTGTACGACTACGCCTGGCTGGACCGGGTGCTGGACAAGCTGCACGCCGGCGGCATCGCGGTCGACCTGGCCACCGGCACCGCGTCCACCCCGCCGTGGGCGACCGCGAGGTATCCCGGCATCCACGCCCGCAACGCCGACGGCGCGACGCTGTGGCCGGGCAGTCGCCAGCACTACGCGCCGTCCTCCCCCGACTATCGCCGCCTGGCCGCCGAGCTGGTCCGGACCACGGTCGAGCGCTACGCCGACCATCCGGCGGTGGTGCTGTGGCACATCAACAACGAGTACGGCTGCCACACCCCGTACGACTACTCGGAGAACGCCGCCGTCGCGTTCCGGGCCTGGCTGCAGCAGCGGTACGGCGACATCGACGCGCTCAACGACGCCTGGGGCACCGACTTCTGGTCCCAGCGCTACACGGACTTCGCCCAGATCGTGCCGCCCCGGCTGACCCCGACCTTCGTCAATCCGGGGGAGCTGCTGGACTTCCGGCGGTTCAGTTCGGACGCGATGCTCGAGCTGCTGGTGATGGAGAAGGCGATCATCCGCGGGTCGGGCGCGGGCCAGCCGATCACCACCAACTTCATGGGCGCCTTCCCGCCGGTCGACTACTGGCGCTGGGCGCGGGAACTGGACGTGATCTCGGACGACAACTACGCCGACCCGCGTGACCCGGAGGCGTTCCGGACGGCCGCGTTCAGCCGGGACCTGATGCGGTCGCTCAAGCCGGGCACGCCGTGGCTGCTGATGGAACAGGCCGCCAACGCGGTGCAGTGGCGGGCCAACAACGCGGCCAAGGCACCCGGGCAGATGGCCGCGCTGAGCATGCAGGCGGTGGCCCGCGGGGCCGACGGGGTGCTGTTCTTCCAGTGGCGGCAGTCGGCGGCGGGCGCGGAGAAGTTCCACTCGGCGATGCTGCCGCACGCCGGGCCGGAGACCCGGACGTACCGGGAGGTGGAGATGCTCGGGGCCGACCTGGGTGAGCTGGGCGACCTGCCCGCGCCCGGCGGCGAGGCCCGGGTGGCGATCGTGCTCGACTGGCCCAACGCCTGGGCCGTCGACCAGCCCAGCCACCCGGCGCAGTTCGACTACTTCGCCCACGTGCAGGGCTGGCACGCCGCGTTCCACCAGCTCAACGTCCAGGTCGACCTGGTCGGTCCGGAGGGCCCGTTCGAGCCGTACGAGCTGGTCATCGCGCCCAGCCTGTACCTGATCGCCGACGCCGGCCCCCTCGTCGGGTTCGTCGAGCGCGGCGGCCGGCTGCTGGTGACCGCGTTCAGTGACGTCGTCGACGAGCACGACCGGTTCCTCCCGGGCGGCTTCACCCGGCGGCTGGGCGGCGTGCTCGGCCTGGCCGTGCTCGACTTCCCGGGCGTACGGCCGGGGGAGGCGCCGGTGGTCTGGACCGACGGGACGTTCGGCGGTGACGTGCTGGCCGAGGTGGTGCGGCTGGACGGCGCCGAGGTGCTCGGCCGGTTCGGCGACGGCAGCCCGGCGGTCACCCGGCACTCCGCGGGCGACGGCGAGGCGTACTACGTGGCGACCCTGCCGGACGCCGCCGGCCGGGCCGCGCTGGCCCGCCATCTGGTACGGCGCAGCGGCATCGAACCGGTCCGCAGTGGCCTGCCGGAGCGGGTCGAGGCGTGCGCCCGGGGCGGGATGGTCACCCTGATCAACTACAATCCGGTGCCGGTCGCGGCGGCCGGCGGGGTGCTCGGTCCGTACGGATACCGGGTGATGAAGTCTTCCTGAATGCCCTATTAGTCGGAACCTCAGGATTCTCTCAGGAAAGCGACACCGCCTGTTTCTAGCTTTCTCTCCACGGCAGCCAACCCGGAGGAGACAGCGGTATGTCACACGCAGATATGAGTCGGCGCAACTTCCTCAGGGGCGCCGTCGTGCTGGGCGGATCGGGGCTCATCCTGGGCAGCGCCGGCGGCGAGGTCATCGCGGCGTCGAGCAAGCTCTCGTCGAAGAACACCCCCGTCCCGTACACGAACATGTTCAAGCGTCCGCCGGTCCTGATGCCGACCGAGACCGGCGAGGACGAGAAGGGCAAGTTCGCCCGGTTCCGGCTGACCCAGAAGTACGGCCAGGCCAGCCTGGTCCCGGGCCTGCTGACCAACGTGGCCGGGTACAACGGGATCTTCCCCGGACCGACCATCAAGGTGAACCAGGGCACCCGGGCCGAGGTCCGGATCGCCAACAAGCTGCCGGCCCAGAACCCGATCAACGGGGCCACCTTCAGCACGGTCACCCACCTGCACGGGTCGGCGTCACTGCCGCAGTACGACGGGTACGCCAACGACAAGACGTACCCGGGCCAGTGCAAGACCTACAAGTACCCGAACTGGCAGCAGGCCCGGACGCTCTGGTACCACGACCACAACCACCTGGACACGGCGCAGAACGTGTTCAGCGGCCTGGCCGCCCAGTACCACCTGTCCGACCAGTACGAGCGGGCCCAGCTGCCGCAGGGCGAGTACGACGTGCCGCTGATCGTGTCCGACATGGCGTTCAACCCCGACGGTTCGGTGGCCTTCGACGACTCCGACCACGCCGGCTTCATGGGCGACACGGTGCTGGTCAACGGCATGCCGTGGCCGAACATGAAGGTCAAGCCGCGGGTCTATCGGTTCCGCGTGCTGGCCGCCGGCATCTCCCGCTCGTGGCGGTTCACGCTGAGCACCGGCGACCCGATGTACATCGTCGGCACCGACGCCGGCATGACCCCGGTGGTCAACGCGGTCCAGTCCTGGCGGCACGGCGTGGCCGAGCGCTACGAGGTGCTGATCGACTTCCGCAAGTACAAGGTCGGTCAGAAGGTCCAGCTCAACAACATGAGCAACAAGAACAACATCGACTTCCAGAACACCGGCAAGGTCCTGCAGTTCGAGATCGTCGCCGATTCGGGCCCGAAGGACACGTACGTCATCCCGAAGACGCTCGACCTCGGCCCCCAGCCGTTCACCAACCGCGGCGCCATCGAGGTCAACAAGCTGACCCCGTCGATGGCCAAGGCCCGCCGCAGCCTCCGGGTCGAGCGCAAGCACGGCCTCTGGACGATCAACGGCGAGACCTGGGACGACATCGAGAAGACCAACTTCGAGCGGGTCATCGGCAACCCCCAGCCGTACGACGTGGAGATCTGGACCCTGGAGAACAAGTCCGGCGGCTGGTTCCACCCGCTGCACATCCACCTGATCGACGGCCAGATCATCAGCCGCAACACCACCCCGGACGGCAAGGCCCACCCGTGGGAGCGCGGCGGCAAGGACGTCTTCTACCTCGGCGAGAACGAGACGGTCGAGGTGCTCATGCAGTTCACACTGGGCGACGGCAACGTCGGCGGCCGCTACATGACGCACTGCCACAACCTCGTGCACGAGGACAACGACATGATGGTCCAGTTCGCGGTCGGCAACGTCGACGACAACGACCCGATCCACGCCGACCCGGCCGCCGGCGACGACCAGGACGAACAGCCGACTTCGTACGGCCCGTCGTTCCCGGCCGGCACCTGAGATGGCGACGACGCGGCGGGCGAGCCTGAAGATCGCCCTGGCGGTGGTCCTCGCGCTGCTGTGCGTGTGGGCCGTCGCCCGGGCCGACCTCTTCCGGCCGTCCGGGTCCCCCGCCGTCAAGCCGGCCGCGCAGGTCTCCGACGACGACGCCGGCGACAAGCAGGCGACCACCTCGTACGACGGGCCGATGGTCCGCCGGCGGGTGGCGATCGCGCTGCACGTCGCCAAGGGCGCCGACCCGGCCCGGATCAAGCGGGAGATGCGTCGGGCGGCGGACCAGGAGAAGGTCGGCCCGCTCACCGACGCCACTTTCGCGGTGTTCAGCGCGGACATGCTGAACTACCTCGTCCCGGAGATGACGGTGGTGCTCCCGGAGGGCACCACCACCGAGGACGGCGAGGTCCTGATGCGGGACCACGCCTTCACCGGCGTCACCTTCTACCTCGTGCAGAACGTCCTGATGCACGACCTGACTTTCGCCGTCATCCCGCACGGGGTGACCCCGGAGCAGGCCCAGGCCGGCGAGGATGCCGAAGGTGTGCTGAGCGATTCGCTGAACCACTACACCACCGTCCTGCAGCGGTCCGGGCTGACCGTCCGGTACCTCGGCGCGATCATCAGCGATTCCGAGGTCCAGGCCGTACGGGAGGCGATGGCCCGCGCGGCCGACGTGACGCCGGCGCAGGTGGCGGTCGAGGCGTCGATGCCCGGCCCCGGTGTCGACCTCAGCAACGGCGAGCCTGACCTGACCGACGATTTAGCCACCCATCACCACCACTGAGCAGCACATATAGGCCCCCACGCAGCCGGCGTGGGGGCTTTCGCGTGCCCGCTTCAGATCGGCTTCAGGACGGCCTCAGGACGGCTAGAGGGCGACGACAGCGCTGGTGACCAGTATGGGCGAAATAAGCGAATAGCCCAGGTACTCCTGCCCGAAGGAGATTGCCCGAATGCTCCCCCCTCGTCGTCGTCACTGGCGCCTGGCCGTCGTGGCCGCGCTCGCCATCCCGTTCGCCTACGTGGCCGCCCCCGCCGCGCAGGCCGCCCCGATCGGCTCCGGCTTCACCGTCACGGCGTCCGATCTGGCGTACATCCTCAAGCAGATCAAGATCGCGGAGGCGCACGTCGCCACCACGACCAGCGCCACCGGCCCCTGCGGCTCTCTGCTCGGCGACGGCGACAACCAGGTGTCCAGCCCGGTCCTCCCGCTCGGCCTGCGGACCGTCGACGGCACCTGCAACAACCTGACCGCGGCCGGCCGCACGTACGGCGCCGCCGACCAGCTCTTCGTCCGGCTGGGCGGCAAGGACTTCGCCGCGGCCGAGAACGCGCCGGCCGGCCTGTTCGGCCCGAGCAGCCCGTCGTTCCCGACCACCTACGCCGACAAGGGCGCCAGTAACACCGTCGTCGACTCGCAGCCCCGGACGATCAGCAACCTGATCGTCGACCAGACCGCGAACAACCCGGCCGCGGTGGCCGCCGCCGGCTACCCGGTCCGCAGCCAGACCGCGGGCGACGGCACCACCACCACGACCGACGGCAGGACGTTGTTCATCCCCAACGTCACCACCGACGCCGGCCTGTCCGCGCCGTACAACGGGTGGTTCACGCTCTTCGGCCAGTTCTTCGACCACGGCATCGACCAGACCGTGAAGAGCGGCGGCACGGTGATCATCCCGCTGAAGGCGGACGACCCGCTGATCGCCGGCCCGGACCGCATCCCCGGCACGGCCGACGACCCCAAGCCGGGCGACGCGAACTATGTGGCCCCGTCGATGCGGTTCATGGCGCTGACCCGGGCCGCCAACCAGCCCGGACCGGACGGCAAGCTCGGCACCGCCGACGACGTCCAGGACGCCACCAACACCGACACCCCGTTCGTGGACAACTCCCAGACGTACACCTCGCATGCCTCCCACCAGGTCTTCCTGCGCGAGTACGACGCTTCCGCCCGCGCGACCGGGCGTCTGCTGTCCGGTGCCGCCGGTGGCCTGCCGACCTGGGCCGACGTGAAGGCGCAGGCGTCGGCCGTACTGGGCCTCAGGCTGACCGACGCCGATGTGCTCGACGTGCCGATGATCCTGACCGACCCGTACGGCAAATTCGTCCCCGGCCCGGCCCGCGGCCTGCCGCAGTACGTCACCCGGACCGGCCTGGTCGAGGGCGACCGCGCCCACCCGGTGGCCGTGCCGGCGACCACGCTGCACTTCGACACGCCGTTCCTGAGCGACATCGCGCACAACGCCGACCCGACGCCGCAGGACACCGACCACAACCCGGCCACCCCGCCGGTCGCCCCCCGGCCGGACGCGGACCGGACCGCCTCGACCGACTTCGCCAACCAGCCCGCCGGCACGTACGACGACGAGCTGCTGGACATGCACTACATCGCCGGGGACGGCCGGGCCAACGAGAACATCGGCCTGACCTCGATCCACGACATCTTCCACTCGGAGCACAACCGTCTCGTCGACGACATCGAGCGGGTGCTGTCCACCTCCGGGGGCGACGCCCTCCCGGAATGGATGACCGGGGACGACTGGAACGGCGAGCGGATCTTCCAGGCCGCCCGGTTCGTCAACGAGATGGAGTACCAGCACCTGGTCTTCGAGGAGTTCGCCCGCAAGGTTTCGCCGGCCATCAACCCGTTCGCCGGCGCGTACAGCCAGACCGAGCTCAACCCGGCGATCTACGCCGAGTTCGCGCACGCGGTCTACCGGTTCGGCCACTCGATGCTGACCGAGACGATCGCGCGGAAGGCCGAGGACGGGTCGGACGACTCGATTTCGCTGCTGGACGGGTTCCTCAATCCCGGCGCGTACACCGACAACGGCACGCTCAGCCCCGAGCAGGCCGACGGCGAGATCGTGATGGGCATGTCCGACCAGGTCGGCAACGAGCTCGACGAGTTCATGACCGACACGCTGCGCAACAACCTGCTCGGCCTGCCGATGGACCTGGGCGCCATCAACATCGCCCGCGGCCGGTCCGAGGGCGTGCCGTCGCTGAACAACTTCCGCACGGTTCTGCACAACAAGACCGGCGACAGCGCGCTGACCCCGTACACCAGCTGGGTCGACTTCGGCGAACACCTCAAGCACCCGGAGTCGCTGATCAACTTCGTCGCCGCGTACGGACAGCACCCGACCGTCCTGGCCGCCACCACCGTGGCCGCCAAGCGGGCCGCGGCCCGGGCCATCGTCGACCCGGCCGTGGGCGACACGGCGCCGGCCGACGCCGCCGAGTTCATGAACGCCACCGGCGCCTGGACCGCCGGCAACTCCGGCCTGAACTCGGTCGATCTGTGGGTGGGCGGCCTGGCCGAGGAGACCAACCCGTTCGGCGGCCTGCTCGGCAGCACGTTCAACTACGTCTTCGAGAACCAGCTGACCGCGCTGCAGAACGGCGACCGGTTCTACTACCTCGGCCGTACGGTCGGGATGAACCTGCGCACCCAGCTCGAGGGCAACACGTTCGCCGAGCTGATCCAGCGCAACACCACCGCGCACTCGCTGAAGGCGGACTCGTTCGCCACCGCCGACTGCAAGTTCGACGTCAGTCACCTCGACGGCACGGTCGCCGGCTACCGGCAGTACGGCAACAAGATCGCCGATGACCCGTCGACCACCTGTGACGAGAGTGCGCTGCTGATCCGGATGTCCGACGGCACCATCAAGTACCGGTCGCGCAACACCGTCGACAAGCCCGGCATCAACGGCCAGTCGGTGTTCACCGGCACCGATGACAACGACCGGGTCTACGGCGGCAACGACAACGACACCATCTGGGGTGGCGAAGGAGACGACCGGCTCGAGGGCGGTGCCGGCAACGACAGCGTCCTCGGCGGCGAGGGCGACGACATCGTCACCGACACCGGCGGCGACGACTTCCTCCGCGGCGGCCCGGGCAACGACGCCATCGACGGTGGCCCCGGCCTCGACACCATCGCCGGGGGCGACGGCCGGGACTTCATCACCGGCGGCGCCAACGCCAACGAGGAGTTCGCCGGCGAGGGCGACGACCTCGTCCTCGCGGGCGACGGTGACGACACCGTCTTCGGCGACGCCGGCGACGACTGGGAAGAGGGCGGCACCGGCAACGACACGCTGCAGGGCGACAGCGGCAACCCGTTCACCCAGGACGACAGCAACAAGCCCGGCAATGATGTCCTGGTCGGACAGGGCGGCGACGACGAGTACGACCTGGAGGGCGGCGACGACATCGCGGTCGGCGGCCCCGGCAGTGACAAGGTGCTCGGCGGTTCCGGCTTCGACTGGGGCATCGCGTCCTCGCCCGGTCAAGGCGGCGACGACGAGGCGGTGGAGGCCGACCTGGCCAAGCCGGTCGAGCCGGTCAAGGCGGGCGTGGTCGACGGCGGCGTCCGCGACCGGTACCGCGAGGTCGAGGCCCTTTCCGGCGGAACGCACGACGACCTGCTCTCCGGTGACGACCTGATCCCGTCGGCCAACGGCACCACCGGCGGCGGACTGATCGGCTGCGACGCGCTCGACGCGGCCGGCGTGGCCCGGATCGGCGGCCTGGACCAGATCGTGACCACCTTCCCGACCCCGGCGGCGGCGGTCGGCAACAGGACCGGCCGGGATTGCGACCTGCACGGCAACGTGTGGGCCGAGGGCAACATCCTGCTCGGCGGGCCGGGCAACGACACCCTGACCGGTCGCGGCGGCAACGACATCCTCGACGGTGACCGGTACCTGACCGTGCACCTGGAGGTCCGCGACGATTCCGGCACCGTGATCCGGACCGCGCCGTCCATGGCTTCGCTTCAGGCCGACGTCTTCGCCGGCAGGATCAACCCCTCGTCCATCTACGTGGTGCGCCAGATCGAGACGTCGGCGACGCCCGATGTGGACACCGCGGTGTTCTCCGGGGCGAGTACGGCGTACTCCATCACGACCCGCGGCGACGCCACCATCGTCTCCGGGCCCGACGGCACCGACACGCTGCGCAACATCGAGAAGCTGAAGTTCAGCGACACCACCGTCACACTGGCCCCGCTGGCGCTGGCGGTCACCGCCGGCGACGGGCAGGCGACGGTCGCGATCACCGCGCCGTCCACGGTCGGCGGGCTCCCGGTCACCGGGTTCACGCTGGAGCAGACCGGTGGGGCCACGCCGGTGACGACCGACCTGCCGGCCACGACCCGGACGTTCGTCGCGAGCGGGCTGACCAACGGGACGGCGTACACCTTCCGGATCCGGACCGTCACGGCCTCGGGTGCGGGCGAGTTCACCGCTCCGACCGACGCGGTGATCCCGGTTGCGGTGGGGACGACCACCGACCCGGGTCACGGCAACGGAACCGACGGCACGGAGACCGGCGGCGGTTCCAGCGGTGGCGGCACTGGGACCGGGGGTGGCACTGGGACCGGGGGTGGCATTGGGACCGGGGGTGGCACTGGGACCGGCGGTGGCACCGGGACCGGCGGCGGCTCTGGTGGGGCGGATTCACCGACGCCGGCTCCCACGGCTACGTCGACGCCCACGCCCGCTCCGACGGCCACCTCCACGCCGACGCCGACCACGCCGACCATCACGTCCGAGCCCACCTCGACCCCGACCTCGACCTCGACCCCGACCCCGACCCCGACCCCGACCCCGA
>CAXSDA010000041.1:0-17263 GCA_964236515.1 uncultured Actinoplanes sp.
GCCGGCTTGGACGCACTGCTCAACGAGGCCCTGCTGCTGACCACCGAGCTCTCCACCAACGCCGTGGTGCATGCCGGCACCGAGCTGGACATCGAGGTGGCGGCCGACCCGGGCGGGTTGACCGTCACCGTCACCGACTTCTCCCCGGGCCCGGTCGAGCCGCTCGCGGTCGGTCCGCGCAACGAAAAGGTGGACATCGGCGAGGTGGCCGAGCGCGGCCGCGGCCTGCTGCTGGTCGACCACTTCGCCAGCCGCTGGGGCACGGTCCACGAGGGCACCGGCAAAGGCGTGTGGTTCCGGCTGGAACGTCCGGCCACGGCCGGTTCCGTGGTCCCGGGGGCGGCGTGGCCCGAGGAGGCGTCGCCGAGCGTCGGGGCGCTGAGCGCACTGCTGCAGTTCGGTCTGGAACGGCAGACCGACGAAGGCCTGGCCGATTTCGCCGCCGGCATGCTCGCCCAGCTGGCCCGGCTCACCGGCGCCTCGGGCGGAGTGGTCCGGCTGGATCGCGGCGACGGCACCGGCCGGCAGTTGCTGGCCCGGCACGGCCGAGCCCCCCGCGAGGACGCCGAGACCATCCGGATCCCCCTCACCGTCCAGCGGCCGTACGCGGGTGAGCTCGAGCTGGACGCATCCCCCAGCGGGTACGCCCGGCCGCTGGCGACGATCGTCGCCGAACGCTTCTCGCTGTACCTCGAGAACGACCGGCTGCGTCGCGCCGACCTGCGCCGGCAGACCTGGCTGACGTTCCTTGCCGAGGCCAGCGAGCTGCTGGCCCAGTCCCTCGACGTGAACCTGACCATGGCCCTGATCCCGCAGCTGGTGGTGCCGCGGCTGGGGCTGTGGTGCGCGGTGCACACCACCGACAGCTGGGGCCGGCTGCAGCTGGCGGCGGCCACCCACGCCGACGAGACCGCGCTGGCCCAGCTGCACGCCACGCTGGCCGAGACCGGTCCGGAGTCCGTTCTGGCCCGGCTCGAGGAGGCTTCCCGCCTGGGCACGCAAGTCATGTTCGGCGCGCCCGCGGATGGTTTCGCGGTGCCGCTGGTAGCCCGCGGGCAGCGGCTGGGGACGCTGGCCGTCGGCCGGCACGGCAAGCACCGGCACGACGCCGACGAGGTGGCGGTGCTGGAGGACGTGGCCCGCCGGGCCGCGCTGGCGATCGACAACGCGCGGATCCACGACGAGCGGCGCAAGGTCGCCCGGACGTTGCAAGCCTCTCTCCTTCCTCCGGTCCTGCCGGACGTGCCCGGCGTGGGGTTCGCCGCCGAGTACGTCCCCACCGGCTCCGAGGTCGGCGGTGACTTCTACGACGTGGTGCCGTCCGGTGAGAACAGCTGGGTGGTGGTGGTCGGCGACGTGTCCGGCAAGGGCGTCCAGGCGGCCACCGTGACCGGGCTGGTGCGCGACGTGATCCGGATCCTGGTCGACGACGGCAAGCCGATGACCGAGATCCTGTGCCGGGTCAACCGGACGCTGGTGCAGCGCGGGGGTGGCCGTTACTGCACGCTGGCCATGGCCTCGGTCACCCGGGAGCAGGACGGGACGCTCGACGTCTGTCTGCACCTGGCCGGGCACGACCGGGCCGTGCTCGTGCGGGCGGACGGCAGGACGTCGTTCGTGGGTGAGGGCGGGACGGCATTGGGCCTCCTCGAGTCGATCTCGTCGCCGGACGCGGCGATCCGGCTGGGTGCCGGGGATTCCCTCATCTTCTACACCGACGGTGTGACAGAAAGACGGCGCGGACGAGAGCTGTTCGGCACCGCCCGGCTGCGGGAGGCGGCAGCGCCGCTGGCCGGCTACCCTGCCGACGTGATGGCCGCCCGGCTGCGCTCGACCACGATCAACTTCTCGGTCGAGGAACCCCGCGACGACATCGCCATCCTGGTGCTCCGCAACGACGCCTGACTTCTTGTCGTACCCCCGTGCCACAGTCCCGGCCATGGGGAAAACGCAGTACTACACCGCTACCAGCATCGACGGTTTCATCGCCGACTCGGACAACTCCCTCGAGTGGCTGTTCACCGCCGACCGCGGCGGCGAGGCGCAGCAACCGTTCGACACGTTCTTCCGCGACGTGGGCGCGTTCGCCATGGGCGCCACCACCTACGAGTGGGTGCGGGCGAACGACGCCGACGGCTGGACCAAGTACTACGGCGACCTGCCGGCCTGGGTGTTCACCCATCGCGACCTGCCGCCCATCCCGGGGGCGAACGTGACGTTCGTCCAGGGCGACGTGCGCCCGGTGCACGCGGCGATGACCGAGGCCGCGGGCGGGAAGAACATCTGGGTGGCCGGTGGCGGGGAGCTGGTCGGCGCGTTCGCCGATGCCGGGCTGCTGGACGAGCTGCTCCTGGGCATGGCGCCGGTGACGCTGGGCGGCGGTGCTCCCCTGCTGCCGCGACGCCTGTCCGACGGCCGTTTGAGGCTGACCAGCGTCCGTCAACTGGGACAGTTCGTGCAGCTGACGTACGAGGTCACACCGCTTGCTGTCTGATTTACCTGCTTTGTCGGCTGAGCCGTGCCATCGTATTTGTCGTGGCGAAGACGCAGTACTACACGGCGACCAGCATCGACGGCTACATCGCCGACTCGGACAATTCGCTCGAATGGCTGTTCGAGGTCGACGAAGGTACAGACAACCCGTTCGGCGCGTTCTTCGCCGGAGTGGGCGCGTTCGCGATGGGCGCCACCACTTACGAGTGGGTGGTGGCCAACGACAACCTGCTCGAAGAGCCCCAGAACTGGCACGACATGTACGGCGACATGCCGTGCTGGGTGTTCACGCACCGCGACCTGCCGCCGGTGCCGGATGCCAACATCTTCTTCGTGAGCGGTGACGTCAAGCGCGTGCACGAGGCGATGACGGTGGCCGCCCAGGGCAAGAACGTCTGGCTGGTCGGCGGCGGCGACCTGGTCGGGGAGTTCGCCGATCAGGGACTGCTCGACGAGGTCATCCTCGGCGTCGCGCCGGTCACGCTGGGCCAGGGCGCGCCCTTGCTGCCGCGCCGCCTGAGCGCCCAGCAGCTGGCGCTGACCGGTGTCGCCCAGCTGGGCCAGTTCGCCTACCTGACGTACGCCGTAGGCACCCTGGCCAAGCTGGGCCGCCACTATGCCGCCGAGGCCCTCCACCTCGACCCCGCCCACCTCTGACCACGAACCCTCTGACCCACCCAACCCCGACTGTCCCGACACCGCCTCGACCAGGCGGCCCGGCGACCAGACGGCCCGGCGGCCAGACGGCCCGGCGGCCCGGCGGCCCGGCGGCCCGGCGAACGCGTAGCCGAGCGATTCGTCAGCGCTTCGTGCAGCGGGCGATGAGGAAGACGGGCTGGCGCGCGGCGGCGCGGCGGTCGTCGGTGGACCAGGCCGACGGCGGGTGGGGTTCGGCCATCTCGCTGATGATCAGGCTCTGGGCGAGGAGAGCGTTGACGTAGGTGGACAACATGCGGTGGTTGGCGCCAACCTGGCGGCGCAGCGCGGACGTCGCAAGGTCCGGGATCCAGAAACCTTCGTCGTAGTAGCTGCCCTCGGCCGGCCAGGTCCCGGCAACGTCGGGTGTGCCTGTGAAGCACGGGTGCAGGATCGAGAAGACAAACTCTCCGCCGGGCCGAAGCACACGTCCTACGGTCGCCAGTGCCCCCTCGAGATCGTCGATGTCGGCCAGGCCGAAGTTGCAGACGGCAGCGTCGAAGGCCGCCGATTCGAGTCCACCCGGCGCGGACACATCGACCTGGTGATACCGGATGCCGAGCGGATCGGCCCGCTCCGCGGCGACCGCTTTGGCGATCAGCGCGCCCGACAGATCGATTCCGGCGGCCGTCGCGCCCCGGCGAGCCAGCTCCCGGGTCACGCGCCCGTGTCCGCAGGCCACGTCCAGGACCCGGCGGCCGGCCGGCGGCCCCAGCAAGGTGAGCACGGCCTGCAGAACCGGATCGGCGGCATCGGAGAAGCCCGCCTCGTAGAACGACGCCACCGCGTCATAACGCGCGCCTGCCATAGACGCCACCGTAACGCCCGTCCCGCCGAGAACAGCGCCACCAACCAGCGCCGCCACCCCAGCGCCACCACCCCAGCGCCATCCGACTGGCGCCGGAAGGGTTCAGAACAGTTCGCGACGGCCGGCCATCTCGACCTCGGCGGCGATCTCGGGAGGCGCGGCGATGACGAGCGCGTGGCCACCGCGGGCCAGCAGGACGTGGCGCAGCGTCTCGAGGATGTTCTCGAGGCGTTCGGCTCCGAGGGCGGCCGGCAGCACCGCATTGACCGTGCCCAGGCCGGCCGAACCGCGGATCGGGACCTGGCCGCCCGCCGCGTCGCTCAGGGCGTACACCGCCGCGTGCAGGTCACGGATGGGGACGGAGATGCGCATGGCGATGTCGCGGCGGCCGAACGGGTAGCGGCCCCACCACGCCGGCGCCACATCGGACATCCACGCGTCCGCGCCGAGGGTGGACGCCAGGCGGTGGGCGCGGCTCTGGACGCCGTCCCGGTCGCCCTCAAGGAGGACGGCCAGGGTGCCCGGAGGGCGGTCGGCGGCCGGGATGGGCAGGTCGACCTCGATGCCGCTCGGGTCCAGCTCCAGGTCCAGCACCTCTTCGACCAGGTTGTGCACCTGCAGCGGCGTGGATACGGCGATTCCCACCCACCGCCGGGCCGCCGGCAAAGGCTGGAGGCGGACGCGGGCCGAGGTGATCACTCCTTCGACCTCGGCGATGCCGGGGCGGCCGTCCTCGCCGTCGGAGTCCGTCACCCCGCCGTCCACGTCCACATAGCTGATCCGTTCGACCGACGCGGCCGGCGGCCCGAAGCGGTGCCGCAACGGACCGGACTCGTTGACGGCGAGCATGCCGCCGATGGTGGCGTTGCGGGACGGCGGGTCGACGGCCAGGCGCTGGCCCCGCAAGGCGAACGCGGCCTGCAACGCGGACACCTTCGTGCCGGTGGCGACCTCGGCCACCAGCTCATCGGTGTCGTGCCCCCACATCCCGTTGAGCCGGCCGGTGTCGATCAGCAGGTCGACGCCGGGCGGCGGCGTACCCCAGTCGATCTTGCTGCCGGAGCCGCGCGGGAGGGCGGCGAGGTTGCGCCCGGAGGCCAGTCGAAGCAGCTCGGCCACGGCGTCCGCGTTGGACGGCACGGCGACGAAGCTGGCCCGCTTCCCGGCAACGGCGTCGACGGACCGGGCCGTCCGGGCAAAATCCGGCCCGCAGATCTCGCGCAGCGCCTCCAGGATCGGCCGGCGCGGGGGCAGCGGCGTAGTCATGCCGCGACCTCAGACGTGGCGTGAAAGCCGGTCATCGGTTCCCCCTGAACAAGCCCGACAGCGAACTGGCACGTGAACGTCTCGAAGATCGTCCACTCTGGCATATCGTACACATGTTCGAACGAGCACGGTGCAACCCGGTCAGCCGGCTGGCTCAGCGGAACGATCCACCCCATACACCCGTGAAAATGCAGGTCACAGCAATGAGCAGCAAGATCACCAACGCTGACCGGCGGGCAGTTAGAACCGCGATGTCGGTTTCTCCAGGGTCCGCGGCGACCACCAATTCCTCTCGGGCCCGGCCAACAAGTTATCCATCGGGCGACAACGCCGCGACCGGTACATTGGGCCAGGTGACGACCAATCTGCCCGAGCCGCCGGTGGCCCGCCCGGAATCGCATGAGCGCACCCAGCACGGCGACACGGTGATCGACGAGTACGCCTGGCTGGCCGACCGCGACGATCCCGGCACCGTGCCCTACCTCGAGGCGGAGAATGCGTGGACCACCCACGCGACCGCGCACCTGGCCGGCCTGCGCGACACCGTCTTCGGCGAGATCAAGGCCCGGACGCAGGAGACCGACCTCTCCGTCCCGAGCCGCAAGGGCGGTTACTGGTACTACACCCGCACCGAGGAGGGCAAGCAGTACGGCATCCAGTGCCGCGTCGCCGCCCGCCCGGACGAGGTGGACCCGCCGGCCACCGAGAGCATCGAGGGCGAGGAGGTGCTGCTCGACGGCAACGTGCTCGCCGAGGGCAAGGACTTCTTCTCGCTCGGCACGTTCGACGTGAGCCCGGACGCCAACTGGCTCGCCTACTCGACCGACTTCGCCGGCGACGAGCGCTTCACCCTGCAGATCAAGGACCTGCGGTCCGGCGAGGTGCTGGCCGACGAGGTGCCGGACACGTTCTACGGCAGCGCCTGGTCGCTCGACGCGTCCACATTGTTCTATCTCACCGTCGACGACGCCTGGCGGCCCTACCGGGTGTGGCGGCACCGCGTCGGGCAGCCGGCGGCCGACGACGAGATCGTCTTCGAGGAGCCTGACGAGCGCTTCTGGGTCGGGGTCGAGCTGAGCCGCAGCGAGAAGTTCATCTTCGTCGAGTCGCAGAGCAAGGTCACGTCGGAGGTACGGGTCCTGTCGGCCGACCGCCCCGGCGACGAACCGGCGGTGGTGGCCGAGCGGCGGCAGGGCGTCGAGTACTCGGTGGAGCATCACGGCCACCGTTTCCTGATCCTGCACAACCACGACGCCGAGGACTTCGCGCTCGCCTACACGTCGGCCGACGCCCCCGGCGAGTGGTCCGAGCTGATTCCGCACCAGCTCGGCACCCGGCTCGAGTCGGTCGACGCGTTCGCCCGGCAGATCGTCGTCTCGCTGCGCCGCGACGGGCTGACCGGCCTGCGGGTGCTCAGCGACGGCAGCACCGACTCGTACGACATGGAGTTCCCCGAGCCGCTGTACAGCGTGGGGCTGGCCGGCAACCCGGAGTACGACACCGGTGTGGTCCGGATCGAGTACACGTCGATGGTCACGCCGGAGTCGGTGTACGACGTGGACCTGGTGGGCCGCGGGCTGACGCTGCGCAAGCAGAAGCCGGTGCTCGGCGGGTACGACCCAGCCGACTACGAGCAGTTCCGTGAGTGGGCCACCGCCGACGACGGCACCCGCGTGCCGATCTCGATCGTGGCGCGCAAGGGCACGCTCCGCGACGGTTCGGCGCCGCTGCTGCTCTACGGTTACGGGTCGTACGAGTACAGCATCGACCCGTACTTCTCGATCGCCCGGCTGTCCCTTCTGGACCGTGGGGTGGTGTTCGCGATCGCGCACGTGCGCGGCGGCGGCGAGATGGGCCGGCGGTGGTACGAGGACGGCAAGCTGCTGGCCAAGAAGAACACCTTCACCGATTTCATCGCCTGCGCCCAGGGGCTGGTCCGGGCGTCGTGGACGTCGTCCGACCGGATCGTGGCCCGCGGCGGGTCGGCCGGCGGGCTGCTGATGGGCGCGATCGCGAACCTGTCGCCCGAATCGTTCGCCGGGATCGTGGCCCAAGTGCCGTTCGTCGACCCGCTGAACTCCATTCTGGACCCGTCGCTGCCGCTCACCGTGACCGAGTGGGAGGAGTGGGGGAACCCGCTGGAGTCGGCCGACGTGTACGCGTACATGAAGTCCTACAGCCCGTACGAGAACGTGGCCAAGCTGAACTACCCGGCGATCCTGGCGATGACCAGCCTCAACGACACCCGGGTGCTGTACCACGAGCCGGCCAAGTGGATCGCCCGGCTGCGCGCGGTCGCCCCCGACGGGACGTACCTGCTGAAGACCGAGATGGGCGCCGGCCACGGCGGCCCCAGCGGCCGGTACGACTCGTGGAAGGAAGAGGCCTTCGTCGTCGCCTGGACGCTCGGGGTGCTAGGGCTGGCGTAGACGCAAGGCGACCACGGCGGTGTCGTCCGCCTGCTCGGCCGGCCCGGAAAGCTGGACGAGCAGGCGGCGGCAGAAGTCGTTGAGCTCCGGCTCGACCGTTTCCGTCGCCCGGGCCAGCGCGGCCAGTCCGACGTCGATGTCGGCGTCGCGGCGTTCGATCAGCCCGTCGGTGTAGAGCACGAGCGTGCCCCCGGCCGGCAGCTCGAACTCCAGATCGGGCACCGATCGAGGCGCGTTGAGGCCGAGCAGCGGACCACCCGGAGCCAGGAACCGCACCGAGCCGTCGGGCGCGCGCAGCAGCGGCGGCAGGTGGCCGGCACTGGCCATCCGCACCCGGCCGGTCGCCGGGTCGAGGGTCATCAGGCACACCGTGGCCGACTCGTCCGGCAGCACGGTCCGCATGAAGTGGTTGACCAGTTCCAGGACGGTGCCCGGCGGGTGCCCTTCGACCGCGTACGCCCGGACCGCGTGCCGCAACTCGGCCATCACGGTGGCCGCGTGCAACGAGTGCCCGGCCACGTCGCCGATGGCCACCAGCAGCCGTCCGTCCAACATGGTCAATTCGTAGAAGTCGCCGCCGACCTCGGTCTGTGCGCCCGCGGGCTCGTACCGTACGGCCAGTTCCAGGCCGGGCACGTCGGGCAGGCGCGACTGCAGCAGGCTGCGTTGCAGAGTCACCGCGATGCGGTGTTCCTCGTCGTACGACCGCTGCGCCTCGACCGCCGCCGCCACCGCCTGGGCCAGCTGCCGCAGCACCGGGAAGCCGGGGGTCTGCGAGCTGGTGGGCACGGCCACGTAGACCGGCGCCCGGTCGATCCGCAGCCGGGCCGCGGCCACCGCCACCGTCTCCTCGGCCGGCCAGTCGACGAGGTCCCACGCGTCCGATTCGTCGGTGCGGACCAGCGAGCCGACGGCGACGTCGCGCGCGTTCAGCGACCACGGCCCGACCCCGGACGGCGTCGCGGCCAGGCTCTCCCCGTCGGCCCCCTCGGCCAGCACGACGACCGGACCGCCGAAGATCTCGTACGCTCCGTCCGCCGCCGCCCGCAGCAACCCGGCCAGCGTCGACGCCGTGTTGATCTCCAGCGTGGTCTCGGCCAGCCGGACCATCCGGGCGGCCAGCGTCTCGGCCCGCCGCCGCGCCCGGTAGTACCGCAGTACGGCCTGCGCCGTCGCGATCAGCTCGTCCGGTTCGATCGGCTCGACCAGGTACGCATCGGCGCCGCGGTTCAGCCCCTGCGTCCGATCGACCACGTCGACCGCGTGGGCCGACACGTGGATCACCGGCAGGATGCCGTACTGCGCATCGGTCTTGATCTGCTCGCAGACCTCGAAGCCGCTCATGTCCGGCAGCTTCACATCCAGCACGACCAGGTCGACCGGGGGTTCGGCGCCGCCCAGCATGTCCAGCGCGGCCTTGCCGGTCTCCGCCTCGAACACGGTGAAACCGGCCCGGGTCAGCCAGCTGACCAGCAGGTACCTCTTGGTGGCGCTGTCGTCGACAACCAGCACGGTGGCGGCCGGGGTCATGACGGTAATCGTACGGCGAATACGCTCCCCCGGCCCGGCTCGGAGTCGACCCGGAGCGCGCCCCCGAGGATGCCGACCAGGCGGCGGGCGTACGGCAGGCCCAGGCCCGTTCCCTGACCGGACAACGCCGTGCTCCCCGGCACCTGGTAGAACTCCTCGAAGATGCGTTCGTGCAGTTCCGGGGCGATGCCGGCGCCGGTGTCGGCGACCGTGAACTCGATGTCGTCGCCGACCCGTTCGGCGCTGAGCCGGACCGAACCGGTCGCCGTGAACTTCAGCGCGTTGGTCAGCAGGTTGCGCAGAACCTGCGCGAGCAGCACCTCGTCCGACCGCATCGACGCGACCGGCGGTTCCTCGACCACGAAGTCGACCTCGGGCCGGGTGGCGAGGGGACGCAAGGTGCCGCGCAGCTGGCCGAACACGGCCTTGAGGTCGACGTCGATCCAGTTCGGCTCGAGTCGCCCGGCCTCCGCCTTGGCCAGGTCGAGCAGGTCGTTGACCAGCGACAACAGGTCGGTGGCGGAATGGCGGATGAGGTCCACCTGGCGGCCCTGGTCACTGGTCAGCGGTTCCGAGCCCTCGTCCGCCAGCAACCGGCCGAGCCCGATGATCGCGGTGACCGGGGCCCGCAGTTCGTGGCTGACGTTGGCCAGGAAGCGCGTCTTGGCCTCACTGGCCGCCCGTAGCTGCACCGACTTCTCGTCCAGCTCGGCGTACAGCGCGACCACGCCGCGGTTCGTCTCCTCGAGCTCGTCGGAGAGTTGGTGGTAGAGCGCCATCACGCCGCGGTTGGTCTCCTCCAGCTCGGAGTTCAGCCGGGCGAGATCGTCGCGCTGCTTGCGGACCTCGTCCAGGGCCGCGATCAGCTGCTGGTTCTGTACCGCCAGCTCGTCCAGCGGTGTACGCGGGACGTGCCGGGCCAGCCCGGCACGGATCTCGTCCAGACGTTCCGGGGTCAACGGGGGCGCACTCGACGGCAGGCGTCGTGCCATCCGGACGACCGTACCGACTGAACCACCACCGACCTCCATCGTGTCCACCAGGCGGCCGACCTGCCTCAACTCCGCCTTCAGACGTTCGGCGTCGTTCGGCACGAGATGTTCCACCTCTATCAACAGCGTCGCGGGGGCGCCCGGCGTTACGCCGAAGGCGACGTCGGCGCCGCGCCCCGAGGCCAGCATCAGCCGGCTGACCTCGCTCAGCGCGGTCGCCACCCGGGTCTGATCCTGGCCCTCGAGCCCGGTCAGCCGGGCCACCTCACGGGCCAGCTGCCGCACCACGAACACATCGTGCTCGGTACGCAGCCGGGTGTGTAGCAGGGATTCCGTCATGGGCACCGCGCCACGAGCACCCCGGCGTCGTCGCGGCGGGTGCCCGCGTCCCGGAGCAGCGTCGCCGCGATGACCTGGGGAGAGTGGGTGAACAGGCCGGGGACGTCGGCCGGCTTCCACCGCTCGACCAGTCCGTCGGAGTGCATGACCAGCACGGCACCGGGCGGGAACGGGTACTCGTACTCCCGGATCTGGCGTTTCTGGTGTCCGACGATACCGGGCAGCGACACCAGGCCGCGGCGGGAGCCGTCGCCGGACACGATGGTGCCGGAGATGTTGCCGAGCCCGGCGTAGCGGACCCGCGTGCAGTCCGCCTCGAGCTCGGCCACCGCGAGCGCCGCGCCGCGGGTGTGCCCCAGCGCCCGGTGCAGCGCCTCCAGGGTGCCGGTCAGCGGCATCGGGGCCAGCAACCCGAACACCCGGGTCGCCTCCTGCGCCACCCGGGCGGCCAGCGGCCCGTGACCCAGCCCGTCGCACATCATCAGCAGCAGGCGCCCGTCGACGTCGCGCACGGCGAATCCGTCACCGCTGACCGTCTCCCCGGTGATCGGCCGGATCAGGCCTGCCGCCCAGGACGACTGGGGCCGTTCGGCCGGCCAGACCTGGGCGGCCAGAACGGTTCCCTTGCCCGGTACGGAGTGCAGGTCCATCCACGTCGTCTGCCGGACGACCGCCCCGAGACCGATGCCCAATGTGCCGGCGGTCGAGTGACCGTCACTGAGCGCCCGGGTCACGTCGGCCATGCCGGGCCCGCTGTCGACCGAGATCAGCTCCACACCGGCCTCAGCCTCGGTCCGTACCGCCCGCAGATGCATGAATCCCTGGTCGGCGTGCTTGACCAGGTTGCCGGCGACCTCGGCGACCACGATTGCGAGATCGGCGACACGGCGCTCACTCAGGCCGAGCCCGGCGGCGAGGCGTTCGGCCGACCGGCGGACGCTGGCGGCGGCGCTCGCCTCCTCCACCCGGAACCATGCCCCGCCGTCGAGGAGCCCTTCGGGATGAGCCGCCACCGCTTCTCCACTCATCGGCACCACTTGGTCACCGTGATGCTCGTACCTTCGCCTACCCGGGTGTCGATGTCGAACTCGTCGACCAGGCGGCGGGCACCGCTGAGCCCCAGTCCGAGGCCGCCGCCGGTGGTGTAGCCGTCGGTGAGCGCGAGGTCTAGGTCGGGAATGCCCGGACCTTTGTCGGCGAAGACGATCCGGATGCCTTTGCGGCGCCCGTTCTCCACGAGGCTGACCTCGACCGTCCCGCCGCCGCCGTAGACCAGGGTGTTGCGGGCCAGTTCACTGGCCGCGGTGACCAACTTGGTCTGGTCGACCAGGGAGAGCTTGACGTCGACGGACACGGTCCGGACCAGTTGCCGGACCCGGACCACGTCCTGGTCGGAACTGACGTCGATCCGGTCACTCATGGTCGGCGTCGTCACCCTCGTCGGCCGGTACCAGCACCTCGTCCCCGTCGCGGGCCAGCAACTGCATGCCGAGTTCGACGTTCAGCGCGGTCCGGATGCCGGGCAACGACAACCCCAGCTCGACCAACGTGATCGCCACGGCAGGGCGCATCCCCACCACGACGGTCTCGGCGTCCAGCACCCGGGAGATCGAGGCGATGGTGGCCAGCGTCCGCCCGACGAACGAGTCGACGATGTCCAGCGCACTGATGTCGATGATCACCCCGTGGCAGCCGGTCTTCACGATCCGGTCGGCCAGATCCTCCTGAAGCTGGAGGGCGACGTGGTCCTCCATGTCGATCTGGATGGAGACCAGCAACATGCCACCGATCTTCAGGACCGGTACGCGCTCCACCTCAGCCGGCCTTCGCCCGCGAGCCGTTCAACCGCAACACGTAGCGCAGCGCGTCGGCCAGCGTCGCCTTGGTCGCGATGTCGCCGAACTCGATGCCCAGCGCCACAATCGTCTGGGCGATCTGCGGGCGGATGCCGGAGATGATACACTCCGCACCCATCAGCCGGGCCGCGACCACGGTCTTGAGGATGTGCTGGGCGACCTGGGTGTCGACCGCGGGAACGCCGGTGATGTCGATGATCGCGTACGGCGACCCGGTGTCGACCAGCGTCTGCAGGAGGCGTTCCATCACCACCTGGGCCCGGGCCGAGTCGAGCGTGCCGACCAGCGGCACCGCGACGACGCCCTCCCACAGCTTGACCACCGGGGTGGACAGCTCCAGCAACTGTTCGGCCTGGTCCGCGATCAGTTCCTCGCGGGCCCGGACGAAGTTGTCGAAGGTGAACAACGCGGCCTTGTCCACGAAGTCGGACAAGGCGACGTAGTCGCGCAGCACCATTTCGTCATTGGCCTGGTCGGTCGAGTTGAGCACCGCCTGCACGGCCGCCTTGAGCCCGAACACGCTGGACGCGGTCTCGGTGGCGGTGAAGCCCTGCCGTGCCCGGCTGGTGGACAGTTCGCTGAGCAGCGCGCGCAACTCGCCCGCCTCGACGTTGTCCAGGTCGGCGGCGCCGGCGTCGAGCGCGGTCCGGAAACCGCGCTGCAGCTCCAGCGTCTGCCGCTGCAGTTCGGTGTGGCTCAGCCGACCACGGAGCGTCCGGGCCA
Organism: uncultured Actinoplanes sp.; assembly: GCA_964236515.1. Lineage (GTDB taxonomy): Bacteria > Actinomycetota > Actinomycetes > Mycobacteriales > Micromonosporaceae > Actinoplanes. The sequence continues at coordinate 13,133 of CAXSDA010000041.1, forward strand.
CCTCATCGGTCCAGGCCGCGGCGAGCGCGTCCTCGTGTCCTTTGAGCAGGTCGGCGAAGCGACGTACTTCGTCCGAACTCAAACCCACTGCTGCCTCCCGCGGTCGCGCTTCTGAGCGGTCGGACTGTATCACCAAGAGTGCTAATACTTGCTCTGGACCAACTGAAGCCGCAGCTCAATCGAGACACGGTCCCGGCAGCGGAAACCAGCGGATCCGCTCGAACTCCGCGGGCAGGCCGGGCGCCCCCGCCGGCAGGTCGGCGGGGCGGCTCGCAAACAGCTCGTGAGCCTCGGCCAATTGCCCGGCCAGCGCCTCTTCGCCGGCGATCGTGCACGACACCGGCTCGGTCCGCCACAGCTCGGCCAGATCGGGCACCTCGACCGCCGGTTGCGCGCGGTTCCGCCACAGACCGTCACGCAGGTCGAAACGATAGTCCGGAAGCATGCGGTATCCGTACCGGGCGATCAGATCGACCGCCTCGATCAGATAGCCGGCGACGGCGTCCGAGACGAAGTAGTTGAAGCTCAGCCGGATCCAGCCCGGCTTGATGCCCTCGTAGCCCGCCAGGATCACCCGCTGAAAGTCCATCGAGGGCGCCGCGTCGATGCCGAGCAGATGATGGCCGTACGGGCCGGCACACGAGCAGCCGCCCCGGGCCTGGACGCCGAACACGTCGTTGAGCAGCGCCGACACGAAGTGGTGATGCAGCCAGCGCTCGCCGTGCCGGATCCGGAAGGACACGATCGGCAGCCGTCCGCCGTCCCGGTCGCCGAGGATGTCGATGTCCGGGTTGGTCCGCCAGCGGGCCGCCGCCCGCTGCCACAACTCGTCCTCGTTCGCCCGGATCAGGGGTACGCCCACGGCCTCCTTGAGCGCGAACACCAGTCCGGCCCGGATCGACTCGACGATGGCGGGCGTGCCGCCCTCCTCCCGCTTGACCGGGTCGGTGACGTACCGGTGCCCGGTCGGGTCGACGAAGTCCACGGTCCCGCCGCCGGGCACCGTCGGCACCTCGTTACGCACCAGGTCGCGCCGTACGACCAGCACCCCGGGGGTCTGCGGGCCGCCCATGAACTTGTGCGGGGACAGGAACACGGCGTCCTTGCCGGCGTGCATCCGGATGTCCACGTACGGCCCGGCCGCGGCGTAGTCCCAGAACGCCAGCGCGCCGTGCTCGTGCAGCAGTTCGGTGACGGCGTCCGCGTCGGTCAGCAGCCCGGTCACGTTCGAGGCGGCGGAGAAACTGCCGATCTTCAGATCCCGGTCCGGGTAGGCCTTGAGCTTGGCGGCCAGGTCGGCGATGTCGAGGCGCCCGTCCTCGGCCAGCGCCACCTCCACCACCTCGGCGATCGACTCCCGCCACGGCAGCTCGTTGGAGTGGTGCTCGTACGGGCCGACGAACACCACCGGCTTCTGCTGCGGCGTGCTCGGTTCGGCCGCGGTACGCAGGCCCAGGATGGCGACGAGCTTGTTGACCGCGTACGTGGTGCCGGATCCGGTGAAGATGACGATGTGCTCGTCGGTGGCGCCGACTGCCCGGTGGATCTGCGCCCGGGCCTGCTCGCGGAGATGGTCGGTGCTGGCGCCGGTACGGGAACTGGTGGTGTGCGTGTTCGCGTACTCGGGGAGCACCCGGGACCGGATGAAGTCCTCGATGAACCCGAGCGAACGCCCGGAGGCGGTGTAATCGGCGTAGGTGATCCGGCGCGGCCCGTACGGGCCCTCGAAGATCTGGCCTTCGCCGATGACGCCGGTCCGGATACGTTCGGTCAGCTCGGTACGGGTCACCATGCCGCTCAGCCTGACACCAGGGGGCGTACGCTGCGCAGCCGCATGGTCGTGGAGTACCGTTCTTGCACATAACAGGAGGTCCTGAATGTCCCTGACGGTTCAGACGGAACAGAAAGCCGACGTCGTCGTCGTGTCGGTGGCGGGCGAGCTCGACATGGCCACCGCGCCCCAGCTCCAGGACCAGATCAGCGACCTGCTGGAGAAGGGCCGGACGCGGCTGGTGTTCGACCTCGCCGAGGTCTCGTTCTGCGATTCGACCGGCTTGTCGGTGTTCGTACGGGCGAAGAACAGCACCGACGACGCCGGTGGTGTGGTCCGGCTGGCCGCCCCGCAGCGCGGGGTGCTCCGGATCCTCGAGGTCAGCGGCCTGGTTGAGGTTCTGCACACGTACCCGACGGTCGACGAGGCCGTGTCGGCGCAAGAACCCGCGCTCGACTGACCACACACTCTTCGCAGAAAGATCCGATCGGCGTAGTTTGTCGCTGACCGAGCGCGGGCAAGTCGCGCGTTCGAAACCCCTCGGCTCTCACGCAGGAGTGCACATGCTCAAAGGCTTCCGCGATTTCATCATGCGCGGCAACGTCGTCGACCTTGCCGTCGGCATCGTCATCGGCGCCGCCTTCACCGCGGTGGTGACCGCTTTCACCGCCGCCTTCCTCAAACCGCTGATCCAGCTGCTGTCCGGCGGCAACGGCGTCGCGGCCGGCGCGTTCAAGGTGCGGGGCGTCCCGTTCGACTGGGCCAGCTTCATCAACGCCTGCATCACCTTCGCGCTGACCGCCGCCGTCCTTTACTTCCTGGTCGTCTACCCGTTGAACCGGATGGCCGAGCGCCGCGCCCGGGGCGAATCCCCGCCGCCGTCCGCACCCAGCGAAGAGATCAAGCTGCTGACCGAGATCCGTGACGCTCTGGTCACCGGGCGGGCATCGCAGGCGTCTGTCAATGACATGTTGATGCGCGATGAGCAACAGCGGCAGCCCCCGCAGCATCCGTAGGCGCTCCTCGCGAAAAAGATCGCTCGCGCCGGGCCGCTGTTCGAACGTTTGTTCGATACAGTCCCGGTATGGAGCAGCGTAAGCACTGGTGGAACGGCAAATGGGGACGCGTCGCGCGTAAAGATGTCTATCTGCGCACGAGCGGTAACCAGTGGTACGTGGAGCAGCGCGCGGGCGGCGCGGACGGCGTTTCGCACTTCTTCGAGTACGACAGCGAAGAAGCGGCGCTGGACACCGTGCGCGCGCTGCTCGTCGGACCGGACGACTGGCGCGAACTGTCCGTCCGCCCTCCAGTCCGGTAGTTTGCTGTCCAAAATCCGACACACCCGACACAGGGATGCGGGCAAACAGGTTGTGGACAAAGCCCCGAAAATGTCAGACCCACATGCGATTCTCGGCCCCACCCGAAACGGGTGGGGGCGGTCCGTGGAAGGAAGAACGGACGACTGGTTGATCTTGGATTTCAGGCGGCCTGACGCTCGTCGTGGTCGGCGGTGAGCGGGCCCGGGTGGCGTGGCACGAGCCGCAGCGCGGGCACGCGCGGCGCGATCTCGGCTTCGTCCTCGTCGGCGAAGTGAGCCCGCCAGCTCGATCCGGCGCGGGCGCCCGGCGGCCGGGCGGCCTCTCCGGCAACCTTGGACAGGGCCACCACGAGCAGGTAACCCAGGATCACGAACCCGTGGCTGATCAGCCGCGTGCCGTCCACCCGGTCGGCGGTGAGGTCGTTCACTGACAACAGCACCAGCATCCCGACGAACGCGGTCAGCATCGGCACCAGCCCGGTCGGCCGGCTGCGCCGCAGCGCGATGAAGAGATAACCCGCGCCGACGGCGACGTTCCACGCGGCCGACTCGTGCCAGAGGTGGCCGGAGGTGGCGTCGGCGCCGGCGTGCGCGTGGGCGCTGGTCATTCCGCCGCCGACCTGGTCCAGGCCGAGGATGAGCTGGACTGCGCCAACCGCGGCGAGCGCCAGGTAGAGCAGCACCGCGAGCCGGCGCTGGGTCAGCCAGGCGGCGGCCGCGGCGACCCACGCCGGGCCTCGCTCGCTGAACTTCGCCAGCCAAGGGAGCCGCCCGGCCCCGGCCTCGGAGTCCGTGCCGTGCCCGGGATCCCGGCGGCCCGAGGCCTCGGCATCCCGGCGGGCCGTGGAGGCCTTGCCGGCAACGGTCGACGGGCGGTCCGCGGTCGGGGCGGCGCTGATCGGGCCGTCGAGCGCAGCCATGATCGCCGCGCTCAGATCCGGCGTGGCCAGGGCCGGGCCGGTACGGGTCAGCCGGTTGACCGTCGCCGCCCGGTCCAGCCACGCGCGGCAGTCCGCGCACCCGGCCAGGTGCTCGTCGATGG
>CAXSDA010000041.1:17273-23353 GCA_964236515.1 uncultured Actinoplanes sp.
CGACCAGTTCGCGCTCACCCGCGTCGTCCTCGCCGTCGAGCTGCGCCGACAGCATCTCCCGCCACCGTTCACACGCCATACCTGATAGTCGCCCCGGCGACCGGGTTAGTTCCCGGCGTGACCTCGGAATGCGGCGCAACCAATGCAGGTCAGCCCGGCGGCGGGGAACGGCCGGGACCACCGACTGGCTGAGCCCCCGGGGCGGGGCTTTGGGAGGCGCGTACCTGATGAACAGCTTTAACGCAGTTCGCCGGTGTTGCCGAGCAGGCGCTTGCGCTCGCGGAAGGCGCGCAGATTGGCCGTGTTGCCGCAGGTGCTGACGTCGTGCCAGACGCCGCTGTTGTTGCGGGAGGTGTCGAAGAAGGCGGCCCGGCAGTCGATGTTGTGGCACAGCTTCAAGCGGGACCAGAGGCCGGCCTGCTGCGCCAGCAGCGCCTCGGCCCACATCGCCGAGGCCAGCCACCGGATGCCGCGGCCGGAGGGCACGATCCGGACCCAGCCGTCGGCGTCCGGCACCAGGCTGACGGGGACATCGGCGGGGGGCAGGGAGCCGTCCGGGACCTGGTTGCGCAGGCCGGCCAGGACCACGTTCTCGAGGGTGGTGCGTAGGCGCCGCAGGGAGCGCATGTCGGTCGAGGAGAGCAGCAGCACCGGGGCGGGCAGGCCGGAAACCCGCGACCAGGTGCTCAGCGAGTCGGTCAGCCACCGCTGGGCATCGTCGGGCAGCGAGAGCAGGTCCGGGCCGTAACTCATCGTGGCCCGGGTGTTCAGCAACTCCTGGACGAGCGCGAGACCCGCAGGCGCCTCCCGCACGCCGTGTCGCGCGCTTGCCTTCCATGACATACCCAAATCGTACTTGACTCTTTTTGCAAATTCGCATCCTCCGGTCGCCTGAGCAGGAACGGCCGGCTTGATCACTGTCGGCGACAGTTCGGCCACCTTCGGCTATCTACGGCTTACTTCAACTATTAGGGTTATTAACCTTGCGCCGGGTTCCAGCGCTACATGACCAACGGCGGCGGCTGGATCGGCTTCCACGTCAGCGCGTTCATCACGGACGCGAATGAGTGGAGCTGGTACTACAACACCTTCCTCGGCTACGGGGACTTTCAGACCAACACCTGGGGCGGCCCCGCGATCCAGCAGTTCACCTGCGACGGCACCAACGCCCAGCAGTACCAGTTCGCCACCACCGGCGGCGGCTTCGTCCGGATCAACAACCGCGGCAACGCCGCCCAGGCCCTCGACGTCGCCGGCGTCTCGACCGCCGACAACGCGCCGCGCAGTCGTTCCGCCTGCAGTGACCTGATCGGAGCGGCCGCCTCACCCGACGGGGAGGGCGGCCGCCTCCCGGGCCGCCGGTACGGCCGCCGCCCGGGCCCGCAGCAGGAGGCCTAGAGCCAGGGCCGTGCGCCGCTGTGCCCCGTTGGCCTCGTCCAGCATCGCCATCGCCCGGTTGGTCTCGGCCGCCGCTTCCGGATCGAGCGGCGCGCGCTCGACCATCGCCAGGAAGAGCAGGCCGAGGTCGTGCCCGTCGGCCAGCACCTGCCGGACCTCGTCGGCGTCGGCCCCGGCCGACACCGCTGCCGCCAGCGCGGTCACGTCGTGGTCGATGTGCCGGCGCAGCGCGGTCAGGTAGAGCCCGCGCTTGTTCCCGAAGGTCTTGTAGAGGCTCCCCCGGTGCACGCCCAGGTGGTGCACCAGGTCATCGATGGACGTCCCGTCGTAGCTGCGCTGCGCAAACATCGCCACGGCCCGGTGAACGACCTGATCCTCGTCGAATTCTCGTGGTCTTCCCATAGGGATGAAGTTAGACATTTCAGAACAGATGATCAACTACCGCCACACAGTGACTGTTCGTCGCTATGGTGGCGTCGCATCGACGTTGTACCGTGGCCGCGTGACGCGGAGGATCTTCACCTGTGCGGCGACCAGCGCTCTGGTCCTGACGCTGGTGGCCGGCTGCGGCCCGGACGACGACACGAACGTCGCCGCCGCTCCGGGTTCGTCGACGGCCGCGCCCGGCTCGACCACCGCCGCGCCGTCACCGACGGCGGCCGCGCCCGGCCCGTCGACGTCCGCACCGGCACCGCCGTCACCGGACCCTTCCGTTCCGGTCCCCGCCACGCCGGCCAAACTGAAGATCGGCGCCAAGGGTGCAACCGTTGAAACGCTGCAGAACCGGCTGACCGAGCTCGGCTACTGGAACGGCAAGGTCGACGGCACCTTCGGCTCGGTCACCCAGCAGGCGATCTACGCGCTGCAGAAGACGGCCGGCCTGACCCGGGACGGCGTCGTCGGGCCGAAGACCCAGCAGGCGCTGGACAAGGGCGTACGGCCGGCGGCCAAGAGCACCAAGGGCCACGTCATCGAGATCGACAAGAAGCGCCAGATCCTGCTGATCGTCGACAGCGGCAAGGTCAGCACGATCTTGAACACGTCGACCGGTTCCGGACAGCACTACCAGTACGAGGGCAACACCTACCTGGCCAGCACGCCGTCCGGCCACTTCGTTGCGGGCCGGCAGATCGACGGCTGGCGGCACGGACCGCTCGGACCACTGTGGCGGCCGAAGTACTTCAACGGTGGCATCGCCGTGCACGGCGCGCCGAGCGTCCCGGCGTACCCGGCCTCGCACGGCTGTACCCGCGTCTCGATCTCGGCCATGAACTGGATCTGGTCGACCAGCAAGATGCCGCTGAAGACCGCGGTCTGGGTGTATTAACCGTCGATCCGCACCACGTTGCGGATCTTGTTGGAGGCGTCCAGCGCCGCCACCTTGTACGCCTCGGACAGCGTCGGGTAGTTGAACACGGCGTCGACCAGGTAGTCGACCGTGCCGCCGCAGCCCATCACCGCCTGTCCGATATGGACGATATCGGTGGCAGCAGTGCCGAACACGTGCACGCCCAGCAGCTTGCCGGTCTCCGGTGACACCAGGAGCTTGAGCATGCCGTACGAGTCGCCGACGATCTGCCCGCGGGCCAGCTCGCGATAGCGCGCGATACCGACCTCGAACGCGGTCGAGCTCTCGGTCAGTTCGTCCTCGGTCTTCCCGACGAAGCTGATCTCCGGAATGGTGTAGATACCGATCGGCTGCAACTCGTGCATCACCCGCACCGATTCGCCACACGCGTGCTGCGCGGCCAGCCGGCCCTGTTCCATCGAAGTCGAGGCGAGCGCCGGGAATCCGATCACGTCGCCGACGGCGTAGATGTTGTCGACCTTGGTGCGGTAGTTGCTGTCGACCTCGATCCGGCCGCGGCGGTCGGCCTCCAGGCCGGCGTTGCCGAGCTCGAGGTCATCGGTCTGACCTTGGCGCCCGGCCGAGTACATCACGGTGTCGGCGACGATCTTCTTGCCGCTCTTGAGGATGCACAGCGCGGCGGTCTGGTGGCGCTCGACCGCGGCGACCTCCTCGCCGAACCGGAACGTCACCGAGAGGTCGCGCAGGTGGTACTTGAGGGACTCGACGATCTCGTCGTCACAGAAGTCGAGCATCTTCTGCCGCTTCTCGACCACGGTCACCTTGGTGCCGAGCGCGGCGAACATCGACGCGTACTCCATGCCGATGACACCGGCGCCGACCACGACCATGGACCGGGGCACGGCCTCGAGGTTGATCACACCGTCGGAGTCGACGATCGTCCGGTCGTCGAAGTCGACGCTGTCCGGCCGGGCCGGGCGCGTGCCGGCCGCAATGATGATCTTCTCGGCGGTGATCCGCTGGTCACGGCCGTCGCCGGCGTTGATCCAGATCGCGTTCGCGTCGGCGAACCGGCCGATGCCGGTGATCATGGCGACGTGGTTGCGGGAGAGCTGGTTGCGGATGACGTCGGTCTGCCGGCTGATCACGTGCTGGGTACGGGCGGCCAGGTCGCCGACCGTGATCTCGTCCTTCACGCGATAGCTGCTGCCGTACAGGTCCCGTTGGCTCAGGCCGGTCAGGTACAGCACCGCCTCGCGCAGCGTCTTGGACGGGACGGTGCCGGTGTTGATGCACACCCCGCCGATCATGTCCCGCCGGTCGACGATTCCTACTCGCCGGCCGAGCTTGGCTGCGGCGATAGCCGCCTTCTGGCCGCTGGGCCCGGAGCCCAGCACCAACAGGTCGTAGTCATACACAATGCTTAGCGTCGCAAGATGTGGCCGAGAGCGCTACCGTTTCGTCTGACTTGATCATGCGGAGTTCATGAGCCGTACGGGAAGAGCACGGCCGATCCGTCGGCCGAGCGGATGGTGACCGGCAACCGGCCGGTCGCCCGGGCCCGGCCGGCCAGCACGTCGGCCTGCGCGTTCACCGACACCGGCTGGTAGTCGTACGACAAGAGGTAGCTCGGCGCCGCCAGGAAGTAGGCGATGGCGTACGGCCCGTTGACCGCAGCCACGATCACCGGGCGTCCGGTCGCCAGCAGCGCGCCGACCAGGCTGACCTGCGTCGGGTCGGCGTACACATTGGACGTGGGGACGACCGGTCAGCGGCCGGAAGCGGTTACGGAGCACGGTGATCGACCGCTGCGCGATGCCGGCCATGGTGGCCGGGTGCGCGGCGGTGCCGACGAACGTTGATGCCGAGCCCGCGCAGTTCCGTACCGCTGACCCGGCCGCGGCGGGCGAACGACGGACCATCCCCCACTCAGCCACGCGCATAGATGCTTGTCAAACGGTTAAGTTGCGATCATGAGTATGCGCTTCGGAGTCTTCGTCCCCCAGGGCTGGAAGATGGACCTGGTCGAGATCGCCGACCCGGTCGAGCAGTACGAGGCCATGACCGCCGTGGCCAAGGCCGCGGACGCCGGTCCGTGGGACTCGATCTGGGTCTACGACCACTTCCACACCATCCCCGAACCCACGATCAACAACGTCTTCGAGTGCTGGACGGCCACGTCGACGCTGGCCCGGGACACCACCCGGGTGAACATCGGCCAGATGGTCGGCTGCAACGGCTACCGGCAACCGTCGCTCTACGCCAAGATCGCCTCGACCGTCGACGTGGCCAGCCACGGCCGCCTCTACGCCGGTATCGGCGCCGGCTGGTACGAGCACGAGTGGAAGGCGTACGGCTACGAGTGGCAGGACGTGCCGTCGCGGATGGCCGCCTTCCGGGAGGCCGTGCAGATCGTGCACAAGATGTGGACCGAGGAGCGGCCGGTGTTCCAGGGCCGGCACTACTCGATCGACGGTCCGATCAACGAACCCAAGGGCGTCCGTACGCCGCATCCCTCGTTCTGGATCGGCGGTGGCGGCGAGAAGGTCACGTTGAAGCTGGTCGCCCAGTACGCCAACGCGTGCAACGTCGGCGGCGGCGACCCCGAGGTGATCGCCCGCAAGCTCGGCATCCTCCGCGAGCACTGCGACCGGGTAGGACGGGACTACTCCGAGATCATCAAGTCGACCGGCATCGACCTCGACCTGAGCGAGTCGAGCGCCGACACCATCGCGAAGATCGAGCGGATCGCCGAGGCGGGCGCCGACTACCTGATCGTCTACATCCCACGGGTGGCGTACGACCACGAGCCGCTGCACCGGTTCGCCGCCGAGGTCATCCCCCACTTTGCCTGACGACGGCCGGTTCCGGCTCCCGCACGGTAGCTGGAACCAGCCGGTCGAGCGCCCAGAAACCGCCGGCCAGCAACGTCATCGCCGCCGCCACCAGGGCCACCCCGGTCCAGCCCCAGACGCTGTGGACCACGCCGGTGATGGCCGACGCGGCGGCGCCGCCGAGGAACGACGTGGTCACGTACACCGAGTTGAGGCGGGCCCGGGCATCCGGCCGGATCGCGTACACGTCCCGCAGACTGAGGACCTGATTGCCCTGTACGGCCAGGTCCAGCAGCACCCCGGCCAGCCCGAGCAGCACCAGACTGCCCGACCCGAACGCGGCCAGCAGCGTCGCCGCCAGCCCGATCCCGATCGCCACCAGCCGCCCGGCCGTCCCGTACCCGGCGTCCCCGATCCGCCCGGCCACCGCCGCCGCGATCGCCCCCGACGCCCCGATCAGCGCGAACAACGCGATCCCGGACTGGCTCAGGTGGTGCTTGTCGATCAGCACGAACGGCACCGCGGTCCAGTACGCCGTC
>CAXSDA010000041.1:23363-68737 GCA_964236515.1 uncultured Actinoplanes sp.
GAACGCCCCGAACATCAGCGCCTGACATACCGCGCGCCGCAGCAGCACCGGCTCGGTCCGGGCCAGCACCAGCGACGACTTCAGCAGCGAGCCGTAGCTGCCCTGGTGGTCGGGCCGGCGCGGCGGGATCACCCGGGCCAGCGCGACCGCGGTCAGCAGCATCAGCGCCGCCGAGATGACGTAGATGCTGCGCCACCCCCAGGCCGCGGCGGCGAAGCTGGACACCGTCCGGGCGAGCATGATGCCGACCAGCAGGCCGCTCATCACCTGCCCCACGTACCGCCCGCGGGACTCGCCGGGCGCGAGGTGCGCGGCCAGCGGCACCAGAATCTGGGCCACCACCGAGGTCACGCCGATCAGCGCCGACGCCAGCAGGAACACCCACAGATCGGGCGAGATCGCGGCCAGCCCGAGCGCGAGCGCGGTGAAGACCAGCGCGCGGCTGGCCAGTTTCCGGTTCTCCAGCAAGTCGCCGACCGGAAGCAGCAGGGCGAGGCCGATCGCGTACCCCACCTGGGTCACCGTGACCACGACGGTGACCGCGCTCCGGCCCACCCCGAACGAGTGCCCGATCAGATCGAGCAGCGGCTGCGCGTAGTAGATGTTGGCCACGCTGGCGCCGCACGCGAACGCCAGCACGAAGATGATCAGGCGCAGGCTGCGGGTAGGCACGCCCCCAACCTATGGCGAGATCCCTGCTCCCCCCATGAATCGTGGCTCAGCACACGCAGGAGTAGCGGCTCACCTCGCGCCCACGGTCGTCCCGACGACGTTGCTCCGCTTCGGTACGGGCCGGGCCTTGGTCACCAGACGGCCGGCCGCCTTCTCCACCGCCCTTTCCACCGCAGCCTGGATCGCGTCTCACCCGCGGCGACCCGGATCCGTGCCGACGATGTCGCGGATCTTCGCCTCGAGCTGCGGATCGGTGGAGAACGTGGACGTCTCACTGCGGTGTGGTTGCAGCCCCCACGACCGCCAGATCCGGGCGACCTCAGCGAAACTGACCCTACGTATGCAGATTGATACGCTTGCTGGCTTCCCAGGTGGTCCGGCGACCCCGGCGGACGAGGCCGACGGACCGTGCCGGCCAAGCCAAGTTCGCCCCACCGAGCCGCTTCCGGTGACGTATGATCGCTTGCTGCGTACCGCACAACAGGAGTCGCTGTCGCTACTGGCCAGGTGACTCGCGCCGAGCTGCCATGATGCATGTCATGGATCGCGACTACTGCCTGGATGTTCCGTCCGACTTCGACGACTCGGCTGCCGACTCGCAGGTGCACCCGATTGCCCGGTTGATGTTTTTTGGCCAAACCAACGCAGAAGCCTTCGGCAAGGTGCACGAGTGGGTCGGTTCGCACAACGTTCGGGTGATCGACGTGTCGTGGAATCATTGGATCGGGGAAGAATTCTCGGTTTCCTTGACCCTCTACTTCAGCTTCGAGCTCGAGCCCGAGCAGCAGACAACGCAGTACGGCGAAGCTTGATCTCCTCTGAGGCGGATCCCACCGGGCCGCCGGCATCGGAGCGTCGCCGTTCGGCCGCGCGTGTTCCGGCCCGGACTGTCATCGAACCCGGCCCGACACGTCGCCGGTGTCATCGCCGGGGCGGTTAACGGCCCGTAGCGCCGTCGATCCGTTCACGGATGATGTCGGCGTGGCCGGCGTGACGCCCGGTCTCCTCGATCATGTGGGCCAGAAGCCATCGCATCGAAGGTGCATCGCCGGTTTTCGCCGACCTGGGCGCGGGTTTGGTCAAGTCGTCACACGCTTCGATCACCGTATTGGCGTCTGCAATCGCTGTGCGGTAGCTGGCAATTACACCTTCCACAGTGTCTTTGCCAGTGGGCTTGAAGGTTCGTGGCCAGCTACGCACGTTCTCACCGAGGAAGTAGAACCGCTCGACGTGGGTGAGGTGTTTGACAAGACCGAGCAAATTGGTGCCAGACGCCACGCCGGGCGCGCGGACCTGTGGTTCTGGGACACCCGTCGCTTTTTCGGTGATTGCATCGCGAAGGTAGTTCAGAAATCCCAGCAATGTCGTCTTTTCGTCGTCAGGCAGTGCGGGTGGCTTATGATCCGTCATTCCCGGACCCTAACCCATATAGCACCGTCGCTCGTCGATCGGATGCACGCCGACTACTCGCCCAGCCGTATTGAGAACCAATACCGGAGTCTTCGTCAGCGAGCGTGCAACATTCGAGCGCATCAAAAGGTGTCAACGCCGGACGAATGCTGGTTCTGGCCCACTTTTAGTGATGGCTGGTTGCGTGACCATGTCTGGTTGGCGCCTCCGTTGCAGGTCCAGATCTCTAGTGGGGTTCCGTTGATGGTGCCGTGGGCCGTGGCGTCCAGGCATTTGCCGGACGCGACGCTGACGATTGTGCCGTCGGTGTTGATGTTCCATTGCTGGTTCGTACCGCCGCTGCAGTCGAAGATGGTTACCGGCGTCCCGTCGGCGGTGGCGGCTCCGTCGACGTCCAGACACTTGGTGCCGTAGACCGTCAGTTCCTTCGACGTTGTGGAGGTCCAGGTCTGGTTGGGGCCGGCGTTGCAGTCCCACAGCGCCACCTGGGTCCGGTTGGTCTGGGTGTTGTTGGGCACGTCGGCGCACCGGCCGGATTCCTGCCCCTGAAGGATGCCCATCGAGCCGTCGCCGCAGGTGGTGAGACCGGTGATGTAGGGGCAGGCGACCGACGCGAAGCCGCCGCGTTCCAGTTCGGCCACTGTCAAGGTGGACGTGTCGGTCACGACGCTCGTCTCCCGGACGAGTGTCGAGTTGGCGCCATCCCGGACTGTCTCCAGCAGCCATTGGCCGCCGCCGAGGAAGTTCAGCGGTGTCGTGTAGGTCTTCGCGGCTACGTTGGTGGCACCGGCGATGTACCACCTGCCGCCGTTACGGCGGGCGACATACACCTCCTGCCCGGGCTGGCCGCCGAGCAGCCGCGTCTCGTCCCAGGCCGTGGGAATCTGGTCGAGGATACGCAATGCCTCGGGCTGGGTCTCGTAGCTCGCCGGGTTGTCGCCGAGGTGCTGCCAGCCGGACTCGAACAGGACCGAGGTGGCTAGTTCCTGCGCGAAGGTGTCATCCCGGTTGTACGAGCCGAAGACGACGGGTGTGTAGTCCATGCTGGAGATGGCGTTGCGGGTGAACGGCAGGATCGTGTTCTTGAACGCCCGCAGGAACTGCTCCGCGCCGTGCACGGCCTCGGCGGTCATGACGTGCGGCCAGGTCCGCTGCAGGCCCCGCGGGGTCGCCGTGCCGTGGAAGTTGATCATCAGTTGCAGGTCGGCCGTCTGAGCCAGAATGGCGTCGTACCACTGCAGAGTCGGCTGGGTGTACTCGTAGATGAAGTCGACTTTGACGCCCGCCACACCCCAGCTTTTCACCTTGGGTAGCCAGTCGTCACGTTGTGCCTGGGTCCACAGGGTGTCGGAGTTGAACCAGAGTACTACCTGAACGTTGCGCGCCTTCGCGTACGCCACGACGTCGGGTATCCAGCTGGAGTTCCAGCCTTCGTCGATGAGCACATAGCCCCACCCGTTGCGCGACGCGAAGTCGATGTATTGCTTCTGCCGGTTCTCGTCCGACGGGCTTGCGTGCTCGGTCAGCCAGGACCAGGCCACCGTGTCCGGCTTGATCCAGGACGTGTTGCTCTCTTTGGACGGCGCGGCCAGGTCGTCGACGATCGTCGATTGCGTGACGGTGCTCAGATCACCGACCGCGGCGGTGCGCCACGGCGTCGAGAGAGGCAGGTCCGTGGTCACCGCAGCGCTGTCCAGCGTGATGCCGTACGTACCCGATCCGGTCTGGTGGGTCAGGCTGCCGCCGGCGTACCGGCCGTCCAGGTTGGTCTCGGCGACCAGCGCGTACGCCCCGCCGGACTGAAACAGCGCCGGCACGCGGAAGGTGCCGGTGGCTGCCGTGCCAGCCGTCGCCTGGACCGGGTATCCCTGATCCTCCCGGGTGGCCGGCAACAACCAGGCACTCGACGACGAGGGTACGGTCCAGGAGGAAGCCTCGCGTTGCACCGTGACGGTGCCGCTGCCGGGCAGCACGTAGCGGTAGGCGGCGCCGGTATCTGAGGCCCGCACCACCACGTCCAGCCGAGCTCCGTCCGAGCCGGTGAACGACAGCGTGGTCTCGTTGTACGTGGTCGAGCGGTCGCGTTGCTTACCGGTGGTCATTGTGTAGGACTCGGTGACCGTACGGTCGGTCCGCTGCGTGAAGGTGAGGTCTCTGGTGAGGTCGGCTGCGCTGGTCTGGATGCCGATCGCCGACGGCGAGAGTACTGCTTGGCCATGACTGGCCACGCCGAACGTCAGCGTGCCGCCGTAAAGCGTCACCTGCGCGACGGTCGGGGAGCCGGCGGACGGACCGGTGACGGTCCAACTCGTCGATGCGGCGGCGGACGAGGACGAGAAGCAGACGAGCGCCGCAGCCGGCAGCAGAAGCGCCGACGCGTAACGCGACAGCGCTGAACGGACCTGTTTTCCTGCGAACATCGGGTGCCTTCCTCAGGGACGGATACGGCGGCTACCAAACAAGAAGTACATCTCGGAGAACCCGTGCTCGCCGGCTGGGCGAGGCATCAGCCGGCGGTGGGAACGGCAGCGGACAGCAGTTCAGTTGCGGGTCCAGACCTGGTTGGCGTCACCCGTGCAGGCCCAGATGATCACCGGAGTCCCGTTGCTGGTGCCTTTTCCACTGGCGTCGAGGCACGCACCGGAGGCGACGTTGACGACGGCACCGTCCGAGCGGACCCGCCACTGCTGATTGCTCTGACCTGTGCAGTCGGTGATATGCACAGCGGAGCCTCCGGCGGTGCCAGCGGCTTCGAGGCACTTGGTGTCATAGACCTTGAGTTGGTTGGTCGCCGTGGACGTCCACGTCTCGTTGGCGCCGCCGATACAGTCCCACAGGTCCACCGCGGTGCCGTTGGTATGGCTCAGGGCGGGAACGTCGACGCACCGGCCGGAATCCTGGCCCCGCAGGTAGCCCGCGGTGTCACCCCGGGTGAAGTGCTGGTTCGGACCGCCGTTGCAGGTCCAGACAACCAGCGCGGTGCCGTTGGTGACGCCTCGGCCGAACGCGTCGAGGCAGGTGCCGGAGCCGATGTTGACGACGCTGCCGTCGGAGTTGACGGTCCATTGCTGGGTCTGCCCTCCGGTGCAGTCGTTGATCTGCACCACGGTCCCGTCGACAGTGCCGCCGCCTGCGGTTTCGAGGCACTTGTCTCCGTAGACCTGCAGGAGTTTGGCCGGGGTGAGTGTCCACTGCTGGTTGCCGCCGCCGTTGCAGTCCCACAGGTTCACCGCCGTGCCGTTGCTCTGGCTGACATCGGGAACGTCAACGCAAAGACCGGACTGCTGTCCTTTGATAATCCCGCCCAGGTTGCCGGCGGGGTTCGGAGTGATCCTCAGGTTGTCGAAAAGGTCGGTCTGATAGCCGACCACTCCGAGACCGGCCATACCGGTGGTGTAGGCGGTGTCGGTCACGGTGGCAAGGGCAACGTCGTCGGCGGCGGCGGTGATTTGGTTACCGGTGAAGCCGAGCCGCAGCGTGTGCCAATTGTTGGTGCCGAACGCCGGGCGACGGCCGGAGGTGAGCGTGGTCAGCACGCCGCCGGTGCTGTTACGGACGATAGACCAGGCACCGTCGTCGGCTATACGCAACTGGTAAGCGGCCTGGCTGCTCTGCGGCTGGCCTTGCGTGTTGGCCCGGCCGAGCAACGTCACAGTGCCAGATTGTTGTATGTCGACGTCGACGCTGACGGTGTAATCGGTCCAATCAGGGTCGCCCATCAGCGTGTACGCGTCGCTGTCCCCCTGCCAGTTGATCGGCCGCTGGGGCGTGACCTGCTGCAGACATTGATCGGAACGTCCGGCCGCGCATGCCCGGACCTCGTACGAACCCTGCATGTCCTCGAAGTAGTGGGGCTGCTGCCGAAGCGGGTATCCCTCGAAGTCGTCCGAGTAGGGCAGCGCCATCGAAGACGCCGCCGGGCCGATCGCTGCGCCTTTGCCTTGACCGGTCGTCGTGGTGACGCTGTAGATGTGGTTCGGCTGCAACGTCAAGGTGTATGCGCCCCCCGACGGCGTCACGTCCGCTTGCCTGACGAACCAGTCCGCCGAGTCCGACGAGCCCATGTCGGTTGACCACACATGGACAGCGCCGGTGTTCAAACCGCCGGAGACAGTGACGTCAACCGTCTGCGCCGCCGACGCGCCACTGGTTTCATAGATCGTCGAGTAGTCGCCGCCGGTCGCAGACTTCAGCGACACGAAGCTTCCGTTGGCCCGGTCGCCGCCGAGGTAGCCGCTGGCCGAACCATTCAGGTACTTCCAGCCAGGCTGCGCGAATTGCGCATAATGAGCGTTAGCCCACAGGTTCTTGCCAACCCGATACGCCCCCGACCAGGGTGAGCGGGCAACCATCAACCCGGCGTCGGCGAACGGCAGGTTGGCAGTGATCGCGGCGACCGGCGGCCAGTTCATGAAGCCGGTGAGCCCCGCGTCGAGATAGCCACGGTTGAGCGTGCGAATGTAGGGAACCACACCGTCGTTGAAATCCTGGGAGCCCATTTCGCTGGCCCACAGCGGTTTCCCGCTGGAACGGGCGTTGGCTGTGGTGCTGCACGAGTCCGCCTGGTTCAGATAGCCGCACGGATAGTGGCTGCCAAGAACACCGACCGCGTTCTTCAGTGCAGGGTCCTCGGCGAACTCGTCGGCCATGCCCCACCCGCTGTCGTCCCCGACGATCTGCACACCGCCGTACCCGGCGCGGTCGAGACCGGTCCGCAGATTCTTGTACCAGCCGCTGTCGTGTCCCCGCTCGTTCCATCCACCGAGATAGGCGACACCGATGCCATGGGACTTGGCACAATTCAGCCAGGCGATGTCGTAGTCGATCATATCCGCGGACCAGAAGTTACCGGCCCCGATCCAGCCCGGTGCCGTCCACGGCAGGCCGACGATGCGGATATTCGGATTGCGGGCGATGGCCTGTTCACCGAGCCAGAACTCGAAGCCGGCGTTGCAATTGACCTCACCGCGCACATGCTCGTGACTCGCCTCCGAGCCGTCGGTGGAGTTGCCGTCCCCCCCGACCTCCAGCTTCAGCAGTTGAATGGCCGCGCCATAACCGGGCTTGAACAGATAGTCGAGGATCTGCGAGCGTTGCGGTTCGGGATAGTCCATCAAGAGACGCGAATTGCCACCCGCGCTGAGCGCGCCGACACCGTCGAACGTACGACCGACGATACCGCCGTCGATGGCGACGGTAGACGCGGCGGCGGCGGCCGGCGCGGCGGCCACAGCTACGGCGGCCGCAGCGGCCGCGACAACGAGGGCGGCCGCCGACGCGGCGGCGCGAACGGAACGCATGTCGTAGTACTCCTGATCTCGGTCGTTAATCATGGATCAGCTCGAATGCCTTATCTACGCAACTCTTCCTGTCCCGCAGGGGTCCACGGTCTCGTGCAGAAACTCATCACCGAGTAGTCGATGTCGAATGACGGATTGCAGCCCGCTGGGTCAATCCACTCGCACGATGTAGACGCTTGCCGTACCTGAGCCTTCCGGGCCGACCACCTCGAGCAGCTGACCACCGGCCGTCAGCGGCACTGCGTGGGTCCGGTAGATGCCGGTCGGCCCGCCGACATATCCGAGCTCGGTGGCGTTCAGGTAAGTGTCGAAAATGGCCACACCGGATACGTCGTACTCGATGACGTAACGGCCCGCCGAAGGAACGCTCGCTTCCAGATAGGCCGTTTCCGTCACGCGGCCGAGGAGCTGTCGATACGGTGCGGCTGCCGTGGCTGGATCGGCTGGGCGGCTGATGGACGCGGCTTCGGCGCTGTCGGTGGCGCAGGCAACGGCGGCCCCGGCGATCGTGCAGGACACCGCGACCGTGACGGCTCGTTGAAGGTTTCTGCGGTTCATGACGGTCCTCTCGATCGGCGGTGCGGTGGTCAGGCACGGAGTCCGGAGCCGGGGCGCCACTGCTGGTTGGTGCCGCCGGCCGCGACGCTGCCGGCGGTGGAAACCACCCGCAGCAGTACCGACCCGTGGGCCGGCACCGACCATCAGCGCTCCGAGGCTTCTCATCGTCATCTTCGGAGGCAGGTCATCGGGACCACTTCTGGTTGTCGCCGCCGTTGCAGGTCCAGATCTCCAGCGGCGTGCCGTTGCCGGTGCCTAGAGCGGTGGCGTCCAGGCATTTGCCGGAGTCGGCACCGACCACGGTGCCGTCGGCGTTCACCGTCCACTGCTGGTTGCTGCCGCCGTTGCAGTCGTAAATCTGCACCGTGGTGCCGTCGGCGGTGCCGCCGCCGTTCACGTCGAGGCACTTGATGCCGTAGACCGTGAGCTGCCTGGCCGGGGTGAGCGCCCAGTTCTGGTTCGGGCCGCCGTTGCAGTCCCACAGCTCGACCGGGGTCAGGTTCTGCTGGCTGAGGCCGGGTACGTCGAGGCATCGTCCCGACTGCGATCCGCGCACCACGGTGGTGGTACTGGTGGTGCCGAGCGCGGCGACCAGGGCGTCGGCCGCGGCGGCCTGAGTGCTGTAGGTCCACTGGGCGAACGGGCCCACGAACGAGTCGCCCTGACGCCCAGCGCTATCGGTGTCGTAGGCCAGGATGGAGTTCGCGGTAGTGCTGATGAACCCGTCGTACTGGGTGGCGCCGGTGGCGATGGCGAGCGCGCGCAGGTAGCGGATGAAGATGCCTTTGAAGGCTTGGCCGTCGCCGGTGCAGTTCGGTTCGCATCCTTCGTAAAGCACGCCGTTGTGGTTGAACTTCTGCGTGGCCGCGGACGCGATCGAGGTCGCGGTGGTGAGCAGGTCGGTGTCTCCGCTCGCCTTCGCGAGTTCGGTCAATCCCTGTAGTACGACGCCCTGGTTGTAGGTGAACTCGCCGGTGTTGACGCCGCAGCCGCTTACGTTCAGTCCGTCGCGCACCAGGTCGCCGCTGATCAGGCCGGACCCGGCGAGCCAGCTCCACTCCTGCTGGGCCCAGCCCAGATAGCGGATGTCGCCGGGAAGGCGGTTGTGCAGGCCTGCGGTGGTGGCCAGGAACAGCTCGTTGGCGATCGACGCCTTGTAGGCCTTGGCGGTGCTCCAGTAGACGCCGCCACCGCACGTGCCGTCCCAATATTGGTGCATGTAGTCGGTGGTGGTCTCGGCCATGGTCAGGTAGTCCCGATTACCGGTGACGTCGTAGGCCTGCAGCCAGGCGAGCGCCCACCAGCCGGTGTCGTCGATGTATTCGTTGGTGAAGTCGCTGTTCTTGGTGAACGCACCGGAGACGGCGTAGTCGTACTGGTGGTCGCCGGTGTCCTGCCGATAGGTCAGGACTGTGCTGAGGGCGACGGCGCCGGTCCACCAGCCGTCGCCGATGCGGCCGGTATCGGCGTCGTACGACTGCATCAGCACTCCGATGCCGGCCGCGGCCGGGCTGGTGGCGGCCTCGGCGTGCTCGACGAGGACGGTGGCGCCGGCGACCACGCCGAAGCCGAACACCGCCGCGGCCAGCCGAGTCAGGAGCCTTTTACGCACGGCCGGCCCCCTTCGTCTCGGGCCACCGCTGGTCGGGGGCCGGCGCAGATTCCGATCTCGAGGCGATCAGGGCCGGCGGCGCGGCCAGGAGGGATGACAACCCTGTTCACGACGCGGAACTCCTGACGGAGACGAGGATGAAGCGCGTGACCGGCGGGGATCGGGGGATCGGCGGTCAAGGCAGGGACAAGCGTGAATGTCCGGTCTACAAGAAATCTTCATCTGCCCGTAGGCGAAGGACAGGCCCGTAGGCGGACTTCGCCATGCCGTCCGAAACTTCGTGCGGGGTCGACCAAAGGGCGACCATGGCTGAACCGCACGATGCCGGCGCGAGTGTGCCAGCGTTGCCGGTCCAGTGCCCTGCCCACAAACGTTGGCCGGGTTGGGTGACACACCGAGCCGGGTCCGCGATGCGGACCCAGCAACACGGTCCCGGCGATCGCCCGCCTCGTCCAGGCCGACGAAGACACGGTCCGGCAGGTCATCCACCGGTTCAATGAGATGGGGATGGCCAGCCTACGTAAGCACGGTGATGGTGCCCTGGTTGGCCGATGCTTTGGGCGAGGTAGATGCCGGCGACAGTTGTCGCGAGGCTGCCGAGCAGGATTCTGGAGGCGCGTTCGTGTGGCCGTGGTTGTAGGAGAGCGCCAAGGTAGCCACCGATGAGGCCGCCGGGCCCGCCCAGCGGTCCCAAGCCCCATTGCGGGGCGATGTCGCTGGTCGCGGTGGGGCGGCCGGCAGTGGTTGCCGGGCCCGGGCAGCGAGTGGTAACCGTCGTGTTCAGCGACGGGGTCCGGGGGTTGCCGGCGACGGGTTCTGCGGGTCCAGTTCGCTCAGGTAGGTGTGCATGGTCGAACGGATGTGGCTGACGATGGATTCAGTGCGGTCCAGGTCGGCTGCGGAGTAGTCGCTGAGGATGGTGCCGAGCAGCCGGCTGAGCGGTTCGTAGAACTCGGTGGCGGCGGTGTGGATGCCGGGCGTGGAGCGCAGCGTGACGATACGCCGGTCGTTGTGTTCCCGGGTCCGCACGACGCGGTCAGCTTCCTCGAGCCGGTTCAGCAGGATGGAGGTCGCGCCGGTGGTGAGGCCAATCCGTTCGGCGAGGCGTGCGGGTGTCAACGGCTGACCCCGTCCCTCCGCGTTGATGATCTCCACGATCGCGACCGCGTCGGTGCCGTGCATACGCATGCTTCGCGCGAACACGCGCCCCAGTTCGCTCTGTGCGGCGGCCAGCTCTCGGAGTCCCTCGACGACATCGTGCAGCTGTCGGTCCGCCATGTCGTCGTTCACCACACCGCCCTTCCTGCCCAGGTTGCAAAGTACCAGATCAGCAAAGTATCTTTCTGGCAAAGCTACTTTGAAGGAAAGTTAGATGCTGGAAAGGCAGGGCTGGATGGGCAGCACCGAAGTCACTCCGGCGCACGTGACCTCCCGTGACGGCACCCGGATCGGTTACCTGCGCCGGGGCAACGGACCTGGACTGGTGTTGATCCAGGGCGCAATGGGCACCGCCTACAACTACAACGACCTCGCCGCGGCACTCGCGGCGGACTTCACCGTCTACACACCCGATCGCCGCGGTCGCGGCATGAGCCCAAAGCCCTACGACGACGGGCACGACATCGCCCGTGACGTCGAGGACGTGGACGCGATGCTGACCGAGGCGGACACCGGATACGTCTTCGGCCTCAGTTCCGGCGCCATGATCACCCTGGAAGCGGCCAGGACCCTCCGCCGCGTCGCCCGGGCCGCGGTGTACGAACCACCGTTCTACCGCGACGGCATCTCCCACGAAGGCATCCGGCAGCTCGGCGCCGACATCGAATACGGCCACCTGGCGGCCGCGCTCGCGGGTTCGCTGCGTACCGCCCGAACTGCGCCGGCTCCCTTGCGGATGCTTCGCCGACCCGCCGCTCGACTGCTGGCTGCCGCCGTGCTCAGCGCCGACACCCGTAAGACCGGTCCGGCCCCGAAGCTTCGCGACATGCTCCCCGGTATCCGCTACGACTTCAACGTCGTCGGCAGCATGGACGCAAAGATGGCTACCTTCGGATCCATCGACAGGCCCATGCTGCTGCTCAGCGGCACGAAGAGCCCCAACTTCCTCCAGCAGGCCATCCGCGACCTGGCCGGCGTCCTGCCCCGAGCGGCGCACATCGAGTTCAAGGGCTTAGACCACGCCGGTTCCTGGAACACCGGGCGCTACAGCCGCCCGGAGCTCGTCGCGGCAGCCCTACGCGACTTCTTCGTCTGACCGCCGCGACTGTCACATCAGCAACTCGCCACCAGGAACGGAAAACAGCATGCGTCTCAACCACATCAACCTCTGCGCAAGCGACGTCCCCACACTCGCCGACAAGCTCGTCACACACTTCGGCTACCGCATCATCGATTCGGGCCGCCCTCCCGCAGCGGCAGGCGGCGGCCGCGGCTACTTCGCTGCGGTCGCCGGGAACGACGGCTCCGACTTCGTTATCACCCAGATCGATCCGGTACCGGACGACGGATCCGCGTACCCGAAGGGCTTCCACTTCGGCCTCATCCAGGACTCCCGCGAGGCGGTGTACACCAAACACGCCGAGCTGACCGCGGCCGGCCTGAACCCCGGCGAGATCAGCGACGGATTCCAGGTGTGGGGAGCGACCTGGACCGCGTTCTACTGCCCCCTCGGCGACGGCCTCGAAATCGAGGTGAACTACCGAACCCCCTCAGCGCTGCTCGACACCGCAACGCCCCCGGCGCACACCCAATCCGAGGATCTTCTCGCTGGGCCGGGTGGCGTCCGCAAGGCCGTCCCGGCTCCCTGAAGTGGGTCAGATCGGGGGCCTGACCGGTCCGCATCCGTCTTGATCTCAACGCGGCCGATGCCACTGGGTCGCGCCGACGCGCGACGCGATCACGCGGATCCGGTCGGCCCGCTGCGGCCACAGCGTGCAACTGACGGCGGGACGCCCCGCTTGCGGCTTGGACGTTCAGCCCGACAGCGACGGTGGTCAGATAGCGGGCGCAATCCGCGGCATCGGTGTCGGCGGGCAGATCACCATCGGTTATGCCCTGACGTAGCCTAGCCTCGAGAGCGAGCATAGTCTTGGCCCGGCGGTCTGCCAACGTGATCGGGACGTCATGATCTTCGGATGCGCAGCTGATGCCGCCTGCACCAGGAAACAGCCGGACGGTCGGCCAGGTTGGGTGGCGTTGAGGATGACCAGCCGGAACCATTGTTCCACCGCGGTCCGACAGGCGTGCCCTGTCCGCGCAATATCTGGCGGCGCATGAGGACGTCGACAGGCCGCCTAAAACCTCACCGGGTTCGCGGCGGCGATGCGTAAAAGGAAGCCAGCGAAGCGCCGATCGTCCAAGTCTTCGTTCCACTTCTAGGCCGCGACGACAGATGTCACTAGCCCGGATCCGGCAACCGGCTCTGGCGCGAAGCGACAATGCAAGGTGGCGATCGAGGCGACGGCGCCCACAGTCAGTGGAGCGCTCGAATCACCGTGATGATCTTCAACTGCATCAATGGTCGCGGCGACTCCGTCGTGGAGTGCAGAGTCGAGCCACGCCAGCTCGGTGGAGATGGGATGCCTCAGCTGCCACGACACCTCGGCACCCTTCACGAAGGGCGTACCGCAGCACTCCATCTGCCAGCTGGCCATCCACACGCGGAGTTGCACCGCTCGAGCCTGCCAGACGCCAACGTCGGCTACGCTGGCGCACCCTCTGGCGGCCACATCGCGGCAGATCAGTGCACCGGTTCTTAGAGGAAATCCTTCGCTGGTCAGGCGAACCCGCCGTTGCTGAGTAGCAGTTGGCCATTGATCCACTGTCCTTGCGGTGAGCACAGGAAGTCCACGAGGTTCGCGGTGTCCTGTGGGGTGCCGAGGCGGCCGAGTGGTGTTTGCCGGATGCCGCTCGCGCGTATCGGGTCGGTCATCCAGCCGGTGTCCACTGGGCCTGGGTTGATGACATTCGAGCTGATACCGAGGTGCGCCAACTCTTGGGCGGCGGCCAGTGTGATGCGGTCGAGCGCACCTTTGCTGGCCCCGTAGGGCAAGTTGCCCACGATGTGGTCACTGGTCAGAGCGATGATGCGTCCGGCGCCGTGTCCGGCGCGGAAGCGGCGGCCGTGCTCCTGAATGAGCAGCCAGGACGCTCGGGCGTTGACGGCGAAGTGCCGGTCGAAGCTTTCGATGGTGGTGTTGAGGATCCCGGAGTCGACCGACTCGCAGTGGCACATCACCAGGGCTGTGACCGGTCCCAGCCTGCGTTCGACCTGATCGAAGATCGCGGCGGGAGCGGTCGGGTCGCACAGGTCCGCCTCGATGGCGGCGACGGCGGCGCCGCGCTGCGCGAGACCGCGCCCGACGGTGTCTGCCGCCGCAGCTTCGACACCCCAGCTCATACGTTGGTCATACGCAGTCCAGTAGGAGAAGGCGATGTTCCAGCCGGAGGCCGCCAACTGGGCGGCGATGCCCGCACCGATCCCGACGGTGCGGCCGACCCCGGTAATGAGCGCTACCGGCCGTGCTTCACCGGCCGGATCTTGGTGTGAGACATGCACCTCTTGGTTGACAGCTTCCATGAGAAGAGATCATCCGCGATCGGCGACAAGCCGCGCAATCGGCACCGTTAGGACCGCCTCGATCGAAGCGGACCGTTCATTACCGCAGTCCCGGCCGAGCCCAAAGACCTGGCGCGCCGTGCCGACAGCACCAAGGGCATGTCGGGCCGCCAGGGCCTTGCATACGGATGAGTAAGGCTATGCCTCATGCCGGGAGCGTCCGTTTCCGTAAGGTAGATAGTTCACCACTCTCGATGTAGTGGAGGACTGCGGTTGCCCCGAAAAGCCGACATCGATACGGCCGCCACCCGCACACTGCTCCACCGGGTTTTCGGCAGCTCGGTCCCGGTGAGCTTTCAACGC
The DNA here is from genome assembly GCA_964236515.1 of uncultured Actinoplanes sp. Lineage (GTDB taxonomy): Bacteria > Actinomycetota > Actinomycetes > Mycobacteriales > Micromonosporaceae > Actinoplanes. The sequence goes on from CAXSDA010000041.1 coordinate 37,837, forward strand.
GCCTCAGACGGAGTATCGACCCAGGTCTACCGAATCAGGCGAGGCCCCGCGGTCTTCTACCTACGCATCGCCGAAGAGGCCGATGAGAACCTCGAGACGGAAGCTGAGCTACACGGACGTCTTCGCGCCCTCGGCGTGAAGATCGCCGACATCGTCAACGTCGAGCCCTTCAACGCCGACATCGGCCGCTCAACGATGATCACCACCGAAATCCCGGGCGCGCCAGCGGCGAACATCCCCGACCCGGCACTCGCAGCGTCGATCGTCGACCAGGCCGGAGCCGACTTGGCCGTCATCAACCAAATACCGGTCGACGGATTCGGCTTTGTCCGCCGACGCGGCCCCCGCTGGCCGTTAGCGGCCGAATTTCCGCAGTACGAGGAATTCCTCGTTTCGTTTCTTCCGCAGCCATGGCCCGGCCCGCTGGCGTCCCTGTTCGACCATGCCGTCCTCACCGTCCTCGAAAACCTAGTCGAACATGAGCGCACCAGTCGGCGGACTGCGGCGATGCTGTCGCACGGCGACTTCGACTTGACGCAGATATTCTCCGCCGGCGGTCGCTATACGGGCCTGATCGATTTTGGAGAGATCCGGGGCACCGAGCCGATGTTCGATCTTGGCCACTTCCATCTCCACGACCAGGAGACCAACCCAGCCGTCCTGCTGCCCGCCCTCCTGCGCGGCTACCAGCGAGTGCAAACCCTGGCACAAGATCATCAACATCTCATCCGCCGCAGCGCGATCCTGCTCGGGCTGCGGCAACTCGGCCGCTGGCTCGGACCACCACGGCACTACCCCTTCGACAACCCCGCGGTCGCCCACCGCGTACGGCGAATCAACGAGCTGATCGCACAACTCTGAGCCACCCACTCACCGCAACAGCGAGCGCGCACGGCGGCATGAAAGTGAAGTGGTTGCTGCGTTACTACGAGCTGACGGCGTCAACGAAATGTGGCCCGTATATTCGCAGGCAGCCATAGCTCCGGAGGCGCCCGGCCGGTCAATCGGTTTCCGGAGGTGCCGTCACGAAGCCGAGATTTTGCGGCCCTCTAAAGGGGAACTCGACTCTCTCGTAGCGGACGTGCTTCTGCGTGAACCATTCCGCGATCGACTCCGCCAAGGCATCCCGGCCGAGTCGTTGGTCCTTTCGCCAGAAGTTGCAGCAGGGGACAATGACGGTCGCCCTGCCGAGTGCTGAGTGCACGACCTCGCGTAACGCCTGATCAGGGTGAAGGCCGACGACGAGATCGTAATAGGTGGCGTCTTTCGCCAGGTAGGGAACGGCGCGTGACTCGACACCTCTCAGCGTCCACCCGCGCGGATCGACGACTTCTACCCGGTAGTTCAGCCGCTTCCGCAGCTCCCGCGCCAGCATCCCCTGGCCGCCGGCCACGTCGGCAACGTATTCGACTGAGCTACCGAAGCGCTCGCCGATGAACTCGGCCAGTAGGTGGAAACGGTCCGGGTCTCCATGGAACCGGTGCCCGCTCGCCTTCGGCGGGCGCTGTCTGCTCTTGACGCGATCACCCACCGACGAACCGTACCGTGCCGGCGCGACAAGTCTTCGACAAGATCCCGGGATCCTTCGGCGCTGACAGGACCACCGGCGCAAACTCCTCGACGCAAAAGGGGTACACCGGCGCGCGGCGAGCCCACCCATCTCAGCAGTTCCGGATATCGCCACCTGTCGAGTGATGGCTACGTTCCGTGACTAACCGGCACCACCTCGCGCCGGATCGCGGCATGTGCGGATGTTCGAGGAACTGATAGCGTCCCTCCAAGCCGGAGGACTCATCAGACGAGGATCGCTGGTCTCGGTCGGACTGGTGGGGCATTGTCCTCGACGCGCCGGATGTCGCCGTGTTGACGCGGTTCTACGGCGAACTACGCGGGCGGCCGATCTCGAAACAAAGCGTTGGCGGCTCGGCGCTAGACCTCGGCGAGGGTGTGGCCTACTTGGCCATTCAACTCAATCCTGACTACGTGCGTCCGGAATGGCCGGCTGCAGCAGGACGCAAGCAGATGATGCTGCAACTCGACCTCGAGGTCACAGACCTGGACGAGGCCGTGTCGCACGCGCTGAGCCTGGGCGCGGAACTCCCGACCATCAACCCCAGGACAACGTCCGAGTCCTCCTCGACCCCGCAGGGCTGCGGCTGGCTACAGTGCTGAGGTGATTGTGTGGGTTGCGTCGTTCCCTCGGTCCGGCAACACCTTCCTGCGGATCATCCTCTACCGCCTGTACGGCATCCGAACCTCGACTGTCTATGACGTCGACGGCGTTGCTGAACGCCTCGGAAAAGATCTTATCGGGTTCACCGACCGGCCGGGAAGCATTGCTGAGCTGCGGGCATCCGACGAACCGCACTTCATCAAGACCCACCGGCAGCGGAACGCCGACATCGACGAGAACGACTCGGCCATCTGCCTGGTCCGAGACGGCCGTGACGCCCTGGTCTCGTGGGCGCGCCAGGCGAGCGAGGAAGATTCGAGTAGCTACGAAGACGAGCTGCGGGCACGGATCTTGCGAGTCAGTACGGTCGGAACCGGCAGTTGGGGAACCAACGTCCTCAGCTGGTTGCGGCCGCCGGCTCCGCACCGCATCGTGCTGCGATACGAAGACCTGATCCACGATCCTCGTGCCGCTGTAACCCCGATGATCGCCGCGTTGGCCCCGGCTCTCGCTCCGCGGCCGAGCGCCGCCATTCCGTCCCTTGCGGAGTTGAAGCGACACGACGACCGGTTTTTCCGCCGCGGTCGCACCGGCAGCCATCACGACGAATTGTCCGCCCGATTGCACCAGCTGTTCTGGTCGCAGACCGACAACCAGGCTGCGATGACACTGCTCCGCTACCCGAGGACCTACAACGATGAGACCTGACCGCCAAAGCAACGCACGCGGATCGCGGCAGACATCCCATGTTTTTCAAAGTCAAGTCGGGGGTTGAGGATGTGCCCAGGCGGTGGCTTCGTTGTAGGCCGTTCTGGTTTTGAGACCGCCGTGCAGGATGCCGACGAGGCGATTGCCGAGCTGGCGTAGTGCGGCTTGGTGGCCGGTTCCGCGTTCGCGTAGGGATTGGTAGTAGGCGCGGGCGCCGGCTGAGCCGCGCATGGCGCAGAACGCCCACTGGTGCACGGCGTCGGCGAGGCGCCGGTGGCGGGCGTAGCGGGCCAGCACAACCCGGCGACTGCCGGATGCGCGGGTGATCGGTGAGGTGCCGGCGTAATTGCGGCGGGCTTTGCCGTCCGCGTAGCGGTCCGGGTCGTCGCCGAATTCGCCCAGGATCCGAGCGCCGAGAACGGGTCCGAGGCCGGGCAGGCCCCGGTAGCGCTCAGCGTCCGGTGCCGGCCGAAATGCTCGGCCACCACCTGCCCGAGTTCCGCGATCTCGATGTTCAGGATGTTGATCAGCTGGACCTGGCTGGACACGATCGCCGCAAAGGCGTTCTGGACCGGCCGCGGCAGGCAAGACAACGACCAGTGCACTCGTGCAGCAGCTGATCCCGGAATCCCGGATCTTCGACGCCGAGAAGGTCGGCGAGACACTCATGGACACCACACCGGGGCTGCCCGAAACGGACAACTTCCAGCACTGGCCGCCGTGGCGGCAACTCGTCGTCGAGACCGCCCGCCACGTACTCGACTACGCCGGTGGCGTCCTGGTGATTCCCATGACCGTCCTGGTCGAGCAGTATTGGCGCGAGATCAGCACAGGTCTCGACCACCATGCCATCTCGGTCAGGCACTTCGTCCCGCACGCCGACCAGGACACCCTCCGCGGGCGCATCGCGGGGGAACACTCCATCCCCTCCCCGTTCCCCGCCTCAAATACTCAAGCCCTACGCCGAGACGGCCCGCACCTGACTACACGACGAGGCCGAGGCCATCGACACCACGCACCTCACGCCTGCCCAGCAGATCGCAGAGGCCGTCAAGAGCTAAGGCCAGCCCGAACCCAGTTCCAACCAGGATGGCAATTCGCCCCAGGTTCAAGAACCATGACCGTTCAGTTCCAACCAGCGTGTCCCGCGAGGTCCGGACTGCCAGTTCACCACGCCCTCAAGGGTCCAACTACCGTGTGCCGGCACAGCCTCTAAGCCGAAGCGCCGGTAGTTGTCACATAGGCGGGCAATTAGTCACCTGCACGGTGGGCCGTTGGGGTCGATCTTGAGGGTGAGTAGCGGCGATCCTTGCGGCCGCCGACAGACGACCACCTTTGCGCCACGCTCAGTCGCAACGAGCGTCCTGTCGGCGCGCGGATCGCGCCGTCCGTCCACACCAGACTAAACCGACGACCGGCCAGGCTCTGCATAGCGTTTAGCGGGAAGGCTGCCCGCCACGCCCGCGTGCTCGCCCGCCACGTTGAACGACAGTCGCGATCAGGCCAATACTTTTGGTGAGCTGCTGGATCGACGGCAGTAGGCAGTGGTCACCGGCCGGCGGGGATGGCGCATCGCGACGCGATTATCCGCCGAGTACATCGTTCTTTCCGGCATTGAGACGGACGACCCGGCGACGACGCCGGCCAGACCTGGAGACGACGGCTAGGGTCTCGACTCGGTCGCGCTGACCGGCGATGACGACGACGCTGACGATCTCGATGGCCGCAAGGGGTGACGATTTCTACGCCGACGAGTTCGAAGTCCTCGAATGAGGCCGCCGTTCGGTCGGGGCCTCTACGGCATGTCGCGCAAGGAGGACTGGTGCCGCTACGTCGACCCCCACGCCAGCGGCCCGAGCCGTTGACCGGTGCCGCGTTCGATCGCCTCAGCGAGGATGCGCGGGAGCTGACTTCGGATGGCGCCCAATGCGGCGAACACTGCGCTCTCCTCGGCACGGACGCCAGCGGTGAGGCGCCCGGCCAGCGCCAAGGCGGTCCCGGTGAGCAACACCGCGATCAGTGCCTCGGATAGCACCCCGCCCGCGATGACTCGTGCTGGTCGCGTGCGCCGAGCAAGGTTCGCGGCAGGAGTGACGCGACTCGCTCGATCGCGTCCCGGCCGCCGAGTGTGCCCGCCAGGCGGTGGTCGGCCGTGCCACCGCATGGCCGAGCTGTTCAAGGTCGCGTTCCTCGGACACGGACAGATCGCGGGGGCGGTTGACTAGCGGCTCGACCCACCCAGCAGGCGGGCGGGATGACAGCTGCTGCGCAACATTGCAGCAATGGATGTGAAACTTTTTGTAAAGAACACACAGCTTCGCGCCTTTTTATTACAGCAGGCTGCAACAAGTGCCCCGGATTACATTGATGTATGTCGACCTCTTGACATGAGTTGGTAATGAGCGTGCAATGTCCAACACCGGCCACCGCGATTGAACGTAAACCAACGTCATCGAACGAGGGAGGGCTCTGTCATGTCCCGGACCAGGCCACGCTCGCTAGTCACCGCGATGTTGACTTTGGTGCTCGCCGTTGCCGGCATAACGGTCACGCAGAGTGCCGCGCACGCCTCGGTGAACCCCGATACCGCCTTCACGGCCTTGGACAACGCGTTTCTCGTGTCCAGTGGCACCCAGCGGTACTACAAGGAATCGCTCAGCAAGACGGCAAAGGACTACTTCTGGCGTCAGGCACTGGACATTCAAGCGGCCGAGGACGTCTACACAAGCACTGGGCGTGCAGCGACCCGCGACCTTATCGGTGCCCTTCTCGACACCTTCCTGCAGCAGAACCAAGGTAGCGGCGGTCTCTACGACTGGAACTGGAACGAGTACAACGATGATCTACTGTGGGCGGGTCTGGCCTTCGTCCGCGGTTACAAATTTACCGGAAACCGGACTTACCTCACTCAGGCGCAGTACGCCTTCAACCGGGTGTACGACCGCGGCTGGGACACCGCTCTCGGCGGCGGAATCTGGTGGAGCATCGCCAAGACGGAGAAGAGCGCACTGAGCAACAGCCCGGCCGTCATTCTCGGATCCCTGATCTACGAGGCGACCGGAGATCACGGATACCTCGACAAGGCTCGGGCGGTCTACGACTGGGTGTGGTCGAGTTTGCTCGACAGGTCCACCGGCGGCGTGCACGAGAACATGCAAGCGAACGGCACCCTCTCCAGCAGTCAGACGGTGTATACCGCAGGTGCCTTCGTCGGCGCCGCAGAGGCCATCTACCGCAGCTACCAGGGGCAGTCCGTCTTCGATGACGCCAAACGCACGACCGACTGGGTCATCCGGGAACGTACCGTCGACGGCATCATGACGAACGGGCAACGCGAGGGGACCTGGCAGTCGGAGTTTGCCCGGGGAATGGGCGAATTCGTCCGCGAGAACAATTTATGGGCCCAGTACTACGACTTCATGAAGCGCAATGCCGACGCGGCCTGGAACATGCGGCGTACCGACCTCAACCTCACCTGGAACCGCTGGGACGCGCAGACGCCGCAGGACGACACACGCACCGTCGAAGCCATCGGTGCGGTGATCATGCAGGCCGTCACGCCCGCTGTCACCCCGACCGGCAATTCCCTCGTCAGCGCTTGGAACAGCAAATGTATTGATGTGCCAAAATCAAACTACGCCACCGGCCAACGGTTGACCGACTGGGCCTGCAACAATGGCCTTAACCAGCAATGGAGCTCTGTGAGCGGTACGTTCCGGACACAGAACAGCATGTGCATGGATGTAGCCGGGGGCTCCACTGCCGATGGAGCAGCCATCCAGATCGCTGCCTGTACCTCGGGCAACGCGGCGCAGCAGTTCGTGCTCACTGCAAATGGTGACCTGGTCAACCCAAAGTCGAACAAATGCGTCGACATCACGGCTTGGAACGAGAGCGATGGAGCGGTTCTAAGTTTGTGGACCTGCACCGGCGGCGCCAATCAAAAATGGCGCCACGGCTGAAAACGCGGACCTTGATCATCCGTGGTGCCATCTGGGCCCGCTTTCGTTGACCGACGGCCAACCCGGCAGCTCTGAGGCGCCTGACCCGGCGCAGGTCATTCGGATCCGACGCAGAAGTGTTTGGTCGAGACTCCTGATGAACGTATCGACAACCAATTGAACGACGACGATCAATACTAAACGTCCGTCTGGAATGGTTCGGTAATTTCCTACTCTCAAGGAGAGTTATGTACAAACGGGTGCTAGTCGCGACGGTTGCGTTGGCGACGTCGCTGTTCATCTCCAACGTCACCGGGGCGCCATCAGCGCTGGCCTCCGACAACGGTGCGTCCCCGACGCCGCCGGCCGGGTGGAGCAGCTGGAGCTTCCTGATGCGCAGCCCGACCGAGGCCAAAGTGAAGTCCCAGGCCAAGGGCATGGCCGACGCCGGCCTGGTGGCCAAGGGCTTCCAGTACATCAACCTTGACGATTACTACATCCTCAACCCCGGAACGACCGTCGACCAATACGGTCGCTGGGCCGTCGACACTGCGAAGTTCCCGAGCGGTATGAAGGCCCTCGGCGACTACATCCACGGCCTCAGCGAGAAGTTCGGGATGTACGTAACACCCGGAATCCCGGTGGCCGCCTACAACCAGAACACCCCGATCCAGGGGACGTCGTTCCACGCCCGCGACATCGTCTCCGACACCAGCCGGTACGAGTCGAACTACGGCGGCTTCGGCAACGTCATGTACTTCATCGACTACAACAAGAACCCGACCGCAGCGCAGGCGTTTCTGAACTCGTGGGCCAACCTCTTCGCCTCATACGGCATCGACTACATCAAAATCGACGGCGTTCACACCAGTGACCAGGACGACGTCATCCACTGGTCGGATGCGTTGCGCCAGTCTGGGCGGACCATCCACTACGGGCTGTCCAACAGCCTGGACTTCAACAACGTCAACACCTGGAAGCAGTACGCCAACAGCTGGCGGATCAGCGGTGACATCGAGTGCTACTGCTCGACTCTGACCCACTGGGGGATGATCCGTTCACGCTGGGTCGACCTGCCGAAGTGGGCCCCGTACGCCGGTCCGGGCGCGTGGAACGACCCCGACTCGCTCGAGGTCGGCAACGGCACAGCCACCGGGCTCACCGCGGTCGAGCGGCAGAGCCAGCTCACCCTGTGGGCGATCTCTAAAGCTCCGCTGCTGCTCGGCGTCGATATGACCAACTTCGATGCCAGCGACCTCAGCAAGCTGAAGAACGACGAGGTCCTCGCTGTCGACCGAGACGGCGTTCGTCCGGCCACCCCGGTGTCGCAGGCCACTCAGCAGCAGGTCTGGCGCTCTCCGCGGAACGCGGACGGCAGCTACACGGTCGCCATGTTCAACCTCGGCGACAACACCGCCACGGTCACCGCGAACTGGTCCGACCTAGGCTTCACCGGCGACGCCACCGTCCGGAACCTGTGGGCCAGAGCCGACGCGGGCACGTCCGCCAACTCGGTGTCACGCACCCTGCTCACCCACGAATCGGCGCTGTTCAAGGTCACCCCCACGGTTGGCAGCACCATTCTGGGCGGCCCGCTGACCAGCGCCAACTCGGGCCGCTGCGCCGACTCGCCGGGCGGCACCACAGTGAACGCCACTCAACTCGTGGTGTGGGACTGCAACGGCGGCGAGAACCAGAAGGTGACCTACAGCGGCTCGACCAAGACTCTCAACGTCCTATACAAATGCTTCGACGCACACGCCGGCGGCACGAGCGCGGGCACGCACGTTGAGCTCTACGACTGCAACGGCGGCACCAACCAGCAGTGGAACGTCAACGCCGACGGCACGATCACCGGCGCCCAATCCGGCCTCTGCCTCGACGTTTCCGGCGCTACGAACCCGAACGGATCCATCCTCGAACTGTGGACCTGCAACGGCGGCGCCAACCAGCGCTGGACCCTAGGCAACGGCGTACGCATCCCCTGATCCGTAACGTCGCACCTTGAACGGCCGCTCACCGGACCGGCTGTTTCGCATGAACCGAGCAGGTACGCAAGGCCACGGACACCAGGACGCCCAGTCGTAAGCGTCGTGGGGCGCCGGCCTGACTCAAGTACGACAACTGCAATGCAACGCTGGACAAGAAGACGCAATACAAGACGATGCGCGACACGCTCGCGTCTGGCGTTCGACGGTCGCGTTTGGCGGTCTGAACCAGAAGGAGAGGGCATGTTCAAGCGTGCGCTGGTCGCGGCGGTGTTGTTGGTATCGTCCTTGTCCATTTCGACGTTCGCGGCTCCGGCGCCGGTTCAGGCGTCGGACAACGGCGCCGCGAACTCCCCACCATCCGGCTGGAGTAACTGGAGCTTCATTCAGCGTGATCCGACCGAGGCCAACACCAAGGCGCAGGCGAAGGCCATGCGCGACACCGGCCTAACCAACCACGGCTATACCTACGTCAACATCGACGACTGGTGGTACGAGAACCCGGCCACCACCGTCGATCAGTATGGGCGCTGGTTGGCCGACGAGACGAGGTTCCCCAAGGGCATGGCCGACATCGGAACCTATGTGCACGGCCTCGGTGAGAAGTTCGGCATGTACCTGACGCCAGGAATTCCGGTGGCAGCGTACAACCAGAACACGCCGATCGAAGGCACGTCGTTCCACGCCCGCGACATCGTCTCCGACACGAGCAAGTTCGCACCCAACTACCGTCGTCTCGGTGGCGTCATGTACTTCATCGACTACAACAAAAACCCTGCTGCTGCACAGGCTTTCGTGAACTCCTGGGCCACGCAACTGGCCTCCTGGGGGGTCGACTACCTGAAGATGGACGGGGTCGGTCCCAGTGACCTCGCCGACGTCAGCCACTGGTCCACGGCCCTCGCTCAGTCCGGGCGAACCATCTACTTCGGGCTGGCCAACAAGCTCGCACTCAACGATGCTGCCAGTTGGAAGCAGTATGCCAATGCCTGGCGGATCGAAGGGGACGTCGACTGCTACTGCCCGCTGCAGACCAACTGGGGGCTCATCGCCCAACGCTTCGCAGACGTGCCCGCTTGGGCCCCGTACGCCGGCAAGGGTGGATGGAACGACCTGGACTCCATGCAGATAGGCAGCGGTGACGGCATCGGCCTGAGTTATGAAGAGCGCAAGAGCGGCATGACGCTCTGGTCGATCTCGGCCGCGCCGCTGCTGCTCGGCGCTGACCTGCTCCACCTGGATGCGAGCGATCTGGCCCTGATGACCAATGACGAGGTGCTGACCGTGGACCGAGCCGGGATCGCGGCGTTGCCGCTGTCGACGTCCACCCAACAGCAAGTCTGGCGGGCGAAGAGCGCCGACGGTAGCTACACCGTCGCGTTGTTCAACCTGGGCGGCTCGACAGCAACTGTGCGGGCTACCTGGACCGATCTCGGATTCAGCGGCAACGCCGCAGTGCGTGACCTCTGGTCTCGCAGCGATCTCGGTACTCTCAACGGTTCCGTCTCCCGGTCCCTGCCGGCGCACGGCTCCGCCTTGTTCCGGGTAACTCCTGGAGCCGGCAGCATTCCAGTGGGTGGCCCGCTGATCAGCGTTCTATCCCACCGTTGCGCCGATCTGCCCGCCAGTTCGACGACCAACGGCATCCAGCTCACGGTGTGGGACTGCAACGGCGGCGACAACCAAAAGGTCACCTACAGCGCCTCGACAAAGGCGCTGAAGATCCTCGGCAGGTGCTTCGACGCCCACGGTGGGGCGACCGTTCCGGGCACGAAGGTCGAGATCTACGACTGCAATGGGGGGACCAACCAGCAGTGGAACGTCAACACCAGCGGCACGATCACCGGTGCGCAATCCGGGATCTGCCTCGACGTTGCCGGAGCGACGAACCCGAACGGAACCGGTCTGGACCTGTGGACCTGTAACGGTGGTGCCAACCAGAGCTGGACCCTCGGCACCGCAGTGCGTATTCCTTAATACTGGCCGCCGCCCGCCAGGCGCTCGACCAGCTCATCATTAACGGTCAACATCCACGACGTAACGCTGGCAGCCATGGCGTTTCATGCCGCCGGCGAGGAAGCCGCGTGACCTCCCCAACCACCGCGACAGCATCGCAGGCCGCGCGGGAACGACGTGAGGCCGCCAGGGCTCTGCTCGCAAATCCCCCGCTCACTACCGCTCTGCGAAGGCATCGCCCTAATCCGTCTGGACGCGCCGCCGCTGCGGTAGATGTTCAAGGCCACCTTCGCGGGGCGTCGTCGGGGTCTGGAGTTAACGGCACCTCCTGATCAAGAGCGACGCCACGACAGAGGTGTCCGGGCCGTACGCCGCTGGTTCGGCCGTTTCCCGAGCGACCTGCGCCGTGGTTAGCCGGGGATCAGGTAGTGGATCTCAGCCTGGTTGAGGATCCATTCGGCGTCGTTCGCCCGGTCGAGGTGGACGCCGGCGTCTGCCAGCGGCCGGAATTCGCGGCTCGTGTACGAATGCCGGCCGCACAGGACAGCCATCGTGGCCCGCAACTCGTCCCGCAGCTCCACCCGGGCGGCTCCCCGACCGCGACCGGGAACGGGCCGCCGGTGTCCAGCGCGGCGGCGTCGCGATCGAGCGCCGAGCAGCCGCCGGCGAACCCGGCCCAGTCGATCCGCCGGGGCTTCGTCACCTTCAGCCGGCTCTTCACGGCCTCCCGGTCCTGGTTCACCCGGATCAGGGTGTCAGGCCCGCCGCCGGCATGATCAGGCCCGTACCCGACGAGTCAGCGCGGCCGACCGGGGTGTCTCCCAAGCCGGCATCAGTGGTATGCGTGCCCAAGCCCCGGCATCGGCGCACGCATCGGCCAGTCCCCGGCCACCAGGTGGGCCGGATCGAGGCCGAAGAGTAGGGCCGCGACCACGCCGAAGATAACCGAAAGTCGGATCGCGGCGCTGCGCCGCTGCCGGGCAGCGAGCGGCACGTACTGCGCGCCCGGCACCCGGAACCGCTGGGACGGCGGGGTGAGCAGAGCGGCCAGCGCGATCACGAGCGAGCCGTAGCCGACCACGGCGGTCACCTGATGCGGCCACTCGGCGGGCAGCCCCGGCCGCAGCGGGTGCCAACGGCTTTCAGCTGCCAAGTCCGGCCTGGCGGCCCCGTGCCGCGGCTTCGGCGCGGGTGGCGACCTGCAATTTCATGAAGATGCTGGAGATGTGGTTGCCGACCGTCTTGCGGGCCAGGCCGAGGCGGCTCGCGATCGCGGAGTTGGACAGTCCGGCGGCGATCAGGTCCAGGACTCCTCTCTCGCGGGGGGTGAGTTCGGGGAACGGCTCGCCGTGGTGTCCGGTGGGTGTGGCGAGATAGCCGAGGATCTGCCGGGCGACCGCGGGACCGAAGATCACTCCCCCATCGGCCACGGTGGCGATGGCGTGACCGATCTGCTGCTGGGTGGCGCCCTTGACGAGGTATCCGCTGGCTCCGGCGCGCATGGCGGCGAATACTGTGCCGTCATCCTCGACCATGGTGAGCACCAGCACTCCGATCTGGGGTGCGGCCCGGCGGATCTGGGCGGTCGCGCTCGCGCCGTCGAGGTCCGGCATCCGCAGATCCATGATCAGCACGTCGGGCATGGAGGTGACCGCGAGTCGTACGGCCTCGGCACCGGTGGTGGCCTCGCCGGCGAATTCGACGCCGGGTAAGGAGGAGAGCAGCGCCCGTAGTCCGTCGCGGACGACGGGGTGGTCGTCGCAGATCGCTACGCGGATCATGCGATCACCGTCGCTTTCGTCGTGATCGGCAGCATGACCGTGACCAGACCTCCTGTGCCGGTGGGGCCTACGGTGGCGGTCCCGCCCAGTTCGGCGGCGCGGTCGTGAATCGAGGTCAGCCCGATTCCGGGCAGCCAAGGGCCGTCGCGGGTTCCGTTGTCGCTGATCGTCAGGTGCAGCGCGGCATCCGCGGTGATCTCCACGTGTGCGGCGGTGGCGCCCGCGTGCCGGGTGATGTTGGTCAGCGCTTCGATGACGATCCGATAGGCGGCCATCTCGACGGCGGCGGTCAGCGCGGGCAACGGCCGCGGTACGTTCACCGTGACCTGCATCAGTAGCCCGGTGCCGTGCTGAGCGACGGCTCCGGCCAGGCCCAGCTCGTCGAGGGCGGCCGGCCGCAGTTCGTAAACGACTCGGCGAACGTCGATGAGTGCGCTGCCGATGTCCTCCCGCAGAGCCAGGATCAGCGCCCGGGCCTCGAGCGGTGCGGTGGTGAGCAGATTGCCGGCCGCGTCGGCTTTGAAGCCTGCGCCGGTCAGCGTCGGACCCAGCCCGTCGTGCAGGTCGCGGTGCAGTCTGCGACGGTCCTCCTCCCGCGCATTGACGAGACGCCGGCGGGCGGCCTGTAACTCGTCGGCCAGCGCGGTAGCGCGTAGAGCGCCGGCCAACGGCGCGGCCAGCAGCTGCAGAATGTCGAGGTCCGCTGCGGTGAGTCGGCTGTCGCCGCGGCGCAGACCGACAACGAGCTCGCCTGTCCGGTCGTCCCGCAGTTGCAGGGGAACGGCGCGCACTCGGGCCGGTCGCGTGCCGGCGGCGGCGATCTCACGGCCGTCAAGGCACATCGCCGCGTACGGCAGAGCCAGGGCGTTGCGCGTGGCGGAGAGGACCTCGGTGAGGTCGTCGGTGGCCAACCGCGCGCCAACCTGGGACATCGCACTGACCGGATCGTGGCGTGAGCCGTAGAAGAGCCGGTCGATCGCGTGTTGCAGACGCACACGAGCCGGGTTGAACAGCAGAGCGATGATCAGGGTCGTGACCAGCGGGGCGCCGGTGCTGCGCACGACGTTGTCGGCGAGCGCGGCCCCACCGAGGTACGTCCCCGCGAGCGCGAACGTCAACAGCAGATACAGCACAGTGCGGGAGAGCACCAAGCGGATGTCGAGGAGCTGGTAGCGCAGGATCGCGACCGCGACAGCCGCGGGGACCAGGGTGAACGCGAACAACAACAGGATCGGCGCGTCGCCGAACAACGAGCGGGGCACATTCATCGCGATCGCGGCGATCGAGGCGAACACCAGCCAGAGCAACTGACGTCGCAGGACCTCCCCACCACGCCGGTAACGCACCACCAGGCTCCAGACGGCGAGGATCAACGCCCCGAGCGGTGCGAAGTTCGCGACCACCCACAGCGCGTCCAGCCGGTGGTAGCCGGGCAGGACCAGATAGGTGCGCGCCTCGGGTGACGCGACGTCGACCGGCGTGGGGTCGGTGGCGATGAACAGGACGAACAGCAGACCGGCGGCCAGGGTGAACCAGATGGCCGGACGCCACCGGGGCGAGACAGTGCGCCCGGTGGGAAACAACGCCAGCATCAGCGGAAGAGCTAGGCCGATGGTCCAGGGCCATCCGAGATAGAACACAGTGGCGAGTAGCCGCATGACGACTGTCGGTGCGTGGTGCGCCTCGGCGTACATCCCGATCGGCACCGAAGCCGCGGTGCCGATCGTGCCCAGGCCACCGAGCAGCACGATCCAGCCGATCGGATTACCGGGCCGGTGCAGGGCGATGACCGCGCCGGCCGCCGCGAAACTCCCACCGATCGCGAGATTGGAAACCGCATACGAGTCCAACGCCTCCGCAAACGATGTCCCGGAAGCGATCAGGAACACCACCGTGAAAACGACCCCCGACGCGGCCAGGCCCAGGGCGATCCACCCCAACACCTTCGCGGCACCCCACCTGAAAGCCATGTGGACAATCCTGCGCCGAATCGACCCAAGGCGATATAGGGGCACCCCCAGATCCGACCGGGCAACTTCCCGGCACGCCCGCTTCCAAGCCTCAGGCCTACGGGATGAGTCTTGCGGATTCTGATGACTGTCCGCACCGCCAAGCAACAGGAGGCCCAGATGTCCGACCTCGACACCGAACTCGCGGAGGAACTCGCAGCACTGCGCAGCCAACCCGCCGCCGACACCGGGGTTCACCCGGAAGACGGAGACCAGGAACCAGCCGACGAGGAGATCACGGCCGCAGAGGAGCAGCAGTCATGAATGCTGTCGACACACTGATCAAGGTGGCGGAAGGGCAGCTCGGATATCACGAGGGCGCGAACAACCACACAAAGTTCGGCGACTGGTACGCCAAGGGTTTCGGCTACGAGCCGTGGTGCGCCATGTTCGTGTCCTGGTGCGCGGACAAGGCCAACCTGTCCAAGGAAGTCGGCCGGTTCGCGTACACGCCGAGTCAGGCCGACTGGTTCAAATCACAGCGCAACTGGGGTACGAAACCCCGCCGTGGCGCCATCGTCTTCTTCCACATGCCCGGTGGCGCGAACCGCATCAACCACGTCGGGATCGTCACGCAGGTGCTCGGCGGCGGTCGCGTACGCACGATCGAGGGCAACACCGGCGACAAGGTCGGCAACCAGATCCGCAAGGCGTACATCGTCGGATACGGGTATCCCGACTATCCCCTGGCTGCCAACCCGCCCGACCCGACCAATGACGTTCCGGCCTTCCCGCTGCCGGGCGGCTGGTGGTACGGGGCCGCCTCGAGCGGCTCGCACGCAGTGACGGGCAAGACCGGCCCTGCGTCCTACGGCGACGGGCTCCGAACCTGGCAGCAGCGCATGATCGTCCGCGGCTGGAATGCCATCGGTAAGGCCGACGGAATCTACGGCGACGACACCGCCGCCGTCACCCGGCAGTTCCAGCAGGAGAAGAACCTGCACATCGACGGCGGGATCGGCATCGAAACCTGGAAAGCCGCCTGGACGAGAGACATCACACCATAGAAGAGACGACTCTGTTCTGAGGCGGGCCCGGGTAGGTACAGCATCCGGGCCTGCCCCGCGGGAGCTGGTTACACCGACGGCGTAGCGCGCCGCCAGCTCTGATGCAATGGCTGATCGGAAGATCACGGCAGGCCTGAACAGGGAAACATGCAACGGCGTGGGCGGCGGGAATGACGTGTCGCTCTTGCCGTGCCGGCGGCGAGCGGCCCGATCGGGCCGGCTGACCTCGACGACCACGGTGACGTGCTCCCGGTGCAGGTAAGCTTCCCCGCTTCGATGGAGATCATCATGCGAGTTTGTGACTTCGGTGAAGGTAGTCCGGCCCGATGCAATTCTGATCTTGAAGCGGGTCGCTGCCACCCGATATCGGGCTCGGATCGCGGCGCGGCGCGGCGGCGACCGGCTGATGATCTCAATGGACGACTTGTCGCTCGACCGGGTGACATACCGGCCCGCTCGTGAACCGGGATCGCCGAGGTGCCGTGTGGGCTGCGAACGACCAGCCACCACAACTCACCAACGGAGGACCACCGCGATGATCACCAAGCTTGCTCGCCGCGTCCGCAAAACCACTGTCCTCGTCGCCGCGGCGGTCGCTGCTATCTCGGTCGGCGCCCTCGCCGCGCCTGGAGCCGCTCTGGCGAACGCGAACGGCGTCAGCGGCTTCGGCCCGTGTTATATGCAGTCCGGCATCTGCATTCCGCGCGGCGAGATGTCGATCGACACTTTCAGCGTCGGCGGATCCGGCAACAAAATCAGTTGGATCACCGCCGGCTTCAACTACGCCGGACAGATCTCCAACCTCTGGATCGACCATAACTTCTACGACGCCGCCGGAATCCGCACCCTGCACCTGCAGGGCCCGGAGAAGTACGGCAACTTCAGCTCGGCGTCGCAGAGTTGGACGTGGGGCAGTGGCTACTACACGGCGCCACGATTCGGTTCGCACTGCGCGACGCTCTACTCGCAGCAGCCCGGCGGCTCGATCAAGGTCTGGAAGACGGTCTGCAACCGGATCGGCTGAATCCCGACTGGTGAAGGGATGGGCCGCGCAGAACGCACGCCAGTCGCCGGAGGGTCATGACCAACGGCGGGGATCCTCTGGGGTCGCCCGCCGTTGTCGCTCCCGCGTACCTCTCCCGGACCCGCTCAGCGGCCGCCTTGGAATGTCGTGACCCCATCTCGTGCCGGTGGTCGAGTGGTAGGGGCAGAACCAGAAACTCAACGGCCAGACCAACATCTCCTTCAGTACCGGGGAAGGCAGCACCGATGGTCTCCAGGCGACTGTGTCGGCCCGCGGTGACCGTGACCGCCACTGGGCCTGCCCCGTTTGACGGACATCCAAGATCAGGGGACCTGGAGTCTCCGGGAGGATGTCCATCATCATCGAGAGCATGGTGCTGGCCTGTCGATGTCGACGCCCTCGCGCAGGTGCTCCCGCTCATGCGCACCTGCCATGTCGCCGTGCAACGACGACCCATCACGCCCGAGTACTCCATCACCCTCATCGACGAGGTGCTGCTGGCCGCCATGCACGGCACCTAACCCTGAGCACCGGCCGCACTAGCCGATCCACCAGGTACCCGGGCATTTCGGTCCAGTGCGAGTGGGCGCGAACCTGCCCAAGATTGACACATCGAGGAGTCGTCTCCTGAGCGTCACCACCACCGCCCACATCAACTCCCGCGGCAAGGCCCGCGAAGTACTCACCTTCTACAGCAAGGCCTTCAACGGCGACGTCACCATCGCCGCCTACACCGACATCCACGCGGTCGAAGACCCCAGCCAAGCCGACCAAGTCGCCTGGGAACAGGTCACCGCACCCAACGGCTTCCGCGTCATGGCCTACGACGTCCAACCCTCCAAGGCGTTCGACACGGGCAAGAACGCGTATTTCATCGCGCTACGCGGCGACGACACCAACGAAATCGAGCGCATGTGGAACGGCCTCGCCGATGGCGCCACCATCCTCACCCCTCTCGCGCCCGCACCCTTCGCCCCGTTCTACGGCATGCTCACCGACCGCTACGGCGTCACCTGATCGTCGACGCCGCCACGCCGCAGAGCTGACCTCAAACCGCATCAGCAGGGCGCCCAGGGTCTGGATCCCGGGTCGCCGAGGCTGAGCCACGATGGGCATTTCTGGCACGACTCGCCAAATTTGATTCGACGGGATGGGCATTGAGTAATGACCGCATAGACCGTGAGTCCACCGAAGAAGAGCACCCGCCGGGGCCAGGAGTCGTTGCCTGAGCAGGCCGCGCTTAGGCCCCGGGGCCATCAGTCGGCTGCCGATGAGTGTGGTACGCCGTCGACAAGGTGCTGGGTGGCGCGTTGAAGCACGCGAACCGCCACTGCCAGTTCGGCCTCATCGGCGCCCTCGAATGAAATCGCCTGCGTGACGGCGATCGGGTCGGGAAGCTCGCCCCACAACGTGCGTCCTGACTCGGTCAGCTCCAGGACTCGCTGGCGCTGGTCGACGGAATCGGCCCGTTGTTCGATGAGTCCTTTACGGACCAGTGTGGTCACGATCCCACTGAGCGTTGCGCGCTCGATCTTTAGAACGCGCCCGAGGTCACGTTGCATCGTCGGTCCATCGTTGGCGAGCTGATATAGCACTGCCCATTGGGTCGATCCGAGGTCGTACGGGCGCAGGATCGCCTCGATGGCGGCCCGGTTCGCGAGGTAGTACCTCTTCGCCCAGGCTCCCACCGAGTCGTCCACGGCTCGGATTTCGCTAGCCACGTGGCACAGTCAGCTAGGAACCGAACGATCTGTCAAGCCACCTGTTCACCACGGGATCGTCGCGTTCTCCCACCTGGTGAAGGTCCCCGTCGGGTCGTCCGCGCCGAACAGTGCGACACGCACCACCTCACGCGAGCCGTCCTCGACGGATTCAACTCCGGCGAACCCGTTGAGTCTGGTAGCGGTGAAGGCCGGCGACACCAGGTTGACCTTGATGTCGGTCGACTCCAGTTCGACCATCATGGCCAGGGTGATCGCGTTCAGCGCCGTCTTCGACGCCGGGTAGATCACCCCGAACATCCGGTGGAACGGGTATGACGGGTCGGCGTTAAGCGTCAGTGAACCGACCCCACTCGAGACGTTCACGATGCGAGCGTCCGAGGACTCCTGCAGCAGTGGCAGCATCGCCTGGTAGACCGCGAGGACACCGAAGACATTGGTTTCCCAGACTGCCCGGATCTCATCGAGAGAAGCAGTGCTGGCAAGGGCGCTGGCGAAGTACTCCGGCGAACCCAACTCATGCCCCGAGGTGTTCGAGATACCGGCGTTGTTCACCAGCAAGTCCAACCGGCCGAACTCGGCGCGGATCCGGCCGGCGGCCGCGGCGATGGACCCACCGTCGGTCACATCCAGCTGCAGCGCGATGGCACCCGACCCGATCTCCTTCGCGGCGACCTCGCCGCGCTCATGGTTACGGGATCCGACAAGAACCATGTTGCCGTTCGCAACTAATTCCTTCGCCACCTGCAATCCAACGCCCCGGTCACCAGTGCGATGCGGTCGATGGACATGGGAACTCCCTACTAGGCCTCGTTCGCTACCATACGAATATTGTTAGGTGGCGAACGAGTTTTGTCAACCTCACCGGTTCGGACCATGACTCCTGGCATCGTCGATGACCTTGACCAATCCCGCGGTCGGGCGGCGCTACCCCTGCCACAGGACTCCAGCGTGCTCGACGTGCTCCCGTTCGCGTCCCGCAGACCCGCCCGTTCGCGGCCGAAAGCCGCCAACACTGGCCAAGACTCGCCGGCCTGTCCTCGCAGGCGTTGCGGCGCGCGAATATTTGTGGGCGAAGATTCAGCGCTTTCGACGTCCGAAGGTCGCAGGTCGAGTGCGAATAGTCGACCTTTGTTGTTCATGGCAGCCCTTTGCTGTCCGCATGTGCGCCGGTGACGGCGGAACCCAGGACCGCAGGAGGACGAGGATGAGCCGGTCGTCGGTGGGCTCCGGCGTGGGGCGGTTACAGCGCCGGCTGGGGGTATCGACGCGGTCGTGATCGGTCTGGGGTCGATGATCGGCGCCGGGATCTTCGTGGCGTTGGCGCCGGCGGCTGCCGCACCGGGCTCGGGACTGTTGATCGGGTTGGCGGTGGTGGCGGCGGCGGCGTACTCCAACGTCACCTCGTCGGCGCGGCTGGCGGCCCGCTATCCGGATTCGGGGGCACCTATGTGTATGGCCGCGAACGGCTCGGTGCGTTCTGGGGTTATCTGGCCGGCCGGGGGTTTGTGGTCGGCAAGACGGCTTTTTTGGTGAACAACTTCAACAACCGTCCGGGCCGGTCGGCTCGAGGCTACGCTGGCGGCGCCCGGCCACCATCGCCGTGGCTGCGGACTGGTCAGGTGACAGCACCCGGCCCGCATCTAAAGTCCGCGCGCCCGCCAGTAAGATTTTCCATCGCTGCTACCACGACAAAATCTTGTCTCGCTAGGCTTCGGGAATTGGCCATGGCATTGAAATGTCCTCGAGCTTTTCCGGCTGTGGCATGCGAATCCGGCTGTAGCAAAATGCTATCTCGATAACCTCCAGTATTTCGACGGGTAGTCGCGCTTCCCCGAGTCTGTCGCCGGCTGTAGCGATGGAGGCAGCTTGATGAGAATGCCCATTTTGGCGGGCCGGAGCCGAATTTTGGCGGCGGCAGACTTCGTCAATGCCGTAGGCTCTGGTTTGTATTTCACCGTCAGTGCGCTCTTCCTAACCCGCGCTGTCGGGTTGACTCTCGCTCAAGTCGGGTTCGGATTGAGTGTGGCCGCGGCGGCGGCAGTTCTGGCTAGTGCGCCTCGCGGGCGGCTGGCCGACTCGCGTGGCCCCCGCACCGTGCTGATGATCACCTTACTGGTGCAAGCGCTGGCCTCTGCCGCTTTAGTAATGCTGTATTCCTTCTCGGCGTTCGTCGTGGTCGCCGTGATAGCCGGTATGGCGTTGTCCGGTGCGCGGGGCGCGCAGGGGGCGCTGATCGCACAGCTTGTTCCTGCCGACGACCGCGTACGTGTGCGGGCGTTCATGCGAGCCGCTGCCAACGCTGGTTTGACGATAGGCGCGGCTGTCGCCTCCCTGGGTCTTGTGGCGGACGCTCGCCCTACGTATGTAGCTCTGGTGCTGGGAAACGCTGCGACGTTCGTCATCGCCGCTGTGCTCGTCAGTCGCCTACGTGGAACTGAGGTCAGCCGTGAAGTCGTCCGCCCGTCCCGGCTGACCGCTTTGCGGGACGTTCCCTTCGTCGCTTTAACGGTTCTCGATGCCGTGATGTCAGTCCAGTACTACCTTTAGGAGTTGGCGCTTCCGTTGTGGATCGCCACGGCGACGAACGCGCCACGGTGGTTGGTGTCGGTGCTGATCTGCATCAACACCGCAGGCGTGCTGGTGCTCCAAGTCCCGGCCACCCGCGGGACGGAGACCATGTCGGGCAGCGCGAGGGCGGCTCAGCGGGCCGGTCTGTTCTTGGCGTCGGCCTGCGCGCTTTTCGCGTTTGCCGGTAGCACGGGCCGCACGTTGGCCGTGGTGTTGCTCGTCGTCGGTGCGGTCGCTCACCTGTTCGGTGAACTTCTTCAGTCCGCAATGGGTTGGTCGGTGTCCTTCCAACTGACACCAGCGGACGCACACGGCGAGTACCAAGCGACTTACTCTATGGGGTTGTCCACGGCTCGTATCGTCGCGCCGGTGACCTTGACGGCACTCGTCGTACGGCATGGCTTGGCGGGCTGGCTCATCCTCGGAGGTGTTTTCGCCGTCGCGGGCATGTTGATGCCATGGGTGATCCGCTGGGCGGTCCGCACCCGTCCCGCATTGGTCGGTGACGTCCGCTCATAGCGCCTCGCGGTGGGTCAGCCCGGTGCTGAGTCGGGGACCTGGGTGACCGAGATGGTCAACGTCGCCACCCCGGTGACGAGCTTGAGCCCTGCTGTCCTACCCGTCCCGGGGCCGGATCGTAGATCTACACATCAAGGTGTCCGCACCCGCAACGGGTACCGACCTTCCCGTCATCCGTCTCTCGCACGGTCATGGGCCGTCGAATTCACCTCCTCCCTCAACGGCTACGATTCTGTCGCGAACTTCTGGGCCGCGCATGGCTTCGTCGTCTGTCATTAGCCCACCCACCTAGACTCCACCACCCTGGGCCTGCGTGAAGCAGACGAACCTGACGCTGTACACGCGGTCATGCGTCGAAGACATGCACCAGATCCTCGACCACCTACACCAGATGGAAACCGCCGTGCCAGGACTCGCCGGACGCATGGACATCGGCAAAGTCGCCGCCGTTGGACACTCATTCGGGATTCCACACGAGTTCGTGGCGCCGTGTTCGTACTTCTTGGTGTAGGGCATCGCGGATCACTTGAATTGCGCGGCGTGACATTGCCTCGCGTCTAGCCACGAGGGTCACCGGTACGCGGGCGGGCGGCGTATACGCTGATACTGTTCTGAGTTCGGGTGCGGTGTGCGCAACGAATTTGGATATCAGGCCGATGCCAATGCCGCGGCGTACGGCTTCTAGTTGCGCGAAGATGTTGGTCGAGCTGAAACGGACGGTTGATTCAGGAGCGAACTCGTGAATGTCGAGTTCGTGTATCCGTTCCAGGGCGTCGACGAAAAACACTAGGGTGTGCTGGCGCAGTTCGGTCAGCGACGCGGGGTCGCCGTGTTCAGTCAGGTATTGCTCACTGGCATAGAACGCATTGTCGTACTCGCATAGTCGTTCGGTGAACAGTCGTGTGATGGGTACGCCTACGGTGATGGCCAGATCGAATCTGGTACGGCGCAACGTCAGTTCGCGCGCCCCGGTGATGAGCTCGATGTTCAGTGCGGGGTGTTGCTTACGCACGCGGGCTATGGCGGGTACGACGAACAACGCGCCGAACGCGTCCGCGGCGGTCAGTCGAACCGTCCCTGTCAGGGTTTCCAGCTCGTCGCCGGAGGCGATGTGCATTACGGCTTCCACTGCGCGCTGGATGGTGCGGGCGTGTTCGAGGATCGCGTGGCCGGCATCGGTGAGGTGCCAACCGTCGGTGCCGCGCTGTAGCAGTCGGACGGCAAGTGAACGTTCCAGGGCCTGCAGCCGGCGAGACACCGTCGAGTGGTCGACGCCCAGCGCTGCAGCGGCCGTGACGACGCGACCCGAGTCGGCGACGGCGGCCAGGTATCGCAAGTCGTCAGCCCTGACACTGCGCTCATCTTGGCTCATCGCACACCCCGAAGGTCCGCGCCGTGCAGATGTGCACAGCGAGCGCGCGTTTCTGGGCCTGTACTTCCACCGGTTCGCACTCCTACGGTCACCAGAGACCTCAAGTTCAACTGATGCCCGGCGGCAGCAGCCTCACGGATCTGCAACACGGAGTAACCCGCCAGGCACGTGCCAATCGTGGATCGTAAAGCATTCAGGTACCAGTTGCCGCAAAAAAACCTTGACAAACTGAGGGGCCGTTGCGGTTTCGTTAGGTGGCGACGGCGCCCGCAACGCCCTAACAAAGCTGCATCTCTGACCAGCTGGCGCGCCGTGACGGAACGTCGGTCGATTCGTCGGCTCCGTCGGACGCACGTCGGTTCTGCACGTTGGATTCTGCCCCCATCACCGCCGTCCTACGGGACAAGGAAGGTTTCACCTGCCATGAGTAACTTTACGCTGAAGAAGGTCTTGATCACCGGCGCGGGAACCGGCTTCGGCCATGAGGTCGCGATGCGGCTGGCCGAGAAGGGTTTCGAGGTGGTGGCCGCTGTCGAGATCTATGGCCAGGTGCAGACGCTCAAGCGGCAGGCCGCTGAGCGCGGTGTCCGACTGCAGGTCGAGAAGCTCGATGTTACCGATGACGGTGACCGTCGCAAGGCTCTCGACTGGGGTGTCGAGATTCTGGTGAACAACGCCGGTGTCGGTGAGGGTGGGTCGACGGTCGACATTCCGGCTGCGAACATCCGGCGCGGGTTCGAGGTAAACGTAACGGGTCCGCTGCTGCTCACCCAGGGCATCGCGAAGCAGATGGCCAAGCGCGGCGGGGGCCGCATTGTGTGGGTCTCCTCGCGCGAGGGTCTCAACGTCAACCCGTTCACCGGTCTTTACTCGGCGTCCAAACATGCCATCGAGGCGATCGCCGAGACCATGAAGGCTGAGCTGCAGGAGTTCGGCGTCGAAGTCGCAACGATGAATCCCGGCCCGTTCTTGACCGGGTTCAACGACCGCATTTTCCAGACCTGGCAGAGCTGGGATGACGACCCGCAGCAACGCCTGTACGACTACTCCAAGCTCGCCTTCCCGCGACCGCAGTTCAACCCCGAGCCGGTGTACGCAACGTTGACCGCGCTCGCGGCCGGCGAGATCGACAGCTACCGCAACCTCGAACCGAAGTCGATGATCGAGGAGACCAAGCAGTTGATCGAGGCGCCCTGGTCGAAGAAGACCACCGACGGGCTCGGCACCCGCAACGACAACGTGCAGCAGGCCTACGACATGACACCCGAGCAGCTGCGTGACGACCAGGACCCCATCCCCGCCCCCTGACGTTCGCACCGATTACCGGGCGGGTAGGCGACGCGTCGCGGGCGGTCAACCCCGCTCACGCACGCGCCGCCTCGCCGACCTGCTTACCTCGCCAGTGCGAGCCGGCCGACCACCGACCCTGAAAGGAGGGCATTTCTTGTCTTCGTTCACTGCTGACAATGGGCGCCAGGTGCTTCGCGATCCTTTGCGCAATCGCGGCACCGCCTTCGACCACGACCAGCGCCGCAAGCTGGGTTTGACCGGCCGGCTGCCGTCGACCATCGAGACCCTCGACGAGCAGGCCGCACGCAGTTGGGCCCAGCTGCAGAACCGGTCCTCGGACATGGACAAGTACGTTTACCTGGACCTGCTGCACGACCGCAACGAAACACTCTATTTCAAGGTGCTCGCCGAGCATCTGGCCGATCTGCTACCGGTGGTCTACGACCCCACCGTCGGTCAGGCCATCCGGGAATGGTCGCGCGACTACCGCGTCTCGCAGGCGGCGTACCTGTCCATCGACCGGGTCGAGGATATCGAGCCCGCGCTGCGATCGTTCGGTTTCGGCCCCGACGACGTCGACCTGATCGTGTGCACCGACGCCGAGGAGATCCTGGGGATCGGCGACTGGGGTGTCAACGGCGTCGACATCTCGATCGGCAAACTCGCCGTCTACACCGCTGCCGCCGGCATCGATCCGGGACGGGTCATCGCGGTCAGCCTGGACTGTGGCACCGACAACGCCGCCCTGCTCAACGACCCCGCCTATCTCGGCAACCGGCATTCGCGTGTCGCAGGGCGCCGCTACGACCGGTTCATCGCCGAATACCTCAAGACCGCCGCCACCCTGTTCCCGAAGGCCCTCTTGCACTTCGAGGACTTCGGCCCGCAGAACGCCCGCCGGATCCTGGACAAGTACCGCGGCGACCACCGCATCTTCAACGACGACATGCAGGGCACCGGCGCCATCGTGGTCGCGTCCGTGCTGTCCGCCATGAAGGTCACCGGTCAAGGCTTCGCCGACCAACGCCTGGTCGTGTTCGGGGCCGGCACCGCGGGCTCCGGCATGGCCGACCAGATCACCGCCGGCATGGTCCGTGACGGGCTGAGTGAACTCGACGCGCGCCGGCGGGTGTGGTTGATCGACAAGGACGGTCTGGTCACCGACGACATGTCCGAGCTACCCAACTACCAGCAGCCCTATGCCCGCCCCGCCGGCGAGGTCGCCGGCTGGGACAAGCGTAACGGGCAGGTCGATCTGTTGACCGTGGTGCAGCAGGTTAAACCCACGATCCTGATCGGCACGTCGACCGTGCACGGCGCCTTCACCGAGAAGGTCGTACGCGCCTTGAGCGACGGCGTCGACCGCCCGATTCTGCTGCCGCTGTCCAACCCGACTGAACGCATCGAGGTCATGCCGAAAGACGCAATCGAATGGTCGCACGGCAAGGCACTGGTCGCGGTCGGGATCCCAACCGACACCGTCGACTACGACGGCACCACCTACACCACCGGGCAGGCCAACAACGCGCTGCTCTACCCGGGCCTGGGCCTCGGCGTCATCGTGTCCGGCGCCACCCACGTCACCGACAGGATGCTGCTGGCCGCGGCCGAAGCCGTCGCCGGACAGGTCGACCCCACCCAACTCGGCGCCTCCCTGCTCCCGCCGGTGGAGAACCTGCGTGCATCGTCCGCGATCGTCGCCTACGCGGTCGCCGAGGCCGCCGTTCGCGACGGCGTCGCCACGCTCGAGCACGACGACCTGACCCAGGCCGTCCAGGACGCCATGTGGCAACCCGCCTACCCGGAACGGGGGCTGTGACCGATGCCGCCTCGCCACAAAAAACCCGAGAAACTGACCCTGCACGACATCGCCGTGGGAACCGGCGCGACCGGAACCCGCACCGAGTCCGACTCGATGGGGGAGATCGACGTGCCCGCCGAGCACTACTGGGGCGCGCAGACCCAGCGGTCGCTTATCCACTTCTGCATCGGCGACGACCGCATGCCCACAGCGGTGTATCACGCCTACGGCTATGTGAAGAAAGCTGCCGCGCTGGTCAACCACGCCGGCGGACGGCTCGACGACGCCCGCAAGGACGCCATCGTGCAGGCCGCCGACGAGGCCATCTGCGGGCGTCTCGATGCTGAGTTTCCGCTGTTCGTGTGGCAGACCGGGTCCGGCACCCAGTCCAACATGAACACCAATGAAGTGCTGGCCAACCGGGCCAGTCAACTACTCGGCGGCCGGCTCGGCACCAAAACCCCGGTGCACCCCAACGACCACGTCAACCTGGGCCAGTCGTCGAACGACACCTTCCCCACCGCCATGCACATCGCCACCCTGCTCAAGATCCGCGGCGACACCCTGCTGCAGATACGCGCCTTGGCCGATGCCGTCATGACCAAGGCCGAACAGTGGATCGACGTGGTCAAGACCGGCCGCACCCACCTGCAGGACGCCGTTCCGGTCACCGTCGGGCAGGAATGGTCCGGCTGGGCTGTTCAGATCCGGCAGGCCGCCGACCGGCTCGGACAATCACTGCACGGACTGGGTGAGCTGGCTGTCGGCGGCACCGCCGTCGGGACCGGCCTCAACGCTCCCTCCGGGTTCGCCGAACAGATCGCCGCGCAACTGTCCGAACTGACCGGCGAACCCCTGCGCACGGCCGCGTCGAAGTTCGCCGCCCAGGGATCACTGGACGCCATGGTCGCGGTGTCCGCCGGCCTGCGCGGGGTTGCGGTGGCGCTGATGAAGGTCGCCAACGACATGCGCTGGCTGGCCTCCGGCCCCCGCGCCGGGCTGCACGAGCTCATCCTGCCCGCAAACGAACCCGGCTCCTCGATCATGCCGGGCAAAGTGAACCCCACCCAGCAGGAAGCCATGGTCATGGTCTGCCTGCAGGTCATCGGCGAGGACAGCATCGTCGCTGCGGCCGGCGCCCAGGGCAACTTCGAACTCAACGCCATGCGCCCGATCATCATCAACAACGTTCTGCACTGTGCCACCATCCTCGGCGACGTCTGCGACAGGCTACGCCAGTACAGCGTCGAGGGCACCAACCTCGACCGTGACCGCATCGATGAATTCGTCGGCGCCTCACTCATGCTCGTCACCGCCCTGTCCCCGGTCATCGGCTACGACAAAGCCTCGGCCATTGCCCACAAAGCCGACGACGACGGCACCCCCCTGCGCGAGGCCGCCATCGCCTCCGGCGTCGACGCCGACGAGTTCGACCGCATCGTCGACCCCACAGTGATGGTCGGCAACCCCCGCCGCGACCTAGCCGTCGCCATCACCTCCACCACACCCAACCTGGCGTCGAACACACCCGCCACCTCACGAACGGAACACCACGCATGACCTTGTCCACCGCACCGACTGCGTCCCGCAAGGTTTTCCTCATCGGTGCCACCGGGGGCGTCGGCAGGCGAGTGATCGCCAAGTTGACCGCCGCCGGACACACAGTTACCGGTCTGCACCACTCCGCCGACGACGCCGACACGGTCCGCGACGCGGGCGCGCAGCCCGTGCGGGGCGACATCGCCGCCGACTCCGTAGACGACTTCGCCGACCGCATGGCTGGCCACGACGCGGTGATCTTCTGCGCCGGCGCAGGCGGCGGAGACCAGATCGACGCCATCGACGGTGCCGGCCCCGGCAAAATAGCCCAGGCCGCGACCACGGCCGGAGTCAACCGGTTCGTGCTCGTGTCGGTGTTCATGGACGCCTGGCGCGGTGAGGAGTCACCCGGCGAGGGCTTCGAGCACTACATGGCCGCCAAACGCCACGCCGACGTCGATTTGGCCGCCACCGACCTGGACTGGCTGATCGTGCGCCCCGGAACCCTCACCGACGACGACGGCACCGGCAAGATCACCGCCGGCATCGCCGTTGCCTACCACGAAATCTCCCGTGATGACGTCGCCGCCTTCCTCGCCGCCGTCGTGTTCACCCCCGGACTAAACCGGGCCGCCGTCGAGATCACCGGCGGCGACACCCCGCTCGCGCAGGCGGTCAGCGGCCTCGAACCCCGCCCCGCGTCCTGACCAGCTCATATACAGCCCGAGCTGCCTACGGGCCGCTCGGCCCTGACACGCCGGCGCCGGCGACCGCGCAACAGCACCGACGGGTGCCACTAAGCTTGTTCTTTAACCTGAGCGGCTTTGGTGTTCTTCGAGGGACTGTCTCGCTAAAGGTGTTTCCGGCGGTCTTGGTTAGTAGGTCTCGGCCGCGGGGAAGCGGTCGCTGAAAGTGATGGCGAAGGCGTTCAACGCGGGTTTCCAGCGCATCGTCCATCGGGTCCGGCCGGTCCCGGTCGGGTCCAGCGACCGGGTCACCAAGTACAGGCACTTTAGCGCCGCATGCTCGTTCGGGAAGTGTCCCCGGGCTTTGACCTTGGATTCGAGCGATCGTTGCAACACGTGGTCGGTGATCAGGCTGCGATCAGTTTATGCAGGCGCTCGGCTGGTGTGTCCCAGCCGAGTGTCTTGCGGGGGCGAGCGTTGAGTTCGGCGGCGACCGCGGCGAGGTGACGGTTGGGGTGGACCGATAGGTCGGTGCCCTTGGGGAAGTACTGCCGGAGTAGACCGTTTGTGTTCTCGGTGGAGCCGCGTTGTCATGGGCTGGCGGGATCGCAGAAGTAGACCGGGACATCCGTGGCGACGGTGAAAGAATCGTGCGCGGCCATCTCGCTGCCCTGGTCCCAGGTCAATGAACGCGTCAGGTGCGCAGGCAGCCTCTGAACGGTCTCGATCAGAGCGTCGCGGACCAGCTCGGCGGTGCGGCCGGCGGGTAGGTGGACCAGCATGACGTATCGGGTACTTCTCTCGACGAGGGTGCCTATCGCGGAGGCGCCGTCTTTGCCGATGATCAGATCGCCTTCCCAGTGGCCGGGCACGGCCCGGTCTTCGGCTTCTGCCGGACGCTCGCTGATCATGATCATCGGATCGGTGAACCGTGAAGTGCGTTTCTGGGACTGCCGGCGCGGCTTTCGGCGGACCCGACCGGTGCGAAGAGCATGGTGGACTTCGCGGCGCAACTCTCCGCGGGCTTGAACGTATAAGGCTTGATAGACCGTCTCGGGAACCACATGCAGCTCCGGCCGCTGAGGAAACACATCAGGCAGAGCCTGACAGATCTGCTCGGGGCTTCACCGCTGGTCCAGCCGTTGCTGGATGACCTGCCGAAGCTCGAAATGCTGGGCGATCTTGGCGACTTTGGGTCTCGGACGTCGAGCATCGGCGCGTGCCTGGGCGGCGTGGGGACGGTAGACACCACTGTCAGGGTGTTGGTTGCGAGCGATTTCCCGGCTGACCGTCGACGGGCTGCGTCCCAGTTCAGCAGCGATCGACCGCACCGTCGCCTTCTCCCGGAGCCGGTCTGCGATGTAGATGCGTTCGTCCACGCAGAGAAACCGTGACGACGCCTGCGGCACTGCTGGGGGAATGGGCCTTGCCGGGCCCTTTCGATTGGAGGGCACGTATCCGTTGCGCCACCGCCGACCGCTGCGCGGATCGATCCCGACGATTCGACAAGCTTGGTTGTTACTGAAGCCCTGCTGCACGAGCAGGAAGTATGCGGTCCGTTCGGCCGCGAGCCTCTTCGCCCCCTGCGGCTTCCGGCACTCCGGATCTTGAAGTCCATGACACCCCTTTGAGCTGGGGTGTTGCAACGATCGCTGGAATCCAAGGTCAGAGCCCGGGGACACTTCCCGAACGAGCAGGCGGCGCTAAAGTGCCTGTACTTGGTGACCCGGTCGCTGGACCCGACCGGGACCGGCCGGACCCGATGGACGATGCGCTGGAAACCCGCGTTGAACGCCTTCGCCATCACTTTCAGCGACCGCTTCCCCGCGGCCGAGACCTACTAACCAAGACCGCCGGAAACACCTTTAGCGAGACAGTCCCCCACCGACCGCCACGGGTTAAACAACAAGCTTAGTGAGTGTTTGAGAAGTTCTCATGTAGACGGTGTGGCGGCGTGACAGCCCGGGTTCGGGTCGGCAGGGTGGCGCGGTGTCGTTGCGCCGTGGGTACCCGTCTGACTTGACCGATGCCCAGTGGGCGCTGGTCGAGGGCTTGTTGCCGGAGCCGAGCGGGGACGGCCGGCCGGAGAAGCACCCGCGGCGTGAGATCGTGAACGCGGTCTTGTATCTGGTGCGTTCAGGGTGTCCGTGGCGGTATCTGCCTGCGGATCTGCCGCCGTGGCAGACGGTCCACTGGTACTTCACCCGGTGGGAAGAGGTCGGTGTCACCGAGAGTCTGCTCGCCGCATTGCGGGTCAAGACGAGGGTGCAGCAGGGCCGCGAATCGGAGCCTCTGCCGGCGTCCTGGATTCGCAGAGCGTCAAAGGCGCCGACACCGTCGGGCGAGACTCCTGCGGCTACGACGCGGGTAAGAAGACATCCGATGCGCAAACGCTGTCAAGCAGCGAGTTGGAGAGCGGGTTTCGAGGCGGAGGGAAAGCGGTGGTTTCGTCGTAGTGGATTCGCTGAGTGAGGCAGTGGTGCAGGCAGCCGATCAGGCGGTTGAAGAGGTTGCGTTGGGCGGCGGTGTGCCGGTCACTGGCTTCGCGTCGGCGGTCGTAGTGGGCTCGGGCGCCGTGTGAGTGGGCCATCGCGGCGAAGGCCCAGACGTAGCCGACGCCGGCCAGGCGTTGGTTCTTGATGCGGCGGGCGAGGACGGTGGATCTCTTGCCGGAGGCTCGGGTGACCGGGGCTGCTCCGGCGTAGGCCTTGAGTCCTCTGGCGTCGCGGAATCGTGACCGGTCGTCGCCGATCTCAGCGAATACTCGAGCTCCGGTGAGTTTGCCGATGCCGGGGAAGCTGTTGATGATCGGCGC
>CAXSDA010000042.1:0-19284 GCA_964236515.1 uncultured Actinoplanes sp.
GCACATCACCAACGTGTACGACTACGGCGAGGCCACCACCGTTGACGGTGAGCCCGTTCCGTACGTCGTGATGGAACTCGTCGACGGCGAGTCCCTGGCCGCGGTTCTGGCCCGGGTCCGGCGCCTGCCCTGGCCGGCGGTCGTCCGGATCACGTCCGAGGTGGCCGCCGCACTGGCCGCCGCGCACTCGCGCGGCATCGTGCACCGCGACGTCACCCCGGCCAACGTGATGCTCACGTCGACCGGCGCCAAGGTCGTCGACTTCGGCATCTCGGCGCTGATCGGCGAGAACGACATCGACCCGGACGGCAGCCTGCTCGGCACGCCGGCCTACCTCGCGCCGGAGCGGCTCGAAGGCGGCCAGGTCAGCCCGGCCACCGACGTGTACGCCGTGGGCCTGCTCATCTACCGGACGCTGATCGGTCAGCTGCCTTGGGACGTCGGCACCACGACAGCCCTGCTCCGGGCGCACCAGTACACCGAGCCGGAGCCGCTGCCGTACGTCGACGGGCTTCCCCGCGAGGTGGCGGCGCTCGTCGCCCGCTGCCTGGAGAAGCGCCCGGCCGACCGTCCGTCCAGCGCCGAGCTGGCGCAGTTGCTGGCCAGCATCGCCGCCGGCAACCCGGTCGGCGCGCCCGGCTACAAGCCGGACTGGGCCGACAGCGGCGAGGACACCACGATCCTGCCGAACCGGCAGGCGTTCACCTCCGACGGCCTCGGCCGGGTCCGCCCCGGTCACGCCTCGGTCGCCGACGCCATCCCGGTCCAGGCCGGTCGCGGCGTGGCCGCGGTGCCCGCCGCGGCCATGGGGGCCGCCGCGGTGGCCGCCTCCGCCTCTCTTCCGCCGGTGCCACCGGTCCCACCCGGTCCGGCCGGCCGCGTGTCCTTCGACGCGCCGGTCTCCCCGGCCCCGGGCCATGCCGTCCCGGTTCGGGTCTCGGACGTCGAGGACGCGGTCGCCGGCCGCCCGGTCACGGATCCCCGCGGCCCCGCACCCGAGACTCCGGCCCGCCGCGGCCCGAACCCGCCGGCGCCGCGCAACAGCCGCTTCAACGGTTCGGCCCGTCCGGCGGCGGCCGGCGGGGCCGCCTTCCCGTCCGGTCCGGTCCGGCCTGCGTTCAACTCCCCGGACGATTTGACCGTGGTGGGGGAGGGTGCCAACGCGAACACCCGGTTCTCCCGGCGCAAGCCGAGGACCGCCGGTGCCCGCCGGTTGATGGTCCTGGCCGGAACGGTGCTGGCGCTCGCGGCGGTGACGTACAGCTGGACACTGATGTCCAACCACGATCACAGCAAGGCCGCCGCCCTGCCCAGCGTGATCCCGGCGTCGGGCAAGTGCGTGGTCAGCTACACGGTGCTCAACCAGGTCGGGAACACCTTCACCGCGTCGCTGGTGGTCGCGAACCGGGACACCGTGCCGGTGAGCAACTGGAACCTGTGGTGGGTCATGCCCGGCGACCAGGTTCTCGCCGGCAACGGTCAGGAGAAGCTGTTCCAGCAGGACCGCGGCGTCACCGTGACGGCCGCCGACACGCTGGGTCCGCAGCAGACCAAGTCGATGACGATCACCGGCAAGTTCAACGCCAGCAACGCGGCGCCGATGGTGTTCCAGCTGGACAACCAGAGCTGCCAGGCGTACGTGTCGGGCAAGCCCGGCGATCCGTCACGGCCGGTCGAGCAGCTCAGCGACGGGACGACCCGGTTCGGCCCGGTGCCGACCACGTCGTCGCCGGCGAACGGGGTCACGGTCACCAAGGGCGTCGTCGTCCTGACGTCGGCCACCCCGACCAGCGGGCCCAAGACGGCGGACCCGACCAAGGCGCCGACCACGAGTCCGTCGCCGGACCCGGTGAAGACGGACATCATCAATCCCACGCCGACGAAGATCGAGGACACGACCCCGCCCACGACGACGCCCGCGCCGGTCGAGACCTCTTTGTTGCCGAAACCGACCGAGACGGGCACGGTTCCTGCTTCGACCTGCACCTTCGACCCGATCACCGACCCGGACTGCCCGACGACCTGATCATCCGGCCACCCGCACCCGAGGTGCGGGTGGCCATCTCCCGGACGCGTGACGTCCGCTCAGTTCCACTCCAATGGCGGCCTGAACCGGCCCCGACATCGGTTGCATGGCGGTGCAATCCGATGTTTCCGGATCGCGCATGTGGGGGCACATGAGCACCACCGACCTACCCGGGTCGACTCTTCTGGCCGGTCGCTGCCGGCTGGTCGAACGGCTGGGCGCGGGCGGCATGGCAGTGGTGTGGCGAGGGTTCGACGAGGTCCTCGGTCGCCAGGTGGCAGTGAAGGTACTGCCGCCGTCGACCAGTGCCGACCCCTCGTTCCGACGCCGTTTGCGCGCGGAGGCCCAGGCCGCCGCGCGTCTGAGCCACCCGCACATCACCAACGTGTACGACTACGGCGAGGCGGTCACCGCCGACGGCGAGGCCATGCCGTACGTCCTGATGGAGCTCGTCGACGGCGAGTCCCTGGCCGCGGTGCTGGCCCGGGTCCGGCGCCTGCCGTGGCCCGTGGCGGTGCGGATCACCTCCGAGGTCTCGGCGGCGCTGGCGGCCGCGCATGCGCGCGGGATCGTGCACCGCGACGTCACTCCGGCCAACGTCATGCTGACCACGTCCGGGGCCAAGGTCGTCGACTTCGGCATCTCGGCCTTGATCGGCGAGAACGACATCGGCCCGGACGGCAGCCTACTCGGCACGCCGGCCTACCTCGCGCCGGAGCGGCTCGAGGGTGGCCAGGTCAGCCCAGCGACCGACGTGTACGCGGTCGGTCTGTTGATGTACCGGATGCTGCTCGGTCAACTCCCGTGGGACGTCGGCACCACGACGGCCCTGCTCCGGGCGCACCAGTACACCGAGCCGGAGCCGCTGCCGTACATCGAGGGACTTCCGCACGAGGTCAAAGCGCTCGTGGTCCAGTGCCTGGAGAAGCGCCCGGCCGCCCGGCCGTCCAGCGCCGACCTGGCGAAGGCGATGGGCCGTCTCTCGGCCGGCACACCCGGATTTGAGTCCGAGTGGGCCGACAACAGCGAGGACACCACGATCCTCCCGGCCCAGCAGCCCTACACCTCGGACAACATCGGCCGGCACGCCGTGCCGCCGCCTCCGGCCGCCCCGCTACCGCCCGCCCTGCTAGCGGCGCCCTTGTCCGGCCGCGTGTCGCTCGACCCACCCGTCTCGCCTGCGCTTGGGTTCTCCGTCGTTCCCGGACCGGCGGCGGCCGGCGCCGAACCTCCGGCTCGCCGGGCATCGATGCCGCGCAACAGCCGATTCGGCGGTTCGGCGCGCCCGGTCGCGGCCGGTGCGGCCGCGTTCCCGTCCGGCCCGGTACGGCCGCTGCGACCCTCGTTCGACGGATCGGACGACCGCATCGTCGCCGGCAAGAAAATGGCGTCGCTTGGGAAGAACAACCGATTCGGCTGGAAGCTGACGCCCGGGGCACGCCGAATCTCGATTCTGGCCGGCACGGTGGTCGTGCTTGCGCTGGTCACCTGGAGCTGGAGCGTGATGGCCAGCCAGCAGCACGACTCGGCGAACGAGGGACCAACCGTCGTTCCGGCGTCGGGCAAGTGCGTGGTCAGCTACACGGTGGTAACCCAGGATCCGAAGACCAACACCTTCACGGCTTCGTTAATCGTCGCGAATCGGGACAGCGTAGCGGTGCCCGATTTGAACCTGTGGTGGATCATGCCGGGCGACCAGGTCCTAGCGGGCAACGGTCGGGAGAAGGTGTTCCAGCAGGACCGCGGTGTGCATGTGTCATCGGCCGACACACTCGCTCCGCAACAGACCAAAACCCTGACGTTTACGGGCCACTACAAGACCAGTAACGCCGCGCCGATGGCCTTCCAGCTGGGCAAGGAGACCTGCCAGGCGTATGTAGGGACCAGACCCGGAGAAGCCCCGAGGCCGGTCGAGCAGCTCAGCGACGGCACGACCCGGTTCGGCCCGTTGCCAACCTCCGCGGACCCGCAATTGGGGATATCGACCACCTTCACCGGCCGTCCGCCAACCACATCGAAACCTGCGACAGAATCGGTCGCGTCGACCGAGCCGGTCAACAGCGTGACTACAAGTCCGGCCACTCGAAAGTCGAGCGATCCTCCGGCGACGCCGCCCGGCGACGTTACCGACTCCGGTGACCCGACCACCTCGCCCCCGACAACGCCCGCCCCGGACGAAACGTAACGGTCGGCTGGTTGGGCGTACGGAAAGTGCGATTGAGCGGTTGATTGTCGCGTTAGGTTGGGGTTGAAGTCAGCAAGCACCAATCCGGCCCGAAACAGACAGCCGGTGACGACGACCACCAGCTGGACGCCCGTGGGACGACACATGCGAATCCCGTACGGCGAGCCTGCGGGACAGCTTGACGCGCGCGTGGAAGATGAAGCCATAACCGGGATGCACCCGGCACGGTTCCGTCCCGCACCGGCGCCCATGTCAACTGGATGAAGAGCACCACGTCGTCCATCGGGGGAGTACGACATGATCAGCACTGTTCAGGAACTGGCCGCGGAGGCGTTGTTCGTCTCCGACCTGCAGCCGTCCGACCGTCCGGGCGAGCAGGCGGTGCAGGACGCGGTCACCGCGATGATCCTGCGCCACGGCAGCGACGGATGCGCCGCCGGCGTCGCCGGGGAGTTCGGCGACCACCCGGAGGGGGCTGTGGCCCGGATGTGCTGGGTCCGGAGCACGATCCGCTCCGTGGTGGTGGCCCCGCGGCGACCGCACTTCGCCAGCTGAGCTGATCCCGGCGCAGCGGCCATGCAGAATGGACGTTGTGCGCAGGGCCGCGGTGACAGACCGCGCTGGGTTGAGATCGCTACTTAGCGCCTCCCCACCTAACTGAGTCTTTTTCACGAAAAGCACCTGAAAAGCAACCGAGTTCGGCCGCGCCTGCACCTTTGGGCGGCAAATGTTCTCCTCGTCAGCCGGTTCTCGTTACCGGTACTACGAGCGAGGGGGACCACGTGACCACCGTGACCGAACTCCCCGCCGACATCGGCACGCACCACGACGCGCCGTCTGCGCGCGATCTCGAGGACCTCATCCGCGAAAACATGCCGATGGTCGGCCATCTGGTCCGGGAACTGCTCAACCGGGTGCCCGGCCACGTCCACGCCGACGATCTGTCATCGGCTGGGTTTGCCGCGCTGCTCGGGGCGGCGCGCAGTTTCGACGTCACCCGGGGCATCCCGTTCCACCGGTTCGCCGCGGTACGCATCCGCGGCGCGCTGCTCGACGAGTTGCGCGGGCAGGACTGGGCCAGCCGGTCCGTACGGGCGCGGGCTCGTCGTACGGCCCAGGCCCGGCAGGAACTCACCTCCGCCCTCGGCCGTACGCCCTCCGAGGCCGAAGTGGCCGAGATGCTCGGCATCGGCGTCGCCGAACTGGCCGCGGTCGAGGACGACGTGCAGAAGGCGGCCCTGCTCAGCCTGCAGGGCTTCCCGACGGGCGCGGCCGAGGAGATGGTCCCGGAGCAGTCCGAGGGGCCGGAGGACCTGCTGCTCAAACGGGAGCGCCTGGGTTACCTGCACCAGGCCATCCAGGCCCTGCCGGAACGGCTGCGCCTGGTGGTGACCGAGTCGTTCTTGGGGGAGCAGCCGCTCAGCGAGGTGGCCGCCCGGCTCGGCGTGACCGAGTCCCGGATCTCGCAGCTGCGGACCGAGGCCCTCCGCCTGCTGCGCGAAGGCCTGAACAGCTCATTGGCGCCCGAGCTGCTCACCGTCGCGGCCGGCGGACCGCGGGCCCGCAAGGGTTGCCTGCAGCGGCGCCGGACCGAGTACTTCGAGCGGGTGGCCGGGCAGGGCACGCTGCGTACGCGGCTGGCCCTGACCGACAGCCACGGCGTCCCGATCGCGGTGGCCGCCTGACGCTTGCGATCCACATCCGGGGACCGGGCCGGCCGAGAGGCCGGCCCGGTCGCCTAAGATCGGGCGCGTGGCGGACCAGACGCCGGCGATTGGCCGGGCCGACCTGCATCTGCACACGATTCTCGGGGACGGCTGGATCCGGCCCGAGCGGCTGATTCAGGAGGCCGTCCGGCGGCGGTTGGACGTGATCGCGGTGACCGATCACGATCACGTCGAGGGCGCGCGCCGGGTCGAGGACCTGCTGGTCACGCAGAACTCCGCGCTGCGGCTGGTCACCGGGGTCGAGGTGTCCACGCGTAGCGGCCACTTGCTCGGGCTCTTCGTGCGCTCCGCACCGCGGCCGATGCGTACGGTGCAGGAGAGCATCGACGCCATCAAGGAGCAGGGGGGCCTGGTCGTGGTTCCGCACCCGATGGGCCGGCTGGTGCCGAGCCTGAGCCGGCGGACGATCGACTCGCTGCTCGGCGCCGGCTACGGGATCGACGGCATCGAGATCTACAACCCGAGCCCGGCCAACGCCGCCCGCCGGGACGAGGTGCGCGCGGCCAACGCGGACTGGGGGCTGGCCGAGATCGGGTCCAGCGACGCCCACTTCTGGCAGCACGTGGGTGCGGGCTACACCCGCTTCCCCGGTTCCACTCCCCAAGACCTGCGGGCCGGCATCGGAGACCGGGCCGTACGGGCGGGTGGGCAGGAACAACCGCCGCAGCGACTCAATCCCGGCGCCTACGCGGCGCAATGCGCCTGGAGCTGGTTCGTCGATCCACCCCGCCGGATGGCTCGCCGTCGCCGTCAACGCCGGGCCGGCCCGGTGGGCGGCTGACCGCCCGGGCCGTCTCGGCCGGCCAGAACGGGCGGAACATGAACCACTGGGTCGGGTTCTGCCGGACCATCTCCTCCTGGCAGGCGAAGGAGTACTGGGTCAGCCGCTGAATCTCCACCGCCTTCTCGGCCGCGGTGTGCACCGTACGCGGGAACATCGGCGGGAAGATCCGGATGAAGTAGCGGTTGGCCGGCGCGTACCCGACGTATCCGGGGACCACCGGCGCGCCGGCCATGACCGCGAGTGTCGCCGCCCCGGCGGGCACGCGTGTGGTGTGCCCGAAGAACGTCACGTCCACCCCGTGCCGGCTCACCGGCCGGTCGATGAGCATGGCCACCGCGCGGCCCGCCTGCAGCGCCCGCAGCACCCCGCGCGGCGTTCCGGACGCCGGGATGACCTCCACGCTCTTGTCCTGCCGGTGGCCCTGGAGCAGGCTGTTCAGGCGCGGATCGGGGAACGTGTCGGCGACGGCCGAGAGCGGCAGCCGGCCCGCGACGATGGCGCCGGCCAGGTCCCAGGCTCCGAAGTGGCCGGTGGTGATCACGGCTCCGGGCGTCAACGCCGCCCGCAGCCGCCCGTCCCAGGTGGCGCCCTCGGTCAGATCGTCCAGGCGGGCGTTCACGTCCAGCATGTCCTCATAGGGCAGACAGAGCAGCACCGCGGCCGTACGCCCGTAGTTGCTCCACGACCGCAGAGCGGCCCGGCGGGCGGCCCGGTCACCAGCCGGGACACCCAGGACCTTCGCCATGTTCTCCTGGGTGCTCCGGCGTTTGGAACGCCATCCCAGGTAGCTCGCCGAGGTGACGGTCGAGGCGAGAACGTGCCGGAGCGTCCGCGGGGTGTGGCTCGCGACCGTGATGCCGGAGTGGGCCAGCCAGTAGACCGACGACATGGCAGCCTCCTTCTCGGCTGAGAAGAAGGTACGGGCGGACGGCGAACGCACCCGTGCCCTCACCTGAAATGTGCATGGCCGGGGCGTTAAAGCCGTCAGAGGACCGTCAGGTGGCACGTACACCGGGGCGCGGCTGTGGCGTCCGTGGAACCCTGATCCGATCGGGTTCAGACGACGGCGGTCATCACGCCGGGCCGGGCCGGTGCGGTCAGCGGGTCCAGGGCGCGGCGGACCGCGCGGATGTCGGCGCCGACCGCGGTGGCCAGCACGCCCGGGCCGGTCAGTGGCATGACCGCGCCGCCGTCCAGCAGTCCCGGCGCGGGTCGGTCGGCGCCGGCGATCAGCAGCGTGCCGACCGCCCGGGCATCGCCGAGCACGGCCGGGCCGGACCAGCCGGGGGCGGCCGGGCCGGCGGCGAGGTCGTGCCGGTGGAGCATGGTCCCGGCGTACCGGATGGTGGTTCGGGTCCGGACGTTCCCGGAGTTCTCGCCGTGGCGGCCGCAGACCAGATCGTCCCGCCAGATCAGCGTGCCGCCCTCGGCCACGTCGACCTCGGTGACGGTGTCGTGGTCGCAGCCGGCCGCCGCGATCAGCGGTTCCGGCCACCAGCGCAGCATCGCCCCGGCGGCCACGGTGGCCCGGATCGTCAGCCGTGAGGCCGGGCCGGGCCGCCCCGGAAGGGCCAGCGTCGCGGCGACACTACGCACGTCCAGCCGTACGCCCGGGCCGGCCTCGATGGTCAGACGCAGATCGTCCCCGCGCAGCGGCCCGGCGGCCCCACCGACCAGATGGACCGTCAGATCGCCGCCGCGCGGGCCGGTGCGGCGCAGTAGCAGCGGTGACTCGCCGCGCAGGACCGCCGCCCGGGTGCCGCCGCGGCCGTCCGCCTCGGCGACGATGTGCGCGTCCGCCTTCATCGGGTGGTCGTGAGCCCGCGGATCCACTCCGCCACCGGGCGCGCGGCGCGGTCCTCGGCCAGCGACAGGAACACCGTCGGCAGGTCGCCGCGCTTGGCCTTGGCGTCGTGTTCCATCACCGCCAGGTCCGCGCCCACCATCGGCGCCAGGTCGGTCTTGTTGATCACCAGCAGGTCGGCCGCCGTGACGCCCGGGCCACCCTTGCGGGGCACTTTGTCGCCGCCGGCCACGTCGACCACGAAGATCTGCCGGTCGATCAGGCCCTTGCTGAACGTCGCGGTCAAGTTG
The DNA here is from genome assembly GCA_964236515.1 of uncultured Actinoplanes sp. Classification (GTDB taxonomy): domain Bacteria; phylum Actinomycetota; class Actinomycetes; order Mycobacteriales; family Micromonosporaceae; genus Actinoplanes. The sequence continues at coordinate 8,817 of CAXSDA010000042.1, forward strand.
TCGCCGCCGCTCTCCACCAGCACCAGGTCCAGCGGGCCGAGCGTCTCCTCGAGGTCCTCGACCGCGTCGAGGTTGGCCGAGATGTCGTCGCGGATCGCGGTGTGCGGGCAGCAGCCGGTCTCGACCGCACGGATCCGGTCGGCCGGCAGGACACCGTTGCGCAGCAGGAAGTCGGCGTCCTCGGTGGTGTAGATGTCGTTGGTCACCACGGCCAGGCGCAGTTCCTCGCCGAGGGCCCGGCACAGCGCCGCGACCAGCGCGGTCTTGCCCGAACCGACCGGGCCGCCGATGCCGATCCGGAGCGCCCGTCGTTCCGGTCGCGCCAGGGGCGGGTGCGGGTCGACGCCGGGGTCCGGGTGGGTGTGCGGCACCTCGTCCGGTTCGTGCGCGTGGTAACCGGCCGACGGCGGCGGCCAGGCCCCGCCGGTGGCGATGTGGTCAGGATGCAAAGAGACGCACCTCCCAGGTGGCGTGGAGCTCGGCGCCGATGTCGAGCAGGGGAGCGCTCGCGGCCGGCAGCGCGTCGACCGGGTCGCGGGCGTGGGCGGCGGCGTCCTCGGCGACGCGGTCGCATTCCGTGGCCAGACCGGCCAGAAGGGCGTGGGCGCCGTACGGATCGAGTCCCAGCAACCGCACCCCGCCCGTGGCCGGCCCGGTCAGGGTGCCGTACGCCGCGGCGGTCGCGGCCTCGCGCGGCCCGAGCCCGGCGGCGGCCGCGACCACCCCGAGGACGACCGGGTGGTGCGGCTCGCGGCCGATGTCCGGTATCGGCCACATGGCCCGGCCCGCTCGGAGCAGGGCGCGGCCCTGGGCGCGGGAGGCCTTCCGCAGCGCCGGCGACGGGGTGCGCGCGTCCATCCCGTCGTCGAGTTCGTCCCACCATTTTCCGGAGGCTGTTCTTTCTTCCACGGACCGCCCCCACCCTCGTCTGGGTGGGGCGATGGTGGCAGCCGGGTACGACATGTTCCCGCGGTTGTCCACAGCCCGCCCGCAGGCCGCCGCCGCGAACGCCGCCGCCACCACCCCCGACGTCGCCAGCCGCCCGCGGAGAAAGCCGCCCAGCGACTCCAACCCGTCGACCCGCCCGGCGGCGACCGCGGCCTCCAGCCCGCCGGAGTGCGCGTGACCACCCGCGGGCAGTCGCCCGTCGGCCAGGACGAGCAGCATGGCCAGGCCGGCGCTCGAAGAAACAGGGCCGGCGCTCATCAGAACAGGAAGTAGCGCTGGGCCATCGGCAGCTCGGTGACCGGGTCGGGCTCGATCACCTCGCCGTCGATCCGGACGGTGAACGTGTCCGGCTCGACCTCGATCCGGGGCAGCGCGTCGTTGAGCGGCATGTCGGCCTTGCCCACCGACCGGGTGTTGCCCACCGGCACCAGCGCCCGCCGGATTCCGCTCCGGTCGCTCAGCATCGCGTCGATCGCGGCCGGGGCGACGAAGGCCAGCGACGTCTGGGCCGGGACCACGCCGTACGACCCGAACATGGGCCGCGGCAGCTGCGGCTGCGGCGTCGGGATCGAGGCGTTGGCGTCGCCCATCTGGGCCAGCGCGATCATCCCGCCCTTGATCACCAGCGCCGGCCGTACGCCGAAGAACGCCGGGTCCCACAGCACCAGGTCGGCCAGCTTGCCCGGCTCGACCGAGCCGATGTGCTCGGCCATGCCGTGCGCGACGGCCGGGCAGATCGTGTACTTGGCCACGTACCGCCGGGCCCGCTGGTTGTCGGCGGCGCCGTCGCCGGGCAGCGATCCGCGCCGGGCCTTCATCACGTGCGCGGTCTGCCAGGTCCGCAGGATGACCTCGCCGATGCGGCCCATGGCCTGGGAGTCCGACCCGATCATCGAGATCGCGCCGAGGTCGTGCAGCAGGTCCTCGGCGGCCATCGTGGACGGACGGATCCGGCTCTCGGCGAACGCCAGGTCCTCGGGCACGGCCGAGTTGAGGTGGTGGCACACCATCAGCATGTCCAGGTGTTCGGACAGCGTGTTCCGGGTGTACGGGCGGGTCGGGTTGGTGGAGGAGGGCAGCACGTTCGGGTGCCCGGCGACGGTGATGATGTCCGGTGCGTGCCCGCCCCCGGCGCCCTCGGTGTGGTACGCGTGGATGGACCGGCCGGCGATCGCTCGAACCGTCTCCTCGACGAACCCCGCCTCGTTCAGCGTGTCCGTGTGGATGGCGACCTGCACTCCGGACGCGTCGGCGACGGAAAGGCAGGCGTCGATGACCGCGGGCGTCGTACCCCAGTCCTCGTGCAGCTTGAAGCCGCCGGCGCCGCCGCGCAGCATCTCCCACATCGCGTCTTCCGACATCGTGTTGCCCTTGCCCAGCAGCAGCACGTTGATCGGGAACGTGTCGATGGCCTCCAGCATCCGGGCCAGGTGCCAGGCGTTCGGGGTGACCGTGGTCGCCTTGGTGCCCTCGGCCGGGCCGGTGCCACCGCCGATGATCGTGGTGATGCCGGCGGCCAGCGCCGTGTCGAGCACGGTCGGGCTGATCAGGTGCACGTGGCTGTCGATGGCACCGGCGGTGAGGATCTTGCCGTTGCCCGCGATGACCTCGGTGCCGGCGCCGATCACCAGGCCGGGGTGGACGCCGTCCATGGTGTCGGGGTTGCCGGCCTTGCCCAGCGCGACGATCCGCCCGTCCCGGATGCCGACGTCGGCCTTGATCACGCCCCAGTGATCGAGCACGACCGCGCCGGTGATGACGGTGTCCGGGGTGCCCTCGGCCCGGGTGGCCCGGCCCTGGCCCATCGACTCGCGGATGACCTTGCCGCCGCCGAACACCACCTCGTCCCCGGGCGCCGGTCCGGCGCTGAGGTCCTGCTCGACCTCGATGAGCAGGTTGGTGTCGGCCAGCCGGATGCGGTCGCCGGCGGTCGGGCCGTACAACGCGGCGTACCGGCTCCGGTCGAGTGCGGTCACCGCGGGCTCCCGTTCTCCGGCTGGGCGTTCACGTCGGGCGTCTCGGCCGGTACGGGCGGCGACGGCGGCGGGGTGTCCAGCGGCCCGCCGGCCAGGCCGCGCAGGCCGGGCACCACGCGGGCGCCGGCCAGCGGGACCAGTTCGACGTCGCGGGGCATGCCCGGTTCGAACCGCACCGAGGTGCCCGCCGGGACCGCGAGCCGGTGACCCCACGCAGCCGCACGGTCGAATTCCAGCGCCGCGTTGCTCTCGGCGAAGTGGTAGTGCGACCCGACCTGGATCGGCCGGTCGCCGATGTTGCGGACGGTCAGCGCCAGTACCGTACGGCCGGGATTGATCTCGATCGGCCCGTCCCCGAGCAAGATTTCCCCCGGAATCATCATGACGTCGCCTCGCTTCGCTCGGCGGCGGCATGAAGATTCCGCGGGCTGAGCTGCCTGCGCTCGCTTCGCTCGCTCATGCGATCGGCCCGTGCACGGTGACGAGCTTGGTGCCGTCCGGGAAGGTGGCCTCGACCTGCACCTCGACCAGCATCTCGGGCACGCCTTCCATCACGTCGTCCCGGGCGAGGACCCGCCGGCCGGCGTCCATCAGCTCGGCCACCGTGCGGCCGTCCCGCGCCGCCTCCAGCAGAAACGCGGTGATGATCGCCACCGCCTCCGGATAGTTGAGCTTCAGCCCCCGGTCGCGGCGCCGCTGGGCGACATCGGCCGCCACGTGGATGAGCAGCCGCTCCTGCTCGTGCTGGCTGAGGAACAAACCCGACCTCCCCTGATCGCCCCGGAATGCTCGCAGTCGGACGTTACTGACGTGTTACCGCGATCAAAGCACGCCGGTCGGCGCAGACGGTGGCGACCCGGGAATGATCAGTCATAGGTTGGCGGTATGGGTCCCTGGTTCGAGAGTCTGTCCCCGTCACCCGCGGTCGAGCCGGCCCGCGCCTGGCTCGACTCGGACGCGCCCCGGCTGGCCCTCGACGGGCCGTGGCGGTTCCGGTATTCGGGACGCGCCGACGGGCCGGAGGACTTCGCCGATCCGGGCTACGACGACGCCGGATGGGACACGCTGGACGTCCCGGCGCACTGGCAGCTGCACGGGTACGGCGCCCCGGCGTACACCAACGTCCGCTACCCGTTCCCGCTCGACCCGCCGCGCGTGCCCGACGAGAACCCGACCGGCGACTACCGCCGCACGTTCCGGGTGCCGGCGGACTGGCCCGGCGGCCGGGCGCTGCTGCGGTTCGGCGGCGTCGACTCGGCCGCGAAGGTCTGGCTCAACGGCGAACCGGTCGGCTCGACCACGGGCAGCCGCCTGCCGACCGAGTTCGACGTGACCCGCCTGCTACGCGCCGACGCGGACAACGTGCTCGCCGTCCGGGTCGTGCAGTGGAGCTCCGGCAGCTACCTCGAGGACCAGGACATGTGGTGGCTGTCCGGCATCTTCCGGCCGGTCGAGCTGCTGTCCCGCCCCGCGGACGGCGTCGACGATCTGACCGTACGGGCGGACTTCGATCACCGGACCGGGGCCGGGACGCTGTGCGCGACCGTGGCCGTCCAGGTGCCGGAGCTGGGCGTGGACGCCGTCGCGGGCGAGGTCGTGCACCTGGACGCGGTGGAGCCGTGGTCGGCCGAGAACCCGCGGCTGTACGACGCCGTCGTCACGTCGCCGGGAGAAACCGTACGGCTGCGGATCGGCTTTCGAACCGTCGGGATCGTCGACGGTGTGCTGCAGGTCAACGGACGGCGGCTGCTCTTCAACGGCGTGAACCGGCACGAGTTCCACCCCGATCGCGGCCGGGCGGTCACCCGCGACGACATGCTGGCCGACGTGCGGCTGATGAAACAGCACAACGTCAACGCCGTACGGACGAGTCATTACCCGCCCGACCCGTACTTCCTGGACCTGTGCGACGAGTACGGCCTCTGGGTGGTCGACGAGTGCGACCTGGAGACGCACGGGTTCGAGTTCGTCGGCTTCCGCGGCAACCCGGCCGACGACCCCCGCTGGCAGGACCTGCTGGTCGACCGGATGCGCCGGACCGTGCAGCGCGACCGCAACCATCCGTCGATCGTGATGTGGTCGCTGGGCAACGAGAGCGGCAGCGGCCGGAACCTGTCCGCGATGGCCCGGTGGGTCCGGCAGCACGACGACTCGCGGCCGCTGCTGTACGAACGCGACCACACCGGCCGGGACGTCGACGTGTACAGCCGGATGTACCTGTCGCTCGCCGACGTCGACGCGATCGGCCGCGGTGCCGAAGAGCCGCTGGACGATCCCGCCCTGGACGCCCGCCGGCGGCGGATGCCGTTCGTCCACGTCGAGTACGCGCACGCGATGGGCAACGGGCCGGGCGGGCTGGACCGGTATCAGGAGTTGTACGAGCGGTATCCGCGCTGCCAGGGCGGGTTCGTGTGGGAGTGGATCGATCACGGGCTGCGGTCGGGACCGTCCTATCTGTACGGCGGGGACTTCGGCGAGGAGGTGCACGACGGGAACTTCGTCGCCGACGGGCTGGTGTTCCCGGACCGGACGCCGTCGCCGGGGTTGCTCGATCTGAAGAAGGTGGTCGAGCCGGTGCGGATGACCCGGGACGGGTCGTCGTTGCGGATCGGAAATCTCTATGGCCACATCGGACTCGACCACCTGGTGTTCCGGTGGGATCAGGGGATGCTGGAGGTGCCTCCGGTGGCGCCGGGCGACAGTGTTCTGGTGCCGTTGCCGGAGGTCGACGGGCTGGTGACGGTGTCGGCGGTGCTGGCCGCCGACACGACGTGGGCCTCGGCCGGGCATGAAGTCGCGTGGGCGCAGATCGGCGCCGCGGCTGTGGACGGGCCCGCGGCTGTGGACAGCGACGGGAAAATGTCGTACCCGGCTGCCAATATCGCCCCACCCGACACGGGTGGGGGCGGTCCGTGGAAGGAAGAAGGCATCGATTCTTCGATTCTGAATGATCTTGGAGTGGGCGCGACGGCGGGCGTCCTCACGATCGGCCCGGCGCGGATCGACAAGAACACCGGCCGCCTCACCCACCTCGGCGGCATCGAGCTCGACGGCCCGGTCCTGCAGATCTGGCGCGCCCCCACCGACAACGACCGCGCCCCGCACGGCCACGCCCTCGAACCCCTCTGGCGCGCCCACGGCCTCGACCGCCTCCACCGCCGCCTCGACGCCGTCGACCGCACCCCGGCCGGCGTCACCGTCCGCGAGCGCTACGCGCCGGCGGGCAGCGACCTGGGCTTCGTCGTCACCACACGGTGGAGCCCGGACCGCCGGAGCCAGGACGGCGACCGCGTCACCCTCGTCGTCGACATCGACCCCGACGGCACCTGGCCCGGTCCGCTACCGATGCAGGGCATCACGTTCAGCATGCCGGAACAGGCCACCGTCGAATGGGACGGCCGCGGCCCGGGCGAGGCCTACCCCGACACCGGCCTCGCCGCCCGCCACGGCCACTGGACGAGCACGGTCCGGGACATGCAGACGCCGTACGTCTTCCCGCAGGAGAACGGTCGCCGGGCCGCCGTGGAGAACGCGACGATCGGCGCCCTGACGATCACCGCGATCACGCCGTACGGCCTGACCGTACGTCCGTGGACCACCGACGCCCTGGACAAGGCCACCCACGACGCCGACCTGACGCCCGACGGCCGCACCTGGGTGACCCTGGACGCCGGCCACAACGGCATCGGCTCGGCGTCCTGTGGCCCGGCCCTCCCGGCGGACCTCCTGCTCCCGGCCACTCACGCCCGGATCGCCGTGATCCTTCAGCCCAGGTAGAGCACCGCGTCGACCTCGATCGCCATCCCCTCGAGCGCCACCGGGACGGTGGTCCGCACCGGCGGGTGCTCGCCGCCGAAGTACTGCGCGTAGATCGAGTTCATCTCGGCGAAGTCGCCGAAGTCGGTCAGGTAGACGCCGACCCGGACCGCCTGGTCGAGGCTTCCGCCGGCGGCCGCGGCGACGGCGGCCAGGTTGCGGAACGCGGCGTGCGCCTGGTCGGCGAACGCCCCGTTCACCCGGGTGCCGTCCGGCCGCGCCGGGATCGCCCCGGCCAGATAGACCGTGTCCCCGGCGACGATCGCCTGCGAGTACGGGCCTCCGGCCGGCGCGGCCTGGTCGGTGGAAACGGAACGCTTCGGCATGAGAACTCCTAAGGACGCGGGAACTGCTCGGCCAGACCTTCCAGGCCCACCAGAGGCTTGGACAACAGCGACCGTACGGCCGCCTCCCGGGCCGCCAGCGCCGAACGCTGCGCGGACGTCAGCGGAATCCACGACGGCGGCGGCGCCGGCCACGACGGCGTCAGCCGCCGCCCGGCAACGTAGGTGGCCACATTGGACAACCGCAGCGGCGCCGTCCGTACCGTGCGATGCGTGTCGGCCACCTCGTACGGCGACGACGACACGGAGAACACGGCGATGTCGGCCGGTGCACCCACCGCCAGCGTGCCCGCGGACAGCCCCAGCGCCCGCGCCGGCGACACCGTCGTAGCGGCGATCACCTCGTCCAGCGACAGCCCCACGGCGAGGAGCTTGGCCATCGTGGTGGGCAGGTCGAACGCCGGGCCGTACAACGATCGGGCGTGCAGGTCGGTGGAGACGGAGTACGGGCGGATCCCGGCCGCCAGCTGCGCCTCGGCCACGTCGAAGGCGAACCCGCCGGACCCGTGCCCGATGTCGAAGAGCACCCCCCGGCCGTACGCGCCGGTGGCGGCCGGCCCGAGCGGCGACGCGATCCCGCTGGCGCAGTGCGTCACGATGTCGCCCGGCCGCAGCAGGTCCAGCACCTCGGCGACGGGCGGCGGCGCGACCCCGACGTGCACCATCACCGGCACCCCGCACGCCTCCGCCACGCGGAGAGCACGCCGCAGCGGCTCCACCCCGTTGGCCCCGACGGTGGCCGCGTCGATGCGCACCTTGATGCCCCGGATCAGGTCCCGGTTCGCCCGCACGGTCTCGACGGCCAGGCCGACGTCCAGCGGATCAAGATCAACGCTCTCGCCCGTACGGGCGGCCAGTCCCTGCGCGGCGATGTTCAGCAGCACCGGCACCCGCACCGACCGGGTCGCGGCGAACGCCCGCAGCCTCTCGATGGTGTACGCCCCCGCCGACCCGGCGTCCACCCACGTGGTGACGCCGGTGTACCAGGCGATCGGATCCGGGTCGACGCCCCAGTAGCCGGCCCCGGGGTAGACGTGCGTGTGCAGGTCGACCAGGCCCGGCGTGACCAGCAGGCCGGTCGCGTCGACGATCTCGCCGGACCGGGGCAGCCCGGCTCCGACCGCGGCGATCCGCCCACCGGCGACGGCGACGTCCAGAACGCCGGAGACACCGCTGCCCGGGTCGCGGACGTCGCCCCCGGTGACCAGCAGGTCGTACGGCTCGGACACCTCGCGGCCTCCGGATTGTCGGTGGGTCTTGGTAGCTTGCACAGCGTACGGGACGTCGATCAGGTGGAGGCGGCGATGGATCTCGACTGGAGCAGCAAGGGCTTCTGGCTGCCTGAGGAGCCGGTCGGCCGCGCCCGGCTGGCAACCACGAAACCCGGCCTGTTCGACGGGGACTTCACCTGGCCGGTGATGGTTCTGCGCCGGTCCGCGGCCGAGGCCAACATCGCCACCATGGCCGCCTACTGCGCCCACCACGGCATCGACTTCTCGCCGCACGTCAAGACGACCATGTCCCCGGCGCTGATCGCGAAGCAGCTCGAGGCGGGCGCCTGGGGAGTGACCGTGGCCACCGCCAACCAGGCGCTGGTCATGCGGCGGATCGGTGTGCCCCGGGTGTTCATCGCCAACGAGGTGCTCGACCCCACCGTGCTGCGCTGGCTGGCCGGGCAGGCCGGCTGGGAGGTGTACTTCCAGGTCGACTCCGTGGCCGGGGTCGCCGCGGCCGCCGACGCCACGGCCGCGACCGGCGGGCGGCTGCGGGTCTTCGCCGAGCTCGGGCACGCGAACGGCCGCACCGGCGTCCGTACGCCCGGGGAGCTGGAGGTCGTCGCCCGCGCCGCCGCCGCGGCCGACGGCGTCGAGCTGGTCGGCGTGACCGGCTACGAGGGGCAGCTGCCCGACGAGGCGTCGGTGGACGCGTTCCTGGACCGGATGGCCGAGGGCACCGACGCGCTGGCCGGGCTGGGGCTGCTGCCGGAGTACCCGGTGGTGTCGGCCGGCGGCAGCGCCTGGTTCGACCGGGTGGTGGCGCGGCTGGTCACGGCCGGGCACCACCGGCTGATCCTGCGCAGCGGCGCGTCCGTCACCCACGACGACGGCTTCTACGCCGAGCGCACACCGTTCCATCGGATCCCGGCGGAGGGCCCGCTGGTGGCCGCGCTCGAGCTGTGGGCGCAGGTGATCTCCACCCCGGAACCGGGACTGGCCATCGCCGGCTTCGGCAAGCGGGACGCGCCGTTCGACGAGGGTCTGCCGGTGGTGTTCGACCGGCGCCGCGACGGCGTGGTCGAGCCGATCCGCGGGCTGACCGTGACCAGACTGAACGACCAGCACACCTACCTGGCCGTGGATCCCGGCGCCGACGTGGCCGTGGGTGACCTTCTGCGGTTCGGCATCTCGCATCCGTGCACGGCCTTCGACAAGTGGCGTGACATCCCGGTCGTGGACGACGACCACCGCGTCGTCGACGCCTACCACACGTGCTTCTGATGATCCCGCGCCCGCAGTCGGTCGTCCGCGGCGACGGCCACACCCCGGCGACGCCGGTCGTCACCCGCATCGACGAGTCCGTGACCGGTTACCGGCTGGTCATCGACGACGACGGCGTCACCATCACCGGCGGGTCGGCGGCCGACGTGTTCCACGGCGAGCAGACGCTCCGGCAGCTGCATTCGCCCGAGTCGTTGCGCCGGGCCGGATTCGCGCCGGCGGAGACGTTGCCGCGGCTGACCATCGAGGACGCGCCCCGGTTCGCCTGGCGGGGCGTGATGCTGGACGTGGCCCGGCACTTCATGCCGGTCGCGGACGTGCTCCGGTTCGTCGACCTGATCGCCTTCCACAAGCTGAACGTGCTGCACCTGCACCTGACCGACGACCAGGGCTGGCGGATCGAGATCCCGGCCTGGCCGCGGCTGACGACGGTCGGGGCCTGGCGGGCCCGCAGCATGCTCGGCGACCGGCGGCAGGACCGTTACGACGAGCGGCCGCACGGCGGTTTCTACACCGCCGCCGACCTGACCGAGATCGTCGCCTACGCCGCCGCCCGCCACGTGACCGTGGTCCCGGAGGTCGACATGCCGGGACACATGCAGGCGGCGATCGCGGCCTATCCGGAACTGGGGAACGGCGGTCATCCGGCCGTACGGGAGTCGTGGGGAATCTCCACCCACCTGCTCACCGTCGCCGACCCGGCCCTGCAGTTCTGCCGGGACGTGCTGGACGTGGTCTGCGCGATCTTCCCGGGCGAGGTCATCGGCGTCGGCGGCGACGAGTGCCCGCCGGACGAGTGGCGCGACAGCCCGGTCGCGCAGCAGCGGATCGCCGAGCTCGGGCTGGCCGGTGAACGCGGCCTGCACGGCTGGTTCATCGCCCAGAT
>CAXSDA010000042.1:19294-20330 GCA_964236515.1 uncultured Actinoplanes sp.
GGCAGCCCACCTGCAAACACACGGACGCCGGACGTACGGGTGGGATGAGATTCTGGACGGCGGCGCCCCCGCCGGAGCCGTCGTGGCCGCATGGCGCGGCCTGAGCCGGACCGCGGTCGCCGCCCGCGCCGGCCACGACGTCGTGTCCTGTCCGGACACCTCGGTCTACCTGGACTACCGGCAGTCCGACGACCCGGGCGAGCCGACCCCGGTGGGCATCCGGCTGACCGCCGAGGACGTGTACGGCTTCGAGCCGGTGCCGGACGGCCTGACCCCGGCCGAGGCCGCCCACGTGCTCGGCGGGCAGGCCAACCTCTGGACCGAGCACATGGAGTCGGCCCGGCGGGTGGACTACATGGCGTTCCCGCGGCTGTGCGCCTTCGCCGAAGCCGTGTGGACGGCCGGACCGCGGGACTGGGCGTCGTTCGCGCCGCGGCTGGACGCGCATCTGCGCCGGTTGGACGCCCTCGGGGTCAACTACCGCCCGCCGGACGGGCCCCGCCCGGGGGACGCCCGGCCGGACGCGCCCGGGCATCCGCAGACCCGCGAGGAGCGGGCCGCGCACGTGGCCGAGATGCTCAGGAACGGGCCTTGAGGGCGCCGAGGTAACCGGTGATCGCGTCGCGGTTGCGGCTCAGACACTGCACCCGCGCGTCGATCGCATCCCGTTCCCGTTCGCGGCCCGTCCCGGCGTCAGCAGACCCTGCTCCTCGTAGTAGCGCAGCAGCCGCGCGGGAACGCCCGTACGCTGCGCCAACTCACCGGGTTCGGGCTGTTCAGCGCGGCCGGCGGACTGGCCGGCGGCCCGGCCGTACTGCTGGCCGCGCGGGGTGCCCAGGGCCTGGCCGCGGCGCTGCTGCAGCCGGCCGTGCTGGCGCTGATCGGGTTGTCCTTCCCGGCCGGCGACGCCCGGAACCGGGCGCTGGTCGTCTGGGGGTCGGTGGGCGCGTCCGGGCTGGCCGCCGGCGTCGTTCTGGGCGGGGTGCCGACCACGGCGTCGTGGCGCTGGACGTTCGCCATCAACGTCCCGCTGGCA
>CAXSDA010000042.1:20340-49322 GCA_964236515.1 uncultured Actinoplanes sp.
TGCTCGGTCCTTCCCCCGGCCGCAGCGGGGAACCGAGGGCGTCCCGTGGCTCGCGTCCCTGCTCGGCACCGGCGCGGTGCTGGCGTTCGTCCTCGGCCTGACCTGCTCAGCGGCTTCGGCCACGGGGCGATCTACACCGCGATGTTCGTCATCGGCACCCGCGACGTGCCGGCCGAACATCAGGGGGCGGCCGGTTCGCTGCTGACCACGTCGCAGTACCTGTCCGGGGCGGTCACCATCGCGGTGCTTACGCTGGTGCTGCACGGTCCGGGCTTCCGGTGGGCGTTCGGCGTGACGGTCGTGGCCGCGGTGGCCGGGGCGGCGGTGGCGTTCTTGTCGTACCCCCGGTCCAGGATGCGTTCATGGACTTCACCCTCGAACCCTGGGACGAGCGCGGGCCCGCTCTGCAGCGCCGCACCAACGCCCCGGAGATGATGACCTACCTCGGCGGCCCCGAGCCGGAGGCGGCGCTGGACGACCGCCACCAGCGGATCCTGTGCAACGCCGCCGACGGGACCGGCCAGATGCTGATGATCCTGGTGCCCGACTCGCCGGAGCCGGTCGGATCGGTCGGCTACTGGGATTCCGAGTGGCAGGGCCTGACCGTGTACGAACTGGGCTGGTCGGTCGTGCCCGGGTTCCAGGGCCGCGGCCTCGCCGTCGGCGCCACGGTCGCCGCCCTTGGACTAGCCGCCGCCGGGAAGCGGCACGAGTGGGCGCACGCGTTCCCGAAACTCGAGAACGCCGCGTCCAACGCCGTGTGCCTTAAGGCCGGCTTCGAGCTGAGGGGGGAGTGCACCGTGGAGTTCCCCAAAGGACACCTGATCCGCAGCAACGACTGGCGTTACGACCTGACATCGCACTCCGGGTCGGCGTCCGGGTCCGGTTCGACCAGCAGCCGGGCGTAATTGGCCATCGACCGCTGATACCGCGGCAGGTGCGCCGCCAGCGCCCCGACCGCGATCGACACGGCCTCCCGCTCCCGGCCGACGTCGGTCAGCGCGAGCGCCAGCACCGTCCGGACGGCGTCGTCCAGGGGATCGGAGATGACCTCGAGCTCGGCCCGCAGCAAGGTCACGGATTCGGCGGAGCGGCCCAGGTTCCGCAGCGAGCTGGCCATCTGGATGACCGCGCGGCGGCGGCGCTCCCCGGTTGCGCCGGCGTCGATGGCCCGCAGGTAGAGCGGCACTGCCAGGTCCGAGCGCCCGGTGGAGTCCAGCGCGGCGGCCCGCTCGAACAGCCCGGCCGGATCGTCCGGCGGCAGTTCCTCGACCAGCTTCTCCATCAGCGCCAGAAAGTCGGCCACGGGCCGGTCGTCGATGCTCGCCCAGGCTTCCGCGATCTGCTGCTCCCACTCGGCGGTCGTCATCGCGCCAGATTGCCACAATCAGGCGTGCGACGATTGCCGGACCGTGCCTGATTACTCCGCCCACACCCGGCCCGCCGCCCTCGGCCGCCAGCTGATCGACACCCACCCCCGGCTGGACGGTCTGAGCCGTGACCACCAGTTGATCGCCGGCCTGCTCGACCGGGCGGCCACCCTCGCCCGCGGCCTGGACGCCGTCGGCACCCGGGCCGAACTCGACGGCCTGGCCGCGATCCTGGCCTCGCACTTCGCCGGGGAGGAACGGCGGATCGCCGGCGCCCTGGACGCGCCGGCGGCGGGTGAGCTCGAGCCGAGATGGTGATCCGTTTCGACTGGGGCCCAGCCGGCGCCGATGCGATCGGCCCCGGCGCGGCGGTGGTCGCGGTGGTCGACGTGCTGTCCTTCACCACCACCCTGACGGTGGCCGCCGACCGGGGCATCGCGGTCCGGCCGTACCCGGGGGCCGACGACGAAGCCGCCCGGTTCGCCGAGTCCCGGGGCGCGACGCTGGCCGTCGGCCGGTCGCACGCGGGCCCCCGGGCAGGTGAGCCTGTCACCCGGCACGATCCGGCGCAGCCACGGCGTCGAGCGACTGGTCCTGCCGTCGCCGAACGGCTCGGCGATCTCCGCCCGCCTGGCCTCGACCAAAGCCGCCGTGACCGGAGCCGCCGTGACCGGAGCCGCCGTGACCGGAGCCGCCGTGATCGGAGCCGCGGTGATCGGAGCCGCGGTGATCGGCGTCAGCCTTCGCAACGCGGCCGCCGCCGCGGCCTGGGCGGCGGCCGAGGCGACCACGGCGACCGGCCCGATCGCCGTCATCGCCGCGGGGGAGCGGTGGCCCGACGGGTCGCTGCGCCCGGCGGTCGAGGACCTGTGGGGCGCCGGCGCGTTCCTCGACGCGCTGCCGGTCCGGTTCGCGCTCAGCCCGGAGGCGGGGGCGGCGCGGGCCGCGTACCGCGATGTCGCCGGAAGCCTGGCCACCGCCCTGCGCGAGTCGGTCAGCGGCCGCGAGCTGATCGGGCGGGGGTTCGGCGACGATGTGGAGATCGCCGCCGAGCTCGGTGCAAGCGCGGCCGTGCCGGTGTTGCGCGACGGCTGGTTCATCGACGGCGGAGCCTGACGGCGGGAATTTCCTGGGTATCGGCCGCCGATTTTCTCAGGTGTCCGGAGCAGCAAGTGCCGGTGGAAGCCCGATGTCCGGACGGGCCCGCCCGACGACCGTCGAGGTATGACATTCCGGAGCTCGATCCTCGTGTCCCTGACCGCCGTCGTGATCGCCGTGGGGTGGGCGGCGACCACCGCCGACGCCCAGGCGCCCGCGCCCCCGACGAAACCCGCCGCCGAACCGGCCGCGGCCGCCACCTGGTACCCCTCGCTCGACTGCACCGGCCGCATCGAGATGCGGTCCTGCCTGGTCGAACTGCCCCGCACGACCGATGACTCGATCACCACCGACGACGCTCGCGTCGCCGCGCTGCGGCGCAAGGTCGACGACGACCTGCCGCTGGCCGGCAACGACGACATCCCGATCACGCGCATGCCGGTTCGGCACGGCGGAATCTGGCGGTAGACGGGACCTGATCGGCGGATAGAGGCCGAACGCGTACCGCCATGGAGGTTTGATGCGCCGGAGTGCGATCGGCTGGGAGATCCCGGCCGATCGCACCGATCCTTTCGGGTGTCGACCTCGAAAGGAGACCTCCCATGCGTAAGTGGTGGCCGCTGGTGACCGTATCGCTCGGCACCTTCATGCTGCTGATCGACGTGACCATCGTGAACGTGGCTCTGCCCCCGATGGCCGCCGATCTGCGGACCTCGTTCAGTTCCCTCCAGTGGGTGATCGACGGGTACGCCCTGTCGCTCGGCGTCCTGCTGCTGGGCGCCGGGGCGCTCGGCGACCGGCTCGGGCACCGCCGGTTCTACCTCGGCGGGCTGGTCGTGTTCGCCCTGTCCTCGCTGGCCTGCGGGCTGGCCGGCTCCGACGCCGCACTGATCGCCGCCCGGGTGGTCCAGGGCGTCGGCGCCGCGGCCATGTTCACCACCACGTTCGCCCTGCTCAACCGCGCCTATCAGGGGCGGGAGCGGGGGACCGCGTACGGCGTCTGGGGTGGGGTCTCGGGAGCCGCCGCGGCGATCGGGCCGATTCTCGGCGGGGTGCTCACCGAAGGCTTCGGCTGGCGCTGGATCTTCCTGGTCAACCTGCCGGTCAGCGTGCTCGCCATCGTGCTCTGCCGGACCACGCTCAAGCCCGACCACGGCCACCGGACCGGACGGTTCGACCTGCCCGGCACGGTGACGTTCACGCTGGCCGCGACCGCCCTGACGCTGGCCGTGATCCGCGCCAACGACGCCGGATGGACGTCGGCGCAGACCTGGGGGCTGCTGGCCTTCAGCGCGGTCGCGCTGGCCGCGTTCGTGCTGGTCGAGCTGCGCCGGCCGGACCCGATGCTGGACCTGTCGCTGCTGCGCAACCGCTCGTTCGCCGGGATCATGGTGGCGGCCCTGCTGGTGAACTTCGCAGCCTTCGCGGCCTTCACGTACACCTCGATCTGGCTGCAGTCGGTGGTCGGTCTGTCGCCGCTGCAGGCCGGGCTGACCGGGCTGCCGATGTCGATCCTCTCGGTGCTGGTGTCCACTCTGGCCGGTGCCCGCCTGCACGGGCGTTCGCCGCGGGCGATCATCGGGTCCGGGATGCTGCTCATCGGCGCCGGCGGGGGACTGTGCGCGCTGCTGGTCGGGTCCGGGTCGAGCTGGCCGGCGCTGGTGCCCGGGTACGCCGTGATCGGCGCGGGCGTCGGGCTGGTGATGCCGTCGCTGGCGTCGTCGGCGATGGGTTCGGTGCCGGCCCGGCGCGGCGGGATGGCCGCGGGGGCGATCACCACGGCGCGTCAACTCGGCTTCGCCATCGGCGTTGCGGTGCTGGGCACGGTCTTCGCCGATCGGGCTTCGGGTCACCTCAGCCGTACGGGCGGGGACGGCGCCGCCCGCGCGCTCGCCGCGGGGCAGGCCGGCCGGATCCTCGCCGCCACGCCCGCCCCGTTGCGGCCGGCGGTGGACGCGGCCCTGCACGGCGCCGCCGCGGCCGGGCTGGACGCCGGCTTCCTGGTGGCGGCGGCGGTCGGCCTGGTCGGCGGCGTGGCGGTCTTCGCCCTGGTCCGCGGGCCGTCCGCCGCGGTCACGCCGGAGCCGGTCACCCCGGAGCCCGCACCGGCCCGGTGACCGGCCCGGCCGGACACCCCGGCGTACGACTGGAACGCCCCGCTGAGGTGATCGCAGCGACGGTGCCGGTCACTCACCTGCCGTACCACTGGCGCGACCGGTCAGGCGGCGGGGTCGCGGAGGCGGCCGTGGTCGAGGCGGAAGTGGGCCTGCTTGATGCGGGTGACCAGCGGCACGATCTCGAGCGTACGGACCTCGGGGATCTCGGCCACCCGGGTCGTCACGTACCGGTAGAGCGCCTCGGCGTCCCGGCACACCGCGCTCGCCATCAGGTTCGCCGCCCCGGTCACCGCGCTCGCGAAGGCCAGCTCCGGATGGTCCGCCAGCCGCGCCCCGACCGAGGCCAGATGGGCCGGGGACACGGTGAACCACAGGCTGGCCAGCGCCCGGAACCCGAGAGTCCCGACCGCCGTGTCCACGTCCAGGAAAACCGCCCCGGCCCCGGTCAGCGCGGACAACCGTTGCGCCACCTGGCGCTGACTCCATCCGGTGGCCGCGGCCAACGCCGCGTAACTGGCCCGCCCGTCGGAAGCCAGCGCCGCCAGCAGCGCACCGTCGCCGGCGGTGACCTGCACGGGAGCCGGGCGTACGGGATCGGACGGTCCGGAGAGCTCGGCGCGCTGGGCGGCGGACAGCTGCCGCCCCTCGGCCACCCAGTCGGATTCGCCCCGGCCGGCGAACCGGTGCAGCATCTGGTGCGCGCCGAAGGTGAGCACGCTGGACGCCCGCGGCAGGTGATCGAGCAGGCTGGTGGCGCCCTCGACCACGGTGACCTGGCAGGCCAGTTCGGCGCCGCCGGCCATGATGCTGACCCAGCTGGTGTCGGACCGGCGGGCCAGCGCCTCGGCCAGCGCCGGCGCGGTGCCGGGCCGGCACCCGATGCGCATGGTCCAGCTGCTGGTGCCGGGCATCCGCGCCGGGTCGGGCCGGGCCAGCACCCGGACCACGCCGTGGGTGCGCATCCGCTGGTACCGCCGGGCGACGGTCTGCTCGGACACGCCGAGCACGCCGGCCATCCGGGCGAAGGGGGCACGCGGGGCGACCTGCAACGCGTGGAGGATCTGGTGGTCCAGCTGATCGAGCGTGACGGATTCAGCCGTACGACCCGGGTCCATGCGGCGGACTCTACCGGCGGGGTGAGTCGCCTCCGAGGGGGATGGTCTTGAGCGATCTTCCGCCCGTACGTTATTTATGCCGCTTGCGGCGGTTATGCGCTCAGCGTCCCGTGCGCGCCGACCCTCCACTCCGGGGAGCCGCCCCATGTCCACGTTCCGTGCCTCGAACACCCCCGCCACCGACTGGTCGGTCCCGGTCCAGCGCGGCCCCTACCCGCCCGGCTACCTCGACACCGACGGCCCGACCGAGCGGCTGTACGTCCCCGCCGACGAGCCCGAGCCGCTGGCCGAGCCGGACGAGCCGCCGCTGCCGGAGCCGGAGGAGGGCCGGGGGGCGGCCTACGCGGTCGCCATCGCACTGATCGCCCTGTTCGCCTCCGGCGGGGCCGCGCTGATGGCCTGGAACGCGTTGCACCAGGCGAGCGAGGCCAACGGCGCGCTGGCCGCCATCCACCCCCGGGTCACCCCGGCCGTGCCCGCCCGGCCGACGTTCGTGCTGCCCTCGGCGATCGTGTCGGCGTCCGCCCCGCAGCCGTCGGCCCTCGCGCCGCCGGTGCCGGCGCCCAGCGCATCCGGGGCGAGCCTGCTGTACGGCCAGGAGCCGGTCTCGATCCATGTCGACTGCGACGCCGACGCGTTGCTGGAGGTGGAC
Source organism: uncultured Actinoplanes sp. (assembly GCA_964236515.1). Taxonomy (GTDB): domain Bacteria; phylum Actinomycetota; class Actinomycetes; order Mycobacteriales; family Micromonosporaceae; genus Actinoplanes. The sequence goes on from CAXSDA010000042.1 coordinate 26,693, forward strand.
GGCCGGCCGCAGCTGGACGGCCCCGAGCAGGACGCCGACGTGCGCTACGACAACGAGTGCGGCGCCGACGGGCCGACGCTGGCGCTGGGCCCGGGAGCGGTGGCCGGCGCGCACGTGACCGACCCGGACGCCGGCCGGCTGGACTGCGCCGACGCGATCCGGGACAACCCGCTGGACGCGGACGAGGCGGTGCCGGCGCAGAAGGGGACCGTGCTGTGCGTCGCCACCCCGGGCACCCTGGCCGTGGTCGAGGTCACCGGCCTGGGCAGCCACGGCGTGGCCAGTCTGCGGGTGACCGGATGGCAGCCGGTCTCCGGCGGCCGGTCGGGCGGCTCGTCCGGTGCCCCGTCCGACGTACCCTCGGACGCGGCGACGACTCCTGGCGACTGAGGCGCGCGGCGTGCCTGACAGAATGCCGGGTGCGCCCCGTGACCCTTGTGAGGAGACGTTTTCCGTGATCCGTACCCATGACGCCGGCCGCCTGCGCGCCGAGAACGCCGGCACGACGGTGACGCTCGCCGGGTGGGTTGCCCGCCGCCGCGACCACGGCGGCGTGATCTTCGTCGATCTCCGCGACGCGTCCGGTGTGGTCCAGGTGGTCTTCCGCGAGGAGGACGCGCACGCGCTGCGCAACGAGTTCTGCATCCTGGTCACCGGCCAGGTCGCCGCCCGGCCGGACGGCAACGAGAACCCGGAACTGGCCACCGGCGCGATCGAGGTCGTCGCCGACCACCTGACCGTGCTGAGCGAGGCCGCGCCCCTCCCGCTGCCGATCGACGACGCCGTCACCGCGTCCGACGACCTGCGCTTGAAGTACCGCTACCTCGACCTGCGGCGCTCCGGTCCGAGCAACGCGCTGAAGCTGCGCAGCCGGGCCAACCAGATCGCCCGCGAGGTGCTGCACGCCCGCGACTTCTACGAGATCGAGACGCCGACGCTGACCCGGTCCACTCCGGAGGGCGCCCGCGACTTCCTGGTGCCCGTACGGCTGCAGCCCGGCACCTGGTACGCGCTGCCGCAGTCACCCCAGCTGTTCAAGCAGCTGCTGATGGTGGCCGGCATGGAGCGCTATTACCAGATCGCGCGCTGCTACCGGGACGAGGACTTCCGGGCCGACCGGCAGCCCGAGTTCACCCAGCTCGACATCGAGATGTCGTTCGTCACCCAGGACGACATCATCGCGCTCGGCGAGGAACTGGTGGTCAAGCTGTGGGGCGAGCTGGCCGGCCACACCGTCCAGACCCCCATCCCGCGGATCACCTGGCACGACGCGATGGACCGGTACGGGTCGGACAAGCCTGACCTGCGGTACGGCGTGGAACTCACCGAGCTGACCTCGTACCTGGCCGGTACGTCGTTCCGCGTGTTCGCCGGGGCGATCGACGCCGGCGGCTACGTCGGCGCGGTGGTCATGCCCGGCGGCGCGTCGCAGACCCGCAAGGAGCTGGACGGCTGGCAGGACTGGGCGAAGGCGCGTGGCGCCCGGGGCCTGGCCTACGTGGTGCTCGACCCGGAAACGGGCGAGGCACGCGGCCCGGTGGCCAAGAACCTGTCCGAGGCCCACCTGGCCGGCCTGGCCGACGCGGTCGGGGCCAAGCCCGGCGACGCGATCTTCTTCGCCGCCGCCACCGAGCGCCGCGAGGCCCAGGAACTTCTGGGCGCGGCCCGGATCGAGATCGCCCGTCGCGCCGGGTTGATCGACGAATCCGCCTGGGCGTTCTGCTGGGTGATCGACGCGCCGATGTTCGAGAAGACCGAGAACGGCGGCTGGACCGCGGTCCACCACCCGTTCACGTCGCCCAATGCGGACTGGATGGGCCGGTTCGAGGAGGCGCCGGACAAGGCCCTGGCGTACGCGTACGACATCGTCTGCAACGGCAACGAGATCGGCGGCGGCAGCGTCCGTATCCACCGCGCCGACGTGCAGAGCCGGGTCTTCGACCTGCTCGGCATCAGCGGCGACGAGGCTCAGGACAAGTTCGGCTTCCTGCTCGAGGCGTTCAAGTACGGCCCGCCGCCGCACGCCGGCATCGCCATCGGCTGGGACCGCACCTGCATGCTGCTGTCCGGCAACGAGTCGATCCGCGAGGTCATCGCCTTCCCCAAGACCCGCGGCGGCTACGACCCGCTGACCACGGCGCCGACGCCTATCACGGCCGAGCAGCGCCGCGAGGCCGGCATCGACGCCAAGCCCAAGGCCACCACGGCCACCCCCGGCACCGACGGCCAGGCCGCCCCGGTCGAACACTCCAGCTGACACTCTCCGACTGACACTGTCGGTCGCTGCATCCGGTGCGAGGATGGCCGGATGCAGCCGATCATCGTGGAACGGGACGCGCAACCGTACGTGGGGCGGCGGGAGTCGGTGACCATGACCGACTTCGCGCGGGTGGCCGACCACCTGCCGGGGATGTTCGACGTTCTCGGGCAGCGCGGGGTGGAGGTGGCCGGGCCGCCGTTCTTCCGGTACCGGCGGATCGACATGGCGGCCGAGCTCGTGGTCGACGCCGGCATTCCGGTGGTCGACGCCGTCGGCGCCGAACCGCCGTTGTTCGGCGACGTGCTGCCGGGCGGGCGCTATGTCACCGTCACCCACGTGGGGCATCCGGGTGAGCTGATGACCGTCACCGGCCGGCTGCTCGACTGGGCCGAGCAGCAGGGGCTGACCTGGGACATGACCCCCACCCCGGAAGGCGAGGAGTGGGGCGCGCGGCTCGAGGTGCTGATGACGGACCCGCGCGAGCAGCCGGACATGCACCAGTGGCGTACCGATCTCTTCTTCCGGCTGGCCGATTGATGCCGTCCGAGGAGCACAGGGTCGTCGAGGACCTGGAGAAGGTCCTGCCCGCCTGGCGGCGGAAGACCGAGGGCGAGCGGCCGTTCGCGTACGTGCTGGCGATCGTTGGCGTCGGCGTTCTGCAGGCGGTGTTGCCGGTCGAGCGGAACTACGTGCCCTGGTGGGTGTTCGCCCTGGTCGAGGGCGTGCTGCTGGGCGTCCTGGTCGCGGGCAACCCGAAGGGCGAGCGCATGGACAAGCACTCGCAGCGGCTCCGAGTCGTGGCGATGGCGCTGATCGCCGTGGTGAGCGCCGGGACGGCGTTCGCGCTGATCCTGCTGATCCGGGACATCGTGTCCGGCGTTGACACCGGGGGCGCCGGCCGGTTGCTGGCCACCGGCGCCGACGTCTACGTGATCAACATCTTGACCTTCGCGGTCTGGTACTGGGAGCTGGACCGTGGGGGAGCGGTGGAGCGGGCGATCGGCACGAAGCAGTTCCCGGACTTCCTGTTCCCGCAGATGACCGCGCCGGGGATGGCTTCGAAGGAGTGGGAGCCGGAGTTCGCCGACTACTTCTATCTGGCCTTCACCAACTCGACCGCGTTCAGCCCGACCGATGTGCTGCCGTTCTCGCGCTGGGCCAAGATGCTGATGCTCGGCCAGTCCGCGGTTGCCCTGGTGACCGCGGCCCTGGTGGTGGCCAAGGCGGTCAACGCGCTGGGTTGACCCACCGCATCGCCGGATCCTCCAGCAGGGTGAATCCCAGCGACGTGTAGAGCGGCCGCCCGTCCGGCGAGGCGTGCAGGAAGACCACGCGCAGGCCGCGGTGGTCGTACCACCGGAGCAGGGCGTTCATGCAGGCGCGGGAGAATCCCCGCCGCCGGTACGCCGGGTCGGTGGCGACGTTGTAGACATACCCGCGGTACGGGCCGTCGAGCGGGTTCGGCAACCGCTCGTCGATCGCGCCGACGACACAGGCGGCCAGGCCGCCCGCGCCCGGCCGGTCGACGCCGGCCGGGCCGCCCGCGTCCGGCGGGTCGACGACGAACGCGTCCGGCCGGTCCACGACGAAGGCGGCCAGCCGGTCGGCCGGATCGGCGAGCTGCCGCCGGAAGACGGCCTCGCCCTCGGCCCGCCACGGCCCGTCCGGCATCTCGCCCGCGCCGGGCAGCGACTCCAGCATCACCGTACGCAGCCGCATGAGCTCGGCGGCGTCGTCCGGAACCGCACGTCGTACCTCGATCATCGGACCATCGTTCCACAGAAAGCTTGCATATTTTATATGCACACTTATTGTGAAGCATGAGCGAGAAGTTGAGAGTCGTCCACCTCGACGGGCGGCAGATCCGGGTGCTGGCCCATCCGCTGCGGTCGCGGCTGGTCGGCCGGCTGCGGATGGACGGCCCGGCCACCGCCACCCAGCTCGCCGCCGGGCTCGGGACCAACACCGGCGCCACCAGCTACCACCTGCGCAAACTCGCCGAGGCCGGGCTGGTCACCGAGGAGTCCGGAGCCGGGTCGGGGCGGGAGCGCTACTGGCGGGCCGCGCACGACGCGAGCAGCTGGCAGCCGGGCGCGTTCGCCGGGGATGCCGACGCGCTGGCCGCGGCCGACTGGCTGACCAGCTTCCAGGCCGACTCGCTGGGCGACCGGATCAGTGCCTGGCAGCGCCGGGCGGGCGAGGAGTCCGCCGACTGGCGCGACGCCGCCGGCGTCTCCGACCAGTTCCTCCGGCTCGACGCCGCCCAGCTGCACGCTCTGCGCCACGAATTGGACGAGGTGGTCGAGCGCTACCGCCGGGACACCGCCGAGGCGCCCGCGCCGGACGCCCGCTCGGTGGTGGTCTACGTCGCCGGCCTGCCCCGGGTCGACTCGTGAACGCCCACCGCCGCTACCTGCTGCTGTACGAGCTGCGCTGGCTGCCCACCGGGCTGCTGATCCCGGTCGGAGTTCTGCTGGCGCTGCACCGCGGACTGTCGCTGGCCGAGTTCGGCTCGGTCGCCGCGCTCCAGGGCATCGTGGTCATGGTGCTCGAGCTGCCCACCGGCGGGCTGACCGACGCGCTCGGCCGCCGCCCGGTGCTGCTGCTCGCGGGCACGGTCGGCGTCGCCGCGTCGGGGGTGCTGCTGGTGGCCCGCTCGGTGCCGCTGTACGCCGTCTACCTCGCCGGCATGGGCATCTTCCGGGCACTCGACAGCGGACCGCTCGAGGCCTGGTACGTCGACCATGCGCTGGCCGCCGACCCGTCCGCCGACATCGAGTCCGGGCTGAGTCACGGCGCCGTCGTACTCGGCGTGGCCGTCGGCGGCGGCGCGCTGCTGTCCGGCGGCCTGGTCGCGGCCGGTCCGGTCGGCCCGCTGCCGCTGGCCGTGCCCGTCGCGGTGGCGTTCGGCCTGCAGATCGCGTCCGTGGCCGCGGTCGCCGGGCTGATGACCGAGGAACGACCCGGCCGCGGTCTGGGCGCGCTGGTCGCGTCGGTGCGCGGCGTGCCGGCCGCGATCGCCGGCGCCGCGGGCCTGCTGCGCCGGTCCCGGGTGATCGTCGCGCTGGTCACGGTCGAGCTGTTCTGGGGCTTCGGCATGGTGACCTACGAAACCCTGATGCCCGTACGCCTGACCGAGGTGATCGGCAGTCCCGACCGGGCGTCGGCGCTGATGGGACCGGCCGGGTCGGCCGCCGGGCTGATCGGCGCGTACCTGTTCTGCTATGCCACGCAGGGCGCGTCCAACCCGGTGCACTCGGCGTTGCTGCACCGGCAGGTCGAGGGCGCCCACCGGGCCAGTCTGGTGTCGCTCAACTCGATGGTGAGCCAACCGGCGTACGCGCTCGGCGGCGTGGCGCTGACCGCCGTGGCCACCCGCGCCGGCACCGCGGCGGCGATGCTCGCAGGCGCGGCTGTACTCGCTGTAGCCGCACCGTTCTACCTGGTGAAATCCCGCCCGGAATCCACCGTGGAGTTTCGCGCCCGGCCCCCGGCGGGTATCAGCACGCCACGTGCTCTCACCCCCGGAGGAAATCGATGCTCGCCATAGCCGCCGCCGTCGTGTTCGGCATTTACCTGCTCCTCGACCTGATCGGCGTCAAGCACACCCAGCTGTTCAACTTCGAGACCTTTACCCTGCTCGGGCTGCTGCTCCTCTCGCTCTACCTGGCCGGCGTGGGCAGCGGCCCGCGCAACAGCTCCGGTGGAGGCGGCCGCCGCTTCTACGGCCGTCGTCCCGGCCGAGGCTGATCCTCGGCGTACGACCGTCACCCGGCCCGTCCCCTGAAGTGCGCATTTCCGGCACACAGGGGCGGGCCGGTACCGTGGTCGCCGATGGAACTCGACGGCCTCTTCCCGCTGGACCAGCCCGGCGGTGTGCGCACCGCACCGCCGGCCGGCGCGGGCACCGCCGGTTTCACCCCACCGAGCGCCGACTCGCCACTGCCCGTACGCATGCGGCCGCAGACCGTCGACGAACTCGTCGGCCAGGAACATCTGCTCGCCCCGGGCGCGCCGCTGCGCCAGCTCGTCTCCGGCACGACGCCGATGTCGGTGATCCTCTGGGGACCGCCGGGCACCGGCAAGACCACGATCGCGCACCTGGTCGCGGCGGCCACCGACCGCAAGTTCGTGGCCATGTCGGCGCTGTCGGCCGGGGTCAAGGACGTGCGTACGGTGATCGACACGGCTCGCCGGGAACGCCGCTCCGGCGGACCGCCGACTGTGCTGTTCATCGACGAGGTGCACCGGTTCAGCAAGACGCAGCAGGACTCGCTGCTGGCCGCGGTCGAGGACCGGACCGTCACGCTGCTGGCCGCCACCACGGAGAACCCGTACTTCTCGGTCATCTCACCCCTGCTGTCGCGCTGTGTGCTGCTCACCCTGCGGCCGCTCGACGAGGGCGACGTGCGGGCGCTGGTGCGCCGGGCGCTCACCGACGAGCGGGGGCTGGGCGGGTCGGTCACCCTGACGGAGCCCGCCGAGGACCATCTCGTACGGCTGGCGTCGGGTGATGTGCGGAAGGCGCTGACGGCGCTGGAGGCGGCCGCGTCCTCGGCGCAGGCCCAGGGGGTCACCGAGATCGACCTGGCCACGGCCGAGAAGGCGGTCGACGTGGCCGCCGTCCGGTACGACCGCGACGGCGACGCCCACTACGACGTGACCAGCGCGTTCATCAAGAGCATGCGCGGCTCCGACCCGGACGCGGCGCTGCACTGGCTGGCCCGGATGCTGGTGGCCGGCGAGGACCCGCGGTTCATTGCCCGGCGCATCGTGATCTTCGCCAGCGAGGACGTCGGCATGGCCGACCCGCAGGCCCTGCTGGTGGCCACCGCGGCCGCCCAGGCCGTGCAGAACGTCGGCCTGCCCGAGGCCCAGCTCAACCTCGCGCAGGCCGTCGTCCACCTGGCCTCCGCGCCCAAGTCCAACAGCGTGACCAGCGCTCTGGGCGCGGCCATGGCGGACGTACGGGCGGGTAAGGGCGGCCCGGTCCCACCGGCGCTGCGGGACGCGCACTACCCCGGATCGCGTGGACTCGGGCACGGTCAGGGGTACCGCTATCCCCACGACGACCCGCGCGGTGTTGTGACGCAGCAATATGTGCCGGATGATCTGCTCGGCGCCCAGTATTACCACCCGACCGACCACGGCGCCGAACGCGCGGTCGGCGAGCGACTGCCCCGGCTGCGCCGCATCGTGCGGGGCGGCGGCTCGACCAGGGAAGACAGCGGCCCGGTGGCCGGAGAGGAAGAGCCGTGAGATCGCGCGGGGCCGACCGGCCCGACGACGAGACCGACCAGGCGGGCAAGTCGCGCCGGCGGTTCGGTCGCGGGCGTCCGCCGGAACCGGATCCGGTCGTGGGCGTCTCCCAGGAGGAGACCGGCTGGCTCGATGATCTCCGTTCGGCCAAGCAGGAACGGGCGGCCATCGGTCCCGGCGGGCCGGCCGGCGAAGCCCGGACCAGCAAGTCCGGGCGGTTCGCGCCCGGCCCCGACGACGACGGCGAGTCTCCGCCGCGCCGTGCACCGGCGCCGTCGGATTCCGGATCCTTTTCACGTCCCAGCGGCCCGTTGCCGGCGGCGCCGGTCAGTGGCGGTGAGCGGGCCAGGTCGTCGCGGTCCTGGGAGTCGCCGTCGGGCGAGCTGGCGTCCCGCGACTGGGAGTCGCCGGCCCCACCCGGCTTCTCGGCGTCCGCCCCTATGTCGCCGACCTTCTCGGCTCCGGCCGGGCCGGCCCGAGGCTCGTCGACCCCCGGTTCGCCGTCCTCGGGTTCGCCGTCCTCGGGTTCGCCGTCCTCGGGTTCGCCGTCCTCCGGTTCGGCGTCCTCAGGTTCGCGGTCGTCCGGTTCGTCGGCACCGGGTTCGTCGGTACGAGGGGCGCCGGCACCAGGTGCGCCGGCCGCCGACGGGCCGGCCCGAGTCGCCCCGGTCCCAACCTCACCGGCCTCCACTTCGGCGGCCCCAGGCTCGCCGGCCCCAGGCCCGTCCGGCCCGCGCCGGGCCGCTCCGGAACCGACGTCACCCGGTGGCCGTCGCGCCGCGCCCGAGCCGGGCCTGGGCTCGCGTGGGGCCGTGCCGCCGCCCGTCGCGCCGAGTTCGCCGGCTTCGCCCGCCGGACGGCGGTCGGCCCCGGATCCGGGCACCGGGTTGCGCCGGGCCCCGCTGCCGCGCGAGCTGCCGTATTCGCCGCCCCCGCCCGAACTGCCGGCCTCGCCCTATTCGTCGTCCGCGCCGAGCTCTCCGGGCGCGCGGCGGACCCCGCAACCGGGCGCCGGATCGCGCCGCGGGGCGCCCGAAGCTCCGCCGTATCCCGCGCCGTCCGGGCCTGACCCGGGTACGGGCTCACGCCGGGTCGGGCCCGACCCGGGCACCGGATCACGCCAATTCGCGCCGGAACCGGGCACCGGATCACGCCGAATCCCGCTGGACCCCGGCACCGGATCACGCCGGGCCGCGCCCGGGTCGCCGGGCTCGCCCTGGGGATCGCCCCCGGAGCTGCCGGCCGGCCCGCAGCGGCCCGAACCCGGGCGGTTCACCTCCGAGCTCAACCCCGACCGGTCCCTGACCGCCGACGACCAACCCGGCCACGGCCGGCGCAACATCGACCCGGGCCGCGCGGCCCGGCCGGCCGCCGGAGTTCCGCCGACCGGGAATCCGCCCGAGATTCCGGGGCGGCCGCCGCGTGGGCGGTCCGCGACCGGTCCGGTCCCGATCCCGGAGCGCGACGAGCGGTCCGTCGGCCGGCACAGCGGCGAGTACCCGCAGACCCCTGAACCCAATCCTGGCCCCGGACCCAGTCCTGGCCCCGGACCCAGTCCTGGCCCCGGACCCAGTCCTGGCCCCGGACCCAGCCCTGGCCCCGGCCCTGGCATCGGCACCGGACGGCGATCGGCCGGAGCCGGCCGGCCGGTCTCGGCGGTGCCCGACGGTTCGTTCGGCTCGCGCAACACCGGCCGCGTCAGCCGGGGCGTGGCCAACCCGGAGAGCTACCGCGGCGCCGAACCCAGTGGCCGCCACGGCACCGCCGACCCGGGCGGACGCCGGACCGGACCGCTCAATCCGCCGCCCGCCTACCCCGGCGACGAGCCCGGGCCGCGACCCGACGACGGCCGCCGCGCTCCCGGTCGCGCCACCGGCCCAATCCGTGCCACCGGCCCGATCCGCAGCGGCACCCCGGGCGCCGATCCCACCGGCAATGCCGGCCCCGCGCGGGCCACGGCGTCGGTGGTCCCACCGGTCGTTCCCGGCCGCCAGGGCGCCCGCACCCCGGCCGTCCCCGGACGCGCCGGCGCCATGGCCGACAGCCCCTCCGGCGTCATCCAGCGGCCCGGCGAGGGCACCGGACGGGTGACCGGCCGCGGCACCGGGCGCGTGCCCCGGCCCGGCGCCGGCCGTGCCCGCCCCGGCGCGGTGGCCGGCACCGCCACCGGACGGGTCCGCCCGACCGAGCCCGGCGACTCCACCGGACGGGTCCGCGGCGTCGACCCGGACGTGATCGCCTCCGGCCGCGTACAGCCCATCGCCCCGGCCGCCGAGGCCGGCCCGCCGCTCGTCACGGACGCTCCGGCGGGCGGCCGCGCTCGCCCGCCTGCCACCGACCCGGAGGTCAGCGGCCGCCTGCGCCCCGACCAGGACGTCTCCGGACGGCTGCGGCAGCCCGGCACCGACCCGACGGTCTCCGGCCGGGTACGGCCGATGGACCCCGAGGGCCGGGTGCGGCCGATGGACCCCGACGGCACGGTCTCGGGCCGCGTCCGGTCACCCGGCGTGCCCGAGCACCCCGGGCGTCCCGCGCCGGACCAACCGGGACGCGGTACCCGCCCGGGCGTCGCCGGCCGGGGCCGCCCCGGCGTCACCCCGAGGACCGGGACCGGGACGGTCATCGGTGCCGCCGCGGCCGGCTTGGCCGCCGTGGCCGCTCCCGCGACCAGAGCGCCCGCAACCGCCCCCACTCCGGTAAGCCCGCCGCCCGCCGCGGCCCCGGTGTCCCCGGCGCGCGTACGGCCGCCGCTGGCCCCCGACGAGTCCGACCCGCGCGGCTTCCCGGCGGGCGCCGGCGCGTCCGACCCCGACACGCCGGACCTCCCTCGGTCGGAACTGCGTACCCGGATCCGCGCCAAGCGCCGCCTGAGGGTGTTCAGCCTGGTCTCGCTGAGCGTGGTCGTCCTGGCCCTGCTGCCCTTGTTCTTCAGTATCCGGGCGATCGGCCACGACCCGGTGTACGCCTCGATCGACGCCCTCGACGTGCCCGGCTGGGCCGCCCAGCAGGTGCAGGACCGCAGCAGCGGCAGCCGCTGGTGCTTCATCGACTGCCCGCTGCGGGAACGTACCGCGCAGTCGCAGCAGTCGTTCGCCCCGACCGGCAAGGTCTACGCCGCCGCGCTGGAACGGGCGGGCTGGCTGCCGTGGAAGGTGGCCGGCTGCCCGGACCAGCCGATCGACCCGAAGGGCGGCGTCTACAGCTGCTGGAAGCGTGACGAGTTCACTCTGGATCTGTGGGTCCGGCTGCCCGAGTGCGCGGTCGACCAGGTGGCGCTGTCCGATCCGGCGGCGATCCCGTCCTCGGGCATTCCGCCGATCCCGGCGGGCAAATGCACCGGCTCCACGGTCAGCATCAAGGTGCAGAACGCGATCTCCGACACGCGCGGCCAGCCCGACGGCGAGAAGCCCGGCCTGGTCGGTGAGACACCTGATCCGGTGCTCACCGACGACCCCCTCCTGCCGACACCGTCACCGTCCTGAAGCGCCGTCCGGTGACGGACGGTAGGGTCTGCACGTTGTCACCGGCCCGGCTATGAGGGGGACGCCCATGAGTGGCGGAGAAATCGCAGGTTTGATCGCCGCAGGGGCGTTCCTGATGCTCGTCATCGTGCTCGCCGTGCCGATCCTGAAGCTGGGACGCACGGTCGACGCCGCCACCCGCGCGATCACCGATCTGACCGAGCGCACCGGCCCGCTGCTGGCCAACGTCAACGAGACCGTGACCGGCGTGAACACCGCGCTCGGCCAGACCCACGTCACGCTGGACGAGGTGAACGGGCAACTGGCCAAGGTGGATACCATCACCGGCCACGCCGCCGGGATCTCGGCCAACATCGCCAATCTGGTCACCGTGGTCACCGCGGCCGCGGCCAACCCGCTGGTCAAGGTGGCCTCGTTCGGGTACGGCCTGCGCAAGGCGGCCGCCGCCCGCCGGAACGCGGACGAGGACCGTGAGGTCCGCACCACGATCAAGCAGCGCCGCAAGGCCGCCCGCGCCGCCCGCTGAGCCCGGCCTCCCGAAGAAACGTCCCCGAAAGGACCACCAGACGTGAAGCGCCTCCTGTGGCTGGGGGTGGGGCTGGCCGTCGGCGCGATCGTCGTCCGCAAGCTCACCCGTACGGCCGAGCAGTTCACTCCGACGGGGATCGCCACCTCGCTGTCACAATCCGCTGGCGGCCTGGTCGAGTCGCTGCGTAGCTTCGTGGATGACGTCCGCGACGGCATGGCCGAGCGGGAGGGTCAGATCAACGAGGCGTTCGCCGAGGGCGAGACGTTCGACGAACACGACGAGGGACCAGAGCGATGAAGACGGCGGAGATCAAGCGGCGCTTCCTGGCGCACTTCGAGGCCAACGGGCACACGGTCGTGCCGAGTGCTCCGCTGCCGGCCATCGACGACCCCAACCTGCTGTTCATCAACGCGGGCATGGTGCAGTTCGTGCCGTACTTCCTGGGTCAGCGGGCCGCGCCGTTCCGGCGGGCGGTGAGTGTGCAGAAATGCATCCGCACGCCCGACATCGAGGAGGTCGGGAAGACGAGCCGGCACGGCACGTTCTTCCAGATGAACGGCAACTTCTCGTTCGGCGACTACTTCAAGGCGGGCGTCATCCCGCTGGCTTGGGACCTGACCACCAAGCCGATCGACCAGGGCGGGTACGGGCTCGACCCGGAACGCATCTGGGTGACCGTCTACCTCGACGACGACGAGGCGGCCGGCCTGTGGGAGAAGACCGGCGTGCCGCCGGAGCGGATCGTGCGCCGCGGAAAGCTGGACAACTTCTGGTCGATGGGCATCCCCGGCCCGGCCGGCCCGTGCTCGGAGCTCTACTACGACCGCGGCCCGGCGTACGGCATCCAGGGGGGTCCGGAGGTCGACGAGGACCGCTACCTCGAGTTCTGGAACCTCGTCTTCATGCAGTACGACATCGACGACGTGACGAGCAAGGAGGACTTCCGGATCGTCGGCGACCTGCCGAACAAGAACATCGACACCGGCATGGGCCTCGAGCGGATGGCGTCGCTGCTGCAGGGCGTCGACAACCTGTACGAGATCGACGAGGTCAAGCCGATCCTGGACCGGGCGGCGCAGCTGACCGGCAAGCGGTACGGGGTGAACTCCGGCCACGCGGCGTCCGAGTCGGCGCCGGACGACATCCGCCTGCGGGTGATCGCGGACCACGTGCGGACGGCGCTGATGCTCATCGGCGACGGCGTGACGCCGGCCAACGAGGGCCGCGGGTACGTGCTGCGCCGGATCATGCGCCGCGCGATCCGCTCGATGCGGCTGCTCGGCTGGCAGGAACCGGCGATGCCGGAACTGCTGCCGGTGGCGCGCGACTGCATGGCGCCGTCGTACCCCGAGCTGGCCGAGGACTTCGGCCGGATCTCCCAGTACGCGTACGCGGAGGAGGACGCGTTCCTGGCCACCCTCCGCGCCGGCACCACCATCCTGGACACCGCGATCACCGACACCAAGAAGTCCGGTGGCGCGCAGCTGTCCGGCGCGCAGGCGTTCCAGCTGCACGACACGTACGGCTTCCCGATCGACCTGACCCTGGAGATCGCCCAGGAGCAGGGGCTGGACGTCGACGAGGACGGTTTCCGCCGGCTCATGCAGGACCAGCGCTCGCGGGCCAAGGCGGACGCGAAGGCGCGCAAGACCGGCCACGCCGACCTGTCCGCGTACCGGTCGGCGCTGGACAGCGGCGGCCCGGTCGAGTTCACCGGCTACCAGGAGGTGTCGCGCGAGTCGCGGGTCCGGGCGCTGATCGGTGACGGCGGCAGCGTGCCGGTGGCCGGCGAGGGTGACTTCGTCGAGCTGGTCCTGGACGCGACCCCGTTCTACGCCGAGGGCGGTGGCCAGCAGTCCGACACCGGCGTGATCAACGTGGGCGCGGGCCTGGTCGAGGTGGTCGACGTCCAGCAACCGGTGCCGGGCCTGATCGTGCACAAGGCGCGGGTCGTCCGGGGCGAGGTGCGCGCGGGGGAGACCGGGTACGCCGAGATCGACGTGACCCGCCGCAAGGCGATCTCGCGCTCGCACACCGCGACCCACCTGATCCACCAGACCATGCGCTCGTTCCTGGGCGAGTCGGCCACGCAGGCCGGTTCGCTGAACGCGCCGGGCCGGCTGCGGTTCGACTTCAACACCCCCGGGGCGGTGTCGCCGGCCGTCCTCCACGACGTCGAGCAGCAGGTCAACGAGGTGCTGCTGCGCGACCTGGAGGTGCACGCGTTCATCACCAGCCAGGCCGAGGCGCGGCGGCTGGGCGCGATGGCGCTGTTCGGCGAGAAGTACGGCGACGAGGTCCGGGTGGTCGAGGTCGGTGACTACGCGCGCGAGCTGTGCGGTGGCACCCACGTCGCCCGGTCGGGTCAGCTGGGCCTGGTGAAGATCCTCAACGAACAGTCCATCGGTTCGGGCGTACGGCGGGTCGAGGCGCTGGTCGGCATCGACGCGTTCGGGTTCCTGGCCCGGGAACACCTGCTGGTGTCGCGACTGGCCGAGCTGTTCCGGGTGCCCAGCGACGAGGTCGCGGACCGGGTCCAGCTGACCGTGACGGCGCTGCGCGACGCGGAGAAGGAACTGGAGAAGCTGCGGGCGCAGATGGTGCTCGGAGGGGCCGGAGCGCTGGCCGGTCAGGCGCGGGATCTGGGTGGGGTGGCGTACGTCGGCACCGAAGCGCCCGAGGCGGCGGCCGGCCACGACGTGCGTACGCTGGCGACCGAGATCCGTGGCAAGATCGACGCCGCGCGCCCGGCGGTGGTCGCGGTGGCGGCCCGGTCGAACGGCAAGGCGTCACTGATCGTGGCGATCAACGCGCCCGCCAAGAGCCGCGGCCTGTCCGCGGCCGACCTGGTCAAGGGCGCATTGTCCGGCCGGGGCGGCGGCAACGCCGACCTCGCGCAGGGTGGCGGCCTGCCCGCCGACGAGGTTCCGGCGCTGCTGGCCGCCGTCGAGAAGGCGGTCGCGGAGAACGGCTGACGGGGAGAGGTGGCACCGCATGACGGCACTGCCGCGGGGTAGGCGGCTGGGCGTCGATGTCGGTAAGGTCCGTGTCGGGGTCGCGCTGAGCGACCCCGACGGGATCCTGGCCACCCCCCTGGTCACCCTTTCCCGCGACCTCACGGACGCGGCCGACATCGCCGAGCTCCACCGACTCGTGGGGGAGCACGACGCGGTGCAGATCGTGGTCGGGCTCCCGGTTCGTCTCAACGGGAAAGAGGGACCTGCCGCTATCGACATTCGTGCGTACTCTGTTCGCTTGGCACAGGTCGTTGCGCCTGTGTCCGTGGTGCTGGCGGACGAGAGGATGTCGACCGTGGTCGCAACCCGTAGGCTGGCCGAACGTGGCGTGCGAGGGAAGCGTCAACGGGCGGTTGTCGATCAGGCGGCCGCAGTGGAGATCCTGCAGAGCTGGCTCGATGGGCAGCGGAGGCAGAGCAGATGATCGACGAGCTCGACCTGGCGTTCGAGGATCACGCCGACCGGGGCAAACCCCGGCACCGGCGTGGCGCCAAGGGCACCGGCGGTAAGCGCGGCGGTCGCAGCGCGATCGCCTTCCTGGTGGCATTCGTGCTGCTGGCGGTGCTCGGAGGTGGCGTCTACCTCGGCTACAACAAGGTTCGCGGCCTGTTCACCGCGGCGGACTACGACGGTCCCGGCAGCGGCGACGTCCTGGTGCAGATCGAGCCCAACGTGTCGATCACCGAGATGGGCAACACCCTGGTGTCCAGGGACGTGGTCAAGAGCACCAAGGCCTTCGTCGACGCGGCCGGCAAGAATTCTCAGAGCAAGAACATTCAGGACGGTACGTACCGGATGCGCAAGCAGATGTCGGCCAAGGCCGCGGTCACCGCCCTGCTCGACCCGAAGAACCGGATCGTCAACGGGATCACCATCCCCGAGGGCAAGACCTCGGTGCAGATCTACGCCCTGCTGGCGGCCAAGTCCAAGATCTCGCTGAAGGACTTCCAGACGGCCGGTAAGGACCCGGAGGCTCTGGGCGTGCCCGCGTTCTGGTTCAACCGGACCGACAAGCAGACGGTCACCAAGTCGATCGAGGGCTTCCTCTACCCCGACACGTACGAGTTCCCCCCGACCGCCACGGCCGAGGACATGCTCAGCACGATGGTCAGCCGGTTCCTCAAGGTGGCCACGGAGATCGACTTCGTCAACCGGGTGCAGCAGGACCGCAAGATCAGCCCGTACGAGGCGCTGACGGTGGCCTCCCTGGCGCAGGCCGAGGCCGGCAACACGGTGGACCTCGGCAAGATCGCCCGGGTCGCCTACAACCGCCTTTACAGCGGCAACTTCCCGTGCAGCTGCCTGCAGTTCGACGTCGGGATCAACTACTACTACCAGCTCACCGGCCGGCCGACGAAGTCGTCGAAGGAGATGACCACGGCCGACCTGACCGACCCGAAGAACCCGTACCGGACGCACAACAAGCCGGGCCTGACGCCGACCCCGATCAACAACCCGGGCGAGGACGCGCTCAAGGGCGCGATGGACCCGCCGGCCGGTCCGTGGCTGTACTTCGTGGCGATCGACAAGCAGGGCCATTCGGCGTTCGCCGTGACGAACGAGGAGCAGCTCAAGAACGAGCAGCTGGCGAAGAAGAACGGCGTGCTGTGACCGTTGCCCATCGCGCGGCGGTGTGTGGCAAACCCATCAGTCACTCACTGTCACCGGTAATTCACGCCGCGGGGTATGCGGCCGCGGGGCTCTTCGACTGGTCGTACGAGGCCGTCGACTGCGCCGAGGCCGAGCTGCCGGCCTTCGTCGCCGGGCTGGGCCCGGAATGGGCGGGACTGTCGCTGACCATGCCCCTCAAAGAGGCCGGTCTGTCGCTCGCGGCCTCGGCCTCGCCGCGCGCCCGGGCGGTGGGCGCGGCCAACACGCTGGTCCGGCGGGCGGACGGCGGTTGGCACGCCGACAACACCGACATCCCCGGCATGGTCCGGGTGCTGCACGAGGCCGGCGTGGCGGGAGGGCGGCCGCGGGTCACCGTCCTGGGCGGTGGCGGGACCGCGCGGGCCGCGCTGGCCGTGGCCGCCGAGCTCGGCGCGTCCGAGGTCACGCTGGTCACCCGCCGGCCGGAGGCGTTCGCCGCGCTGCAGCCGGTGGCCGACGCGGTGGGCGTACGGCTGCGGGGGGTGTCCTGGGGTGATGCGCCGACGGCGTTCGACGCCGACGTGGTGATCTCGACCGTGCCCAAGGGCGCCGCCGACGACCTGGCCGCCGTGGTCGCCTGGTCACCGGTCACCGTGCTGTTCGACGCCCTCTACGACCCGTGGCCGACCCCGCTGGCCGCGGCCGCCGCCGCGCACGGCAACCCGGTCCGGTCCGGGCGGGACCTGCTGCTGGCCCAGGCGCTGGGACAGTTCGAGCAGTTCACCGGCGTCACACCGGCCCCGGAAGCGGCCATGCGGGCCGCCCTGGACGCCGCCGCCCGGGTCGGCTGATCGTCCAGTTTTCCGCCTGGCCCCTGCAGGCTTCTCGCCCGGGATTGGTACCGTTCGGCGCGGCTGCGCATCACGCGGCCGAGGGGCGTGGAGGGGGTTCGACGTGGGGTTGTGGGACAAGCTCAAGGGTGAGCTGGTTGACATCATCGAGTGGACCGACGACAGCCGGGACACGATCGTGTGGCGGTTCCCCCGCTACGACAACGAGATCAAGATGGGCGCCAAGCTCGTCGTCCGCGAGACCCAGGTCGCGGTGTTCGTCAACGAGGGTCAGATCGCGGACGTCTTCCCGCCCGGCACCCATACGCTGACCACGCAGAACATGCCGATCCTGTCCACCCTCAAGGGCTGGAAGTACGGGTTCGAGTCGCCGTGGAAGGCGGAGGTCTACTTCGTCAACACCCGGCAGTTCACCGACATGAAGTGGGGCACGCAGAACCCGGTGATCGTGCGCGATCCGGAGTTCGGCGCGGTCCGGCTGCGCGCGTTCGGCGCGTTCGCGATGCGGGTCGTCGACCCGGCCCGGCTGCTGCGCGAACTGGTCGGCACCGACCCGCAGTTCCGCACCGAAGAGGTGCAGGAGTACCTGCGCCAGCTGGTCGTCGGGCACCTCGGCAACGCGCTCGCCACCGCCCACGTGCCGCTGCTCGACCTGGCCGCCCAGCAGCTCGCCATCGGCAGCACGCTGGCCACGGTGCTCACCGACGAGCTCGCCCCCAACGGCATCGCCATCACCAAGTTCATCATCGAGAACATCTCGGTGCCGCCGGAGGTCGAGGCCGCGCTGGACAAGCGCACGTCCATCGGCGTGGTCGGCGACCTGGACGCGTACACCAAGTTCCAGACCGCCAACGCGATCCAGGACGCCGCCAACAACCCCGGCGAGGCCGGATCGGCGCTGGGCATCGGCCTGGGCATGGCCGCCGGGCAGCGCGCGGTGCAGTCGATGAACACCCCGTCGGCGGCACCGGCCGCGTCCCCGCCGCCGGCCGCCGGGCCCCCGCCGTTGCCCACGGCCGAGTGGTTCATCGGCGTCAACGGGGCGCAGCAGGGCCCGTTCGACCTGAGCGGGTTGTCCGCCCAGGCCCGGTCCGGTTCGCTGACCCGGGACACGCTGGTGTGGAAGAACGGTCTGCCGGGCTGGACCGCGGCCGGGCAGGTGCCCGAACTCTCGGGCGCGTTCGCGTCGGTTCCGCCGCCGCTCCCGCCCCAATGAGTCAGTACCCGTGCTCCAACTGCGGAGCGAACGTCGAGTACGCGCCCGGCACCACGGTCCTCAAGTGCCCCTACTGCGGGGCCGAGACGCCGCTGGTGCCGAGCGGCGCGGTCGTCCGTGAGCGCTCGTTCGCCGAGTTCGCCCGGCTGCCCCGCAAACCGGTCGCCTCGGTGGCGCCGTACACGTTCACCTGCCGCGGCTGCGGCGCGGTGACCCAGAGCGACAAGATCTCCGACCGCTGCCAGTTCTGCGGCGCGCCGCTGGTCGCCGACACGGGCAACAGCGAGATGGTGTCGCCCGAGGCGGTGCTGCCGTTCGACCTCGACCGGCCGGCCGTTCGCGAGCACCTGCGCAAGTGGGCGTCGTCGCGGTGGTTCGCGCCGAGCGGCCTGAAGAAGGTCACCGAGGCCGAGTCGTCGCACAGCACCTATCTGCCGCACTGGACCTACGACGCGCGCACGCAGTCGTACTACACCGGGCAGCGCGGCGAGCACTACTACGTCACCGAGACGTACACCGAGAACGGCGAGACCCGGACCCGGCAGGTGCAGCGCACCCGCTGGTACTCGGTCGACGGCGCGGTCGCCCGCGACTTCGACGACCTGCTGGTCATCGGCACCGGCCGGATCGCCCCGAAGTACCTGGACCAGCTCGAGCCCTGGCCGCTGCTGAAGTCCGAGCCGTACCGGCCGGAGTTCCTGGCCGGGCACGAGACGTTGCGCTACGACGTGGAACCCGAGGCCGGTCTGGAGACGGCCAAGTCGCAGATGGAGTCGCAGATCCAGACCGACGTCCGCGGCGACATCGGCGGGGACGAGCAGCGGGTCGGCTCGGTGCAGACCTCGTACGCCGACGTGACGTTCAAGCTGATGCTGCTCCCGGTGTGGATCGCCTGCTACCTGCACGCCGGGAAGACGTACAACATCCTGGTCAACGGGCGCACCGGCGAGGTCGCGGGGGAGCGGCCGTACAGCCCGCTGAAGATCACCCTGGCCGTCGTCCTCGGCGTGCTGATCATCATCGGCGTCATCCTGGCGATCGCGGCCGCGCACCACCGGTAGGCCGGCTCAACCGACGATCCGCGTCTTCGGGGTGTCACCGGGGATTCCGCCGCTGTCCGTCTCGAACGGGATCACCGGCGACGACCAGGTGGCGCCCCGCGCGTCCCGCACCTCGACCGTCGCCGCGGCGCCGGGCGGCAACGAGGCCGTGCCGGTGCCGTCCGCGTCCAGCGGACCGGGATCGGCGCGCCTCCGGCCGGCACGATCTCCGCCCGTACCGAACCGGGCGGCACCACCACACGCACCTGATCGGTCCGGTCGTCGCGGCCCTCGGCCCGCATCCGCCAGGCGATCGGCCGGGTGGCGTCCCCGGCCACCGGCAGGAGCACCGCAGATCCTCCCGGAAGCTGTCCGCCGAACCGTGCATCGCGTACGCCAGCACCCCGCCCCCGGCGGCTGGTTCGTGAACAGCGCGGCCGGGGCGTCGTTGACCGTTCCGGTCCAGCGCACCCGGACGGCCGTGCCGCCGGCGGGCAGCCGGGCGTCGGACAGTGCCGACGGTGACCGAGCGCCGACGCCACGGTCGCGGGTGACGCCGCCTGCGGGTCGGTGACGCGGCCGCTCCAGCCGCCGTAGACCGGTCCGGCGTACAGCGTGCGGCCGCCCTGGGTGACGGTGGCGGTGAGGCCCGGCGGGAACGGCCCCGCCGGCAGCGTCAAGGTCACCAGCCCGGTTCCGTCGACCGGTGCACTGTGGACGACCCGCCCGTCCGCGCCGTACCGGATCGTCATCTGCCACCCGGTGTCGGTGGCCAGCGACCCGCGGACCGGGCTGCTGACCAGGGCTGTCTCCACCCCGGCGGCGGCCAGCCCGGGTGTTCAGCCGGGCAGCGGCACCAGGTTCGTCTGCACGCCGACGGCGGCGGCGAGCACGGTCACGACGGCCGCGACGCGGATCCGCCGGGCCCGCCGGTGGATGCGCTCGCGCCGGGCGAAGCCGGCCCACGGGCCGTCCGGCGCATCCAGCGTCCCAGCCGACTCGGCCAGGCCGTCCCGGATCAGGTCTTCGACGTCGGCGCTTACGGACGGGTCCTTTCCATCTCGGGTCGGGTCAGGACGGCGCGCAGCCGGTCCAGTCCCCGCGCGGCCTGGCTCTTCACCGTGCCGGCGGAGCAGCCGAGGAGGCCGGCGGTGTCCTCCGTGCGAGGTAAAACTCCCGCCGCCGGCAAAAGGTTGAGTCGGACTAGGCTGTCGTACGGCGGTGCGGGCCGCCACCGGGTCCGCGGGAAGGGCTGAGCCCACCCTCGTACGGGAGACGCTCGTGCCTTTGTCACCTGCCTCCTTTCGCTCCGGCTCCGCGGACCGCCTGGGACCGGAAGGAGGTCGCTGTGCCGACCATGTCCCTGCCCGAACAGCCCTCGTTGGAGCGGCTGCGCAAACTCGCCCGCCAGTTGCTGAACGGGGTCCGCGCCGGCGATCCGCGGGCGCTGGCTCTGCTCGGCGAGTTCGACGCCGCGGAGTTCACGCTCAGCCGGGCGCAACTCGTGCTGGCCCGGCGGTACGGGTTCGCCGGCTGGCCGCGGTTGCGCCGGCACGTCGAGCTCATCAACGCCCGCACGTGGGTTTTTCCGTCGGCCGAGTCGGCGGATCCGGCGGGCCGCTACCTCGAACTGGTCTGCCTCAACTACGCCGACGACAGTCCGGCGCGGCGCGCCCAGGCCCGGGACCTGTGGACAGCGGCGGAAAAACGTCGTACCCGGGCGGTAAATTCTGACCCGACCCAGACGGGGTGGGGGCGGTCAGCGGCCGGCGACGATCTTGCCGTTGCGGCCGTGCTCGCCGACACGGAGGCCGTCCGCGGCCACCTGACGCGGGACCCCGGCGCCGCCTCCCGGGCCACCGGACCGTTCGGGTGGACGCCGCTGATGTACCTGGCCTACTCCCGGCCGGAGCCCGCCCCCGGGCCGGACGACACCCTCGAGACCGCCCGCCTGCTGCTCACGGCGGGCGCCGATCCGAACGACGGCCGGTACTTCCTCGGCCTGGCCACCCCGTTCACGGTGCTGACCGGTGTCTTCGCCAGCGACTCGCCCGACGAACCGGCCCACCCGCACGCCGCCGCCCTGGCCACCCTGCTGCTCGACGCCGGCGCCGACCCCAACGACGGTCAGACGCTCTACAACCGGATGTTCGGGACCGCCGACGACCACCTCGAGCTGCTGTTCGCGTACGGCCTGAGCCAGGACCGCCACGGCCCCTGGTACCAGCAGCTCGGCGACCAGCTGGAATCGCCGGCGGAGATGCTCTCGGCGCTGCTCGACCACGCGGTCAGCCACGACCGGCGCGCCCGCGTCGCCCTGCTGGCCGCGCACGGTGTCGACGTCCTCGGCCCGATCACGGCCCGCCGGGCCTACAACCATTCCGGCCGTACGCCCCTCGAGGTTGCCCTGATCAACGGCCACACCGAACTGGCCGGGGAGTTGCGGGGACTCGGCGCGCGCGAGCCAGACCTCGACCCGGCCGACCGTTTCCGGGCCGCGGTGATGTGTGGCGTGGCGGGCGCGGACCCCGACGATGCGCGGCGACGGTACCCCGGGATGATCGTGTGGGCCGCGGCCCAGGGCCGGACCCGGACGGTCGAACTGCTGGTGGCGGCCGGGTTCGACGTGAACGCCCTCGGCCGCTCGGACACCCCCGGGCCGGGCCGCTGGGAGACCGCCCTGCACGCCGCCGCCGGCAACGGCGACATCGAGATGATCACCCTGCTGCTGCGACTGGGCGCCGACCGCGGCCTCCGGGACACGCGCTTCGACAGCACCCCGGCCGGCTGGGCCGACCACTTCGGACACCCGGAGGTGGCTTCCCGGCTGCAGTGAGGGCACACCCGGCGGCGGTTCGACCGGCCCGCTGATCAGCTCCGCGGACCGGTCGAGGCCGGCGATGTTACTGGGTCGCTGCCTTCCAGGTGAACAGGTCGTTGGCCGCGCCGCCGGCGACGCAGTGGTAGAGGATCAGCGGATTGTCATTCGTCGTCAAGTTCCGGTACACGTTGATGCACCACTCCCGCGAGCCGAACTCTTGGAACTGGTAGTAGTCGTGGGCACCGGTCTCGACCTTGTGCTGGTACCAATGGTCGGACTGCGAGCAGGGGTAGTCCTCGATGTACACGCCACTCTCGATCTGGTGGCCGGGGGTGGTCGCACATTTGCCTGAGGCACCGTTCTTGATCTGCACGGAGCCGTCGCTGTAGTGCACGAACGTCCACCGCAGGTTCAGCGGCGTGATACCGGACTGGCACGAGTAGATGTCGATGACGACGCCGTCGGCGGTGTTCGAGTGTGGCAGGTCGAGACACTTCGAGCTGGAGCTCTGCGGAGTGATCTGCCACGGACCGTCCGTACCGGCGGCCCAGGCGAAATTGGGCAC
>CAXSDA010000042.1:49332-67553 GCA_964236515.1 uncultured Actinoplanes sp.
ACGGTAAGGGCGATCACGGCCGCCAGGACCGCGAGAACGGCCTGGCCCAATCTGCGGTAGTTCAAGATCCACACTCCCCGTTGTTGTGCGGGCCGCTCGTTCCTGCCACGTACAGGTATCCGGTCATGCTCGTGCATGCCTGGCGACCCCGGGAGCATTAGACACTGTGGTCGGCCGGGTCGGCGACCCCGTCCGATTCGTCGAGATACTACGGTCGGCCATTTCCCACACACCAACGTGACTACCCGGCGTGACTGACCGACGATCTGCGTCTTCGGGGTCTCGCCGGGATCCCGCCGCTGTCGTCTCGAACGTGATCACCGGCGCCGCCCGCACAGTGTCTGCGCGTCGGTGACCCACGCATCGGGGATCAAGCTGGGCTCTGGCCGGGCCGTCGGCGTCCAGGACCACCCGGATCGGTGTGCCGCCGGCCCGTAGGATTTCCTTCCGTGCGGCGCGACAACGTGCACCAGATAGGTCCGGGTCGTCGCGGCCCTGGGCCGCCTCCCCCGGCGATTGGGCCCTTCCTTCATTCTGATCATGAACCACGGACGGCTCAACGAAGGGCCGAGGCTGGTTCTTCGTCGCTGTCACCATCGCGAAGCCCAGGAGGCTGCCACGGTCGGCGTTGAGCAGGTCAATGATCTCTTGGCGATCGCGGCGTGGCCCGGGACTCGTCACCGCCGTGCTCGGCCACCGCTTGTGTCTACAGCAGCCAGTTCTGCCAGCCGTCCTCCTGGAGTCGTGCGCCGGTGACGGTCACTAACTCGGTGATGTGCCATTGAAAGCTTCACCACTCGGGGGTATGCCAGGCAATGGGCTTCCAGCCGAACAAGTTCTTGATCGGCTCCGGGATCGTGCCGAGGTCACGGATCTCCTGGGTCATCCCCGGCGTCGACATGCCGATCTGCCCGCCCGGCCGCACGAAGCTTACGAGGTCAGGCAGATAGCTGTCGGCCGTACCGAAATACTCGAATGCGTCGATGCTCACGATCGCGTCGAAGCTGTCCTGGGCAAACGGCAGTGCATGCGCCTCGGCCCGCACAGCGGTCACCCGATTGGCCACCGGCTTCGGCAAACACGGCCGCCGCTTCGTCCGGCCCGATCCACAGGTCGGCCGCCACCACGTGAACGCCTTACTCACGGGCCAGGAAGACTGATGTCGCCCCTCGGCCAGAGCCCAAGTCGAGGACCTTCATGCCCGAGTGCAGGTCGAGGTCTTGGGCCAGATCTTCAAGCAGCCACAGCGGATTGGGCCCCATGTCCGGGTCGAGCAGCCAGCGCGGG
Organism: uncultured Actinoplanes sp.; assembly: GCA_964236515.1. GTDB lineage: Bacteria > Actinomycetota > Actinomycetes > Mycobacteriales > Micromonosporaceae > Actinoplanes. The sequence goes on from CAXSDA010000042.1 coordinate 50,620, forward strand.
TCGTACTGAGACGAGCGCGGATAGCGGTCCGGCGGGCAAGGGCATCGATGGCTTTGATGGATGCCGATCAAAGTCAAGCGCAAGCGGCCCCGCAACCGAATTGAGCGACCGGCGGGGATCGGGCACGCAGCGTGGACCGGGCAGGTAAGCCAAGAAAGAAGGGCCCATGATTGTTGATCATGTAGTTGAGCTAATGCCCCCGGATGACCTACAAAGCATCCGCGACAAAGTTTGACCTGCGGAAACGCTTTGCGGTGGAGATCGAATGCCGATACGTACTGCCCCGAAGTAGCCCGCCGCAGGGTGAGGTTCACTCATGGTCACCCGTCCCGTCTTCCCCTCACCTGTGGGCCACCGGATGGAACGGCAGCACTTGGGCTTGAACCCCGAAAGTTCGCACCCACCGTTGACAGCGACGCAAGTCCGGGTAGAGACAGGCCCGAGCACTGGCCTGGGGCTACGTCCCGATCATCATTGGCCTCCAACAACGAGCCACTCCACACATGCGACCTCGTGTCGCATCACTCGTTAGGTGTCTTCCGTGGCAGGTCAGAGCCTTCGGTAAGCCAGATTATCCCAGACAGGAGACACTTTCCTCCTTCCTGATCATGACATGGACAGCCTTAACGAAGGCCGAGGTTATGCCTAAGTCAACAGACCGAGTTCGCACTATTAGCATCTGTCGGATTGCCGACCATATAACTGGGCACGCCGCCCGCCTTATAGTGGCGTTTGGGTCTTGTTCCGGATATTCGGAGGTCGCTCGTGCACATCGTGTCTGTAATGAATTACAAGGGTGGAGTGGGTAAAACGACGCTCACCGCCAATCTGGCCGCTGAAGTCGCGAACGGCGGCTACCGCGTCTTGATGATCGATCTCGATCCGCAGGCCAACCTCACGTTTTCGTTCTATACCGTCGATGACTGGACCAACGAACTGCGGGAAGATCGGACTATCAAGCGCTGGTACGACGGCGATCTGCCGGGGCGCGACATCCCGCTGGACCAGCTCATCCTGACACCGGAACGGGTCAATGCCCGAGTCAAGGAGAGCTCGGGTCAGCTCGACCTGATCGCCTCCCACCTTGGTCTGATCGACATTGACTTGCAACTCGCGTCGAAGCTCGGTGGCACTACGCTGGCCGAGTCCAAGCGCAAGTTCCTGCAGGTGCACGGCTGTCTGGCCGGCGCACTACGGGCGCCTGCCTTCCGCGATTACGACGTGATCCTGATCGACTGTGCTCCCAATTTCGGTCTCGTGACCAAGACCGCGATCGTCGCAAGCGACTATGTCCTGGTCCCCGCCAAGCCCGACTACCTCTCGACCCTGGGCATCGGCTATCTGGCCGGCAGCGTGCACAAGCTGGCTGACGAATTCAACGCATACGTGGCTCACGGCTCACCGAGTGGTATAAGTGCGATTACCCCAAAATTCGCCGGTGTTGTGTTCACGATGACGCAAATTCAGGCCGGAAAACCAATTCTTCTGCAGCGCGCGCAAATGTCGGAAGTGCAGGAGGTCGGTGTCATGCCGATCTTCAAGTCGTCGGTGCGGAACAGCCCGCGGTATTTTGCCGAGGCCGGTCCGTCCGGCGTGCCTGCGATTTTGCACGGGCCGTTGAACGACCCCGTCAGTGCCGAGCTGCGGGCTTTGACCGAGGAATTCGTGTCCGCGATTGCCGGCAGAAAGGGCGTTTCGTGAACGTCGACCTGCTGGGCACGATTCGTCTGTTGCACCGGGTCCTGGGCTTCCTCGCGCAGCAGCCTGTCGAGACTCTGCTTGACGTCGCCGAAGGGCGCCGGCAACTCCTGCTGAGCGATCCTACGGCCCCATCCGAGCCGGCCGATCCGTCCGCGGCTCCGGCACCCGAGCCAGTCCGACGGTCCGCTCCGCAGCCCCGCGGATCGTCGCCTGTCCGAACCCCTCCCGTCGGGAGAGCCGCCGGGATAAATGCGGATGACGCGGAGGTCGTGGCGAAACTGCGAAGCCTTAGTGACGTGGACGAAGGCATCGCCTATCTCGCCGCGCTACGACCAGGTAGGAAGCTGTTAAAGGCAGATCTGCGCAGATGGTGTGCAACCGCGGATCTCGAGATCAGCCCCAAAGCGAATAACGTGGACCTCGAGCGCAAGCTGCTCGAGCACACCATCGCGGCGAAGAAGAAGTACGCCGGGTTAACGCGATGGTGATGAGCGAACCGCCAGAATCGTCCGGCCGAACCATGCACCTGATGGACGGCCGCCGCGTGACACTGGAGGACCTGATCGCGGCCGGTCTGCTGAAGGTCGGGGAGCGCGTCCGGTTCAGCAGGCCTCGGATGGGTGTGGTCTACAGCGCCGAGGTTACCGAGCCGGGACGGCTACGCCTCGACGACGGCCTCGAGTACCGCTCGCCGTCGCGAGCGGCCATGGTGGCGGCGAACATGCGCGCCGTGGACGGCTGGCATGTCTGGGTACTCGAATCCACCGGTGTCGCGCTCGACAGTCTTCGGCAGGAATTGTTGGATCGAGCCGTCGCCACATCGGCCGAGGGCAGCGACGACCGTGACGGCATAGGCGAGTCTGTCGCTCGGCTCCACGAGTGGTTGCGGTCGGTGCGCAGCCGGGCCGAGAGCAAGACGCCGGAGCGGGTGTCGGTCCGCGAACTCCTGGCCCAGTGGGGAGTGCGGGACCGAGGCGACCAGATCACACGGATCGAAGCGGACCTGGCGAATCACGGCCTGGCGACCCGCCCCAACTTCCGGGGTGTCACGTTGGAGACTGAAATCTCGATCATCACCGCCGCGCAGGAGGCGGAACAGGAGACCGAGGAGTCGGACGAAGTCGCCGTCGTCTCGCCGGACGATGTCGACGAGGACAACGATGACCGCTACACCGGCCTGATGGTAGGAAACTTACCGTCTGCTCTGAGCGGAGTCGTCTCGGTGGCCCCGACGGCATCGCTTCGCGAGGCGATAACGAAGATGTTGCTGAACGACTATTCACAGCTCGCAGTAATGGCCGGCGCGCATACCTTGCGCGGGGCGGTGACGTGGCAATCGATCGCTCAGGCACGTCATCTCAAACCGGACGCCACGCTGGCCGACGCCACCGTGGGAGCTCGGGACGTCGGGTACCGCACCGACCTGCTTGAGGTACTCGTCGATCTGCAAAAGCGCGGCTTCCTCTTCGTGCGCGATGAGAACAACGGAGTCGCGGGAATTGTGACCGCGGCCGACGTCGCAGGCCGCTACGGCGACATGGCGAATCCTTTTATCCTCATCGGTGATCTCGATCGCCTACTTCGCCGAGCGATCGCCCGTGCGGTACCGATCGACGAGGTGATTTCGCACTGTGACCCGCAGGGCAGGCGGCTCTCCGGGCACAAGGACATGTCGATGGGTGATTACCAGCGAGTGCTGGAGAATCCCGCGCTGTGGAGCCGGATGGGGTGGGAACTGGATCAGAAGTCTTTCGTCGCCAGGCTGAGTGAGATCCGCCGGATCCGGAACGATGTCATGCACTTCAATCCGGATCCAGTACCGCCGAACACTGTCGATCAGCTGCGGTCGATCAACGAGGTACTACGTCGGTACGTGGCCTGACCTTTCAGATTCTCCGTGAGGCGGCCACGCTCAGAAGATCGGCGGGACCGTTTACCCGGTTGTCGAAGTAGCGGAGCACCAGCGCGGCCCACATCCGCGGCGTCAGCATACGCAGCGCGGTGTCACCAACAGCTGCCGTTGGTCGATTCGGTCGTACGGGTCGGCGTCGGACGCGTCCATCCACTCCACCCGACGACAGTTGCGGTGCACTTCTCCAGCACCACCGCACCGGATCCCCGACCCGGCCGCGGTCGCGGACGATCAGTACGCCGTGCGGACCAGTGGTCGCCACTGCGTCTCCCCAACGGCCGGGACCTGTTTTCCTTGTGAGGTAGAACGCCACGCACCCGGAAACGTTGAGTCAGGAGATGTCCGCCGGGCGGGACGTGCCAGACTGGCAACCGTGTTGCGCTGGCTGACCGCAGGTGAATCGCATGGCCCGGCGCTCGTCGCCGTCCTCGAAGGGGTGCCCGCCGGGGTGCGGGTGACGAGTGCGGAGATCGGGCGCGACCTCGCCCGCCGCCGCCTCGGCTACGGCCGCGGCGCCCGGATGTCGTTCGAGCAGGACGAGCTGGAGATCATCGGCGGGATCCGGCACGGCGTGACGATCGGCAGCCCGGTCGCGCTGCGCATCGGCAACTCCGAGTGGCCGAAATGGGAGACGGTGATGTCCGCCGACCCGGTGGACGACGACGTGCTGGCCCAGCAGTCCCGGAACGCCCCGCTCACCCGGCCCCGCCCGGGACACGCCGACCTGGCTGGCATGCAGAAGTACGGCCACGCCGACGCCCGCCCGATCCTGGAACGCGCCAGCGCCCGGGAGACCGCGGCCCGCGTCGCCGTCGGTGCGGTGGCCAAGGCGATCGTCGCCCAGTCCCTCGGCATCGGGATCGTCTCGCACGTCATCGAACTCGGCTCGGTCGCGGCCAAGGCCGGCCTGATCCCGTCGCTGGACGACGCCGACCGGATCGACGCCGACCCGCTGCGTTGCCTCGACCCGGAGGCCAGCGCCCGGATGGTGGCCGAGGTCGACGCGGCCAAGAGGGACGCGGACACACTCGGCGGCATCGTCGAGGTGCTGGCCTGGTCGGTGCCGCCGGGTCTGGGCTCGCACGTGCAGTGGGACCGCAAGCTCGACTCCCGGCTGGCGGCCGCGCTGATGTCGATCCAGTCGGTCAAGGGCGTGGAGATCGGCGACGGGTTCACCCAGGCCCGGTCGCGGGGGTCGGTCGCGCACGACGAGATCATCCCGACGGCGGACGGGGTCAAGCGGGTCACCGACCGGGCCGGTGGCCTCGAGGGCGGGATCACCAACGGCGAGCCCCTGCGCGTACGGGCGGCTCTGAAGCCCATCTCGTCGTTGAACCGCGCCCTGCAGACCGTCGACGTGGTCACCGGGGAAGCGGCCGCGGCTATCAACCAGCGGTCCGACGTGTGCGCGGTGCCGGCCGGCGCGGTGGTGGCCGAGGCCATGGTGGCGCTGGTGCTGGCCGAGGCGGCGACGGAGAAGTTCGGCGGCGACTCGGTGGCCGAGATCCGCCGCAACCTGGCCGGCTACCTCGAGAATCTGGTGATCAAGTGACAGCGCCGGCGGCGGTGGTGGTCGGCATGCCCGGCGCGGGCAAGTCCACCGTCGGAGCGGCGGTGGCCCAGCGGCTCGGCCTCCCGTTCGCCGACGCGGACACGCTGATCGAGGCCAAGGCGGGCAAGACCGTCCCGGAGATCTTCTTCGACGACGGCGAACCGGTGTTCCGCGAGCTCGAGAAGGCGACCATCGCCGACGCGCTGGTCTCGTTCGACGGGGTGCTCGCCCTCGGCGGCGGCTCGATCCTCGACCCGGAGACCCGGGCCCGGCTGGCCGGCGCGACGGTCGTCCACCTGTCCGTGCAACTGCCGGACGCGGTCAAGCGGGTCGGGCTGGGCGCCGGGCGGCCGCTGCTCAACATCAACCCGCGGGCCACGATGAAACACCTGATGGACCAGCGGCGGCCGCTGTACGAAGAGGTGGCCACCTACACGGTGGTCACCGACGGACGTGATCCGGAAGACGTCGCGGACGAGGTCGCGGGGCTCCTGAAGGGGTAGTTTCGCCAGCATGCCCCGAGCTATTCGCATGGACGACTACGGCGACGCCGGCGTGTTGTACGTCGCCGACGTGCCGCAACCCGAACCGGCCGCCGACCAGGTCGTGGTCGAGGTGGTCGCGGCCGGGATCAACCCCGGCGAGATCGCCATCCGTTCGGGTGCCCTGCGCGAGCGCTGGCCGTCCACCTTCCCGCAGGGTGAGGGCAGCGACTTCGCCGGCACCGTGGTCGCGGTCGGCGACGGCGTCACCGGCGTCGCGGCCGGCGACGAAGTGCTGGGCTGGTCGGACGAGCGGTCCTCGCACGCGGACTTCGTCGCGGTGCCGGCCGGCCAGGTGACGCCCAAACCGATCGCGCTGGACTGGATCCGGGCCGGCGGCCTGTTCGTCGCCGGGGTGACCGCGTACGCGGCGGTCCGGGCGGTGAACCTGCGGCCGGGCGAAACGGTCGCGGTCAGCGGCGCCGCCGGCGGGGTGGGCTCGCTCGCCGTGCAGCTCGCCCGGGAGAAGGGCGCGCGGGTCATCGGCCTCGCCGGCGAGCACAACGCGGACTGGCTGCGGTCGGTCGGCGCGATCCCGGTGACGTACGGCGTCGGGCAGGCCGACCGGCTCCGGGCGGCGGCACCGGACGGGGTGGACGCGTTCGTCGACACGTACGGCGGTGGGTATGTGCAGCTGGCGGTCGAGGATCTGGGTCTGCCCGCCGACCGGATCGACACGGTCGCCGACTTCCCGGCCGTCGCCACGTACGGCGTCAAGGGTGACGGCAGCGCGGCCGGCAGCGACGCGGCCATCCTGGCCGAACTCGCCGGGATGATCGCCTGGGGCTCGATCGTGATGCCGATCGCCGCCGTTTACCCCCTTGTACAGGTCCGCGACGCGTACGCCGAACTGGCGAAGCGGCACAGCCGCGGCAAGATCGTGCTGTGCACCCGGCTGCCCGACGACGCGGGCCGGCGGGGACCGGGCTGACCGCCCACCGGCACGCTGCCGTTCGAGCTGACGTCCTCGGAAGCTGCGGTCGCCGCCTCCCGCGAGGACGTCCCGAACGACCCGCAGGAACCGCTATTCGCCTACGGCCACAGACTGCAGATCACCAAGGCCGAGCTCGCTCAAGATGGCCGCCAGTGCCTTCGGCTCGCTGAGCATCGGCCAGTGTCCGGTCGGCAAGGGGACGATCCGGGCCTCGGCCAGCCCGCTGAAGAACGGGTGCCCGGCGGCCATCATCGCCCGCACCTGAGCTATGGGGAACGTGCACGCGACGAGCGCGGTCGGCAGATCGGCGCTCGTCGCGCGCTTCCCGAGCGGCTGGGCCACCGACGCCCGCGGGTGCGGCGTCGACCGCGCCCGCAGCAGCGCGATCGCGTGATCGTCGAGGCCGGCCTGGTTGACCGGATCGGCGGCGGGGTCCCACACCGGCGGCGGAACGTCGCCCCCGGGCGGGGAGTCGCCGGAGATCGACAGCTGCGTGGTGCCCTCCGGCAGCGGTCCGCTGTCCACGTAGACGACGGCCGTGAGCCGGTCGCGCAGCCGCAGCGCCGCCGCGCTCACCGGCATGCCGCCGTAGCTGTGCCCGACCAGCACGACGTCGGTGAGATCCTCGACCTCGACCAGCCGGACGATGTCCTCGATGTGCGTGTCCAGGTCGACGTACGGCCCGAGCAGGTGCGAGCGGTCGGCCACGCCGGTCAGCGACAACGGGTAGACCTCGTGCCCGGCGTCGCGCAACGCGGCCGTGACGTCGTGCCAGGCCCAGGCGCCGATCCACATCCCCGGTACGAGTACGTAAGTCGTCATGCGGCCGACGCTATCGGCGATTGCGGTCAGTTCCCGGCCGCAAGTGCGTTGAGCGTCTTCGGAGACCGGACCGGACCAGCAGGTCGGAAAGGAGCGGGAGATGGTCAGGCCGCAGACCGCGCGGTCCAGGGGTGGGACGGCTGATCAGTTCGCCCGTTGCTCCAGCCGCTCGATCCGGGCGATCAGCGGCTGGAGTTCGGCCCGGACCGCGGTCAGCACGCCCGTCGTGGTCGCCGCGGGCGCGTTCGCCTGGCCGTGCGAGTACCCGGCGAGTGCCGCACCGACCGCCCGCCGCGCGCCTTTCGCGTCCAAGCCGGCCGCCCGGAGCGCCTTCCCGGCCCGACCGGCTGTTCCAAGGCCCGCTGGCAGATCGCGGAGACGGGGAAGCCGGTGTCGCGGACGGCGTCGGCCAGCTCGTCGGACAGGTAGACGGTGATTTGCGGCATGCCGACAGTTGTGATCCCGGATGGGGTCATTTGTATAACCCCAAATCCCGGCGACTAGGCTCCCTCCGTGTCCCGCATCTCCGTGGCCGGTGACCGGCCGTACGACGTCCTGGTCGGCCGCGGTCTGGCCCCCGAGCTGCCGGCGCTGATCGGCGGCGCCGCCCGGGCGGCGGTGCTGTACGCGCCCCCGCTGACCGAGCGCGCCGCCGAGATCGCAAAAGCCACTCGGACCCGGACGCTGATGATCGAGGTGCCGGACGCCGAAGCCGGCAAGTCGATCGAGGTCGCCGCCCGCTGCTGGGACGAGCTCGGCGCGGCCGGCTTCACCCGGACCGACGTGGTGCTCGGCGTCGGCGGGGGAGCGGTCACCGATCTGGCCGGGTACGTCGCGGCGAGCTGGCTGCGCGGCGTCCGCTGGATCCCGGTGTCCACCTCGCTGCTGGGCATGGTCGACGCCGCGGTCGGCGGCAAGACCGGCGTGAACATCGCCGCCGGCAAGAACCTGGTCGGTGCGTTCCATCCGCCGGCGGGCGTGCTGTGCGACCTCGACGCCCTGGACACCCTGCCGCCCGGCGACCTCCTCGCCGGGATGGCCGAGGTGGTCAAGTGCGGGTTCATCGCCGACCCGGTGATCCTGGAGAGGATCGAGGCCGACCCGGTGGCCGCCCGCGACCCGCACGGGACGGTGCTGCCCGAGCTGATCGAGCGAGCCGTCCGGGTCAAGGCCGAGGTGGTCGGGGCGGACCTGCGAGAGTCCGGGCTGCGGGAGATCCTCAACTACGGCCACACTCTCGGCCACGCGATCGAGAAGCGCGAGCACTACACGTGGAAGCACGGGCACGCGGTGTCGGTCGGGCTGATCTTCGCGGCGGCGCTGGCCCGGGCGGACGGGCGGTTGGACGAGGCCACGGCCGTACGGCATCGGACGGTCCTGGATCTGCTGGGGCTGCCCACGGCGTACGGCCGGGAAGCCTGGACCGATCTGCTGGCGGCGATGCGCGTGGACAAGAAGGCCCGCGCCGACACCCTGCGGTTCGTGGTCCTGGACGGCCTGGCGAAGCCGGGCATCCTGACCGGCCCGGACACGCAGTTGCTGGAGCGCGCGTACGCGGAGGTGGCCCGATGATCTACGTCCTGAACGGTCCCAACCTGGGTCGCCTGGGTACCCGGCAGGTCGACATCTACGGCGTCATCGCGTACGCCGACCTGGTCACCCTGTGCGAGGAGACCGGCACGGAACTGGGTCACGAGGTGACGGTGCGGCAGACCGACGCCGAGCACGAGATGTTGAGCTGGCTGCACGCCGCGGCCGACGAAGAGGCCCCGGTGGTGCTCAACCCGGGCGCCTGGTCGCATTACAACTACGCGATCCGGGACGCCTGCGCCATGCTGCGCGCCCCGCTGGTCGAGGTGCACATCTCCAACATCCACACGCGGGAGGAGTTCCGGCACCATTCGGTCATCTCCGCGGTGGCCACCGGAGTCATCGCCGGCCTGGGCGTCGACGGTTACCGGCTGGCGTTACGGCACGTGGCCCGATTGGCCGGTTGACCTCCGCCGCCGGTAGACTCGGACGGTCACCCACACGAACACGAATCAAGGCAGGACATGGCTTCCACCAACGACCTGAAGAACGGCCTGGTGCTCAACCTCGACGGCGAGCTGTGGGCCGTCGTTGAGTTTCAGCACGTCAAGCCGGGCAAGGGCGGGGCGTTCGTGCGCACCACGCTGAAGAACGTCCTCTCCGGCAAGGTCGTCGACAAGACCTTCAACGCGGGCACCAAGGTCGAGACCGCGACCGTGGACAAGCGCACCATGCAGTACCTGTACCAGGACGGTGAGGACTTCGTCTTCATGGACCTGGACACCTTCGACCAGATCACCGTGCCCGGCGGCACCGTCGGCGAGCTGGCGAACTACCTGCTGCCCGAGGCCGAGGCCACCGTGGCCACGCACGAGGCCGTGCCGCTCTACATCGAGCTGCCGACCAGCGTGTTCCTCGAGGTCACCTACACCGAGCCGGGCCTGCAGGGCGACCGGTCGACCGGCGGCACCAAGCCGGCCACCGTCGAGACCGGCGCGACGGTCAACGTCCCGCTGTTCATCACCACCGGTGAGAAGATCAAGGTCGACACGCGGGACGGCCGCTACCTCGGTCGCAGCTGACCGTGGCCGAGGGACCCAAGACACAGATGCCGGCGCGCCGTAAGGCGCGCAAACGGGCGCTCGACGTGCTGTACGAGGCCGACATGCGTGACCTGCCGCCGAGTACGGTGCTGGCCGCGTACCGCGACCGGATCGAGAAGCCGCGGCCCGACCACATGGACTACGCCGAGTCGCTCATCGAGGGCGTGGCCATGAACCTCGACCGGATCGACGAGCTGATCGCCAGTTACGCCGAGGGCTGGACCATCGACCGCATGCCGGCGGTCGACCGCAACCTGGCCCGCATCGCGGTGTACGAGCTGCTCTACGTGCCCGAGATCGACGACCCGGTGGCCATCTCCGAGGCGGTCGAGCTGGCCAAGCAGATGTCCACCGACGGCAGTCCCCGCTTCCTCAACGGCATCCTCGGCCGCATCGCCGAATTCACCACCCGATATTCCGGTACGGACCGGGCATAGTCCCGCCCCCGCGGCGCCCGCTCTGCCTTTCTCCCGCGCCGTTGCGCGGGTTCCGGGCTTGAGCGGGTGGTCGCGCTTCACAGCACTGCCGCCGATCACAGCACTGCCGCCGATCACAGCACTGCCGCCGATCACCGCGCCGGCAGGCGATCCGGGTCGGTGAGGGCGTACATGGCGACGATCCGGTCGTTCGCCACGGTGAAGGACATCAGCGACCGGGGCCGGCCCGCGGCGTCGTAGGAGATCAGGCCCGGGCTGCCGTTGATCAGAACGTGGCGGCCCGCCGCGGCCAGCTTCGTGTACGCGATCGCCCCGCGCGCCACGTCGGCCGCGCCCCGGACCAGGGTGCCCGGCCGCAGCGCCCCGTCGTCGGTGCGCAGTTCCACGTCCGGGTGGAGCACCGCGACCAGGCCGGCGAAGTCACCCTCGCGGGCCGCGGCCAGGAACGCGTCGACCACCCGCCGTTGCCGGCGCACATCCGGGTCGGGGGCCGGGCCGGCGTCGCGGACCCGCCGGCGGGCCCGGCTGGCGAGCATCTTCGCCGCGTCCGGCGACCGCGCCACGATCGGCCCGATCTCGTCGAACGGCACCCCGAACAGGTCGTGCAGCACGAACGCCAGTCGCTCGTCCGGGGCCAGGGTGTCCAGCACGACCAGCAGCGCCAGCCCCACCGCGTCGGCCGTCTCGGCGTCCTGTTCCGGACCGGTGACCATCGGATCGGGCAGGTGGAAGCCGTACGGCTGCTCGGGCCGGGACGACCGCGACCGCAGCATGTCCAGGCAGACGCGCCCGACCACGGTGGTCAGCCACCCGCCCGGATTGGTGATCCCGGCGGCGTCGCTGCGGTGCAGCCGCAGCCACGCCTCCTGCACCGCGTCGTCGGCGTCGCTCCACGACCCGAGCATCCGGTAGGCCACGCCTCGCAACCGATCGCGATGATCTTCGAAACCGTCCACGGTTACCTTCTCCCGTCGCCATCCGTCATGACCCTGACGAACCGGAAGGACCCGACGTAACACCGAGGAGAAATCATGACCGTTCGCATTCCCAACCCCGTGGTGATCGTCCCCGACGCCCTGCCGGCACTGCTGGCGCTGGGTCGGGCGACGCGCGCGACCGGGGTGCCGGAAGAGACGCTGGAACTGATCAATCTACGGGTCAGCCAGCTCAACGGCTGCGCCGTGTGCCTGGACATGCACCACCGCGACCTGCGCAAGGCCGGCGTGGGCGAGGAGAAGCTGGCGATGGTCGCGGCCTGGCGGGACGCGCCCGGATTCACCGGCGCCGAACGGGCGGCGCTGAACCTGGCCGAGGCGGTCACCCGGCTGGCCGAACCCGACCCGGTGCCGGACGCGGTCTGGGATCTCGCCGGCGCGTTCTACGACGAGAAGCAACTCGGGGCGCTGGTGCTGGGGATTGCCCAGATCAATCTGTGGAACCGGATCAACCGGGCGACCGGGCAGACTCCGCAGTAGACGGACACAAAAAGGGGGCCCGATGGGCCCCCTTTGTACCGTCTGACTCAGGACGCGAAGAATGCCCGTGGATCGGCGACCAGGACACCCTGCTCGGTCAGGCGCTCGATCAGACCGGACGGCGAGATGTCGTACACGATCGCCAGCGCCCGCAGGTCGTCGGCGCGGATCGACAGCACCCGTCCGTTGTAGTCACCACGCTGCTGCTGGATGGCGCGGGCGTAACGCGCCACGTACGCCAGGTCCTCACCGGTGGTGTCGTACAGCTTCTCGAGGTCGAGAACGATCTTGTTGGTGGCCTCCAGCCGGACGCCGCTGCCGTCGGGCAGTAGTTCCGACACGGGAACCCGGTAGAAATCGGCGAGTTCGGCCAATCGCGACACCGTGACCGCGCGGTCGCCGCGCTCGTACGAACCGACGACGACGGCCTTCCACCGGCCGTTCGACTTCTCCTCCACCCCCTGCAGCGACAGGCCCTGCTGCTGGCGGATGGACCGCAGGCGGGCACCCAGCGACTTGGCGTACTCAGACGGCATTCGGACACTCCCAGGCAATGTGCTGGCCCGGAGGGTTCTTCCTCCGGTCGCTACGCAGCGTGACGGTACGGCGGTTACGACTGCTGGTCAAGTGCCGGTTACCGATGAGTCGCGGGACGCGAGTGAAACTTGCCCACATTCGTCCGCAGCTCACCGGGTCAGCCACGTCACATGGTCAACACCGCGCCCACTGGTAACGTAGCGTCAGCCCCGCGGGCCACCCCCACCAGGGTCGCCCTGATCAGACGTCCTTTAACGACCCGTCCAGTGAGGCGGGGAAGGAGGTCAATTGTGGTGATGCCAAGGCACACCCATGTTGACAGTGGTCCGGCAAAGATCATTCTGTCCAGTACGGACATTGCGCGCACGATCGACCGAATCGCGCACCAGATTCTCGAGAAGACCTCCGGCGCCGCCGATACGGTCCTGCTCGGCATCCCCACCCGCGGCGTGCCGCTCGCCGCCCGCCTGGCCTCACGCATCCACGCCTTCGAGGGCGTGGACGTGCCGACCGGTTCGCTCGACATCACCCTCTACCGCGACGACCTGCGGCTGCACGCCACCCGCGCGCTCGGCAAGACCGAGGTGCCCGGCGGCGGCGTCGACGGGCGAAGGGTCGTGCTGGTCGACGACGTGCTGTTCTCCGGCCGTACGGTCCGGGCGGCCCTCGACGCCCTGTCCGACATCGGCCGGCCCCGATCGGTGCAGCTCGCCGTGCTCGTCGACCGCGGTCACCGCGAACTGCCGATCCGCGCCGACTACGTGGGCAAGAACATCCCGACCGCGCAGACCGAGAGCGTGCGGGTCTCACTCGCCGAGGTCGACGGCGACGACGAGGTCCGGCTGACCGGAGGTCCCGAATGATCAAGCACCTGCGGTCGGCCGCCGACCTCGACGCCGACACCGCGACCCTGATCCTGGACACGGCGGGCGAGATGGCCGCCCTGGCCGGCCGGGAGGTCAAGAAACTGCCGACCCTGCGCGGCCGTACGGTCGTCAACCTCTTCTACGAGGATTCCACCCGCACCCGGATCTCGTTCGAGGCGGCGGCCAAACGGCTGAGCGCCGACGTGATCAACTTCTCGGCCAAGGGGTCCAGCGTCTCCAAGGGCGAGAGCCTCAAGGACACCGCGCTGACCCTGCAGGCGATGGGCGCCGATGCGGTGGTCATCCGGCACCCGGCCAGCGGCGCGCCGCACCGGCTGGCGTCCTGGGTGGACGGTTCGGTGATCAACGCCGGCGACGGGACGCACGAGCACCCGACCCAGGCCCTGCTCGACGCGTACACCATGCGCTCGCGCCTGGGGAAGATCGACGGCCTGCGGGTGGCGATCGTCGGCGACGTGCTGCACAGCCGGGTCGCCCGATCGAACGTGCTGCTGCTCACCACCCTCGGCGCGCAGGTCACGGTGGTCGGGCCGCCCACGCTGATCCCGAACGACGTGGCCGCGGCGCTCGCCTCGGAGACGAAGGTGTCGTACGACCTCGATAGCGTTCTTCCCGAGGTGGACGTCGTGATGATGCTGCGGGTGCAGACCGAGCGGATGCAGGATTCCTACTTCCCCTCGGCCCGCGAGTACTCCCGCCGCTACGGACTCGACGTGCCCCGCATGAGGAAGCTGCCGGAACACGCGATCGTCATGCACCCGGGTCCGATGAACCGGGGGATGGAGATCGCGCCCGAGGTGGCCGACTCGCCCCGCTCGACGATCGTCGAACAGGTCGCCAACGGCGTCAGCGCGCGCATGGCGGTTCTTTATCTGCTCCTGGGAGGAAAAGCGTGAGGTCCTACGTCATCCGCGGAGTCTCGGTCGCCGGCGGTGCACCGGGCGACCTGGTGATCCGCGACGGCCTTCTGGTCGGCGACGCGCCGGCCGGCGCCGAGGTCGTCGATGGCGCCGGGCTGGTCGCGTTGCCCGGGCTGGTCGACCTCCACACGCACCTGCGGGAACCGGGCCGCGAGGACGCCGAGACGGTGGAAACCGGCTCGCGGGCTGCGGCCGCCGGCGGCTACACCGCGGTCTGCGCGATGGCCAACACCTCGCCGGTGGCCGACACCGCCGGCGTGGTCGAGCAGGTCTGGCGGCTGGGCCGCGAGGCCGGGCTGGTCGACGTACAGCCGATCGGCGCGGTCACCGTCGGGCTGGCCGGTAAGCAACTGGCCGAGCTGGGCGCGATGGCCACCTCGGCCGCCGCGGTCCGGATCTTCTCCGACGACGGCAACTGCGTCGCCGACCCGCGGCTGATGCGCCGGGCCCTGGAGTACGTGAAGGCGTTCGACGGGATCATCGCCCAGCACGCGGAGGAGCCGCGGCTGACCGAGGGCGCGCAGATGCACGAGGGGGAGGTGTCCACCCGCCTCGGGCTGACCGGCTGGCCGGCCGTGGCCGAGGAGGCGATCATCGCCCGCGACGTGCTGCTGGCCGAGCACGTGGACAGCCGCCTGCACGTCTGTCACGTCTCCACCGCCGGCTCGGTCGAGGTGCTGCGCCAGGCCAAGGCCCGGGGGGTCCGGGTGACCGCCGAGGTGACCCCGCACCACCTGATGCTGACCGACGAGCTCGCGGCCACGTACGACCCGGTGTTCAAGGTCAACCCGCCGCTGCGGACCGCCGGGGACATCCGGGCGCTGCGCGACGCGCTGATCGAGGGCGTGATCGACGTGGTCGCCACCGACCACGCGCCGCACGCGGTCGAGGACAAGGAATGCGAGTGGGCGTACGCCCGGCCCGGCATGGTCGGGCTGGAGACGGCGCTGCCGGTGGTGCTCAGCGTGCTCGGCGAGCGATGGGACCTGATCGCCGACCGGATGTCGGTGACCCCGGCCCGGATCGCCGGGCTGACCGGCCACGGCGGCACCCTCGCCGTGGGGGAGCCGGCCAACCTGACGCTGGTCGACCCGGCCGCGCGCCGCGTGGTCGACCCGGCCGACCTGGTCAGCCGCAGCCGCAACACCCCGTACACCGGCACCACGCTGCCGGGGCGGGTCGTCGCCACGTTCCTGCGCGGCGTTCCCACCGTGCTCGACGGGAAGGTGCTCCGGTGACTCCTGGTCCGGATACTGCAGTGCGGCGAAGCCGCCTTGGCGGTTCAGCGATTCTGGTGCTCGAGGACGGGCGGACGTTCCGGGGCGAGGCGTACGGCGCGGTCGGCGAGACGTTCGGCGAGGCCGTCTTCACCACCGGCATGACGGGTTATCAGGAGACGCTGACCGACCCGTCGTACCACCGGCAGGTGGTGGTGCAGACCGCCCCGCACATCGGCAACACCGGCGTCAACGACGAGGACGACGAGTCGTCCCGTATCTGGGTGGCCGGGTACGTGGTCCGCGACCCGGCCCGGCGCCCGTCCAACTGGCGGTCGACGGCGTCGCTGGCCGACCGGCTGGCCGCCGAGGGGGTCGTCGGCATCTCCGGTGTCGACACCCGCGCGCTGACCCGCCACCTGCGCGAACGCGGCGCCATGCGGGCCGGCGTCTCGTCGGTCGACCTCGACCCGTCATCGGTCCACGCCCGCGTCCTGGAGCAGCCGCCGATGCTGGGTGCCGATCTGTCGGCCGAGGTCAGCACCCCGTCGATGTACACGGTCGCGGCCGAGGGCGAGCACCGCTACACAGTGGCCGCCCTCGACCTCGGCATCAAGCGCAACGTCGCCCGGCGACTGGCCGCCCGCGGTGTGACCACGCACGTCTTCCCGCAGTCCTCGACCGTCGAGGACCTGCTGGCGGTGTCGCCGGACGCGGTGTTCCTCTCGCCCGGCCCGGGCGACCCGGCCACCGCCGACGGGCCGGTCGGCCTGGCCCGGGAGGTGATGCGCCGCCAGGTGCCGCTGTTCGGCATCTGCTTCGGCAGCCAGATCCTCGGGCGGGCGCTCGGCTTCGGCACCTACAAGCTGGGCTACGGACACCGCGGCATCAACCAGCCGGTGCTCGACAAGACCACCGGCAAGGTCGAGGTGACCAGCCACAACCACGGGTTCGCGGTCGACGCGCCGCTGAACACCGTGATCGACACCGGCTTCGGCGGTGTCGAGGTCAGCCACGTGTGCCTCAACGACGACGTCGTCGAAGGGCTGCGCGGGCTTGACGTACCGGCCTTCACCGTCCAGTACCACCCGGAGGCGGCGGCCGGTCCGCACGACGCCGACTACCTCTTCGACCGCTTCGTCGAGCTCGTGGAAAAGAAGGGCTGACGCATGCCCAAGCGTGAAGATCTCCGGCACGTCATGGTGATCGGCTCCGGGCCGATCGTCATCGGGCAGGCCTGCGAGTTCGACTACTCCGGCACCCAGGCCTGCCGGGTGCTGCGGGCCGAGGGCCTGCGCGTCTCGCTGGTCAACTCCAACCCGGCCACGATCATGACCGACCCGGAGTTCGCCGACGCGACCTACG
>CAXSDA010000043.1:0-4530 GCA_964236515.1 uncultured Actinoplanes sp.
TGATGACCTCCACCATGTGCACCGGGATGCGGATGGTGCGGGCCTGGTCGGCCATGGCGCGGGTGATGGCCTGCCGGATCCACCAGGTGGCGTAGGTGCTGAACTTGTAGCCCTTGGTGTAGTCGAACTTCTCGACGGCGCGGATCAGGCCGAGGTTGCCTTCCTGGATGAGGTCGAGGAAGGCCATGCCGCGTCCGGTGTAGCGCTTGGCCAGCGAGACGACCAGTCGTAGGTTGGCCTCGAGCAGGTGGTTCTTGGCCCGCTCACCGTCCCGGCCGATCCAGCGCAGGTCGCGCTCCATGTTGCGTTCGAGGTTCTCCTCGCCGTCGTCGCAGGCGCGCAGACGCTCGGCCGCGTACAGCCCGGCCTCGATCCGCTTCGCCAGCTCGACCTCCTGCTCCGCGTTCAGCAGGGGGACCTTGCCGATCTGCTTGAGGTACGCCCGGACCGAGTCGGCCGACGCGGTCAGCTCGGCGTCGCGGCGTGCCTGCTTCAGCGCCTCCGACTCCTCGTCGTCCCACTCGAAGTCGACGTCGGTGGCCGAACTGGCGGCGTCCGAGGCGGCGGCCTGAACCGCGGCCGGCTCTTCCTCGACCACCACGTCCTCGATCACGGCGGCCAGTTCCTCGGGGTCGATCTCCTCGCCGTCGGCGGGGCCCTCGGGCTCGGTGCCGGGCTCGCCCGCGGTAGCCGGACCGGCCTTGGCGGCGCCGGGCGCGGCCTTCTTCGCCGGCACGGCCTTGGTCGCGGCCGCCTTCTTGGCCGGAGCCTTCTTCGACGGGTCGGCGCCGGTGTCCGGAGCCGCCGTGCCGCCGGCCGCCGGGGCCGCCGCGGCCGCCGCCTTGGCCGTGGTGGCCTTGGAGGCGGGCGTGGCCGCACGAGCGGCGGAGACCTTGCGGCGGGTGCTGGCCGACCCGTCGACCACCACCGTGACGCCGGCGTCGACCAGCGCCCGCAGGATCTTCTTGGCCTGTGCCGGAGTCACCACGGCCGACTCGAGCGTCTGCGCGACCTCGGCCGAGGTGAGCTGCCCGCCGGCGCCCTGCGCTGATGCGAGCAGGACCTCGGTGAGGGAGCGAACGTCGGCACCGGTCTGGTGGGCTTCTGTCACGAACAACCTTCCGAAGGGCGAAGTCATACGGCCTGGTGCCCGGCGCAGCACGCGGCAAAACGAGACCGGCCGGTGTGTTGGGGAGCCGCCGGAACCCGGACGACCCCTCGGCGGGTGGTCCGTGAAGCGGTGGCAGTGGTGAATTGTAGCGCTGTCCGGTGAGATCCCTGCGACGCAGCACGCCGCTGGGGGGTCTCTGACCTCGACAACCCCGTCGCCGCGAGAATGGTATCGGCAGAAAGGCGGTACAGGTGTCCCCCGAGATGCAGAGATCGACGCCGGACGAACTGTTGGCACTGGCCGTGCGGATTGCGCGGGAAGCCGCCGTGACGGCCCGCCGGATGCGGGCCGAGGCGATCGGCGACGTGCAGACCAAGAGCACCCGGACGGACGTCGTCACGGCCGCCGACAAGGCGGTGGAACGTCAGGTCGTCCAGGAGCTCCGGGCGGTCCGGCCGGGCGACGCAGTGCTCGGCGAGGAGTACGGCGACGGTGGCGCACCGGACGCGGCTGTGCGGTGGGTGCTGGATCCGATCGATGGCACGGTCAACTACCTCTACGGCCTGCCGCAGTACGCGGTCTCGCTGGCCGCCGAGGTGGACGGCGTCGTGGTGGCCGGCGTGGTCGTCAATGCGGCCACCGGTGACGAGTGGACGGCGGCGCTGGGCGGCGGCGCGTGGCGCGACGGCCGGCGGCTGACCGGATCGGACACCACCACTCTGGACCAGACGCTGGTCGGCACCGGGTTCGGCTACGACGCCGCCCGGCGGGTCCACCAGGGCGCGGTGCTGGCCGGGCTGATCGGCCGGGTCCGCGACATCCGCCGGTTCGGGGCGGCCGCCCTCGACCTGTGCCTGGTCGCCGAGGGCACTCTGGACGCGTACTACGAGAAGGGCCTGAATCCGTGGGACCGGGCGGCCGGCGGTCTGGTCTGCACCGAGGCCGGCGTCCGGGTGGCCGGGCTGGGCGGCGCCCCGGCGGGCGAGGACCTGGTCATCGCGGCCCCGCCGGCGCTCTTCGGCCCGCTGCACGACGCGCTGCGGGACCTGGACGCGACGGGCGGTCCGTGACGGCGGTCCGGGACAGCGGCTCAGCCCTTGTCCGCCTTGGCGCACGCGCCCGGCGGCACGTCCGGCTCGCCCAACTCGACCAGCGACTGGTTGACCTCGGTCGTGGTGGCCAGCTGCCGGTACTGGGTTCCGATGATCACGTCGACCACGTCGCCCTTGCGCTTCGGGTCGTACAGCGGCACGGCCTGCGCCAGGAAGTACGCCTTGAGCAGGTGCGCCTTGCCGACCGCGGCCGGCCCGTACCGCAGCTGGGCCACGCCGGTGAACTTCTTCTTGTTCTCGGCCGGCTTCTGCGCCTTGAACCGGCGGTTGGTGAAGTCGCTGGTGACCCGGTCGGCCACCCCGGGGGTACGGGTGGCGTTGTAGACCTTGACGGTGACCTCGGACGGGTCATCCGGAAGGCGGATGTCGGCCGTCACCGAGCCGGCCGGGCAGCCGCTCGCCACCGCGTTCTGCTGGGTGTCCTTGACCAGCGCCACGATCACGAATACCACCGCTGCCACGGCGAGCGCGCCGACGACGACGAGGGCTCGGACGCGCGCAAAACTCATGGTGAGTGCTCCCAGGTAGCGGACCGCCCGCGACCGGGGGACGGGCGAGCTTGTCGTGAGGTTAGCGTCTGATCGCCACTGGCGCGGAAACCACCGAACGCTCCGGCGCGCCGACGATGATCCACCTCGCGGGGACCCTAGTTTGATGTCGCCTCAGTCACATCGGGAACAATGGGCCGCCGTACGACGTCCTCACCTCCCACAAGAGCGGTAAGGTACCCCGCCCGCCGGGGAATCGACCGACGCCCTCCGCGGTGCAACACGGGTGAAAAGAAAGTCCGCGTTACCGGGAACCAGAAGGGCGTCGCCGGCGTTACCAACGCTAAGCGACACATCGATACAGGAGAGTGAAGACCGATGGCCACCGACTACGACGCCCCGCGTCGCGACGAGGTCGACCTCGGCGAGGACAGCCTCGAGGAACTGAAGTCCCGCCGAGCCGACTCGCAGTCGGGTGCGGTGGACGTCGACGAGGTCGAGGTGGCGGAGAGCTTCGAGCTTCCCGGTGCCGACCTGGCCGACGAGGAACTCACCGTCAAGGTTCTGCCCATGCAGTCCGACGAGTTCCGCTGTGCCCGCTGTTTCCTCGTGCACCACCGCAGCCAGCTCGCCGCCGAACGGAACGGCGACCTGATCTGCCGCGAGTGCGCCTGATCCAGGCGCACCCGCCCGACCCTGCAATTCCACCCACCTAGCTCCCGGACCGCCTCGACGCGCCCGGGACCCGGACCGACCCCTCAAGGGCCTCTTAAGGTGCGGCCGGTGCGCCCGGCTGCTTGACTTGAGGAGAAACGACCACGGGGAAGGACGACGACGATGAGCGCTTCCGACACGCCCGCAGAAGTCAATGAGCCGCAGCCGGTACCGGCGGCGGAGGACGCGGAGATCGGAGCCACCGTCGCCGCCCTGACCGCCGACGACCTCGAGCCCGCCGGGCGGCGCAAACTGCTCGGCCGCCTGGTGTCCGACGTGCGCCGGCGCGGGATGGGCCAGCTGTTCCGGCCGTCGGCGGCGATCCGCTGGATGGCCGACGTGGTGGGCGACATCGCCCCGCACGTACCGGTGCGCGATCTGCACACTCTGCACAAGCACTTCGACGGGATGGACGGCGACGAGCTCGCCGAGCGGCTGATCCGCAACGCCGCCCGGTCCACCGCCGGCATCGGCGCCGCCGGCGGCGGCGTGGCCGCCGTGGAGTGGGCCGCGCTGCCCACTCTGCTGTCCGCCCCGGTGCTGCTGGCCGCCGAGACCGTGGCCGTCGTCGCCGTCGAGCTGAAACTGATCGGCGAGCTGCACGAGGTCTACCGCCAGCCGATCACCGGCACGAACACGCACAAGGCGGCCTCGCTGGTCCAGGCCTGGAGTTCCCAGCGGGGGGTGAACCCGCTGCTGTCCGGGGCCGGGCTGACCTCGGTGCTGGGCACCGCGGCCCGCAAGGAGCTGCAGAAGACGCTGCTCAAGCGCTTCGGCCGCAACCTGACCACGATGGGCCCGCTGCTCACCGGCGCCGCCGTGGCCGGCTACCTGAACCGGCGGGCGACCAACAGCCTGGGCGAGAAGCTCCAGAAGGACCTGCGCAAGTCGCGCCCGGCGTTACCGAGCTGACCGGCTCCGCTCAACCCCGGCCGGCGAGTAGGGCGGTGGCGAGTTCGACCGGGTGACGGGTGCTGATCACCCAGAACGGCGTCGGGTCGGCCGGGTCGTCCAGCAGGATCTGCACCGCGCTGCCGATCCACGGCCGCTGGATCACGAACGCCATCGGGTGCGCGCCCACGCCCAGCGACTCCCGCTTGCCCGC
>CAXSDA010000043.1:4570-35914 GCA_964236515.1 uncultured Actinoplanes sp.
GTCGGCGATCACCGCCAGGGGCAGCCGGGCGTCGTCGATCTGCAGTTCCGTGCCGGTCACCGTGACCCGCATCCGGCTCACCCACACGAGCAGCACCGCGGTCAGCGCGAAGACGGCCGCGAACGGCACCCAGATCGGCAGGTCGACGAGACTGATCCCGACCTCGGCCCCGAGAATCCCGCCGGCCAGCGCCGCGCACGGCCACGTCCACCACGAGACGCCGAGGCGTTCGGTGTAGGCGACCGTGCGGCCGGACAGGTCGGGTGTCACGCTGGAAGGGTACGGCGCGTCTGCGGTCCGGGGCACGGCAGGATGGCATGGTGGGCGCTGCCCCAGAAGTCTCGAGAACGTGAGGACCACTCCGTGGACGTACCCGTGCGTCTCCTCGACCCCGGACTGCCGGCGCCCGCGTACGCGCATCCCGGCGACGCCGGTGCCGACCTGGTCGCGGCCGAGGAGGTCCGGCTCGCCCCGGGGGAGCGCAAGCTGGTCCGGACCGGGGTCGCGATCGCCCTGCCGGACGGCTACGTCGGCCTGGTTCACCCGCGATCCGGGCTGGCCGCCCGCCTGGGCGTCACCGTCCTCAACGCGCCCGGTACCGTCGACGCCGAGTACCGCGGCGAGATCCTGGTCAACCTGATCAATCACGACCACGTCACGCCGGTCGTGATCAACCGCGGTGACCGTATCGCCCAGCTCATCGTGCAGCGGGTCGAGCGGGCCGAGTTCCGCCGGGTCGAGGAGCTGCCGGAAACCGTCCGCGGTACGGGCGGCCACGGCTCGACCGGTGGGCACCAGGCCCTCGACGTTCCCGCCCAGGTCTGAACGGAAGGTGGCAAGGATGTTCCGAAAGCGCGGGGGCCCGCGGCACGTGCGCTCGGGCGACGCCCCGCCGTCGGAGGCGCTGGCACAGAGCATGGCCGGCAACCCCGACCCGGCGGTGCCCGAGTTCGGCCCGTACGACTCGCACACCGCCCCCGGGGGCGTGCAGCTGCTCGACATGGGCAGCCTGCAGATCCCGGCGATCGACAACGTCGAGGTTCGGGTGCAGGCCAACCCGGACGGCTCGGTGGACACCATCGTGCTGGTCGACGGCGAGAGCGCCCTGCAGCTCGGAGTCTTCGCGGCACCGCGCTCCGAGGGCATCTGGGGCGAGGTCCGGGACGAGATCGCCACGTCCATGGGCTCCGACGGGGTACGCCCGGAAGAGGTCGACGGCCCGTACGGCATCGAGCTGACCGCCACCGTCAACACTCCCGAAGGACCGGCCGTGGTCCGGTTCGTCGGTGTGGACGGCCCGCGCTGGATGGTCCGGGCGTTGTTCCAGGGCCCGGCGGCCGCCGACCAGAACTACGGCGGGCCGCTCACCACCGCCCTCCGCGGCCTGGTCGTGGTCCGCGACGAGGAGGCCCGCCCGGTGCGCGAACCGCTGCCGCTGCGGCTGCCCCCGGAGATGCAGGAGCACGCCGAACAGCACGCCGCCGAACTGGCCCAGCAGCAGGAGCCGGGCCCGCCGTCGAACGGCCGCGGACCCGGCCACTGATCAGCGGGGCCGTGACGGGGGTCACTACGGCCTATTCCGGCGTACCTTGAACGGGTGGTCCCTGTGCAGACTTTGCCGACTGTCCGGGGTCCGTCGAGGAAGGTGAGCCCCATCATGGCGACCGACGAACGTACGGGTTTTCGTCGCTTCTTCGACCGTCTGACCGCCTCCGAGGAGGAACTCGAGGCGGAGGAACTCAAGCG
This sequence comes from uncultured Actinoplanes sp., assembly GCA_964236515.1. Lineage (GTDB taxonomy): Bacteria > Actinomycetota > Actinomycetes > Mycobacteriales > Micromonosporaceae > Actinoplanes. Next base: position 6,317 of record CAXSDA010000043.1, read on the forward strand.
CGACGCCGCCCGGTGCGGTGCCGTGCCCGCCACGACCTGCTCGCGGGGCCAGGTGGTCTCGGTCTCCGGGCGGCTGCGCACGGTGGCGTACACTCCGCGGACCAACCTGCCGACGCTGGAGGCCGACCTCTACGACGGCAGCGACGTGGTCACGCTCGTCTTCCTGGGCCGGCGCTCGATCGCCGGAATCGAGCCCGGGCGGCAGCTCACCGCGAAAGGTCGCATCGCGATTCGCGACGACCGCAAGGTGATCTACAACCCGTACTACGAACTCCAGGAGGCGCCCCGGTGACACCCGGCAACGAACCCCGTCATGCGGCTCCGCACGAGGGGGTGCCGGACCGGGTCGCCGAAGAGGTGGTCGAGGAGCTGCATCTGCACCCGGTCGAGGCGGTCGCCGACCCGGACGAGGAACTGCCGACCATCTCGGAACAGATCGCCGAGCAGCTCGGCGGCATGCGCGGGCTGATCGAGTCGAGCGTCCCGGTGCTCGCGTTCGTGCTGCTGAACTGGATCTTCGGGCTGAAGTCGGTGGGCCTGTCCGAGCGGACCGGGCTGTACGTCGCGATCGCCGGCGCGGTCGGCACGGCGGTGCTCATCGCGGTCTTCCGGCTGGCCCGCAAGCAGCCGGTGCGGCACGCCGTCAACGGCGTCATCGGCATCGCGCTGGGCGCCTACCTGGCCGCCCGGTCCGGCCACGCCAAGGACTTCTACCTGCCCGGCATCCTGCTCACGCTGGGCGAGGCGGTGCTGCTCCTGCTGTCCACGGCCGTCCGTAAGCCGATCATCGGGTACGTCTGGGCGGTCATGGCCAACAAGGGCAGGCACGACTGGCTGCAGAGCCGGAAGCTGCTCGGCACCTTCCAGTGGCTGACCGTGGCCTGGGCCGGGTCGCTGATCGTCCGGGGCGGCGTGCAGGGGCTGCTCTACTGGTTCAACCGGGCCGACCTGCTGGGGGTGGCCCGGATCTTCCTGAGCTGGCCGATCTACGCCGGCATGCTGGCGCTGACGGTGTGGGCGGTCCGGCGGGTCACCCACGAGGGCCACGACCGCGAGCCGGAACCCGAGCCCGCCACCTAGATCATTTCCGTGCTGCCCAGCACCACCGCCCGGACCTGGTCCTCGACCTCGGTGGTGCACACGAAGATCAGCTCGTCGCCGGCCTCCAGCGGATCGTCCGGCGTCGGCACCAGCACCCGCTTGCCGCGCAGGATCGCCACCAGCGCCGAGTCCCGCGGCATCGGCACCGACCGCACCGGCTGACCCACGTAGGGCGCCGTGGCCGGCAGCGTGATCTCGACCAGGTTGGCCTCGCTCTGCCGGAACGTCATCAGCCGGACCAGGTCGCCGACCGTGACCGCCTCCTCGACCAGGGCCGCCATCAGCCGCGGCTTGCTCACCGCGACGTCGACGCCCCACTGGTCGGTGAACAGCCACTCGTTCTCCGCCCGGTTCACCCGGGCGACCACCCGGCCGACCGCGAACTCGGTCTTGGCCAGCAGCGAGCACACCAGGTTGGCCTTGTCGTCACCGGTGGCCGCCACGACCACGTCGCACCCGGCCAGATTGGCCTCCTCCAGGCTGCTGACCTCGCAGGCGTCGGCCAGCACCCACTCCGCCTCGGGCACCCGCTCCGGGCGCAGCTTGCGGGGCAGCCGCTCGATCAGCATCACCTGGTGGCCGTTGCCGATCAGCTCGCTGGCGATCGAGCGGCCCACGTTGCCGGCTCCGGCGATGGCGATCCGCATGGTCAGTTCCCCCTCTGGTCGGTGCCGGACGCGATCTCCAGCACCGGACCCACGGTTTCGTCGGTGACCAGAACGAACACTTGGTCGCCGTCCTGCAGCACGGTGGAGCCGGTGGCCAGCGACCCGATGCCGAACCGCATCAGGTACGCCACCCGGGCGCCGGTGGCCTCCTCCAGCGCCTTGACCGGCCGGCCCACCCAGTCGCGGTGCAGCGGCGCCTCGACGATCGAGACCACGCTCGTCGGGTCGCGGAAGACCTCGACCGTGCCCTCGGGAATCAGGTGCCGGACCATCCGGTCGGCCGCCCAGCGGATGGTGGCGACGGTCGGGATGCCCAGCCGCTCGTACACCAGGGCCCGGCGGGCGTCGTAGATCCGGGCGACGACGCGCGACACGCCGAACGTCTCCCGGGCCAGCCGCGCCGAGATGATGTTCGAGTTGTCGCCGCTGGACACGGCGGCGAAGGCGTCCGCCCGCTCGATGCCGGCCGACCGCATCACGTCCCGGTCGAAGCCGATCCCGGTCACCGTGATGCCGGCGAACTCGGCTCCCAGGCGCCGGAAGGCGTCGGCGTTCTGATCGATCACCGCCACCGAGTGGCCGCGTGCGTCCAGGTTGTGGGCCAGCGTCGACCCCAGCCGGCCACACCCCATGATCACGACGTGCAAGGTCTGCGCCCTCCCCGATGTGTGCTGTCATGCAGAGCGTCCCACGTGCTGTGCCGAACCGGCGCCCGGGTGGGGGTACGGGGCGCGACATACGGCCGTACGCTTATCGCTTGTGGCAAGTTCGACCTCTCTCGTCAAACGGCTTCTGCTCGGCCGGCCGTTCCGCTCCGACAAGCTGCAGCACACGTTGTTGTCCAAGCGGATCGCGCTGCCCGTGTTCGCGTCCGATGCGCTCTCCAGCGTGGCCTACGCTCCCGACGAGATCCTGCTGACGCTGTCCATCGCGGGCGCCGGCGCCTTCGCCATCTCGCCCTGGGTGACGCTCGCCGTCGCCGTCGTCATGGTCACCGTGGTCGCCAGCTACCGGCAGAACGTGCACGCCTACCCGTCCGGCGGCGGCGACTACGAGGTCGCCACGGTCAACCTCGGTCCCCGCTTCGGCCTGGCCGTGGGCAGCGCGCTGCTGGTCGACTACATCCTCACGGTCGCGGTGTCGGTGTCGGCCGGGGTGAACAACCTCGGCTCGGTGGTGCCGTTCGTGGCCGAGAACAAGATCATCTTCGCGGTCGGCGCGGTGGTCCTGCTGACCGCGGTCAACCTGCGCGGGCTGCGCGAGTCGGGGACCGCGTTCGCCATCCCGACGTACGCGTTCATCGTGGTCATCGTCGGGATGATCCTGACCGGCCTGTTCCGCGTCTTCCTCCTCGGCCAGCACCTCCGCGCGCCCAGCGCCGACCTGGTCATCTCGGCCGAACGCAGCCACCTGACCAGCTTCGCGTTCGTCTTCCTGCTGCTGCGGACGTTCTCCTCCGGCTGCGCCGCGCTGACCGGCGTCGAGGCCATCTCCAACGGCGTGCCCGCGTTCAAGCCGCCGAAGAGCAAGAACGCGGCCACCACACTCCTGCTGCTGGGCGCGATCGCGATCGTCATGCTGGTCGGCATCGTGGTGCTGTCCCGGATCACCCACCTGCAGTTCGTCGAGGACGCGTCGCAGATCATCTCGGGGCCGCCCAACTACGTGCAGAAGACGGTGACCACCCAGCTCGGCGAGACCGTGTTCGGCGAGGGGTCGGTGCTGCTGTACGTCGTGGGCGCGGTGACCGCGCTGATCCTGTTCCTGGCGGCCAACACCGCGTACAACGGCTTCCCGGTGCTCGGCTCGATCCTGGCCCAGGACCGCTACCTGCCCCGCCAGCTGCACACCCGCGGCGACCGGCTGGCCTTCAGCAACGGCATCATCTTCCTGGCCGTCGCGGCCATGGTGCTGATCGTGGCGTTCCAGGCGGAGACGACCCGGCTGATCCAGCTCTACATCGTGGGCGTGTTCGTGTCGTTCACGCTGTCCCAGGCGGGCATGATCCGGCATTGGAACCGGCTGCTGCGGACCCAGCGCGACCCGGTCCGGCGCCGGCAGATGATCCGGTCCCGGGCGATCAACACGTTCGGCATGGGCCTGACCGGCGCGGTGCTGATCGTCGTGCTGATCACCAAGTTCCTGCTCGGCGCCTGGATCGCGATCGCCGCGATGATCTTCATCTACCTGCTGATGCTGGGCATCCGGAAGCACTACGTGCGGGTCGCGCAGGAGCTCCAGCCGACCGACGAGGCGCCTGTGCTGCCGTCCCGCAACCACGCCGTGGTGCTGGTCAGCAAAGTGCACATGCCGACCCTGCGGGCTCTGGCGTACGCCCAGGCGACCCGGCCGGACACGCTCACCGCGGTCACCGTCAACGTCGACGACAAGGACACCCGGGCGATCCAGGCCGAGTGGGAGCGGCGCCAGGTACCGGTGCCGCTGACCGTCGTCGACTCGCCCTACCGGGAGATCAGCCGCCCGATCATCGACTTCGTCAAGAGCGTGCGGCGCGGGTCACCACGGGATGTGGTCACCGTCTTCGTGCCCGAGTACGTCGTCGGCCGCTGGTGGGAGAACCTGCTGCACAACCAGAGCGCGCTGCGGATCAAGGGCCGGCTTCTGTTCGAGCCCGGCGTGATGGTGACCAGCGTGCCGTGGCAGCTGCGGTCCAGTCAGGACCGCAACCTGGACCGGCTGGACTCGAGCCTGACCCGGGGACCGTCCCGCGGCCCGCGGACCCGCCGCTCCGACCTGCCGAAACCGCCCGCGCCGACGTCACCCGCCACCTCACCGGCCGCCTCTCCACCGGCCTCGCCCGCCGCTTCTCCGCCGGTCACGCCGACGCCGGACCGGGCCGGCTCGTGAGCGCCCCGGCCGGGGAGGTGGAGGAACTTCTCGAGGGCGATCTCGTCGAGGTGACGGTGGGGCCGCCGGCGCACGGCGGCCACTGCGTGGCCCGGATCGGCGATGCGCACGGCCGGGTGGTGTTCGTCCGGCACGCGCTGCCCGGCGAGCGGGTCACCGTGGAGATCACCGAGCTGCACCGGGGCTACCTGCGCGGTGACGCGGTGGAGGTGCACGAGGCGTCGCCGGACCGGGTCGAGCCGCCCTGCCCGTACGCGCATCCGGGTGGCTGTGGCGGCTGCGACCTGCAGCACGCCGCCCCGCCGGCCCAGCTCGAGTGGAAGGCGGCGGTGGTCCGGGAGCAACTGCTCCGGCTCGGCGGCCTCTCCCCGGCGCAGATCGAGGCCCTGGCCGTACGGGTGGCGCCGTTGCCGGGCGGCCCGCTCGGCTGGCGGTCCCGGGTCCGGTACGCGGTCGACGCCGCCGGCCGGGCCGGCCTGCTCCAGCACCGCTCGCACCAGGTGGTACCGGTCGACGTGTGCCGGATCGCCCACCCCCGGATCCAGGACCTGGACGTGACCCGGCGGCCGTGGCCGGTGGCGAACGCGGTCGAGACGGTCGCCTCCACCGGCGGTGACGTGAGCGTGGTGGCGTCGCCGCCCGGGGAGACCACCGGTCCGGGCGAGGTGCGCGAGATCGCCGCCGGCCGCGACTGGACGGTGCCCGTGCAGGGCTTCTGGCAGGTGCACCCGGCCGCCGCGGACACCCTCACCGGGGCGGTGCTGGACATGCTGCGGCCCGAGCCGGGGGAGACCGCCTGGGACCTCTACGGCGGGGCCGGGCTGTTCGCGGCGGCGGTGGCCGGCCGGACCGGCGCCCGGGTGACCGTGGTCGAGTCGGCGCCGGACGGGGTGGCCGCGGCCCGGGCCAACCTGGCCGACCTGGCCGGGGTCGAGGTGGTGGCGGCCAAGGTGGACACCGCGCTCGGCCGCCGCCGGATCACCGGACCGGTCGACCTGGTGGTGCTGGACCCGCCGCGCACCGGGGCCGGCGCCGCGGTGGTGCGGGGGATCGTGGCCGCGAACCCGCGGGCGGTGGCCTACGTGGCCTGCGACCCGGCGGCCTTCGGGCGGGACGTGGCCACGTTCGTGGCGGCGGGGTGGCGGCTGACCGGGCTCCGGGCGTACGACTGCTTCCCGATGACCCAGCACGTGGAGTGCGTGGGCCTCTTCACCCGCTGACCGACCTGGCGGACGTGGTGAGCACGATCACACCGGAGGGAAGTGGCGTCCTGAACCGGAAAAATCGGTGGCCAGCCCTGATTTCGGGTGACCACCGCTCGGCCGGGTTGGGGAGGTTCGGTGCACGCCGGATGCGGGGCGGCGCGCCGCCGATAGACTGATCTCTCATGAGCGAAGGCAGCGACACGTCGACCGGCATCCTGGCGAGCATCGGCTCGCCCGGCGACCTCAAGCGGCTCGACGTCGATCAGTTGCCGCTCCTGGCCGCTGAGATCCGGGACTTCCTGGTGGCCAAGGTGTCGCGGACCGGCGGGCACCTCGGCCCCAACCTGGGCGTCGTCGAGGTGACGATGGCGCTGCACCGGGTCTTCGACTCGCCCCGGGACCGGGTGCTGTTCGACACCGGCCACCAGGCGTACGTGCACAAGATCCTCACCGGCCGGCAGGAGGGCTTCGACCGGCTGCGGCAGCGCGGCGGCCTCTCCGGGTACCCGAGCCGGGCGGAGAGCGAGCACGACCTGATCGAGAACTCGCACGCGTCCACCGCCCTCAGCTACGCCGACGGGCTGGCCAAGGCGTTCACGCTGCGCGGCGAGGACCGGCACGTGGTCGCCGTCGTCGGCGACGGGGCGCTCACCGGGGGCATGTGCTGGGAGGCGCTGAACAACATCGCCGCCAGCAAGAACCGGCTGGTCATCGTGGTCAACGACAACGGCCGGTCGTACGCGCCGACGATCGGCGGCCTGGCCACCCACCTCTCCACGCTGCGCCTCAACCCCGGATACGAGAAGGTGCTCGACCTGGTCAAGGACGCGCTCGGCTCGACCCCGATGGTGGGCAAGCCGATGTACGAGGTGCTGCACGCGGTCAAGCGCGGCATCAAGGACGCGATCAGCCCGCAGCCGATGTTCGAGGACCTGGGCCTGAAGTACGTCGGCCCGGTGGACGGCCACGACGAGCAGGCGGTCGAGTCGGCGCTGCGGCGGGCCAAGGGCTTCAACGCGCCGGTGATCGTGCACGTGGTGACCCGCAAGGGCTACGGCTACCGCCCGGCCGAGGACGACGAGGCCGACTGCCTGCACGGCCCGAGCAGCGCGTTCAGCGTGGAGACGGGCAAGCTGCTGGCGGCGCCGAGCGTCAAGTGGACGCACGTGTTCGCCGACGAGCTGGTCAAGGTGGCCGACGAGCGGCCGGACATCGTCGGCATCACCGCCGCGATGGCCGAGCCGACGGGTATCGCCGCGCTGGCCAAGAAATACCCGGACCGGGCGTTCGACGTGGGCATCGCCGAGCAGCACGCCGCCACCAGCGCGGCCGGGCTGGCCATGGGCGGGCTGCACCCGGTGGTCGCGGTCTACGCCACGTTCCTCAACCGGGCCTTCGACCAGGTGTTGCTCGACGTGGCCATGCACGGGCTGCCGGTGACGTTCGTGCTGGACCGGGCGGGCATCACCGGCCCGGACGGCCCGAGTCACTACGGCATCTGGGACATGAGCGTGTTCGGCGTGGTGCCGGGGTTGCGGATCGCCGCTCCCCGTGATGCCGCCACGCTGCGGGAGGAACTGCGCGAGGCGGTCGCGGTGGAAGACGGGCCGACCGTGCTGCGGTTCCCGACCGGGGCGGTGGTCGCCGACCTGCCGGCGCTGCGCCGCGTCGGGCCGGTCGACATCCTGCGCGCCGACGAGCGCAAGGACGTGTTGCTGGTCGCCGTGGGCGCGTTCGGCCAGCTCGGGATGGACGTCGCCGGCCGGCTGGCCGAGCAGGGTTACGGGGTGACCGTGGCCGACCCGCGCTGGGTCCGCCCGGTGCCGGTCGAGCTGGCCGCCCTGGCCCGCGAGCATCGGCTGGTGGTGACCCTGGAAGACGGCATCCGCACCGGGGGCGTCGGTGACGCAGTGACCGCGCTGCTGCGCGACGCCGGCGTCGGCACGCCGGTGCGCGACTTCGGCGTGCCGCCCGGCTTCCACCCGCACGGCAGCCGGGCGGAGATCCTGACCGCACTCGGACTGACCGCGCAAGACATCGCCCGGGCCGTCACCGAGACGGCCAGCGGCCTGGAGATGGACGCCGCTTTCCCCAAGCCGGACGCCGTGTCCGACAACGGCTCCTGGCGTCAGCCGACCGGCTGAAGGTCAACGGGCGTTTTCGTTATCGGACCGTTACCTTTGAAGGATGGCGACGGAGACCGTGGTCATCGATCTCGGTCTCGAGCGCGGTGAACCCGACACCTACATCCGGCCCACCCGGGCCACCACGGCCGGCTGGTTCGGCCCGTTCCTGCTGGTGCTGGGTCTGCTGGCCACGCTCACCGGGTCGGCCGCCCCGCCCCCGCCGGCGCTCACCCGGCTGATCTCGCTGTCGGTCGGACCGGCCGACACGTACACCGTCACCACGGACGGCCGGCTGCTGGCCCAGACGCTGGGCACGCTGGCCTCGTACGACCTCGAGACCGGTCGGCAGCAGTGGCAGGTCGGCCTGCCGGCACCCACCTACCGGCTGCGCTCGCTCGACGGGGTGGTGCTGATCCGTCCCTGGTCGATCGTCGCCGGTGATCCCGGGACGGCGGCGGTGGACGTGCGCACCGGAACGCCGCGCTGGTCGCACGCGGGCAGCGTGGCCACCGTCCGCGGTTCCGACGTGCTGCTCGGGGTGACCGACGTGCGCAGCCTGTCGATCACCGGCCGCCGCATCCAGGGTCCGGTCGACTCGGTCGATCCGGTCACCGGCCGGGTCCGGTGGACCGTCCGCGTGCCTTCGACCGGGGTTCTGCTGGGCGTGCCCGGACCGGCGGGGTCGGGCCCGCGGATGCTGCTCGTCCGCGACGACGCCACGATGGCGCTGCACGACCTGGCCACCGGCCGGCAACTGGCGTCGGTCCCGCTGCCGCCGGCCGACTACGAGCCGGGCAACCCCACCGTCTCCGGCGGCCTGATCCTGCTCCGCCACTACGTCCCCGGCGTGGGCACGCTCATCTCCGCGTACGACCCGCTCACGCTGGCCCCGCGGTGGGAGCGCCCGGCCGGCGGCACGTACGAGATCGAGCCCTGCGAACCGCTGGCCTGCCTGGCCGGGCCGGACGGGGTGACCGGCGTGGACCCCCGGACCGGCGGCATCGTGTGGTACCGGCCGGACTGGCGGGGCGTGGAGACGCGGGGCCGTCTGCTGGTCGCGTACGCCTCGCCGAGCGGTACCAGCGACGCCGTCGGACTGGCCGACCCGGTCACCGGGCGGGTCGTGACCGACCTGCGCGGCTGGCGTCCGGTGACGGCCACCGCCGATCCCGGTTCGGCGAACGAGGTGCTGGTGAGCCGGACGGTCGACAACGGGGCACGTACCATGGTGGCCATCGCCCGTTCGGGGTACGCCCGGCCGCAGATCATCTCGGACCTGCCACCGGGCATCGGGGACTGCCAGTCGGTCCCGGGCCGGTTGATCTGCCGGTCCGCTGCCGGGCGGCTGATCGTGTGGGCGTACCGCCTGAAGGGGTGAGCCGGTGGCGCTGATCGAGCTGGACCGGGACGCGCCCGTCGCGCCTCCGCTCAGCCGGCCGCCGGCCCGCTACTTCCGCTATGTCACGATCTTGGCCGTCGTCGCCCTCGTCCTGACCCTGGGTGGGGCCGTGCCGACCGCCCCGGTGCTGTGGCGCCGCACCGGACTGGCCCCGCTGGCCGGCGCCTCGACGTCGTACCAGTTGGTCGGCGGCACGCTCTACACGCTCGACGGCAACGCCAACCGGCGGACCACGACCGCCTGGGCACTGGACCCGCTGCGCAGGATGTGGAGCCTGTCCACGGCGCTGGAGCTGGACGACTCGGGCACGGTCATCCATGACGATGCGGCCACTCTGACCCGGGTCGGCCCCTATCTGCTTCTGCTCAGCGGCTCCGACGCCATCGTGATCGACCCAGCCACCGGGCGCATCCGCTGGACCTCGAAGGTTCCGTTGCTGACCGGCCGCGGCACGACCGCACTCGTCCAGGATGCCCGGTTCGCCGCCGGCACGGAATATGTCCAGAGCTCCGGCAACCCCGGGCCGCTGTACTTCTCGGCCAACGGGGTGCCGCACTCCAGCCCGCCCGAGCAGACCGTGTTCCGCGGCCTCGACCTGGCCACCGGCCGGACACGCTGGACGCATGCCGAACCCGGCTCGGTCTTCGCCGTGCCGGCCGCCGACGTCACCGACGGCTATCTGGTGATCTCGGCCGACCGGGTGGCGCTTCTGGACGGCCGGACCGGTGCCGTGCAGCGCGCCCGGGCGCTGCCCCGGGCAACCGGTGACATCTTCCCGGACGTGATCGGCGACGTGGTGCTGATGGCCTCCGGCAACTTCGTGCGGGCGGTCTCGGTGAGCACCTTCGCCACCCTCTGGCAGCACACCGAGTCCATCGGCGCACAGGCCGACCAGGGCAGTTGCCTCGGGTTGCTGTGTGACACCGGGCGGGACGTGATCACCGTGCTCGACCCGGCCACCGGCGCCCCCCGCTGGACCGCGCCGACCTCCGCCCTGCTCCTCGCCCGCGGCCCGGATGTCCTCGAGGAACAGGCCCAGTCCCAGACGCCGGTGGCGATCCGCGACACCCGCACCGGACGCGCCCGCGTCGATCTGCACTCCTGGCAGACGGTGGCCGACAGCGATCCGGACGACCCGATCCTGCTGTTCCGCGCCCAGACCGGGACGGCCCGGGCGCAATTCGGCGCCCTGGTGCCGGGGGCGAGCCGGGTGCAGCCGCTCGGCCGCACCTCGGCACCGGTCTCCGAGTGCTCGTCCGATGCCCGTCACGTCGCCTGCCGGACCAACGGGGGGGTCGAGGTATTCGCGTATCGCGCTTAAAGTGCTGCCGTGGCGGTCATCGAACTCGACCTGTACGCGCCGCCTGAGCCCGAGCCGGGCCGGCCGCGGCGGCGCTGGCATCCGGGCCGGTACCGGGCCGCCGGGCTGGTCGTGGTGCTGCTGCTGGCGCTCGCGCTGGACGCCGCCGCCGTGCCGGTGCCGCAGCTGTGGCGGGCCGCAGGGTTCGTGCCGATCACGCCGCAGGGTTCGTTCCAGGTGTTCGGCGGCCGGATGTTCACCTTCGACCGCAGCGAGGGCGTACTCACCACCACCGCATGGCGGCTCGATCCGGCTCGGCAGCTGTGGAGCCACCGGAGCGCGGTGACCGCGGACGCGGCGGACACTCCGCAGGGCTTCGGCTGGTTCGTCCGGCCGGTCGGCGACCTGGTGGTGCTGCAGGTCGGGCAGGACACCGACATCCTCGACGCGGCCACCGGAGCGGTCCGCCGGCACCGCGCAGCGGCGGTCATGCCGCTCACTGGGTCGTACGGCGTGGAGTACGACGAGACGTTCGCCTCGGGCGACGAAGCCCAGAGCGACGACAACGGCGAGACGATCTACTACGGCTCCGACGGACTCTTCCACTCCGACCCGCCGTCGCACACCGATGTCCGCGTGGTCGACCTGGCCACCGGCGCGGTCCGGTGGAGCGCCGGCTTCACCGGTGGCGCGGTCGTCGACACCGTCCCCGGGCGGCCGGACGTGCTGCTGTTCTACTCCCGGACCGGATTCTCGCTGCGCGCGCTGACCACCGGCGCCGTCCTCGCCGCGCGGGCCGTCGACGGGTCACCGGAGGTGGACGCGGTCTTCGGCGTGCCCCGGACCTCCGACCTGCTGCTGATCACCGGCCCCGACCCGAAGTCGCCGGTGGCCGGGTTCGGGCCGCTGCTGGTGACCGCGTACTCGCAGGCCACCCTGGCGCCGGTCTGGACGCGGGCCGAACCGGAAGGCACCGACCGGGCGATCACGGTCTGCGGCGACGAGCCGTGCATCATCACGAACCACGGCCTCACCGCGCTCGACCCGGCGACCGGCCGCGACCGGTGGACCATCCAGCTCAACGCGTCGCTGCGGCGCTACGGACCGGACGTCTACGTGCTGGAGAACACCCAGAGCCGGGTGCTCGAGGTCCGTGATCCGGTCACCGGGGCGGTAAGGGCCGACCTGCGCCGCTGGAGTTCGACGTCGACACCGATCGGCGACGCCCCCGTGCTGCTCAGCCACGCCGAACGCGGTGGGGCGGTGTTCGGCCTGCTCCGCCCGTACGGCCGGGTGCAGCCTCTGGGCCGGTCCGCGACCGCGGTGACCGAGTGCCAGAACAACGACGCCTTCGCGGTCTGCCGCACCCCGGCCGGCGCCGACATCTGGGCGTATCACGCCTGACGGGCGCGAGCCGGCCGCGGCGGGCACAATCAACGGCAGAGGCGGCCGTACGGACCGGGAGCGCGACGTGAGCGACGTCCTGATCGATCTGGGTGATCTGCCGCCCCGTGGCGAGGTCCGGCGCTTCCGGCCCGATGCCGGCCTCGGCCCGCACACGGTGCGCACCCTGCTGGCCGTGCTGACCGTCGTGTTGCTGGCCGCCCTGGCCGGCGCCGCCGCGAACCCGCGGCCGGCCCGTCCCGTCCTCATCGCGGCCCGCCTGGGCGACGCCATGTTCGTCGGCGCCGACCGGTTCTTCCTGGTGCACCAGGACAAGCTGGTCAGCACCTACTCGCTGCCCGACGGCAGACTGCTGTCGCAGACCACGATCCCGGTGGCCGGCGCGGTTCTCGACGTGACCTCGGCCGGCAACACCATCCTGGTCTCGTTCCAGGTCGACACCGTCGGGAACGAGGCCACGGTGGCGCTGACCGCCGGCAGCGACGTCGCGCTGTGGCAGCGCCCGGCCCGGATGCTCGACGTGTCCGCCGCCGACGGGCTGGTGCTGCTGCGCGAGAACAGCCCGAACGTCGGCGACCTGCACTGGTACGGCATCGACCTGGCCACCGGGAACCAGCGCTGGGTCCTCGAGGAGCCGGTCCGCGGGTTCATCACCGAGACCGGCTGGAGCGGCGGCTTCCCGAACCGGCTGGTGGTGGCCGACTCGTCCGGCGACCTGCAGATCCGGGACACCCGCACCGGCCGGCTCAGCGCGTCCGGGACGTTCGAGGCGCCGTCCGACTGGGAGCGCCGGGGCATCGCGATGTGGCCGGACGGTGACCTGATCCTGATCGGGGACCACACGACGACCACGGCGTACGGCCTGGACGATCTGAAGCCCCGCTGGACCACCCCGGTCGACCTGTACTCGTCCTACGTCGGCCCGGACTGTGTCGACGAGGTGTGCTTCTTCAGCCCGCGCAGCGGCGGCATGGTGGTGGTCGACCGGGCCACCGGGCAACGCCGCTGGACCAGCCAGGTGTGGTCGTACGCCGACCGCGTCGGTCCCTACCTGCTGGCCGGCGCCGACGCGGAGACCGGCGGCAACCACGCCCTGACCGTGGTCGACCCGGTCACCGGCCGGGTGCACGGCGACTTCGGCAAGTGGCAGAGCCTCGGCCCGCCGTCCGCCGACGGAACCGTGATCGGGCTGCGCCAGACCGCCGACACGGTCTACTACGCCCGCCTCGACCCGGCCCGGCTGACCACCGTGCTGCTGGGGGTCGCCGACCACGTGTCGGGGGACTGCCAGACCACCGGCCGGGTGCTCATCTGCCGCCGCCTGGATGCCTCGGTGGGGATCTGGCCGTTAGCCTTCTGATTTACGGCGTCTTTACGCCGCGGCAGGAAGGCTGTGCAGGTGCGCGTGCTGGTGGTGGAAGACGAGCGCAACCTCGCCGACGCGATCGCTCGGGGGTTGCGCCGCAAGGGCATGGCGGTCGACGTCGCCTACGACGGCCTCCAGGGCCACGAGATGGCCTACGTGACCCGGTACGACGTGGTCGTGCTGGACCGTGACCTCCCGGGGATGCACGGCGACGAGATCTGCGCCGCGCTGGTGGCGTCGGGGGCGCTGACCCGGGTGCTGATGCTGACCGCCAGCGGCACCGTCGCCGACAAGGTCGAGGGACTGCAGCTGGGGGCGGACGACTACCTGCCCAAGCCGTTCGCCTTCGACGAACTGGTGGCCCGGGTGCAGGCGCTGGGACGGCGCGCCACTCCAGCCGCCCCGCCGGTGCTCACCCTGGGCGACCTGATGCTGGATCAGACCCGCCGGGTGGTGACCCGGGCGGGCGCGCCGATCGATCTGACCAACAAGGAGTTCGGGGTGCTGGAGGAGCTGCTCAAGGCCTCCGGCGGCGTGGTGTCCAGCGAGGAGCTGCTGGAACGGGTCTGGGACGCCAACACCGATCCCTTCACCACGACCGTCCGGGTGACGGTGATGACGTTGCGGAAGAAGGTCGGCGATCCGCCGCTGATCGAGACGGTGGTCGGGGCCGGGTACCGGGTCGCCACATGACCGTCTATCTGGGCCGCAGCCGCGACAAGGTGCGCTTGCGGCCCACCCTGCGGCTCCGGCTGACCCTGCTCAACGGCATCCTGCTGGTCGGGGCGGGCGCGATCCTGGTGCTGCTGGCGTGGCTGCTGGTCGGCGACGCGCTGCACCCGGCGGACGAGCTGCGGACCGGCAGTCAGGTCGTACTGAGCGACGGCCAGCGGCTGGACGCGGCCGTCTGGCAGGCCCACGTAGTCCACCGGGCGTCGGAGGAGCTCCTGGTCAAGGGCCTGATCGCGCTGTTCGCGATCGGGGTCATCGGCATCGCCGGGGCGTACGCCGTGGCCGGTCGCGCGCTGCGCCCGCTGCACCAGGTGACGGCCACCGCCCAGCGGCTCGGCGAGGAGACGCTGGACCAGCGGATCCGGTACTCGGGCGCGGACGACGAGGTGGCCGAGCTGGCCCGGACGTTCGACGCCATGCTGGACCGGCTGGCCGGGGCGTTCGAGTCGCAGAAGAGATTCGTGGCCAACGCGTCGCACGAGCTGCGGACGCCGCTGGCGGTGATGCGCACCGAGATCGACGTGACGCTGTCCGACGACGAGGCCGACGTGGCCGAGTACCGGCGGATGGCCAAGGTGGTGCGCAACGCCTCGGAGCGGGCCAACGGCCTCGTCGACGCGCTGCTGGTGCTGGCCCGCAGCGAGGCCCAGTCCGGGCGGCGGCTGGCCCGGAAGGTGCCCGCCGACCTGGCCATGAGTGTGCTGAACGCGCTGTCGGCGGTGAAGCCGGAGTACGAACGGCTCAAGCTCGACGTGTCCAGCGACCTGCAACCGGCGCCCGTGGTCGGCGACCCCAGCCTGCTCGACCGGCTGGCTGGAAACCTGATCGAGAACGCCATCCGCTACAACCACCTGCTGGGCAAGATGTGGCTGCGCACCTCCACCGTGGACGGGCAGGCGCGGTTGGTCGTCGGCAACACCGGTTACGAGGTCGACCCGGCCGACGTGCCCGGCCTGTTCGAGGCGTTCCGGCGCGGTGGCTGGGAACGCACCGGCTCCCGCGGGTCGGGGCTGGGCCTGTCGATCGTCCGGGCGGTGTGCGACGCGCACGGCGGAACGGTGAGCGCGGTCGCCATCGAGGGCGGCGGCCTCGAGGTCACCGTTTCCCTGCCGACCGCCGACGCCACCCCGGTGGTGGCCGCCTCGGCCACCGTCCCCCGCCCCAAGGCCCCGATCGGCTAGCTCTTCTCCACCTGCTCGCGGAGCTGGGGGAACTCGGACTTGGCCGAGCTGACCGAGGACGAGCCGAGGAAGATGTCGAAGCCGCGGCTGCCGGCGTCGGCCCAGCCGCAGATGACCATCGCCGAGCCGGTCGCGTCGGTCTTGCCGCACTTGGCCGCGCCACCCAGGGAACCGGTGGACGCGGTGGTGACGTCGGAGAGCTGGAGGGGGCTGACGCCGCCGCCGAAGATGTCGTTCAGGGCGGTTTCCGGGTCGCTGATCGGCGCGGCCGCGGCCACCACGATCACGATGTCCTTCTTGCTGGGCGTGCCGTAGAGCGCGGCCACGGTGGCCGTCGCGTCGGGCACGTCGGCCAGGCCCGTCTGCAGTTGTTTGGCCAGGACGCCGTACGCCGGGTCGTCAAGCTTGGGCCGGCCGCCGAGCGAACTGGGCTCGACCACGGTGATCTTGGAGCTGCCCTGCGCCTTGGTCCCGGAGCCGGTGCCGGTCGGCGTCGGGACGGCGGTCGGGTTGGCCGCGTCGTTGATCGCCTGGACGACGTCCTTGGTCTTGTTCCGGACGGCCAGGTAGACGGCGGCGCCGCCACCCACGCACAGCACGAGCACGACGCCGATTGCGATCAGCACGATGGGCAGCGCCTTCGAGCGGCCCTTCGGCGGTTGCGGCGGCGGGAAGACGCCTCCGGGGCCGGGCTGGTCGCCCGGGCCGTACGGCTGCGGCGGCGCGTACCCGTACTCCGGCGGCCGCTGGCCGTACCCCGGTGGCGGCGGCTGCTGGCCGTACCCCGGAGCCGGCTGCGGCGGGCCGTACGCCGGTGGCGGGCCGTACGAGGGTGGCGGCGGCTGCTGGCCGTAGCCGGGCTGATGGGGTTCGGGCTGGCCCGAGTACGGCGGCTGGGGTGGCTGAGACATTCAGGAGCTCCTCATCGGGCCTTCAGGCGGCTGAGCCTATCCGGCCCTGTCGACCGGCGGTGGGCGCACCACGGGAAAGGGCCGGGACATACGCCCCGGCCCGTCCCGTACCCCGTCAATTCATCACGCCGGCACGTCGGCCACACCCGGCTCGAGGAAGCGGCTCCCGGTGACCCGCGACGACGTACCGCTGCGGTCCAGATAGGGCGTGACCCCTCCGAGATGCAGCGGCCAGCCGGCGCCCAGGATCATGCAGAGGTCGATGTCCTGCGGCGCGGCCACCACACCCTGGTCGAGCATGATCCGGATCTCGTTCGCCAGCGCGTCCAGCGCCCGCTGCCGTACCTCGTCCGCGGTCCACGGCGACGCGCCCACCTCCAGCAGCTTGACCACGTCGGGGTTGATCTCGTCGTCGGCCATCAGCGGCAGGCCGGACTCGGCGATCCTCCCCAGGTTGGCCGACAGCGAATACCGGTCCGGGAAGGCCGTGTGCAGGCTCTCGCCCACGTGGTACGCGACCGCTGGTCCGACCAGCTGCAGCAGCGCGATCGGCCGCATCGGCAGGCCCAGCGGGTCGAGCGCCGAGTCGACCACGTCCAGCGGCGTACCGGCGTCGATGGCGTCGAACGTCGTGCTGGTGAAGCGGGTCAGCAGCCGGTTGACCACGAACGCCGGCGCGTCGGAGACCAGCACCGACGACTTCTTCAACTCGCGGCCGACGGCGAACGCGGTGGCCAGCGTGGCGTCGTCGGTCTGCTCGCCGCGCACGATCTCCAGCAGCGGCAGGACGGCCACCGGGTTGAAGAAGTGGAAACCCACGACGCGCGACGGGTGCTCGAGGTCGGCCGCCATCGCGGTGACCGACAGCGAGCTGGTGTTGGTGGCCAGCACCGCCTCGGGCGTGACGATCTTCTCCAGTTCGGCCCAGATCTGCTTCTTCAGGTCGAGGTTCTCGAACACCGCCTCGATCACGAAGTCGGCGTCGGCGAAGACGCATCTGTCGACCGAGCCGGTGACCAGGCCGCGGAGCTTGGCCGCCTTGCCCTCGTCGAGCCGTCCCCGCGACGCCATCTTGTCGATCTGGCCGCGGACGTAGTCCAGACCCTTGTCCACCCGGGACTGGTCCAGGTCGGTCAGCACGACCGGCACCTCGAGCCGCCGGGCGAACAGCAGCGCCAGCTGGGAAGCCATCAGGCCGGCGCCGACCACGCCGACCTTGGTCACCGGGCGGGCCAGAGACTTGTCGGGAGCGCCCGCGGGCCGCTTCGCCCGGCGCTGGACCAGGTCGAACGCGTACAGGCTGGCCCGCGACTCGTCACCCATGATCAGGTCGGCCAGCGCCTGGGTCTCGGCCGTGGTGCCCTCGGCGAACGGGGTGTCCTTGGCCAGCGCGAGCAGATCGAGGGCCTTGTTGGCGGACGGGATGGCGCCGTGCACCCGCTCGTCCAGCTGCTGGCGGGCGAAGAACAGGACCGCGTCCCACATGTCCTTGTCGACCTCGGGCCGGGTCACCTCGATCTCTTTCCTGGTGACCGCGGCGGCCCACTCCAGCGATCGCTCGAGGAAGTCGGCCGGCTCGAACAGGACGTCCGCAACACCCATCTCCGCCGCCTGCGCCGGGCGCAGCACCTTCTGGGTGAGCGGGTTCTGCAGGATGACCGTGGCCGCGGCCGGGATGCCGATCAGGTTCGGCAGCAGCTGGCTGCCGCCCCACCCCGGGATCAGGCCGATCGCGACCTCGGGCAGCCCGAGCGCGGCCGCGCCCGATGACACCGTCCGGTAATGGCAGTGCAGTGACACCTCGAGACCGCCGCCCAGCGCCGCCCCGTTGATGAAGGCGAAGGTCGGGATCGTCGAGTCCTTGAACTTGGCGAACACCTCATGGCCGAGTTCGCCCAGGGCCACCGCCTGCTCCCTCTTCGTCAAGAAGGGCATGCCGGTGATGTCGGCGCCGACACAGAAGATGTACGGCTTGCCGGTGATCGCGATGAACGCCGGATCGCCGGCCGCCGCCCGGTCGTACGCGTCGGACAGCGACCGCAGACCGCCCGGGCCGAAGCTGTTGGGCTTCTTGTGGTCCAGCCCGTTGTCCAGCGTGATCAGCGCGGCCTTCTTCTCCAGGCCGGGCACGGCGACGAAGCGCAGCAGCGCCTTGGTGACGACCTCGTTCGGGTACTCGGGCAGCGTCACTTGTCCGCACCTTCCCAGTTCGGGTTCTCCCAGATCACGGTGCCGCCCATGCCGATGCCGATGCACATCGCGGTGAGGCCGTACCGGACCTCCGGGTGCTCGGCGAACTCGCGGGCCAGCTGCGTCATCAGCCGGACGCCGGAACTCGCCAGCGGGTGCCCGATCGCGATCGCGCCGCCCCACGGATTGACCCGCGGGTCGTCGTCGGCGATGCCGAAATGGTCCAGGAACGCCAGCACCTGCACCGCGAACGCCTCGTTCAGCTCGAACAGGCCGATGTCGCCGATGGTCAGCCCGGCCAGCCGCAGCGCCTTCTCGGTCGACGGGATCGGGCCGTAGCCCATCACCTCGGGATCGACGCCGACGAATCCGTACGACACCATCCGCATGGCGATCGGCAGGCCCAGCTCGCGGGCGGTGTCCTCACTGGCCAGCAGCGCGGCGGTGGCGCCGTCGTTGAGGCCGGCCGCGTTGCCCGCGGTGACCTTGCCGTGCGGCCGGAACGGCGTCTTCAGCGAGGCCAGCTTGGCCATCGAGGTCTCGCGCGGCGCCTCGTCCACCGCGGCCAGGCCCCAGCCCTGCTCCGCGTCGCGCAACGCGATCGGCACCAGGTCGGGCTGCAGCTTGCCGTTCGCGTACGCCTTGGCCGTCTTCTCCTGCGAGGCCAGGCCGAACGCGTCGGCCCGCTCCTTGGTGATCTCCGGCAGCCGGTCGTGCAGGTTCTCCGCGGTCGCGCCCATCACCAGGGCCGACGGGTCGACCAGTTTCTCGGCCACGATCCGCGGGTTCGGATCGACGCCCTCGCCCATCGGGTGCCGTCCCATGTGCTCGACGCCGCCGGCGATGGCCACGTCGTACGCCCCCATCGCGATGCCGCCGGCCACGTTGGTCACCGCGGTCATGGCGCCTGCGCACATCCGGTCGATGGCGTACCCGGGCACGGTCTTGGGCAGGCCGGCCAGCAGCGCGGCGACTCGGCCGATGGTCAGGCCCTGATCGCCGATCTGAGTGGTGGCCGCGATCGCGACCTCGTCCACCCGCTCCGGCGGCAGCTGCGGGTTGCGGCGCATCAACTCACGGATGCAGCGGATCACCAAGTCGTCGGCGCGGGTCTCGGCGTACATGCCGCCCGCCTTGCCGAAGGGGGTACGGACGCCGTCGACAAAGACGACCTCACGGACTTCTCGGGGCACAGCCAGCCTCCTCGCGGTGTTCTTCGTCCCATGCTACCGGCGAGTAACTAAGCCGCCTACCGGGTCTCCATTCTTTTCGGTGTGATGTTTCCGGGGCGCCGAATCCCGATCTTCGGTGCGGGGTCGCTTCGCGATACGGGTACGGGCGGCGCAAGGCTCGAGTCCGTGCCACGCGACCTGGGCGATTGGCTTGGGCCATGCCGCGACCGCCGGGCTCGAGCGGGTGGTGCCGCTGGGCTGGGCATGGGCTGGGCTGGGCATGGGCTGGGCTGGGCTGGGCTGGGCGTGGGCTGGGCTGGGCGGGGGCGGGGCAGGGTGCTGGCGCCGGGCTGGGCCGGTGGCGTCGGCCGGCGGGCTTCGGCGGGTCGCGTCGCCGGGCTGGCGGGTGGCGCCGCCGCGCGGGCGGTCCGTTGCGCGCCGCCTGCCTTAGCGTCCCAGTGGTACGCCACCCGGCGTGTCGCGCGGCGTGTCGCACCGTGCTGTGCCACTGGTGCGCTCCAGTGGTACGCCACGGTGGTGCGGGCCACCGTCGAGTACCAGTGGTACGCCAGTGCGGCGACACGCCGGCGGGAACCACCGTGGTGTGCCACTGGTGCGCTCCAGTGGTACAGCGCGGTGGTGGGGGGCGCCGCCGCGTGCCAGTGGTGCGCACCAGTGGTACAGCACGGTGGTGGGGGCCACCGCCGCGTGCCAGTGGTGCGCTCCAGTGGTACACGACTGCGCGCCGACAAGGCCGGGTAGGCGGGTGGTCAGGACTCCGAGGTCGGGGCGGCGGCCGGGGCGGGCGACGGGGCTGGGGGGTCGGGGAGGGCTTCGGAGAGCTGGTCGGCGATCAACCCGACCTGCCACGCGCGGGCACCGAAATCCCGCAGCGTGTCGCCGACCGTCTGGACCGACACGTCGTCCGGGGGCGCCCAGGCCAGCCGGCGGATGAAGTCCGGGCTGATCAGGTTCTCCGGCGGCAGCGTGTGGGCCTCGGCCGTGGCGATCACGACCTGCCGGCAACGGGCCAGGCGGGCGGCGGCGATCGGGTCGCGTTCGGCCCAGCGGTGCGGGGGCGGGGGACCCTCCACCGGGACGTTCACCGGCAGCTGGTCGTCGGGCAGCGCGCGGGCCTCGTCCAGCGCGTCCAGCCAGACCCGGGCCAGCCGGCGGACCGACCGGCCGCCGAAGCCGGACAGCGTCAGCAGCGTCCGCTCGTCCTTGGGGTCCAGTTCGGCCGCGGCCACGATCGCCGTGTCGGGCAGCACCCGGCCGGGCGCGGTGTCGCGGCGGGCGGCGACGCCGTCGCGGGCGTACCAGAGGGCGCGGACGCGGGACTGGGCCCGGGCGCCACGGACGCGGTGTATGCCGGAGGTCCGGCGCCAAGGGTCGGTCCGTACGCGCGGGGGCCGGTCGGCGCCGGCTACCAGCGCCGCGAACTCCTCGGCGGCCCAGGCCGCCTTGCCCTGCCGTTCCAGCTCGGCCGCCAGCAGGTCGCGCAGGTCGGTGAGCAGTTCGACGTCGAGGGCGGCGTACGTCAGCCACGACTCCGGCAGCGGCCGGGTCGACCAGTCCGCGGCCGAGTGATGCTTCTCCAGCGTGAAGCCGAGCAGCTGCTCGGTCAGGGCGGCCAGCCCGACCCGTTCGAACCCGGCCAGGCGCGCGGCCAGCTCGGTGTCGAACAGTCGCCGCGGCCTGAAGCCCAGCTCGGCCAGGCAGGGCAGATCCTGGCTGGCGGCGTGCAGCACCCATTCGCTCTCGGCCAGCGCCACGTCCAGGGTGCCCAGGTCGTCGAGCGGCATCGGATCGACCAGCACGGTTCCGGCGCCGGCCCGCCGCAGCTGCACCAGGTAGGCGCGCTGGGTGTACCGGTAGCCGGAGGCGCGCTCGGCGTCGACCGCGACCGGGCCGGTGCCGGCCGCCATCCGGGCGACCACCTCGGCCAGTTCGCCGGTGGTCTCCACCGGGCGCGGAGTGCCCTCGCGGGGCGCGGTCAGCGGCACGGGACCGCCGGGCTCAGTTGGTGATTCCAGGTCGGGTGGCGCGTCGTGCGGTCCGTCCCCGGCCAGGTCCGGCGTGTCCCGACGGCGCAGGGGTGCTTCGTCGGTCACTCCGTAACCGTACGGGGGTACCCCCTCACCGTGATGCAGCCGGGTCCGGCGCGTCGGCGCTCGATCGACTCTCATCGGGGGAATCCGTGCCGGTCAGACCCATCCGGACCGGGTTCTCCGTCCGTATCACCGGTCAGCGCCAAGACCCGGGAGGCCGGAAGCAGCATGGAGAACGCCTACGACCGTGACTACGACCACGACACGTCCGGTGGTATCCGGTTTCCCCGGCAGCGGCCGACGGATCCGCTGCTCAGCCTGCCCGACCATCCGTCGGGGGAGTGGGCCGCGCCGATCCGGCCGCAGGTCGGGCACCCGCGGCCGGCGCGCCGGCCCGAGCCGTACCTGCCGTCGGCATCCGGGCCGTACGGGTATCCGCTGGTGTCGCAACAGCCCGCCGTACGGATTCGCCGTTCCCGTACGCCCGTGGTGCTGGTCCTGATCGTGCTCGTCCTGGCCGGAGCGGCCGGATGGGCGGGCTGGCAGCTGGACCGCCGCAACGACCGGCTGACGTCCCAGCTCAAGGCCGAGCAGCAGAAGTCGGCCCAGCTCGGTGACCGCACCGGCAAGCTCGAGGAGCAGGTGGCCGGCGTGTTCGACCCGGAGGCGGTGGCGACGGCGGTGCTGCCCAGCGTCTACCGGGTGACCGCGGGCGACTTCACCGGCACCGCGTTCAGTGTCGGCGGAAAAGCCGGGGACAACGCGTCGGACAAAGCCGCCCTGCTGACCAACTTCCACGTGGTGGCCCAGGTGTGGAACGGCGGCGGCCGCAAGGTGACGCTGGACCGGGGCAAGGACTCGGTGTCCGCGACCATCGTCAAGGTCAGCAAGGACAAGGACCTGGCCCTGCTGCAGGCGACCAAGGCGATCAAGGGGCTGGCCGTGTCGACCGCGGTGCCGAAACCGGGCGCGCCGGTGGTGGCGATCGGGGCCCCGCTCGGGTTGGAGGACACGGTCACCAGCGGTGTGGTCAGCGCGTACCGCGGGGACGACGGCGGGACCATCCAGTTCGACGCGGCGATCAACCCGGGCAACTCCGGTGGCCCGGTGGTGAACGCGGACCGGCAGGTGGTCGGGATCGCCACGGCCAAGGCCAAGGACGCCGAGGGCATCGGCCTGGCCATCCCGATCAAGACGGCCTGCGACTTCTCAGGAGTGTGCTGACTCTTCCCGGCGGTCGGACAGGGACGTCACGCCCGGCGGGGGGAGGCCGGCCGTCGAGGCCAGCATCGTGCACCAGCCGGAGAGGTGCGCGCCCAGGTCGTCCGAGGTCGGCGTCCAGCTGGCCCGGATCTCCAGGTCGGCGGTCGGCGCCGGGCCGGCCAGCTCACCGAAGCGGGTGGACGTGGTCTGCGTGATGGTGCCGCCGATCGCCGTCCAGCCGGCCGCGTGCTGCTCCAGCCCGTCGGTCAGCCAGGTCCAGGCCACCGCCGGCAGCAGCGGGTCGCCCGCCATGTCCGACTCCAACTCGGCCGTGATCAGCGTGACCAGGCGCAGGTCACCCCGCCAGGCGTCGTGACCGGTCGGCTCGTGCAGCAGGATCAGCCGCCCGCTGGCCACCTCGTCGCCGGCGCGCAACACGGTCGCACTCAGCGCGAAGGCGTACGTCGCCAGCCGCTGCGGTGCGGCGATCTCCTCGAGCAGGATCTCGGGCCGCGGTGCAGCCGCTTGCAGCCCGGACACCGCCCGGGTGAACGCCTCGGGAGCGGCGGACGGCCCAACCATGAACCGAAGCCTATGCCGATGGACGGCGTCCGCGGTCGATCGCCGCGCGGCGTGGCGTGAGCCGTCCGCATGGCACCATGTGGCGGGTGACTACGACGACGCCGGCCGAATCCGTGTTCGTGCGTGCCTGCCGGGGCCTGAGCACGCCGTACACGCCGGTCTGGTTCATGCGGCAGGCCGGCCGCTCGCTGCCGGAGTACCGGAAGGTCCGCGAAGGATTGGGCATGCTCGAGTCGTGCCGGCGTCCGGAACTGGTCACCGAGATCACGCTGCAGCCGGTCCGCCGCCACCACGTGGACGCGGCCGTCCTGTACAGCGACATCATGGTGCCGCTGCTGCCCACCGGCGTCGGGGTGGACATCGTGGCCGGCACCGGCCCGGTGGTGGCCCACCCGGTCCGGACCGCGGCCGACCTCGACCTGCTCCGGCCGATCACCCCCGACGACGTCGGCTTCGTGGCCGAGGCGGTGCGGCTGCTGGTCGCCGAACTCGGCCCGACCCCACTGATCGGCTTCGCCGGGGCGCCGTTCACGCTGGCCAGCTACCTGATCGAGGGCCGGCCGTCGCGCGACTACCGCAACACCAAGGCCTTGATGTACGGCGACCCGGAGCTGTGGCACGCGCTGCTCGGGCGGCTGGCCGAGATCACGTCGGTGTTCCTGCAGACCCAGATCGACGCCGGCGTCAGCGCGGTCCAGCTGTTCGACTCGTGGGCGGGCGCGCTGTCGGAGGCCGACTATCGGGAGTACGTGCAGCCGCACTCGACGGCCGTGCTGTCGGGCATCGCCGGCATCCCGCGGATCCACTTCGGCGTCGGCACGTCGCACCTGCTGCCGGCCATGGCCGAGGTGGGCGCGGACGTGGTCGGCGTCGACTGGCGTACGCCCCTGGACCAGGCCAGCGCGATCCTCGGCGGCGCCAAGGCGGTCCAGGGCAACCTCGACCCGGCCGTGCTGTTCGCGCCCTGGGACGTGGTCGAGTCGGAGGCCCGGCGCGTTCTGAAGCAGGGCCGCGCCGCCCCCGGTCACGTCTTCAACCTCGGCCACGGTGTGCCGCCGGAGACGGACCCGGACGTCCTGACCAAGCTCGTGGATGTGGTTCACGGCGCCTGAGCGGCCGCGGGTACCGTTTGCACGTGCGGAAGCGGGTGGCGGTGATCGGCGGCGGGATCTCCGGGCTGGCCGCCGCGGTCCGGCTGCGGGACCGCGCACCGGCCGACACCGAGATCATCGTGTACGAGCAGAGCGGCGTCCTCGGCGGCAAGCTGCGCACCGGTGAGCTGGCCGGCGTGCCCGTCGAGCGCGGCGCCGAGTCCTTCCTGGCCGGCGGACCGGACGGCGGCGAGTCGGCGGCGGTGTCCTTCGCGCGGCGCCTCGGACTCGCCGACCAGCTGATCCACCCCGAACCGGTGCCGGCCGCGCTGGCCATCGGCGGCTCGCTGGAGCCGATCCCCGCCGGAACCCTGGTCGGCATCCCGAGCGACCCGGCCGCCCTCGGACGCGTGGCCTCGGCGGTGCCGGGGCTCGACGACGACGGTGGCCGGCCGCTGCTCGGGCCGGGGGCGGACGTGGCCGTGGGCGCGCTCGTCCGCGCTCGGTACGGCGACGAGATCGCCGACCGGCTGGTCGACCCGATGCTCGGTGGCGTCTACGCCGGCCGCGCCGACCGGCTCTCGCTCGAGGCCACCATGCCCGCCCTGGCCCGCACCGCCCGGATCGAGCACACCCTGGCCGGCGCCGTCCGGGCCGCCCAGAAGGCCCAGGTCCGTACGCCCGGCCGCCCGGTCTTCGCCGCCGTCGCCGGGGGGATGACCGCCCTGGTCGCCGCGGCCGCCGGGGCCAGTGGCGCCCGGCTCAGCCTGGGCCTGCCGGTTCGCGAGCTGTCCCGGACCGCGCACGGCTGGCGGCTGTCCTTCGGCCCGGTCCCGGCGCCGCAGTACGACGACGTCGACGCGGTGATCCTGGCGGTGCCGGCCCGGGCGGCGAGCCGGCTGCTGGCCGGCGCCGGGGTGGGGGTCGCGACCACCGCTAGGGCGCTCGACTACGCCGGTGTGGCGCTGGCCGCGTTCGCGCTGCCGCCGGGCACCATGCTGCCCGACCTGTCCGGGTTCCTGGTCCCGCCGACCGAGGGCACGCTGGTCAAGGGCGTTACATTCGTGACCCGGAAATGGGGCCGCCCGGCCGGGGAGCCGGTGCTCATCCGGGTGTCGCTGGGCCGGGCCGGCGAGGAGGCCGCGCTGCAGTACGACAACACCGTGCTGGCTGCGCGGGCACACGCCGAGCTGGGCGCTCTGCTCGGCGCGCCGCTGCCGCCGGCGGGCGCGACCTGGGTGCAGCGGTGGGGCGGGGGCCTGCCGCAGTACGCGCCGGGCCACGTCGAGCGCGCCGCGGCCGTACGGGCCGGACTTCCCCCCGGGCTGGCCCTGGCCGGCGCCGGGTTCGACGGCGTCGGCATCCCGGCCTGCGTGGCCAGTGGCGAGTCCGCGGCCGAGAGCGTCCTGAAGCACCTGGAGGATCACCGATGACCGAGCAGAGCAACGCCGGGCGGATCAACGAGCTGAACTCGACCATCCGCTACACCATGTGGTCGGTGTTCCGGGCGGCCACCCCGCTGCCGCCGCTGCGCGAGGCCGTGGCGAGCGAGGTGGACACCCTGTTCGAGCAGCTGGCGGGCAAGGACGTGGTGATCCGGGGCACCTACGACGTGTCCGGGCTGCGGGCCGACGCCGACCTGCTGGTGTGGTGGCACGCCGCCACCCCGGAGGCGTTGCAGGAGGCGTACGGGCTGTTCCGGCGGACCGCGCTCGGCCGGCACCTGGCCCCGGTCTGGTCGCAGATGGCGCTGCACCGGCCGGCCGAGTTCAACAAGAGCCACCTGCCCGCGTTCCTGGCCGGCGAGGAGGCCCGGGCGTACATCTGCGTCTACCCGTTCGTCCGGTCGTACGAGTGGTACCTGCTGCCGGATGCCGAGCGGCGCGCAATGCTGGCCGAGCACGGCAAGATGGCGCGGGGCTTCCCGGACGTACGGGCGAACACGGTCGCGTCGTTCGCCCTCGGCGACTACGAGTGGATGCTCGCGTTCGAGGCCGACGAGCTCCACCGGATCGTCGACCTGATGCGGGAGCTGCGGGCGTCGACCGCGCGGCGGCACGTACGGGAAGAGGTGCCGTTCTACACCGGGCGCCGGCGGTCGATCAGTGAGCTGGTGTCGACGCTTCCCTGAGCATCGGTACGTGCGGAATGCCGTCCTCGACGAACTCCGGGCCCGTCTGCCGGAAGCCGTACTTTCCGTAAAATTGGACAAGATGGGCCTGGGCGTCGAGCACGCACGGCCGGTTGCCGATGACCGTCAATGCGTGGTCGACCAGCCGGCCGGCCGATCCGGCCCCACGGGCCTCGGGCGCGGTCACCACGCGGCCGATGCGCTCCACGTCGCCGTCGTCCAGAATCCGCAGGTACGCCCGGATCTCGTCGTCGCGGAACGCCCATAAATGGCGCGTACCGGGCTCGGTGTCCCGCCCGTCAAGATCGCCGTAGACGCAGTTCTGCTCGACCACGAAGACGTCCGCGCGCAGTTTGAGGATCGCGTACAGCGTGGTCGCGTCGAGGTCGCGGAAGGACGCCACCCGGACGTCGTCGCGGGGTTGGGGATGCATCGGTAAATCGTAGGGCGGCGCGGCGTCACGGATCCGTATCACGTCCGTTGTACGG
Organism: uncultured Actinoplanes sp.; assembly: GCA_964236515.1. Lineage (GTDB taxonomy): Bacteria > Actinomycetota > Actinomycetes > Mycobacteriales > Micromonosporaceae > Actinoplanes. The sequence goes on from CAXSDA010000043.1 coordinate 33,486, forward strand.
ATAGGTGCCCGGATTTCTGGAGGACATCATGATCAAGCGCAGCCAGCTCTTCGGCAACAAGACCCGGATCACCTTCTGCCTGCCCGCCGACCAGCCGTCGGGCACGGTCAGCGTGGTCGGGACCTTCAACGACTGGATCCCCGGCACGCACGTCCTGAAGAAGCGCAAGGACGGAACGCGGACCATCTCGCTGCCGCTCGCCCCCGGCAACCACCGGTTCCGCTACCTGGCGACCGACGGGGTGTGGCTCGACGACGACCACGCCGACGCCGTCGGGCCGTCCGGGAGCGAGATCCGTCTCTGATCCCTACTCGCCCTGCTCCACCACATCGGCCAGGACGAACCGGTAACCGCGCCGCTTGAGCGCGAGGATCGTCGCGTCCAGGGAGGCCGCGGTGTGGCTCCGGTCCCCGCCGCCGTCGTGCATCAGCACCACTGAGCCCGGCCGGACGCCGGCCAGGATCCGGATGGTGATGGTGGCGGCGGCCGGACGGGTCCAGTCCTTCGGGTCCACGTCCCAGAACAGCGGGTGCAGGCCGTACCCGTCGACCGCGGTCCGGGCCGTCCGGCCGGCCGAGCCGTACGGGAACCGGAAGAGTCGCGGGGCGACCCCGGCCGCGTCGCGGATCTCGCGCTCGCCGGCGACGACCTCGCGACGGGCCCGGGCCGGAGTGAGCCCGGTCATGTCGGCGTGGTCCTGGCTGTGGTTGCACAGCTGGTGGCCGTCGCGGACGACCATTCGGGCGTACGCCGGGTAGCGCCGGGCCTCGTCCCCGACCATGCAGAACGTGGCCGGGACGTGCTGGCGGCTCAGGACGGCGAGGATCTTCGGCGTGTACGGCGACGGGCCGTCGTCGAAGGTGAGCGCGACGGTGGGTGCCGGCTTCCCGCCGCCGGTCGCCGTCGGCCGGGCCGACGGTGTGCCCGTGGCCGGGTTGATCCCGGTGAGCATGCTGTCGCCGCGCATGACCGGGCCGGGGCTCGCGGGGCCTGGGCCGGGGCCGGGGCCGGCGGGCGCGGGGGCGGCCGGGCCGGGGGTCGTCGGGCCGGGGGTCGTTGCATTCGCCGAGGCGTGTGTGGCCGCCGGGGGCGTGGGCCGTCGCCCCGGGTGCGGGTCGGGGACGGCGTCCTCGGCCCGAACGCCGGGGAAAGCCGCGGCCGGGTGCAGGTGCTCCGGGAGTTCGGTGCCGAACGCGGTCAGCGTGGCGGCAGCGAGGAGAAGGGACACGACTCTGGTCCGGGGCACCTCTCGATCCTGGCTGGACCTTCCGGACAAATCGATCCCCCGTGACGGTACTTCGCCGGAACAGGTGACGGAACTCCGGCGGTAGCCTGACGCCGTGACTCTGCGGATCGGGGTGCTGGGCGCCGCCCGTATCGCGCCGGCGGCCCTGCTGAAACCGGCGGCCGCCGTCGACGGCGTCGAGGTCACCGCGATCGCCGCCCGCGACAAGGCCCGGGCCGCGCGCATGGCCGGCGGGTACTCCGTCCGTACGGCCTACGGAAGTTACGCCGAGCTGCTCGACGACCCGGACATCGACGCGGTCTACGTGCCGCTGCCCAACGGCCTGCACGCCGAGTGGACCACCCGCGCCATCCGGGCCGGCAAGCACGTGCTGTGCGAGAAGCCGTTCACCGCCAACGCCGCGGAGGCCGAGGCGGTGGCCGAGGTCGCCGCCGGCTCGGACCGGGTGGTGATGGAGGCGTTCCACTACCGCTACCACCCGATGGCCCGACGGATCGCCCAGTTGCTGCACACCGAGCACCGCCTCGGCGCGCTCACCCGGGTCGAGACCTGGATGTGCTTCCCGCTGCCGCGATTCGGCGACATCCGCTATTCGTACGACCTGGCCGGCGGCGCGCTGATGGACGCCGGCTGCTACGCCGTGCACGCCGCCCGGTTCCTCACCGGCGCCGAGCCCGAGGTGACCGCGGCCCGCGCGCGGTTGCGTGATCCCAAGGTCGACCGGGCGATGGCCGTCGACCTGCGTTTCCCCGGCGGCGTCACCGGCACCGCGCACACGTCGCTGTGGTCGCGCGAGCTGCTCCACATCGGCCTGACCGCGTACGGCGAACGCGGGCGCCTATCGGTGCCGCTGTTCCTGGCTCCGCAGTTCGGCCGGCTCAGGTTGACCGCCGGCGGCGTGACCCTCCGCGAGCGCGTCGGCGGGGACAGCACGTACGTGCATCAGCTGCGCGCCTTCCTGGCTGCGACCCGGGGCGAGGACACGAACCTGACGCCGCCGTCGGATTCGATCCGCACCATGCGCGTGATCGACGCCGCCTACCGGGCCGCCGGCCTGCCGGTGCGCGGGCTCGCGTGAACCGCACCGACCGGCTGTACGCGCTGGTCGAGGAGCTGCGGGCGGTCGCGCCCAGGCCGCGCAGCGCGCACTGGCTGGCCGCCCGGTTCGAGGTGAGCGTACGGA
>CAXSDA010000043.1:35924-63395 GCA_964236515.1 uncultured Actinoplanes sp.
ACGGACCGTCGAGCGCGACCTGGACGCGCTGCGGGAGGGCGGCGTGCCGATCTGGGCCGAGAACGGGCGCAAGGGGGGGTACACACTGGACCGTGACCGGACGTTGCCGCCGCTTGCCGTCACCGCCGACGAGGCGCTGGCGATCAGCGTCGCGTTGCGGGCGGCCGGGGACTCGCCGTTCGCCACGGCCGCCCGGACCGCGGCGCAGAAGGTCCGGGCCACACTGCCGGCGGGCGTACGGGACCGGGAACGTCGGCTGGCCGGCGGATCCTGACCGTCCCGGCCGGGTCCGGCGGGGTGGCCGCGGTGGTGGGCGACGCGGTGACGTCGGGCCGGCTGATCCGCCTCACCTACGACGGGCCGGGTGGGTCCACCGAGCGGGACGTCGAACCGGTCGGGCTGATCCGCGGGCCGTCGTACTGGTACCTGCTCGGCTGGTGCCGGCTGCGGGACGGTGTCCGCGGATTCCGGCTGGACCGGATCGGGGCGGCCGCGTTGCGGGACGAGATCCCGCGCCCGCGCGCACCGGGCGTCCTGGAACGGGAGATGGCCCGGTTCGATCTCCAGCCACTGGGGGAGTGATCCGGAACACCCACGGCACGGTGTCGCGAACGGCGGCAAACCTCAGGTCATGACCGAGAACCGAGACACCATCGCCAAGCTGTGTGAGCTGTGGACGCCGATGTGGAACGGCGACACCGCGCTGACCAAAGAGATCGTGACCGGCGACTTCCGCATCTGGTTCGGTGCCGCCGAGGGCGACCCGGACCGCGACACGATGCGGGGGCCGGACGAGTTCGCCGCGCTGATCCGCCGGCATCTGGACAAGAACCCGGGTTTGACCTTCGCTGTGTACCGCGAACCGGTGATCGACACCGGGGCCGGCCGGGTGGCGATCGTCTGGCGGGCCACGCTGCCCGGCCGCACGGTCGGCGGCATCGACAGCTTCGAGCTGGAGAATGGCAAATTCGCCCGCTGCTGGTCCGTCACGGCGGGCCGGGACCCGGTCTTCTGACCGGCGGAGAAGCGGGCCGGGACCTGGTCTTCTGACCGGCGGAGAAGCGGGCCGGGACCTGGTCTTCTGACCGGCGGAGAAGCGGGGCCGACGGCCTGCCGTTTCAGGGCGGCAGGCCTCGGCGGGACGGGCGGGTCAGGCCGGGGTCGCGTCCGGGTTGAGGCGGACCGACAGGCTGTTCACGCAGTGCCGGGTGTTCTTGTCGGTCATCCACTCGCCACGGAACACGTGCCCGAGGTGGGAGTCGCAGTTCGCGCAGCGGATCTCGGTGCGGACCATGCCGAAGTGCCGGTCCTCGATCTCCCGGACGGCGCCCGGAACGATGTCGTCGAAGGACGGCCAGCCGCAGTGCGAGTCGAACTTGGTGTCGCTCGGGTAGAGGTCGGCGCCGCAGGCCCGGCACTGGTACATGCCCTGGGTCTTGGTGTCGACGTACTCACCGCTCCATGCCGGCTCGGTGCCGGCCTGGCGCAGCACCCGGAACTCCGCCGGTGTGAGGCGAACCCGCCACTCATCCTCGGTGGTGGGCAGGGTGGATTTGTCAGTTGCCATGCTCTCAGGGTACGTCGCGCGCCCGCGACCGACCCGCAGCGTGGGTGCGTTCCGCGTCCGGTCGTTGAGCCCCGCACGGAAGTGGCGAGTTTCCATCCCACCTGGCCGCAGGCCCCCGGGCGCGGGCTTCTCCGCGCGCCCGGGTTCGGTTCTCGGCCTTACGCTGACCATGCTGACCTGGGCCGCGACGGTACACCGCCGCTGTGGTGGCGGGCCTCCGGGCTCCTCGCGCCGCCGGCCGTGGCGGGCGGCGCGGGCCTGCTTCCGGGCACCGAGATCCCTTCTGACGGTATACACACAGTGATTACGTTCGCGCAGGGCGTAGAACCGTGAAGTTCATTGGTCGGCCTGTGGCCGAGCGGGTGGAAGGTGTTCGCGCTGGCCATCTCTGGCGCAGCCACCGCTTCGGCGGTGGGCCCAGCTGACCGCGAAATCTGTGGGCTTGGCGGAACGCGAAACGCCCGTTCCGATTGGGCGCAAAACACCAGGCCCCACTTGCCCTATAACGGACAGAAATGGTTAAACTGCCCCCGACACTGACTGATCCACAGCAACAGAACGGAACCTCCTCATGAGCTTGACGCGCCGGCTGGCCGCAGGACTGCCCGCGGCTGGCGTCACCGCCCTCGCCGCCTTCGCTTTCTCCGGGGTGCCGGCGATGGCCGCGACCGCCGACGCTGACGGCCTGGCCGCGCGTCCGGCCGCGATGGCCTCGCCGTGTGCCAACTCGTCGCGCGATCAGTGCCACTACACCTCAGGCCACGCCACCCCCGGATCCGGCAACGCCACCACGCCCGGCGATGACGCCACCGTCGGCGGTGGGAGCACCTCCAACGGTGACGGCAACGGGTACGGCGGCACCGGCACCAACAGCGGCAGCGGGACCGGGACCGGCAGCGGCAGCGGCAGCGGCAGCGGGACCGGGACCGGTACCGGCGCCGGTACCGGTACCGGTACCGGCAACCAGGGCACCCGCGGCCACCACTCCGGCGGCTACGGTGGCGTCAGCCCGACGACCGTTCCGCCGACCGGCAACACCGACACCGTTCCGCCGACCGGCAACACCGACACCGTTCCGCCGACCGGCAACACCGACACCGTCCCCCCGGGTGGCGAGGCGCCGGCCACCGTCCCGGCCACGTCCAGCGGCGGCGGCGTCAGCCCGGCCGGCACCCTGCCGGTCACCGGCCCGTCGATGGGCCTGACCGCGGGCCTCGGCGGCGCGCTGGTTCTGGCCGGCGCGGCCGCGTTCTGGGTCTCGCGCCGCCGTCGCACCGCCTGATCCACCTGCACTTCCACGGCCGCCCGGGTCTCCCGGGCGGCCCTTCGCTATAGGGTCGTCGGCATGGCTCCCAGTAAGGTTCCGGCCGAAGAACTCGAGATCGCCGGCCACACCGTGCGGCTGACCAGCCCCGACAAGATCGCGTTCCCGCGACCGGGGTACACCAAGCGGGACGTCTTCGAGTACTACCTGTCGGTCGGCGACGGGATCATGCGCGCGCTGCACCACCGTCCGACCACCGTCCAGCGCTTCCCGGACGGCATCGAGGGCGAGATGTTCTTCCAGAAGCGCATCTCCACCCGCGGCGTCCCGCCCTGGCTGGAAAAGGCGACGATCACGTTCCCCAGCGGCCGTACGGCCGACGAACTGTGCCCCGCCGACCTGGCCCACGTGGCCTGGGCGGCGCAGATGGGCACCATCGTCTTCCACCCGTGGCCGGTTCGGAAGGCGGCCCCGGACAACCCGGACGAGCTGCGCCTCGACCTCGACCCGCAGCCGGGCAACGACTTCGGCGACGTCGTGCACACCGCCGGCGTGGTCCGCGAGGTGCTGGCCGACCTGGGCTGGACGGGCTTCCCCAAGACTTCCGGCGGCCGGGGGGTGCACGTGTACGCCCGGATCGCCCCGAACTGGGATTTCGTCCAGGTCCGGCGGGCGGCCATCGCGCTCGCCCGCGAGATCGAGCGCCGCAGCCCGGACACCATCACCACCGCGTGGTGGAAGGAGGAACGCGGGCAGCGGGTGTTCCTGGACTACAACCAGATGGCGCGCGACCGGACCATCACCTGCGCATACTCGCTGCGGGCCAACGCCCGGGCCACCGCCTCGGCCCCGGTGACCTGGGACGAGCTGCCCGACGTGGAGCCGGACGACTTCGACCTGAAGACGATGCCACCGCGGTTCGCCAAGATCGGCGACCCGCACGCGGCCATCGACGACGTCGCCCACGACCTCACGCCGCTGCTGGAGTGGGTGGCCCGGGACGAGAAGGCCGGCCTGGGCGACCTGCCCTATCCGCCCGACCACCCGAAGATGCCGGGGGAGCCGCCGCGGGTCCAGCCGAGCAAGAAGAACGCCGCCAACTGGGACGGCGACCAGAAGAAGTAACGGGTCAGAGGCCGAGCTTGAACCCTTCGTGAGAGGGCACGAAGCCGAGCGACGCGTAGAACCGGTGCGCGTCCGTACGCCGCTTGTCCGTGGTCAGCTGGACCACCCCGCAGCCACGCTCGCGGGCCCGATCGACCGCCCAGAGCATCATCGCCCGGCCGATCCCGCCGCTGCGGATGTCGGAGCGCACCCGGACCGCCTCGACGGTCATCCGCTCCACGGCCCGCCGGCTCAGCGACGGCGTGAACGTCAGCTGGCAGGTGCCCACGATCGCGCCGTCCTCCTCAGCGACGATCAGCTCGTTGCGCGGATCGGCGTCGATCGCCTCGAACGCGGCCCAGTACCGGGCGTCGTCCACTTCTCCGAGCACCCGGGACCGGCTGATCTCGTCGTCCTCCAGCAGCGCGAGGACGGCCGGCACGTCGGCGCGGGTCGCGGTCCGGAAGGTGATTACCGCGCCGGACACCGCTGGCCGTCCGGTGGCACGGTCCGGTCGAGCAGGTACCGATCGACCGCGGTGTCGATGCACACCGTCTGGGGGAACGCCGTGTGGCCCTCGCCCTCCCAGGTCAGCACGTGGCCGACGCCGAGCATCGAGGCCAGCGCGGCGGTGTTCTGGTACGGCGTCGCCGGGTCGCCGGTGGTGCCGACGACGACGATCGGCGGCGCGCCGGTCGCGGCGGTGGTGGACAGCGGGTCGCGCTTGCCCGGCCACAGGGCGCAGGCCAGTAACCCCATCGCCGACGACGCCCCGAACAGCGGGTACTTCTTGCGCCACTGGGCCTGCAGGGCCCGGACCTGGTCCGTGCCGGCGGTCCACCGGCTGTCGGTGCAGTTCACCACGACCAGCGCCTCGAACAGGTTGGAGTAGTCGCCGTTGCGGTCGCGCCCGACGTAGGAGTCGGCCAGCGCGAGCACTCCGCGCGGGTCACCGTTCTCCTGCGCGGCGATCGCATCGGCCAATTCCGGCCAGGCCGTCCTGGTGTACAGCGACGCGTACACGGCGTAGAGCACCCAGCCCTCGGTCACCTCCCGGCCGTCCGCTGCCCGTACCGGCGAGGCCTTCGCCTTGGCCAGCGTGTCGGTGACGGCGCCGCGCGCGTCGGGCGCGATCGGGCACTGGTTCGGCGTCGCCCTGCACCAGGCGGCGAAGTCGCTGAACGCCAGCTCGAAGCCCTTGGCCTGGATCTCGGTGGCCTGCTCGAGGTCCTGCTGGGGGTCGACAGCGCCGTCCATCACCATCGCCCGGATGTTCTTCGGAAACAGCTGCGCGTACGCCGTGCCGAGCGACGTGCCGTACGAGTATCCGAGGTAGGTCAGCTTCTTGTCGCCGACCGCCGCCCGGATCGCGTCCATGTCCCGGGCCGCCTGCTTGGTCGAGAACGTGGCCAGCCGGTCCTGGTACTTCGCGGCGCAGTCCTGGTCGAGCCGCCGGTTCAGCGCCACCAGGTCGTTGAAGTCGGACGAGCTCACCGGGTCGGGGTCGGATCCGAAGTTGAGGTCCTGGTCGCGGCCGCCGATGCACCGGATCGGGTCGGACCGGCCGACCCCGCGCGGGTCGAAGCCGACCAGGTCGAACCGGTCGGTGACCGCGGTCGGCATGCCGCCGGCCGCCTGCCCGAGCGACTGGAACACGACGTGGTCGATGCCGGACGCGCCCGGGCCGCCCGGGTTGATCAGCAGCGACCCGATCCGGTCGTGCTGCGTGGTCGACCGGGCCCGCATGAGCTGGATCGTGTACGTGTCACCGGCCTTCGGCGCCGTCCAGTCCTGGGGCACGCCGACGCTGGCGCAGTCGTACTCCATGTTCGCCGGGGTCTTGCCCAGCACCTGCCGCGGCACCTCGGGGCACGGCCGCCAGACGGCCACGGTGCCGGGGACCGCCGGGGACGCGCTGACCGGACCCGGATCCGAGTCGCCGTTGGGCGCCAGCACGGGCAGGGTACAGCCGGCGGTGACCAGGACGGCGGCCAGCAGTCCGACAGCCAGGCGCGATCGACGCGGCACGACGGCGACCTTTCCGGTCGGGGACAGGTGACTCGGACGAGGCTAGCCGGTCGGTCCGACAACTTTCCGGCCGCCGGTTCAGCGGCTGGTCAGGACCTCGGCCAAGTTGAACGACACCGGCCGGTCGAGCTGCTCGAACGTGCACGAGTGCGGCTCGCGGTCCGGTCGCCAGCGCTTGAACTGGGCGGTGTGCCGGAACCGGACGCCCTCCATGTAGTCGTACCGGACCTCGACCACCCGCTCCGGCCGCAACGGCGTGAACGACAGGTCCTTGCCGTTGTTCCAGCGGCTGTACTCGTTCTTGCGCGGCGTCCGCTCGCCCGACTGGTGCGCCTCCCAGTTCCACGGGTGGCCCTCGAACGTCGTGACCAGCGACTGCAGCTCGACGAACAGCTCCTCCCGGACCGCCATCGGGAACGAGCCGATCACGCCCACCGAGACCAGCGTGTCCCGATCGTCGTAGAGCCCCAGCAGCACCGACCCGATCCGGTTGTCGGCCGACTTGTGCACCCGGTACCCGGCGACCACGCAGTCGGCGGTGCGCTTGTGCTTGATCTTGGCCATCACGCGCTTGTCCGGCTCGTACAGCACGTCCCGGCTCTTGGCGATGAGACCGTCCAGGCCGGCGCCCTCGAACTCGGCGAACCACCGCCGGGCGGTGTCCAGGTCTTCGGTCGCCGGGGTGATCCACACCGGTGGCTTCGCCGCGGCCAGCACCTCTTCCAGGCGGGCGCGGCGTTCGGCGAACGGCCGGTCGGTCAGCAGCTCGTCCCCCACGGCCAGCAGGTCGAACGCGACGAACCCGGCCGGCGTCGTCTCGGACAGCATCTTCACGCGGCTGGCGGCCGGGTGGATGCGCTGCTGGAGTGCTTCGAAGTCGAGGGTGTTGCGCCCGGTGTCGGCCACGATGACCTCGCCGTCGATCACCGCCCGCACCGGGAAGTTGGCCCGGACCGCCTCCACCACCTCGGGGAAGTACCGGGTCATCGGCTTCTCGTTACGGCTGCCGATCTCGATCTCGTCGCCGTCCTTGAAGATGATCGAGCGGAACCCGTCCCACTTGGGCTCGTAGATCTGCCCGGGCGGAATGTCGGCGACCGGCTTGGCCAGCATCGGCTTCACGGGCGGATTGATCGGCAGGTCCATCGGGCCATCCTCGCACTTCAGCGCACCAGAAGATCGACCAGCCGGTCCAACTCCAGGGACGGATCCGCGGCCAGCCCCATGTGGACCGGGCCCGCGCGCAGGATCGTGCTGCGCGGCGCGACCAGCCAGCGGAACCGCTCGCCCAGGGTCATCGCACCGGCGGCGCCGCGGCCGGTGCAGGTCTGCTCCCAGGAGGCCAGCGCGCCCTGGATCGCGTCCACGTCGGCGCCCGGGTCGAGTGCCCGCAGCCGGTCCGGGTGCAGGTGGGTGCGGGCGGCGAGGAAGTCGAGGCGCTGGCAGTAGAGCAGCACGCCCACGTTGATCAGCTCACCCCGCTCGATCCGGGGCACGGCCTGGATGATGGCGTACTCGTAGGGGGTCTTCACGGCAGCCAGGCCTCCGGGGCGGAGGCGCGGGCGGTCAGATGCTCCAGATACCGGTCGCGGTCCGACGAAGGATCGTCCAGCCATTCGGAGGGCACCGCCTCGATGACGTCGCGCAGCAGGGCTGCGGTGAGCCTCGGCGCCAGCTCCCGGCCCGCGTCGGGCAGCGCGGTGGCGAACGGCTTGAGCACGTGGTCGTCCCACTTGTACGGCCGGTGCACGACCGCGTCGGCGCGCGGCCAGTTGTGGTGGAAGTAGAGCGTGGCGCCGTGGTCGATGAGCCACAGGCCGCCGTGCCAGATCAGCAGGTTGGGGTTGCGCCAGCTGCGGTCGACGTTCTCGGTGAACGCGTCGAACACCAGGATCGCCGACGCCAGGCCGGCGTCCACCGGGTGCGCGACGGGGTCGAACCCGAGCGCGCCGGGCAGGAAGTCCATCCCCAGGTTGATCCCGGCGCTGGCCTTGATCAACTCCTGGACCTCCTGGTCGGGCTCGGCCCGGGCGACCACCGGGTCGAGGTCGACCGACAGGAGTTCCGGCACCGGCAGCTCCAGCCGCCGGGCCAGCTCGCCCGAGATGACCTCGGCCACCAGCGCTTTCGGGCCCTGACCGGCGCCGCGGAACTTGACCACGTACGTACCGAGGTCGTCGGCTTCCACGACGCCGGGCAGCGAACCGCCCTCGCGTAACGGGGTCACGTATCGGGTGGCGGTCACCGGGCGCAGCACGTTACGTACCGTACCGGTCAGACCGTGTCCGGCCCCTGGCGCCGCAGGTCCTCGACCTTGGTCATCGCGTCGCGCAGTTCGTTCAGCCAGTCGTCGGTGTGCTCGCCGACCAGCTTGACGCACCAGGCCAGCGCCTCCGACCGGGACCGGGCCACGCCGGCGTCGACCAGCGTGTCCAGCACCCGCCGCTCGGGCTGGCGCAGCCGGGTCATCACCGGCGCGGACAGGTGGGTGAACAGCTCGGAGGTGTCCCCGGAGCAGATGCCCCAGGCGACCTTGCGTTGGTAGCGGTGCTCCACCTGGCGGGCGACGCGGATCCGGTCGTCGCGGGTGTCCTCGCGGAACTGGTTGATGCGGCCGGCCTGGGCGGCTGCCCGGTCGGCGTCGGTCGCGTCCGCCGCCAGTTCGGGCGTCGGGACGCGGCCCCAGATGATGATCTCGTCACGGTCGATGACGACCTCGGGCGGCTCGGTGAACCAGCCGTCCGGGACCGCCCCGGTGACCCACGCCGCGGCGTCGTCGGCCGGCGGCGGTTCGGTACGTCCCCCGGGAGGGGCAGCTCGATATCTCATGCTTACATGATTACACCGTTACAACTGGTCGGGCCAGGTTAGCGAATCAGCTCAGAGCACAAAGCTGTCCGTCCAGAGCTGCCGGCTCCGTCCGGCCAGGGCCTCCATCAGTCCCACGGCCTGGCTGTCGGTGAGCGCCGCGACGAAGTCGATCACCCCGCGACCGCGGGCCCGGTCGACCCGGTCCGGGGTGCCCTCGCCCAGCTCGGCCTCGGCCAGTTCGACCAGGTCGGCCAGCCGGCGGGGGATGCGTTCGGTCTCGTCCGGGTCGGTCAGCCAGCTCAGCAGGGCCTCGACCAGCGACGCCAGCAGGCGGGCCTGTCCCCGCTGGTGCAACGCCAGGTCGGGCCGGGCCAGGACGAACCGGTTCTGCACGAACTTGAGCACCTGCACCTCGTGCCACTGGGCCGGAGCCAGGGCGACATGACCCGACCGTACGGCCGGGTGGGCCACCATCTCGATCGACTCGACCAGACGCCGGGTCCAGGTCGCGGAGAACGACGCCACCCGCGCCTCGGCCTCCAGCGAACCGTCGAACGGCGCGGCCAGCAACCCGTCCACCAGCTCGGCCCGGACCAGCTCGACGGCCGCAGCGAAGGCGTCGTCGTCGGCGATCCAGCCGTCCTTGCGGTGCAACTGGCGGCGCAGCGACTCGATGGCGCCCCCCGCCCGACCCTCCTCCACGTCGCCGCCGCACCGCTGCCAGGCCATCAGCTCGGCCGCCACGGCGCCCTGCTGCAGCACTCCGACCCGGTGCACGTCCTCCAGGTCGTGGATGGCGTACGCGATGTCGTCGGCCGTGTCCATGACCGAGGCCTCGACGGTCTGCTGCCAGTCGGCGATCCTCCCGGCGAACGGCAGCCGCGCCTCGATCAGGTCGTCCACCTCGGTCGTGTACGCACCGAACTTCACCGACCCGCCCTCGGGGTCGTCCGGCAGCGCCGCCGCCCCGCGCGGCGCCGGGTCCATGAACCGTGGATGGGGCTGCGGGTGGCTTCGGCGGCTCCAGGGGTACTTGAGGATCGCCGCCCGGACCGCGTTGGTGAGATTCAGCCCGATGGTCGCCTCGCCGCGGATCTCGGTGCTGGTGACGATCCGGTACGACTGGGCGTTGCCCTCGAACCCGTCCCGCAGCCGCAGCCGGTGCCGGGCCAGCCGGTCCAGCACCCGCTCGCCCAGATGCCCGAACGGCGGGTGCCCGAGGTCGTGGGCCAGCGCCGCCGCCTCGACCACGTCCGGATCCAGGCCGCCGAGGGAGTCCGGCAGGTCGGAGGCGACCAGCAATCTCTCGGCGACCGCCCGCCCGACCTGCGCAACCTTCAGACTGTGGGTGAGCCGGTTGTGCACCAGCAGGCCGGCCCCGCCGGGGCTGATCACCTGGGTCACCCCGCCCAGCCGGGCGAAGAACGGCGAACCGGCGATCCGGTCCCGGTCCACCCGGAACGGGCTGAGAGCCAGATCACCGGGGGCGACCAGACTGTCGCCGAACAGGCGCTGAGCGCGCAGGTCGTCCATGGCCCGACGGTACCGGGCTGGCGGCTCGCACCCGAGGACAGTCAGACTGGTGGTTCAGTGATATCGACGAGGGGACGCGAGCCGATGGCGAGCAGGGGACGTACGGGATTGCTGGCCGCGTTGGCGCTGGGCGCCGGACTGGCCTGGGCCGCCCGGGACGTCCCGCGGCAGATGGGTGCCAAGGCCAAGGGCGCCCGGGCCGAGCGGGTCCGCAACTCGCCGCAGTTCGCCGAGGGCAAGTTCCGCAACACCGTGCCCGCCACGATGCTCACCCCCGGCTCGATGCCCAGCCTGCTGGCCTCGAGCCTCCGCGACCGCGAGCGCCGCCACCCGCACCAGCCGATCCCCCTGGTCACGCCCGAGCCCGGCGCCACCGCCGACGGCCTGCACGTCACCTGGTACGGGCACTCGTCGGCGCTGATCGAGATCGAGGGCAAGCGGGTGCTGGTCGACCCGGTGTGGAGCGAGCGGTGTTCCCCGTCTGCCATCGCCGGCCCGAAACGGCTGCACGAGCCGCCCGTACCGCTGCGCGAACTGCCCCCGATCGACGCCGTGCTGATCTCCCACGACCACTACGACCACCTGGACATGGAGACCATCCAGAACCTGGTCGACCTGCAGGCGGCGCCGTTCCTGGTGCCGCTGGGCGTGGGCGCGCACCTGGAGCGCTGGGGCGTTCCGGCGACCCGGCTGATCGAGCTCGACTGGGACGAGACGGCGACCGTGGCCGGGCTGGAGTTCGTCTGCACCGCCGCCCGCCACTTCTCCGGCCGCGGCTTCAGCCGGGACGAGACGCTGTGGAGCTCGTGGGTGATCAACGGGCCGACCCGCAAGGTCTTCTACTCCGGCGACACCGGGTACTTCCCCGGCTTCGCCGGGATCGGCGAGAGGTTCGGGCCGTTCGACGCCACGCTGGTGCAGATCGGGGCGTACGGCGAGCAGTGGCCGGACATCCACATGGTGCCCGAGGACGGCGTGGCCACCCACCTCGACGTCCGCGGCCGGGTGATGATCCCGGTGCACTGGTGCACGTTCAACCTGGCCCTGCACGACTGGTCCGAGCCTGCCGACCGGGTGTGGTCCGAGGCCAAGGCCCGTGACGTCACCCTGGTCGTGCCGCGGCCGGGCGAGCGGGTGGACGTGGACAACCCGCCGTCGGTCGACGGCTGGTGGCAGGCGATCGCCTGACCGGCGGTCAGTGCACGGTCTCCCGCATGCGCTGCTCGGCGGCGGCGCTGCGGATGACCATCAGGCGCAGCTCGAGCTCGTCGGAGACCATCGAGGCGAGGTGCTCGAGCGCGGTGAGCTGTCGCGCGGTGACCTCCCGCGGGCGGTTGTCGATCACGTTCACCGTGCCCAGGCGGTACCCGTCGTGCGTACGGATCGGGGCGGCGGCGTAGAAGCGCAGGCCGAGTTCGCCCCGGACCAGCGGGTGCTCGAAGGTGCGCGGGTCGACGGCGGCGTTGTTGATCACGTAGACGTCGTCCTGTTTGATCACCGACGCGCACAGGCCGGGTTCCTTGCCGACCTCGCGGACGCCGGTCAGCCCCTGGCACGCGGCCAGCCACACGCGGTCCTTCTCGACCAGGGACACCGTCGCGATCGGAGTGTCGAAGATGGCGCCGGCCACGTACGCGATCCGGTCGTACGCGTCTTCCACCGGCTGGTCTACCAGTTCGTAGCGCCGTACGGCCTCGAGCCGGGCCTGCTCCTGCGGCCCGACGGCGTCCAGATACTCATAGGCTTGACTGCCCGTCACGGTGAACCCCTCACGCAGATGATCGTTCGCGGTCACTGCGAGCTTAATGAGAGTGTCGGGGGTTCTGACAATCCCCGCAACATGACGAATCCGGCTCACGGGCGGCCGATGTGGCCGATGTCGCACACGGTGTCAGCTTGACGTGGCCGGCGTCCCGTCGGTCGCCGGCTGCGGGTGGGCCACCGGCAGCGTCACGCTGAGCAGGGTGCCGTCCCGGTCGCCGCCGGTCGCGCCGAAGCGGCGCAGGGTCCGGAGCATGGCCACGTTGTCCGCCCCGGTGTGGGCCACCACCGCCGCCGTGCCCGCACTCCCGGCGTACGCCAGCGACCGGCGCAGCAGCGCGGTGCCGACGCTGCGACGCTGCCAGGCGTCCTCCACCAGCAGCGCCACCTCGCCCAGGTCGCCCTCGACGATCAGGGTGGCCATCGCCACCACCGTCTCGCCGTCCAGCGCCAGCAGCGTCAGTCCGCGAGAGGGCTCGAGCAGGTGCCGCAGCCGGGATCCGGACGGCACCCGGCCGCTCAGGTAGCGCCGTTGCCGGGTGGAGACCGAGCAGCGCTCGTGCAGCCGCAGTACCCCCTCGAGGTCGTCCTCGGTCGCCGGGCGGACCACCAGTTCGGCGCCGTCGGGCAGCAGCAACGCGGCCTGTTCCGCCCGCTGGCGCACCAACGCGCCCGACACCTCGACCAGAGCCTGGGCCCGCGCGTACTCGGCCGGGGTGAACCCGGGCCGGCGCCGCAGCACCTCGAACGAGCCGCCGGCCGGGTCGGCCAGCACCATCCGCCCGTCCTCGAAGCCGGACCGACCGGCCGGCGGCTCCGGCCGCCAGCGCACCTCGGTCGCGTCCAGCAGCGACAGCAGCGCCTCGCCCAGCCCGTCGGGCTCGCGCACCAGACGGCCGGCCAGCGCCAGCACCCGGGTCGGCTGGTCGGCCAGGCCCTGCGCCTCGGCCCGGGTCACGAACGCGTCCCGGCCACGGCCGCGGGTGACGGCGGCCAGCAGATCGAGCTCGCTCATCGTGTCGGGCGCGTCGACCAGGAAGTCGTCGATCGCGCCGGCCTCGGTGGTGTGCACCTGGACGGCCAGGATGTTGACCGACCGCAGAGCCAGACTCGCGGTCAGCACGGACAGATAGCCCGGACGGTCGTCGACCGTGGCCCGGATACGCCAGAGCGCCATACGTCCAGCGTGCCTGCCGGTTGTTACCCGGGCATTGCCTGAACTGGGAAAACCTATGAGGGGTCAGTCACAGACGAGGCGATCGCGGGCACCCCGACGCTGTCCAGGCGGTCGCCCAGGATCACCGCGGCTGCCCGGACGAGCTGGGCCACCCGGTCGACCTCGGTCACGTGGAACGCGGCCGCGGTCAGCTCGTCGGCGTCGCAGCGGGCCACCACCAGCACCAGGCCGGCCCGTCCGAACGGGGCGACCGCGTACTTGGCGCCGTCCGCGCCGGTCAGCGGGCGGGCCCGCAGCGGGGTCACCTCGGGCAGGTGCAGGGGGTCGGGGGCGCGCCAACTGGCGTAGGCCACGGTCGGTTCGGAGGGCAGATCGCGCGTACGGGCGGCCCAGTCGGCCGGCACCACCGCGGCCGTGGCCCAGTCCGCGGCCAGCAGCCCCGGCATCGCGTCGACCAGCGTGGCCAGGCCGTCAGCCGGGTTCGCGGCCACCTGGGCCAGCAGTTCGGCGTCGTGGCCGCCGGACACCGGCGCGCCGATCGCCTTCCACACGCCGTCGACCTGCACCCCGGGGATCGCGGCCAGACCGGCCAGGAGCCGCTCGACGCGGGCGGCGCCGGGCCAGACGACCGTGAAGTCGTCGACCGCGCGGCCGCCGCGAGGAGGCGAACGAAGAGACGCGCGCGCTCCTCGCTCGCGCCATCGCGCTCGTCGATGCGACGTCGCGCGGCAAGGACGACGTCCCGCTCGACGGCGACAACGACGGTAACCCGTACGGCGATTACGTCGTCGACTTCAACGTCGACCGCGCGGCCGCCGAGTCGCTCCAGCACCACGACCTGGACGATGTCGGCCCCGGCGACGCCCAATGTGCGCGCCACCTGCCCCAGAGCGCCCGGCCGGTCCGGCAGAGTGACCCGTACCCGCAGCAACATGCAACTCCTCCCGTCGACCCCGGAGTATAGACTGCCAACTACTCATTTCCGACCGGTTGCGCCGCGATGTCCCGGTCGCTAAAGGGGGACTTTACGTCCCCTCAGGCGGACGCCCGACGGACCAGGTGGGTGTCCAGCAGAACCTGCGAGTCGGTGACCGCATCCCCGCCGATCATCGCGGCCAGCAGTCCCGCCATCCGCCGGCCCATCTCCTCGACCGGCTGGTGGACGGTGGTCAGCGCCGGTTCGATCTGCCGGGCCAGCGGGGCGTCCTCGAAGCCGGCCAGCAGCACGTCCAACGGCACCTTCCGGCCGGCGTCGCGCAGGGCACGCAGGGCGCCGCCGGCCATCAGGTCGGAGGCGGCGAAGACCGCGTCCAGGCCGGGCTCCCGCTCCAGCAGCGTGCGCATCGCGGCCGCGCCGCCGTCCTCGGTGAAGTCGCCGTACGCGATCAGGTCCGAGCCGGGTATCGCGGACCGGTACCCGGCCAGCCGGGCCCGGCCGACCGCCATGTCCTGCGGGCCGGCCACCGTCGCCACCGTCCGGGCGCCGGTGGACAGCAGGTACTCGACCGCCTGCCGGGCGCCCGCCTCGTTGTCCACGTCCACGTAGGCGTCGCCCGGTTCCAGCCGGCCCGGCCGGCCGCCGAGCACGAACGGCATCATCCGCCGGCGCAGCAGGTCCGGCAGCGGGTCGTCGTCGTGCAGCGACAGCAGCATCACGCCGTCCACGTGCTGGGCGGTCAGGTGGTGCTCGACCCGCTCACGTTGCGGCGGAGTCGCCGCCATGGCCAGCCACAGCTGCAGCGGCGTCTCGATGAGCGCGTTGCTGATGCCGCGCAGCACGCCGGCGAAGAACGGCTCGCCGAAGACCCGCTCCTCGGACTCGGAGACGACCAGGGCCACCGAGTCGGTGCGCTGGGTCACCAGCGAACGGGCGGCCCGGTTGGGGACGTACCCGAGTTCGGCGATGGCCGCCTGCACGGCCGCCCTCGCCTGGGGGCTGACCTGCGGCGACCCGTTCAGCACGCGGGACGCGGTGCCCCGTCCGACCCCGGCCCGGGCGGCCACGGCGTCGAGCGTCGGCCGGCCCGGCGGCCGCATCGGCTGCCTCGTCATGGTGATCCCTCCAGCGGGTTGCCCCGGCATTATCATCCGGCGTCCCCCGACCGCATAGGCTCACGTCATGATCTGTCGCGCCTGCCGCGAACAGCGCCACGCCGACTGCCGGGGCGGGAACTGGTGCGACTGCCAGCACCGGCCGGTCGAGCCCGTCCCGCCGGTCACCGGGCCGGCGTCGCCGTGACCTTTACCATCGACGATCTGGTGCAGCGTTATCCGCGTTCGGCCCGCCCGGCGCTGCGGGTCAACTTCATCAGCAGCCTCGACGGCGCGGTCACCGTGGACGGGCGCTCGGGCGGCCTCGGCGGTCCGGCCGACAAGCAGGTCTTCACGGTGCTGCGGATGGTCTGCGACGCCGTCGTGGTCGCGGCCGGCACGATCCGCACCGAGCAGTACGACGCGATGCGCCTGGACGCGCCCTCGCGCGCGTGGCGGCAGGCTCACGGGCTGCCCGAGTTCCCGCTGATGGTGACCGTCTCCGGCTCACTCGACCTCGATCCGGCCCAGCTCGTCTTCGCCGACGCCCCGGTGCGGCCGATCGTCTACACCCACGCGGGGGCGCCGGCGTCGCGGCGGGCCGCGCTGGCCCCGGTGGCCGACATCGTGACGGTGGGGGAGGACGCGGTCGACCTGCGGGCGGCGGTGGCCGACCTGCGGGGCCGCGGGGCGACGCAGCTGCTCTGCGAGGGCGGCCCGGCGCTGTTCGGCGGCCTGATCGAGGCCGACCTGGTGGACGAGCTGTGCCTGACGCTGTCGCCGGTCCTGGTCGGCGGCGACGCCGGGCGGATCGCCCACGGCGCGGTGGTGCCGCCGCGCGCGATGCACCTCGAGCACAGCCTGACCGGCGGCGACGTGCTGCTGTTGCGCTACACCCGCGTCCGCTGACCGCCGCCCCCGGACCGCCGGCATGATGCCGTCCATCAGCCGCCCCGCCGCCCGCCGCCCGTTCGAGCTGCTGGAGCCGGCTGTGGCACTCCGCGACATGCTGCGCGAGCACCGCGCCGACGGGCACATCGCCGCCCTGGCCGGTGCGCGGATCGGCGGCACGGAGGCCCACGCCCTCCCGGCGGCCGAGCTCGACGAACTGGTCGCCGAGCTCGAACCGATCACGGCGACCCTGGTGGCGGCGGGATCGCAGTAGCTCCTCCGGGCGAATCTGACCAAGATCTTGTGTATAAACCTGTGGACGACCACCAGAGGTTGTGGAAAACCCGTGCCACTCCGATGCGCGTCCATAAATCTGTCGTACACCTGATGCAACATGATCGGCGTGTCTGACGATTCTTCCCCCGTCGGCCGGGTGCTCGGCACCGCGGACGCCACCCCGTTGCAGTTCTGGACGGCGGTGACCCCCGGCAGCTACCTGCAGCTCGACGACGTCGTGGTGACCCGCCGCGAGTTGCCCGACCGCGAGCCGGTGACGATCGCGGGCGTGGTCACCCAGGTGCGCGCCCGGCACGAGGGCGCTCAGTTCGACTCGGACGTGTTCGCCATCGCCGACGGCACGCTGCCGGCGGTGGTGCAGGAGGCGGCCGAGATCACCACCACCCGGGTCGACCCGGAGCTGTACGTGCCGCCGTCGCCGGGCGCGGTCGTGCACCGGGCCGAGGGGGCGCAGCGGGACGCCGCCCTGCACTTCGACCGGATGGAACGGCGGGTGCCGATGGGCATTGGGCGCGACGGCGTGCCGGTGTTCCTCAACGCGGACTTCCTGGACGGGACCCGCAGCGCCCACATCTCCATCTCCGGCATCTCCGGTGTGGCCACCAAGACCAGCTTCGCCACGTTCCTGCTCTACTCGGTGTTCCGCTCGGGTCAGCTGGGCGCGTCCGGGGCCAACGCCCGCGCGCTGATCTTCAACGTCAAGGGCGAGGACCTGCTGTTCCTGGATCACCCGAACACCCGGCTGGACCAGCCCACCACGGCGGCCTACAAACTGCTCGAGCTGCCCGCGACCCCGTTCTCCGACGTGCGCGTCTACGCCCCCCCGCGGGCCGGCGACTCGTCCGGCGCGCCCGACGTGACCAGCCGCCTGACCGGCGTGGACAGCTTCTACTGGACGATCGAGGAGTTCTGCGCGAAGCGCCTGCTGCCGTACGTGTTCGCCGACGCCGACGACGAGCGCCAGCAGTACACGATGGTCGTCCACTCGGTGACCGCGCACCTGGCCCGGTACGCGGTGCCGGCCGAGGGTGGGATCAGCATCGACGGCCGGCGCCTGGGGTCGTACCGCGATCTCGTCGACCACATCGTCGACCAGCTCACCGACGACGAGACCCGGACGACCTGGGCCGGCAGCGCGGTCAGCATGGGCACGGTCAACGCCTTCGCCCGCCGGCTGATCGGCAGCAAGCGCGACCTCGACCGGCTGATCCGCGGCGACCTCGCCGCCCGCCGCCCGCATCAGATCAAGACGGCCGAGAGCGCCCAGGTCACCGTGGTCGACCTGCACAACCTGCCGGACCGGGCGCAGCGGTTCGTGGTCGGCGTGACGCTCAAGACCGAGTTCGAGGAGAAGGAGAAGGCCGGCACCGGCAAGCCGCTGCTGTTCGTCGTGCTGGACGAGCTCAACAAGTACGCGCCACGGGAGGGCACCTCGCCGATCAAGGAGGTGCTGCTCGACATTGCCGAACGCGGCCGGTCCCTGGGCGTGATCCTGATCGGCGCGCAGCAGACGGCGAGCGAGGTCGAGCGCCGGATCGTCACCAACTCGGCGATCCGCGTGGTCGGCCGGCTCGACCCGGCCGAGGCGTCCCGCCCGGAATACGGCTTCCTCCCGCCGGCCATGCGCCAGCGGGCGCTGCTGGCCCGGCCGGGCACGATGTTCGTCAACCAGCCGGACATCCCGGTGCCGCTGTGCGTGGAGTTCCCGTTCCCGGCCTGGGCCACCCGGCACTCCGAGGCCGGCCCGCCGCCGCTGGACTCGGCCCGCTCGATCGTGCAGGGCGCCGACCCGTTCGCGGTGGTCGGCCGCGCCGGTTCGTCCGACGACGACATCCCGTTCTAAGGTTCCGCGATGCGCATCCTGCACACGTCCGACTGGCATGTCGGGAAGGTCCTCAAGGGCCGGACCCGCCACGAGGAGCACATCCGCGTGCTGGCCCAGGTGGTGGAGATCGCCCGGGCCGAACGCCCCGACCTGGTGATCGTGGCCGGCGACCTCTACGACACCGGCGCGCCCACGGCCGAGTCGACCCGGGTGGTGACGCGCGCGCTGACCGCCCTGCGGCAGACCGGCGCCGCGGTCGTTGCGATCGGCGGCAACCACGACAACGGCCCGGCGCTGGACGCCCTGCGGGCCTGGGCCGACGCGGCCGGGATCATGCTGCGCGGGTCGGTCCGGGACAATCCCGACGACCTGCTGATCAGCGGTACGACCGCCGGCGGGGAGCGGTGGCAGCTGGTCGCGCTGCCCTTCCTCTCCCAGCGCTACGCCATCCGCGCGGCCGAGATGTACGAGCTGACCGCGGCCGAGGCCAGCCAGACGTACGCCGACCACATCGCCCGCCTGATCGCCCGGCTGGCCCAGGGCTTCACCGACCCGGGGGTGGTCAACCTGCTGACCGCGCACCTGACGGTGGTCGGCGCCAGCACCGGCGGGGGCGAGCGGGAGGCCCATACGATCATGGGCTACGCGGTCCCGGCGACGGTGTTCCCGCAGGCCAGCCACTATGTCGCGCTCGGGCACCTGCACCGGTCCCAGTCGGTGATCGCGTCCTGCCCGGTGCGGTACTCGGGCAGCCCCCTCGCGGTGGACTTCGGCGAGGAGGAGAACGTCTGTTCGGTGGCCGTCGTGGACGTCGCGGTCGACAAGGCGGCCCGGGTGCGGGACGTGCCGGTCACCGCGGCCAAGACATTGCGGACGGTCCGCGGCACCCTCGACCAGCTGGCCACGGTCAAGCTGCCGGAGGCGTGGCTGCGCGTGTTCGTCCGGGAGGCGCCGCGGGTCGGCCTGCGCGAGGACGTGCAGGAACTGCTGCCCAACGCGCTGGAGATCCGCATCGACCCGGACATGGTGCCCGACCCGAGAGCGGCCCAGATGGCGCAGCGGGCCGGGCGCTCGCCCCGCCAGCTGTTCGGCGACTACCTGGACAGCCGGGAGAACTCCGAGGACGGCGTCCGCGAGCTCTTCGACGAGCTGTTCGACGAGGTGAACGCGACCCAATGAGGCCTTTACGACTGGACATGGCCGGGTTCACGGTGTTCCGCGAGGAGACCACCGTGGACTTCACCGACGCCGACTACTTCGCGCTGGTCGGCCCGACCGGCTCGGGCAAGTCGACGGTGCTGGACGCGATCTGCTTCGCCCTGTACGGCACGGTCCCGCGCTGGGGCGGCGCCCGCGGCATCGTCAACGCGCTCGCCCCGTCGTCCACCGAGGCCCGCGTCCGGCTGGTGTTCGAGTCGGCCGGTTCCCGCTACGTCGCCACCCGCGTGGTCCGCCGGGACGGCCGCGGCAACGTCAAGACCGCCGGCGCCGGCCTGCAGCTGATGCCGCCGGGCTTCGACGTCACCCGGCTGGACACCGGGATGAGCCTGGACGACCTGGGTGAGGTGCTGGCCGGCACCCCGGCCGAGATGGACCAGGCCGTGATCGACGCCGTCGGCCTGCCGTACGAGCAGTTCACCAGTTGCGTCGTGCTGCCGCAGGGGCAGTTCGCCGACTTCCTGCACGCCAAGCCGGCCACCCGCCAGCAGATCCTGGTCAACCTGCTCGGCCTGCGCGTCTACGAGGACGTGCAGAACCGGGCGACGGCCCGCGCAACCAAGGCCGAGGCCCAGCTCCAGACGCTCGACCAGTTGCTGGCCTCGCTCGGCGACGCCGACGACGAGGCGGTGGAGGCGGCCGAGGAGCGACTGACCGCGATGCGGGAGCTGACCGCGGCGGTCGAGGCGTCGGTGCCCGGGCGTCGACCCCGACACGATGGGCGTGCACGGCGTGCCCGGGCTGCGGGTCGCCCGCGAGGCCGAGTCCGGCGCGTCGGCCACTCGCGACGTGCTGGACCAGGAACTGGCCACCCTGGCCAGGGTCCGGATGCCGGCCGGCAGCGCCCAGGTCGCGTCGGACGCGGCGGCCGCCCGCACGGCCGGGGCCGAGGCCGCCGACGCGGTCCGCGACGCTGAGGAGCGCGAGGAGAAGGTCCGGGGCGAACTGGCCGGGGCCGGCGACGCCGGGTCGCTGGGCCTGCTGCTGGACCGCCACCAGGAACTCGACCGGCTGACCGGGCAGGCCGAGTGGTTCGCCGGCGAGGTGTCGGTGGCCCAGGTCGAGGTCGAGGACGCTCAGTCCGCGGCCGAGATCGCCCGGTCGGCGCACACCGGCGCCGAGCAACTGCTGGAACACGCCCGCGCCGACTACACCGAGGCCCAGCGGCTGGACCGGGCGGCGGCGCTGCGCCAGCACCTCGCCGCCGGCGACCACTGCCCGGTCTGCGCACAGGTCGTCGACACCGTCCCGGCGATGCCGGCCGGGTCGGCGGTGGCCGCCGCCGAAGCCACCGGCAAGGCCGCCCGGGCGGCGGCCGAGGCCGCATCGAGCGCGTTCCAGCAGCGCGACGCGGTGGTCCGCAAACTGGAGAGCAACCTCGAACGCAAGCGCGCCCAGCAGGAACACCACCTGTCCCGGCTGGCCGAGGTGCGGGCCGCGGTGGCCGGCTCGCCCGGCCTCGACGCCGTCCAGCAGCGGCTGGCCGAGCTCGCCCGCCTGCAGAAAAAGCTGGACGCGGCCGGGGCCGGGGTGCGGTCGGCGCGGGAGGCGCAGCGCCGGGCGGTCACCGCGGTGGCGGCGGCCGAGCAGCGGCAGCGGGCCGCGTGGCTGACCTTCGATGCCGGGCGCGACGAGGTGGGCCGGTTCGGGCCGCCGCCGGCCGACCGGGACGACCTGGCCGGCTCGTGGGCCGCGCTGGCCGACTGGGCCGCCGGTCAGATCCGGGACCGCCGCGAGCGCCGAGCCGCGGCCGACGCTGAGGTCGCCGCCGCGCACCAGAACACGGTCCGGGCGTACGACGCGGTGGCGGCGTTGTTCACCGACGCCGACGAGACCGCGCCCAAGAGCCGCGACGACTCCGACCTGATCCGGTCGGCCGCGGTCAGCGCCGAACGGGCCGAGGCGGCCTGGCGGCGGCTGGTCGAGCGGCGGGCGCAGATGCTGGAATTCACCGAGCAGCGGGCCGGGCTGGTTCGCGACCACCGGGTGGCCAAGTCGCTGGCCGGGCACCTGCGGGCCAACAACTTCGAGCGCTGGCTGCTCGAGGAGGCGCTGGACCTGCTGGTCGACGGCGGGTCGCGGATCCTGCGCGAGCTCACCGCCGGGCAGTACGACCTGATGCACGACAAGGGCGAGTTCTTCGTGGTCGACCACCACGACGCCGACCTGCGCCGGGGGGTCCGCACGCTGTCCGGCGGGGAGACGTTCCAGGCGTCGCTGGCCCTCGCGCTGGCTCTGTCCGAGCAGCTCGCGGGCATGTCCACCACGGCCGCCAGCCTCGAGTCGATCGTGCTCGACGAGGGCTTCGGCACGCTCGACGCGGCCACCCTGGACGTGGTCGCGGCCACGCTGGAAAACCTGGCCGCCCGGGGCGACCGGATGGTCGGGGTGGTCACCCACGTGGGGTCGCTGGCCGAGCGGGTGCCGGTCCGGTTCGAGGTGCACAAGGACGCGCGTACGGCGTACGTGGAGAGGACCGGTCTGTGACCCGGATGTTCGTCGACGCCTGGGATCCGGCGTACGGGTCGTCGTTCGAGGGCGGCGACGCGGACGGCCCGGCGTCGCCCAGCAGCGCCCAGGTCGAACTCGACGCCGAGGTGCCGGCCGATCAGTGGGCGCCGATCGACGTCCCGCTAGGGCTGCGGCCGCCCGGCACCGTGTTGCTGGTGGACGGGGTGCGGCGCAACGACGCCGGGCTCTGGACGGCTGAGGAGGACGGGCAGTCGTACGCCGGGCTGGCCGCCTCGTACGCGGCCGGGGTGGTCCGCTGCGACCTGCGCAACGGCGCCGCTGAGCTGGCCGGCGCCCGGGTCGGCCGCGGCCTGTTCACGGCCAGCCCGACGGCCGGGGACATGGTGGCCGGTTCGGTCCGGTACGAGGTCCACCGGGTCGGCGGCACCGGCGAGGCCAGCAAGTTGCCGGCCGCGGTGCAGGGACCGTTGACCGCGCTCGAGATCGACATCTCCTCGATGGCCCGTGACGACGACACGGACCTGCTGGTGGTGGACGGCCCGTTGCGCAACCGGCGGCAGCTACCGCGGACCATCGGGTACGTCAAGACGCAGCAGAAGCAGTACCTGCCGGCCACGCTCACCCCGGTGGTGACCGGGCTGCGGGCGGGTCAGCGCACCCCCGTGTTCCATCTGGGCACGGTGTGGGGCGGCTGGTCCTGGTACCTGCGCCTGCCCGGCTCGTCGGGCGCGCCGTGGGCCGGGATCGTCCGGATCGAGTGCTCGCCCGACCTGACCGCGGAGCAGGCGATCGAATTGGGGAATCTGTCCGCGGCGACGCTGCCGCGGTTCGCGTCGTCGGCGTACAAGGACCCGCGCGCGCCGCAGAACCTGGTCCCGATCGCCGGCCTCGAACGCCGGCTGCGCGGCCTGCTCGGCGACTCCCGGATCCTGCACCGCGCCCTGGCCCGCGCCGCCGCCACCGCCCGCTGATCCGGCCGGACCGCGTCCAAGTTGCTCCGAACGATCGAGCCCCATCTCGAAAAGGGACAAAAGGCTGCTAGAAGAGCGGCATTCCGTGGTCGGCCGACCGCGCTCCGCGTTCACTCTGACGCACGCTGTCACGACGGACTGACAGTGCGTCCCGCGGAGGCCGCCGAAGCGCGACCATCGGTGATGTCCTTGCACCGCAACGTGTTCGGCGTGTGGCGGTTCCGGAGGGCATGAGTATTATTCGCCTGCCCCCCAGGGGTCGCGCATCGGGATCTGTCGATGGATTCCGCCCGGCCCGCCGTCTCGTACCCCGGAGGAACCTTGCGCCGTCCCACCGACGAGCCATCCCCGGAAGTTTTCCGCCCGGCATTGATCCCCGCCCGGGTCCCCGCCCGTATATCGAGTGACGGGGATGGCACCGGCAGGAGGAATCGATGCATGCGTTGGCCGAGGACCGGCTCACGCCGGACGGGGTGCGCGCGATGACGCAGCAGCGATCCGGTGGTGGCTGGCAGGCGCTCGACGGAGGCCGTGGTGCGGAGAATGATGACGCAGTGATTCCGCGACAGGCCCCTCGGCACGAGGCGTCGGCCACCGCGAGTCACGAGGACACGCTGGTCCGCATGCTCTACGAGGAGCACGCCGGCCCCCTGCTGATGTTCGTGCTCCGGCTCACCGGCGGCGACCGTCAGCGGGCCGAGGACATCGTGCAGGAGACCTTGCTGCGGGCTTGGCGCAACGCGCACCGGCTCGGCGCCCAGGGGCAGCAGTCGCTGCGTCCGTGGCTGGTCACCGTGGCCCGGCGCATCGCCATCGACGACCACCGCAGCACCACCGCCCGGCCGCCGGAGACCTACGACCGGGAGCTGGAGAGCTTCCCCAGCACAGCCGACGACACGGACCGCGTGCTCCAGCTGATGACCGTCACCGATGCGCTGCGCACCCTGAGCCAGTCGCACCGGGAGATTCTGGTCGAGACGTACTTCCGCGGCCGGACCGTTCCGGAAGCGGCGGAGGTGCTCGGTCTTCCACTGGGCACCGCCAAATCTCGTGTGTATTACGCTCTGCGGGCGCTGCGTACGGCCCTGCAGCAGCGGGGGGTGACGGAATGACGCAGGAACAGCACTTCGATGTCGCGGCATACGCCCTGGGCGTGCTCGACGACCGTGACGCCACCCGTTTCGAGGACCATCTGATCGACTGCGTGGCCTGCGCCGTCGAGCTCGAGTCGCTGCTGCCGGTGGTCGACATCCTGGCCGATGTGGACGCCGACGCGCTGGTGGCGACCGAGCAGTCGAAGCAGAACGGCCAGCTCCTGACCCGCATGATCGGCGAGGTCAAGCAGGAGCGCAAGCACGCCAACAGCCGCCGCCTGTACACCCTGGCGGCCGCGGTCGTGGTCTTCGCCATGCTGTCCATCGGCGCACTGTTCGCCGGATCCAGGTGGCTCGCGCCGGATACCAAGGCCCGTACTACCGCCGTGGCCGGGGGTACGACGCACCTCGATGCACTTCCGCCCGACGGGGGCAACGGCGGGCCAGACCTGCCCGACGGTGACCGGTACGGCATCCGGGACCCGCGTACCGGCGTCCGGATGGACGCGGCTCTCGGGAAGAAGGACTGGGGCACGCAGATCTCCTACGAAGTCTCCAACATCACCGGCCCGCGCGTCTGCCAGCTGGTGATCACCAAGACCGACGGCAGCACCGAGGTGGTGTCCAGCTGGAGCGTCGGCGACAAGGGCTGGGGGACTGCGGCCCAACCGCAGCCGCTGACCCTGACGACGGTCACCGCGCTCAGCCGTGACCAGATCGCGCACCTCTCAGTCCAGGCGCTGAACGCCGGCGGCACTCCGGAGACTCTGGTGCAGGTGCCGTAACTCGACGCAGTTAAATGGGGCCTGGCCGCTTCGGCCAGGCCCCATTATTTTGCGCATGTCAAATACGTACGGCGACCGCAGGATCACACGTCGAAAAACATCTAAATTCGCCAGCCAATTCTTCAACCGGAACGCGCGCCGATTGCGTACTACTGCCCGGAACTACAAGTCAGCCGAGGCACCAGGTTGCTGGAGGGCACGTGATACGGCAGAAGCGGAAGTTGATGGTCGGAACGGTCGCGCTGGCCGCGGCGTTCGCGCTCGTCGGCTGTGCGCCGGCCGGCTACAACCCGGCCGATTACGGCGGCGGTGGCGCGGCCCCGGCCCCGGTGGCCAACACGCAGCAGGTCACCCCGTCCGCGAGTGCCACCAAGGCCCCGGCCGGCGGCGACGAGCGGACCCCGCAGCTGAGCACCGCCCTGACCACCGACTCGCTCACCGCGGCCAAGGTCAAGAAGATGGGCGACACGGTGCAGAACGAGAAGGGCTTCGTGCTCTACCGCTTCGACGGCGACACCGCCGGATCGAAGCCGGTCTCGACCTGCAATGGCGACTGCGCCAAGACCTGGCGGCCGGCCCTCACCAACGACGGCGTGAAGCCCAAGCTCAAGGGCATCGACTCGAAGCTCGTGGGCACGGTCACCCGGGCCGACGGGACCGAGCAGCTGACGCTCAAGGGCTGGCCGTTGTACAGCTACATCGGTGACAAGGTGCCGGGCACGTGGAAGGGCCAGAACGTCAACGGCAAGTGGTTCGTCATCAAGTCGGACGGCACCAAGAACCTGACCTGTCTCCCCGCGATCTCCAAGCCGGTGGCGCCCCCCAAGGCGTCCGGCGGCGGTGACGCCGGGAGCGCCGGCAGCGACTACAGCTACTGAAAAAGAAAATTCAGAAAGCATTGAACCGGATGGCATCGGCCGAAAGGCCGATGCCTGAGGGTTGGCCTGATCGCCATCACGGTTGCATTAAATCGAGCCTAAGAGTTCCCTATTTTCGCGTCAGCTCATTGCCTCACGGGACTCGGGACTTCTAGCGTTTCGGCAGCCGGAATGACATTCGAACGATCGTTGTCGGAGGAGGAGAAAGAGATGATTGCCGCCCGCTCCGGACGCCGGCTCACCGGCTGGCTGGTGGGTTTCACGGCAATGGTCCTGGTGGGCCTGCTGGCTCCCGCCGGCCCGGCGCACGCGGCCGACGGCGTCCCGGTTCCGCCCAACGGCAGCCTCACCGACACGGGCAAGGGCACGGTCACCCCGGCCGACAAGGACTTCGTCATCCGGGTCCGGCTGGCCGGCCTGTGGGAGATCCCGGCCGGGAACATGGCGGTGGCGAAGTCGGACAATCCGAAGGTCGTCAACATCGGCCGGACGATCTCGGCGCAGCACGTGATCCTGGACAAGATGGACCGGGACGTGGCCGGGCAGCTCGGCATCCAGCTGCCCAACCAGCCCAACGGCGACCAGCTCGGATGGCTGGCCGAGATGAAGAACGCCTCCCCGGCCACGTTCGACCAGATCTACATCGACCGGCTGCGGGCCGCGCACGGCAAGATCTTCCCGGCGATCGCGACCATTCGCGCCAGCACCAAGAACGACAGCGTCCGGCTCCTGGCCCAGCAGGCCAACCAGTTCGTGATGACGCACATGACGTTGCTGGAGAGCAGCGGCATCGTCGATTACGGTGCCCTGCCGACCGCGCCGGCCCCCGCGCCGGTCAATGCCGGGCCCGTCCCGGTCGACAGCCAGATGCTCGCCCAGACGACGAGCAGTGGCGTCCCCGGCGTGAGCACCACCATGATCCTCCTCGTGCTCGCCGTCGCCCTCGTGGGCGGCGTCGTCACCACCATGCGCGTCTTCCGGACGAGATGACCCAACCCCCCTCGTCCGGCCCGACCTGGCAAGCGGCCAGGCCGTACGGAATCACCCAGCGGCCTCGGCCCGCAACGGCAGAAGAAGAAAGGTGTCACCCATGCGAAGGTCTCAGTACCGGCGCGCGAGCGCGAAGCCGAAATGGTTCACAAGCAAGCGGGGGATCATCGCTGCGGCGGCCACCCTGGCGGTGTTCGGTGGCATCGTGACGATCTCGCAGGTCTCGGATGCGAGCACCACCCGCAAGGGCGCCCAGAAGGCCCTCTCCGCGTGCGACGACATCAAGGCCCCGGCCTCGACCAAGTTGTCGACGAAGACGAAGCCGGGCACCTACACCACCAACGGTGGCCGGGTGACCCAGCACGCCGACGACGGCTCCGGGGACGTGCCGAGCCAGGCCGACATGCGTAAGCGCTGCCGTGACTGGGTCATGCAGAACGTCGCCAACAACTCCGGGAGTCAGAGCAATGGTGGCAAGAACGCCGGCACGGCCTCTCCGGCTGCGTCCGGCAGCGCCAACGCCGGAGGCGCGGCCCAGGGCGGCAACAACAACGCCGGC
This sequence comes from uncultured Actinoplanes sp., assembly GCA_964236515.1. Taxonomy (GTDB): domain Bacteria; phylum Actinomycetota; class Actinomycetes; order Mycobacteriales; family Micromonosporaceae; genus Actinoplanes. Next base: position 63,181 of record CAXSDA010000043.1, read on the forward strand.
GGCGGCAACAACAACGCGGGCGGCAACAACGGCGGGGGTAACGCCGGCGGCGCGGCGGCGACTCCGCCCCCCGGCGCCGGCCTGGGCGTCCTGGCCAACAGCTGCGACAACAGCAAGCTCCCGCTGTTCGACGGTTTCCAGAAGGGCGACCGGTGCGTGACGACCGAGTTCGGTGAGGTCGGTTCGGCTGCGAACAATCCGTCGTTGTTGATCAC
>CAXSDA010000044.1:0-7799 GCA_964236515.1 uncultured Actinoplanes sp.
TGGTCGCCGAGACGATGAACCTCTCGCAGCTGCGCGGTTACCGCACCGGCGGCACCGTGCACGTGGTCGTCAACAACCAGGTCGGCTTCACCACCGCGCCCGAGTACAGCCGCTCGTCGCTCTACTCGACCGACGTCGCCCGGATGATCCAGGCGCCGATCTTCCACGTGAACGGTGACGACCCCGAGGCCGTCATCCGGGTGGCCAAGCTGGCCTTCGAGTACCGGCAGGCGTTCAACAAGGACGTCGTCATCGACCTGGTCTGCTACCGCCGCCGCGGGCACAACGAGGGCGACGACCCGTCGATGACCAACCCGCGGATGTACGAGATCATCGACGCCAAGCGCTCGGTCCGGAAGCTCTACACCGAGGAACTGATCGGCCGCGGCGACATCACCGTCGAGGACGCCCAGGAGCAGCTGCGCGATTACCACGCCCAGCTCGAGCAGGTGTTCAAGGCGACCCGGGACGCCGCCGGCTCGCCGCCCCGGCCGCGGACCCGCTCGGACGAGCCCGAGCCCACGGTGGACACCGCGATCGACGCGTCGGCCGTCCGGGCCGTCGGGCAGTCCCACATCGACCTGCCCGAGGGCTTCACCGCACACAAGCGGGTTCAGCAGTTGCTCGAGCGGCGCGCCAAGATGTCGGCCGAGGGCGGTATCGACTGGGGCTTCGGCGAACTCGTCGCCTTCGGATCGCTGCTGGCCCAGGGCGTCACCGTCCGCCTCGCCGGGCAGGACTCCCGCCGCGGCACCTTCACCTCGCGGCACGCCTCGGTCGTCGATTTCGTGACCGGCAAGGACTTCCTGCCGCTGTCCACACTGGCCACCGGTAACGCCCGGTTCTTCGTGCACGACTCACTGCTCAGCGAGTACGCGGCGATGGGCTTCGAGTACGGCTACTCGGTGGAGAACCCGGACGCGCTGGTGCTGTGGAGGCGCAGTTCGGCGACTTCGCCAACGGCGCTCAGTCGATCGTCGACGAGTTCCTCAGCTCGGGCGAGGTCAAGTGGGGCCAGCAGTCGTCGCTGGTGCTGTTGCTCCCGCACGGCCAGGAAGGCCAGGGCCCGGACCACTCGTCCGGCCGGCCCGAGCGGTTCCTGCAGATGTGCGCGCAGGACAACATGCGGGTGGCCAACCCGACCACCCCGGCCAACTACTTCCACCTGCTGCGCCGCCAGGCCCTGTCGCCCAAGCGGAAGCCGCTGATCGTCTTCTCGCCGAAGTCGCTGCTGCGGCACAAGCTGGCGACGTCCCCGGTCGCCGACTTCACCACCGGCCGGTTCGAGCCGGTGATGGGCGACGCCGGGGTCAACGGCACGCCGCTTGCCGCGAACGAGGTCAAGCGGGTGCTGCTGTGCACCGGCAAGATCTACTACGACCTGTTCCAGGCGCGCGCCGAGAAGGGCGTCACCGACACGGCGATCATCCGGATGGAGCAGATCTACCCGCTGCCGGTCGAGGAGCTCAAGGCGGTGCTGGCGCAGTACCCGAACGCCGAGGACTTCGTCTGGGTGCAGGAGGAGCCGGCCAACCAGGGCGCCTGGTCGTTCGTCGCGCTCAACCTGCTGGAGCACCTCGAGGGCGTACGGCTGCGGCGGATCTCGCGTCCGTCGGCAGCCGCGCCCGCGGTCGGCTCGGCCAAGCTGCACCAGGCCGAGCAGCAGGCGCTGATCGAGGCGTCGCTCCCTCGTCCTTAGTAGTCCCTTGTTGTCAAAGGGGGCGTCCTCGGACGCCCCCTTTCCCTTTGGAGAAGCATGTATTTCACTGATCGCGGCATCGAGGAACTGGCTCAGCGGCGCGGCGAGGAAACCGTGACGCTGGAGTGGCTGGCCGAGCAACTGCGTGTCTTCGTCGACGCCAACCCCGAGTTCGAGACGCCGATCGAGCGCTTCGCCACCTGGCTGGCCCGCGACGACGAGGACGATGAGGAGTAACGCCGCCCGGCCGTTCCGCCGGATCGAGCTCGACCCGGCCGCCGACCTCGACCGTGGCGCCTGGTGGGCCCGGATCCCGGCGATCGCCGCGGTCCTGGACAAGGGGCTGAACCTGCCGGCCGGTGTCACGTTCCTGGTCGGCGAGAACGGCTCGGGCAAGTCGACCCTGGTCGAGGGCCTGGCCGGCGCGGCCGGGCTCAACCCGGAGGGCGGCTCCCGCGCGGCCCGGCACAGCACCCGGGCCACCGAGTCGCCGCTGGGGGACGTGCTCCGCTCGGTCCGGAGCGCCGGGTCACCCGGGCACGCGTACTTCCTGCGGGCCGAGACCATGCACGGGCTGTACACGTACCTCGAGGAACACCCACCCCTGCACGGCCCGCACCCGGACGCCGAGCTGCACTCCAAGAGCCACGGCGAGAGCTTCCTGGACGTACTCGAGCGCAAGTTCACGGGCCCCGGCTTCTATCTGATGGACGAGCCCGAAGCGCCGCTGTCGTTCACCTCCACGCTGGGCCTGCTCGGCCGCCTGGACGCGATGCGCGCCGACGGCGCCCAGGTCGTGGTGGCCACCCACTCGCCGCTGCTCACCGCCCTGCCGGACGCGACAATTCTGGAGCTGGGCGACCACGGCATCCGCCGCGTCGCGTGGGCCGAGCTGGCCATCGTCGGCCACTGGAAGCAGTTCCTCGACCGCCCGGCCGGTTACCTGGACGCCCTGCTCGACTGACGCGTGCAACACTTCCGCCCCGGCGTGCGTTCTGGGGCGGAAGGAGAACGCATGACTGACGAGCAGGCTTTCGCGGACTTCGTCCGGCATCGCGCCGCCGCGCTGTACCGGTACGGATATGTGCTCTCCGGCAACCACCACGACGCCGACGATCTGGTGCAGGACGCGCTGATCCGGCTTCGGGGGCACTGGTCGCGGGTCGCCCGCGGAGGCGATCCGGTCGGGTACGCCCGCACCACGATGACCCGTCTGCACGTCAGCGCATGGCGGCGGCGCCGGCGCGAGGTGGTCACCGCCGACCCGCCAGAACCGGCCGCCGGCGATCAAGGATCGGACCGGGTTGAGGCGGCGGTGGTCCGGGATGAGATCTGGACCGCACTACGAGCGCTGCCACCCCGGCAGCGCGGTCATCGTTCTCCGGTACTACGAGCGACTGTCCGACGCGGAGATCGGGACACTCTCGGCGTCTCCCGCGGAACCGTCCGCAGCCAGGCATTTCGTGCGCTGGAGAAGCTGCGCTCCGCCGGCCTGACCGACTTGAGGGTGATCGCATGACCGGGATCGACGAGATCCTCGAGCGGCGCGCCGATGACGCCGCCCCACCCCCGCCCGACCTGCCGGACCGGGTCGAGCGCGGCTTCCGCCTTCGGCGCCGGCAACACATGACCGCGGCGGCCGGTGCGGCCCTGGTGGTGGTACTGATCGCCGCCGGGAGCTGGGCCGCGCTGCGACCGCCGGTCGGTCCGGATCACCCGGACGACGACCTCCCCGCCGGGCCTCCGCCGTCCGGTCCGGTCGCGAACGCGCCGCTGCACCTGCCGCTCTCGCTGAACGGTCTCCCCCCGGTGACCACCGCCCTGCCCGGCACGTACCACCTGGACAACATCACCGGTCCGGGCGGCGAGGCGGTCGACGTAGCCGGCCGCCTCGACCCGGAACACCTGCTGGTGGTCGGGCCGACGAGCTTCTACTCGTACCGCCTCGCCGACCGGACCGCCACACCGCTGGTCACGGGCACGACCTTCCAGCGCAAGAATGACAAAGCGCAGGTTGCCCTCAGCCCGCGCTGGATCCTCTGGGCGGGATCGGCCATCGACGACCGGGTTCCGATCTATCGCGTCCTGCGGACGGGTGGGCGACCGCAGGCGATCGCCGCGGTGTCCACGACCGGCGTCGGATCACGGTGGTACGCCACCGACGACTCGCTGTTCTGGACGAACGTGACCGTGGAAGGTCTTTCCACGTTTCACTGGTCCGTCGGTCAGCTGAGTCTCACCACCGGGCTGCTCAGCCACCCCGCCGGACTCGCCGGCATGCTGACCGACGGCACCGCCTGGGCGTGGCGACCGAGCAACCCCGCCCGCGACGGCAATCCCGCCCTCCTGTGGAACCTGATCACCGGCGAGAGCCGGCCGGTCGCCGCCGCCGCGCCGTCGAACGACATGTGGTGCACACCGTCGTTCTGCTTCGGCGAGTACTCCGGCGGCAGGGTCTACGTGCGCCACCTCGACGGCACCGGGCTCGTCACCGTCGCCGCGCCGAGCCGGAACTCGAGCCCGACGCCGAACATTCACCCCAACGCCGCCGGCGGCCTGCTCTCCTGGGGAAAACGTGATCATCGACCCGCTCACCGGGCAGGCCGGCGTCCTGCCCGACACCTCGGCCGCCGACTGCTTCGACTACGACACGGTGAGCGGTCAGCCGTTCTTCGCCTGGGGCCGTCCGGGCGCGCAGTGCCACCACGAGAGCGGCATCGTCATCCTGCCTTACGGCTACTGACATCCCGGTCCGGTCGGTAGGTTGGGGGCGTGGCGCGGAGCGTGTACGTCGCCGGGGTCGGGCCCGGGGTGGGGAAAGGCACGGTCGCCCTCGGGCTGGTCGAGCTGCTGTCCCGGCAGGTGGCGCGGATCGGGGTGTTCCGGCCGCTGGTGTCCGGGCATCACGAGGACGCGCTGCTGACCCTGCTGACCACGCGGTACCCGGTGGCGGCGGCGTATCCGGAGTCGTACGGCATGACCTACGCGGAGGCGTCCGCACTGGTGGCGGACGGCCGCCGGGAGGACGTGATCGCCCGGATCGTGGAGCGGTACCGCGAGGTGGAACGGCAGTGCGCCTCGGTGGTGGTGATCGGCAGCGACTTCGCCGACGGCACCCACGACGAGGGGCACGACGAGATGCCTCGGCAGCTGGCGTTCAACGCGCGGCTGGCGACCGAGTTCGGCAGCGTGGTGATCCCGGTGATCAGCGGCGAGCAACGCAGCGCCGAGTCGCTCGGGGCGTCGGCGCGCAGTGCGTACCACTCGTTCGCCGATCTGGATGCCACCGTGCTGGCGGTGATCGCCAACCGCGCCCCCGGCGGCGCGGTCGCCCCGGTCGCCGTGCCGGTTCCGATGTGGGTGATCCCGGACGTACCGGTGCTGGCCGCGCCGACCGTGGCCGAGGTGGCTGCCGCGCTCGACGCCACCGTGGTCACCGGCGGCGAGTCGGCGCTGGACCGGGACGTGCTCGACTACGTCGTCGGGGGCGCCCACGTGCCGGCCGTGCTGGATCATCTGATCGACGGCGCGCTGGTGATCACGCCCGGCGACCGGGCCGACGTGCTCGTCGCCTGCCACGCCGCGCACGCCGCGGGCCAGGTCACGCTGGCCGGGCTGGTGCTGACCATCGGCGAGCACCCCGACCCCCGGGCCGTACGGGTCATCGAGAAGCTGAACACCGGGCTGGCCATGCTGGTCGTGGCCACCGACAGCTACCACACGATCGCCGCCGCCGGCCGGATCGAGGCCACGCTCAGCACCGGCACGCCGCGTAAGATCGAGGCCGCCCTCGGCGTGTTCGAGAAGCACGTGGACACGGCGGCGCTGCTACGGCTGCTGGACGTGACCCGGTCGAGCCGGGTGACGCCGCTGATGTTCTCCAACGACCTGATCGACCGGGCCCGTGCCGACCGCTGCCACCTGGTGCTGCCCGAGGGCACCGAGGAACGGATCCTGCGGGCCACCGAGACGCTGCTGCGCCGCGGCGTGGCCGACCTGACGCTGCTCGGCAACCCGGACGAGATCGGCCGGCGGGCCCGCGAGCTGGGCGTGGAGATCGGCGGCGCTCAGCTGGTCGACCCGGAGACCAGCAAGTGGCGGGACGACTTCGCCGCGCGGTACGCCGAACTGCGCAAGCACAAGGCGGTCACCCTCGACCTGGCGTACGACGTGGTCCGTGACGTGAACTACTTCGGCACCATGATGGTGGCGCGGGGCCTGGCCGACGGCATGGTGTCGGGCGCCAACCACACCACCGCGGCCACCATCCGCCCGGCGTTCGAGATCATCAAGACCGTGCCCGGCCTGACCGTCGCCTCCAGCGTGTTCTTCATGCTGCTGGCCGACCGGGTCCTGGTGTACGGCGACTGCGCGGTCAACCCGGACCCGGACGCCGCCCAGCTCGCCGACATCGCGCTCTCCTCGGCGCAGACCGCGGCCGCCTTCGGCATCGAGCCGCGGGTGGCCATGCTCTCCTACTCCACCGGCAGTTCCGGCGCCGGCGCCGATGTGGAGAAGGTGGCGGCGGCGACCGCGCTGGTCCGCGAGCGACGGCCGGACCTGCCGGTGGAAGGCCCGATCCAGTACGACGCGGCGATCGACCCGGCGGTGGCGGCGACCAAGTTGCCCGACAGCGCCGTCGCCGGAAAGGCCACGGTGTTCGTGTTCCCCGACCTCAATACCGGCAACAACACGTACAAGGCGGTGCAGCGCTCGGCCAACGCCGTCGCGGTCGGCCCGGTCATGCAGGGCCTGCGCCGCCCGGTCAACGACCTGTCCCGCGGCGCGACGGTCAAGGACATCGTGAACACGGTGGCCATCACCGCGATCCAGGCGGCATCGTGAGCCGGGTGCTGGTGCTGAACTGCGGCTCGTCGACAGTGAAGTACCGCGCGTTCGAGAACGCGGACGAGACCGCCAAGGGGCTGATCGAGCGGCTGAGCTCGCCCGCCGACTTCGACGGGGCGCTGCGCCGGATCCTGGACGATACCGATGTGGACGACCTCGCCGCGGTCGGGCACCGGGTGGTGCACGGCGGCGACTCGTTCACCGGACCGGTCGTTCTCGACGACGAGGTGATCAGGACCATCGAGAGCCTGGTGCCGCTGGCGCCCCTGCACAACCCGCCGGCGCTGGCCGGGATCGCGGCCACCCGCCGGCTGCTGCCGGACGTAACGCAGGTCGCGGTGTTCGACACCGCCTTCCACCAGACAATTCCGCCGGCCGGGCGCACCTTCGCCATCGACGCCGGCCTGGCGCAACGCTGGGGCCTGCGGCGGTACGGGTTCCACGGCACCTCGCACCGGTACGTCAGCCGTCGCGCCACGTCGCTGCTCGGCCTGGACCCGGCGGCTGCCCGGATCGTGTCGCTGCACCTGGGCAACGGCGCCAGCGCGTGCGCGGTGTCCGGCGGCCGCAGCATCGCCACGTCGATGGGCATGTCCCCGCAGGGCGGCCTGGTGATGGGCACCCGCAGCGGCGACATCGACCCGACGGTGATCTTCGAGCTGCACCGCACGGCCGGTCTGCCGCTGGACGAGATCGAGAGGTCGCTGACCCGATACGCCGGTCTGCAGGGCCTGGCCGGCGACAACGACATGCGTGCGATCCTGCGCCGTCGCGCCGAGTCCGACGCCGACGCCGTGCTTGCGTTCGACGTGTACTGCCGCCGCCTCACCGAGTACGTCGGCTCGTACCTGGCCCTGCTCGGCGGCGCCGACGCGATCGTCTTCACCGGCGGCGTAGGGGAGAACGCCCCGGCCGTACGGGCGGCGGCGCTGGCCGGCCTGGAGTCGCTCGGCATCGCCGTCGACGCCGAACGCAACGACCGCGGCGACCAGGTGATCTCCCCGGCCGGTTCGCCGATCGCCGTGTGCGTCATCCCGACCGACGAGGAGCTGGAGATCGCGAACCAGGCCCGCGTGCTCCTCTGACCCCACTGCCCAACCACGCCTGGCCTCGCGACACGCCACCTCGTGTACCACTGGCGCGTTCCAGTGGTACGCCACGTACGTGACCGGCACCGTGAGGTCCCAAGTGGCCGGCCCCGTCGGGGGTGCCACTGGTACGCCGGTAGCCCCAACCGGGTGCCGTTTGTTCG
>CAXSDA010000044.1:7899-36555 GCA_964236515.1 uncultured Actinoplanes sp.
CTGGTGTACCAGTGGAGCGCGCCACTGGTACGGCAGGTGAGTGGCCGGCACCGTGGCGTGCCACTGGTACGCCAGCAGCCCCAACCGGGTGCCGTTACCTCGCTGGTGTACCAGTGGAGCGCGCCACTGGTACGGCAGGTGAGTGGCCGGCACCGTGAGGTACCACTGAGGAGCGTGCCGGGGGCAACAGTCGGGAAACCATCCAGCTGAGATCACGTCAGTGGTGCACCACCTGGTCTGTCGGGGCGGCGGATTGGAGACGTGGTGTATCGCTGGCGCATCGTGACCATCACGGGCGTCGCCTGCGGCGGCGGCGATCGGGTCGCCGCCCCGAGGGGACCGAAGGGTCAGGCCACGGCCCAGATGAGGACGGCGATGAGGATGACGAGGACGATCGCGCCGCCGACGATCAGCGGGGTGCGCGACTTGGCCGGCGGCGGCTGGGGGGTCTGGGTGAAGGCCCGGAAGGCCTCGGTGTTGCCGCTCGGATCGACGTGGTTGTCAGACATGCGCACGACCATAGCGAAGCGCCGCACGCGTTTACCAGGCGAGGATCGCGGTCGCCATGGCTTTCACCTGCGCAAACATCAACCGGGCGCGGGATTCACCCGTCCGTGGCAGGCGCCGATCGGGCAAATCGGATGGAGTTCTCCCGGCACAATGGGACGCATGGGACGCCGTACGTTCGCCTCGTTGATCGTCGTGCTCGGCGCGGCCGGAGCGCTCGCCGCGTGTGGCGGCGGGACCGGCCAGACGGCGTCGGCGCCCACGCCCGCCACGTCCACGCCGGCGGTGTCATCGGCCCCGTCGGTGACGACGACCGCCACCACGAAACCGCCGAGGAGGTCCGCCGTCACGGACTCCCGCACCCTGGTCACCGTGACCCCGTCGCCGGGCGTCGCACCGGTGACGACGTTCGCCGTCACTCAGCGGCAGGTGAAGTTCCGCCACGGCGGCGACCGGCCGCTGCCGACCACGATCTGGGCGCCGGCCGCCAGCGCGCCCGGCCCGTTCCCGCTGATTCTGTTCAGCCACGGCCTGACCGCGGCGCCGGCCGACTACGCGCAGATCCTCAAGACGTGGGCGGCGGCCGGGTTCGTGGTGGCCGCGCCCGCGTATCCGCACACCTCGCGCGGCGTCGCCGACGTGCAGCCCCTGGACGTGGTCAATCAGCCCGGCGACGCGTCATCGGTGATCACCCAGGTGCTCGCGCTGAACGGCAAGACCGGTGACCCGCTGCACGCCCGGATCGACGCCACCCGGATCGCCGCCGCCGGGCACTCGGCCGGCGGGATCACCACGATCGGCCTGTTCACCGCGGATCGCGACGACCGCCTCAAGGCCGGGCTGGTGCTGGCCGGCGAACAGCTGATCCCAGGTTCCTGGGACGGGTCGCCGGCGCCGATGCTGTTCGTGCACGGTAAGCAGGACAAGACCGTCCCGTACGCCTCAGGCCTCGCCGCCTTCGACAGCGTGCCCTGGTCGCGGACCATGCTGACGATCACCAGCGGCGGCCATGTGAACACCGCGTCCGACATCGGCCCGGTGCTGACCACCACGACCGACTTCCTGCGTTGGTCCCTGTACGGCGACCCGGCGGCCAAGGCCCGGCTGAAGTCCGACGCCACCAAGGGCGGCATCGGCACCTGGAGGGATCAGCTTCAGTGAAGGTGATCGATCGCGACCTTACCGAAGACCTCGCCTGAGTGGAGCCGGGCGAACGCGTCAGCCACCGCGGTGAAGCCGTAGGTCGAGTCGACCACCGGCCGGATGTCCTTCGACGCCATCAGGTCGAGCAGCGCCCGCAGTTCGTCCCCGGTGCCCATCGTCGCGCCCAGGATCTCCAGGCGCATCGCGAACACCCGCCGCAGGTCGACGGTGGCCTGGTGGCCGGCGGTAGCGCCGCACACCACGATCCGGGCGCCGGGCTTGGACGACTTCATCGAGTGGTCGAAGGTGGGGGCGCCGACCGACTCGATGACCACGTCCACCCGCTCGGGCAGCCGGGCGCCCGGTTCCAGCGCGGTGGCGCCGAGCCCGGTGACGCGTTCGCGTTTCCACTCCTCGCGGCTGGTCGCGTACACCCGCTTACCCATCGCCACGGCGAGCACCACCGCGGCCGTCGCTACGCCACCGCCGGCGCCCTGCACCAGCACCGCCTCGGCCTCGTCGGACCGGCCGCGCGTGGTCAGCATGTGGTACGCGGTGAGCCACGCCGTCGGCAGGCAGGCGGCGTCGAGGAAGGACATGCCGGCCGGCTTGGTGATCAGGTTCTCGCGCGGCACGGACACGCGTTCGGCCAGCGTGCCGGGATACCGCTCGGACAGCAGCGACAACCCCCGCGGGTCGGACGGGTCCGGCACGACCGAGTAGAGGACCACCTCGTTGCCGTCCGGGTCGACGCCGGCCGCGTCGCAGCCGAGGATCATCGGCAGCCGGTCGGACGGCAGGCCGACGCCGCGCAGCGACCAGATGTCGTGGTGGTTGAGCGAGCTGGCCCGGACGTCGACGGTGACCCACCCGTCGGGCGGGTCGGCCACCGTCAGCTCGCCCAGCGTCAGCGCGGACAGCGGGTCGTCGGGTTTGGCGGCAACGGCAAAGGCGGCACGCATGGGTTCGAGCCTAGACGGGCTCGGCCTCTCACGCGGGGTCGAGCGCCTCTCGCGCGGGGTCGAGCGCCTCTCGCGCGGGGTCGAGCGCCTCTCGCGCGGGGTCGAACGTGATCCGCATCCAGGCTACGCCGTCGCGTTCGGCCGCCCGCGCCACCGCTTCGGCCACCGCCGGGGCGACCCGCGGGTCCAGCGGCGACGGCACGATCGCGTCCCGGCGCAGGTCGTCCGCGACCACCTCGGCGATCGCGTCGGCGGCGGCCACCTTCATCCGCTGGGTGACCGTGGTCGCCCGGGCGTCGAGGGCGCCGCGGAAGATGCCGGGGAACGCGAGCACGTTGTTGATCTGGTTCGGGAAGTCGCTGCGGCCGGTGGCGACGATGGCCGCGTACTTGTGGGCGATCGCCGGATGCACCTCGGGCGTGGGGTTGGCCAGCGCGAAGATGATGCCGCCGGGGGCCATCCCGGCCAGCGCCGCCTCGGGCACGCTGCCGCCGGAGACGCCGATGAAGGCGTCCGCGCCGATCAGCGCCTCCTGGATCCCGCCCGTACGCCCGGACAAGTTGGTCACCGCGGCCAGCCGCTCCTTGACCGAATTCAGCCCGGGTCGACCGGCGTGGATGATGCCGCGCGAGTCGCAGACGATGACGTTCGCCCCGGGCAGCCCGGCCGCCATCAGCATGTCGGTGATGGCCACCCCGGCCGCGCCGGCGCCGCTGATCACCACGCGCAGGTCGGCCAGCCGGCGGCCGAGCAGCGCCACCGCGTTGCGCAGCGCGGCCAGCGTGACCACGGCCGTACCGTGCTGGTCGTCGTGGAAGACCGGGATGTCCAGGGCGGCGTCCAGGCGCCGCTCGATCTCGAAGCACCGCGGCGCGCTGATGTCCTCGAGGTTGATGCCGCCGAACGACGGCGCCAGCGCGGTGACGATCGCGATCAGCGCCTCGGTGTCCTGGGTGTCCAGGCAGATCGGCACCGCGTCGACGCCGCCGAACTGCTTGAACAGCACCGCCTTGCCCTCCATCACCGGCATCGCGGCCTTGGGGCCGATGTTGCCCAGGCCGAGCACGGCCGAGCCGTCGGTGACCACGGCGACGGCGTTGGCCGTCCAGGTGTAGTCGGCGGCCAGCGCCGGATCGCCGGCGATGGCCTCGCAGACCCGCGCCACGCCGGGCGTGTAGGCCAGCGACAGGTCGTCGCGGCTGGCCAGCGGCACGGTGGCGGCGATCGCCATCTTGCCCCGCTGGTGCCGCTCGAAGACGGGATCGGCGGCCAGGGCGGGATCGAGCTCAAAGCTGAAGAAAGACATGGTGACTCCAGGCATCGGAACGAGGTTCAGTCGAGGTGCCGGCCGGATCGGTCGGCGTGCGATGCGGGGGTCACCCGGGTGTTGCGGTCCTTCGGTGTTCGGAGACTAACGGACCCGGCTCGGTCGCGGCCAGTAACGACAGAAAACCCTCCCGATGACATCCGCCACTCCGTACGCACGGGAGTCGTCGGTCACGAATTCGTTGTCCCCCTGCAGCCACCAGCCGCCGCCCTGCTCCCGCACGGCCCGCTTGACCACCAGCAGCCCGGGCCGGCTGCGGAACCGGGCGACGACGACGTCCCCGGGGCGTACGGACGCCCCGCGGCGTACCAGAAGAGCGTCGCCGGACCGCAGCGCCGGCGCCATCGAGGGCCCGGAGACGAGCACCGGGAACAGCGGTAATTGCCAACTCAAGGCATCAGTCCCTCTCGCGTTACCCGGGCCGTGTAAGGGGTAGTGTCGTTTGCGGATCATTGCAAACGTATGGAGGGCTCCTGATGCGACTTCCGCGCATTCTCACGCCGCGCACTGTGGTCAGCGCCCACTGCGACCTGCCGTGCGGGGTCTACGACCCGGCCCAGGCCCGCATCGAGGCCGAGTCCGTGAAGGCGATCGCCGAGAAGTACCAGGCGAACACCGACCCGGAGTTCCGCACCCGCGCCATCTTCATCAAGGAGCAGCGGGCCGAACTGGTCAAGCACCACCTGTGGGTGCTGTGGACCGACTACTTCAAGCCGCCGCACTTCGAGAAGTACCCGAACTTGAACCAGCTGTTCAACGAGGCCACCAAGCTCGCCGGCGCGTCCGGTGCGAAGGGCTCGATGGACCCGGCGGTCGGCGACCAGCTGCTCGCCAAGATCGAGGAGATCTCCAAGATCTTCTGGGAGACCAAGCAGGCGTGAGCCCTGCGGTCGCGGTACGGCCGATACGTCGTGACGACGTGTCGGCCGTTGTCGCGTTGGTGCACGAACTCGCCGACTTCGAACGCGCCGCCGACGAGTGCCACCTGACCGCCGACCAGCTGACGGCCGCGCTCTTCGGCCCCCAGCCCGTGGTCTTCGGGCACGTGGCGGTCGGTTCCGGTGGTGAGCCGGTCGGTGTCGCGCTGTGGTTCCTCAACTTCTCCACCTGGGAGGGGACCCACGGCTTGTACTTAGAGGATCTGTACGTCCGGCCGGCTGCCCGCGGCCTCGGTGCCGGGGGTGCGCTCCTGGCCGCACTGGCCCAGGTCTGCGTCGACCGGGGATACCGGCGGATGGACTGGCAGGTTCTCGACTGGAACCCGGCGGTCGAGTTCTACCGGGCGCTCGGCGCGACCGTGAGCGCCGGCTGGGTTCCCTTCCGGGTGACCGGGGAGGCGTTGCGCCGCCTGGCGGAACGGGCCTCCCCCACCTCCACTCCGAACGGCTAGAGTCTCGTCCATCAGGAGGATGGGAAGCGGTGACTGCGCTGACGACGAGAGATCCGGAGCCAGCCATCGGCGATGACGTCGTGTTGCTCACGGTGCCCGCCGACGGGGGCTACCTAGGCGTGCTCCGAACCGCCACTGCGGGCCTGGCCGCGCGCTTGCATTTTGCGCTGGACGAGATCGAGGACCTGCGCATCGCGGTCGACGAGGCCTGCGCCATGCTGCTGGCCATCGCCACCCGCGGCGCCGAGCTGATCTGCCGATTCGCGGTCACTGAGGACGCGCTGACGGTCGAGGTCACCGTGGCCACGGTGCGGGGCGCGCGGTTGCCGGCCGAGTCGTCGTTCGCCTGGAAGGTGCTGACCGCGCTGACCACGTCGGCGAGTGCGGAGACCACGGGACAGGCCGCGACCATCCGGCTGCTGACCCGACGGACCGAGTTCTGACCGCTACCGCTGCGCGACGGCGGTGACGTAGTCGAGGTGGAACCGGGCCTGGGTGGCCGCCGCCTCCGCGTCCCGCTCGGTGAGGCTGATCACCAGCTCGCGGTGGTCGGCGTCGATCCGGTGCCAGTACGCGTCGGGCAGGTTGCCGGTCACGTCCTCGCCGTACGATACGCGGTAGAGCGGGCCGGTGAAGAGTTCGAACAGCGCGTTGCCGGTGGCCCGGGCGACGGCGGCGTGGAAGACCGCGTGGGCCTGCATCATCACGTCGAAGCCCTCCAGGTCGGGGTCGAACAGCGCGGCCCGGATCTCGGCCAGTTGGACGTCGGTGCGCCGGACCGCGGCCAGCGCCGCCGCCGGGATCTCCAGCGCGCGGCGCAGCTCGATCAGGTCGGCCAGGCCGATCTCGGCCACATTGGTCAGCAACGTCAGCCCGGTGGACAGCGACTCGGACAGCTGCTCGGCGTCGGGGTGGGCGACGAAACTGCCGCCGGTGACGCCCCGGGTGGTCACGATGAGGTGCTGACTGGCCAGCAGGCGCAGCGCTTCCCGTACGGTACTGCGGCTGACGCCGGTCTTCTGGCAGAGCTCGGGCTCGGGGGGCAGTCGCTCGCCCGGCTGCAGCCGCCCGGAGGTGATGTCGTCCCGCAGCTCGTCGGCGAGCTGCTGATACGCGGGTGGACGCACCGTGGATCCGGTCACCCGCTCAGGGTAGAACCAAATCGACGCGTCGCGGGCGAATAAGTTCCTTCCCCTAATCGACGCCGAGGGCCCGCGTGCTGGCCGGGAGCACCACGAGAACGCCCACCACGACGCCCAGCACCATCAGTGCGACGCCCCGCCAGGCCGGCCCGGTCTGCAACAGGAAACCGCCGGTGGCGATCGACATCAGCTGAATCACGACGGCCGGTCCCCGCGAACCCAGCCGCCGCCGGCCCAGAGCCCGGGCCACCAGGACGACGAAGACCACACCGGCGGCGGCGAGCACGGTCAGCCCGACGGCCACCCCGACGCTGTCCGCAGACGTCACGTCGAGGTAGATCAAATACGCGGTGAGCGCGGCCAGCGCGACGGCCTCGAGGTACAGCAGCCGTACGGCCCAGACCAGTGTCATGGGGACCACACTGTCGGGTTTCTCGCTGGTCACACTGGCACCATACCCACCACCTCCGATACGTCCGCCAGGTACAGTGCCGCGCATGCGAGCGTTACTGGTGGTTAACCCCAAAGCCACCACGACGAGCGAACGTAGCCGCGACGTGCTCGTCCGCGCGCTCCGCAGCGAGGTCGACCTGACCGTGGAGTACACCCGCCGGCGCGGTCACGCGACCGCCCTGACCCGGGCCGCGGCCGAGAGCGGCGTCGACGTCGTGGTCACCCTGGGTGGTGACGGCACCGTGAACGAGGCGGTCAACGGGCTGATGTCGGCCGAAGGTGTCCTCGCCGGCCGGACCAGCACCCCGGCGAACGCGCTGCCCGCCCTGGCCGTTGTGCCCGGCGGCTCGACCAACGTCTTCGCCCGCGCGCTGGGGCTGCCCCGGGACTGGGTCGAGGGCACCGGCGTGATCCTGGCCGGGTTGCGGGACGGCCGGCACCGGGTGATCGGGCTGGGCCGGGCCGACGACCGCTACTTCACCTTCACCGCCGGCCTCGGCCTGGACGCGGCCGTGGTCCGCCGGGTCGAGCAGGTCCGGCTCCGCGGCCGCACCTCCACTCCGGGGCTGTACCTGCGCACGATGGTCGGCCAGTTCTTCGCCGCCGAGAACCGGAAGACCCCTCCGCTGTCGCTGGAGCGCCCGGGCGAGAACACCGAGAACGACCTGGGCACCGTGATCGTGCAGAACACCGCGCCGTGGACGTACGTCGGTGACCGGCCGATCAACCCCAACCCGCAGGCGTCGTTCGACCGCGGGCTGGACGTGCTGGCCGTCAAGGAGCTCAAGGTTGCCAGCACGACACGGACAGTGACTCAAATGGCGTCACGCAAAGGTCACCCGCACGGAAATCACATCCTGCTGCTCCACGATCAGGAGGAGTTCACCGTCGTGGCCACCCGCCCGCAGGCGTTCCAGCTCGACGGGGACTACCTCGGCGAACGGCAGAAGGTGCACTTCACCTCGATCCCCGACGCGCTGCGTGTGATCTGCTGACACCTCCGTGTCACCGATCACGATCCGTTACAAAAAGACGGGCAAAAAGGTCGGCAGGTGGGACGGCACCGTACTACATTGACAGGAGCGCTCGGCGGTCGGTCCTGGGAGTGCCTACAGAACCGGACAAATGGTCGTGAGGTAGCTCACCCTGTTGGAGAAATTCCGAGCGCTACCCTTGACATCACGAGAGTTCGTGAAAGCATTCACAAGCGATAAGAAGTAACCGGTGGGCGCTTGCGCGCGTTCCTTATTCAGTAGCGCAGCAGCGACGACCTAGAAGCTTGCTAACGCAGTGGTGAGCAGACGGATGCAGTCCGTCGGTGTCCAACTGCGTAGGCATATAGGAAAACCGCACCGCATTCATTGCCACCCATCCGAAACAAGGAGTGTTGCCGCCATGGACTGGCGTCACGATGCGATCTGCCGCGACGAGGACCCGGAGCTGTTCTTCCCGATCGGGACGTCCGGCCCTGCGCTCCTGCAGGTCGAGCAGGCCAAAGCCGTGTGCCGGCGGTGCCCCGTGACCGACGAGTGCCTCTCCTGGGCGCTCGAGTCCGGTCAGGACGCCGGCGTATGGGGCGGTATGAGCGAAGACGAGCGACGTGCAGTCAAGCGTCGTGGCGGCCTCCGGGTCGGCGCTCCTACTGCTTGATCAATCCCCTCACAGCATTCACGCCCCGGGCCGTTCGGCACCGGGGCGTCGTGCTGTTCGGGGTCGATTACCAACCGCTAAGGCGGCATCGCGCGAATGAGGTCGCCGCGCTTCGCGAAATGATCTCGAAATTAGCTCACCTATGGTTTGCGATCGCGCACAGCCAGTGCGATTCCGCTGGGGGCCGCCGTAGACTTCGACGATGGCCGATGTCACGCTCCGCCCGTACGATGCCGCCGACGAACCGGCTCTGGACGCAATCCGCGACGCCGTTCGTGCCACCGACGGTGACGTCCGTCTTTCCCCGGCCGACGTGCCTCTGACGCTCGTGGCCGAGGTCGACGGTGCGGTGGCCGGCTACTCCTGGATCGACTGGTGGGACGAGGCCGACGGGACCCGCCTCTACCTGCTGGCGGGCACGGTCGACCCGGACCGGCGGCGCCGGGGCGTCGGCCGCGGGCTGCTGTCGGGCCATGAACGGCAGGCGGCTGAACACTGGCAGGCGAACCCCGGACTGGGCGAGGCGCTTCTCGGCACGTCGGCCGACGAGGACCACGTCGCACTGCTCGCGCTGAGCCGATCCGCCGGGTACACGGTGCGCTTCACCCTGGCCGACCTCGTCTGCGACCCGGCGACCGCGCCGCCTGGCCCACCGCTGCCGGACGGGCTCGAGATCCGCGACGTCCGGCCGCGCCACCACCCGCTGATCCACGCCGCCCTGCTGGCCTGCTTCGCCGACGCCGGGTTCGGGCAGCAAGGCTACGGCTCCGACGAATACCTCGACGACTCGCAGGACACCAGCCTGTGGCAGATCGCCTGGGACGGTGACGCGATCGCCGGCGTGCTGATCACCGAGCGCCTGGCCGACGGCACGGTCGACACGCCGTGGGTCGGCGTCGTGCCTGCCTGGCGCCGCCGTGGCCTGGCCACCGCCCTGCTCGGCCGCGGCGTCGACCGCCTGAAGGCCGATGGCATCACCGAGGCCCACATCCGTACGGTCGAGGAGAACGCCAACGACACCCTGACCCTGTACGGCCGGGCCGGCTACCACGTCGTGCACCGCCAGCCCCGCTACAGCAAGGTCCTGACGCCCTAAGCCGCGACCAGGGTCCGGGCCAGGACCGCTTCGACCCGGGACTCGACCAGCCGGACGAGTTCGGGCGCGGCGCCGAAGGGCCCGGCCACGGCCACGGCGCCGGCGTGCCGGGCCGACGCGACCGCGACGTCGTGCAGCCGGCCGGGCGCGAGGAAGTACGACGCCACGCCGACCCGGGTGGCTCCCGCCACCCGCAGTTCGGCCACGGCCTCGCCCGGCGTCGGGCTCGCCGCCGAGGCGTACGCGGCCCGCGCGGGCACCCCCAGACGCGCGCCCAGAGCCGCCGCCGCGCCGGCCACGGTGGCCCGGGCGGCCGCGTCGCGCGTACCGGCCGAGGCCAGTACCACCGCGTCCAGATCGAGCGTCGGGAGGCGGCGGATCAGGGCGTCCAGCAGCAACGGCGACACGGGGCCGAGCACGTCGGCGAGATCCGCCCGTACGCCCGGGACCAGGGCGAGTTCCGCCGGGACGTCGACCCGGCCGTGGTAGGCCGAGGTCAGCAGCAACGGGACCACCACCGCCCGGGACAACCCGGCCAGCACCTCGGACGGCCGGGGCGAGCTGTGGTCCAGATAGGAGGCGTGCACGTCCCACCCGGGCCGGGCCTCGGCCACGGCCCGGGTGAGGTCAGCCGTCGACGCGGCCGCGCGGGGGTCCCGGCTGCCGTGGGCCACCAGGACGACCGTCAGACGTGCAGGCCGCATTCGGTCTTCTCGAACATCGCCCAGCGGCCGGCCCGCGGGTCTTCGCCGGCCTTGGTCCGGCGGGTGCACGGCCAGCAGCCGATCGACCCGTAGCCCTTCTTGAACAGCTCGTTGACCGGCACGTCCCAGCGCGCGATGTACTGATCCACGTCGGCCTGGGTCCACGCCGCGATCGGGTTGACCTTGACCTTGCCGCGCTTGGCGTCGAAGGTCACCACCGGCGTGTTGGCCCGGGTCGGCGACTCGTCGCGGCGCAGCCCGGTGGCCCACGAGTCGTACTCGGTCAGCGCCCGCTCCAGCGGCTCGACCTTGCGCAGGAAGCAGCACTCGTCGGGGCTGCGGGCGAACAGCCGCGGCCCGAACTCGCCGTCCTGCTGGCCCACGGTCTTGCGGGGGCGGATCGACTTGAGGTTGACGTTCATCGTGCGGGCGACCGTGTCGCGCACCTTCAGCGTCTCCGGGAAGTGCAGGCCGGTGTCCAGGAACACCACGTCGACGCCGGGTGCCACGCGGGAGAAGATGTGCGCCACCACGGCGTCGGCCATCGAGCTGGTGACGCAGAAGCGCACCCCGAACGTGTCGGTCGCCCACTTGGCGATCTCCTCGGCCGGGCGGCCTTCCAGGGCGTCCGCGGCGGCCAGCGCGAGAGCCTCGAGCTGGGCGGGCGTACGGCGGGTGGGATCGTCCAGAGTGATCGGGGCGCCCAGAGTCACAAGACCCAGGCCGGCGGCGGTCACGACCGTCATCGGTTCACCTTCTTGGCGAGTAGTCCGTTGAACTTGACCGTGAAGACTCGCGCGCAGGAATGGCACTCCCACGCACCGTGTGATGCCTCGTTGGGATACAGGTCCTCGTCGCCGCAGTACGGGCAGTAGAGGGGTGTGCTCCGGGCGTCGCTCATTTGAGGAGTTCCTCGTCCGCGCGGACGACCCAGTCGGCGAACGTCTCCCCGCCCGTACGGCCGTCGAGGTAGTGCACCGCGAGGCGCTCGACGTAACCGGGCAGTTCCTCCGCCGTGGCCTTGAGGCCGCGTACCTTCCGGCCGAAGCCGGCGGTCTCCCCCTTGGCCATGCCCAGCCCACCCCCCAGGTGGATCTGGAAACCCTCGACCTGCTCGCCATGGTCATTCATAACCAGCTGGCCTTTGAGCCCGATGTCAGCCACCTGTGTGCGCGCACAGGCGTTGGGGCAGCCGTTGATGTGGATCGAGATGTCGGTGTCGAAGTCGGCGAGCCGCTCCTCGAGCCGGGCCACCAGTTCCGCACCGAGGGCCTTGGTCTCGACGATGGCCAGCTTGCAGTACTCGAGGCCGGTGCAGGCCATCGTGCCACGGCGCCAGGCCGACGGGCGGGCCTCCAGACCGATCTGCCGCAGCGAACGGATCAGGCCTTCGACGTTCGCGTCGGCCACATCCAGGACCAGGAGCTTCTGGTACGGCGTCAGCCGTACGCGATCCGACCCGGCAGCCTCGGCCACGTCGGCCAGCCGGGCCAGTTGCGTCCCCGACGAGCGGCCGACGACCGGCGCCGCCCCGACGTAGTTCAGACCGTCGCTCTGCCGGTGCACGCCGATGTGGTCGACCGGCCGCTCCGGCAGGTCCGGTGACGGGCCGTCGAGCAGCGTCCGTCCCAGGTACTCCTTCTCCAGCACCTCGCGGAACTTGGCCACGCCCCAGTCGGCCAGCAGGAACTTCAGCCGGGCGCGGTGCCGCAGCCGCCGGTAGCCGTAGTCGCGGAAGATCGCGACCACGCCCTCCCAGACGTCCGGGATCTCGTTCAGCGGCACCCAGACGCCGAGTCGCTCGGCCAGCCGCGGGTTGGTGGACAGGCCGCCACCGACCCACAGGTCGAATCCGGGACCGTGCTCGGGGTGGTCGACGCCCAGGAAGGAGATGTCGTTGACCTGGTACGGCGTGTCCACCAGCCAGGAGATCGAGGTCTTGAACTTGCGCGGCAGGTTCGAGTACTGCGGGTCGCCGATGAACCGTTCCAGAATCTCGTCGATGGCCGGCGTCGGGTCGACGACCTCGCCCTCGGCGATGCCGGCGACCGGGCTGCCCAGCACCACGCGCGGGCAGTCGCCGCACGCCTCGGTGGTCGACAGGCCGACCGCCTCGATGCGGCGCCAGATCTCCGGCATGTCCTCGACGCGGATCCAGTGCAGCTGGATGTTCTGCCGGTCGGTGATGTCGGCGCTGTCCCGGCCGAACTCGCGGGAGATCTCGGCGATGACGCGCAGCTGGGCCAGGGTGAGCGCGCCGCCGTCGACGCGGATCCGGAGCATGAAGTACTCGTCCTCGAGCTCGTGCGGCTCGAGCACGGCCGTCCGGCCGCCGTCGATCCCGGCCTTGCGCTGGGTGTAGAGGCCCCACCAGCGGAACCGGCCGCGGAGGTCCTGGGAATCGATAGAGGCGAAGCCGTTGTGGGCGTAGATGTTCTCGATGCGGGCCCGGACGTTGAGCGGGTTGTCGTCCTTCTTGATCCGCTCGTTCGGGTTCAGCGGCTCACGGTGTCCGAGCGCCCACTGACCCTCACCGCGCGCCTTGCGCGGCCGGGCCTTGGCGGGGGTGCTGTCGAGCGCCACGATGGCGTTTCCTTCACGATTGGCAGGCACGCCGAACGGGGCGGAACCATCGTGGGAGCAGAAGGTCCGGCCGCGTCTTGCGCGCCCGGAGACAGAACTCGGGCGGCGTCAGTAAGCCGGACACATGGCGCTGCGGACGCGGCCGTAATCGACGTGGCGGCGAACCACGAAGCGGCGGTCAACGGCAGCGGACATGTCTGTACTGTTTCACGCTCACCCCATTCTCGACCAGTCCAGTCCAGAATCCGGGAGGGTGATGCGCCTAACGTCGGGCTACCGCTTCCCCAGAGGGACCACCAGCACCGCCTCGGTGCCGCCGCCGGTCCGGTTGCGCAGCTCGATGGTGCCGCGCAGCTCACCGGTGGCCAGCGCGCGGACGATCTGCAGGCCCAGCCGGCCGCTGGCGCCCGCGTTGAAACCCTCGGGCAGGCCCTGGCCGTTGTCGGCCACGGTGACGTGCAGCTGCTTACGGAACCGGTGCGCCGACACGATCACCTCCGCGTCGGGATCGACCGGCTCGTCCCCCTCGGGGAAGCCGTGCCCGACCGCGTTGATCAGCAGCTCGTTCAGCACCATGACGAGCGACGTGGCGATCTCCGCCGGGAGGACCCCGAACGTGCCCTCCCGCCGCATCTTGACGGTGATCTCGGTCGCCGCCACCTCGGTCGCGGCCGAGGCCACCCGGTCGACGATCCCGTCGAAGTCGACCGCCTCGTCCGACGACATGGACAACGTCTCGTGCACCAGTGCGATCGACGCGACCCGGCGGACCGACTCCTCCAGCGCCATCCGCGCCTCCGGGATGTTCACCCGGCGCGCCTGCAGGCGCAGCAGCGCGGCCACGGTCTGCAGGTTGTTCTTCACCCGATGGTGGATCTCCCGGATGGTGGCGTCCTTGGTCATCAGCGCCCGGTCCCGGCGGCGCACCTCGGTCACGTCCCGGACCAGCACCAGCGCCCCGATCGGCACCCCGGCGGGCAGCAGCGGCAGCGCCCGCATCAGCACCGTCGCTCCCCGCGCCTCGACCTCCTGCCGGGCCGCGAACTCGCCGCGCAGCGCGGACAGCATGCGGTCGGCGGCGTCGGTGCCCTCCAGCGGGTCGGCCGCCAGCCGGCCGGTCAGGGCGGGCAGCTCCTCGCCGACCAGGTGGGCGTTGAAGCCCAGCCGCCGGTACGCCGACTGCGCGTTCGGGCTGGCGTACGTCACCTTGCCGCTGGCGTCGAGGCGGATCAGCCCGTCCCCGACGCGCGGCGCCGAGGTGGTCTCGCCCGGGTGTCGGGGCGGCGGGAACGTGCCGTCCGCGACCATCTGGGCCAGGTCGTCGGCGGTGGTCAGGTAGTTGAGCTCGAGCTGGCTGGGCGTCCGGGCGGTGGACAGGTTGGTGTCCCGCCCGATCACCGCGACGATCTCGCTCCAGCCCTCGTCGGTGGCGTTGGCGTCGCGGATCCGGACCGGGATGGCCTCGTGCCGGGCCGGGGTGTCGCCGTACCAGACCGGGTCGCCCTCCCGCCAGATCCGGCCCTGGGCGAACGCGATGTCGAGGTGGGCCACCTCCGGACCGCCGGTGATCTTGCCGACCTGGTCGTCCTGGTACGCGGTGGGGGCGGTGGTCGGGCGTACCTGGGCCAGGCAGAGGAACGTGCGCGGCTGGCCGGCGGGCGCCCGTACCGGGACCCACATCAGCAGATCCGCGAACGACAGGTCGGAGATCAGCTGCCAGTCCGCGGCCAGCCGGTGCAGGTGGTCGATGTCGGCGGGCCCGAGGCCGGTGTGCTCCTCGGCCAGATCACGCAGCGTGGACACAGCACAAGCCTCGCACGGCGTTGTTACAGCGTCGTGGTGACCTTCTTCAGGCCGCGCGGCGCGTCCGGGTCCTCGCCGCGGGCCAGCGCCAGCTCGAGGGCCAGTTTCTGCAACGGCAGGATGTCCAGCAGCGGCGAGTGGCGCTCGTCGACCCCGGGCACGGCCAGCCGCCCGGATGCGCCGGGGATGTCGGTGGCCCCGACCGTGACCACGTCGGCCCGGCGCTCGGCCAGGCGGGTGACCACCTCGCTCATCGCGTCCCCGCCCGGGCCCGAGCCGACCACGGCCAGCACCGGCACGTCCGGGTCGGTCATCGCCAGCGGCCCGTGCAGCAGGTCGGCGCCGGAGAAGGACAAGGCCGGCAGGTAGGACGTCTCCATCAGCTTGAGGGCGGTCTCCCGAGCCGTGGGGTACGCGTACCCCCGGCCGGTCGTCACCATCCGGGACGCGAACCGGTACCGCTGGGCCAGCGCCGCCGTCCCGTCGCCGGTCAGCACGTCCTCGGCCAGCTGCGGCAGCTTCTCCAGCGCGGCCCGCTCGTCGGCGGGCAGCTCGCCCCCCGCCCGTACGCCCTCGATGAGCAGCAGCAACGCGAGCAGCTCGGCCGTGTACGTCTTGGTCGCGGCGACCGCCCGCTCGTACCCGGCGGCCACGTCCACGGACAGCTCGGCCACCTCCGCCAGCGGCGAGTCGGGGTTGTTGGTGACCGCCAGCGTCAGTCCGCCGTTGGCCCGGGCCACCCGCAGCACCTCGGTCAGGTCGGGCGAGCCGCCGCTCTGGCTGACGCCGATGACCAGCGCGTCGGTGAAGTCGGGCCGCGCGCCGTACAGCGTGATGGCGCTGGGCGAGGCGCTCGCCACCGGCAGGCCGAGACGGATCTCGGTGAGGTAGGCCCCGTAGAGGGCGGCGTGGTCGGACGTGCCCCGTCCGACGAAGACGACGTGCCGCGGTCGCCGCGCGGCGACCTCGGCCGCCACCGTGGCGATGGCCGTGGCATGCTCGCCGTCCAGCAGGCGGGCGTACCCGGACGGTTGTTCGGCGATGTCGGCGGCCATCCCCTGGCCTCGCTGCGACACGGTCCCTCCCCAGGGTGAATGCGCGTTACGTGCGCAGTCTTGCACGAATGTGCTTGGTTCAGCAATGTTCCGCGCATCAATGCGCAGAGGCGGGGACTGACATATCGACGAGCGTCGCCTAGGCTCGCGGTGGCGCAACATCCTCGCCCTCTCGGAGAGAAGGTTGGCACAGCGATGGACGATCTCGAGCGGGCCCGCGCGGCACTCGATCGTGGGGACATCCACGATGCCGCCGGTCAACTGGCCGAGGCGATCGCCGCCGCGCCCACCCGGCCCGAGACCCACGAACTGCTCACCCACCTGGCTGCCCGGTCCGGCGGCGGCCTCGAGCTGTTTCCGCTGGAGGCCCACACGTACGTCGGGGCGGTGGTCGCCCGGGCCCATCTGCTGGCCGCGGCCGGCCGCCCCGAGGACGCGTTGCCGCTGCTGGCGGCGGCCGTCCAGCACACGCCCGGGGTCGCCTGGGCCGACGTGCCCTGGGTCAAGGACCCCGATCTGGCCGTACGCATGGAGCCCGGTCTGCTGGCCCGCACCATCATGCAGCTGTGCACCTCGGTCGGGGACCCCGCGCCGGCCGCCGACCACGCCACCCTGGCGCCGTTCCTCTCCCTGACCCGGCACGCCGTCGCCGCCCACCCCGGGCACGGCCTCCTGCTCGGTGCCGGCTCGGCCCTGGCCCGCCGGATCGGCGAGGTCGACCTGGCTGTCGACTGGGCCGCGCAGGGCGCCCGGGTGCGGCCGAGCAAGCTGGCCGAGATCTGGCTGGGGTACGCGTACCGCCGGGCCGGGCGGCTGCCGCAGGCCCTGGCCGCGCTGCGCCGGGCGGTCACCCACGACCCCGACGACCTGACCGTGTACGCCGACATCGCCGCCATCCTGGCCGAGGACGGGCGGCTCGACGACGCGTTGCGGTGGATCGACCGGGCGCTGGCCCGCGACCCTGAGTTCGACTGCGCGGTGCACACCGGCCACCGGCTGCGTTACCGGGCCGACGGCGACCTGGTCCACCTGGTGCGGCTGGCCGACTTCCAGCGCGACCACCCCGACCAGTCCCACGAGCACACCGACCTGGCCGAGTGCTGCGCCGCCGGGGTGTGGCTGAGCCGGGTGCCGGCCGCGGCCACGCCGGCGCTGGACCCGCGCCGGACGCTGCCGCCCGGCCGGCGCCCGTCGTTGTCGTCGTCCGCCCGGCTGCTGGCCCTCGCCCAGCCGGGGTGGGCGCATCCGCCGGCCGCGTACGACGCCGCGATCGGGCTGATGCTGCTGGAACCGGACGAGCTGATCGCGCTGCTCGTCTCGCCCCCGGAGGAGCCGGACGACTGCGCCCGGGTCTGGGCCGCGCTCGGCCTGCTGCACCACCGGCCGGACGAGCCGTGGGCGTCGTCGGCGCGGCGCCGCCTGCTGGTCGAACTGGCCGCGAGCGGGGTCGACCGGATCACCGAGGCGGCGTTGTTCGCCCTGGTCACATACGCCTGGGTGGACCCGGCGGCGCGGGCCGACGTGGCCGGACTGGTGAGCACCCGGCTGCTCGAGCTGGCCCCGGCGGCGAAGGTCCCGGCGCCGATCGCCTGGTCGGTGGCGCAGCTGACGATGGCCACCCCGGACATGGACGACGCGACGCGGGCCACGGCCGCCGCGGTGATCCGCAGCTACACCCAGCAGCCGTTGCGCCGCCACCGGCGGCGGATGCGCCGCCGGGCCGTCCGCTAGAACTCAGTCGATCACGGCGATCAGATCGCCTTCCTGCACCACGTCACCCTCGTTGACCGCGAGCCGGCTCAGCGTGCCCCCGGACTCGGCCACCACCGGGATCTCCATCTTCATCGACTCGAGGATCACCAGCGTGTCACCCTCGGCCACCTCGTCGCCGGACGTGGCCACGACCTTCCACACGTTCGCCACCATCTCGGCCCGGATCTCGTCGGCCATCGGGCTCCTCCTCGAGTCGTCGGAACCGTATCCAATCACGAGTCCCCGGACGGGCCGACTACGATCGACCGGTTGCCCGTCAACTTTTGGAGCTCGCGATGGCGAAGAAGTCCCGTAAGAAGAAGGCTCGCAAGAAGAACGCCGCGAATCACGGCAAGCGCCCGAACAGCTGAGCTGAATGGTCGTCGCTCCGCCCCTCCGGGCAATCGCCCCCGAGGAGCTGATGAGGAGCCGTATCGATTTCCGCCTGCGCAAGATCGGCTCCGGCGAAAATCGATGCGTCTCCTCATCAGCGGGGCGACTTGCGAGTCTGGTTGCGCTGACCTGGCACGACGAAGCCCGGTAGCTGTCGGCTACCGGGCTTTCGTTTGCGCTGGTCAGGAGAGGTATTCGCGGGTTTCGACCTCGACGACCAGCTGGTCCAGTTTGATGCGGAGTCGCTCGCGGAGCTCGACGGGGGCGCGCTCGTCGCCGCAGCAGCGGGCCACCAGCGCCTTCACCTCGTGCTCGATGCCGTACTCGTGCAGGCAGTCGGTGCAGTCGTCCAGGTGCTTGCGGATCAGGTCCCGCCGGGGCTCGCTGCACTCCAGGTCGAGGTACAGGTAGACCTCGCTGAGCACCACGCCGCAGTCGGCCTTCTTCTTGTCGTCGTCGCTCACCGTGCTCACGCCTCCTGCGGTTCCGACGCGGTGCGGGTGATGCCGCGGTCCGAGGCGTACTGCTCGAGCAGCTTGCGCAGGTTGCGCCGCCCGCGGTGCAGACGCGACATGACGGTGCCGATCGGCGTGTTCATGATGTCGGCGATCTCCTTGTACGAGAAACCCTCGACATCCGCGAGGTAGACGGCCAGGCGGAAATCCTCCGGAAGCGACTGCAGCGCTTCCTTGATGTCGCTGTCCGGCAGCCGGTCCAGCGCCTCGGTCTCAGCCGACCGCAGACCGACCGACGTGTGCGACTCGGAGGAGGCCAACTGCCAGTCGGTGATCTCCTCGGTCGGCGCCTGCACGGGCTGCCGCTGCTTGCGCCGGTACGAGTTGATGTAGGTGTTCGTCAGGATCCGGTACAGCCAGGCCTTGAGGTTCGTGCCCTCTTCGAACTGGTGGAACGCGGAGTACGCCTTGAGAAACGTCTCCTGCACCAGGTCCTCGGCGTCGGCCGGATTGCGCGTCATCCGCAGACCGGCGGCGTACAACTGGTCCACGAACGGCAACGCGTCGCGCTCGAAGCGCGCCCGGCTCTCGTCGGTCCGTTCCTTCTGGGCCACCCTTGACCTCCCCCTCGGCTGCACGGCCGAGGATACGGGTAGTGCCCCTGGATCAGATTCGAAAACCGCTGGTGTGCTTACGCTCACCGATGGCGTGATGGACGGAGGCTCGACCGCGGGCCACTCGGGCGACCCCAGAAGGTCCTGCACCAAGCGCACCTGACGGCCGTCGCGTTCGACGCTCCCGATTCCGGCTCGCACCAACATCTCCTCCTGAAGACGACGTTCCGGCCAGTACAACGGCGCGCAAGTTGCACTTATGCCCGCGAGCGTCCATCAGTCTTGGACGGCGGTCGCCCAGCCGTATCGCCGGAGCCAGGTCAGCACGATCCCAGCGGTGCCGGTCAGGTCCTTGCGAAGGTCGTGGGTGGCGCCGGGGCGGACGGCCACCTCGACGTTGGCGGTGGCCGCGGGTACGCCGAACGGGTCGCGGTCGCCGTTCACCACCAGGGTGGGAACGGTGGTGGGGAGCTCCGGCGCGCGGGTGCGGTCGGGTTTTCCCGGCGGGTGCAGGGGGAAGGCCAGGCCGAGGACGCCGGCGGCACCCAGCGGGCCGGCCGTGCGGCAGGCCACCCGGGCTCCGCTGGACCGGCCGCCGACCACCAGCGGAAGGCCGGGCGGAGCGATCTCGCGCAGAACCTCCGTCCAGGCCTCGTCGAGGTGGGTGGCCGGGGCCGGGGCACGGCGGCCCGCGACGCGGTAGGGCTGGGTGATCAGGGCCACCTGGACGCCTGCGGCGAGCGCCGTCGCGGCCACGCGCTGGAGGTCGGGGGCGTCCACGCCGCCGCCGGCGCCGTGGCCGAGGGCCAGGAAGCTGACCGGCGGGCCGGCAGGGTCGCTGATGCGAACCTCCGCCGGCCCCCGGGGTGTGTCGATCTCGAAGCTGCGCACAGCTTCTATTGTGAGCGACCCATCGGCACCAGGGTCAGCAGCCGCCGATCTTCGGAGTCCGGGCCGTCGTCGACCGGGTCGCCGTTGCGCTGCACCCGCTCGCGCCAGGCCACCAGCATCGCCCGGCGCTCGCGGGGCGTGGTGGCGCCCCAGACGCCGTGGCAGTCACCCACCTGCAGCGCCCAGGCCAGGCACGACCCTTGAACGTCACAGGTTCCGCAGAGCGCGACCGCGCTCTCGGACGGCTCGTTCGGAGCCGGGAAAAAGGTTTCCGGATCGACGCTCCGGCAGGCACCGCGAGAACGCCAGGCATCGTCGTTCCGGCGCTCTTCGATTGCTCCGAGCAGTCTCGGGTCTCGTCGAGCGATTGCTACTTCGTGCGGCCGCGGCATGCGAGCACGCGTCATCAGCCCACCTCCCCCGTGGGACCGGTCAAGCATGTGGCCCTCCGGTCCGCCCCGTGCGGACCGGCACCACTCCGGCGGCGTTTTCTACCGCACCAACGGAGATCAGAACAAGGGGCTTATCAATCTCAGAAGAAACTTTACCGAAAATTTTGCCCCACTACCCCCACGAAACGGCACCAACCGCCGGTCAGAAGAGGGTCGGTACCGGTTCCGGATCCGGTGGCGTGAGGAGCTGCGGGCCATTGTTGCGGACGTTGCCCACATCGGGACGTACCGCCCGGACCTCGATGGCGTCCAGCTCGGCCGGCGACAGCGGCTGGAGTTGCTCGGCCGGGTCGCCGCCGCCGGCCAGCCACGACTCCCAGCGCCCGGCGGCGAGGATCAGCGGCATCCGGTCGTGCACCCGGGCCAGGCCGCCGAGCGCCGCGGTGGTCACGATGCTGCACGTCAGCACCTGATCACCCCACGCGGTCCAGATGCCGGCGAAGGCGAGCGGGGATCCGTCGGCCGGGGTCATGTAGTACGCCTGCCGCGCCCGGCCGTCGCGGACCCACTCGTACCACCCGTCGGCCGGAACCAGGCAGCGGCGGCGGGCGAACGACGGGGCGAAGGCGGGCGAGGTGGCGACCGTCTCGGCCCGGGCGTTGATCATGCGAGCGCCGGCCCGCAGGTCGGTGGCCCACGGCGGCACGAGACCCCAGCGGGCGTGGTCGAGAACGCGGGCGGCGTGCTGCGACGAGGTGCGGATCACCGGCACCGGGTCGGTGGGCGCCACATTCCAGCTCGGTTCGAAGCCGTCGGTCACGTTGACCGCGTCGAAGAGCAGCGTGAGGTGGGTGTCCGTCCTCGTGGTGGCGTACCGGCCGCACATGGAGGCCAGGGTACGCGCCGGGCCCGCGCCCCGTGGCCCGCGAACGCCCGACCGGCGGCGCCCGCGGTCCGGGCGGCCGGCGCCACGCCCGGGCGTCCCGCGGTCCGGGCGGCCGGCGCCACGCCCGGGCGTCCCGCGGTCCGGGAAAGCGCCCGCGGAAATGTCGTACCGCCCGGGCAGAATGACTCCCGTGACCGCAGACCGCCCCTGGACCGCCCCGACCGCCACCGGCCCCGTGACCGCCACCGTGCGGCTGCCCGGCTCCAAGTCGATGACCGCGCGGGCGCTGGTGCTCAGCGCCCTGGCCGACGGCCCGTCGACGATCGACCACCCGCTGCGTGCCCGCGACACCACGCTGATGGCGTCCGGGCTGGACGCCCTCGGCAGTCACGTGGACACCTCGTCCGCGGACCGCTGGCCGGTCGCCCCCGGTGCGCTGCGCGGGCCGGCGCGGATCAACGTGGGCCTGGCCGGCACGGTGATGCGGTTCCTTCCGCCGGTCGGCGCGCTGGCCGAGGGCGAGGTGCAGTTCGACGGCGATCCGGCCGCGCGCACCCGGCCGCTGCGCCCGATCGTCGACACGCTGCGGGCGCTGGGGGCAGTGATCGAGGCCGCGCCGGGCGGCGGGCTGCCGCTGACCGTGCACGGCCGGGGGCTGGTCGAGGGCGGCGAGGCGGTGATCGACGCGTCGGGATCGAGCCAGTTCGTCTCCGGACTGCTGCTGTCGGCGCCCCGGTTCACCAAGGGCCTGGTGCTGCGGCACCAGGGGCCACCGGTGCCGTCTGCCCCCCACCTGCGGATGACCACGTACATGCTGCGGGCCGCCGGCGCCCACGTCGACGAGAGCGTGCCCGACGTGTGGACGGTCGAGCCCGGCCCGCTGCACGGGCACGCCTGGACGATCGAGCCCGACCTGTCCGGCGCGGCCCCGTTCTTCGCCGCCGCCGCGGTCACCGGCGGCACCGTGACGCTGGCCGGCCTCCCGGCGGACAGTTGGCAGCCGGTGGAGCGGCTGGCCGAGCTGTTCACGGCGCTGGGGGCCGAGGTCACCCGGGGGGCCGACGGGCTCACCGTGCGCGGCACCGGCGGGCTGCACGGCATCACCGCCGACCTGTCCGCGGTGAGCGAGCTGACGCCGGTCATCGCGGCGCTGGCGGCGCTGGCCGAGGGGCCGTCGCAGCTGAGCGGCGTCGAGCACATCCGCGGCCACGAGACCGACCGGCTGGCGGCGCTGGCGGCCGAGCTGACCAGGGCCGGCGCGGGCGTGGTCGAGCACCGGGACGGGCTGGAGATCACCCCGGCGCCGCTGCGGGCCGCGGTCTTCCGGACGTACGGGGATCATCGGATGGCCCACGCGGCCGCAGTTCTCGGACTGGCAGTCGAGTCGATCGAGCTCAGCGACGTAGCGTGTACCTCGAAGACGTTGCCCGAGTTCCCCGAGCTCTGGGCCGATCTGGTCACCGCCGATCCGATCACCTCAGGGAGCTGATCCTGCCGCCACGCCAACGGGAGTACGACGAGGACGACGTCCGGATCCGTCCGTCGAGGTCCTCCCGGCCCCGTACCCGGACCCGACCGAAGCACGGCGACGCCCTCGAGGCCATGGTCATCACGGTCGACCGGGGGCGGTACGGGTGCGTCCGGCTGGACGCGACCGACGAGTCCGACCTGATCATCGCGATGCGGGCCCGCGAGCTGGGCCGTAAGTCGGTGGTCGTTGGCGACCGGGTGGCCCTGGTCGGCGACGTCTCCGGCGACCCCGACGCGCTGGCCCGGATCGTGCGGATCGCCGAACGGACGTCGGTGCTGCGGCGCACCGCCGACGACGACGACACGACGCCCGAGGGCCGGCTGGAACGGGTGGTGGTGGCCAACGCCGACCAGCTGGTGATCGTCAGCGCGCTGGCCGACCCGCCGCCGCGGACCGGCTTCATCGACCGGTGCCTGGTGGCCGCGTACGACGCCGGCGTCGAGCCGCTGCTCTGCCTGACCAAGGCCGATCTGGCCGGCCCCGAGGGGGTGCTCGACTACTACGCCGAGCTCGACCTGCCGTACGTGCTGGTTCAGCCGGACAGCGACCTGGCCGACCTCCGAGACCGGCTGGAGGGCCAGGTCAGCGTCCTGATCGGGCATTCCGGCGTGGGCAAGTCGACGTTGGTCAACCGGCTGGTCCCGGCGGCGTTGCGCACGGTCGGGGTGGTCAGCGCGGTGGGCAAGGGCCGGCACACGTCGACCAGCGCCGTCGCTCTGCGGCTGCCGCTGCTCGGGCGCACCCGCCAGGACCCGGGCTGGATCGTCGACACGCCGGGCATCCGCAGCTTCGGGCTCGCCCACGTCAGCGCGGACAGCCTGCTGCACGGTTTCCCCGACCTGGTCGGGGGCACCGTCGACTGCCCGCCCAACTGCGGCCACACCGCCGCCGACATCGACTGCGCGCTGGACGCCTGGGTGGCCGCGGGCAAGGCTGACGCGCGCCGGCTGGCCTCCTACCGCCGCCTGCTGGCCTCGCGCGCCGGCGAGGGCGACGCCCGCGACCAACCGGCCCCCGGCGAGCCGGAAGACCTCTGACGGCCGCGTCTCCCCGCAGCGGCGTTGGCCCGGGCCTGCGGCTGACAGTTCCGGCAGGTCCGGGCGGCGCGCGACGGACGCGGTGCGCGGCCCGCGGGAGGACGCGGTCCGGCGCGGCCGACGCGCCGTGGGACCGCCGGCCGCGGTCATCGGCTAGCGTGCGTTCATGGCCGGTTACGCCGACGATCTCGCTCTCGCCCACATGCTCGCCGACACGGCCGACTCGATCTCGACGGCCCGGTTCCGCGCCCTCGACCTGCACGTCGAGTCCAAGCCGGACCTGACCCCGGTCTCCGATGCCGACACCGCGGTGGAGAAGGCGATCCGCGCGACCCTGGCCCGGGCCCGGCCCCGCGACGGCGTGCTCGGCGAGGAGTACGGCCAGTCGGCCCCGGCGAAGGGCACCCGCAGCTGGGTGATCGACCCGATCGACGGCACCAAGAACTTCATCCGCGGCGTCCCGATCTGGGCCACGCTGATCGCGCTGATGGAGGACGACACCCCGGTGGCCGGGCTGGTGTCCGCCCCGGCGCTGGGCCGCCGCTGGTGGGGCGCCGACGGCATCGGCGCGTACGCGGGCAAGCACCAGCGCACCGCCACCCGCATCTCCGTCTCCCAGGTGAACCGCCTGTCCGACGCCAGCGTCTGCTACTCCAGCCTGTCCGGCTGGGCCGAGAGCGGCCGCCTCGAGCCGGTCGTCGAGATGTCGCTGCAGGCGTGGCGGAGCCGGGCGTACGGCGATTTCTACGGTTACATGCTGCTGGCCGAAGGCGCCGTCGACGTGATGGTGGAGCCGGAGCTGTCGCTGTGGGACGTGGCCGCGCTGATCCCGATCGTGACCGGGGCGGGCGGCCGGTTCACCGATCTCGACGGCCGGCCGGGTCCGGGCGGCGGCAGCGCGATCGCCACCAACGGCCCGCTGCACGACGACATCCTGAACCGGCTGACTCCCCCGAAGGACCGGTAGAGGCCGGCCCCTCTGGTCTATCCTCGCCCGGTGATGTCGGCGGGCTGGTGCGCCCTCGCGGCGATGATCGTGGCGTACGGGGTGGCCAACCTGTTGCAGTCGGTGGCGGCCGCGCGTACCTCGGTGCACCACACCTTCGACCCGGGACTGCTGGTCCGGCTGGCCGGGCACCGGACGTACCTGCTCGGTCTGGTCTTCCAGGTGATCGGGTTCGTGCTCGCCTTCTTCGCCCGCCGGGACCTGCCGCTGTTCCTGGTGCAGGCCAGCGTGGCCGCCGGGCTCGGGGTGACCGCCCTGCTCGGTGTGCTGGTGCTCAAGTGGAGCCTGCCGCGGGCCGAGATCGCCCTGCTGGGGCTGCTGCTGGCCGGGATCACCGCGCTGGTGCTGGCGGCTCAGCCGGCCCATTCGCGGCACCTGGGCGCGGCCGGGGTGATCGGGCTGACCGGGGCGCTCGCGGTGGTCGCGGTGTCCGGTTCCTTCGCCGTACGCCTCCGTGGCGCGACCGGCTCGGTGGTGCTCGGGTCACTGGCCGGCATCGGATTCTCGGCCGCCGCCATCGCGGCCCGCTCGCTGGCGAACGAGCATACGGCGGCCGGCTTCCTGGCCAATCCGCTGCTCTACCTGCTGCTCGTGCACTCGCTGGTCGGCCAGTTGCTGCTCGGCCTGGCCATGCAGCGCGGCTCGACCACGGCCGCGGTGGCGGCGATGGACGCGGCCGGCGCGGTGCCGGCCGCGATCGTCGGCCTGCTGCTGCTCGGCGACCAGATCCATCCCGGCCGCGAGTGGCTGGCCGCGGCCGGGTTCGTCCTCACCCTGGGGGCGGTGATCGGCCTGACCCGGTATGCCGAGCCGCAGCACCAGCACGCCACCATGCCCGGGAAGGAGGGCCAGGACGAGAGCCGGCGCGAAGGGGTAAGACCGGGCGGTCCGGCCGCCATGTATGGAAATACCCGACCGGGGTAACACCATTGCAACATCACCCAACCCTGAAAACAGAGCCTCCCCGCGCCGGGATGCGTGCGGTCCCACCCATAGGCACAATGGAGCGATCATGCCCAGCGAGGTGCGGCACCTGGTGGAGGACGACTTGGCGTTCCCGGTCGTCCACTTCTCCGGAGTGCTCGACACCAACAGCGCCGACGTCCTTCGCGACGCCCTGGTCACCGTGCTCGCCGCGCAGCCGCAGGCGCTGGTGGTGGACGTATCCGCGCTGACCGTGCCCGATCCGGCCGCCACGGACGTGCTGGAAACAGTCGCCGCGGACATCGCCGACTGGCCGGCCACCCACCTGGTTCTGTGCGCTCCCGACGATGGCGTCTGGCCGGCGACCGGACTGCCGACCTGGCCGACGGCCCCGGCGGCGATCGCCGCCCTCGGTCGGCCCACACCCGAGTCGTACCGGCATCTCGATCTGCGACCGGAATTGGGCGCCGCCCGCGTCGCCCGCCGGCTGATGACCGAAGCGTGCGCCGACTGGGAGATGGACGACCTGGCCGGCTCGTCCTGCATCGTGCTCACCGAGATGGTCAACAACGTGGTCGCGCACGCCCACACCCCGATGACGGTGCTGCTGTCGCGGCGCGCCGAGATGCTGAGCCTGGCCGTACGGGACGGGTCGCCGACCATCCCGCACTTCTCCGGACCGGTCGCACCCACGGCGTACGGCGGCCGGGGTCTGCTCCTGATCGACTCGGTCGCCGATCGCTGGGGATGCCTGCCGGCGGACGGGGGCAAGGTCGTCTGGGCACTGATGGACGGCGTCGCGATCGAGCCTGAGGCCACCGCTACCGGTCGAGACCCTTCTCGATCGCGTATCGGGTGAGTTCCACCCGGTTGTGCAACTGAAGCTTGCCCAGCGTGTTCTGCACGTGGTTCTGCACCGTGCGGTGGGACAGCACCAGTCGCTCCGCGATCTGCCGGTACGACACCCCCTTGGCCACCAGGCGCAGCACCTCGGTCTCCCGCTCGGTCAGCTTGGGCGCGGTCCCGTCGGCGGCCGGCGGCTCGACGGCGAGCCGGCGGAACTCCCCCAGCACCAGCCCGGCCAGCCCGGGCGTGAACACCGGATCCCCGGCCGCCGTCCGCGCCACCGCGTCCAGGAACTCGGCCAGCCCGGCCGACTTGAGCAGGTATCCGGTGGCGCCGGCTTTGACCGCGTCGAGCACGTCCTGCTGCTCACCACTGGCCGACAACATCAACACCCGCAGTTCCGGCCATACGCCCAGCAGCCCGTTGATCACCTCCACGCCGGAGATGTCGGGCAGTTGCAGGTCCAGCACGACCACGTCGGGCTGGGTGGCCGCGGCGATCCGGACCGCCTGTCTCCCTTCGCCGGTCGTGGCCACGACCTCGTACCCGGCGGCGGTCAGATCGCGGCTGACCCCCTCGCGCCACATCGGGTGGTCGTCGACCACCATCACCCGCACGCTCACCGCCTCGGAACCCTCATCTCGATCTCGGTGCCCTGCCCCGGGCCGGTGGTGATCCGGACCGTGCCGCCGAGGTCGGCGACCCGTCCCTTGATCGACTGGGCCACGCCCAGCCGACCCTGCGCAGCCGCCTGGTCGAGGCGGTCGGGGGCGATGCCCGGGCCGTCGTCGCGGACGCTCACCGTGACCTCGTCCGGTTCGTCCTCGACCAGCACCCACGCCTTGCTGCCGGCCGGGCAGTGGGCGACCACGTTGTCCAGGGCCGCGGACACCGCCGCGGTCAGTTCGCCCGCGGTCCACGACGGCAGCCGTACGGCCGCGGCCGGCGCCGCGATCGACACCGTGTCCGACGCGTACGACCCGACCGAGGTCATCAGATCGACCTCGGACCGGTCGTCCCGGCCGGCGAAACGGGTGGTGACCAGCGTGCGCAGCGCCGCCTCCTGCTCGCCGGCCAGCCGGGCGAGCTCGCCCGCCTCCCCGTCCAGCCCGGCGCCGCGCCGCTTGACCAGGGCCAGCACCTGCAGCACGGAGTCGTGGATGTCGCGGGCCAGCCGTTCCCGCTCGCGGGTGGCCGCCTCCAGCTCGATCGCCCGCTGCAGGCGGATCTGCGCCGTCTCGGCCAGCCGCACCAGGTAGCCCACGGTGAGCGCGGCCAGCAGCATCAGCACCGTGCCGGTGAACGCGGCCTGGTCGTAGTGCGCCCGTACGACCAGGTCACAGGCGCCCATGGCGAGCGCGGCGGTGATGCCCCAGCGCCGGCCGCCGGCCACCGCCCAGGCGATCACCGGGGTCACGTGCCAGGCCACCGCGAGTGTCGGCCGGCCCTCGGCAAGCGCGCTGCGGCCCACGATCGGGATGCTCGACGCCAGCGCCGCCATCGTGATCAGCAGGTCGGCCACCAGCAGGGGCGGGCGGCGGCGGCCCGGGTTCGCGTACCCGTAGGTCGTGACCACGGTCCAGGCGGCCATCCCGGCCAGCACCGGCCAGGCCAGAACCGGCCGCTCGTAGTGGCCGACGTTGCGGATCACCAGCACGGTCACGTAGATCAGGGCGGCGATCCGGTACACCGCGACGGCGCGCCACATCGGCGCCTGCAGCCCGCCCGGCGTGTCCACCACCGACCCCGTCACCGCCATGCCGCCCACGATTCCACACCGCCGCCCGGCCAGCGAAAAGATCAGGCGTCGCCTAACGTACTCAGATATCACCGATCTGCTTCTGTCCGAGGTCTTCGACCACAGCGGGGTGACCACGCTGCGGCACGCCATCGCGTCCGCGGCCGCGACCGCCGGGCTCAGCGGCGACCGGCTGGACGACTTCGTGATGGCGGTCAACGAACTGCTGACCAATGCCGTCCGGCACGGCGGGGGCGGCGGGCGCGTGCAGTTGTGGCGGGAGGCCGGCGTCGTGGTGTGCGAGGTCCACGACGAGGGTCCGGGGCTACCGGCCGAGGGGTTGGACCACCGCGAGCGCCCGGCGCCCGACCAGCCC
>CAXSDA010000044.1:36565-42048 GCA_964236515.1 uncultured Actinoplanes sp.
GGCTGGCCGGTCGGCTGACCGATTCCTTCGAGACGACCACCGGCGAGGGGACGACCGTACGGATCTCCAGCCGCATTCCTCAATAGATTCTTAAGTCTGCAGTTCCGGCTTGCGAAATGATCTCGGATCCCCAAATGTGTGCCCTGCCATAGCGATGGCTCACCCACCGCGGGAGGTTACTGTCCGATGCATCGCGCTCGCCACTCCTCTGCGTTACCGGCGTTGAAGAAGCACCGAGCGTTGATCATGCTGGCCGTGGCCGCCGCCGGCCTGGGACTGGCGCTGTACCTGCCGACCCGGTACGACAGCGCATCCGCGACGGAGAACGGGCAGAGCAGCCACGACCGGCACTGGCGGCAGCACCACCACCAGCACCCGCGGCCGTCTGACTCACCGTCGGCGTCGCCGTCGGACCTGCCGTCGCCCTCCGACTCCGCGTCCCCCTCCGACTTCCCGTCGCCCTCCGACTCTGCGTCGCCGACCGACTCCGCGTCGCCGATCCCGAGCGAGACGACACCGTCGCCGATCCCCAGCGAGACGACTCCCGCGGCCCCGCCTCCGCCGCCGTCCGCGTCGCCCACGCCGGCACCGACCAAGGCCCCGACCAAGGCCCCGACGAAGCCGGCGGCCAAACCGTGGGCGCCGTTCACCAATTACGTCGCCGGCCGGCTGGTGACCTTCAAGGGAATCACCTACCGGGTGCAGCAGACGCACACCTCGTTGCCCGGCTGGGAACCGCCGGCGATTCCCGAGCTGTTCAAGGTCGTCTGATTTCCGGAACCAGTTTCTATTGACTGATGACGGTCGATCTTTAAAGACTGTTGACGAATTGCCCCCTCTCCCCCGGAGGCTTCCCCATGCGTAAATCCCGTTTACTGATCGCCGCGGCCGTGGTGACGCTGACGCTCGGCACCGGGCTGTTCACCGCGTCCCGGCACGACACCGCCGATGCGGCCGTGGTCTGGAACGAAGACTTCAACGGCGCGTCCGGCACCGGCGTCGACACCTCCAAGTGGAACTTCGACACCGGCGGCGGCGGCTTCGGCAACCAGGAGCTGGAGTACTACAACAGCGGCACCAGCAACGTCTACCAGGACGGCCAGGGCCACCTGGTGATCGAGGCCCGGCGCGAGAGCGGCGGCCGCACCTGCTGGTACGGCACCTGCCAGTGGACGTCCGGCCGGATCCAGACCGCGGGCAAGTTCACCCAGCAGTACGGGCACGTCGAGGCTCGCATCCAGGTCCCCAAGGGCAACGGCCTGTGGCCCGCCTTCTGGATGCTCGGCGGCAGCAACTGGCCGGCCGACGGCGAGATCGACATCATGGAAAATGTCGGCCGCGACCCGAACACGGTGTACGGCACCATCCACGGTCCCGGCTACTCCGGCGGCAACGCGGTCGGCGGCACCCGCAACATCGGCACGGCGCTCGGCGACGCGTTCCACAACTTCGCCGTCGACTGGTCGCCCAACCTGATCGTCTGGACCATCGACGGCTCCGAGTACTTCCGGGCCACGCCGGCCAGCACCCGCGGCAACCCGTGGGTCTACAACCACCCCTTCTTCATCATCATGAACCTGGCCGTGGGCGGGAACTTCCCCGGCAGCCCCGACGGCGCGACCCCCGGCTCGGCCAAGATGCTGGTCGACTACGTGCACGTCAGCACGTCCGACACCACGCCTCCGCCGCCGTCCGGGGGCAGCGGGATCAAGTCGAACCTCAGCGGCCGCTGCATCGACATCCCGGCGGCCAACCCGGTCGACGGCGCCCGGCTGCAGACCTACGACTGCAACGGCTCGGCCGCGCAGGCGTGGACGGCCAACGGGGACGGCACGCTGCGGGCCATGGGCAAGTGCATGGACCCGGCCGGCGGCGCGCTCACCAACGGCACGCCGATCCAGCTGGTCACCTGCAACGGCAACCCGGTCCAGCGGTTCACCCTCAACGGCGCCGGCGACCTGGTGAACATCTCGGCCAACCGGTGCGTCGACGTGAAGGACCGCAACACCGCCAACGGTGCTGCGCTGCAGCTCTGGGACTGCGCCGGCACCCCGAACCAGAAGTGGACGCGCACGTAGAAGTCATCCACAGGGGAAAGACCGGCGGCTGCTGTCGCCGGTCTTTTTCTATACGGTCAACAGCGTGACCAAGGACTACGTCGCCGCCATCGACCAGGGCACCACCTCGTCGCGCTGCATCGTGTTCGACGCGGGCGGCACCCCGGTGTCGGCGGCCCAGCGCGAGCATCAGCAGATCTTCCCGCGTCCGGGCTGGATCGAGCACGACGCCGAGGAGATCTGGGACAACGTCCAGTTCGTGGTCCGCGGGGCGCTGGAGGCCGAGTCGATCGATCCGGCCCGGCTGGCCGCGGTCGGCATCACCAACCAGCGCGAGACGACGCTGGTGTGGGACAAGGCGACCGGCCGCCCGGTGCACCACGCCATCGTCTGGCAGGACACCCGGACCGACGCCCAGCTGCGCCGGTTCGACGAGGCGTTCGGGGAGAAGAACTTCGCCGAGCGGACCGGCCTGACGCTCGCGCCCTACTTCGCCGGCTCCAAGCTCGCCTGGCTGCTGGAGAACGTCGACGGCCTGGCCGAGCGGGCCGCCGCGGGTGCAGTGCTGTTCGGGACGATGGACAGCTGGCTGATCTGGAAGCTGACCGGCGAGCACCGTACCGACGTCACCAACGCCAGCCGCACGCTGCTGATGAACCTGCGCACGCTCGACTGGGACCCGGAGATCCTGGACGCCGTCGGCATCCCCCGGGCCATGCTGCCGCCGATCTGCTCGTCGGCCGAGGTGTACGGCACGGTGAAAAACGGTCCGCTGGCCGGCGTCCCCGTGGCGTCGGCGCTCGGCGACCAGCAGGCGGCACTGTTCGGGCAGGCCTGCTACGCGCCGGGCGAGGCCAAGTGCACGTACGGCACCGGCAGCTTTTTACTGCTGAACACCGGCACCGAGCCGGTGGTGTCCGGGCACGGGCTGCTCACCACGGTCGGCTACCGGATCGGCGACCAGCCGGCGACGTACGCGCTGGAGGGCGCGATTGCGGTGACCGGTTCGCTGATCCAGTGGCTGCGCGACAACCTCGGCCTGATTCAGTCGGCGCCCGAGGTGGAGGACCTGGCCCGGACGGTCGACGACAACGGCGGCTGCTACCTGGTGCCGGCGTTCTCCGGGCTGTTCGCGCCGCACTGGCGGTCGGACGCGCGGGGCGTGCTGGTCGGGCTGACCGCCTTCGTCAACCGCGGTCACATCGCCCGGGCCGCGCTCGAGGCCAGCGCGTGGCAGACCCGTGAGGTGGTGGACGCGATGAACGCCGATTCGGGCGTCCCGCTGACCTCGCTCCGGGTGGACGGCGGGATGACCGGCAACGACCTGCTGATGCAGTTCCTGGCGGACGTGCTCGCGGTGCCGGTGGTCCGGCCGACCGTGGCCGAGACGACCTGCCTGGGTGCGGCCTACGCGGCCGGGCTGGCCGTCGGCTTCTGGCGCGATACCGACGAACTGCGGGCCCACTGGGAATCGGCCGCCGAGTGGACGCCGTCGATGGCCGCCGCCGACGTGGAGCGCGAGTTCGGTCAGTGGCGCAAGGCGGTCGACCGGACGCTCGGGTGGGCTACTTCGTGATGGAGTACCTGTCGCCGTAGACCTTCCAGGCCAGCGGTTTGTTCAGGTCGAGATTGCCGTTCTTCAGGAAGACCCGCTGCGCGTCGTCGACCCGGCTGGTGTCGCTGTGTGCCTCCTCGGTCTTCATCTCGGCCACCCGGGCGTTCAGGAAGGCTCCGAGGTACGCGATCTCGTCGCCGCCGGCGGCCGGGGTGTGCGCCGACGCTAAGGCGTCCGCCCGGATGCCGCGCAGGCCGGACACGCCGTGCATGACCGCCGCGTCGTAGTAGGCGAACTGCCCGAGCGCCCGCAGACCGTCCGACCGGGCCAGGCGTACGGCCGGGTCGAAGTACATGGTGTCGCGCGCGTCCTCCTGGACCTTCTGGAAGATCGGGTCGGGCGCCGCGGCCGTCCAGGCGGCCGGGAAGCCCGGGTCGAGGCCGGCGTGCGAGTCCGACCCGTCCACCGTGCGCAGCGCCGGCAGGTAGTCGGCCAGCCCGTTCACCGGTTTGCGCTTGGTGTACTCCTGGACCACGGCCAGCATGTCCGAGGTGCCGGAGCAGAAGCCGACGATGCCGCCGGTGTAGCCGCGCCCGTCGCCGATGTCCTCGAGGTAACCGAACTGGGCCCGCCAGTCCAGCGTCGAGTTCTCCGCGCTCGAGACCAGTTCCTGCGCGTACTCCTTCTTGACCGGGTCGGCGAGGCCGGTCGGCGAGGCCGGTACCGGAGTGCCGGTCGGCTTCGGCGCGACCGGTCCCGGCCCGTACACCTCGGCCTCCCACAGCGCGTAACCGCCCGACGTGCCCCGGCCGGACGCCAGTACCCGCAGGTAACGGCCGCTGCCGGTGAGCTTCTTGAGGTCGTCGGTGCCGCCGTTGCCGGACGCGGTGTGGAACACGTCGGTGAAGTCGGTGCCGTCGTCCGAGGTCTGGATGCGGTACGCCTTGGCGTACGCCTTCTCCCAGGTCAGCTTGACCCGGTCGACGGCCTGCACCGCGCCCAGGTCGATCCGCAGCCACTGGGTCCCGGCGCCGTCGACGCTGGCCCAGCCGGTGGTGCCGTCGCCGTCGACGGCCTTGGCCGCGGACATGTCCGGGCCCTTCACCGAAGACGCCATCGCCGGGCGGCCGCGGGACAGCAGCACGTCGTCGGCGGCGTCGGCCGCGATCGAGACGACCAGCGGCACCGACACCACCAGGGTGACGCCGATTCCCAGGGCCGCGGCTCGAACGCGTCTTGTGCTCACATATTCACGCTAGGTGCCACCAGGGTCACCCGGGCGGACATCGACCAACTCAGCTCGGGGGCCGGCGCCGCTGCCGGCCGCGGGAGATCAGCACGACGGACAGCACGACCGCCCCGACCACGAGCAGGCAGCACAGACCGCCGACGATCGGGACGAACCCGAACCCGCCGAACCCGCGCCGCCGCCGGTACTTGGCGGCCTCGACCACCGCGTCGCCGACACCGTTGCCCGCGGCCCACGCATGAACCGGGATGACCAGCGCCAACGTTGCTCCGGACACGGCCGCGGCCATCCGCGACCACCACTTCACCAGAGGAGACATGCCATCCATGGTGACCCACCTCGGCAATCACCACCGTCCCGACCGTGACAGAGTGAAGCTCATGACGGAGTCAGCCTTGAACGTGGAT
Source organism: uncultured Actinoplanes sp. (assembly GCA_964236515.1). Taxonomy (GTDB): domain Bacteria; phylum Actinomycetota; class Actinomycetes; order Mycobacteriales; family Micromonosporaceae; genus Actinoplanes. Next base: position 41,834 of record CAXSDA010000044.1, read on the forward strand.
CTCGTCGCACTGGCCGCGGCGCACGGCGTGGCCACCTTCTACGAGGACTGGCACCGGCAGAACCGGGACGTCGCCGCCGAGTCGGTGGTCGGAGTCCTCGGCCTGCTCGGCGTGGATGCCACCACCCCGGCGTCGATCACCCGGGAGCTGGCCGAGGTGTGGATGGCCCGGGAGCAGCAACGGCTGCCGGGCACGGTGGTGGTCCGGACCGGCAC
>CAXSDA010000044.1:42058-47297 GCA_964236515.1 uncultured Actinoplanes sp.
CCGCTGGCCGCGCCCGGAACAGTCGTTCTCGAGGACGGCACGTCACGGTCGCTGACCACCGAGGTGCCGGACGACCTGCCCATCGGCTACCACCGGCTGAGCACCGGCGGCCAGGACGTGACGCTGATCGTGGTGCCGGCGCAGCTGCCCGAGCCGCCCGAGACGTGGGGCTGGATGCTGCAGCTGTACGCGCTGCACTCGGCCGGCTCGTGGGGCATGGGCGACCTCGGCGACCTCGCGACCTTCGTCCGGGAGGTCTCCCACGGCGCCGGGCTGATCCTGCTGAACCCGCTGCACGCGATCACCCCGACGCTGCCGGTGGCCCCGTCGCCGTACTCGCCGTCCAGCCGGCGCTTCGCCAATCCGCTGTACCTGCGGGTGGCCGACACCGACGCGTACCGCCGGGCCGATCCCGCCCTGCGCGAGCAGGTCGACGCGCTCAAGCCGGGCCCGACCGCCGACGGCCGGATCGACTACAGCGCCGTCTGGCAGGCCAAGCGGGCCGCGCTACAGCTGTTGCAGCCGCTGGCGGGGGAGCTCGACCTGGACGCCGACCCGGGGCTGACGGACTTCGCCACGTTCTGCGCGCTGGCCGAGCAGCACGGGCCGAACTGGCAGGTCTGGCCGGAGGAGCTGCGCCGACCCGACTCGCCCCCGGTCCGCGCGGCCCGGACCGGTGACCGGGTGGCGTTCCACGTCTGGCTCCAGCACCTGCTCGAGGCGCAGCTGAACGCGGCCAACGCGACCGCCCGGGAACTGGGCATGCCGGTCGGCATCGTGCACGACCTGGCCGTCGGCATCGACCCGAGCGGCGCCGACGGCTGGCTGCTGCAGGACGTGCTGGCCGAGGGCGTGCACGTGGGGGCGCCGCCGGACGCGTTCAACCAGCTCGGTCAGGACTGGGGACTGGCCGCGTGGCGACCGGACCAGCTGATCGAGACCGGGTACGCCGCCTACCGGGACATGCTCAAGCGGATCTTCGGCCGGGCCGGCGGGCTGCGGGTCGATCACGTGGCCGGCCTGTGGCGGCTGTGGTGGGTGCCGCCGGGCATGGGACCGGCCGAGGGCACGTACGTCTTCTACGACCCGGAGGCGATGCTCGGCATCCTGGGCCTGGAGGCCGTCCGGGCCGGGGCGGTGGTGATCGGCGAGGACCTGGGCACCGTGCAGCCGGTCGTGACGCAGACCCTCGAACGGATGAACATGCTCGGCTCGGCCGTGCTGTGGTTCACCCGCGACTGGGAGGACCAGGACCAGACCTTCTACCCGGCCGCCGACTACCCGCGCAACGCGCTGGCCAGCGTGTCCACCCACGATCTGCCGACCGCGGCCGGATTCCTGGCCGGCGAGCAGGTCAAGGTGCGGGCCGAGCTCCATCAGCTGGCCGGCACGGTCGAGCAGGAGACCGCCCAATGGCAGGCGGACCGTACGCAGCTGTTGCTCCGGCTGACGAAGGAGGGCCTGATCGGACCGTCCGCCGGCCCCGAGGAGATCGTCACGGCCATGTACGAGTTCCTGGCCCGGACGCCGTGCCGGTTCGTCACCGCCTCGCTCTACGACGTGCTGATGGAACTGGACCAGCCGAATCTCCCGGGCACCACGGACCAGTACCCGAACTGGCGCATCCCCCTCGGCACTAGCCTGGAGCTGATCGGCGACGATCCGCGCGTACGGAAGATCTCCGCGGTGCTGAGCACGAAAGGCGTGACCCGATGAGTTTTCTGGACAAGGCGAAGGACCTGATCGACAAGCACGACGAGCAGGTCGACCAAGGGCTGGAGAAGGTGGGCGACGAGGTCGACAAGCGCACCGGCAACAAGTACTCGTCGCAGATCGACCGCGGCGTCGACGAGGCCCAGAAGCGTACGGGCGACGGCGACACCCAGCCCTAGCGGCTCAGATCGCCAGCGGCGGAGGCGGCGGATCGTCGTCGACGGCGAACAGCATCGGATGCACGGCCAGCGCCGGCGGCTCCCGATCCTCCGCGCAACGCATCGGCGGCAGCAGTGAAGACCGGTGCCCCGGGTGCTCGGCACAGTGCCGCAGCGCCCGGGACAGCGCATCCCGGTGGTGCCGCCCGCCGCCGTACTCGCCGCAGCGCGAACAGTCCCACCGCCAGAACGCCTGCCCCTCGTCCGACTCGTGCCGCCGGATCTTCATCGGCGGCCCCGCGTGCCGGCGCACGGCCTCCTTCAGAATCGCCGCCATCTCCCCGGCCGCCGGCGGCCTCGCCGCCGGTCGCGTGTCATCCCCGATGACCCCGGCCAGCACCCCGTTCGACCCCGCCACGGCCGTCACCCCCGCACCTTTGAGCACCACAGACCCGCCCAGTCTGCGTCCCTTTAAGCCTACTCCGTGCGCTTTCGCGGCGATTCACCCGCACCGGCTGGCGAAGTCATACTGATGCGGTGGCGCAACGAAAGCGGGACGAGCGGGTGGTCCGGGCCGTGGACTCCGGGCTGGCCGAGATCGTGCCCGACCCGGACCGGCGGACCGGCTGGACGCTGAACCTCGACGGCGCGCCCCAGTCGCACGTGGATCTGGCCGATCCCACCTACCTCGAGTTCGAGTACGTACGCCGGATGGCCGCCGCGATCGACCTCATCGCGCCGGCCGGGCAGCCGCTGCGGGTGCTGCACCTGGGCGGCGGCGCGCTCACCCTGCCGCGGTACGTCGCCGCCACCCGGCCCGGCTCGGCGCAGCGGGTGGTGGAGATCGACGGCGCGCTGGTCGAGCTCGTGCGGGAGGCGTTGCCCTGGGATCCCAAGGCCAAGATCCGGGTCCGTACGGGCGACGCCCGCGAAGCCGTGGAGAGCATGCGGGACGGCAGCTACGACGTGGTCGTGGTCGACGTCTTCGCCGGCGCCCGCACGCCGCCGCGCGTGGCCTCGGTCGAGTTCGCCCGCGAGGTGGCCCGGGTGCTCGACCCGGGCGGTTTCATGATCGCCAACGTCGCCGACGGACCACCCCTGCGGTACGCCCGGACCGAGGTCGCCACGATCCGGGCCGCGCTTCCGCAGGCGTGCCTGGTGGCCGACAGCACGGTCCTGCGTGGACGCCGGTTCGGCAATCTGGTGGTGATCGCCGGCCGCACCCCGCCCCCGGTCGAGGCGCTCACCCGGCGGGCCGCCGGCGACTGGTTCCCGGGGCGCATGGAGGTCGACCTCGATCGATTCAGCGGCGGGGCGGTGCCTCTGACGGACGCCGATGCGGTCGGCTCGCCGGCGCCGCCCGGGGGGCTGTTCAGCTCACGACCGTAGGCAGTAGTACGGACCGCACCGGCCGAAAGGTTCAACGGACATTGGCCTCAAGGCCCGAGGTTCCACGATCCGGCAAAAGTCAGCGGTTCGGACTTGTCGCCCCGCTCGTTGCCCGGTTGTAATCGTTGCGCCGCGTACCAGGGGGGCGCGATGTTGACGGAAGGGCTCGCTGATGCAGGACCAGCTGGTCCCGGTGGCTGCTGCGCTGTCGGCCGATGTCTTCGGGCCGCTCGAAGGCGGCGAGCGGGTGATGTGGCGCGGACACGCGGGGGTCGCCGAGTACGCGTTCGACCGGGCCGCTTCGCTGCCCCGCTGGACCCTGCCCGAGACCACCGAGGTGCTCGTCACCGACCGGCGGGTGATCTACGCGTACGCCCCGGAGAGCGGCGACCAGGTGATCACCTCGGGTGAGCTGCGATGGCTGTGGCCGCAGTACCTGCGCTTGCAGCCGGGTGCGCGGTCGACCGGGCGGGGTCCGTCCGCCTCCCAGATCCAGCTCGTCTGCGGCGCGTCCGACGGCAGCTTCCCGGCGCTGGTGTTCGCCGGGGGCGAGCTGCGCACGGTGGCCGACGCCGACCGGATGGCGAACGTGCTGCGTCAGACGATTGCCCGGTTCCGGGTGGACCACGCGACGCCGCTCGGGCTGTCCGCGGGCCAGGCGCGGATGCTGTCCCGGCTGCTGATCGGGCCGGAGTTCATGAACCACCAGGGCGGCGACGGCCAGACGGTGTCGCTGCTGGGCGCGATGTTGCTGCAGCGACCGGGCTCCGCGCCCGAGCCGTCGCCGCGCCCGGCCCCTGAAAGCCCGGCCGCTGCCACGTCGACCCCCGAAAGCCCGGCCGCCGCGGACGAAGGCTTTGCCGCCGCGTCGGCGGAGAACCCGGTCGAGGCGTCCGCCGGCACGATCTCGGTCACCGAGCAGCCGGCGGCCGAAAGGCGGGACCGCCCCGGCCTCGAGGCCGACGTCTCCCGGGCGTGGGCCGCCGCCCGCGCCGAGAAGGCCACCCAGTCGGAACAGCCGGCCCTGGCCGAGCGCGCCGCCGACCTGGCCGCCCGCATCGCCAGCCTGGTGGCCTTCCAGGGCGAACCGGCGAACACGCCTGTCGGACCGGCGACCGCTGACACGTCCGCCGGACCCGCGCTGGACCCTGACGCCGGCTGGGCCACCGACACCGCGGAACGGTTCGAGGTGCCGACCACGAATCTGGCGGAGCGGGCCGAGGCCATCCGCCGGTCCGCCGCCCGCTTCGCCGCGAACTCGGCCGGCAACCGCGCCGCGGGCCGCCGCCCGGACGTCACCACCCAGGGCCGATCCTAGAAAAGCGCTTGAACCCGGCTGAACCTGACTAGCCTCAATGTGATGATTTGTCGCATTGAGGGAGAGCCATGGCCCACCTTCTGTACCGCCTGGGACGGTTCTCCTACCGGCGCCGGCATCTGGTCGCCGCGGTCTGGGCCGTGATCCTGGTGGCCCTCGGCGTGGGCGCGCTCACCCTCGGCGGCAAGACCGTCGACTCGTTCTCCATCCCCGGCACCGAGTCCCAGGCGGCGCTGGACACGCTGGCCCGTGACCTGCCGGACGCGGCCGGGGCCACGCTCACGCTGGTCGTCCAGGCACCCGCCGGACACATGCTGACCGACCCGGCGATGAAGACCGCGGTGGCGGCGACCGCGGCCCGGGCGGCCCGGCTGCCCGGCGTCGTCGGGGTGGCCGACCCGTACGCCAGTCAGCGCGTCGACCGGACCGGGACCATCGGCCTGATGTCCGTGTCGTATGGCAAGAACGACGACCAGCTCACCACCGACGACCGTAACCGTTTCGACGCGCTGGCCACCGGCGACCCGACCGGTCTGCGGGTGGTGCCGGGCGGCGTCAGCGGCGCGCCGCCCCAGGTCGGCGCGGTCGACGGCATCGGCGTGGTCATCTCCGCGGTGGTGCTGGTGGTGACGTTCGGCTCGCTGGTGGCGGCGGGCATGAC
>CAXSDA010000044.1:47307-62650 GCA_964236515.1 uncultured Actinoplanes sp.
GAACAGCGAGCATCACGACAAGATCAACTCGGCGTTCGCGTTCGGCAGCCTGGGACTTGACGGCGACGCCGCCATCACGCACGGCATGACGCTGCTCACCGCGATCGTCGGAGTGGGTGTCGGCATGGCCGGCCTGCTGCTGGTTTCGGCCGTGGTGCAACTGTCGTCGACGACTCCGATCCTGGCGCTGATGCTGGGCCTGGCAGTGGGCATCGACTACGCGCTGTTCATCAGCTCGAGGCACCGTACGCAGCTCGGCGAGGGCATGGATCCGGAGGAGTCGGTCGGCCGGGCGGCCGGAACCGCGGGCTCGGCGGTGCTGTTCGCCGGCGCGACGGTGGTGATCGCGCTGTCCGGGCTGAGCCTGGTCGGCGTCCCCTTCCTGACTGCGATGGGCCTGGCCGCGGCCGGAACGGTCCTGACGGCGGTGCTGGTGGCGCTGACCCTGCTGCCGGCCATGCTCGGTTTCGTCGGCCGGCGGGTGCTGTCCCGGGAGCAGCGCAAACCGGCCGCGCACGCCCGGACCGCCAAGGAGCCCGCCGGGTTCCGCTGGGCCCGCTGGGTGAGCCGGATGCGGCTGCCGGTACTGGGGGTCTCGGTGCTCGGCCTGGCCGTGCTCAGCATTCCGACCCACGACCTGCGCCTGGCGCTGCCGACCAACCGGACCGCGCCCGCCGGCTCGCACGCGCGGATCGCGTACGACCTGACCACGCAGGCCTTCGGTGAGGGCGCCAACGGCCCGCTGCTGATCGTGGTCCAGGGTCCGCGCGGCGACCTGACCTCGGCCCTGACCGGCAAGGTCACCGCGGCTGTGCAGAAGCTCTCCGATGTCGCGACGGTCCAGCCGGGCGGCGCGAGCCCGGCCGGCACCACTCAGACCCTGGTGGTCGTCCCGGCCAGCGGCCCGACCACGCAGGCGACCGCCGACCTGGTGAAGGACATCCGGGCGGCGGTCGGCCCGCTGGCCGGCGGCGGCACCAGCGTCGGCGGCACCACCAGCGTTGGCGGCACCACCAGCGTCGGCGTGACCGGCACGACCGCGGTCGGTATCGACGTGTCGGCCAAGCTGACGGCCGCGCTGCCGGAGTACCTGGGCGTGGTCATCGGGCTGTCGTTCCTGCTGTTGCTGCTGGCCTTCCGGTCGGTGCTGGTGCCGCTGAAGGCGACCGTCGGGTTCCTACTCACGCTGGGCGCGACGTTCGGCATCGTGGTGGCGGTGTTCCAATGGGGCTGGGGGTCGAGGCTGTTCGGTGTGGACCGGCCGTCGCCGCTGGTCAGCTTCCTGCCGATCATCATGATGGGCGTGCTGTTCGGCCTGGCCATGGACTACGAGGTCTTCATCGTCTCCCGGGTACGCGAGGACTACGTGCACGGCCTGCACCCGACCGAGGCCACGGTGGCCGGGGTCGGGCACGGCTCCCGGGTGGTGACCGCGGCGGCACTGATCATGGCGGCGGTGTTTTCGGGCTTCATCCTGGTGCCGGATCCGATCATCAAGACGATCGGGTTTGGGCTGTCCATCGGCGTGCTGATCGACGCCTTCGTGGTCCGGATGGCGCTGGTCCCGGCCGTACTGACGCTGCTCGGGCGTACGGCCTGGTCGTTCCCGGGATGGCTGGACCGGATCACGCCCCGGGTCGACATCGAGGGATCGTCGCTGCGCACCCCGGCCGATGAACCGGAGCGGGAGCTTGTCTCAGCGCATTGACGGGGAGAAGCAGCGGCCGTCGGCGACCCGTTGCTCGTGCATCTCGTGGGCCTGATGGATCAGGCCCATCAGCGCGTCCTCCTGCCGGATCCGGGCTCGGTACTTCTCCGGCAGGCTCTTGAGGTGCGTCTCCTCGTCCAGCAGGCGATGGAACAGCGTGTCGCAGTACTCCGGCTCGGTCTCGACGTTGAGGAACTCGGTGGCGTGCCGGCGCGCGGCCGCCACGTACGTCTGCGCTCGGCCCTTGGGACTCAGCAGGGAGGCGACGACGGTGAGCGTGAGCACCCCGATGATGATGATCAGCGACAGCCCGGTCCCGATCTCGATCACCTCGATCGAGTCGCCGCCGTTGATGAACGGCACGTTGTTCTGGTGCATGGCGTGCAGCACCAGTTTGACCCCGATCAGCGCGAGGATCGCCGCCAGCCCGTAGGACAGGTAGACCAGCCGGTCCAGCAGCCCGTCGATCAGGAAGTACAGCTGACGCAGGCCCAGCAGGGAGAACGCGGTGGCGGTGAAGACCAGGTAGACGTTCTGGGTGAGGCCGAAGATCGCCGGGATGGAGTCGAGCGCGAACAGGATGTCGGTGCCGCCGATGGCCACCATGACCAGCAGCATCGGCGTCAGCATCCGCTTACCGTCGACGACCGTGACGAGCTTGTCGCCGTCGTACGCGTCGGAGGTGCGCAGCACGCGGCGGGCCAGCCGGATGATGATGTTGTCCGGTGCCTCGTCGTCCTGGCCCTGTTGCCGCAGCAGGTTGCCCGCGGTGACCAGGAGGATCAGCCCGAAGATGTAGAACACCCAGGCGAACGAGTTGATCAACGCGGCGCCCAGCACGATGAACCCGGTCCGCGCGAGCAGCGACACCGCGATGCCGACGAGCAGCACCTTCTGCTGATCAGCGCGCGGCACCTTGAAGCTGCCGAGCAGCAGCAGGAAGACGAACAGGTTGTCGACCGACAGCGCTTCCTCGGTGACGTACCCGGCGAAGTACTGCGTCCCCATCTGCGACCTGCCGAACACCGACACGCCCAGCCCGAACAGCAGCGCGATGAACACGTAGAGCGTCGTCCACCGGGCGGCCTCGCCGATCGACGGCACATGGGCGCGCCGGACGTGGAAGTAGAAGTCGAACAGCAGCAGGCCGACGATGGCCAGCACGGTCAGCACCCAGACCAGCGGGGTTACCTGCGGCATGGCCTCATCCTAGGGGCGATCGGTGACGGCCGCCGTGACCTGGGACTCGGTCAGGAACAGCGCGCCGGTCAGATCGGCGCCGCGCAGGTCGGCCCCGCGCAGGTCGGCGCCGGTGAAGTCGGCCCGGCGCAGGTCGGCTCCGCGCAGGTCGGCGCCGATCAGCAGCGCACCGCGGAGGCTGGCCCCGCGCAGGTCGGCGCCGCGCAGGTTCCGGCCGATCAGGTCGGCACCGCGATGATCCGGCCGGGGTCCGGGCCGGGCCATCTCGCTGGCCCGCTGCAGGAGCGGATTGACCGTCCGGCGGTACGCGTCGAGATCGGTCCCGGCCAGCTCCTCGGCCGGCCACCCGGCGAGACGCTCGGTCGCCTCCAGAGCGGCGGTCAGCTCGGGCCGCAGTCGCCGGGCCTCGGGGAGTTTCAGCGCCTCGGTCAGGTACCACATCAGCTCGTGCAGTCCGCGCATCAGCGGCAGCAGGGCCAGCGCCCGCGGGTCGGGCCGGCCGCCGAAGGTCTCCTGCACGAGCCGCTGGCCGGCGCCGAAGCAGTCGAACACGACGCAGCCGGGAAAGCCGCGCTCGCGCAACTCGGTGTGGATGGTGCAGCCGAAGTCGTCGCCGAGGTTGGGGCAGGGCCGCCCGGCCGGCTTGTCGATGGCGAAGTCGGCGGATTTGGCGAACGCCGGAGCGACGCAGCAGAGGCCGGCGCAGCGGGCACAGTCCGCCTTCAGTTCCGTTGCCATGGTCGCGTCACGGTACATCACGCCCCGTGACCTCTCAGTAAGCACACATACTCCGCCAAACGGACAGGCAAGAGCGGCTCATCGGGGCTAACTACTCTAAGTCATAACTTTTACGCTACTGAGAGCGATCTCGACTCCCGAGGTCACCCATGGATCGGACCCCGATGCCTCGTTCCCACATCTCCGTCCGCGCCGGCTTGGCCGCCACCACCGTGGTGCTCGGCCTGGCGTCCGCGGTCAGCCTGGCCGGCCCGGCCAGCGCCGCCACGGCTCCCACGATGGTCACGCCGGCCGTCCGGACCGGCTTCGGCCGGGTTCCGATCACCGGCACCGCCACTCCCGGTGCCACTGTCCAGCTCTTCGAGACGGCTTACAGCGAGCGCGCTACCGGCCTCTACGCGGCCGACAACTGGGAGCACGGCGGCGGCCCGGTGACCACCAAGGCCGACCGCACCGGTCACTACGTCTTTCCGGACGGAGGCCGGTTCGTCGACACCGGCTTCCAGTTCGAGGTGAAGTCCGGCGGCCTGACCTCGGCGGTCCGTACCGTCTCGGTGAAGATCCTCCCGTCGTTCTGGCTCACCACCGCCCAGGGCGGCGTCGTGCAGGCCCACACCGAGGTCAGCCCGATGGCGGAGAAGCTGACCGTCTCGGTCCAGCGGCTCTCCGGCGGCACCTGGACCACCGTGTCCAAGGGCCTGACCAACATCAACGGTCAGTACACGGCCACCTTCAAGGGCCAGAAGACCGGCACCTACAGCTACCGCGCCGCGGTGGCCGCCGACCCCAAGAACGCCGTGCTGGCCAACACCTCGTCCGCCGCCCAGATCACGCTCGACCCGTCCAGCGGCCTTAAGGGCGGCGCGGTGCAGATCAGCAAAATCCAGTACGTGGCGTCGGCGCTGGACAACGAGTACCTGGTCGTCACCAACACCACCGGCTCGAAGGTCAGCCTGACCGGGTGGACCCTGCGGGACGCCTCCGGCCACCTGTTCACGTTCGAGGGCAAGAGCCTGGCCGCGGGCACGTCGGTCGCGGTGCACACCGGCAAGGGCGCGAACGGCAAGCCGCACGCCGCCGACATGTACTGGGGCAAGACCTCGTACATCTGGAACAACGCCGGCGACACGGCCACGCTGCGGACCAGCTCGGGCACGACGATCGACGCGTGCAAGTACACCGGCACGAGCAAGGGCTGGACGGCCTGCTGACCAGCGTTCTCCTCGACGGCCCCCGGGATCTCCCGGGGGCCGTTCCGCTATGTCAGGACCAGCGCCATCCCGATCGAGTGGGGTGCGGTCTCGGCGAACCCGTGTCGCGCGTACAGCCGCCGCCCCGGCGGGTCGGCGAGCAGATTGACGTACGCCCCGGCCGGCGCCCGCTCCCGGATCTCGTCCAGCAGCGCTCCCAGCACCGCGTCCCCGATTCCCCGCCGCTGATGCTCCGGCAGCACCGCCATGTCGACGACGTGGAAGTACCAGCCACCGTCCCCGAGCACCCGTCCCATCCCGACGGTCTCCCCCGACGCCGCGTGCACCGCGTGCACGGCGGCCCAGCTCCCGCCCACCGCGGCCGCGGCCTGATCGGCCCGCTTCGGCGACAAGCCGGCCCGCTGCCGCAACGCCAGGTAGTCGTCCACGGCGGGCGCCCCGGCCACCAGCTGATAGTCGTCATGCATGCTCGCCATCTTAGGAACGGTCCGTACGGCCGTCGCCCAGTCCGTCGAATGGGCATTCTCCGACACCATCCTCAGTGGAAGGATGTCGCCGTGAGCCTCCAGTCCCGGCAGGACGCCGCGGTGTATCGGCCCGGCCTGATCGGCCAGCAGGCTCACGAGGGCCGGCATCGGCATTTCATGTTCGCCGAGTTGCAGGATCGGCTTTATCGCGCCCGCGATGCCTTCTCGTCGGCGCTTCAGGAATACGACGAGGTCTGCGCCCGGCGTGCTCCGCCGTCCTCGCGTGGACGCAAGCCGGCCAACTGCCCATCCTGCCGCTGATACTCCAACCGAGGCGTCAACCCTTCTCCGCCGCGTCGACGGTCTGGGACAGCAGGACGGCGATGGTCATCGGGCCGACGCCACCCGGGACCGGGGTGATCAGGGCGGCGCGCTCGGCCGCCGGGCCGTACTCGACGTCGCCCACGTTGCCCGGGTGGTAGCCGGCGTCGAGGACGACCGAGCCCGGCTTGATCCAGGCGCCGCGGACCAGTTCCGGTACGCCCGCCGCGGCCATCACCACGTCCGCCGAAGCGACGTGAGCGGCCAGGTCGGCCGTACGGGAATGGCAGTACGTCACCGTCGCGTCCCGCCCCAGCAGCAGCATCCCGACCGGGCGGCCGAGGATCGGGCTGCGGCCGACGACGACCGCGTGCGTCCCGCTCAGCTCCACGTCGTACGCGTCCAGCAACCGCAGGATCCCGCCCGGCGTGCACGACACCGGCCCCGGAAGGCCGAACGCCATCGCCGCGAACGACGCCCCGGTCACCCCGTCGACGTCCTTGGCCGGCGCGATCGCCTCGAAGGCGGCCCGCTCGTCCACGCCCCGCGGCACCGGATGCTGCACGAGGATCCCGTCCACGCCCGGGTCGGCGGACAGCGCACCGATGGCGTCCACCACCTCGGCGGTGGTCGCCGTGGCCGGCAGCTCGACGTGACGGGAGTCGAGGCCGTTCTGGGCGCAGCGGTTGGTCTTCATCCGCACGTACGTCCGGGAGGCCGGATCGTCCCCCACCAGCACGGTCGCCAGGCAGGGTTTGCGCCCCCGGGACCGCCGCACCTCGGCCGCCCGCTTCGCCGTCGCGTCCAGCAGGTCCTGGGCGACGCGGTGCCCGTCCATGATCGTCGCGGTCATGCGCGCGCTCCTCAGCCCAGTAGGTCCCACTTGTTCCCGGCGATATCGTAGAAGACCACGACCTTGCCGTACGCCTCGGTTCGCGGCTCCTCGGCGAACCGGACGCCGGCCGTGACCATCCGGGCGTACGCCGCGTCGAAGTCGTCCACCCGCAGCAGGAACCCGACCCGCCCGCCGGCCTGGTTGCCAACCGCCCCGCGCTGCGCCTCCCCATCGGCCCGCGCGAGCAGGATGCCCGTCTCGGCCCCGGGCGGCCGCACCACGACCCAGCGCTTGCCCGGCCCGTTCGGCGAGTCCTCCGCCAGCTCGAACCCGAGCGCCCCGGTGAAGAACGCGATCGCCGGGTCGTACTCCTCGACGACGATCGCCATCAGATCGATCCGCATCCGTTCATCATCGGCTCCGGCGGGTAGCCGGACGTCATGCGAACGGTGATCCTGAGCGTGTCCGGCCGATGCCGTGAGTAGGGTCGGCGGCGTGACGATTCCGGTCGAGCATCGATTGGCCGGCTTCGACCGGCGGACGTTCCGGCCCGCACTGATCGTGCTGGCCGTCGCTGTGGTGTTGATCTACGGCCTGCAGGCCCTCGACGCCGCTCTGCCGTGGCACAACGAGATCCGGGCGGGCGACGTGCTCGATCTCGGCGCCGGCGCGACCGCCGTGCCGCCGGTCGGTTGGGAACTGGAGAACGGCAGCCTGACCGGCACCGGCACGGCCGGACCGACCGGCTTGGACGTGCGGCTGGTCAGCGGCGGCGCGGTCATCCAGATGCAGGGCACGACGTTCGCCGGGACCGCGGCCGGCTTCCTCGACCAGGTCCAGCGGTCGCAGGGCGGGCAGCCCGCGGCCATGAGCGCATCCCGCGGGTCGCTGACCACCAGCGCCGGGCTCGTCGGGGTGGTGCAGAGCCGGACCGGGCCGAGCGGCGACGTGATCGAGGCGGCCTTCAAGATGGCGACCGGCACGTCCGCGGTGATCGACGCCGCTCCCGCGCTGCTGGTCGAGGTCCGTACCGCGCCCGGCCAGTTCGATCAGGAGCAGGTCTCGACTTTCCTGCGCAGCATCACGCCCGAGGTGACTCGATGACCACGACGCAGCTCGAGGCCATCGAGCAGTCCGGCTGGGGCCTGCCGTTCCGGTTCTGGCAACCCCACAACCTGTCCTTCTGGGTGTACGGCCTGGGCGTCGCGGCCGGCGGCGTGACGATGTGGCGCTACTTCGGGCCGGCCGCCGACTTCTACGGTCCGGCGCTGGCCGCCGGCGTCATCCTGTTCGGCCTGTACCTGGTGCCGTGGCTGCTGTTCCTGCGCCGTCAGAACCGCTACACCGCCCAGCCCGGCAGCCTGCTGCTGACCGGCTTCCTGTGGGGCGGCGCGGCGGCGACGTTCTGGATCGCGCTCCCGGCCAACACAGCGTTCCTCGAGATCTGGACGAAGCTCGGCGGCACCACGTTCGCCGGCAACTGGGGCGCCGGCCTCACCGCCCCGATCGACGAGGAGTGGGCCAAGGCCCTCGGCCTGGTGCTGCTCATCGGACTGGCGCCGCGCCTGGTCCGGAGCGCGTACGACGGCTTCATCATCGGCGCGTACATCGGCCTGGGCTTCCAGGTCTTCGAGGACGTGCTGTACGCGTTCAACAACGCGACCCAGACCTTCGGCGTCGACCAGGTCGGCTCGGCCCTGCAGATCTTCTTCATCCGCGGCCTGGCCGGCATCGTCTCGCACGCCCTGTTCAGCGCCATCTTCGGCGCCGGCCTGATGTGGATCCTCGGCCGTACGCCCGGCGACCGCCGGATCGCCCGCGGCGTCCTGGCCGTGCTGCTGGCGATGTTCTTCCACTTCGCCTGGGACGACATCGGCGCCATGACCGGCGGCGGCCTGCCCAGCCTCCTGCTACTGGCGATCATCGAGATCGCCACCCTGCTGTGGATCCGCCGCCTGGCCTCGGCCCAGGAGCGCGTGTGGATCCGCGCCCTCCTGGCGCCCGAGGCCGACGCCGGCGTCCTCTCCCCGGAGCTACTGGCGGCGGTCAGCGGCCTCCGTAGGCAGCGCCGCCGGCTCCGCCGCCACCTGCCCAGCCGCCGCCGGGCTGGCCACCTCGTGGAAGCGGCCAGCGACCTGGCCCAGGAGATCGCCCGTTCCCAGGGCAGAGACACCCCTAGCGTTCAGCACGCCCGGAACGAATTACTTCGGATACGCACGGCTGGACAGCAAGGAAGCCTCAGCGGGTGATCGGCTGGCAGCCGTCGAACTCGGAGACGACCCGTGCCGTCGCCGCCGCGCGATCGGTGTAGTCGATCCCGGACAGCCAGTCCTGCGGCCGCTTGAGCTGGGCGTAGACGTGCAGGTCGCCGCCGCCCCCGCGGTAGCCCAGGAACCCCTGGCCCGGCGCCAGCGCGAACATCGAGCCGGCGCCCACCAGCTGGGCCGCTGAACGGTGGCGGTTGTCGGCGTCGAGCAGGACGGCTTCGACGACCGATATCCCGGCGTACGCGGGTGTGGCGTCGGAGAGCATGGCCCGGACCTTCGACCATGCGCCGTCCGCGCCGACGAGCAGACCCGTGGTCGTCGTGGTGCCGTCGGCGAAGGTGACCTCGTGGCGCCCGTCGCCGAGAGATCGCACGTCGCTGACCTTGTGCCCCGAGCGGCCGCGACGGCAATCTCGACGAGTGGATCTCCACCACGAAAGCCGAGGCCGGTCGGGAACACCTGCCCGTGACGTGGTGGCGGTCGATGAGACCGCCACGGCCCTCGCGGCCGTGGCCCTCGGATCGAGCGACGTGCCCGATCATCCCGAACTGACGCCCTGCATCTGGGGCATGGTGATTCGCGCCGACCTCCGCCGACGCGGCATCGGACAGCTCCTGCTGCAGCAGCTGGAACGCTACGCCGCGGATCACGGCCATCCAGCCGTCTGGGTTCTCACCGGAGCGCCGGCGGTTGAATACCACGAACGCTGCGGGTGGCAGCGAGCAGAACAGCTCCCGAGCGGAACCCTGCTCCGCAAACCGATTCGCCCGCCGCGCGAACAGAGTTCGTGAGCAGGGGACAGAAAACGGCCCTCCGGATGATCTCCGAAGGGCCGTTTCACTTGTAGCGGGGACAGGATTTGAACCTGCGACCTCTGGGTTATGAGCCCAGCGAGCTACCGAGCTGCTCCACCCCGCGTCGGCTTCATAAGACTAGCGCAACCCCCACGCCGCCTGCAAAACGGCCCCCACAAACACCGGTGGCCCGCCCCCGAAGGGACGGACCACCTGCGAAAACGTCAGCCGCTGGGTGTCGGCACCGGAGTGGTCGGGCCGACCTTCGGAGTCGCCGTGGTGGCTCCGGAGGCGTTCTGGAAGGCGACCATCGCCGTGTCCAGATTCTTCAGGGCCTGGCCGTACGCCAGCGGATCTCCGGACTTCTGCGCCGCCTTGACCGCGGCGATCGCCGCGTCCAGGTTGGCCACGGCCTGAGCCAGCGCCGGGGTCAGCTGGGTCGGGGTGGTCGGGGTGGTCGGGGTGGTCGCCGGAGTCGAGGGCGACGTGCTGTGCGGCGTCGACGGGTAGTTGTTGCCGGTCGTGGGCGGCGGTGGAACGCCCGATCCGTTGGGTGAGTTCTTGCCCAGAGTCACCAGCGCGTCCAGGCCTGCCTTGAGGCTGTCGGCGAGTACGACGTACGTACCGCCGTCGCCGTACGACATCAGGACCTTCTGCAGCTGGGGAACGGCGTTCTGCTGGTTGGTCTTCACGTAGACCGGCTCGACGTACAGCATGCCGCTGGCCACCGGCAGGGATATCAGGTTGCCGAACTGCACCTGGGATTGATTGTTGTTGGACAACAGGTTCAGTTCGGTCCGCACCGAGGCGTTACCGACCATGCGTTGATGTACCTGAACCGGGCCCTGCACCGCGGTCTGATCAGGCAGCTCGAGCGCTTCCAGCCGGGGCTGGTTGTTCACCAACGAGCCGGAGACGATCGCGGCCAGGTTGTCCCGGTTGTTCGGGGTCAGCGCCGAGGTCAGCTGGAACCGGGTGGTGTCCTGGCCGGGCAGCTGCACGTTCAGGTAGTACGGCGGCTGTTTGACCTGGTTGTCCGGCTGGTCGGGGGCATTGGGCACCTGCCAGAAGTCCTGGCCGCTGAAGAAGTCCCGGGCCTGGGTGACGTGGAACTTGGCCAGCAGGTTGCGCTGCACCTTGAACAGGTCCTCGGGGTAGCGGAAGTGCGCCGCGAGGTCGGCCGGCGTGTCCGCCTTGGGGATGATCAGGTGGCCGCCGAAGGCCTTGTTCCATGCCTTCAGCACCGGGTCCTGGTCGTCGAACTGGTACAGCTTGACCGTCCCGTCGTACGCGTCGACGGTGGCCTTGACCGAGTTGCGCATGTAGTTGACGTTGTCCCGGGCCAGCGCGAACGTGCCCTGGTTGGTCAGCTCGTCGCGGGTCTCCTGCTGCAGGTTGATCTGCTGCGAGTAGGGATAGCTGTTCGACGTGGTGTAGCCGTCCAGGATCCACACGATGCGCCCGCCGACCACGGCCGGGTACGGGTCGCCGTCGATGGTCAGGAACGGCGCCACCTTCTCCACCCGGTCGCGCGGGTTCCGGATGTACATCACCCGGCTGTCGGCGTTCACCGCGTCGGAGAGCACGAAGTTGCTCTCGGTGTTCTTGATCGCGAACACCAGCCGGCGGAAGAACGAGCCGATCGGCACGCCGCCCTTGCCGCTGTAGGTGAACTGCTCGCTGGCGTTGTCGCTGCCCGGCTCGGGGCGGTCGAACTCAACGTTCTTGTTCTTGTCGGTCTCGCCGACGATGGCGTACTCGGTGGACTGCTCGCCGTAGTAGATGCGCGGCTGGGTGACCTGGATCTCCTCGGTGGTCGAGGAGCAGCCGGGCGTCTGGTTGGGGCCGAGGAAGCCGGAGACGAAGTACGGCAGGCCGCCGCACACCACCTGGTTCGCCGGCGCGGCTACCAGCCCGTACCCGTGGGTGAAGACGGTGTGCCGGTTGATCCAGTTGCGCTGCTGAGTGGTGAGCGCGTTGTCGTTGACCTCGCGCACGCCGACCACATAGTCCTGGGTCTGGTCGGCGATGGTGTAGCGGTCCACGTCCAGCTTCTGGCCGAAGTCGTAGAAGCCGCGGACCTGCTGCTGCAACGTGTACGCCTCGGCGACCAGCTGCGGGTCGATCAGCCGGACGTTCTGCGCGTTCGGGTTCGTCGCCAGGTTGGTCGGTGGGACCAGGTTGCTCGCCGGGTACGAGCTGACCTGCGTCGCGGCCAGGCCGAACGCGTCGCGGGTGGCCGCGATCGAGCGGGCGATGTACGGCGCTTCCTTGTCCTGCAGGCTCGGCGCGACGGTGAAGTTCTGCACCGCCAGCGGGTAGATGCCGCCGATGGCCACGGCCGAGATCCCCAGCAGGGCCAGCGAGACCCCGGGCCAGACGAGGTTGCGCATCACCGCGTTGGAGAACACCACGATGGCCACGGCCACCACGATCGAGATGTAGGCCAGGATCTCCTTGGCCGGCAGCAGCGCGTTGATGTCGGTGTACCCCGCGCCGTACAGCCCGGGCGAGACGTGCTGCTCGAGCAGCAGGGCCCGCCGGTCGAGAATGTAGGCCACCGCCTTGAGCAGCACGAACAGCGCCACCAGAGTGGTCAGGTGGGCCCGCGCGGCCGCGGTCATCCGGTCGCCGACGCCCTGCAGCCGTACGCCCCCGAAGACGTAGTGCACGGCGAGCGAGCCGACCACGGACAGCACCACCGCGGTGAAGCCGACGCCCAGCAGGTACCGCCACAGCGGATAGTCGAAGACGTAGAAGCCGACGTCCACCTTGAACACCGGGTCGACGACGCCGAAGGACTGGGCGTTCTGGAAGAGCATCCAGTCCTTCCACCGGCTCTGCCCGCTGAGCCCGGCGAAGAACCCGATGATCACGCAGATGACGGTGATCCAGGTGCCCAGCCGCGGCGTGAGCACCATCCGGTAGCGCTCCAGCGTGGCCTGCTCGGCCGAGTGCGGGCGCAGCAACGGCCGCAGTCGGTACGCCAGGTAGAGGTTGGCCCCGATGATCAGTGCCATCGCCAGGCCGACGGCCAGGAACAGCAGCAGCCGGGTGAGCAGCACGCCTTCGAAGACGTTGGTGAACTGCACCTCGCGGAACCAGAGGAGGTCGGTGTACGCGTCGATACCCCAACCGAGCAGCGTGAACAAGAGGAAGACCCCGACCAGGACGCCGACCGTGACGCGACCGCGACGGCTCATCCTCGGAAGAGGGCTATTTCGCATGACCATCGTGGGCTCCCATGGCGGAATTCAGCATTACGCGGTGCAGGGCTTGGGCGTGCCACCCGAGGTGAAGGTCTGCACGGCGGTCAGCGCGTCGTCCACGGTGGCGACCTCGGCCATCGGCAGGCCGGACACCGCGTTCTTCAGCGCCTCGGCGCAGTTGTCCTTGGGCACCAGGAAGATCTGGGCCCCGGCTTCCTTGGCGCCGACCAGCTTCTGCGGGATCCCGCCGATCGGTCCGACGTGGCCGTCGTCGTCGATCGTTCCGGTGCCGGCGATGATCTTTCCACCGGTCAGGTCGGCCGGCCGCAACTTGTCGATGATGCCGAGCGTGAACATGAGGCCGGCGCTGGGGCCGCCGATCTTGTCCAAATCGATGCTGACGTCGAACGGGTGCGGCTGCTTCTTGTCGATCTCCACGCCGATCCGCGGCGGGTCGCCGCTCTTGTCGGCCTTGGTGACGATCTGCGCGGTGCCGGGCGTGCCGGCCCGGGTGTAGCCGATGGTCAGCGTGGTGCCGGCGGGCTTGGCCCGGACCAGGGTGGTGAGCACCGTGGGGCTGGTCACCACGGCGCCGTCGACCGACGTCAGGATGTCGTCGACGGCGAGCTTGCCGACCGACTGGCCGCCCGCCGTGACCGTCTTGACGAACGTCTGCACGGGGTAGCCGAGCTTGGTCAGTGCGACCGTCACGGCGCTGGCCTGCGACTCGGTGAACTCCTGGGTATTCTGCTGCTCGACCTGCTTCTCGGTCTGGTCGGGTGGGTAGATGAGCGCGCGCGGCACGACGGCCTCGGTCCGGCTGAACCAGCCCCGGATCGCCCAGACCAGTTCGACATCGGGCTGAACCCCTACGGTGGTCAGCCGGAGCTGCCCTTTCGAGGTCGAGGTGACCGCCTTCGTCACCTGGATCACTTCTTTGCCGTTGTCCGAACCGAGGGTGTTCACCGTCGGCCCGGGCTTCAGGACCACGTAGGGCAGCGGCGCGGCCATCACACCGATGGCCAGCAGAGCGGTGATCAGGGCGCCAACTATTACCGTGACACCGCGTCGTCTCATGCGCGTGAGCTTAGCCATTCCCCCTGAGTTCTCTCTGAGCTGACACCGCCAACCGGTACGCGCGTGCTTTTCGCGCGTACCGTTGACCTCGTGCCTGATATCCCGTTCGGCTTCTCCCTGCCGGGCGCCCAGCCGCCCGACCCCTCCGATCCGCAGCAGATGCAGCAGTTCATGGCGCAGCTGCAGCAGATGTTCGCTACGCCGGGCAGCGGCCCGGTGAACTGGGATCTGGCGCGCCAGGTGGCCGCCAGCCAGCTCGCCACGTCCGGCGACCCCGCGGTGACCATCGTCGAGCGCAACCACGTCGAGGAGTCCCTGCGGCTCGCCGACCTGTGGCTCGACCCGGTGTCCGCGCTACCCAGCGGCATCCGCAGCGCCGCCGCCTGGAACCGCAACGAATGGATCTATAACACCCTCGACGTGTGGAAGAAGCTCTGTGACCCGATCGCCGGGCGCATGGTCGGCGCCATGAGCGACCTCGTCCCCGAGGAGGCCCGCGCCCAGCTCGGCCCGATGCAGAGCATGGTCGCCACCCTCGGCGGCGCGCTCTTCGGCGGCCAGCTCGGCCAGGCGCTGGGCCAGCTCGCGGCCGAGGTCCTCTCGGCCGGCGACATCGGCCTCCCGCTCGGCCCGCCCGGTACCGCGGCGCTCATCCCGGTCAACATCAAGGCGTACGGCGAGGGCCTCGAGATCCCCGAGGACCAGGTGCGCCTGTACGTGGCGCTGCGCGAGGCGGCCCACCAGCGGCTGTTCCAGCACGTCCCGTGGCTGCGCGCGCACGTGCTGAGCGCGGTCGAGGCATACGCGAACGGCATCACCGTCAACCGCGAGGCCATCGAAGAGGCGATGAGCCGCGTCGACCCCGCCGATCCGGAGTCGATGCAGGCCATGGCGCTCGAAGGCATCTTCACGCCGGAGGACACACCGCAGCAGAAGGCCAGCCTGGCTCGCCTCGAGACGGCGCTCGCGCTGATCGAGGGCTGGGTCGGTCACGTGGTCGACAGCGCCGCCGGCGACCGCCTGCCGTCGGTGGTCCAGCTGGGCGAGGCGTTCCGGCGCCGCCGCGCGGCCGGCGGCCCGGCCGAGCAGACCTTCGCCGCGCTGGTCGGTCTCGAACTGCGCCCGCGCCGCCTGCGGGAGGCCGGGGCGCTGTGGACCGCGGTCACCGAGGCTCGCGGCATCCAGGGCCGCGACGCGCTCTGGGGCCACCCCGACCTGCTACCCACCGACGAGGACTTCGCCAACCCGGCGGGCTTCGCCAGCCCGCAGAGCGACTGGGACATCTCCGAACTCGACAACCTCGGCAAGGACGACGAACCAGAAGCATGATGTCGTAGCTCGGTGGGGGGTGCTGACCGCAGTTCCCACCGAGGCCGGGCCGGGGCCCAGCTGACGCTGGCCCTGGCCCTTCTTTGTGCGTGCGTGGCCTCTCGGGCCATCGCTCCGCTCGGCCCCCTCCCGCCCCGCCTACGCCCGCCGCCCCCTCGCCACCCGGTGGCCGACCACAAGGCGCACC
>CAXSDA010000045.1:0-62090 GCA_964236515.1 uncultured Actinoplanes sp.
GGCGGCAACGGCGGCAACGGCCACAACGGCGGTGGCGGCGGCGGCGGCGGCGGCGGCAACGGTGGCGGTGGCGGCGGCGGCGGTAACACCGGCGGCGGCGGCGGCAACGGCGGCGGCGGTAACACCGGCGGCGGCAACGGCGGCGCCGGTGGCGGCGGCGGCAACGGCGGCAACAACAACGGCGGCGGCGGCGGCGCCGGCGGCGCCGGCGGCGGCGGCGGCAACGGCCCCGGCGGCGGCGCTGGTGGTGCCGGCGGCGGCGGCGGCAACGGCGGCAACGGCCCCGGCGGCGGCGCTGGTGGTGCCGGTGGCGGCGGCGGCGCCGGCGGGTCTGGTCACATCAACGTCCGCTGAACCCACCTGATAGCTGTCCCCCAGCAGCGCACTGAGTAACAACAACCGAGTAACAACAACTGACCGAGTCAGAACGACTGAGGGCCGTACCGCATCCGGTGCGGCCCTCAACCGTCGGTTCAGACCTTTCATCGAACCATCGAAGAAAAAATGGTACGAGCCCTCCCGGTCCTTACCGGCGCGCCGGGAGCGCCCGGTTGTTGTGAGCGTAAACGGAATCCCGATGATAGGCGACGCACCCATACCCCGCCGAACAATCCAAATGCGTCGATCCGGTAACATTAACTAGCCGCCGCGGGAAGCTCACCGGGCGTGCGGACGTAGCGCAGCTGGTAGCGCATCACCTTGCCAAGGTGAGGGTCGCGGGTTCGAATCCCGTCGTCCGCTCCACTCCGTCCAAAGACAGGTCCATGAAACGAACGTTGTAACTCCTGATCAAGGGAGTAGTACTTCACCAACCCCTTCTGGGCGAGGTGATAAAGCATGACGACGCGCCGGGCCGGCAGCCGACACTACGAGACGCAGCATGCTGTCATTGCCAGGCAGTCAGATGACGGCAAATGCGGCGACCCACAAGGTCGTGCTGATCGGAATCCAGACGGTCGGTATCTGCCGGTCGAGGTGGAACCAGCGCTGTAAGAGGCTGGCGGTGGCCGCGTCCAACGGCAACTGCAGCGCCCGCATCGCGCAGGGCAGGTCGACCCAGATCGGAGCCACCAGCTGAAACACTGAGCCCTTTTCAATTGGGTGGCGGTTCGATTCGACGCGGTGCAGGACAAGGATGGCCCGCACGATCGTGGTGGCGCGTCGAGGGGCAGCAGCGGAGCTTGGCCAGGATTTTCCAGGTCTTGAGGGTGGCGTTGGCGCGTTCGCCGAGGGCTCGGTTTCTGGCGTGGCTGCGGTTGACGGCTTTCTGGTTGCGCGACAGCCGCTGGTGGCGGTGTCGTTTGAACGGGGTGCGGATCCCTTGTCCGCGAAGGTCATCACCTCCGCGTTGGTCAGGGCGTCGGCCAGGCCGAGGGTCCGTGCGGCGGTCACGTCGTGGGTGGAGGCTGGCAATGCCGGTGACGCCGAGACGAGGCGACCGGCCGGGTCGGCGATGACTTGGACGTTCACGCCGTGTCGTTTGTGTTTCCCGCCAGTTGTACGGCTTCTGGTCGGCGCCCCGGTCGATCGACGGCCCCGGCTTCGGCCTCACCGTCACCATCGAGGCCGAACTGCCCAGCGTCGGGATGAGGCGTGCTGTCGAGGATCGCGTAGGCCGGCCGGATGGCGGTCTCGAGTTCGTCGGCGTGGGCGGCGAGCAGGGTGATCGCTTAGCGGGCGTAGCACCATGGGGTGCTCGTGCCGATGGCGAATCCGCTGGCCACTCGGGTGAAGGTGTCGCCGTTTCGTAGATGCGCCAGGGCGAGCAGGGCTTGCCTGGCCGGATCGAGGCGCTGCCATCGGGAGCCAATCTGGGCGCGGTGGTGGCGGATCGGGTCGGCGAGGTGGTTCAGGGTGCGGGTGGACAACGGAATCGAGGAAGGGTGGGACAGCAACGAGGCTCCCGATTGGGGGCACTGATTTTGGTCGATTGCCGTCCTACCGGAGCCTCGCCTCACGCCCGCCCCGGCCCCAGTGAACCCACCGTAAGCTGCACCATCATGGTAGAAAAAGGCTCATTTTGTTAGATTTTGCGTTGATGGCTTAAGAACGCTTGTTGCCGATGTCGTGCCGGAACGTGAGGGTCTCGTGGGCCTCTTTTGGCGGCCTGCCCGGCCGCCGCGAGTTTCGCTGTTCCGGCCGGTGTCCCGAGAATGACGCCGCAGCGTGGCAAACCTTGACGGACCCTGACCGGAGTCAACGCCCCGTTCGGCGGGCGACGGCTTCTCCCATCGGCGACGTTGGTCGTGGGTCGGGTCCGAGCGAGCCCTGGCTGGGCGTGCGCAGCCAGAATCGGCTACGTCCACTGCTCACCCCGCTCCGGAGTGCGGACCCGCAGGGCGGTCCAACCAAGCGAGTTCCCATCGGTCTCACTCAGGAACCCCTGGGATGACCCCCCGGTCATACCGGGGTGGCGAACCAGTCGTCGGGCAAGGAGATGCCTGCGTAACACAATGGTGGGACGTCGTCTTGCAGTGGTGCCTCACGAAACGGCACGTGGCCGAACCTCGCCACCGCTACCCCGGCCTGGGCGTAATCAATCTGCCAGTCCGACACGTCGAGGAAGCTGAAAATCTTGCGGCCTCGCACGACTCCGATGTGCGGCACCTTCCGGCCCGGATTGCGAGAGTTCAGCCATGAGTCGAAGTACACGACCGCGTCAATCTTCGACCATGGCTCAAGAACCGGCAGACGCTGTCGGTCACCACCGATCCACACGCCGCGGGAATCGATGACCAGAGTCACCTCGTGGCGGGTGATCCGGCGCATCCGTGCCAGGATGAAGGCCAGCAGCGCTGCGGTAATCGCTAACCCGACGACGGCAAAGATCCATGCCTCGCCCCAGTTCAAAACACCGATCACGATGAAGATCCCCGGCACGATAAAACCGAGGACGACTGGCCGGAGGGATCGAAAGCCGTAACCCGCCACATAAGCGTCCGGCTCGGTTGAACTTTCCACGATCATACGGTAGAGCAGTGCATCAAGGTTGTGCGACACCAGGATCGGGTGGCCGCCGGACGGAGTTTCCCCATCGGCTCCTGCAAATCCCGGTGTGACAGTGAGGCTTTCCGAGTAACGGCCCGGGCGCTCTGCGTAGCCCGCGATGGCGGAACGATGCTGCCGTGCGTGGACACGCCAAACCGTTGCGGCGCAACGAATAAGCGCAGTCCCCGGTAAGAAGTGGACTTCTCACACAGCACTTCACCCAGGGGTCCTACGCCACCATGAGTGTCACATATACCGCCACGCTGCCCGTATCCGAGGACACCGCGTTGTTCGGGCCCGGTCTGCTGCACGCCGAACGCCGACGCCTCGGGACCAGGGGCCGGAACCCGCTCACCGGGGTGTTACCGGCAGGCAATCCTGGTCCTGCACCGGCTGCTCGACGGCACCCGGATCGCTCAGCTCACCGCCGGCAACACGTCAAAGTCAACGGCGTCTGGCGGTACGTCTACCGGGCCATCGATCAGCGCGGCCAAGTCATCGACGTGCTGCTCACCGTCCGCCGCGACGCCGCCGCGGCCCGCCGATTCTTCACGCAGGCGCTCCGGACCCTGAAGGTGATGCCAACCGAAGTGGCGACCGACGCCGCACCGGTCCACCCGGCCGTGCTCGACAAGCTGCTGCCGGCGGCGTGGCACCACGTCGAGCAGTACGCGAATAATCCGATCGTGGCGGATCAACCTCCGTATGATGCGACGACCGGACCCAGATACAGAAAATGCCCCAAACAGCACAGCTTCCGGAGACGTCACCGAATCCATCGGCATCCGCTCATGGCGCATAGTGCGGCCGGGATCGACGGCTCGGCTGGGCTCAACGAGGCGTCGAGCTCCCAATCGGCCGATCAGCGGTGGCGCTGGCTGTCTCGGCTGACTTGCGCGATGCTGCAGCCATGGGTGACCTCCCAACGAGCTCAGAGGCTCACGAGCGCCTAACGCTCATTCGCGCCGAGCTGCGATTCGAGCTCGGCCTTCTGCACGAGCGAGTCAATGCCTTGGTTGCGGCCGAGGCCTTCCTGACCATCGCGTACACCACTGCCATGAGTAACGGTGCGCGTTGGGGTGCATTATTTTCCACAGTCGTGGCACCGATCCTTGCGGTGCTTGGCCTGCTGCTCGCGCCGCTGGCATGGCCCGGCGTGGCCACCACCGTTCAGCTCGTCTTGGCCTGGACGGCCAGTCAGAACGAACTGCTTGACCGCGCACCTGAACTCAGGTCAGCAGTGTCCGTTCTACCGGGACGCAGCAGCGAGCAGGATCAGCGGAGGGGCCTGCTCTTCTTTCGGGCCGTCCCGTTGCTGTTGGCGCTGGTATGGGCTTCATTGACCGTCGTCGCGTTGATACTGACCGCCTGAAGGCACTTGACGACCGACCGAGCCGAACACCGTATCGTCACGTGAAGTTCCACACCAAACAAGCCGCTTATGCCGCTGCCCGAAGCCTCTGACGCTGTCGTAATTCAGCTCAGCAGGGGATGCGCACTCTTCCGCCGTCAGTGCTCGCGGCGTGGCGACAGCTGATCACGGTCGGTGACAGGCGTCGTCGCTGCCCGGCGTACTGAACTGATGACCGCCCATCGGGCAGAGGTCCCGCACGGCGCACACGGATGCCGCCTGGTTCGTGGCCAGGAAGTCTGATCGACACGGCATGCTCCAATGGCATCCATGAATCCGCAGCGCCTCGCCGCCACGGTCTTGTTACTCATCGCGTTCCTGACGTTGGCCGCCTCCCGCGCCTTCCCGTTCCTGGATGACATCTCAGGCGTGATGAGGACAGCCATCGTCATCGTAGGAGTGGCATGCGCCCTGGTGGGCGTGTATCTGTGGGTCCGCAAGACTCCCGACTCCAAGGCGTAGGAAACCCGACGGCTTGAAAGGCGTCTCACAACGCCGTGCACTGACCTGCCGCCGATAAGGCGCGAAGTCCGTGACTTGGCGTGCGCCGGCGGGTCCGCCGAGTGGACGGTGACCATCGTCCACGAACTCGGCGACCGCAGGACGAGCCAAATCGGCTTTACCCGCACCGCCGTCTCTACTCGCTGTCTCGCCAGGATGCGTCGCTGGGGGGAGCAAATTAGTGCCGTATGTCGAAGGCCGAAACGCGTCTTCAGACGCGGCCGGACTATGCCGCTGAGCTGCACGAATAAGAACGGGGTGCAGGGTATCTCGATGGCGGGGTACATCCCGAACTGGTCCCCCGGGGGCGGCTCGCCATAGCGGCTGACCTGCCGATCTTGGGTGACGGGTCTCAAGGTTGTGGCCGCCGGGCTTGGTGATCGGGTCCCGCCTGCGTTGGGTGGGCGTAGGCAGGCCATGGTGGCGTCTCTGAGTTTGCTGGTGTCGCGGGTGGTGCTGTTGGTCGGCGCGGGCGACCCGGCTGGCGGTCGATACGCGGCGGGATCCGGTCAGCGCGGTAGGTGCGATCCGGCGGATCGCTGATCAGCTTGGGATTCATCCGGGACCGTTACGAGGCTGGGTGAAGGGGGCTGAAATCGATGTCGGTAACCGGCCCGGCACCGACAGCAGTGACACGGAACGCCTCGCCGTTATGGAAACGGGAGTGCGGCGCTGCGGATTCTCGATTCGTACAGTGTCGTCATCGACGCCGCCGGCCTTGACGAACGCCTTGGCGGCGGTCGTGCTGCCGGGGGCTCCGAGAACACAACGACGCGGTCGGTGCGAAGTCTACGTCCCAGCCGTTGATGTACCTCGTGGTTTCATGCGGTGCTTGTTAGTGCGAATTTGTTCGTTTCCAGTTGAGCAGGTCTGAAGTGGATGATCTTGACATCGGCTCCATCATGCCACGACACCCGTGTCGGAAGGTTCGGTCCGCTACGGTCGGCGTCTGAACCGGCCGGGATCGACGGCCCTGCGCAGTACTTGCCGGTCGGGTTTGCACGCCTCTCGATGACGGGGTGCCGGCTTCGGTGCGCAGCCGGCCGCGATCTGGGCGTCCGTGAGCCCGAGGTCGCGGCGCATGGCGACAGGCCAGAACCAGGCGTGACGCTCGGCGTACAACGGGCGGGGGTTGCTCCGCGGCAAAGCTGAGGAATGGCATCAGCCCGACGGCGGTAACTGCCAGCGCGCCGCTCGAATGCTTCTTCGATCGTCCGGGGCGGCGTCCGACCGGATCTAGGCCGTATGGCGGGCGAGCTTCGGGAGACGACGGGGGAACGCGCTCACCATCGGAGGTTCAAATAACTAAGCTACACATAAGCAAACATCTATTGACAGAACTCGATATTGGTCCGATCCTCCTGAGAGCGCTCTCTGCGCCGCCCCCGGCCGATGAGGCGGCGCTGTAACCTCCCCGCCACGGGGGATTCAGGTGGTCGACACCTGCGCCGACGAGGAGTCCTCATACGTATGCGAAGAAAGCCTTGGACTCGGGGATTGCAACCGTGGCGCCAATCAACATGGTGCCACGGCTGACATGGTGCCTCAGCTGGGCCGCGACCCCACTCGCTGGCCATGTGCTCACCAGGCCCCCGTCCACCTAACTGCTCGAAAAGGGAAGCTGATGCAAAGATTCGTATCGGTCGGCCGTCGCTGGTCACCAAGTCGGAAGCTGCTGGCGGCCGGAGTCGCCGTCGCCGCGATCGCCGGCATCACCATGGTAAGCACCCTGTCGGCCTCGGCGGCGACCGGTGCGGCGATCCTCAGCAGTGCCTCCGGGCGGTGTCTGGATGTGATCGGCAACAACACGACCCCGGAGACCGGGGTCAATATTTATGACTGCAAGAACCAGGACAACCAGGCGTGGACCCTCACCGCTGCGGGCGAGTTGCAGGTGTACGACGGATCCCGGTGCCTGGACGTGGTCGGTCAGGACACGACCTCGCCCGCCGACGTGCAGATCTACACCTGTACCGGGGGGGCCAACCAGCACTGGAAGATCAACGCCGACGGCACCATCACCGGTGTGCAGTCCGGTCTCTGCCTGGACGTGACAGGCGGCGGCACCGCCAACAGCACCCTGGTCGGCATGTGGACGTGCAACGGGCAGAGCAACCAGAAGTGGACGACGACGCTGGGCGCCGCTGACACGCAGCCGCCGACAGTGCCTGGCAATCCACGGGTTAGTAACCTAGCCTGCGACGCGGTGACGTTCACTTGGAACGCCTCGACCGACAACGTGGCCGTGGCGTTCTACGACGTCTTCCACGACGGTCAACTGATGAAGTCGGTCAGTGGAACCACACTGTCCACCGACCTGACTGTGGTCGCCGGGGTGACCTGGGGCCTGTACGTCAACGCCCGCGACGCCGCCGGCAACGTCTCACAGGCCAGCACCACCGTGCCGATCACCCCGCCGCAGTGCCAGCCCGACACCGAAGCTCCGACCGCACCCACCCAGCTGACAGCGACCGCGTCCGGCACCACAGTGAAACTCAACTGGACCGCGTCGACAGACAACATCGCCGTTCGGGCCTACGACGTCTACCGCGACGGCGCCAAGGCCGGCACGATCACCGGAACCCCCACCACCGCCCCGGTGACCACCTTCACCGACAGCGGCCTGACCGCAAACACCCGCTACCAGTACTACGTGGTAGCCCGCGACGCACAGGCCAACAACTCGCCGCACAGCACCACCACCGCAGTCACCACCGGCGCGGCCTGCGGCAACCCGGTCTGCGCCGTCACCCAAATCAGCACCGACACCGACATCCCCTGGGGCTTGGTCACCCTGCCCGACGGCACCATCCTCTACAACCGGCGCGACGCCCACGACATCATCCACCTGAACCCCGCCACCGGCGCCAAGACGACCGTGGGCACCGTCCCCAACGTCGACAACACCGACGGCGAAGGCGGCCTCACCGGCCTGGCGATCTCGTCAACCTTCCCCACCGACCACTGGCTCTACATCATGCACACCTCGCCCACCGACAACCGGATCGTCCGGATGAAGCTGGACAACGACACCCTCAACACCGGCAGTGAACAGATTCTGCTCAGCGGCATCCTGCGCAACAAATTCCACGACGGCGGCCGCCTGCGGTTCGGCCCCGACGGCAAGCTTTACGCCAGCACCGGGGACGCGCAAAATGGCGACAACGCCCAAAATCGGAACGGCCTCAACGGCAAAATCCTGCGCCTGAACCCCGACGGCTCGGTGCCGACCGACAACCCGTTCGGCAACTACGTCTGGAGCTACGGCCACCGCAACCCCCAAGGCCTGGCATTCGACTCTCAGGGCCGACTGTGGGAACAGGAATTCGGCAACGCGGTCATGGACGAGACGAACCTCATCACCAAGGGCGGCAACTACGGCTGGCCGGCCTGTGAAGGCACCAGCGGCACCTGCAACACTCCCGGCTACATCGCCCCCAAGCACACCTACCCGACTGCGGATGGTTCCTGCTCCGGCATCGCCATCGTCCAGGACGCCCTCTACATCGCCTGCGAACGCGGCACCCGCATGTACCGCGAACAGATCACCGGCACCGAGCTGACCAACGTCCAGCAATACTTCAACGGCACCTACGGCAGGCTGCGCACCGTAGAACCCGCCCCCGACGGCGGCCTCTGGCTCACCACCACCAACAGCGGTGACAAAGACAGCATCCCCAACAACAGTAACGAAAAGATCTTCCACGTCGCACTTGGCAACTGACCACGCCATCTCCCGGCGGCCTACAGGAATTCGAGAACCGCCGGGAGATGACAGTACCCGTGCCTGAACCAGGCCGAGACGATCTATAAGTTCACTCCACCGGTGCCTGCCACTCTCGAGCGGCAGGCACCGGTGACGCCGTGCATCCAGGTTGATGTCCTCGACCCCGCCGGCGTAATTCAGCGAGCGGGAATCGCTGTGGCAGAGGCGGAGTGGGAGCTCGACCGGGGCGGCTCGATCGGAGGAAAGCTCATGGTCGACGGTGACCCGCACCAAATACCGGGATCAACTCCTGCGCTGCTCGACGCAGTGGCGAAGCGGATCGAAGGGAAACGATTCGCCGGCAGTTCGAGGTTCTACAACTGCGGTAGACGCTCGGTCTGTCCTCGCCGGGGAGGAGGCACGAACTGCCATCCGTGGCCGGCAACAGGGAGCTATCTTCGTCGCTCAGGTGGCGTTCAGCGTCTGGGTGCCGGCCAAGATGTGAGGCACCACCTGCCCGAGTTCGGCGATCTCGATGTTGAAGATGTTGATGAGCCGCACCTGGCTGGACACGATCGCCGCGTAGGCGTGCTGCACCGGCCGCGGCTGACGTCACGGCCAGGCCGGTCTTCGGTATTCCGAGCACGGGAACTCCAGCCGTGGCACGTCGACTTGTACGGCCGCTTTCAGTGGCGTAAGTCGCCTTCGTGAAGTCGGCCGTGGCGGCGCCGACGTTAGCGAGGGCGACGGCGAGGATGACGACGGCACCTATGTGTACTTGCTCGTGGGCGAACCCTGCTCCCGGGCCGGGGAGCAGGGCGCGTCTACTTGGTGGCCTCAAGGATCGTCTCGGCGACGGCGTCCGGCGGGGAGACGCTCAGCGCATGGGAGGCTCTCGCGACTACGGGCAAGCCGCTCTGGTACTGCGCCGACGCTGGCGGGTGCTTGCCTTGATCGCGATGACCGGCGTACAGGATCACGTCGCGGCCCTGTGGATCGTCCTCGATCCGGACAAGCTCCGGGGCCCATCGGCATCTGTAGACCCACCGCACCTGCTGGAAAGTGAACGTTGGCCGGGGGAACACTTCAGTGCAGCACCTGGCCGCCGATGAAGCCCGTATGACAAGTGGCGGAGATTCGGCCGGCGCGCACTCCACCGAGTCGAACGTCCGCCGCTGGTTGCTGTTTGCGGCGTCATCACTGGTCGCCGCGGATGCGGCTTGGGTAGCCGTCGGCTTGGTGCACGTCTGGGATTATCCGGTCATCGGATGGCTGCCCCTGCCGATCACCGTGGTTCTCGCTGGGCACGGTTGTTGGCAGGCGACGCGCCGTCCGACGTTGGATGCCGGCACCCGGCGGTTCTGGCGGCACCTAACGCTCGCCTGCGGCCTGTTTGCCGCGGGAACGGTCGCCAACACAGTCGATGCGGTCGGTACCGGAACGCCGTCGCAACATGTCGGGCCCGTGACCCTCGCCTTCTACCTGGCCGTACTCGGCGTGGTCCTGTGGGCACTGCTGCGCTTGCCGTCCTGGCGCCGCAGCCGTAGCGACTGGACCCGGTTCGGACTCGACATCTGCCTGGTGTTGATCACCGTCGGCGCACTTGTATGGCACCTGTCACTGCGCAACCACCACCAGTGGACGGCTCAGACCGGATCGGCCGGCGCCATGCTGGCCCTCACCGTGGTTGCGTTCCTGTCGGTGGCCACCTTCGTCAAGGTCGCGTTCGCCGGAGCTGGGCTCCTGGACCGGCGCGCCGTCCGGATCCTGGCCGGCGGCTGCGCGATCAGTGCGGTCTTCGGCGGGTTGTCGCCGTACTTCATCTCGCATCCGTACCTGTCCTCGAGCATGATCGCAGTGCCGGTCGCGGCGCTGAGCATCCATCTGGCCGCCGTCAGCCAGCTGCGCGCAGGCGCCGAACTGCCCGCGCCGCGGCGCCGCTCACAGCGCGTCAGTGTCGTCCCGTACCTGGCGGTCGCCGTCACCGACGCGTTGTTGCTGGCGACCGGCACCGGCGACTCGCGGGAAACGACGATCATGGAGATCGCCGCCGTCACGCTCACCGTAGTCGTCGTCGTCCGGCAGATCATCGCCTTGCGGGACAACCGCCGGCTACTAATCACCGTCGACGCGCAGCTCACGGATCTGCGCCGCTATCAGGAGCGGTTGACTCACCAGGCGACGCACGACAGTCTCACCGGCGCCGCCAACCGGGCACTGCTGGAACGGCACCTGGACGAGCAGCTCGGCCGGCAGCACGAGTTCATCCTGATTCTTCTGGACGTCGACGACTTCAAGATCGTCAATGACCGGTTCGGTCACGGCGTCGGCGACTCCCTGCTCACCCTGATCAGCCGCCGGCTGGCAACGGTGATCGGTGACCAGGGTCTTGTGGCTCGCCTCGGCGGCGACGAATTCGCGCTCGTCGTACCAGCTCGGACGGCTGACACCGAGGTTCTGCTGACTGGCGTGCTGGCCGCCATGAACGAGCCGGCCGACCTGGCCGGGCACACGCTGATCACCGGCGCCAGCGTCGGCGTGACCGCCAGCCGCACCGGTGACGACCCCCGGGAGTTGCTGCGCCGCGCAGACGTCGCCATGTACTCGGCCAAAGCGGCCGGCGGCAACCGACGGCACTGGTTCGACCCGGCGATGGACCAGGACGCCGAAGACACCGCCCGGCTGTCCAGCGACTTGCGCGGCGCGCTGACGCAGGGCCAGATCTTCGCGTTGTACCAGCCGATCATCGACCTCACCACCGGGGCGACGGTTGGCGGCGAGGTGCTGATGCGTTGGCAGCACCCCGACCGCGGGCTGGTGTCCCCGGACGTGTTCGTCCCCTTGGCCGAACGCAACGGCAGCATCGTCGAACTCGGCGACTGGGTCCTCCGGCATGCGTGCCGGCAGGCCGCGGCCTGGCAGCGCCGTTACGGGGATCGGTCGCCGGCGAAGATCAGCGTCAACGTGTCGGCCCGGCAACTGGCTGAACCCGGCTTCGTTGAGCGGGTGAAGGCCGTCATCGAGGAGACCGGGGTGGACGCCGGCCGCATGGTTCTCGAGGTGACCGAGACTGCCGTACTGGCCACCGACGTCGCGATTGAGCAACTGAACCGCCTCAAGTCGCTGGGGCTGCGCATCGCCCTCGATGACTTCGGCACCGGCCACTCGTCGCTGAGCTTGTTGCTCACCTGCCCGGTCGACGTCCTCAAGGTAGACAAGTCCTTCGTCAGTGGCGACGCGGCAGACGGGCCGGGCGCCATCGTCACGCGAAATCTCATCGGCTTCACCACCGACTTCGGTATCGAGGCGGTGGCCGAAGGCGTCGAGACTGCGGCCCAGGCGGCTCGCTTGCGTGAGGCCGGCTACCGGCTCGCGCAGGGCTACCTGTACGCACGACCGATGACCGCCGCCGACTTCGAGTCCCGCTTCGCGCCGGCCGAATCGTCGACGGCCGCCCTGGCCGTCGAGTCTCTCGAGACTTCCGCAGCGAGCTGAAGGAAACCCCCGCTACGCAGATCCGGATCAGTAGTGCCGATTGGCACGGGCCGTACCTGGTCGAGGGTCGCGTGGACGGGCGCTGTGCGTTCTGGGACCAGGAGACGATCGGTAATGTCCGGCGTTGGTGATCGACGAGTGACTCATCGCAGATCTGGCCACCACGGTGTGCCATTCACCTGACTCGTCCTCATGGATTTCCGGCGCCGCCCCGGCCCACCTTGCTGGCCTGATCAGAAGCCTGTCCGCAAAGGGTACGCACTCTGGGCGTGACTCATCACAGATATGCCGCCGGGTGATCGTCTCCCGGGCCGACCTCGCCCGAACGTCGCCTCGTGCAGAGGAGAGTCCGTGCCGTCCATCCTGATAGAGCGCCTGGCCGACCGCGTAGACGCGGTCATCGGTGTGGACACCCACACCGACCTCTCATACCGCTGCGGTGCTCACACCCGTCGGGACCGTCCTGGTCGGGCGGACCATGGCGGCCACCGCCGAGGGCGCCGCCACTTTGCTGGCGTGGGCCGATCAGCAGACCACCGGACGCGGATCGTGCTGGTGGGCCTGGGCTCTGGACAGCGCCCGCTCACACGGTGTCGGGCTGCTGCGCGTTCTCCGCGCCGCACGGGAGTACATCCTGGAGGCGCTCAAACCCGTCACGGCGTCACGGCGGCGAGGCGGCAAGTCCGATGGCCTGGACGCGATCCACGCCACCCGCGCAGTGCTGGCCGCCGACCACCTCGCCGTTCCCGCGCCGATGGCGACCGGGAAGTCCTGTGGATCCTGCATGTCTGCCGCCGTCACTACGGTGACACTCGCACCGCTACCAACAACCTGTTTTAAATCTTAGATCCTCACCGCTGACGACGACCTGCGTGAGCAATTCGCGCCGCAGCACCATCCGGCAGCTCCGGCACACTGCCGCCCTCGTCGGCGACACCGCCGGCAGCACCCTCGAGCGGCTACGCCGGAGCCAGCTGTGTGTCCTCGCCGGACAGAACCACGCCCTGGACCGCATCTGAAAGACAACCTCGCCGAATCCGCGCCTTTGATCCGAACCATGTGCCCGGCTCGGCTCGAGCAGCCCGGCATCGGTCCCGTCACCGCGGCGATCGCGCTGACCGCATGGTCACATCACGGCCGTGTCCGCAGCGAGGCCGCTTTCGCCGCGCTCGCCGGCGTCAGCCATCCCTGCCACCCCTCGGCGAACCAGCCGCCATCGCCTCAACGGCGGCGGGACCGGACCCCCAACGCCGCCATCCATACCATTGCCAAATCCCGCCCAGCTGTGCCACCAGCCGACCAAGGACTACATCAGCCGCCGCACCACCGAAGGCCGCACCCGATCCAAGATCACCTGCAACCGCAAACGCTACATAGCCTGCCAAATCTGGCGAATCATCCAGGCCACCCCTTGACACCAGCCTCCACAGATTTGCAACGGCAACGGCACCCCCGATCTACGCACTCATCTCTGAGGCGAACGTTCCCGCCATCAGTCGCGCGTTGGATCTGCTCGATCGCTCCCCGCCGATCGCTGGACGTCCGGGCCGGCCCCGGCGCCGCTTTGATGTCTTGCTAGCTAGCCAGTTGTACCGGCAAGCCGCTGCTACGGAAGCAGTATTAGTTTGCCGGGCGCGTGGCCACTGATGCCGTCACGGTGGGCTTCAGCGGCTTCTTCAAGCGGGTATGTGGTCGCGATGATGACCCGCAACCGACCTTCGACGAGCTTTTCGACAAGTTTGGGCCTGGCTGCGGCTCGGACCTCGGTGCCGAGGTCTGCGCCGGGTTGGTTGCCGATGACCTTGATTCCTTCTTTGGCACGCTGGGGACCACCAGCGATGGAGGCAATGCGATCCGGGTCGCCGACCAGTTCCAGTGAGGTGTCCAGCGCTTCCTCGGTGCCGATCAAGTCGAGTGCGGCGTCAATGCCCTCAGGTGCCGCTGCTCGGACCCGATCGATCAGGCCGGGACCGTAGGTCACGGGGGTGGCGCCTAGACTCCGCAGGAGTTCGTGGTTGGCCTCGGACGCGGTGGCGATGACAGTGGCGCCGAGGTCGACGGCGAGCTGGAGTGCCATGAGCCCGACGCCGCCAGTGCCACCGTGAATCAGGACGTGGTCACCCTGTTGCACTCCAGCGGCGTGTAGGGCGTGCGCGGCGGTGGTGCCGGCCAGCATCAGTGCACCGGCGACCGGCCAGTCCACCACGTCCGGCTTACTGACGAGCGAACCGGCGCCCGCCACGACGTAGTCGGCGTAGGCGCCGGAGACTGGGTAGGCAATGACCTCGTCGCCGACCGAGACTCCGCTGATCTCCTCACCGACTGCCGTGACGACACCGGCACATTCGAGCCCGATCCGAGGCAGCGCATCCGCGCTGACGCCGGCCTCGTCCTTATACTTGTCGTCGATGGCGTGGAACGTGCCGCTGTAGAGCTTCCAGTCGACCGGGTTGACCCCTGCGGCCTTCACCCGGACCACGACCTGGTCACGCGCCGGGACGGGGACTGGCACCTCGACCAGGTCGAGGACTTCTGGGCCGCCGTAAGACATCGGTCGGATCGTACGAGCCATGACCACACTCCAACACTTCAGTTTCGCTTGCCTCGGATGGCGACGAGCCACTTCCGGCTGCTCAACATCAACTGAATCGTATCGCTGACGTAACGTCTACTGCATGGTTGGTATCTTAGAAGTGCGTTCTATGCACTCTTTAAGGGAAATCGGAAGTTGCGTCTCGATGGATGATCTGGATTTGAATCTGCTCTGGGTGTTCGACGCGCTGATGGAGACCGGCAGCGTGGTAGCGGCCGCAGACAAGTTGCGTCTGTCAGCTCCAGCGACTAGCCGCGCGTTGGGTCGTCTGCGGCGCGCGATGAACGACCCGATCATGGTGCGCGCCGGGCGAGGGCTTGTACCAACACCGTTCGCGCTGCGCTCCAGAGCCCAGGTACGAGCGCTCCTCGAAACGGCGACTCAGTTGCCAACTACACCCGTAGACAGTCCCTCGACCTGGCGGCGCACGTTCGCTATCCGCATCAACGACGGGCTCACCCCGATAATCAGTTCACGTCTGGCCGGCCCGATATCCGCGGAGGCGCCCGGCGTCACGTTGCGCTTCGTGGCCCAAGACTCAAAGGCCCCCGAACCGCTACGCGACGGCACCCTCGACCTTGACCTTGGCGTCGCGAACCCGCCACCACCCGACATCAACACCCACACTCTGTTTGTCGACCGCGTCGTTGCCCTCGTTGCCGCCGACTCCGACCTCGGACGGGCAGCGGAGCTGAGTCTCGCCGACATGGTGCGCTACCCGCACGTCTCCGCCTCCCGGCGAGGACTGGATTACGGACCGATCGATGACAAACTGCGAGAAGCTGGCCTGTCCCGCCGCGTCGCCTCGGTGGTTCCGAACTACGCAGCCGCCGCCCTGATGGCGCTGCAAACCAACTTGATCAGCATCGCTCCCAGAGTCCTTGCCGAGGACCTCATCCAACGTGGGATGCCAGTGCGCTGGCACGACTATCCGATACCGCTACCCCATGTCGACGTCGATCTCCGCTGGCACCGACGCCTCGACGAAGACCCAGCCTCCCAATGGCTACGCAACCACATACGCGCCGCAGTCAAACCGCTCGTGAAAAGACTCGCTCAGCAACGCTCGGCAATGCGATCATGAGGCGCAGTGCGTGGACCTCACTTGCTATTCGATCGTCGTACCCTGATCCATCGAGCCTTTCCGAGTAACTGCCTGAGTGGGTGTTTTAGAAGGGTGTGACTTGGGTTTGTTGCAGGGTGCGGCGTTGCTGGTGCACCCGGGTCGGCGCCAGACGTGTGCCCGGACACCTCCCAGACGTCGTGGATGTTAGAGATCACGCCGAGGTCGACCAGGTCCCGGTCACACGGCTACCCGGCCCGCCTGACCCACTGGTAGTAGGTCCACTCGCCGATACCCAGAACCCGTAACAGCAACGCGACCGCGAAGCGGCCCGAGCGTTCGTCGACGAACCTCATGACCGCCGCCCAGGGTCGGGCCAAGCTCCGACGCGAAATAGCTGCTGGCCGTACCCCTGGAACTCGTTAACCCGGCGCAGCTCCGTGACCTCTTCCCCCATGGCCATCAGACCATGATCAAGAAGCTCCATCAAAGCGGGAAAACTCAGGGGTTATGTCAGACTTCTCAGTCGTTGTGGGTCTGGGTTGAGATGGCGGGGACGTTGCCAGCCGGTGCCAGGGTGCGTTCATGCGCTGCGGGATGGCTGGTGTCTTCAGGTTCGACGGAGAGGTGAGGCAGGATTCGGTCGATCGATGTGGGGAGCCACCAGTTGGCGCGGCCGAAGAGTTGCATGACGGCTGGGACAAGGATGGTGCGCACGATCAGGGCATCGAGCAGGATCGCGACGGCGAGGCCGAGCCCGAACTCGGCGATCGTGCGTTGTCCGCCGAACACGAAGGCCCCAAACACGCAGATCATGATGACGGCAGCCGCGGTGATGACCCGGCCGCTCGCGACTTGACCGCGGCGGACAGCCACTTTGTTGTCCTGGGTATGGACCCATTCCTCGTGGATCCGGCTGACGAGGAACACCTCGTAGTCCATCGACAAACCGAACAGGATTGCCAGCATCATCGCGGGCAGGAACGACTCGATCGGCCCGGCCGCGCCCGCGTTCAGCAGGGAGGACCCCCAACCCCACTGGAACACTGCGACCACGACTCCGAACGCCGCCCCGGCCGACAGCAGGTTCATCACCGCCGCGGTGAGCGGGACCAGTACGCTGCGGAACGCGAGCACCAGCAGCAGGAAACCCAGCGCGACGATGATCACGATGAACAGCGGGAGTTTACTGCCGATGACGGAGGCGAAGTCTTTGAATGTCGCGGTCTGCCCGCCGACATAAACCTTCAGCCCGTCCTGCTCGTAGGGAGGGATCACCGTCCGGCGCAGGGTGTCGATCAAGGTTGAGGTCTGCACGGACTGCGGCGAGGCCGTCGGTGTCACCGACATGATCACGACCGTGGCGCCCGGCTGGGACGGCCCGACCCGGACCGAGGCGACCCCCGGGACCGCTTTGAGCGCCGACTCCAACCGGATCAGGTCGGCGGTCGCGGCGGTATCGGGAACCGAGGCCACAAGCTGCAGGGGTCCGTTATACCCCGCACCGAAACCTTGCGCGAGCAGGTCATAGGCGCGGCGGGTGGTATCGGTGGTCGGGTTGTTACCGGCGTCGGACGAGCCGAGACGCAAGGAGAAAAATGGCACGGCCAGGACTGCCATGATCGCGGTGGCGATGACTACCAGCGGGAAGGGACGCTTCTGGACGAAGGAAGCCCAGCGGGCCCACGGCCCGGACGCGGCCACCTCGACCGGCCCGTCCTGGGCCAGCCGGCGGCGTTGGCGGCGCGAGAGCAGACGGGTCCCGAATACCCCGAACAGTGCCGGAAGCAGCGTGGCCGCTACCACCACCGCTACCGCGATCATGACCGCAGCCGCGATCCCGATCCCGGTCAGGAAGCCGACCCGCAGAAGGAGCAAGCCCAGCATCGCCACCAGCACCGTCGCGCCGGCAAAGATCACCGCCCGTCCGGAGGTGTCCATCGCCGTCACCGCCGCCTCTTCCGGGGTGAGCCCGGCCTGAATGCCGTTACGGTGCCGGGTCACGATGAACAGGGCGTAGTCGATACCGACGCCGAGCCCGACCAGAGCTGCGATCGTGGGGGCGATCGTCCCGATGCTTACGACGTGGCTCAGCAGATCGATCAGGAAGACGGCGCTTCCCAAGGCGAAGATCGCCGCGATCAGAGGGATCGCCATGGACAGCAGCGAGCCGAACGCGATGAACAGCACGATCGCGGCGGCGAGCAGGCCGACGAGCTCGCTGGTCGACGTGGAGACGCCGGCGAGTAGCCCGATGGCGGATCCGCCGAACTCGACCTGCAGCGTGCTGCTGCGCAACGCGGACCCCAGGTCGACGACTTTCTGTACGTTGGCTTTGTCGAGGCTGAAGCTCTGCTTGGTGAACGTGACGGTGGCGAAGGCGACCTTGCCGTCCTGACTGATCTGCCCGGGCCCGCCCGTGGTGAACGGGCTCTGCACCGCGCCGACCTCGGGGACTTTCGCGACCTGCGCGAGCAGTGAGGTGACGCGGGCTTCGACCGCCGGGGTGTCGACTCTGCCGTTCTGGGTGGCGAACACGATGGTGTCCGCGTCACCGGCCTGGCCGTGGAAGGCTGTGGAGAGCAGGCTCATAGCCTTGGTCGAGTCGGTCCCGGGCACAGAGAAACCATTTCCGAACTTCGACCCCTGCCACGTGCCCGACAGGAACAGGACCGCGAATACCGCCACCCACAGTCCGATGACGATGTAGCGATGCCGGAAGCACCACCGCGCCAGCACGCTCATCGCGCGAGCACCGCAGCTGCGAGCCGGCGGGAGCGGACGCGAATGCCACGCCCCTGCTGCGACGATGCTGTTCGATCGCGCGGCACGCAATTCGACTCGGACCGGCATTGCTGGAGAAGATTGGTCATGACTTCTCATTTCGCGGTTTAGGGACTTGGCAGTCCGGGTCTGGTGCCTCGCCGGGTTACATCGCTGCGGCCGGGGAGGGTCCTGTTCAGCCTGGCGGGCGCAGCCAGTCGTGTCGTCAGGCTGTGGTCGTGACGTCGTCTCCACCTACTGCAGTACTCGCGCGTTCTGGACGGAGGCGTGTCCACCCCTGGATGTAGGTGCAGGTCAACCCAGCGCACGAGGACTGCGGAGATGGTGAGCGGATAGCCTGACAACATGGTTAGCGCTGCCCAGGGATCCTCGACCCGCCGGGTCGCCGGCCGCGTTTTCAGATTCCCTCCGGCCACGGTGCGCCTGGACGCCGTGGTGGCCGCGCTCATTTTCGCGGGGCTGCTCGCCATCGATGAAAGTTCCGTGGTCACCCACGTGGCGACGTTCGCCCACGCGGTGCGGATCGCCGGGCTGGTCGGCGCGTGCACGGCGATCCCGTGCCGCCGCCGCTATCCGCGCTCCGCGCTGGCCGTCGCCACCCTGGGCGCGGTGCTGGCGTCCGGGCTAGGCGGCCCACCGCAGGCCGCGGTGTGTGCCGCAATCACCGGCTACACCGCCGCCACCACAATCACCAACCGCTGGCGGTCACCCCCCGTCGTCATCGGCGTCTGTGTCGCCGCGGGGGTGGCGATCGGGCAGATTCCGACCTGGGTACCCGCGTCGATCGCCGCCGCCGCAGTCGTGTGCGTCGGCTGGTTCATCGGCCAAGCCACCCGGGAGCGCCGCAGCCGCCTGGCCGCTGCCGCTGAACAACGCGCCGAACAGGACCGCCAACGCGCCGCTGACTTACGCCAAGCCTCCATGGACGAGCGGCTGGTCATCGCCCGCGAACTGCACGACGTCGTCGCGCATGCCATGAGCGTCATCGCCGTGCGCGCCGGCGTCGCCCGGATGGTGATGGACCACGACTCAGCCGAGGTAAAAGAAGCTCTCGGTATCATCGAGACCACCACCCGTCGTGCGCTGCAGGAGATGCGCCTACTAGTCGGCGTACTCCGCCGCGACGGCGACCTCGACCCGCAACTTGTCCCCGCCCCCGGACTTGCCGACCTCAACACCCTCATCGAGCAGATCCGCCGAGCCGGCATCGACGTCACCCTGCACATTCGCGGGACACCCCGCCCGCTACCGGCCGGAGTCGACCTGTCCGCCTACCGCATCGCCCAAGAAGCCCTCACCAACGTCGTGCGCCACGCCGGAACCACCACCGCCGCCCTGACCCTCCACTACCACCCCGACGAACTCACCGTCGAGGTCACCGACACCGGACCCGCACCCACCCGCACACCCACCCGCCGCAGGCACCGCACGGACCCTGGTCATGGCCTGATCGGCATGGCCGAACGAGCCGCACTGTTCGGCGGTCACCTCGACGCCGCGCCAGCAGACCGCGGGTTCCGCGTCCACGCGATCCTCAGAACAGATCAAGGGACCCCATGACCCAACTCCACGGCACCCTGCAGCAGTCGACCGTCAACTGCTCCGGCTTCTCGCTATGTGGCCGAGTTCTGCGATGACCATCAAGGTACTGATCACCGATGACCAAGACCTCGTCCGCGCCGGCTTTCGCGTCCTGGTCAACGCCGCCCCCGACATGGACGTCGTCGCCGAGGCCGGCAACGGCGCCCAAGCGATCGACGCCGCACAACACCTGCTACCCGACGTGATCCTCATGGACGTGCGCATGCCAGTCATGGACGGCCTGCAAGCCACCCGGCAACTGCTGACCCATCCCGCCACCGCAACAACTCGAATCATCATCCTGACCACCTTCGACCTGGACGACTACGTCTTCGCCGCGCTGCGCGCCGGCGCCAGCGGCTTCTTACTTAAAGACACTCCACCCGAACTGCTCCTCGCCGGCATCCGCACCGTCGCCGCCGGCGACGCTCTCCTGGCCCCCAGCGTTACCCGACGCCTCATCCGCGACTTCCTCGACCGACCCACCACAACCCAGCGCCCCGTACCACCCTCCTTGAACGATCTAACCGACCGCGAAACCGAAGTCCTCATCCACGTCGCCGGAGGGCTGACCAACACCGAGATCGCCACGCAACTATCCATCAGTGTCGCCACCGTCAAAACTCACGTCAGCCACCTACTCACCAAACTCACCGCCCACGACCGCGCCCAACTCGTCGTCATCGCCTACGAAAGCGGCCTCATCCAACAAACCCGTTAAGACGAACCAACAACCAAAGCCTGGTCAACCGCCGCATGATGCGACGACCGGACCAGACACAGAAAACGCCCCCAAATAGCACAGCTTCCGGAGACGTCACCGAATCCATCGGCAATCCGCTCATGCCGCGATCCGAGCGTCGACCCTCATCCGCGGACAACGCACCGTGAGCAGCGAGCTATGGGCGACCGGCGTCGGCTGAAACCCGTACCTAACCCATCCCGAACCCAGCCAGCTGTTCCAACGCGGCCACCCCCCTTTGCCGATGGGCCAACGTCCCCGAACAACCCGGCTACTGGTGGCGCGACTACGAAACCGAACCCGATAAAAGCATCTACTTCCCGACTCAGAACAACCCGAAAACCGCAGCAGCCCACCGCAGAAAAGATCAGATTCAGCTCCCGCAACGCCTCCACCTGACCCGCGGCCAGCGGCGTACGCGCCTCGAACCGGCGGCCGCCCAGACCGAAGGCCTCGGACCTGCGTAGCAGCAGAACGACGGTCTCGAAGCTCTCGGCGCCGCCGACGTCAATGACGATGCGCGGTGGCTCGACGGCGGTGTCGACTGGTTCGGTCAGAGTCACCGCTACAGGTTCCGAGCGCGCCGCCGGTCCGTCCAGCATCTGCGCTGCCGCGAGCCCGTGTCGGGCGCGGTACTCCCCCGAACGGGGACGACACGGCCCTTTCGACGACTGGGCAGTCTGCTGTCAGCGGGGCGCGGACTCATCGCGGTCCGGCGGCGCCGAGCTGGCCGGCGCGTAGATCCGACCCTCGAACTGGGCGGCCTCGACGTGGACGGCCCCGGCGGCGAGCAGGACTGCCAGCAGGAGCCCTACAGC
The DNA here is from genome assembly GCA_964236515.1 of uncultured Actinoplanes sp. GTDB lineage: Bacteria > Actinomycetota > Actinomycetes > Mycobacteriales > Micromonosporaceae > Actinoplanes. The sequence goes on from CAXSDA010000045.1 coordinate 21,683, forward strand.
CCCGAAGAAGGTGCTGACCGCTACGGCGAGCCGGTCGGCAGCCGCCGGTGAGGCTTTCCGAGTAACGGCCGTTGACGTTGGGTGTTGGTTTCTCAGGTGGTGCGGCCGTGTTCGATGTGCAGGATCACGAGGGCTGCGGCGGTGATGCGGCCGATCGTCCTGGGGCAGAGGCTGACGTTGCGTAGGGCTTTGAACGTGATCTTGAGCAGCGAGTTGCCTCGTTCGCCGATCGCGCGGACCGCATTGTGGGCCCGGTTGAATTGTTGCTCAACAGGGGTGCAGGACTGGTTCTTCAGCTTCTTGAACGCGACGGTGATCGTGGTCTGTTCGCCTTTATAGCCGAGGTGGCCGAGTACGTGCAGGTGATCACCGGTCCAGGCGGCGAGCAGGGGCAGGACCTCGTCGTGGTGACGCAGGGCGGTGGTGTCGTGTTCCCGGCCGGGCCGTATGGGTGAGGTCCGGTGCGGCCAGCCGTCCGGCGCGGCAGTGACCTGCACGTTCCCGCCGTGGTTGTCGTGCTTACCGCTCCACCACAGATCCACTCCGGGCGTCGGCCCCGGTGTGCGGCACCGGTCGGTCTCGATGAAGGTGCCACAGATCGTCACGTGGGAGTAGCCAGCCATCTTCGCCGCCGGTAGCGCCGAGTGCGGACCGGGAGCCTGCCCGGCGAGGACGGCCAGGCCTTCGTGCAGGTAGGCGTACCCAGGCGAACTGTTAGGTTGCTGGTTTGTGCTCAGTCAGTTGTGTTCAACACGATTTTGCCGGGGCGTCGTAGGGTGTCGAGGGCACGGTGTGCGTCGGCTATACGGGTGAGTGGATAGACGGTGTCCACGACCGGTCGCAGGGCTCCGGACTCGACGTAACCGGCGATGTCGGTGAGCAGTTGACGGTCGGGGTAGCCGCGGAAGGTTCGGATGCGCCCGGCGCCGAACACGGTGGACGCGGCGATACTGGCCATGGCCGCCGCAGAGCCGAAGTTCAGAGTGACCATGCGGCCGTGGCGGGTTAAGCGGCGCCGGAAGGTGAGCAGGTCACGGCCGGTGGTGTCGATGATGACGTCGAAGGGCCCGATGTCGCGGGGGTTCACCGTGCGGTAGTCAAGCACGTCGTCGGCGCCGCATGCGGTGACGAAGTCGGCGTCGCGTGCGCTGGCGAGGGCGGTGACGTGGGTGTCCAGGGCGTGGGCGAGTTGGACAACGATCATGCCGACACCCCCGGCCGCGCCGCGTACCAGGACCCGATCGTGCGATTTGGCTTGGGCTACGTCACGCAGGGCGTGCACGGCGCTTTCCGCGGAGGTGACCAGGGATGCCGCCTCGATCATGCTCAGTTGCTCCGGGAACGCGGCTACCCGATCGGCGGGCACGACGACGTATTGGGCCGCTGAGCCGGTGGCGTGCCCTGTTTTTGGTGACACCATTCCCCAGACCCGGGTTCCGATGGCGATGTCGTCAACACCCGGTCCCGTGGCGGTGACCACACCCGCGAAGTCCAGACCCAAACCCATCGGGAACTTTCGTCCGGTCATCAGTTTCAGTGTTCCATCACGCAGGAAGGTGTCGTGCTGGTTCACCGTCGAGGCCTGCACGTGGACGAGGACTTCGCCGGGACCGGCGATCGAGCGTGGCACGGTCACGACTTCCAGGACCTCCGGGCCGCCGAAGCGTCGGAATTGCGCCGCCTGCATCTGGGATGTGTTCATTGCTGTTTCCCTTCGGTGTCACGATCTGCTGTAGTCGCCGGCTCAGCGTTACCGGTCTGTTCTTCGGTGACCGACCCGCCGTCCGAGGTGGCGTCTGGAGCGGCCTGATAGGTACGCCGGTAGACCTGTTCCTGGGCCAGGCGACGCAGGGCCAGCAGCAGCGGCTCGTAGAGCACGGTGCCCAGCACGACGTAAGTCACCGCCGCAGCGGCGGCCTGGGCGTCGTGCCCGGTCGGAATGGAGGCGATGTCGTACTCGGCCATCGCGAGGGCGGCGTCGGCGTAAACGCGCAGCCGGGGTGCGCCAGTGGGCAGGCCGACCTGATCGGCGGCGGCCAGGGCGGTGTCGAGCTGACGCAAGACAGCGGAGTCAGGGTCAACCTGCCAACCCAGATCGGTCAACGCCGCCAATGCCCGATGCGGCAGGTCCGCGGACGGCCCTGACGTTGCGGCCAGCGCGTCGTGGACCTGATCGATCGCCGACGCCAGCCGCTGGGGTCCGGTGTCGATTGCGGACAGTACCGACCGGACCGTGGCCACCGACAGGCCGCCAACGTCGATCAGGGCCCGAATCATCGTCAGCCTGCTCGCGTGGGTGTCGTTGTAGTCGGCCTGAGTGGCCGAGATCGGGAATCCCGGCGGTAGCAAACCCTCGCGAAGGTAGTACTTGATCGTGGGCACGCTGATACCGCTGTTGCGGGCCAACTCGGAGAGTCGCATCGCTTATTCCTCGGTGGCGAGCCGGTCGCGGGCGGCCTGTGGTCGGCCGGTAGCCGGTACCGTCCCGTAAACCGCCGTTAGCTCGATTGCGCTCACATCGACATGTATCGACTTGTGTCTACCGGCGGTGATCAGGAACATTTCTTGCCAGATGCCAGTCGCGCCGCCCGGCTGGAGTGTGATTGCGGGCAGCCACGTCCGCAATGCTCGCGGCCGGATGAACTGGATCCCGCGCAGGAACGGCATTGCTACACCGTTGCGATGATGGGTATGGCGGCTCGCGACGATCGTGGTCATGACTTCACTCCCGAGTCCAAGTGTCATTCGACGAGTGCTGGATAGTGGCACTACCCAAGGTTAGCTAGTGAGGCTATCCAAGTCAAGCGCTGCATTGAACGGCAGAGCCCCGGGCTACTCTGAGCACCGGGTCACTCTGAGACGAAACCCCGTCACGACCAGCGCGTACATGATGCTCCAACGCAACCTGCTCTATACGCCATCACCAAGACGACTAGGGTGCTGTACCAGTAGGTGACGTTCTGAGGTGGCTTGCCCCGACGGCGAGCCGGGAGGATGTTGCTGCGCCTAAGCCCTACCCCCGTCAGTTTCGCGACGATGTCGTGCGGGTCGCTGGTGACCGTGAGCCCGGCGTGTCGGTCGAGCAGATCACCAAGGACTTTGGGTCCACCCGATGACCTTGTCGACATGGCTGCGCCAGACCGACACCGGCGACGGCGCCAGGCCCGGCGTCGGCAGCAACATGAGTGGCTCGGTCGAGCTGCGTGAGGCCCGTAAACGGATCAAGCTCCTCGAGCAGGAGAACGAGGTATTGCGCCGGGCCGCGGCGCATCTGTCGCAGGCGAACCTGCCGGGAAAAGGCTCTACCCGCTCGTGAACGAGTTCGCCGCCGACGGGATCCCCGTCGCGGTGACGTGCCGGGTATTGAACATCGCTCGTCAGCCCTACTACCGGCGCTTGCCCGCCCGGTCACCGACGCCAACCTGGCCCCCGCGTATCGAGCAGACGCGCTGTTCGACGCTCACCGCGATGACCCGGAGTTCGGCTACCGGTTCATGGCCGACGAGGCTCGCGCCGCTGGAGAACCGATGGTCGAGCGCACCGCGTGGAAATCTGCTCTCAGATGGGCTGGTTCAGCGCGTTCAGCCGCAAACAAAGCCGGGGCAAGAAACGTAGGCCTGGCCCGCCGGTGCACGACACGGTGCGCCGTGACTTCACCGTCGGCGGCCCGAATCGATTGTGGCTGGCCGATATCACCGAGCACTCGCACCGGAGAGGGCAAGCTGCACTTGTGTGCGATCAAGGACGTGTGGTCCAACTGGATCGTCGGGTATTCGATCGACTCGAGGATGAAGTCACGGCTGGCCCTCACTGCGGTCCACAACGCCGTCGCCCGCCGCGGTGACGTGGCCGGCTGCGTGCTGCACACCGACCGAGGGTCGCAATTTCGCAGCCGGAAGTTCGTCCGCGCCCTCAACCGGCACCACCTGATTGGATCGGTGGGCAGAGTCGGCGCCGCCGGCGACAACGCCGCCATGGAATCGTTTTCGGCCTGCTGCAGAACAACGTCCTCGACCGCCGTACCTGGACCACCCGGCAACAGCTCAGGACCGCGATCGTCACCTGGATCGAACGGACCTACCACCGCCCCCGACCGCCAACGATCCCTGTCCCGATTGACCCCTATCGAGTACGAGACCATCATGACCCCACCGGCCAGTCAGGCCGCGTGACTTGAACTGTCACCTACTGGTGCAGCAGACCCCGACCGTGGATTGGCGGCGTCGCACCGATGTCGAGGTCAGCCTTGCCGACGACGGCCGCCATCGAGGGTTTGTATGGAATCCCGGATGGTCGACGACGGCCTTCATGGTCGCGATGGCCTTTGCGGTCTCTCATCATTCACCTTGACCACTGTCACTGGAAAGAACCGCAACTCACTCGCCCGACGCAGGGCGCCCTTCCGGAGCGGCACGCTCAAGTTGACTGATCCGAGTCGGACACGCGCGGCACTCTTGGGCCCGGCCACCACGGGGGGAGGCCGGGACCAGCCAGACGGTGCGGGTGATGATGTTACTGATCCACGCCGTAAACGCGGGTCATGGCCAACTGCTGGCCGGCGCTGCCGTAAGCCGTCACACCGGTCAGTGAGGCGACCCCGGTGACCCTCTCGTTGTCGAACCAGAACACTGTCACAGCTGGGTTCTTGCTCCACACCGCCGTGTGCGCGGCCACACTGGTCCCCGCCACATCACCGGTGATCTTCGCCGGGTGGCCGACGAAGTAGCCGAAGGCCGGCTGCTGCATCCCGTTATCCAACGTGTAGGCCGGCTCGACCGCGTGGAACCCTGCCGCCAGGTCACTACCGTGCCCCTCCGAAATCCGCAGGTACTCGCGCAGGGACCCGTTGTTGTGCCGTTCGCTCAGCGCGAACCCGAAGGTTGTCGCCGGAGCATGCACGTTCTTTACCCCTACCCCGTAGATTACCCATTCGCTGACCTTACTGGCGTCCAGCCCGGTGGAGATGATGTCCCCCGATCGCCTCGGGGCCGCCACCGGCTTCACCTGTGCCGGCCTGGTTTTGAGTCCTGTCGCAGAGGTCACCGACGAGCCTGCGTGACCGACGACCTTCGGGTGTGCCCCCCGGGTCGCCGCCAGACGTCCGGATGCGACCGATTCCGCTGGCGCCGACACCACCGGCGCCGCGGGCCGCTCGGCCGCGTGCGCCACCGTCAAACCGCCCACCACGGCTACACCCACGGCAACGCCAAGCCCGGCACCGACCATCAGTCGAGCACTGGAAACACGCATCATCGTTCCTATCTGGTTGAGGCCAGTACTGCGGCTGGCTCACACGTAGCCCTGATCGGCACCTGACAGAAACAGTAAGAAAGGCCATCCGACGACACCTCCCACCTTCGTGCCACACCATGCGCTGGCCGTCAGTACGCCGAACCCGGCAACGGACACCGGTCCTCTTGGTACCGACAGTCCGGCACAAGAGTTCGTTCCAGCCGGGTGCCGCCGCGATGAGGAATACTCATCCAATGTCATGATCAACATGCTGTCTACAGAGGCGAACCCGCAGCTCACGTCGTCGGCAACCCTCAAAGATGATCACGCTGCATAACGCTCATGGTGTCGAACTCGACCGCGCGGGCCGAGGCCGGCAGCAATGTTGACGGGGTGCTCGTGGCCGGCGGCGAGACACCGAGCTCCAACGCGGCGGATGATCGCGGCGGCGGGGACACGATGACGGCCGGGTTGGGTCCGGTGCTTGCGTTGGGCCTGAACAGGCTGGCCGGGGTAACCATGTGGTGCGGGCGCTTGTCGTTGTAGGCGTGGCGGCACTGGCCGCGGCCGTGTCGCTCAGCACCGGACTGGTCGTTGCCGCTATCGGGCCGGCCAGCGCGGCCGCACCCGACGCCGTTCAGTTTCTCAGCTATATCGATGGCGCTCCCGGCAAGACCTTCACCGTCACAGCGCCGGCGACCGGCACCTACGTCGTGCGGTACGACGTCGAGGATGTCGCCGAAATCAGCTCCTTCGTCGACGCTCGGTGGATCGGTACTCTCGGCTTGACCTCCGGTCTGCATGACTCGGCCTCCTTCACGCTGACCACCGGCACCCACACCATCGGCGCCAGCGAGCCGGAGGGCTATCTCGGGGCCTCCGTCCATCTTGCTCAGATCGACTGACCGATACCCCAAACGAGGCTGCCCTTCATCGGGAGTGACCGATGAAAGGCAGCCTCGTAGCCGTAACCGCTGCACGTCTGCCCTGATCCGCGCGACGAGGTGGCCTGTACCGCCAGAAAGCCCGGCTGCGGGGATTGACGCGCGGTTTTGTCCGGCGCCGTCGGCGGTTGTCAGGGGCATGCTGAGACCACGATCCGTCCTCTCGATCTTGAACCAGCTGACCGGGCAGTGCTCGCCCCGCGGTCCCGGTTACTGCCGCGACCACGCTGGGCGGCGTTCTTTGACATTCGCGACGTGTTCCTCCGATGCGCCGGTCTGGCCTTGAGACCGCCCGACACCGCGGTGCCGAAGCTGTGGGTCCTTGCGCCATGGGTATATGTTGAACACGTTCAAGTAGACGGAGGTTGGTCATGAGACTAGGTCCATCGCGTACTCGGCCTACGCTAGTGGCGGCATCGGTCGGGGTGGCGCTATTGCTGGCAACGTCGGGTTGTTCGGTAATCCGCTGGGCCGACGAAGGCGCGCAAGCTGAGCAAGATGGCTACGCATCGCTTTCCGGAGCGGAGTACTCGGCCGCCGCCCATGATGCTCTGCCTGCTGGACGCGCTGTTCAAATTTCTGACTACTCGGTCATTGCCCGAGAGCCGGTCGCGACTACCGACAGTTCTCTGGCAGACAAATTTCCGTACGCCCAGCCGCCTGCTGGCACATACATCCTGATCAACGTCGACACCAGGTATCGCGGCGACCAAGATCTGGAATTCGTTGATCCCTCACTTGACCTGGAAGTACGCAACTTGGCTCTTGACCACCGTGCTTATGTCGAGTCCGGTCGGTGTGGTCCCCTCGCAGTACCAGACGTCTATGCGCCTGCGCCGGGCCCGCTTAGCACCGCCAAGACGTTTACCGTGTGTTTCGACATACCGGTCGGTGTGGCGCTGAGCGGGCTTGTTGGTATCAGGGACAAGCTGAACCCGCTCAAGAGCAAGTTCGTCTACTGGCGTTTCTGACTTCGCAAGGACTCGGTGCCTGGTGGGGTTCGGACGTCCCATCCTGGCCGGCCGCCAGCAACTTCGTTTACTACCCTGGAGTCCATCAAGGTTTGTTGATGCGACCCGGCGTGTCAGCTTGATCAAGACGGTTGAAGAACCGTGCGCTCGCTGAAGTGTGACGATCAAGAAGGCCTGCGGGCCTGTCCCAGGCTGTCTCCACCGGGATCTCCCGCAACATCTGTCCCGAGACTTTAAGAGCCGACGGAACCGGTCGCCGCCGGCCGAAGAACACCTGCGACGCCGACGCGGTGAGCGCGGCCGGCACCGCCCGAGGGCACCGCGGCGTACTAAACGGCCCGCAAAGCCAATCAGCACAACGCAAGGCCGCGGACACGCCATCGCCGCGATCAAATAGGTGGCGCACCCTGCAACGCGTCACTGACCACCGCGAGGTCCTATCCGAGACCATCCCAGCCGTCGCGCGCCCGGCCAGCGATTCGCCACCGCAGATGAACCCGCCGCGCACATTACCCGCCTCTCTTATTCCCGAGGTTCGTTAGAACATCGAGTTGGAGTTGGCTGATGTCTTGGGGATGTCCTGGATGACGTCCCAGTGCTCAACGACTTTGCCGTTCTCGAGGCGGAAGAAGTCGGCGAGGGCACGGCCGGGCTCGCCCGGGGTCAGGATCAGGTGTGAATGGGTGACGACCAGGTCGTCCTCGGCGAGGACGCGTTTGATGTCCAGCTGCAGCTCGGGGTACTCGCCGCGAAGCCACCGCACGAAGCCGATGAATGCCTCGGGCCCGTTCTCGGCTTGCGGGTTGTGCTGGATGTAGCGGTCACCGAAGTGATCGGCGACGGCCTTCTCCGGATCACCGCCGAACGCGGTCTGGTAGTAGTCCACGACGGCGGCCTTGTTGTCGCTCAATTCTGACATCTACTCACTCCATCTGCGCTCGAACCGACCGTCCGGCGGCTAGTCACGTGACCATATGATCTGTGCCTTCCCGATGGGAAGTACCCACCTTCAAGTAAGCTACTGTCATGAGAGTGAGTACCACGGCCGTGGATGACGGCGTGTCTAAATTCGACGTCTACGATCCGGCCTGCCCGGCCCGGGCCGTGCTTGAGCATGTCACCAGCCGCTGGGGCGTGCTTGCCCTCAGCGCGCTGCAGCAACGCACATACCGCTTCAGTGAGCTGCGGCGCCGGATCGGTGGAGTCAGCGAGAAGATGCTCGCCCAAACCCTGCAGACGCTCGACCGAGACGGCCTTGTCCGGCGCGAGGCGTATCCACAAGTCCCGCCTCGCGTCGAATACAGCCTGACCGTACGAGGCAAAGAAGCCGCCGCACTCATCGAAGCCCTCGTCACCTGGGTCGAGACCCGGATGCCCGCGATCTCGGACTCACAACAACGCCGTGACCACGACCTTGAGAATGGTCGGCGCTGACGGGTTTTCTGGCACTGTTGTATTGAGGCATCCTCAAGATCGTTCACCGTAGATTCTTCAGAAGACCTCACATCGAGTCGCTCGGCTGGCTGTGCGTACTGTCCGAGGGTTGCCCGCTTTGTCTGACATGTATTCGGTGTTGGATGGGCTTGAGTGGATCTCGAAGAAGGTTTGCGGTAAGCGATCTTGACGATGGCTTAATGCAACAGAGCCAAGGCGCCCCCGACAGCCCGCTGCCGCCTGTCTACGATCGGGCTCACCTTCTCCTGGAGGTGCCCGATGACCACCCCGATCTACATCGCCGACATGGTTCCGCCGTACTCGTGCTTCATCATCGGTGACCCGTCGGCCGACGCACCCGACGCCCGGAACGACGCCGCTCTGATCGCCTCACAGCGGTCGGTGCTCGCCGCCAGTCGATACAAGGTCTACCTGCGGACCTCGCCGGACCCGCCCACGGTCCGCCTGGTCTTGCAGCTGCCGGCGCCGGACACCGCCGCGCCGGCCGGACCGTGGCAGGATCACCGGACCGCCAAAATCGACTGCCCGGAGGGAGAACTCTGGGTAGAGAACATCTCGGCCGGCGCCCTCACCTTCGGGCCTGGGCCGGAAGACCGGTTCACCCTTGCGGACGGCCCCGGACGGTACCGGATCACCGTGTGGTTCCGGGGACGCCGCCACCCACGCGCGGATGCCAGCCCCGCCGCAGACGACCCGACCGCAGACCCGGCACTGATCATCCCGGAGGAGTACCTCATCCGGCTGACTCACCTCGGACCGCTGCCCGACGAGGACGACGAGATCTGACGGCCTGGTCAGCCGACGTCCGACTCGTCGAGCGGGCCCAGCTCGAAGACCAGGATCATCGTCGCCGTCGTGAACACCACGAACAACACCAGTCCATCCCACCCCCACACGGCCAGGACCGGCTGGCCGAGCAGTTCCAGCGGACCCTGACCAGGAGTCAGCTGCACCGGCGCGTCAGCCGAGACCATGGGCATCGCCTGCGCCGCGGGCCGCGCGGCGGCCTGGACGGCCTCGCGGACCCTGACCATGACATTCCGGTGTAGGCGACCAGTGTTATCGCCCAGCCGACGACCAGCCACCGCGCCGACCGCGCCTGTATGCGGACGCGGACGCGACCGCTACCCGCCACCGACCGCATCGTCCACGGGGCGGCAAGCAGATGCACGCCGGGACCACGAAACCAATTCCGGCGGCTCGGGGCAGCCGCCGACCGCCGCGCCCACGAGCACGGTCCGTTCAGGGTTGCGGGTGAGGTAGTCGGCGAGCTTGCGGACGCTCCAGCAGGTGGACGGTTGCCCGAGTGCGGTCGGGCGGGTGTTGGCCGTCGAGACGATGAACTGCTCGTCATCAGGACTGATCTGGCGGGGACGGCCACCCGCCCACCGAGGGTCCAGGCTGGGCATCCCACTCGTTGAAGCGGTGAATGACACCGCGGACAAGTCTTCATCGGCCTGGACCAGACGGGCGATCGCGGGCACGGTGTTAGCACCGGCGGAAGCGAGCACGACCATCGCCCGGCGCAACCGGAGTATTGAGCCGGTCCCGCGGCGCACGAGGCGTTGCAGCCTCTGGCCTTCTTGATCACTCAATCGGCGTACTCGAACGGGCTTTGATATCCCGACAGCCTCAACCGACACCAGGTCCGCGACACGGACCCAGCCCGGTTTGTCACCCAACCCGGCGAACGTTTGTGTTTAGGGCACAAGCGATCACCTTGATCGGCACACCCTCTGCCCGGTGAAGCCGGCGGATCTCCGCCCGGTCATCCACATTGAACACCTCCTGATCTTCAGGAGTTCCGGCAGCACGAATGCGTGCGACGGTGAACGGGCGCAGGATTCGTGACACCCATACTGCCCTGCGCCGAGGAGGGACATGAGCGAGCGCCCCGCGTTCCAACGGCTGACCGCAGAGTTCACCGGGTGCCCTCCTACGCCGCCGCCCAGCTCACCGGCGCGGTCGGTGGTGCCGCGCTACTGTACGTGATCGCCGCCGGACGACCAGGCTTTCGTGCCGTCGCTTCCGGTTTTGCCAGTAACGGCTACGCCGCTCGCTCGCCCGGCGGCTACTCGCTCGGTGCGGCCTTTCTCACCGAAACGGTAATGACCATGATCTTCCTCGCGGTGATCCTCACTGTGACTAGCCGGGACACTTCACCTGGTGTCGCGGCACCCGTGATCGGGGGCAGCCTGCTGGTCATTCATCTGGTCAGCATCCCGGTCACCAACACCCCGGTGAACCCGGCCCGATCCGTGGGTCCGGCCTTGTTCGCCGGTGGTGGCGCGCTGTCGCAGCTGTGGCTGTTCTTCGCCGCCCCACTACTCGGCGCGGCTCCGATCGGCGCCGGCTATCCCCTGCTGTCGACCCGCCGAGCACCCGGTTCCCGACGACGCCGTCAATCCCGCCCGGCGGATGCGGATACTGCGACATCCGTAACGATCGTTGCTTGACCAGAAGTCGGCCTGATACAACGAACGCTGGGCATGGGCTGGTCCGTCGAACAAGACCGGAAGCATTTCTGGGTACAGTGCTGTCTTCCTCGCCGGGTACGGCGGCGCCGAGCGCCCCGCATATCGGTCATCGACCTGAAGTCGTTCCTGCGACACGTGCGTCGGCTGGGCCATTAACCCGGACCGTGCAAGTGGGTAGCCCCGTGCCAGCAGGCGGGGCCCGACCGGTCGGCCCGCCGCCACAGGTTCCACGCCATCCGCGCTGGGTCGGCGGTTGAGCAGGGTTGGACGGCGCACCATGGTTGGGCATGAGTGCCGGCACAGTGCGTCGGCGTGAAGTCGCGCCAGGGCCCCGCCATAGGGATGCTTCGGCACAGAGGTGGCCGGGCAATGCGTAGGCCATGAGCGGACATGCGCAGGCGCTGCCCCCGGACGCCGATGTCCTCAGCACCTGCGTTCCCGACAATACCGCCGAACTCCAGGGCCTGTGTGCCGCTCTCCGTCACGCTTTGCTCGAGCCGGACGCTGCCGCGCCGGGCGGCTGGCGGAGCGAGTGGTGCTGGTCGCACCGAACTGGCCACCAATGTCATCCGGCACGGGCGGGCACCAGCCGAGGTCCGGTTGCTGCGCACCGGTGAGGTGCTCCTGCTCGATATGACTAATCACGACCTCGATGTGACTAATCATGACCCGTACACCGCTTCGCAGCCGGCCGACGCAAACGCTCACGCCCTCAGCGGTCGGGGACTTGCCCTCGCCCAATCGTTCGCTGGATATCGGTTGGTACTGCATCCCGTCGACCAAGCACGTCTGGGCCACCTTCACCAACGGCCTCTGATTGCTGGCGCCTGCTGCCCTGAGGTACTGCCAGCATGGTGCGGACAACCGCCTCGGACCCGTCACAAGATCTGTTCTGCCCGTGCGGCAAACGCCAGAGCCGAAGCCTGTGGGCTCGGCTCTGGCGTTGATGTCGCCGCGTTCTGCTGTCTGTTGTGGCCGGTTACGCCAGGGGATCGATAGCCAGGTCCGGGACTGTCACAGTGCTCTTGGGCTGGCGGCGCGAAGACCGGGGTGCCGGATCGATAGCCGTGTTAGACGTCGTAGACGTCGTCACCCCTTCCGCGTCGGTGTCGGTGTTGGTTGCCGAGGCGGCGCCGGCCGAGCTGAGCAGTTGCTTGGCCTTGTCCTGCACCTTGGTGACGACAGGGTGGTTTTGTGCTTTACGGGCGGTGGCGACGATCTGCTCGTACTTGTCGTGGCCGGCTCGGCTGCCGAGCACGTAACCCACCGCGAACCCGGCAGCAAGTTTGAACACCTTCATGCGTTAGCTCCTCGTGAATAGGTCGGTGAGATGGTTCAGGCGGGCCATTGCCCGGTGGCCTTCTGCACGCCGGTGGCGCCTCCGCGGTCGACCGCGGCTTTGATGACGGCGAAGATCGCCCCTTGGATGGCGGCGGCGAGCAGAACTTCGGTCCAGCCGCGGTCCTGGTCGGTGGCGTTGGGTGTGTCGTCGTCGTGCCCGACGATCTTCCATACCTGTTTGAAGATCAGCCCCGAGATGATGCCGGCGCCTGCGCCGAGGAGCAGCCCTACCGGCTTGTAGGCGATGGTGACGGCCTTGCTCACGAACGCCTCCGACGCACCAGCACCACGACCGTGACGATCAGCGCGGCTGCCGCTGCGACGATCGCAGCCAGCGGTAACGGCTGGCGCAGCGGTGCGGGCAGGTCGGAGTCGGCCAGCTGCCGCTGGGCAGTCGCCGCCTTCTGCTTGACCGTGCCGGCGGCCTGGGCCGCCTCGTCCTTGACCCCGGCGAGTTTCTGCTTGGCCTTGTCGGTGGCATCCCCGACGGCCTGCTTGGCACGTGCCCTCACGTCGGCCTTGGCCGCTAGTTGCTGCACTGTTTCGCCGAGCTCGGCGCGTTTCTGCTCGATCTCCGCCCGCAGCTGCTCGGGGTCGGTGGGCGTTTGCGGGTCACTCATCAGGAGCGTCCTTCCCGTACGGCGTTCTTCACGGTCTGCACATCGGCCTGCGCGCTTGCGACGGCGTCGCTGGGCACCGGCGGCACCGCGGCCTGAAGCTTCTTCTTACCTACCAGCGCCGCGATACCGGCGGCGGCGAGTACGACGACCAGCACCACCAGCAGGGCCAGCCACAGCGGCCACACCAAATCCAGCAACACCACGGCCAGGGCAAGCAGCAGGCCGAGGCCGTAAAGGCCGAGGACGGCGGCCCCACCGAACAGGCCCCCGCCGATTCCGGCCCGCTTACCCTTCTCCGTCAACTCCAGCTTGGCCAGGGTCAGCTCATCGCGGACCAGCGTGGAGATCTGCGCGGCGGCCTGACTAACTAGGTCACCGGTCGATGTCGCCGACGGCGACTCACGGGAAAATCCATCCGACATGTTCTTCACTCCCTCCATCACGATCATTCAGGTTTGCTACGTCCGTGCCCTTCGTGGAGCAGGGAACGGTCAGTCGGTAGTCTCTTCGTCGATGGTTGCCGCCCCGGCGTTCTTCTGGATCGAGGCGATCCTGCTCCGCGCCGAGTCTTTGCGCCGGTAGGACTCGCCGGTCGTCCGGACCTGGCCGTTGCTGGCGACCGGGTTGAACCGGAACTGCTCGTTGCTGCTCTTCTTCACCACGAACCTCAATACTGCCTCTTCATGTCAGAGTGTTTGCGAGGTTGTTGTCAGTTGGTGCTCAGGCCCTGCTCACTGCCCTTTTTGATTTTCCGGTCGTCGCGCAGCTCCAGGAACGGCTCATCCGTCGGGTCGTGCCCCGCCGCGATCGCTCGGCCCCGCTGCAGTTCGGCGTCGAATTCAGCGCCGAGCAGGATCGCGATGTTGCTGATCCACATCCAGACCAGGAACGCGATCACCCCGCCGAGGGTGCCGTAGGTCTTGTTGTAGTTCGCGAAGTTCGCCAGGTAGAGCGCGAAAGCGGCCGACGCCACAATCCACAACAGCACAGCGAAAATACCGCCGGGGCTGACCCACCGGAACGTGCCGGTCTTGGCGTTCGGCGACGCCCAGTACAAGATCGCGAACATCAGGCTGACTAGGATCAGCAGCACCGGCCACTTCGCGATACTCCACGCGGTGACCGCCGCCGACCCGAGGCCGATCTTGTCACCGACAATTCTGGCGAGATCCCCGGTGAAGATGACGATCGCCGCCGAGGCGATCAGCATCACCCCGACCACCGCGGTGACTCCGACCCGGATCGGCAGAGTTTTCCAGATCGGCCGGCCCTCAGGCACGTCGTACACGGCGTTGGACGCCCGCATGAACGCCGCGATATAGCCGGACGCCGACCAGAACGCTAGGACGATACCGAGGATCGCGGCGAAGCCGGCCTTGCCGGGGTCTTTGACCTGGGTCAGGACGGTGTTGACCAAATTCTGCAGCTGCGCGTTCGGCGCCAACTGGTGCACCGCGTCCTGGACAGATTTCTGCCCGTTGCGGCTGAGCAGGCCTAGCAGCGACACGATCACCAGCAGACCGGGGAAGATCGACAGGACGCCATAGTAGGTCAGCGCCGCCGCCCAATCCGACAGGTTGTCCTGCGAGAACTGCTTGAACGTGCGCTTGAGCGCTGCGACCAGGCCCTTGCCCTTCAACTCGGTCGGACTGTCCGGACCGGCGTCCGGCGGCGGCGCGGACAAGTCGTAAGGGTTGTCGTCACCGGTCTTGGTGGTCGCGATCGCGCCCGGGTCTGTGCCGTCGCGGCGGTGGTGGTGATGGTCATTGCTCATGGCGTGCCTCCTGCATAGACCCAGCTGCGGTGGCTGCAGCGTGGAAGCTCCTTCAATAAGGTTCCCGCGCATCATGCACCAGTAGACGTTTATACGCTAAACACCAACGTGAAACCTTTTTCACCGGCATCTCTGACCGCGCCTCCGTGAAGCTTCATTACATGACTGACGGGGCACATCCCAGTCAGCACAGGACCGTCGTCTATGGGACGCTAGCCAGGTTATGCGACAGCACACAGGAATGCGCGGGAGGCATGATGGTTCAGGATCCGGACACGCCGCAGGCCCGCGGTGACACAGCCGCCACCCTTCCCGTGGGCGGTCCCGGCACCGGCCGGACCGGGCTGGATCAACGGCGCATCCTGGGCGCGGCGGTGCGATTCATCGACGAGAACGGCCTGCGGGCGCTGACCATGCAACGCCTCGGCGCCTACCTCGGCGTCGAAGGTATGGCCCTCTACCGGTATGTACCGGGCCGGGAAGCGCTGCTGGATGGGGTGGTCGAAACCGTCGTCGATGAACTGTTCGGCGACCCCGACGTGCACCTGGAAGCCCACGCCGGGTGGATCGACTACCTGCAACGCCTGGCCCACGGCCTGCGCCGTATCGCCCTGGCTCATCCTGAAGTGTTTCCCCTGGTCGCAACCCGCCCGCCGTCCGCGCCTTGGGTGCGGCCGCCGCTGCGTAGCCTGCGCTGGATCGAATCGCTGCTGGAAGTCATGACCCAGGCCGGGTTTCGCGACGAGGACGCCGCCGCCGCCTACCGCGCGTTCAGCAGCTTCCTCCTCGGCTACCTGCTCCTGGAAGTCTCCGCCCGCGGTGTCGAGACCGGGCCGGTCGAGGAACCTGACGTGTCCCCGATCGAGGATCTCAGCCACTATCCGGTCCTGCAGCGCCTCGAGGAGCATCTGTCGGAGGATGTCGCCGCCCAGGACTTCGAGGAAGCCCTCGAAGCTCTGCTGGACCGGGTCGCCCTGCTCCTGCCCCGCCGCCGCCGGCCGGAACGCCTCACCGAGGGTAGATAGCATCAAGCCGGAGGATAAATGAAGTCCTCGCCCGGGTGGAAAGCTGTCAGGCGGATCCTGTTTATGTCGTAAACGGGGTGGGCACCTGCACTCACGTACAAGCGCCGAAGAACTCTGCTACATGAGCACGCCTCGCGGCTGGTCTCGTGCGGTTAGGCGCTCCGGTCGTGCGCTGCGGTCATCTCCCGATCGCGTGACACCCCCTTTTGCGGAAGGACCTGACATGATCACTCAGAACGACATCGCCCGGCTCAACGGCGCCAACGTGTACGACACCGCCGGTGACAAGATCGGCTCGGTTGGACAGGTCTACCTTGACGCCACCAGCGGTAACCCGGAGTGGGTGACGGTGAAGACCGGCCTGTTCGGCAATAAGGAAACCTTCGTCCCGCTGCGCGACGCCACCGTCACTGACGACCGGGTTACGGTGGTCTACGCCAAGGATCAGGTCAAGGACGCCCCGAACATCGAGGCTGACGGCCCCATGTCGCACGCCGAAGAAGGCCAGCTCTATACCTACTACGGCCTCTCGGGCAACAGCGGCTACGGTGACGGCTACGAGAACGACACCACCTACCAGAACGACACCGACACCTACCAGAACGACGCGAGCTACACCGACCGCGACACCACGGCCACCAGCAACATCGGCGACGACAACGCGATGACCCGTTCCGAGGAGCGGCTGGTCGCCGGCACCCGTACCGAGGAAGTCGGTAAAGCCCGGCTGCGCAAGTACGTGGTCACCGAGCAGCAGCAGGTCACCGTCCCGGTCTCGCACGAGGAGGTCCGCCTCGAGCGGGAGCCGATCACCGACGCGAACGCCGGGGACGCCTATGACGGTGCGGAGATCAGCGAGGCCGAGCACGAGGTCACGCTGCGCGCCGAGCGTCCGGTCGTGAACACCGAGACCGTCCCGGTCGAGCGGGTCCGCTTGGGCAAGGAAACCGTCCGCGACGAGGAGACCGTGTCCGGCGAGGTCCGCAAGGAGCAGATCGACTTCGACGGCCCTGAGGGCAGCGACCGCCGCTGACCTACTTCGTGGTCGCGCCTGGCGCCCCTCGTGGCTTCTGGCGCGACCACGATAACAGCGGGGGCGACGGCCAAGTAGCCGGTCAACGGTGATCTGTACGTCCTCCGTGATCACCTATTTACGCAGCCGCGCTCGCCCGACTTCATAAACCTCGGTGCTGGCGACGAGGCGTTCCTCGGATCGAGTTATTGTTTGCCCAGTGTCGTCCAAGGCGGCGATCAGGCCGTCACGGTGCATACGACGTCTTCACATACTGTTTTGTCCCTGATTACGGCCGTCCACACTGCGCGAGATGTCTGCCGTGCCGGACCATAGACACCGGGTTAGGTCGGCGGTCGCGGCGGTATCGGGAACCGAGGCACAAGCTGCCGGGGTCCGTTATACCCCCATCGAAACCTTGCGGGGCTGCGTGTCGGCGCCGGGCTCTTCGGCCGCCGTGTTGACGAGATCGCTTGTCCGGACAGTGAAGGTTGATCAAAGGGTGGGCCGCTGCCTCCGGCCGATCATCGCGATCGTTGTCCGCGCGTCTCGACCGAGCGGCGGGTTGGCCACTAAATCAGATCAATGTCCGACCGTGCTGTAGCAGCGCTACCGCGAGTCCCACAGCATCTCGGGCTGTCAAGCTGATTGACGCTAGCCCTCGGATATCAACATGCACCCTGCCGTCAGGCTGTACCTCGACCACAATTCCCGCCACATCCGTTGGATTAGTATAAACACGATCTTGCCCATGTTTACTTGCAGTCATGGTCTCTCCCCACAGGGTGTCGGTCATCTTAGGATGGGTGCGCCTTGCGCGATCCCGGCCGCATAGGCTTTCGGCGGAAGTGATGTCTTCTGTTTGCGCAAGCGGTCTGTTTCGCTGGTAACGGATAAATCCGTTATTTGTTAACGGGTCTGCTCTTTCCATCGTCTCATCGGAATCCGCTGGTGAAGAGAGCCAATGATCCGAGTGAAGCCAAGGGTAAAGCATATGCGAAGGCATGTGCGCACGCTTGCCGGGTTCGGGCGATGATCATTGTGGTGCCGACCGCGAGGGCGGCTAGGACTATGATGTAGCCGACGCTTTGTGGGATCCGGGCGTTAGGCTGGCCGAGTTGTATCAGTTGGAGTGCGATCTCGGCGATGAATGCGGCCGCGGGCAGTGCGAGCGCCAGAGGCTGCCAGCGCGAAGGGGCGCGGGCCATGACAGCGCCAGCGCCGAAGATGGTTCCGGCGATCACGGCCATACCAACCCACTCGAGAGCGACTGCCGAGTACACGTTCGACCAGCTGTCGTTCTGAATCATGGCTGCTGCTACGTAGTAGCTTGGGACGGCCACGGCGAGGAAGATGATCGCGCCGAAGAGGCCATATTGGAGGTCCCACTGGCAGAAGAACGTCAACAAGAACGCGGCTGCGGCCCAAACCGCGATGGAGTTGCCGAGGCCACCGAACGGGAAGGGAATAAACTTGATCCACACGAAGTCGGCGAACCCAAGGAGCAGGCCAGCTGACGGAGCCGTCAATGCGGCGCTCCGGACGATCTTCATAGTCGCTGACGGTAAGCGGCCCGCGCCTAGATCGGTATCCGCCTCAAGAGAGATTCTCGGCGCGTCGACTCGGCCGAAAGTCTTAGGTGAGTGTTTGCGTGTGGTGTCGCACGGCGTATCCCTGCCGGCGATGGAGGCGGCGGGAAGCTAACGTCGTGTGTCTGAGTTCTCTTGACGGTCCGCTTTGGCGGTGAAGGTCCCGCGACGGATGGCCTGCTTCCAGCGCCGAGTCGAACCGCGAGGCGTTCGTCCTCGCTGCGGCGGACGAGGGGCTGAAGATCACACGATACCTTTTCAACGTTGCTGCCAGCTGAGTTGAGAGCCACCCTGTGCGGGAGTAACGGCGTCCCGATCGCCGAGTGCACCACCAACGACGAGAAGGGCTTCGCTGAAGCCTTCGCCTTCGCCTTCGCCGGGCAGTCAGGCTCCCGGCTCTGCGGGTGCCGAAACCTCGTCCTGGTCATCGCCTCGTTGGTCACCGAAATAAGTGTGCGGACGCGGTCCCGAGCCCCTCGTCCCGAGGCGGCGGTGATCTACGTCGCGCACTACGCCAGGATGACCCGTTGTGCTGTTTCGAGTGGCCTATCTCAGCGTGAACAACACCCTCGTACTGCTGCGGCTGCTGCCGATGAGCGACCGGAAACAAGGATGCCGAGATCTTGGCGCTGCGCCATCAGTTCACGGTCCTCGAACGGCAACTGCACGGCGAGAAAGTCTGCTTCACCCCAGCCGACCGGGCCTGGCTCGCCGCTCTGCTGCACCAGCTCCCCCACGACGTCCTGCGCAGCCTGCGGTTGGTGGTGCGGCCGGAGATCGTGCTGCGCTGGCACCGCAACCTGATCGCTCGCCGGCACTCCAGGATGTCCCGAACCAGGAAGACCGGGCGGCCAAGAACCATCCGGTCGATCCGCCGGCTGGTGCTGGGCCTGGCCGGCGAGAACGACACCTGGGGGTACCGAAGAATCCACGGCGAACTGCTCGTCCTCGGCATTGCGGTTGCCACTTCGACCGTGTGGGAGATCCTCCACGAGGCCGGTATCGACCCAGCGCACCAACGACACACGGGCGACATTCCTGCGCACGCAAGCCCACGCCATGCTCGCCGCCGATTTCTTCGACACCGTGACGCTGACCGGCGCTAGACCCTACGTCCTGGTCGTCATCAGCACGCCACCCGCCAGGTACGTGTCCTCGGCGCCACCGCCCACCCGACCGCAGCGTGGGACACCCGGACCGCCCGGAACCTGGTCATGGACCTCGACGACGGGCGCCAGGTCAGGTACCTGATCCGGGACCGCGATGGGAAGTACCAGTCCATGTTCGACCATGTTCTCGTCGACGTCGACGTCGACGTCGACGCCGACATCACGATCGTGCTCAGCGGCGTCCGGATGCCCCGGATGAACTCGATCGTGGAAAGGTGGGTCCAATCCTGCCGCCCACCGGCCTCACCGGGGCATCGAGAATGCCCGACCCCTGCAGCCGCTGCCCGAACCGGTCACCGATCCCGCGACACTCACGCGTCTGCGCATCCACCGCCACGACCGCCTCGGCGGCCTCCTCCGCGAATACGATCATGCTGCCTGACCTGTGCGGACGCGATTTCCGGCACCCGCAGGGCCTTGGCCAGCCTTAAGTTCTGCCGGAACACGCATCGGGTAAATCGTGATCCGGAGATGTAGGCCCGGATCTCATTCAGTTCGAAGTGACGTCGTCGGCCGTCACCGCACCCAGACACAGGTCTGGATCTGGATGACGGAGATCAGTGCCCGCCGAGCTGACTGCCGCCGGCGGTCAGTCCGATCCCCAATTGCAATCGCCGACGCTGCTCGTCAGTGATGGTGGACCGACCGGCCTGCTCGTAAAGGTCGTCGCGCTCGACCCGGTGCGCCCACCAGCCAAGTGCACTGATCAAAGCTGCGACCGACACCAGAACGATGATCGACAACAACATGGTCAACCCCCGATATACCGCATGTTCTCCTGAGTCAAATGTACGCCCGATCCGCCGGCCGTGGTGTGCCGAGAACAATCGGAGGACGATGACCCGGATGAGTCGGAGGACGATGACCCGGATGAGTCGGAGGACGATGACCCGGATGACGAAGCGTGATTTCCGTTGAGTTCGCTGGCGGATGCGCGGCCCAGGGGTGGGGTACGGCCGACCTCTTCGGCGCCACGAGGCAAATGGGAGCGAGCGCGGCACTGCTCAGGCCGCCTGATCCGTCAGTTCAGCCAGGTGCTGTTGGCGCCGATGACCCGGGATCCGTCGAGATCCGCCAAGAAAAGACTGACGAACGCGGCGGCTCCCTCGGTGATCTGCCACCGAAACTTCGGGCTGGTCGTGGCGGTTGCTTCGACCACCACCGCGGCGGCTTCGGCCCACGCCTGGGCCGCGGCGAAGCCCTTCTCCGTACGGGCGGGGTAGGCGGCCAGCAGACCGCGATACGGATCGTCGACCGCGGTCGTGGTCGTGCCGGCCAAGTTCCCGACGAACTCGCTCGCCACCGGCCCGAGGTCGGGGCTCTGCACGTGGTCAGTGGCCGGCTTTACCTCGGACCCCCGAAATCAGCTGCCGCCATCCGGGACATTCCCTCCCGCCGTTCCTCATCGACCTGCTCCACGAGGTGTGCGACAGCCACGAGCTTGACACCGTGTTCTGCGGTGCCCGCGGGGCCTGGCTCCGCCGCTCCGCCATGTCCCGCCGGGTGTGGCGGCCCGCCGTCAACGGCAACCCCACCACCCGCACCGGGCCGATCCAGGAAGGCATGCATTTCCACAACACCCGGCACAGCCACAAGACCTGGCTGATCGAAGACGACATCCCCGAGATCGCCCAAGCCCGCCGCCTCGGCCACCACCTACCCGGGATCCGCGGGGTCTACAGCCACGTCACCCCAGTCATGACCGCCCGCATCACCAACAGCCTAGAAACCACTACTGCGGCCGATGGGCACGTGGTCCGGTGCCGTACATGACCGCTTGCGGTACCTGAAGGCCGCCGGGTTCGCTGGTGAACCGAGTTCCTGGCCACTGAGCAGAACGCGAGGTGGTCACCTACATCGACGGTGACGTGCCGGCCGACCTGCAGTGGCAACCTGGCCACGGGCATCGACTGCCCGCCTATGCTCGCTCCGAAGCCGCCCTCGTCGCAGCTGCTGAACTGATAAGGCAGCTGCACGAGGCCGCCGAAGGCTGCCGGCCTGCCGACACTTGGTCTCGCTTCGATCCGCGCGCACTCCGGGCGGGAGAGATCATCCCGCACGGTGATCTCGGTCCCTGGAACACCGTCTACCGAGACGGCATGCCGGTCGCCTTATCGACTGGGACGCGGCCGGCCCGGTCACCCCGCTGATCGAGTTGGCGTCCGCGGCGTGGGAATTCGTTCCGCTCATCCCGCCGGAGCAACTGTACGAAGCAGCATTCGACCCCATCCCCGGCATAACAGCCCGACTACGCTCTCCCCCTCGGCCGGCTCCGGCGTCGGCGCCGACGCCATGCGCAGGTCGCGGGCGGCATGGAAGCGTGCGGTGTGGTTCAAAGCGCTTTCTTGTCAGGCTTTCCGCTGGGCAGCACGGGGACGGCGTCGATGAACGTGATGGTCGACGGCACCGCCTTGGGGCCGAGTGCGGCCGCCACCCGGCTCCGCAACCCGTCGAGGTCGGGCGTCTTTCCGGGCGCTGGGACGAGGAAGGCGTGGATCGCCTCGCCGTTGTCGTCGTCCGGGCGGCCCATCACGTACGCCTCGGCGACCGCCGGATCGGTGGCCAGCGCGCGCTCGATCGGGCCGGCGTAGAACAGCTCGGCCTGCACAATGATCATATCGCGGGCCCGGCCGACGATCCGCAGATAGCCGTCGTCGTCCAGCTCGACCAGGTCGCGGGTGCGGATCCAGCCGTCCACGAAGACCTCGGCCGTCTCCTCCGGATTGTCCCAATAGGACTGGGACTGGGCGGGCGACCGCACCCACAGTTCGCCGTCGCGGATCTCGGTCTCGACCGTCGTTTGGATGCGGCCGACCGAGTCGAGCGGGTGCCGCCCGGAGACCAGCTCGGCCGGGGTCATGGTGGCCAGGTGGCCGGCCTCGGTCTGCCCGTAGCCGTTGTAGAGCACCGGGCCGAGCACCTCGAGCGCGTCGGCAACCCGTGCCGGTTCGATCGGCGAACCGCTGACCATCAGCATCTGCAGGCTGCTCAGGTCGGCTGGGTCGGTGCGCTGGGTGCGGACGAGCTGGTGCAGCCGGCCGACCGTGATCACGCCGGCGGTGGCCCGCAGCTTGGCGACCGCCTCGGGATAGATCGGCGGTTCGGCGGCCACAATCACGCCGCCCGCGGTCAGGGTGAGCACCGAGTAGCCGAACATCACCTGGGCCGACAACGAGCCGAAGACCAGGAAACGACCGAGTTTGGGAGCCATGTCGCGGATCGCCGCCGGCCACCGCCCCGGCTCCGAATACCAGTCCAGGCTCAGTCCGGCGTACGTCTGGCAGCAGCCCTTGGGTGCCCCGGTGCTGCCGCTGGTGTAGACGATCCGGCCGATGTCGTCCGGGCGGCCCGCGGCGGTCAGCGGTTCCCCGTCGTCCTCGGCGGTCAGCAGCTCGGCCAGCTTGGCGTCGTCGATCAGGAGGCCGCCCGAGGTGGCGAGCACGTGCGCGGTCTGATCCGGGCGCACCCCGGCGACCCGGGCGCCGACCGTGTAGGTGGCGACGATGGCGGCGAACGTCTCCGGCGCGACCCCGAGTTGCAGCACGACA
Source organism: uncultured Actinoplanes sp. (assembly GCA_964236515.1). Lineage (GTDB taxonomy): Bacteria > Actinomycetota > Actinomycetes > Mycobacteriales > Micromonosporaceae > Actinoplanes. The sequence goes on from CAXSDA010000045.1 coordinate 44,840, forward strand.
CCGTCCCCCGGGCGTACGCCGATGGCGCGGAGCGCGGACGCGACCCGTCGGATCAGGCCGGTCATCTCGGTGCCCGAGACGATCCGGTCGCCCTGCTCGAACAGGGGGTCGGCGCCGCGACGGGCGATCGTGTCCAGGAGGGGTTGCGGCCAGAGACTCATGAGCACACGGTAGCCAGGCGTTCTCAGATCGTTTTGATAAAAGCCATCGACCAGCGCAAATGTGGTCATCGGGCGTACTTCTTGAAATTTTTCTGATTTTTTACTCCTAGCGTCGGCCCGGTGACCACTCTCGATTACCTGATCATCGGAGCCGGCCCGGCCGGTCTGCAGCTGGCGGCCCTCCTCGAGGCCGAGGGAAAGCGCGACTATCTGGTGCTCGAGGGCGGGGATTCACCCGGCACGTTCTTCAAGACGTATCCCCGGCACCGCACTCTGATCTCGATCAACAAGGTGCACACCGAGTACGACGATCCCGAGCGGGCGCGCCGGATGGACTGGAACTCGCTGCTCACCGACGACCCGTCGCTGCTGTTCACGCACTACACCGAGAGGTTCTTCCCGCCCGCCGACCTGATGGTCGACTACCTCTCGGACTTTGCCGTGAACACCGGAGCCAAGGTCCGGTACGGCGCCCGCGTCGACCGAGTATCCAAAGCGGACGGCGTGTTCAAGGTCCACGCCGGCGAGCAGAGCTGGCAGACCCGGACGCTGATCGCCGCGACCGGGGTCTCGAGGACCTACCGCCCGAACATCCCCGGCATCGAGCTGGCCGAGGGCTACGACACGATGAGCGTCGACCCACGGGACTTCCTCGACCAGAAGGTGCTGATCCTCGGCAAGGGGAACTCGGCCTTCGAGACCGCGGACAACCTGCTGGAGACCACCTCGGTCATCCACGTGGCCGGGCCGAGCTCGGTCAAGCTGGCCTGGCGCACTCACTTCGTCGGGCACCTGCGTGCGGTCAACAACAACTTCCTCGACACCTATCAGCTGAAGTCGGGTAACGCCATCCTGGACGGCCTCGTCCGGTCGATCGAGCGGGACGGCGACCAGCTCAAGGTCGCGTTCGCGTTCTCCCGGGCCGACGAGATCGTCAAGGAACTGCACTACGACCGGGTGCTGATCGCGACCGGCTTCCGGTTCGACCCCGACATCTTCGACGAGAGCTGCCGGCCCGAGCTGACAATCAACGACCGGTTCCCGGCCCAGACCTCGGCCTGGGAGTCGGTCAACGTGCCCGGTCTGCACTTCGCCGGGACGATCACCCAGGTGCGCGACTTCAAGAAGTCGACCAGCGGCTTCATCCACGGCTTCCGGTATGCCGTGCGCTCACTGCATAAGGTCCTCGAGCAGCGGTACGCCGACACGTCCTGGCCGGCCCGCGAGCTGACCGCCGAGCCGGACCCGATCACCGCCGCGATCATCGAACGGGTCAACCGGACCGCCGGGCTGTGGCAGCAGTTCGGCTTCCTGGCCGACGTGGTGACCGTGCACGGCGACCGGGCGGCCTATCAGGAGGAGGTGCCGCTCGACTACCTGGCCGAGGGCGGCCTCGGCGGCTATGACCACGCCTTCGCGATCACCCTCGAATACGGACCCGACCACGACAAGGTCGACCCGTTCGACATCACTGTGCGGCGGGTCGCGCAGGACTCGGCCGAGCAGGCGTACGACGCGGCCTACCTACACCCGGTGATCCGGCACTTCCGCGGCGGCACCGTGGTCGCCACCCACCACCTGGCCGAGAACCTGGAGAACCGGTGGGACCGGCCGCAGGTGCACGTGGCGCCGCTGGCCGGATTCGTCCGGCAAGCGCTGGCCGAGGCCTGACGTGCTCTCGCTGAGCGAGACCGCGGCCAGGGCCCGGGCCGTGCTCGAGCCGGCGCACTGGGACTTCTTCGCGGGCGGGGCCGGTGCGGGGCGGACGGTGGCCGACAACGAGGCCGCCTTCGACCGCCGCCGCATCGTGCCCCGGGTGCTGCGCGGGGTCGGCCGGCGTGACCTGCGGACCGACCTGCTCGGCGTCGAGTCGTCGATGCCGCTGTTTCTCTCCCCCACCGCGTTCCACCTGCTCGCGCACCCGGACGGGGAGGCCGGCACGGCCCGGGCGGCGGCCGCCGCCGGAGTCGTGCTGGCGGTCAGCATGGCCGCGACTCAGCCGATCGAGGATATCGCCGAATCCGGGGCAACGCTGTGGTTCCAGCTCTATCCGCAGCCGGACGCCGGGTTCGAGGAGCACGTCGTGCGGCGGGCCGAGCGGGCCGGATGCCGGGCGCTGGTAGTGACCGTGGACTCGCCGGTATTCGGCCACCGAGACCGCGACCTGCGTAACGGCTTCAGCGACCTGCCGCCCGGACTGGCCTGCGAGAACATGCGGGACGGGGACGGCCGGGTGCGGAACATCGCGATGGACTCGGGCCTCGGATGGGACGCGATCGACCGGCTGAGGGGGCAGACCGATCTGCCCATCGTGCTCAAGGGTGTGCTGCATCCGGCCGACGCCCGGCTCGCCGCCGGCCACGGGGTGGCGGCGCTACTCGTCTCCAACCACGGCGGGCGCCAGTTGGACGGGGCGGTCGCGACCCTGGACGCGCTACCCGCCGTGGTGGCGGCCGCCGGGGGGCTCCCGGTGCTGCTCGACGGTGGCGTCCGCCGGGGCACCGACATTCTGACGGCGCTGGCGCTGGGCGCCACCGCCGCCGGGATCGGACGCCCAGCCATCTGGGGACTCGCTTCCGGCGGCGACCACGGCGTACGGGAAGTGCTGGAGCTGCTGCGCACCGAGCTGGACCAGGCGATGGCGCTGGCCGGAGCGAAGCGACCGGCCGATCTGACCCCGGACGTAATCCGATGAGGATCCTGCTGACCGTGGCTGTCGTGGTGCTGGTGGCGGCCGCCGCGTGGAGTATGCCGCACTGGCTGCCCCCAATGGTGATTCGGCTCCGCGAGTGGATCTTCACTCGGGTGAACGGCACCGAGGGCATCCCGGTGCCCGGCCCGCTGGTCGGCGCCGTGCACTTCGAGCGGGTCTACAGCGACCCGGCGGCCGACGGGCGCAGCCGCGGCGCCGGGCTGTCCGACCTGTTCTGGTATTGGCTGGCTCCCGGACCGCAGATGCACCAGGAGCACCTGGAACCGGGCGAACGCTACCGCTCGGTGGCCAAGGTGACCCGCAAGGTCCTCGCGATCCCGCACGTCGAGTCGGACAAACGCGCGACCGCGGCGGCCCGGCGGATTCTCGAGCGGCTGCGCGCCGGCGCGACCAGCCACGTGCGGCTGCGCGACCTGATGATGCCGATCTGGGCCGAGGTCTACTTCGAACTGGTCTTCGATGAGCCGTGCCCACCCGAGGTCCGCGACCTGATCGTCGGCAACGCGGACGACGTGGTGGCCGCGCTCAAGGGCACCAGCTTGCGGCACATGGCCCGCCGCGACCGGCTGACCCGCTATCTGCTCGGCCGGCTCGAGGCGGGCACCTGCCCGGTCACCCTGCCGCCGGAGTTCACACTCCAGGAGACGGCCTGGTATCTGCAAGGCGCATTCTTCAACACCGCGGTCGTGCAGATGTCCGAGGCGATGGCCCACGTGTTGCTGGCGATCGCCCAGCACCCGGACGTGCAGCGCGAGCTGACGGCCACCCTGGACGAGGACGACGCGCTCGACCGGGTGATCGACGAGACGTTACGCGTGCACCCGCTGTTCGGGGTCGCGCACCGGATCACCTCGGCCCCGATCGAGGTCGGCGAGCGGCTCACCCTGCCCGCCGGGTCGGTGCTGCTCTTCAACTACCTGGCCTTCCAGCGGACCGGACCGGCCGCCGACGACCGGTTCGACCCCGAGCGGTGGCGCACGTTGAAGCGGGCCGACGCGCACTTCATCCCGTTCGGGATCACCGCCAACCGGGCCTGCCCGGCCCGCGGGTCGGCGCCGGTGATGATGCGCGCGGTCACCCGCGAGGTGCTACGCCGATTTTCGCTGACCTCCAGCGCCTCGCACACCCGGTCGCTGCCCAGCCGCGGCCCGGCCTATCTCACGCCGGCCGGTGCCGAACCGCCCGGCCCTACCCGGCTGACCCGGATGCGGCTGGCCGACCGGTGGGCCGACGCCGGGCGCAGCGTGCGGCAACTCGTGCTCGGCACCTACATGGTGGTCGACGCCCGTCGGCAGCGGCTGTGCGCGACCTACTTCGAGGAGGCGGCTCTGCCATGACCCCGACCCAGCTCTCGCCGCGGTTCTTCATCGCGGTCGCGGTGATCCTGTTGTTCTGCCGGGCCGTGGCCTGGCTGCTCGGTAAGATCGGACAACCGCCGGTGGTAAGCGAGATGCTGGCCGGCGTGCTGCTCGGCCCGTCGCTGCTCGGCCTGCTGTTCCCGTCGGCCGAGCACGCGGTGTTCCCGGCCGCGCTGATGCCGGTGCTCTATGTGGTCGGCCAGATTGGGCTGGTCTTCTACATGTTTCAGACCGGCTACGCATTCATCAGTCACCGCACCAGCCGGATGGGCGGGACCGCCGGGACGATCTCGCTGGCCGGCGTGTCGGTGCCGCTGATCCTCGGCGTACTGCTGGTACTGGTCACCGACCACGCCATCCCGATGCGCAAGCCCGGCGTCTCGCTGGCCGTCTCAGCAGCCTTCGTCGGCGTCGCCCTGGCGATCACCGCGTTCCCGATGCTGGCCCGGATCATCACCGAGCGGGGGTTGGCCGGCACCCGGTTCGGCTCGCTCTCGCTGGCCTCCGGCGCGGTCGACGACGCCGTCGCCTGGATCATGCTCGCCGTGGTGCTGTCGTTCGCCTCCGGTAAGGCACGGCCCGCGGTGCTGGCAGTGGGCGGGGTGGCGGTGCTGGCGCTGGTGATCTGGCTGACCGGCCGGCGGGTCACCGGCGCGATCATGGAGAACGACCGGCTCGGCGACTCCGGCCGCTTGCTCGGCACCATCGCGCTGCTGTTCTTCACGGCCTGGTACACCGACGAGATCGGCCTCTACGCGGTGTTCGGCGCCTTCATCCTCGGCCTGATCATGCCGCGCAACGACCGGACCGAGAAGGTGATGGACACGATCACCCCGCTCGCATCGACCGTATTCGTGCCGCTGTTCTTCACCTACTCCGGGCTGCGCACCCAGTTCGGGCTGCTCGGCGACCCCCGGGTGCTGCTGTTCGCACTGGCCTCGGTGGTCCTGGCGATCGCCGGCAAATTCGGGGCCTGCTGGGCAGCGGCCCGCCTACGCGGCGAAGCCCAGCCGGTCGCACTGCGGGTCGGCGCGCTGATGAACGCCCGCGGCCTGATGCAGCTGATCGCGCTCAACGTCGGCCTGGACGCCGGGATCGTCAACTCGGCGCTCTTCACCGTACTGGTCGTGGTCGCCTTGGTCACGACGATCATGACGACCCCGATGCTGACGCTGCTCGACCGCCGGGACCGGACCTCGGTGGCGACGCCGGAGCCCGCGCTGGCAGCCTGAGAATTAATTGAACACTCAAACTTTTACTATGCAAATAGTGTCCGTTACGACATGGTTGATGGATGCCCGGCGGAAGACCGAACCGACTGCTGCTGATCGAGGACGACCTCGAGCTGACCGACATGCTGACCACGGCGTTCGTCGACGAGGGCTATCAAGTTGACCGGGCGGCCGACGGGCAGCGCGGGCTCCATCTCGGACTGACCCGGCCGTACGACGTCCTGGTCATCGACCGCCTGCTGCCGGCGCTGGACGGCATCGACGTGCTGACCCGGCTGCGATCGCAGGCGGTCGCCGCCCGGGCCCTCATGCTGACCGCGCTCGGCACGGTCGACGACCGGATCGCCGGGCTCGACGCCGGTGCCGACGACTACCTGGTGAAACCGTTCGACCTGGACGAACTGAGCGCGCGCGTGCGGGCCCTGTGCCGCCGCGGCGGGGAGGCGACCGAAGTGCTGCGGATCGGAACCGGGCTGCTCGACCTGGCCGTGCGTGAGGTCGTCCTGCCCGACGGCACCCGGATCGCGTTGTCCGCCCGCGAGTTCGGGCTGATCCGCACGATCGCCGCCCGCCCGGCCGCCGTGCACTCCCGCGACCAGCTGCGGCGACGGGTCTTCGACGACGCGGCGGCCGCCTCGATCGTCGACACGTACGTCTATTACCTGCGCCGCAAGCTCGGCCGCCGGGTGATCCAGACCGTCCACGGTCTTGGCTACCGGCTGGGAGCCCTGTGAAGGTCGTCGCCGACTGCAGCGAGAAAGCCCTGGTCCGGCGGGCCCGGCTGCGGATGGGGCTGCTGGTCGGACTGGCCGTCGGCGCGCTGCTCGTCATCGTCGGGGTGGTCGCGTATGCCAGCATGGTCCGTAGCCAGGAACGCGAAATCAACCAGGAGTTGAGCTGGGGAGTCGCACACGGCGTTACGGCCGGGCCGGTCGCCTGCAACTGGCTGTTCCGGCAGGTCGACGGGAAGCTCGACGTCGGCACGATCCCCCCGCCGAGCGGCTTCCCGATGCGCGGCGCGGTCGACCGGGTCACCGCCGGCGGGCCGCCCGAGAAAGCGGTGCTGCACCGCAACGGCACCACCTACCACGTGCTGACCCAAGCCCGCGGCAACGCCGTGGTGCAGGTGGTGTTCGACGCCCGCTACCAGACGGCCGACCGGCAGCACATGCTGATGGCGTTCGGGTCGGCCGCCATAGTCGGGCTGCTCGCCGCGCTGATCACGGGCCTGATCGTCGGGCACCGATCGATCGCTCCGCTGGCCGACGCGCTGGAACGGCAACGCCGGTTCGTGGCCGACGCCAGCCACGAGCTGCGCACCCCGATCGCCCAGGTGCACACCCGGGCCCAGCTGCTGGCCCGGCGCGCCCGCACCCGTTCCTCCCCCGACCAGGGCGACCTCGACCGTCTCGTGACGACCACCCGCCGGCTCGGTGAGATCGTCGACGAGCTGCTGCTGTCGGCCCGGCTGGCCAGCGGCGCCGGGCCGGAGCGCGAACCGGTCGACCTGACCGCCGTCGCGAGCGCCGCGGTGGCGACCGAGGCCGACCGGGCTGACGAGGCCGGCGTCAAACTCCACCTCAATGTCCCGGACCACCCGCCGCTTGTGTCCGGCATCGCCTCGGCCCTCACCCGGGTGATCGCCGAACTGCTCAACAACGCGCTCGCCCACACTCCGTCCGGCGGGTCGATCACGGTCGCCCTCGGGGCCGTCCGTGACCAGGTCGAGTTGGTGGTCGCCGACACCGGCGACGGATTCGACCCGGCCGACGCGACCCGCATCTTCGACCGGTTCCACCGCGGGGCGGGCGCGGGCGACCGGCGCTTCGGCATCGGGCTGGCGCTGCTCCGCGAGGTGGTCACCGGGCACGGCGGCACGATCACGGCCGACGGACGGCCGGGAGACGGGGCGACCTTTACCGTACGGCTGCCGGCTGCACTGGTTTCCTGACTGTCGCACTGGCGTGCTTGCTCGCCGGCTCGGCTCCCAGGCTGGAGACTGGTGCCATGCAGGCAGAAAGAGATCATCCGCTCCCTCATGGGAAGGTAGCGGCGTCGCGATCCACAGGGTCGACGCTCCTCGGTAAGAATTGATGCGTCATTCCTAAATGCGGTACGTCAGGGTTAGCTGCTGCCAGCGCCGAAAAAGACAGTGCGCCGCCGCCCACGACCTATACACCTGCGGTACATCCCGCCAGGGCGCACCCACGCTGATCCGCCACCGGATGCCGTCGATGAGCTGCCGTTTCGTCCAGGCCGGCGGACGGCCCGGCCGACGGCCGGTGGGCAGCAACGGTTCCAATGCTGCCCACCGCACGTCGGTCAGATCATGCCGCCTCGTCACCGCTAGGGTGGTCACGAGGTCTCCGGTGGTCTCCGGTTTTGCTTGGTCGCTAAGCCGTCTACCGGATACCTCACGACTTATCGATCAAGCCACGCCGTGACGCCTCGGCCGACTTCGACACACGCCCTAGCAGCGTTCATCCACAGTTGTGTTGGCAGCCTTGACAGCCGTGCTTTTCGCGCTGCTTAGCCAGCCCCCGGTGCCGACGATTATCCACATTGCGGTTGACTCCCGGGGCAAAGCTGTCTCTCAGGAAGCATTGAGGCTTTCCAAGCAACGGACTGAGTGCTCAGGGTGACGGCTTGGCTGTCTGGTATGGACACACCCAAACCTGTTGAGGTGCAACGAAAGAGCGCAGAATCCCGATAGAACGTTGGTCCTCTCACAGATCAACATCAACGTCAGCCTCTGCCCCTGGACTATCAGCCGGATCACCGCGGCAGCCCTCGTCATCCTGCACGTCGAACACGGCCGCACCACTTGAAGCGTCACCCAACGTCAACGACCGTTACTCGGAAAGGCTCACTGCATCCCGTCCTCGGCGTGGCGATCACCAAACAGTAGCCGCCGATCTTCAAGAAAGTTGATGACTCGTCGGGCAACGTCGCGATCACCTTCCACGCTCTCCCACCGGATGCCGCCCCAGGGTCCCGAAATACCGTGTCATCGCGAATCCCGGATATTAAACGGTTCCAGCTCCTACGGCGCGGGGCTGGCCCGTTGTCTGCGCCGGCAGCATGTCACCGTGGTGGTGGAGGTCAACCGGCCGGATCGGGCCGCCCGGCGCCGGCACGGTAGGAACCGACACCGTGGATGCTGTCGCCGCCGTCCCGGCCAACCAGAGTACGGGCCAGGCTGGGCTCATCACGGACTTCCATGATCCTCACAGCCCGAGTAGTAGGGCTTCTCGTCGGCGACGCGGTCGATCGGGATCAGGGTGCCGTCGAGGATCGCGTAGGCCAACACCCGGATCCTGGTCATGGCGGTGTCCAGAACGTCGGCGGTGGCGGCGAGCAGTTCGACGGCCTCGCGCACGTGTCGCCAGGCGGTGGACACGCCGATCTGGAATCCGCAGGCGAGGCGGGCCAGTGTGTATGGCCCCGGCGACGGTGGCGCGGAAGCTGTCCGGGGTCCGGTCGTGGACCGGTACGTGGACAGTTGCCGGGTGCCGGCGGCCGGTCCGCGCCGCCGACCGGGTTCGCGTCGACCGCCCGCACCTCTTGCCCGGGCGGCGGCGGTCAGCTTGTCCCGGTTGCGGCGACGCTGTGGTGCCGGATCACCGTCGCCGACCATGGGGTGGGCCAGGGCGAGCAGGGCTTGCCGGCCGGGGTCCAGGCGCCGCCAGCTCGATTGAAGCTGGCCGCGGTGGCGGCGGATGAGTCCAGCCAGGTGGTTCAGTGCGCGGGTGGACAGCAGAATCGCGGCGGGGCCGGACAGCACAGCGAGGCTCCCGGTTGGCGCATCTGATCTTGGCTGACTGCTGTCTTACCGAGCGCCGCGTCCTAACTCGACACTGGGTCGCCTCCCTGCCCGTGACCAGCCACGTCACGATGAAGATGGCTCCCTGTATCGCTTCGTCTTTCATAGCTGTCCACACACGAATGGCCGACCGCCCGCCCGGGGTCATAAGGGCACCCCTGGCGGGTGATCGATTCAGGTCAGCACTTCTTCCAGGCGACGTGGTAGACGGTGTCGATGCGCCCGTCGGTGGAGTCCATGGTCAGGAAGCTGGTGCTATTCGGACGGGAGCGTCCGCGGTCGACGCGCAGCTCGGTGTTGACGTTGACGTAGCGCTCCTCGCCGCAGCGGAGGAACGACAGCGAGGCCACGCCGAGGGCGTCGCTGCGCTCCCAGTCCCCGTCGGTCGGCCCGGTGAAGTTGTGCCGGATGCGGGTGGACTGCGGTTCGCCCTGGAAGTAGTAGTTGGCGCTCTCCGACCCGGACGCGCCGGGCCCCAGGTGGGCGTAGCCGCGGTAGTCGGCGCCTGCGATGGCGTAAGTGAAGCCCTGTGGCACATGTACGTTCAATGCGAGCTGGCAGTTCTTGCGGAAGTCGGTCGGGTTAGTGCCGGCGCCGGTCTGTGCGGTGAACTGGCTGTAGGTGACAGTGAACGCTTTATTGTCCGGCGACACCGTGACCTCGGCGCTTCCCCCGGAGCAGCCAGAGCCGTTCGCGGCAGCCACATCGATGACCATCTCGTCACTTGGTCCGGAGGTGGGCGCGGCGTACGCAGGTGCGCCGGTGATGGCGAGCGAGGCGAGCAGAGTGGCTCCGGTGGCCAGTGCTTTCAACATGCTGTTTCTTCCCCTTGGATCGTGGCAGGACGAACTCGGCCGGAGCAACTCCACCAATCCCGTCCGTGTACCTTTTGCGCCCTTGAGGGCCCTATGGGCATTCTGACGAATATGATCATGAGAGGACGACGAACGCAGATTCCCTGTCCAGGAAGCTGAGGGGCATGTGGCCGTTCGGTGGACCCGGGCGACACCTCCGCTGAGGGAAAGGTGGACCAAGTCGCCGGACCTCTTAGAGGCTTTCCTTTCGTACGGTCCTGGCGTGTTCGAAGCGACTGAGAAGGACTGGGACGTGCCTGGGCTGCCGGAGTGTGTGCCCAGGTACTCTGCGGGATCGAAAGGCCTTGCGGACAGGAGGGACGGTCCGGCGTCGGCCAGCTCGTACCCCGGGGCCTTTGCGAGTGAAGGGCGCATTCTTCCGTGTGCGGAGCTGCATGTCCGGCTGGCAGACTCTCCCGGACGGCGCGACGGACCGGTCATCAGGGTCGGTGCAGGTCGTTGCAGCGACATGCCGGTAGACATCGCGGACATGTGCGGGTCACACCGTGTCTTGGCGCGGCTGTCAACAATCTGGCTCTGGCGCAGAAACGGTGGTGCTCCGGTCCTATATGGCTGGTGGCGGTAAGGAAGGCTGACGTTGGTGTGACCGCGGCTTGATCAAGACCTTGCTCCTGAGCTTGTACCGCTCGGAAATGCGGTTCGGCTATGCCGCTTCCGAGTATTCGCTGATCAGTCCGTTGAGGATCTTCCTGCGTCGGACTCGCACGGAGGCGAAGTCGGTCAGGTCAGGCGAGGTATCCACGGCGTCGGGAGAGCGTTGATCGAGTCTCTGGTGCGGCCGGTGCTCGTTGTAGTGCGTGACGAACTCGCCCAGGACGGCCAGCAGATGCCGCGCGTTGTAGATCAGCATCCGATCCAGACACTCTCGGCGCACGGTGCGCACCCACCGTTCCGCGTACGCGTTCGCCCGCGGAGGACTGCGCAGGACCTCGATACCTTCGCTGGAGAACACCCCGTCGTAAACAGCGGTGTACTTGGTGTCCCGATCGCGGATCAGGAACTTGAACTGCCCGGCCTGATCCCCCAGGTCCAGGATCAGGTTGCGAGCCTGCTGAGTCACCCCACGCCCCGCTCGGATGCGCGGTCACACCGAGGATATGCACCCGGCGGGTGCATATCCATCAGGAACAACACGTAGATGCAGGTCAACCCGATCGTGTCGACGTGCAGGAAGTCGCGGGCCAGGATCCCCTTGGCCTGAGCGCTCAGGAACTGGGTCCAGGTCGGCCCGGTCCGCCGCGGCGCCGGATCCACTCCAGCTTCGGTCAGGATGGACCAGACGGTGCTGGCCGCCACCCGGAAGCCCAGGCCGACCAGTTCGCCGTGGATCCGGCGGTGGCCCCAACTTGGATTTCTCCTTGGCCAGGCGCAGCACCGGTGCCCTGATCGTTGCGTGCACCGGCAGGCGGCCCGGCCGGCGCCGGGGATAGGTCCATTTCCGGGCGATCAGGCGGCGATGCCAGCGCAGCAGGGTGGCCGGGGGTGACGAATACGTCGCCCACCGCGGCCCGGGGCAGCAGCCGAGCCACGGCCGAGAGCACCGCCCGATCGGAGGGTTCCAGGTCCAGCCGTTTGACCTGACGGCGCAACACCGGAACCGGGTGGCGAAGAACCAGGATCTCGACGTCCTTCGCCCGTTCGCCGCCCAGGCTCAACACGATCAACTGCAGCACCTCACGCAAGACCAGGTATCCAAACGACACGACCATGCCGGTCAGCCTGCCTCCTGAGCAATGGTCGGCAACGCACAGAACCGCAGGTCACCCCAGAAAATCCGGGTTTACGAGCGGTACAGGGTGGCGACGACCCAGCGCTCGCCCCGCCCACTCGCTATGGTGCGTCGATCTTCGCGCGGACGTGCTCGGCGTCGGCATGGCCGAGTTCCTCGAGGGAGGCGAGCGCCACTCGCCAGACCCGGCGGGCGGACTCCTCGTCGTTGGCCGCGAGATGGGCGTCACCGATGTTGCTGAGGATCGTCGCCTCCACGTAGCGGTTGCCGGGTTGCCGGAACGCCTCGCTGTCGCGCAGGTAGAAGGCGATTGCCCGGCGATGCTCGGTCAGATGTGGGTACGCCGGGTCGGTGACGTCCGGCCGGTGGCACAGCGCGATGACGTTGAGCAGCACGGCGTGCTCGACAGCGAACCAGGCCATCGCATCACGCAGGTCGCCGATCTCCTCCGGCGTGATACCCGGCCGCAGCTCCATCGAGCCTTGGTGGGGGCGCAAAAGCATCCCGGCCCGATAGGCCGTGGAGAGATAGTGGTCGAGCATCCGGCGAATCACCACCGAGCGCTCCGCCGCGCCCTCGACCGCCTTGACCAGCTCGACCGCGTAGGCGCGCAGAAGATCGTGGAAGGCGTACCGCCCGGGTTGCAGCTCGGTCAGCAGATGCGCCCGGGCCAGCTCGGTGAGCATCCGGCGGACCGCACCGATCGGGACCCCAGCCAGGCTCGCCGCAGCGGCGGTCGTCACGTGCGGTCCCGGGTGCAGCCCCAGAAGCCGGAACAGCCGTGCCGCGTCCGGGCTGAGGATCCGGTACGACCAGGAGAAGACGGCACGGATGTCGCTGACCGGGTCGGACCCGTCGAAGGCGTCCAGCGGGTTCTGGAACTTGGTGAGCTCCTTGGCCAGCGCACCGAGCGGGAACCCCGGATTGGTCATCGCCCGGGCCGCCACGACCGCGAGCGCGAGCGGTAGCCGGGCGCACCTTGCGATGATCTCGTCGACCGCCCACGGTTCGGCGAGCAGCCGGTCCGCATCGATGCGTTCGGCAAGGACCTGCCGGGCGCCCTCGTCGTCCAGCAGACCGAGCACCACCGGCGACGCGCCCTCCGTGGCGATCAGCCCAGTGAGCCGGCTGCGGCTGGTCACCAGCACCATGCACCCCGGCGCACCGGGCAGCAGCGGCCGGACCTGGCCCTCGTCTCGGGCGTTGTCCAGCACGACCAGCATCCGCCGGCCAGTGAGCCTGCTGCGATACAGCGCGGCCCGTGTGGTGACCCCGGCGGGGATACGCAACGAAGCGACACCGAGCGCCTCCAGGAGAATCTGGAGGGCTTCCTCGGCGTCGAGACCCCTCGCCTCGGGATCGAACCCGCGCAGGTTGAGGTATAGCTGACCGTCAGGGAACTGATCGATGACCTGGTGAGCCCAGTGCACGGCGAGGGTCGTCTTGCCGACGCCGGCCGGCCCGGACATGGCCGCGATCGCGATCGCGGTCTGCCGGCGGGCCGCGACGGCCAGCGCGGCGTCGAGCCGGCGCAGCTCCTCATCGCGGCCGACGAAGCCAAGCACGTCGAGCGGTAGCTGGGCCAGCCGCGGCACCGGCGGGTGCGGGCCCTCGATGAGCAGCGTGGGGTCGGCGTCAAGTATCCGCCGCTGCATGGTCTGCAACGCGAGCCCCGGCTCGATGCCCACCTCGTCGTGCAGCGTCCGCCACGCCCGCTGGTAGGCCATCAGCGCGTCGCTCTGCTGGCCTGCCTGATACAGCGCAAGCATCAGTTGCTCCCAAAACCGTTCCCGGTGCGGGTGCTGGGCGATCAGCGTGGTCAGCTCGCCGGTCACCTCCGCAGCCCGGCCGAGCCGCAGTTCCGCGTCGAAGCGCCGCTGCGCCGCCAGCAGCCAGCGCTCCTCCAGGGCGTGCACCTCTTCGGCGACGGCCGGCAGCTCACCGACGTCGGCGAACGCCCGGTCACGGCGCAGCGCGACGGCCTCGTTTAGCAGGTCCCGGACGACAGCGGTGTCGTGACGGTCGGCCGCGGCCGCGGCAGCGGCGCACAGCTCGTCGAATCTGGCGACGTCGGTCTCGACACGGTCGATGTGCAGCCGGTAGCCCGGCCTCCCACTGCCCAGGATCACGTCCTTGCCGAGCGCCCGCCGCAGCGCGTGGACATAGGAGCGGAGATTGCTCGCCGCGGACACCGGTGGCCGGCCCCCCCAGAGCGTGTGCACCAGCGCGTCGGACGGCACCTCGACCCCCGGACGGCACAGCAAAATCGCCAGCAAGGTGCGCTGTTTCAACGGGCCGAGGTCGACAGCGCTCCCGTCGACCGTGGCCGTGATCACACCGAGTACCGAAACCCTTACCGCCGGGTCTGCTGCTGGTAACACCCGCCGAACCTACAACAGAAGTTGGTACGTCATCGACCAGACCATCGCCCAATTCAAGTCCTGGCGGATCCTCCATACCGCCTACCGTCGACCCCTGAAATTGTTCCGGGAGACCATCACCAGCGTCATCTCTCTACACTTCTACAAAATCGCTTGTGAGCAAGCCTTATGCTCCGCCGGGGCCTGGCCAGGGCCGGCAGCCACAGCAGCGACGCCGACTCGCGTATGCGCTGATCGGCTTGCAGCCCCCGCGGGTGCGGCCGAGTCGTCGGACTCGGTCGCGCACCCGCGCTCGGCCGCCATTCTTGCGGCAGTTGCTCGAACGCGCACCTGCCCGGCCGCCGTGGCCGCAGGATCGCCCCGGCAAGAAAGCTCCGAAACCGCGGAAGTACCAAAGCTCTCTGCCTGTTCTGGAGTAAGCCTGCGCGCATTTTTTCTTGGCCTGATCGGTCCTGAGCGTCCCGGGACGTCACGGCCATGACAGCCGCCTCGGCGATGGTGAAGTGCCGTGGGAGGTGCCTCACGAGGACGACGTGGTTGTTCCCTGGGCAGTCCGGCCAAAGGGGAGTGGGCACCGGTCGACTCCACTACCCGCTGACCACCGGGCCCGGCGTCAGCCGGCGATCCAGGGCAGATTAACCTTCCGAAAGACAATCGAACGGTGCGAGGTCGCGCTGGCTGCGGTGTCCTCGTTCACCTCGACTAGGGCCGCGACCGTCTTGTCGGACGTCTTGGCCATGCTCGAGTAGCCGCCCTCGGCGACTTTGCCGGTGCCTAGGCCGGGCCACGCCGGCAGCGGCGCGTCGTTCAACGGACGGCTCACCGGCCAGGTCTTCGCCTCGTCGGTGCTGATCCGGATCGTCATGCTGGTCCGGTTGCTGATGCTCGCCGAGTTGAGGAAGACGATCCGGGGCGGCGAGTCCAGGTTGTACCGCAAGATCGACGCCTCAGCGTGGGGATCAGGCAGGGCAGGGTCCGGCACATACCCGCCGAAGCCGTTCTCGATGGTGCCCCGCGCGACCCAACGGCTCTTGCCGGTCGCCCAGACGCTCGAGACGGCCGTGTCGTTGCGCATTAGCCGCCCGTCGGTCAGCTCGAGCACCGTGCTCTCCCCGGTCATCTCCTGTCCGCGGGCCATGGTAGCGCTCGTGAAGTGCGCGCCGTCGTCGTCGCTGTAGATGTTGCGGTTGGTCGCCGGGATGATCAGCCTACCCTTGGTGGTCTGGATTCCGGCACCAGGTCCGACAGCGTCCCAGGCCCAGGTCGTACCGTCGGCGTGCTTTTTCGGGGTGACCACCTCGGTCAGGTCGGCCGGGCCGTGCCAGGTCGCTCCGTCCTCGGCCTTGCTGCTGGTGCACAACATGACCCGGCGCTCGCCCCAGGCGGTGATCGGAGTGGTGCCGCCGTCGCCGAACTGGCTATAGCCGCCAGCGTTCCAGGACAGGAAGAGGAAGATCGTGCCGGTGTGCTGGTCGACCACCCCGGTCGGGTTGCCCCAGGTGCCCGGCCCGGTGCCGACCACCTGGTCCAGGGCCGACCAGGACTGCCCGTTGGTGGTCGAGCGCTTGAACATCAGGTTGATGTTGCCGTAGTCCAGGTTGGAATCGGCTCGGCCCTCGGCGAAAGCAAGCAAGGTCCCCTTCGTGGTCCGCAGCAGGGAAGGGATGCGGAACGAGTGATAGCGGACCCCGCCGAACGACTCGCCGTTGCCGTCGAAAAGAAGGTATTCGCTGTGGGTCGCGTCCGCGGCGGACGCCGGTGTGCCGGTGACCGCGACCCCGGCGACGAGCACCAGGGTCACGGCGAGAGCGAAGAGTCGTCTCATCCGGCTGCTCAGAAGACCCGGAGGCCGTCGTGATTGAGGACTTCCTGGACCGGCTGGTAGTAGGACCGCCGGCTGCTGACCGACGTGGAGCAGGGCGCGTCCGCGTCGGTGCCGCCGGATGTGATGCCGAGCGCGACCGACCCGTGGAACATCGGGCCGCCGCTGTCGCCGTGCATCACACACAGGGACGTCTTGATCATGCCGGTGACCGTGCTGCCGTCGTCGTAGGTCACCGTTGTGCTGGTCAGCAGCACCGCACCGGTCAGGTCGCTGCTGGTGGTGCCGACCCGCGCCACCGACTCGCCATCGACGGGATAGCGCGAGCTGCTGATCTGCTGCTGGGCGCCGTTGACCCAGACGGTCCCGTACGCCGTGACCGCGCTGTTGCGATAAGTCACCACGGCGAAGTCGTTGCCGGGAAAACTGCTCTCGTGGTTCGTGCCCAGGTACGTTCCGTCGGCCGCCTTGTACCAGGTGCTATTCGCATTGCCGCAATGTCCCGCGGTCAGGAAATACCGGGCGCCGGCGCTGTTTTGAGTATTGAAACCGAGCGAGCATTTCAACGTCTGCCCGGCATTCTGGATACCCTGGCCGCCGGAGGTGAATGCAGCGGCCTCGGTCAGCGTTCCTGGGATCCGCTCGACCCGGACCGCGTCGCCGAAGCGCCCGGCCACGGATTGCACCGTGGCCAGCTTCGCTCCCGTCACCGTGCTGTCCGTCTCCACCGACACCTGGTTGGTGCTCGGGTCCACACCCCATGAGGTGCCGGGGATGCGGGCCGACTTGTCGAATTCCGCGGTGATGGACTGCAGGTCGGCCGTGCTGTGGGTGACCAGGCGGGCCACCCCGCTGGCCGCCCGGACCGATTGCGCGGCCGACGCGTCGGTGACGGCGACGACCGCACGGCCGGCGCCGTCGATGTACGCCCCCGCCGTGCGGGCCGCGCCGAGCCGGGTGGCGAACGCGCTCGCGGTCGCACCATCCATCGCCGGCACACTCCGCGCGCCGGCGGCCATCGCACCGGCGGGGGCGAGGAACGCGCCGGCCGCCAGCGCGCCCACCGCCAAAGTCACTGTGATGCTTTTCCGCACTGTGTCGCCGGCGAATTCAGTCGGTCGTAGCATTTGATCTTCGTGGTTCGGTGGGACAGGATG